>NZ_RHFG01000047.1 GCF_004745485.1 Brevibacterium sp. S22
CCGGTTCTGGGAACACGGGTGAACTTCCGGAGGTTCTCATCTGAGGCAACGACCCTGCTGTGCCGGAGGTTTTCCTCTGAGGCAACGATGTTTCTTTCCCGGAGGTATTGCAATGAGGCTTCAGGGGGGGGCTTCAGGCCAAGAGTGTTTCGAAGTGATGCGATAGCTCGAAAGCAAACGCGCTCGCCTGGCTGCAGCGACCAAGTTGAGTTGCATCTGCCTCCAGCTTGGAGGTGCAAGCCCAGCATCGACTACTGATCTGCAGAATGATTCATCGAGGCCAAGTCATTGAGGGAGCTGTAATCGAGCGAATCCTCAAGCCGAGAGTAGCTTCCGGATGTTAAGAGCTCCGCGGTTGCATTCTTCACTACGGCGTAGGCGGCCTGAGCCACCGCGGAGCCTAGACTCACTCGTGCAACGCCGAGTGCGGCCAAGTCCTGCACGGTGGGAGCTCCGGGCCCGACCATAAGATTCAGAGGCGCATCAATGCGTTCAACGAGTGCGGCAACGGTGTCGATCTCAGTGGCACCCGGCACGAAGATTCCGTCGGCGCCAGCGTCGATGAATCGTTCGGCCCGGGAGACAGCAAGGGAAACCAGGTCCTCGTCGGGTCCGGCCTCTTTGAGGAAGACATCGGTGCGAGCGTTGATGAACAGGTCGACACCGGCAGAGTCCGCAGCCTTCTTTGCCATTGCAATCCGGTTGCCCGCGTCATCGGCCGATCTGTCTCCGTCTTCGATGTTGATTCCGACGACCCCGACGTCGAGAAAGGCTTTGACCGTTTCGGAGACACCGTAAGCTGTGTCCGCGTATCCGCCCTCAATATCCGCAGTTACCGGAAGCTCGCTTGCCCCAATGATGGATTCGGCCACAGCTACGGCCCGCGATCTTTCCAGATAGTCGCCATCGGGTAGTCCCGCGGCCCAGGAGATACCGGCGCTGGTGGTGGCGATCGCCGATACTCCCGTTGCCTCAGCAATTCGTGCTGATGCGGCATCCCACGCATTGCTGAGTAAAAGAGGGGACTCTGCATGGTGGAGAGCATGAAACTGGGTTGTCTTATCTCGAGTGATATACATCATGTCTCAAGTGAACCAAGGCACTTTGCCCGTGTCTGGCGGAATTCGGACCTGACAGTCAGCGGGCTGGCGTGCGCACGGTAGTGAGAGCTAATCCACTGTTTTGCTGATCAATGCCACTAGATCGTCCAGAACTGCTGAGGTGCTCAAGGCTGTCCCGAATGCCAGGCCATCGGAGATTCGTTCGGGCAGCCAGAGGAGGTTGCCCTGTTTTACTGCGGGGATGTTGCCGAACAGATCGCGCCGTTCAACACCGTCGCGTTCATCCCCATAGTTCTGGGCAACGATGAGGTCGGCATCGAGCAGGTTGAGCCGTTCGGCGCTGAGTGCGATTCCGGCCTCCGACGCCTTGGATTCGTCACGGTCGAGGTCTTCAACTGCTTCCGTCAGTACGAACCCGAGTTCCAGGAACACCTGCACCCGCGGATCGCTTGCGCCGTAGACATAGTAGTCGGGCGCAATCGGCCAAGTGTACGTGAGCGTCGTGTCGAGAAAAGCTGAATGTCGCGCTTGGGCGTCCGCGTACCGTTCTTCCAGCTCACTGATGACCTTCTCGCCTCGATCGACTCGGTTGACAGCTTTGGCCGTGCGGCGAGTGTGATCACGCCACGGGGTGCCGAAGGCGGCATTCTTTTCAAATGGCCCCACGGTCGGCACTGCCGCATTCAGCCGGTCATAGCTGGACTTGTCCAGAGCATCGCTGGCAATAACGAGGTCTGGTTCCAGCTCGATGATCTTCTCAAGCGGCACTCCGTCGGTGAGTTCCCAGCGCTCCGGAGTCTTCTTCCCGGCAAGGTGCCGAGCCCAATCATTGAGCCCCGTGCCGAAGAAATCGGTGAAGCCGACGGGCACGATGCCCAGGGAGAGCAAGACTTCGACATCGGTGTATCCGAGGGCCACCACACGTTCAGGATCTTCAGGTACCTGGGTTGATCCAAAAGCGTGTTCGATGCTCCGAGCGTGTGCGCCAGGAGAATCATGGTCGCCGATCGATGAACAGCCCACGGTCCCAAAAGCCATAGTGCTGAGCCCCGCTGCCAACAATCTGCGGCGAGTCAGATGGTTTGAAATGCGATGGATTTGGCCGCGGAGGTCAGCGACTCTTCTTTGATGGTTCGATAAGTGCACGAGAGACTCCCAGTTCGTATAAAAGGGCGCAAACCGACCTCAGCGCCACAATAGGTGAGCCTAACCTTACTGATAATTGCTCTTCCGGTCCACGTTCCAGAACGGAGAGGCCTACCGACGTATCGGAAGTTCCGACCAAAGTATAGAAAATGGGCGTATGTTCCATGATCGGCGCTACATTCATGGTGAAGCGCTGATTCACCAACGACATACCCGCGCCCGCGGTCGGCAGACTTGAGGGTGCGAGAAGTACTGCGAGGTAAGTCCATGCGGCAACGACCATGGCGAAGAGTTTCGAAGACAATGGTTTTCATGTGCTCGGTCGTCCTGCTCATCGGTATGTTGCTGGGCGCAATCACGGCAACGAATACCGGATCATTGTCCGGCGAGCATCGTCCTGAGCTCAATGCCATCGTTCCTCACGCAGTCGTCGGTGCAGTTGTCGGTGTGTCTGCGCTCATTGTGAGTCTGCGCTCCAGGTCTTGTCGCTGGGTGACCTGGCCGGTCAGCATACGTACAACTTCTAGAGCCGCCTGGACGATACGGTCAGCGCGTACGTCATTCGGCGGAGTGATTCGAACCGTCATCGGAACAGCGCTGATGGTGTTCAACTTCTTCCTTGTCTTCAGGATGGGATTTCAAGCCACTGTCGGCTTCAATCCAGCGCTGACGTTGAATGCCTGGGGCGGGCCAACTGCGGTCGGTTCATTTATTGCACACGGTCTAGATGCCGTCGTCTGTATTGGTGTCAGCTGCCTAGCACTGAACTCAGTTTTGCTCCGTGATCGGCCCTGAGCCGTATTCCACCTCGTATACGAAACAGCCCATCATCGTTGCTGCTCAACAGCTCCACGACCGTGTGCAGCAGTGAATAGCTTGGCTGCTTATCGAGGTATAGACAGCACCACCGAATATTCGGGACGCGGCTCCATTTCCCTGCATCGTCGGAGTTGCTGAAATGATCCTATGACTGAAAATTCGGGAACCGGGCTACCCGCGCTGCAAGTTCATGGCTTACAGAAATCTTTTCCCAGCCCCGGAAGCGAAATGCCTGTGACCATCCTGTCGGACGTGTCCATGACTGTTCATTCTGGAACATTTATTGCAATTGTCGGACCGTCTGGCTCGGGGAAATCGACTCTCCTGCACTGCGCAGGCGGTCTCGAGGACACTGACGCCGGTGAGGTGGTCATCGCTGGCTCTGAGATTTCGAAGTTGAGCTACGAACGACGCGCGGTTCTGCGTCGAGCTCACATCGGGTTTGTTTTTCAAGAGCACAACCTCGTTGGCTCTCTGACCGCTCGCGACAACGTCCGGTTGCCATCATTATTGCGTAGACAACCGATGGGCCGAACCAAAGCAGATGAGAATCTTGACGAAGTGGGACTCTCCCATCGGAAGAGTCATCGTCCTCACCAGCTTTCGGGAGGAGAACAACAAAGGACCGCCATCGCGAGAGTCATGGCCAACCACACTGAGATCGTCTTCGCCGATGAACCGACAGGATCGTTGGACCTGTCCGCTTCAGCGAAGGTTCTCCATTGGCTGCGCAGGACGGCCAGCGAAGGAGCCGCCGTCGTAATGGTGACTCACGACGTGCACGCCGCGGCACGTGCGGATCATGTATACGTCATGGAATCGGGACGTTTCAGATTCGACCTTCCTGGCGGTTCTCCGGAGCGAATCTCAGAATGCCTTCTTCAGATCAAGGAGCGTCCTCGTTGCTGAAATTCATGCTTTCAGATCTCCGATTCCACATCCGACTCTGGCTGCCGGCGTTTGTATCGGCGGGTCTCGGAGCTGCGTGTGCCGGAGGTGTCATCATCGCGGTCTCTTCTGGGCTGCACACAGCTGAGCCCGCCCCCGTGAACGATGCGCTGGAAGGAGTTCGCGTTCTCGGAGGCACGGTTTCACTTCTGACGTTGACTGCAACGTCCGGGGTCGTGGGATCGACCGCTGGTTTCATTCTCACCAGCCAAGCGCCGAACCATGCGAGGTTGCTGTTTATCGGGTTCACCCCCAAACAATTGAAGCGAATGTTAAGAGCCGAGATTGCATGCCTCGTCCTGTTTGCCGCAGCAGCAGCGATTCCGTTGTCGTATGCAGCTGCGACGGTGATCCTGTGGCAATGGGCAGCGATCGGCATTGTTGCTTCGGGTCAGTTGCCGGTGGCCGCATATTGGCACCCGTACGCAATCCTTCTCCTCGTGGTGTTGGCCGCCGTCTGGGGAACATGGGGACCCACCAGGAGAGCGTCGAAGATTCCAGCAGCGACTGCTTTGCGCGAAGCCAGCACGCACAAGCCGCATATAGCGTGGGTCCGCTCAGGCCTCGCCGTCATGCTGTTTGTCGGAGGTACGGCAATTCTCTTGGCCGTGTCGTTATTGCCTTTGGGCGGTTCGGATGACCGGGCGGCTGGAGCCTTGTCAGGTCTGCTGCTTTTGATCGTTGCAACATTGCTTGTTCCGTTGTGGACGATTCGGCCACTGCTCTGGGGATGGACGGCTCTCGTATTCTCGCAGTCCGCCCCATGGTTTCTAGCTCGCGAAGCTTGTCGCTTTGCTGCTTCACGCACTCTGGCAACAGTTGTGCCGTTTGCGATCGCATCGTCGTTGCTGGCGGTACTTTATGGTGGAGGTGCCATCTCGGGCGGGGGCACCTCTCTTACCGAAATCGGTGTTCTGCTCGGGCCGACGATAGTTGTCGCATGGGGCGGCGGAATCTGTATTATCGCGCTGATCGGTCAGTCACGGGCCCGAGAGCGGCGACTTCTCATTGCTGCAGGTGCAAGTAGGAAATTACTTCTGCAGACAGTCTGCCTCGAAGGCATCATCTACGCCATCACAGCTCTCCTGTATGAAGCATTGTTTCTTTCGGCCACGATTCTCGTCTTGAGCAGCGTCAGCGACATCAGTCTCAGCTCTGCCTTGCATGAGCTCCCGTGGTCGGCATTTCTTGTTATTTCTTTGGCCACTATCGGATTGGCCATCGGTACCGCTCTTATCTCAATCCATCAGCCTGTCCAAAATGCACGCGATGAAAAACCGCGGTCAACAAATACACAAGGAGAATACTCGTGAGTGATCAAAACAACGTCAGTTTGCCGCTGCTTCCTGCTGTGGAGAGGACGACAATATACGGCCTGGTTGCCATCGGCCTCGTGGCGGCTTTGAACGGCTGCGGTCCGCCCTCGACGGGGAAAGATTCTGATGCACAACGCGTCGAGTCCTTTGATTTCGACGAGACAGTTTTAGAAGTCGCCAACGACTACGCGGACGTGGAAGTGGACCACGGTGAGCCTGGATCAATCACAGTTCGAGAATATCGCACTGCGTTCGGAACTGCGCCAGACGATCCAGAATGGACGCTTGAACAGGGCACACTGGATTTGGGCAAACCGTGTGCGTCAACGGTTGGAATCTGTCAGGTCAGTTATCGGATCACAGTGCCGAAAGGCACCGAGGTCGATCCGTTGAAGACGGTCGGCAGTGAAAGCTGATGACGCAGCGATTCGCTTTACGCATCGTCATGGAGCGATGCAGGGGAATCGTATCCCTTTTAGGTTCGAAGCCAGCGGAGGATGGCTCGCACGCGACGGTTGTCCTCATCAGCATGTAGCCCCATCTTCTGGAATATGGATGCAATATGTTTACTCGTACCTTGAGCGGAAATGCTCAGCTGATCGCTTATCTGAGTATTCGATAGGCCACGAGACATGAACTCGATGACCTGGCGTTCTTTCTCAGTGAGGTGCCCGCCGGGGTATTCGTCGCGTTCGTTGTGCATGGCTGCATGCAGAACCTCCGGGTCGATGACGAAGCCGCCACTGGCGACGACGTCGAGCGATTGAAGAAACTCGCGGACGTGACTCACTCGTTCTTTGAGCAGGTATCCGATCCCGCCTTGCGAAGCTTCATTCTGGACGAGTCTTCGAAGGTATGGTCCCCCGATATAGGCGGAGAGAAGAACTATTGGCAAGTCAGGGTGCTTCTCACGCAGCCGAACAGCTGCTTCCAGACCGTCGTCGGCATTTCTCGGCGGCATGCGCACGTCGCTGACAACGAGGTCCGGAAGAGAGCTCGTCTCAGCGAGTTCTCTCAGCACGTTTTCCAATTCGGTAGCGTCGCAGACTTCGCCTGTGACCTCGTGCCCGGCGGATGTCAGAATCTCTGACAGGCCCGCGCGGATGAGCGCGGCATCCTCAGCGATCACGATCCTCATGCTTCACGCTCATGACTGACGTAACGGCTCGGTTCGCCCGTCGACGTTGAGAGCACTGCGGGAGCAGTCGCTTCAATCCGAGTCCCTTTGTGCGGATCCGAGTGGATGTGGAGGTCTCCATTCACACTCTGCATACGGTGACGTAGACCGGCGAGGCCCGTACGCTTCTTCGTATCGATGTGTGCTGTGCCTCTGCCGTTGTCAGACACAAGTAGCGACAGTCTGCCATTGAGGCGTCTGAGTCTGAGATAGGCCCGACCTGTGCCTGCATGTCTGGCTACGTTGCTCAGCGCCTCAGAGGCTGCGAAGTACAGTGCGCTAGCTGTGGTGGAACAGATCTCGTCAGTTTTGCCGTCGATATCGATCTCGACAGCGACGGCAGACCTTTCGCAGAGGCCCGTGATGGCGGCATTCAACCCGAGGTCTGACAGTTCTTTCGGGTGCACCCCGTGCACGATTTCTCGCAGAGATTGCAGAGACGTCTCGACTTGCCTGCGAGCGCGTAAGACAAGGTCATGCTCGCCACTCGTCGGTCCGAGACGGTAGTCGAGCAGCCCGAGGCTCATTGACAGTGCCAAGAGATCTTGCTGAACGCCGTCATGAAGGTCCTGTTCAATCCGCTGTCGCTCAAGTTCGAACGCAGAGACGATCTCTGCCCGGTTGGACCGGACGTCTCTGAGCTCGGAGACAAGCTGTGAGGTCGCGGGACGGCTCACTGCACGCACGATAGCGTCTCGCAGAAGAGACAGCCACACAGCTGAAGTGCCCATGAGCAGCAGGACAACTGTGCAGATCAGAACTACAGAAACCGCACCGGGTGCATCCGAAACTTCCACAGGACCGAATACTGCACCGGTTCCCCGACTGACCAGAACTGGTGTGGCTATGAGAACC
Organism: Brevibacterium sp. S22; assembly: GCF_004745485.1. Taxonomy (GTDB): domain Bacteria; phylum Actinomycetota; class Actinomycetes; order Actinomycetales; family Brevibacteriaceae; genus Brevibacterium. The sequence goes on from NZ_RHFG01000047.1 coordinate 7,323, forward strand.
ACCGATGCTATAAGCGCAACAGCGAATGTTGTGCTCGAAGCCAGGCCGACAACAGCCGACGCGAGGGTCAGAGGAACATCTTGGGACCACAAAGGAGATGAGCGGACACGTACTGCTGCCCACGACATCCATGGGGCGCCATTCGGCCTGATACGGGGTATCGATTGTCCACATTCCCGTGCTCGAGCTCGCTCGAACTCAGCGATTCCGGCAGCTGCGAAAGGCAACAACGGAAAGAACACGATTGCCACGCACTCAAACGGCCAAAGCAAAACTGCGACGAACTCGCAGATGATCCGTCGAAACGGTCGCTCCAGCGATCGCTGGCCCGATGGTCTTCCAACGACATTCGTGTCTCGCATGAAACCCCCAATACGCATTGATGCCGTCGATTGAATGATCAGGTCGACTTGCTGAACAGAGTTCGCGCTTGCTGCACACTCTGGTAATCAGTGCGACAAGAGTCCACGGGCATCCTCGAATCTGAGCTTGCCGTTGGACTGGGCGATATCCTGAATGTACCCAAGTGGCTGACTGCGGCACCACAGCGAACTGAACATCGTGCGAAAATGCATACTTTGGTCGCATAAATCGACGCTAAAGGCCGATTCAGCAGCCAGGTGCGATACCTAGGCTCGACGACATGAACACACCAATCATCAGATCAAGCGAGTACATTGCAGCCCTTCGCACCGAGCTGTCTGACGCCGGGCCGGCGAAGCGTGCGGCCGCGTTGATCAATCAACGGGCACTCTTTCCCCATCGAGGGAAAGCGATCTTGACTGCTTCTCTACTAGAACTCACAAGTTGGGACACCAAAGGTTCAATCACCCTCTCTCCGACATCGGTTCGGAGAGTCACTCGCCAATTTGACAAGCATTATGGTGCCTTCATCGGCGGTGCCTCGGCCAAATGGGGAGCTCCGGTCATTATTGAACTCAAAGACGGAACCGTAATGTATGTCCTATTCAACCACCGGGCATTTCTCGAGAAGACGGACAACCCTGACTGGGAAGACGCACTTCTGGAGTGGCAGTCGTGATTCAAACCCATCACCTCACCAAACGCTATGGCGATGCCACTGTTGTCGATGACCTTTCGTTTACTGTCCCCAACGGCTCCATCACCGGGTTTCTTGGGCCGAATGGGGCCGGAAAGTCCACCACCATGAGAATGATCTTGGGCCTTGATCGTCCCAGTGATGGCGTCGCGCTCGTCGACGGCGAGAAGTTTGCTGACCTTCCGGCTCCCTCACGCACCGTCGGTGCGATGCTTGAGTCTGGCAGCCGACAACCTCGCTTGACTGCCTGCGCTTATCTGGCCTGGCAGGCGCGAGCTGCTCGACTTCCGAAATCGCGGATCGATGAGGTGCTCGAACAGACTGGGTTGGGAGAGGCGGCCCGGAAACAGGTTCGCGACTTCTCTCTTGGGATGCGCCAACGTTTGGGAATCGCGTCCGCCCTACTCGGCGATCCCACGCATCTGATTCTCGATGAGCCGATCAACGGACTCGACCCCCAAGGGGTGATGTGGGCCAGATCGCTCTTCAAGGAGCTGGCGAACGAGGGCCGTACTGTTTTCATCTCCAGCCACCTGCTATCGGAAATGGAAACAGTGGCTGATCGAATCATTGTCATCGGCCGGGGGCGCTTGATTGTGGAGTCCACGATGGCCGACCTTCATCAGCATGCGCGATCGAGTCATACCGTCGCAGTCTCTCCCGAGCCCGACGAGCTTGTGCGTCTTCTCGAAAGGTCCGACGCAAGCGTGGAGCGGGACAGCACCGACGATAGTGGTAGAACGCTGATCATCCGCAACTTTTCGGCAGCTCAAGTCGGTGAGATTGTTGTCGGCAGCGGCCTCCCACTACATCACCTGGCTCAGGTACAGACAACGTTGGAGCAAGCATTTATGGATCTGACCGCGGGCGCACTCGAGTATGAAGGTACGGAACACGATCCAATGCTCGCCTCTGTGGCGACGACTGCACGAACGGGTGGTTGAGGTGGCCACAGCAGATCCAATCCAGACAGCGAGCGCCCGTCCCCGACTGCGTGATTGCCTGGAGGGCGAAATTGTCAAGATCCTGAGCGCCAAGTCCACGGGTCTGACGATTGCGCTCTCGATAGGGGTGGCAGTGTTCGTCACTGTGCTTATCACCGTGTTCAACGACGGCAGCGCAGATCCGCTGTCGCTAAGCCTGATCGGTCCCTTCCTTGGAACATGGCTTCTCGTTGTACTGGCATCAAATGTCGTGGCGACAGAATACTCAACGGGCATGATCCAGCAATCACTTGCGGTGACACCACGTCGCGGGCGACTGGTCACTTCGAAACTGCTGTTCGTAGCGGCGATCAGTCTGCTGAGCGGCCTCGTTCTCTCCTTCTTGTGCTACGCAGTCGGTCAGCTGATCCTCTCGGGAACGGACCGGCCAAGCATTGGTTTGGGCGATGTCAGCACTATCCGAGCTGTGACAGTCACTGGCGTGTTCACACTCGTTTACCCTTTGATCGCTGCGAGCCTGGCCTTCGTCACGCGCCATGCAACGGGAGCCGTTCTACTCACACTCTTGATTGCGTTCTTCCCCATGGTGATGGCAGAACTCGGTTCATCAGTGTGGGCCGATATCGCTGTGCGACTTGCGCCAGGGGGACCCATGGAAAGCCTGACCGGCCAAGCGCAGCCGGGAACAGTCGGCTATATGGAGACTGGAACGACCGTCGGTGTCACAATCGGCTGGCTCTCACTATTCATTGCAGCGGCGTTTGCGAGTCAACTGCGGCGGGACGAGTAGAAGGGGCCGCCTACTCATTCGAAGCGATTAGGGGTCGCAGGTATTGGTGCCACGCGGCATGCTGGTATGAGTGACACCTAGATCCGAGTCTGAAGGAGCGGCAGATGGGGGACGAAGCTTTCGGCAAGTCTCGTCGCAAGACTGGTCAGCGTTGGCTCGACGCCGGCGCGATGGCGATTGCCGCCCTGATGGTGACTGTATGGGTGATCGATCCCGAACCGGAGCCGAAATATGCCGGGGCCGGGTACTATATCGTGAGCTACACGGTGGGTGTTCTGAGTATCTTTGCACAGTGGTGGCGGCGGAAATACGGCATCATTCTGGCCACCACGCTCATCGTCGGCTCGATCGTTCTCCCGATATTGTCGGGGCCCAGCCTTATTGCACTGTTCTCTGTAGCAAGCCATCGGCGGTTGGCCCCAACCCTGTGGATCACGGTGCTGGCACTGATCAGTGCCCCCATGCAGATTCTCGTGGGAACACCGCTTGCCGAAGGTGACTTCTGGAAAGCCGCCATTCCTCTTGGCCTTGGGTCCCTGCTCGTCGTCGGGTGGGGAATGGCACTGCGGTCTCGACGCGAAGTTGTACGAGCACTCGGAGAGCGTGCGGAACAATTGGCTCGGGAGCGAGATCTCGTTGCTGATTGGGCTCGCCGTGTTGAACGAGAGGAGATCGCTCGGGATATGCATGACTCACTGGCGCACCGACTGTCATTGATCAGCATGAGTGCAGGCGCGTTGAGCTTCAGAAGAGACCAGATCCCCTCGGACCTGGCCGAACTTGCGGCAACGCTGCAGAAGAATTCGAACGACGCGCTTGCCGAACTGCGAACTGTTGTCGGTGGAGTTCGTTTGGGACGGGCCGCCGAAGTCTGCGTTGACCGGGATTCTGCACGAGCGAGCATTCTCGAACTGGTCGAAGAATCGCGAGCTTCAGGCCAAGAGGTTGACGCTGAAGTCTCGCTAGCTCCAGGACTGCCCCCGAACATCGCACGTATTGCGTATCGAGCGGTTCAGGAGCTTCTGACAAATGCCCGTAAGCACAGTTCTGATCGTCTGCTCACCTTGGTGATCGCGGGGAACACCGAATCCGGTCTTTCGATTCGGTCGACAAACGCTGTGGGCTCTGACGATGGTCGAGGCAGCTCGGGAGGGTTTGGCTTGCTGGGGATGGCGGAACGTATCAAGGTCCATGACGGCTGGTTGACCGCAGGCCGGACGGTTGCGGATAAGTTCGAGGTGGAAGTGTGGTTGCCGTGGGAGGAGAAGTGATGACGGGCAGAGAATCGGCCATCACCGTCGCTGTAGTCGATGATGACCCTTACGTACGGGCAGCGTTGACAGCTGTCTTGTCTCCAACTGATGGAGTGATCCTTTTTGGCTGCTTCTCCGACGGTCAGGAGGTCGTCGATTCCGATCTCGAGGGCGTCGACGTCGTCCTCATGGACATCCGCATGCCCCAGATGAACGGGATCCAAGCGACTGAGTTGATCAAACGCAGACCTGCGTCTCCGGCAGTCATCGTGCTCACGACTTTTCATCTCGATGAAGAAGTCACCGAAGCGCTGAGGGTTGGTGCAACCGGTTACTTGCTCAAAGACACGGAACCGGCAGAGCTGCTGGAGGCGATTCGCAGCGCAGCACATGGACACACGTTGCTGTCGCCGTCAGTGTCTCGGCAGCTCATCGGTCTGGTGCATCTCAATTCCGACCGGCAGAAGATCGCGCAGCGGCAACTGAAGCGACTGTCTCCGCGAGAACTGGAAGTCGCAATTGCAATCAGCGACGGCAAAGCCAACGCTGATATTTCTCGGGAACTCTATATTTCTGTCCCGACCGTCAAGGCTCAAGTCAGCAGTATCTTCAACAAACTCGAGGTTTCCGGCAGGCTCCAGATTGCTTTGATCGTTCGAGACGCACAGATAAGGCGATGAAGATTGACTGATCAGCCGTCAGCCACCGGTGAAAGACGCAGGCAGAGGACCCGCTCAAGGTCATCGCTTTCCAAACCCAGGTGCGCTGGCCAAGCCAACCGCATTGTGTGCGAAGTCCGTATTTCCGTCTTGCCGTTTCGACAGGCGGAGTCAAGCGACCAAGTTGGACTGCTTCAATGAATCGTGGTGAGGCCGACGTCATTGTCGTCGGGTCCGGCCCCAACGGTCTGTCTGCAGCGGTGACCATGGCTCGCGCAGGACTGAGCGTTCATGTGTATGAGGCGCAACCTACTATCGGCGGTGGGGCGAGGACTCTCGATTTAGGGATCGCTCCGGGCATCACCCACGATATGTGTTCGGCCGGGCATCCCCTCGCGCTTGCCAGCCCGTTCTTCGCAGAGTTCGACCTCCGTGCTCGAGGCGTCGAATTCTTCACCCCTGAAATTGCCTACGCTCAACCGCTCGACGGAGGGTGCGCCGCGCTTGCTTACCACGATCTGAACAAGACTACTGATCGTCTTGGCAAGGCCGGACCCGAGTGGCGACGCTTCTTCGCTCCGCTTTTGGACCGTGTCGATGATTCGACTTGGCTGTCCCTCAGCGACAAACGGTCACTTCCTGAAACTCTTCGTGATATTCAGGGACTCATCAGCATTGCGAGATTCGGAACACGATTGCTGTCGCAATCCGGGCGACTGTGGAACGTGCCCTTCACACACGAGGCGACTCAATCACTGTTTACAGGAGTATCTGCCCACACAATCGGCAAGCTTCCCAGCATGGCCGGTGCTGCAACTGCCACGATGCTGTCGATGTTGGCCCACTCAGTCGGATGGCCGGCACCGATAGGCGGATCGCAGGCGATCGTCGACAGCATGGTCGCGGACTTCGAAGAGCACGGCGGCACCATGACGACGGAAGCGCGGATTCGACACGTCTCTGATATGCCGCATGCCAACGCCTATCTCCTTGACACTTCGGCCGCCGACGCGGCGAGTATCTTCAGAGGAGTTCTGCCGCCCGGTGTCGACAAAGCGCTGCGGACTTTCAAACACGGCAATGCAGCAGCCAAAGTCGACTTTGTTCTCAATGGTCCGGTCCCGTGGGCAGATCCCGCTGTCGGTCGAGCTGGAACTGTTCATGTTGGTGGAACCCGTGCTCAGATGGCTTTCGCTGAAGCAGAGGTCGCGCATGGTCGCATGCCCGAACATCCAGTGTGCTTGGTATCTGATCCGACTGTGTTCGATCCAGGACGGGAAGTCGGTGGCCTGCGTCCTCTGTGGACATATTGCCATGTGCCGTTCGACTGTTCAGTGGATCCAGCAGAAAGCATCATCGGTCAGATCGAGCGCTTCGCTCCGGGCTTCCGCGACACCATTGTCGACTACGTATCGATACCTGCCTCGCAGATGGCTGACCACAATCAGAACTACGTTGGCGGCGACATCGCGACTGGTCTTGTGACCTTCTATCGGATGATGGCACGACCACGTGTGGCTTGGGACGAGTACAGCCTAGGTGCTCCTGGTGTGTTTTTGTGTTCGCAGGCCACGCCGCCTGCTCCTGGCGTGCACGGAATGAACGGATGGTACGCAGCTGTAAGGGCGCTGCGTTCACAGTTCGGGATCTCTTCCGAGCCGAGTCTGGCGGCGACATAAGCGCCGGAATCAACTCAACCTTTAGTCTTCCAACCTCGGTGTATCCGAATTCGGCCGATCGCACTCGGACCACCGATGTGGTGATGACGTCGGATGGCTCAAGGCGACTCGCTCGTGCGGATCATCCGTGCTGAGTTCACGTCCGGCAAGGAGGTGAACCAGCCGGGGCCGCAGCATCGCAGCTGCCGAGTGAAGTGTGTTCGATCACGGTGCCCCCTCCCGTGAGGCCAGCCACCAGTACCCACGGCAAGACGCCTGCCAGAGCGCTCCCACGTTCGCCGACCTTCTGGGGGAGCGTGCGTTGCCGCATGCAGGGTCTGGTCCTGTCGGTCCGCTGCGACTTGTCAGAAGTTCGCCATGCGTTCGTTCTCGCTGACCATGCGGAGACAGCAATCGTCCTCGTGCAGCTGGCTGATCGTGTGGGAGCTCCGCGCGCAGCGGTGACCAGGGGATTGCCTTTCGGCAGGTAGGCGAGGCAGCGCCTCCGCGCCAGCGACTTCGTCTATGCGCGTCGGTTGTAGGCGATGAGCGACAGTGGAGCGAACACGACCACGAACACCGCCATCCAGATGAGAGTGAGCATCAGAGGCTCGCTGACGGGGCCGCCCATCATGAGACCGCGCACGGCGTCGACCAGGTGCCCGATCGGGTTCCATGAGGCGAAGGTCTGCATCCAGCCCGGCATCGTCTCGACCGGTACGAAAATGTTGCTGGCGAAGGCAAGGGGGAGAATGATGACTGCGCCGAGACCTTGCACTGCCATCGGGTCTTTGATCGCCAGGGCGAGGAGGACCACCGCCCATGACACCGCGAGGGCGAACGCGAGGGCGAGGGCACATCCGGAAAGCACCGACCATAGGTTGGTCTCGAATCGTACGCCGAGTAACAGCCCGAAGCCGATGAGCGCTGCGAGTGAGACGAGCTGACGGACTATGTCGCTGCCGATGGCACCGACGAGTGGGGCGATGCGGGCGATGGGGAGGCTGCGGAAGCGGTCGAAGATTCCCTCAGAGAGGTCGGTGCTGAGGGATACGCCGACGCCCATCGTGGCGAAGAGGCTCATCATGCCGAGGATGCCGGGAAAGACGTACTGCAGGTAATCGCCAGTGTCACCGGATATGGCACCGCCGAAAACGTAGCCGAAGAGCACGAGGAAGATCGCGGGGCCGATGATAACGTCGGCGAGGCCCGCCGGGTGCCGACGAAGCTTGACGATGCCTCGTCGGGACAGCGTCGCGGACTGGACCAACACCTGCCCGAGCCCGATGTGCTTCCTCAGTGGTGTGTGGGCGGTGGGGAGCGTTGCGGCAGTCATTCTGCTGCCTCCTTCTCGTTTTTCTCGTCGGCAGGGGTCGCACGGTGTCCGGTCAGCGTCAGGAAGACGTCGTCGAGACTCGGGAGGCGCAGCGAGAGGTCGCTGACTCCGATGGCGGCCTCATCGAGGCTCCGCACGATGGCGGGCATCACCTCGCCATCGGTCACAGCTGCGCTCAACACTCCGGTGTGTGCATCGACGACCGGGGTTGCGTTGATGATGTTCTGGACGCGATTCGTTGCTTCGTCGAGCTGGGTGGGGTCGCTCAGGCGCAGATCGAGCGTCTGGCTTCCCATACGCCGTTTGAGGCTGTCGGGAGTGCCGCGTGCGACGACCGTGCCTGAGTCGATGACGATGATGTCGTTTGCCAGGTGATCGGCTTCTTCGAGGTACTGCGTAGTGAGGAGCACCGTGGACCCTTGCGCGGCGAGTCTGCGGATCATCGCCCAGGTTTCACCCCTCCGGGCAGGGTCGAGGCCAGTGGTGGGTTCATCAAGGAACACGACCGCAGCATCGCCGATGATGCTCGCTGCGAGGTCGAGGCGGCGGCGCATCCCGCCGGAATAGCTCTTCGCCGGTTTGGCTGCGGCGTCGGTGAGCCCGGCTTCTTCGATGAGGTCGGAAGCACGGGCTCGGGCCTGCTTGCGGGACATGCCCAGCAACCGACCGATCATGGTGAGATTCTGGTGCCCGCTGAGGTCCTTATCCACCGAGGCATACTGCCCGGTGAGGCCGATGAGCTGCCGCACCTTGTAGGCGTCTCGAATGACCTCATATCCGCAGACTCGAGCAATGCCTTCATCGGCCTTCGCCAGGGTAGCGAGGATGCGCACCGTGGTGGTCTTGCCCGAACCGTTCGGGCCGAGCAGCCCGAGTACGGCCCCGGGCTCCGCAGTGAAGTCGATGCCGTCGAGAGCGGTGGTGTCACTGAATCTCTTGACCAGGCCGCTCACCTCGATTGCGGGGCTGCTGCAGTATTGACTCATGCGCTTTCTCCGTTCTTCATCCTGCGCGGCCTAAACCTACGCCTTCTTGGCCCTGACGCTGTCCGCCTCAGAACCGATATGCTCTCGCACCGGGAAAAGTGAGGTCCTCGGCCCATCGGCCCAGAGGTTGACGCAGTCGACGACCTGCTCGTCGCCCTTCGGCGGCAGACCGGGAAGGAGGATTGTCGTCGGTCGTTCCAGGATGACCTCAATGTTGGTTCGGTCGGTGATGCCCATCAGCCGTCCTCTGCTTCCGGCTGCTCCGCACTCACCAGCGTGGTGAGGCGGGCGATGATCGCGTCGATGCCCTGTTCGAGTGCATCGAGGTGCTCGGGCGCGACCGCGTCACGCAACTCGCCTTCCAGGTGGGCGTGCTCCTCCTGCATCCGGGCCATCGCCGTCTCGCCGTTCGAGGTGAGGGTCACCAGCACGGCACGGCGGTCGGTGGGATGCGCGATGCGCTCAACGTATCCGTGCTGCTCCAGCGCGTCCACGAGGCCAGAGATGTTGCGAGGTGTCACCGACAACGCCGCGGCGAGCGTCTGCTGGGTAGATGGGCCGCTCAGTGCCAACGTCCACAAGACGGCGACGCGCGACTCCGTGAATGGAGTGCCGGCGAAGGCCCGGGCCATGTCCTGCTGGAACATGCTCGTGATGGCCATCAGCTTGTCTACGATCGAGGAATGCATATAGTTACTGTACTACATTAAGAAGGTAGGTAACAATATGTGCTGACTGAGTTCGTCAATGCCAAGGTGACGCGTGAGGCCCCCTGCTCGTACGCATGGCCCGGTCCACTATCCCGCCGGGAGAAGACGTGAGCGAGCAGGCCGAACGACAGATCATCGGTTAAGCAGCGGCAGGTCTCTGGAAACGTATTCCGATGAGTGCGAAGCTGACGCTGTCGCTTCTGATCTGGCTTTCCGGCAGGACCGGAGATCCCGCTGACTTGGGTGTCCACTATTCGAGGGTTGCCTCAGATCTGGAGTCGAGGTCACGAAGTGAGACTCGGCGTGCAAGAGGCCCTGAGATCTAGTGTCGGATGACCGGTTGCGAGAGGCGGAACTGACGCAGGGGTTCGGATAAAGGGCCCTTAGCAGGGCACCGGTGAGACATCAGACGGCGCCGGTGATTCCTCCGTCGACTGGGAGGTTCGCACCATTGATGTATCCGGCCAGGGGGCTCGCGAGGTAGGCGATTGCTGTGGCGATGTCTTCGGGGCGGCCGAGCCGACCGGTGGGATTCGGCGCATAGTCTGCCATGGCATCAGGCTCGGAGTCTTTCGACGCCTCAGCGGTACTGTCTTCCCGTTCAGAGAACATTCTCTCCAGAGATTCTGTGAGGATGACTCCCGGACTCACGCAGTTCGCAGTGACCCCGGAATGTGCGAGACTCTTGGCCAAACTAGAAGTGAGGTTGAGCACGGCCGCCTTGGCAGCAGAATAGTCCACCATGTTCTCCAGCGGGCTCACCACTGCGCGGCTGCCGATATTGATGACACGTCCCCAGCTTCTCTCGCGCATCATCGGGGTCAACTGGCGGATAAGCGACGCTGCAGAGACCACATTGCCTTGATACGACTGAATCCAATCGCTTGGACTGACACGGTCCCAGGAATGCTCGCTGAATGGACCTGCATTGTTGACCAGAATGTCAACGCCATGCTCCAACGCCCGTTCGCCTACCTCGACTACTGCGGCCGGATCAGTCAAGTCTCCGAGTACGATGGTCGCCGTACCACCTTGCGCACGGATCTCGGAGGCCACATCTTCGCATGGTTGCTCATGACGTCCATGAATCAACACTATGCACCCTTCTTTGGCCAGCCGGTCCGCGACGGCGCGGCCAACACCCGAACTGCTGCCAGTGATCAGAGCGCGTTTACCCTCCAAATGTAGATCCATGAAACAAGCATAGTCGTCGCCTCTGGCAGAGAGGGCCCCTCATTTCGCACGGAATGATGGTGTCGTTTCAGCAGGTTTGTGCATTTGTCTGATTGCCAGACGCCGATCCGTCACTGACACGAGGGGCGTATTGCCCAGAGCGTGAGCGATCTTGGCTGCTCAGCTCTTCGCGAGGATCAACCACCCACGACCGGGCGCGTAGGGCAGATCTCGGACCTCACAATCTTTGAAGCCGGCATCCGATAACGTGCGCTCGAGAGCATCTTCGCTTCGGAAACGCAGAGTCGACGTGGAGTCGATCCGTTCTCCATCACGGTGAAAGATCGTTGGTGATTCGAAAGTGACAAACTCGCCGTCGACTTTGGTCACCTGCACCCATTCTTCGACCGATCCTTCACCCTCAACATGCACCACTTGATGAGTCTGCTCTTTCGTCCAACGCTCCCACCCGCGATCAGCAGGTTGTCTTGTCTCAAAAATGATGTGTCCACCTGGGCGGAGGCAGAGTTTGATCGCGCAAAGGTTGGCGAGCCAGTCGTCATTGTCGAGGAACACCTGGGCGACGTTGGCAGTCATTGCAGCGAGATCAAAGGTGCCGTGTCGGCTTGGATCGGCGGCGACGTCCACGACTGTGCCGACGACGAATTCCGCGAGGTCAGAGACCACTTTCTCGCGAGCGACATCGATCGACGCTTCAGCCGGGTCAACCCCCAGAGCTGTCAGCCCCAACTCGGTGAGCATCGAGATCAGAGTTCCTGTGCCACAGCCTACGTCGAGAACCGTTTTCGCCCCGACGCCTTCGATAACTTGCAGGTAGGCGTCGAGGTCGCTCCGGTCAGGGTCGAGCGGGTCGTAGACGCGAGCGAGTCGGGGGTGTGAATATAGGGCATCGGGCATTTGTCCAGACTATCGGTCGACCGGGATGCCGCAACGTCTTTTTCAGCCCGCAGTACCCGCGCTGATTGCAGGCCGTGCCTTAATCACTTGTGCATCGCGCCCAGCTCCGCCTCCTAAGGCTGTGGATCGGAACTGAAGCCGGTCCCTTTCCCATGAAGAAGCTTGGCGTCCTGGGATGCACGTGAGCCACTACCGCCGGGCAAGATGCACAGCCCCACCTCTATGCATTCGTCGGTACTGGGGCCAAGCGAGAAGTGTTCTCTGGTGCAACTTCCGGCAGCAAGACCCGCGAAACAGGCCCTCGGAATGAGGCGATTGCTCGATGATGCTGAAGAGGGAGGCGCCGTCGTCATGTGGCGCATCAGGCGCCTTGGCCGATCAGTACTTGAGGTTTCGGCTACCGTGAACCTTCCTCGCAGAAGGGGAGCCGAGGTCCGTTCCGCCTCCGACAACTCTGACCCCGGCGACGCGGGGGTTTGGATTTCGTATTCGGGAATCCGTCGCCGATGATGCGGGCCTAGGAGATTGCTGGTCCAGGAGACGGAGAACCGGTATCGGCCGACGTCGAGATCGTCCCAGTGCGATCGACCGCGTCGGCCCAGAGCCCGTGCGCTCTCAGTCTGAAAAGCACCGGTGGCTGTGGAGAAATGCAGACTCACGCATCGCCTGTGGGGCGAATTCTGGTGTGCCTGCCATTATCAGAATATGCCACGGATAGGGCCTTGCCGCAAGGCCCCGCGTTGACTCATAGAAAACCTCCGCGTAACCATCATCGTTGCCTCATTTGAAAACCTCCGGCACGGCCGGGTCGTTGACTCAGAACAAAACCTCCGCCACCGGAGTGGCTCCACCAGGCAGGCAT
>NZ_RHFG01000048.1 GCF_004745485.1 Brevibacterium sp. S22
CCCCCACGTCGCCCCCCGCCGAGGTGGCCCTAACTTCCCCAGCCGACCCCGCCGAGGCGGTCCCAACTTCCCCAGCCGACCCCGCCGAGGTCCCCCGAACCTTCCCGTCGGCGCTGAGCGAGTCGGTGTCCTCCACCTCCACCGTCGCCGAGGCGGCCCCACCCACCGCGGGAGCCCGACGTCGGCGTCGGACCACGTCCAGGGATGCGCTCAACTTCGGGCCCCGCCTCGGCGGACGTCCTTGGGTCTTTGCGGCAGGAATCAGTCTCGGGCTGGCCACGGGAGTGAAGTGGTCGGGTCTGTACGCGCTGGCGGCGTTCGGGATTCTGCTCGTCCTGTGGGATGTGCATTCGCGGTATCGGGCCGGGGTCGTGCATCCGTGGCTGGGCATGTTCATCCGCGACAGCATTCCTTCGTTCCTCAAGCTCGTTCCGATCGCCCTCGTGACCTATGTGGCGTGCTGGGCGGGGTGGATCCGGTCGGACAATGCTTGGGATCGACAGTGGGCCGCGGAGAATTTCGGCTGGTGGCGTGCTCTGCCGGATTGGTTGGACTGGCTGCCGTCGTTGGCGCACTACCACTACACGGCGTATTCGTTCCATGTCGGGCTCGACTCGGAGCACCCGTACATGTCGAATCCGTGGGGGTGGATCGTGCAGTGGCGTCCGACGTCGTTCTACTACGAGTCCTACGACCAGGGCGATATGGGGTGCATGGTCGAGAAGTGTTCCTCGGCGATCACCTCGGTGGGCAACCCTGTGATCTGGGGCTTGGCACCTCTGGCGGTGCTCGTCTGCCTCATCGTGTGGATCATCCGCCGAGACGTCCGACCGGCAGTCATCCTCGCCGGGCTCGGCGCGACCTGGCTGCCGTGGTTCGCCTACCAGGAGCGCACGATCTTCACCTTCTACACCATCGTCATGGTGCCCTTCGTGGTGCTGGCGGTGACGTACTGCTTGACACTGGTCTGGGGCCGGGCGCCCGATGGGTCCGGTGGGGTCAGTCGGGTCGGTCAAGTCCGTGGGAGGCTCGGGGCCAGTGCGACTGGTGGGGTCGCTACGGCGGGTCTGGCGGGCCGGGCCGGTGGAGCTGACGAAGCCATTCCGCCCGGCGAGGCCGACACCCGGAGCCAACCGGCGACCCAGCAGCGACGAGTGTCCGGAGCGCAGCCCGTTGGCACGTCCGGGATCCGCACAACTTCCAAGCGGCTCTTCACTCGCATCTCCATCGCCCTGTTTGCACGCCGCATGAGCGTCGGCATAGTCCTCGTCGCGGCAGTCATGGCGTTCGCCTACTTCTGGCCGATCTATACCGGCGAGGTCATCCCGTTCTCCGCCTGGAACAACCGCATGTGGAACATCACCTGGCGCTGACCGCCTGATCGCGGGTGCTGGCGCTGACCGTCTGATCGCTGTCGACCTGACCATTGGGCGCCGTGCCTCTTCGGTCCGCTCAGGCCGCACTTCGTCCGCCCAGGTTCATCTTGCGTGCTCGCGCTCCCACTTTTCGTACGCTGCCTCCCACTTTTAGTGCACCGCTCGCCACTTCGCGTTCCTCACATCTGTTCGCATCATGATGGAACGGACGCCGAGTGGTTTCCTCTGCACCCTTTGTGCGGCGACCGCTGCCCGGGCCGCTCCGCTCTCCGCCCAAAGCTGCCGCAGCCACCACCCCCGCCACCTACAGCCGCCGCCTGCCGCTGCCACCTGCAGAAATGTTGCGCACCTCCGCCTTCGTCGACGCTTCAGACGGTCCGTCACGGGTTCGCCATCGAGGGGTCGCCTCGGAGACATGGTGTGTTCACCTTGAGGTAACACCGCGTCGATAGCGTCGAATCATTGTGAATGACCAATCGATGACCTACGAACCCAACGCAACCGCGCAGACGCCGGATGCGTGCACCGCCGTGGCCGCAGACCAAGCAGATCAGGCGGCAGAAAGAACCACCCCCACCGTGGCACCGACCACTGCGGCGACGACCACCCAGACCACCACAGCACCAACCGGAACCGCACCGACCACCACAGCACCGACCGAAACCACCCCGACCGCCACTTCACCAACCGGCAGCACAGCCAACACGGCCCCAACCCCCGCACCGACCGGCGCCCCCGACTCCCACCGCACTGTCGCGATCATCCCGGCGCGCGGAGGATCCAAGGGCATTCCGCTGAAGAACCTGCAGAAGGTCGCCGGAATCTCGCTGCTGGCCCGCGCCATCAACGCCGCTCAGGCCAGCCCGAGCATCGACCGTGTGATCGTCTCGACCGACCACGACGGAATCGCAGCCGAAGCCCTGCGCGCCGGCGCCGAGGTGGCCCACCGTCCCGCCGAAATCGCCGGCGACACCGCCACCAGCGAATCCGCACTCATCCACACCCTGTCGACCCTCGACGAGGAGTTCGACATCACAGTGTTCATGCAGTGCACCTCCCCCTTCATCGACTCCGCCTCCATCGAGAACGCGGTCCGCACGGTCCGCGATGACGATGCCGATGTCGTCTTCTCCGCCGTCGAAGACCACTCGTTCCTGTGGCGCCTCGACGACGACACCCAGGCCGTGGCCGTCGGACATGAAGCGAGCTTCCGTCCGCGCCGCCAGGACCGCGCCAAGCACTTCAATGAAACCGGTGCCTTCTACGTCATGCGCACTTCCGGGCTGCTCGAACACGAGCACCGCTTCTTCGGCCGCATCGGCATCGAGGAGGTCCCGCCCGAGCATGCCCGCGAGATCGACGACATGTCCGATCTCTCCCTCGTCCGCGCCATCGCCTCGACTCAGGAGACCGCCCAGGTCATCGACGTCGACGCGCTGGTCACCGACTTCGACGGCGTCCACACCGACGACGGCGCCTACGTCGACGAGGACGGCAACGAACAGGTCCGCGTTCATCGCGGCGACGGCATGGGCGTCTCCCGCCTCGTGAAGTCCGGCGTGCCCATGATGATCCTGTCGAAGGAACGCAACCCGGTCGTCACCCGCCGCGCAGAGAAGCTGGGCGTCGATGTCGCCCAGGGCATCGACAACAAGGCCAGCATCCTCGACGCGTGGATCACCGCCAACGACCTCGACCCTGCTCGCGTGGCCTACGTCGGCAACGACATCAACGATCTCGAGGCCTTCGACGTCGTCGGCTGGCCCGTCGCCGTCGCCGACGCCCACCCGCGCGTCCTCGCCGCCGCCCGAGTCATCCTCGATCGACCGGGTGGACGGGGTGCGGTCCGTGAGGTCTGCGACCTCATTCCCATCCCCGCCGAGGCGGCCGAACCGTTCCCGATTTCGACCCTGACCTCGCTGTGGTCGTCCACCGGTCACCCATCGACCTCGGCCGCCGGCCACCAGCCAGAACACCTGGTCGGACACCGCTCGGCGGCCATGTCCGACCACGCGTCCGTCTTCCCTGACCAGCAACCGTCCGTCCCGCGGCAGCAGCCGCAGTTCACCCACCGCGCGGAGATTTCGCGTGCCAACCGAAAGCAGGTTTCATGACTGATCAACTCGCCCCCGTGGCCATCGGAGAGCACCTCGTCGGCCCGAACCAGCCCCTGTACATGATCGGTGAGATCGGCATCAACCACAACGGCGACGTCGACATCGCCAAGCAGCTCATGGATGTCGCCGTCACCGCCGGTGCGCAGGCCGTGAAATTCCAGAAGCGCAACCCCGAGGTGGCCGTCCCCGAACACCAGAAGTCGAAGCTGCGCTCGACCCCGTGGGGCGAGATGACCTACATCGACTACAAGCACCGCGTCGAGTTCGGCATCGACGAATACGCCGAGATCGACCGCTACGCCAAGGAAGTCGGACTCCAGTGGTTCGCATCCCCATGGGACACCGACTCCGTCGACTTCCTCGAGAACGAATTCGACGCGCTGACCTATAAGGTCGCCTCGGCCTCGCTGACGGACTTCGAACTGCTGCGCGCGATCGCCGCCACCGGCAAGCCCGTCCTGTGCTCCTCGGGCATGTCCGATTGGCAGACCCTGGACCGGGCCGTCGAGGTCTTCGACCGAGACAAGCTCGTGCTCATGCACGCCACCTCGACCTACCCGCTGCCGCCCGAAGAGGTCAACCTCAAGGCGATCCCGGCCATGCGCGAACGCTACGGAGTCCCCGTCGGCTACTCCGGTCACGAACTCGGCCTCGAGATCTCCTTCGCCGCTGCCGCGCTGGGGGCCGTGACCATCGAACGTCACATCACGCTGGATTCGTCCATGTGGGGATCCGACCAGTCCGCATCGATGGAACCGCGCGAATTCGCCTCCCTCGTCAAGGGAGTCCGCGTCCTCGAAACCGCATTCGGCGACGGAATCAAGCGGGTCATGCCGGGCGAGGAATCGAAGATCGATTCCCTGCGCAAGGTCACGGTCTGAGCAATCGGCGAAGCCACCTCGGCGAGGATTTCCTGCGCCGAGGTGGCTCTTCCGTGTCCGCCCCAATGACGTTGCCCATGACCGCAATCTTCGGAGACTCACCGTGACCGATTTCGACCTGAGCATCATCGTTCCCGCCAAAGATGGTGCCCCCTACCTGAGCACTCTGTTCCGATCGCTGCGACAGCAGGGCCCCGTGTGGGACCGCACTCAGCTGATCTTCGTCAACGACGGATCGCGTGATGAGACGCCGGAGCTGCTGGAGGAGTTCAGCACCTGGTTCCCTCATTTCGAGGTGCTCACCAACCCCGAGGCGACGGGGCTGGCCAACGCCCGCAACAAGGGGCTCGCCTCGGCCCGAGGCGACCACATCGTCTTCCTCGACGGGGATGATTGGCTGGCTCCGGGGCACCTGTCCTCGATGCTTGCGGCGGCGCACAGCCTCGGCGTCGATTTCATCCGCTGTGACCATACGACCGTCGAGGGGACGAAGCGGGTGCGCAAACTCGCGCCGATGTCGGTGCGTGATGTGCCGTTGGATCCCAAGGTGGGGATCCTGCCCGTCTACGAATCGACGATGGTCGACTATCCGTTCGCGTGGGCCGGGATCTTTCACCGGCGGGTCCTCGATCAGGGGATCCTGCATTTCCCGGAGAACTTCATGACCGCCGAGGACCGGTCGTGGATCTGGCGGCTGCATCTGCAGGCCGAGTCCTTCGCTGTCGTCGATGCTCCGGGAATCCTCTACCGGAGGGGGCTGGCGGGTTCGCTGTCGCGCATCGTCGACGCCCGGCAGTTGGACTTCATTCGGGCATTCGGGCAGATCTTCGATCTGGTTGCCGCCGAACCCGACGCCGACCGACTGTGGCCGAAGGCGATCCGGAACTGGCTGGCCATCCTCGATCATCAGATCAATCGCTTCGCAGCGTCGCCGGCACCGCTGCGGCACCAGCTGCGGCGAGGTGCGCGAACGATCTCGGCGAAGATTCCGCCGGAGTACCTGCGCGAGGAATTCATTCTGCAGAAGCAGGGACGGCAGCTCAATGTCAGCAGCTACCTCAACGACGCACCTTCGTTAGTTCTGGAGATGGTGAAGTGAAACAGATCTTTCTCGCCTCGACTCTGTTCGAACTCGTCTGCTTGACGGCGGGGATCGATGGCGGTGACTACGACCGACCGGCGGCTCCGGCGCTGCTGGGAACCGAAGGGCTCGCGGCCGAGGACGCTCCGGCACCGACCGAGCGGATCCTCCTGGTCAGCAACAATGCCGTCGTCATGGAGCTCTCGGAGTCATTCGTCGATGCCCCGGGAGCCGCCTCGTTGGTGGAGCGATTCGATCGGGTCGTCGATCTCAACGAAGCGCTCGCACCTCTGCACGTGCATCCGTCGTCATGGCGTCCCGATCATGCGGATCTGCCGATCGTGGAAACGTACCTGCGTGGCCGGTGGGGCTTGGATGAAGCCGACGAGATCGAGCTCGTGATCGAATCACCCCAGGTCAACCCCGCTATCGCCTTGGGTCGGGTGTTCTCGCGAGCGACGATCAGAGTGCATGCGGACGGGCTGATGAGCTTCGGTCCGACCCGCAATCAGATTCCGCTGACGAACGGGCAGCGCATGTCCGTGCTGCACTATCTGCCGCTGGTGCCCGGAATCTCGCCGAGGCTGCTGCGCGAATTCGATATCGTCCACCGCCCGTTGGGGGTCGAGTCGTTCACCGCTGTGGTGCGCGAGCTCGGTGAGCATTCGGCGCAGACTCTTGAGGCAGAGCTCGGCGATGTTCTGGGTGCCGCGCCGTCGGGGACCCGTCCGTGGGCGCTGGTCGTCGGTCAGTATCTGTCGGCTCTCGGTCTCATCACCTCCGAGGAGGAGACGCAGCTGCACATCGACATGATCGAGGCCGCTGCTGCACGAGGCATGGAAGTCGTGGTGTTCAAACCGCATCCGGCCGCTCCGCCGTCGCAGACCGGACCGCTGTACGAGGCGGCGCAGCGGCTCGGGATCACTCTGCAGGTGTTCGACCTGCCCGTCATGGCCGAGGTCATCATCGACCGGCTGTCTCCCGACCTCATCGTCGGCGGGTTCTCGACCGCGCTGATGACCGCGCGCCAGATCTATCGGATGCCGGCTCTGGCCGTGGGCACGGACCTGCTGCTCGAAGCCATCTCGCCCTATCAGAACAGCAACCGCATCCCGTTGACGATCATCTCCGCGATCTGTGACGGCAGCACCCCGGATGAGGCCAGCGCACACCCGCAGTTGGAACGACTCCTCACGGCGGTCACCTACTGCATGGCACCGACGCTGTCGCACGATCTGCGCGACAGGGCGACAGACTTCCTCACCGAGGTCTTCGACGACAGCGACGACGGCGACGACAGCAGTGCTTTCGCCGACCGGTTCAGCCGGTATTTCAAACGCCGCCGCCTCACTGCCCTGGCTCTGCCTGGCAGCACGTCGAAGGCGTTTGCTCCGAAGCGGATGATCAGACGCTCGGGAACGCTCGTGATCAAAGCGGTTGCGAGAAAACAGCAACGCATCATGAAACGGATCCAACACCGGTGACACCGAAGAAGACGCGCCGCAGCGCCGTCGCTTTCGTCGAATCCCCCCTGCAGTTCCTCTCCGCGCTCGAATCCCATGAACCGTCTGAGGATCTGCTCATCCGGGCCCGGGCGAGCGCCAAAGGCATGACGTCCTTCCTTGACGCCTTCGACCCGGCCTGGCTGCCGAAGAACGTCCGGCTCGACCGTGACGGAGCAAAGCCGGGACTGCTGCGCAAGACGGCCTTCGACCGGATCTACCTCGGCGATGCCTGCTCCGGTCAGGTGCACAGAGCCTTGGCGTTGGCGTATCTGGAGCGTCGCATGCCCGAGGTCGTCATCCTCGACGACGGCCTGGCCACGTATTCGGCGATCGAGATCCTCACAGCCAAGCGCGGTCCCCTCGTCCGTCCCCGGCAGAAGCTCAAGGCCTCGCGCACGGTCATGGCCGCGCACGTCGCCGACCGACTGAGGAGCCTGGCGACGGTGGGCAAGCTGCGCTGGCACACTGCTCTGCCGGTGGCGAAGCCGCTGCGCAAAGCGTTCCTCAAATCCGGCGGCGAGATCACCCGCCACCGGTTCGAGCACCTGCAGACCCTGCCCACCGGCGGCAGCCACCCGCGGGACAATCCGGTCATCGGTTCGTCCCTGGCCGCCGACGGACTCATCGACGCCTTCGCATACCGGGCCTGGGTCGACGACATCATCGACACTCACGGATCCATCACCTACTACCCGCACCGGCGTGAGACCGAGGAGTTCCTCACCGACCTCGGCCGTGACGAGCGGGTGCGGATCAAGAACCTCGGCCTGCCGATCGAGCTGCGGCTGATCAACCTGCCGCCGCAATCGACGATCCGCAGCCTGCCGTCGACCGCGGCGGTGTCCCTGGCCGTGCTCAATCCTGACGTGACCATCGATGTCACCGAGATCCCCGCGAAGTGGTGGACCGGCGCCTCACCCGATAGTCTGCGAAAGTCCCTCAACGCCCAGTCGGTCAAGGCAGATGACGATTCCTGAACCAGGTGATCCCCACTACAGCGGGCCGATGCTGCCGTCGTACTCTGAGGCCCCGCCTCGGCGATCGGTCGGGCTTGCTCCCATCCGCATCCTCTCGGTCTCCGACAGCGAGTCCTACCTCAAGTGGGCGACCCAGCTGCTGTCCAGCCTGCCGGACGTCGAGGGGCGCGTGTTCCTCATCGACAATCCGATCCTGCCGACCGACGAGCAGATCGCCAGCGCCGTCGCGGGCACCGATTGGCAGCACCGCGAGGTCCCCGTCATCTCACGTTCCGACCTCGCGCAGGTCATCACCGACCACTCCCCCGACATCGTCCTCGGCGCCGCCACCGGGCCGATCGTCGCCCAGGTCTTCCTCACAGCGCACACCCGCACCCACCGGCCCGCGTTGGTCTCGGGCCTGCCCGGAATGGGCCTGCCGGCCAGCGGCAAGGGCATGAATTATCGTCGGCTGATGGATGCGTTCATCGCCCATTCCTCCGCCGAGGTGGCCGCCTACACCGAGGCGAGCGCACGCTCGCAGGTACCCTGCGAGGTGTTGTTGGCGCGGCTGCCGATGCTGCGTTCGGTGGGGATTCCGCGGCGCGGGCAAACCGATTCGACCACCTCCGAGGCGGCCCCTCCGTCGCCCAGTCCTGCAACCTCGTCGGCTGGTGCCCCACACTCAGACAGTCTCACCGCACCGCGCAGTCTGGCGACCCCGCGCACTCTCGTGTTCGCCCCGCAGGCGAAGGTCCCGGCAGAGCGAGCCGACCGTGAGGCGGTCATTGCGGCCCTGGCCGCGTTCGCCGACCAGCATCCGGAGTCGACGGCGGTCATCAAGATGCGCTCACGTCCCGGCGAGTTCGAGACTCATCACGAGCAGCACTCCTACGTCGAGATCCTCGAGGACCTCCGTGCCCGGAACGTCCCCGGTGCGGCACGCATCGAGTTGGGATACGGTCCCCTCAGCGACTTCTTGGGTTCGGGATCGGCCCTGGTCACTGTGTCGTCGACGGCGGCACTCGAGTCCATCGACCGAGGTGTGCCGACCCTGCTCATCTCTGACTTCGGTTTCAACGCCGAGCTGCTCAACGAGGTCTTCGAAGACTCCGGTGCCACCGGAAGCCTGAGCGACGTGGCTTCCGGAGCAATCGGGTTCCCGGACCCGGAGTGGCTGGCTGCGAACTACTTCCATCCCGTCGACGGTCAGCTGCGCCGAGACCTCGGATTGCTCGCCACCCGCGCTCAGACCAGTCAGCTGCCGAACCGTCGGGCCGCGCTGCTCAAGCAGAAGCGGATGCTGCTCCGTGCCGAGCTGCGCACCGTCACTCCGGCCCCCGTCATCACTGCCTACCGCAAGCTGCGCAACCTGCGCTGAACCAAGTGTCAGTTTTCGCACCGGGCGCCGAGCGTCGGGTGTCGAGCATCGAGCATCGAGCATCGAGCATCGAGCATCGAGCATCGAGCATCGAGCATCGAGCATCGAGCATCGAGCATCGAGCATCGAGCGTCGAGCGTCGAGCGTCGAGCGTCGAGACCACGATGGAGCACCGAGACCACGGTGCACACACAGGTGTCTCGGTGCTCTACCGTGGTTTCGACGCGGAGTGCCAATCAGCAGCAGTCGGCGGAGCCGAATTCCGCCTTCTTCAGCCGCGCCCGAACCCCGAGAATGATGGTGTCGATCCCGTATTCGTAGACGGCTTGCTGATTGGTCACCGCCTGGTACTTCTCTCCCACCGCTGACCCGACACGGCCTGATATCGGGAATGACCCTTCTGGCATCACCTGCTCGAGAAGCGGGGCATTGGCATTCCACCAGTCCAGGTCACTGACTCCGGAACTGTGTTCGAGTCTCTGGGCGTTGATGCTGTTGGCAGCGCTGGCCGCAGCGTGCGATTCGATGAGCGCGACGGTGTGGTCCATGGCGATGTCGTCAAGCCCGAAACCTTCAAACGCGTCGAGTTCCCATTCGTAGCGCGCCGACGTGTGAGGACCGATCCACGGCCGATGCGACTGGGCAGCGACCAGCCAGGGATGACGATGGTACTCGTCCCACAGAACGTCGGAGATGCAGCGCACCCGGTCTGCCACAGAGCCCGAATGCTCCGGCATCGGACTGAGGCCGATGACTTTGTCGACCATCAGTCCGATCAGCCCGGACCTGTGAGGCACATAGCCGTAGAGCGACATGACCGAAACACCGACTGCCTCGGCCACCTTGCGCATGGACAGCGCCTCGATCCCTCCGGCATCGGCGAATTCGATCGCCGCGTCAATGATCTGGTCGACGCTGAGCTTGCGTCGCGGTCCGCGCGTGCCCACCTCGGTGTCCAGATGATCGCGCCACAGTAGGCGCAGAACGACGTCAATGCCTTCCGGATCGAAATGGGAAGAGTCTACTTCGGAATTCATGCTTGCAGTCTACTCCGTGCGGTGTACACTGTTTCAGTCCATCTTATTTCGTACACTGTACATAGTTAGGTTTGCAGATGCGTGAACCAGTGGAGAAGGACCGCGGTCGCCCAGCAGTGCGGGCGACCGGCCTGGTCAAGAACTACGACACGGTCAGGGCTCTCGACGAGCTGAAGATCGAGATCCCGGCCGGCACGATCCACGGACTCCTCGGACCCAATGGGGCCGGGAAATCAACGCTGGTGAGTGCGCTGAGCACTCTCATCAGCCTTGAAGCGGGCACGGCGGAGGTCGCCGGACTCGATGTCAGCACTCATCCGGGCCATGTGCGGCGGAAGATCGGTCTCGTCGGTCAGTCCGCTGCACTCGATGAGATCCTCGGCGGTCGTCAGAATCTCGTCATGTTCGCACGGCTCTTCGGCTTGTCCCGTCGCGACGCAGCGAGCCGAGCCGACGAACTGCTCGCAGGCTTCTCCCTCGTCGAGGCTGGCCAGCGCCCAGTGAGTACTTACTCCGGCGGGATGCGCAGGCGACTCGACATCGCGGTGGGAATGATCCTCGATCCAGAGGTCCTCTTCCTCGACGAACCGACGACCGGGCTCGACCCGCGCGGTCGCATCGACGTCTGGAACTCGGTGACCGCGATCGCCGAGCGGGGAACGACGGTGCTGCTGACCACACAGTACCTCGAGGAGGCCGATGCTCTGGCCGACCGCATTTCGATCATGAAGTCCGGGCGCATCATCGCCGAAGGCACTCCCACCGAACTCAAACGGCAGCGCGGCGGGGACCGGATCGAGGTCAGTGCGGCGACCACGGCTGAGGCCCGTGCGATCCAAACGGCCCTGGTCTCCACAGGTGGTCCGGAGATCGATCTGAACGAAGGCACAGGCGTCGTGACCTGCCCTGCGGCCGGCGGTGCCGGGGACCTCAGCGCCGTCGTCCGACGACTCGACGCCGCCGGAATCGTCGCAGACGACATCGCTCTGCGCCGACCCACACTGGATGAGGTATTCCTCGCCCTGACCGAGACGGAGGACGCATGAGCATCATTCGAGAGGGCCTGATCCTCAGCAGAAGGGACCTCGCACATTGGGGTCGCCAGCCATGGACACCGATCTTCAATCTGCTCTTCACCATCATGCTGCTGCTGGTCTTCGCTTTCATCTTCGGCGGCTCGATCGAACTGCCGGGAGGCGGCGACTACATCCATTTCCTGCTGCCGGGCATGATGACCCTGGCGATGATGTTCGGTGTGGAGACGACCATGACCACGATGGCCAACGATGCCAAGAAGGGAATCACCGACCGGTTCAGGTCGATGCCGATCAGCGATGCCTCTGTCTCACTCGGCCGGGCAGGTGCCGATATGATCAGCTCCACCGTCGAGATCATCATCCTCCTCATCGGCGGATTGCTCCTGGGGTGGAGGGCGACGAACTCCCCACTGGCCGGACTGCTCGCGGTGGCCCTTCTCCTGTGGCTGCGATTCGCCGTCCTGTGGATCGGGATCTGCCTCGGGCTCACGATCGGCAAGCACGAAGGAGCGACAGTTCTCGTGCAGGTGCTGGTGTGGCCGATCGGCTTCCTGTCCAACGTATTTGCGGCTCCCGAGTTCATGCCGAACTGGTTGGGCGCGGTGGCGTCGTGGAATCCCATCTCGGCCACGGCGACCGCAGTCCGCGAGCTCTTCGGCAATCCCACTGGGGTCACCGACGGGTGGCTGAATGACTACAGTCTGCTTGCCGCCGTCGCCTGGCCCTTGGCCATTACAGCAGTCTTCGTGCCCCTGTCGGCCAGGGCCTATCGCCGCCTGAGGAGGTAGCGACCGCCGCCTCCGGCAACCCGCACCAAGCACCGAGCGTCGAGCGTCGAGCGTCGAGCGTCGAGCGTCGAGCGTCGAGCGTCGAGCGTCGAGCGTCGAGACCACGGTAGAGCGCCGAGACACCTGGGCGTGCACCGTGGTCTCGGCGCTTCACCATTGCCTCGGGGCTCCACCGTGGTTTCGGCCCCTGTCATCAGCGCCTACCGCGAGCTGCGTCGCAGCCGCTGAACTCCACCGCCGGCACCCAAGACCTCTGAGAATAGGTCAGCACCAGATACTTTCTTCGCCGAAAACTATCCGATTGCGACCACTGACTGCTTGGGCGTCAATGCTCCTCTGCGGCCACGATTCCGCAGAGACTCTGACACGCCGTACTTCTTGGGCGTGAAGGTCCGTTTGCGACCACGATTCCGCAGAGACTCTGGCACGCCATACTTCTTGGGCGTCAATGCTCCTTTGCGATCACGATTGTGCAGAGACTCTGGCACGCCGGACTTCTTGGGAGGTCGAAATGGTCACAGAATCCGCGGGCGGACGTGACCATTTCGACCGCTCAAGCGGCGATTCGGCGCGTGGGAACCACTCATGCGGCGATTTGGCGCCTGGGAACCAGCCAACCGGCGATTTGGCACCTGGGAACCAGCCAAGCGGCGAAATATGAGGCGCGAGCAGCAGCGTGAAGGACGAGAGTGGATGGGCAAGAGGTCTGTAGTGCTCAGCTGCGCTCGTCGGGGACTCGGCTCGACTCCTCCATGGGCACGACCACCTCGGCGTCGGGGGCCTGGTCCTTGAAAACCCATGTGCGGTAGGCGTAGAAGCGGAAGACCATCGCCAGCCCGATGCCGATGATATTGGTCGAGATGTTGTAGGTGAGCTGGTCGCGCATATCGAGCAGGTACCACGTCACACCCAGCGGGATGACCGAAATGACCATGCCGACGAGGTTGACCGCGATGAACAGGACGACGCCGCGCATGTTCGACTGCGTGGTCCGGTCGCCGTAGGTCCAGAGTCTGTTGCCGATCCACACGACGACCATCGACAGGATCGTCGAGATGATCTTCGACTTGATCGGGCTGCCCTCGAGGAGGGCGGGGATCGGACCGAGCCCGTAAGCCAGCAGGTTCGACAGTCCGACGTCGACGATATAGCCGAGCCCGCCGACGGTGAGGAACTTGAAGGCTTCCACCGCCAGGCGCCGGAAACGGTCCGAGAATGACTCTTTCATAACTGTGCCCAGTCTATGGCCCTAGGATTCGGACTCGCTGGATGCCGGGCTCGGTGGTGTGGCCGCGTCCCCTCGACCAGAGCGGTCAGAGGGGTCGTACGCTGCAGGATCATCGTCGTGCGCCACGCCGCGGCGCCTCCACATCGACAGCGCGAGCACGCAGGCGACGGTCACAGCCACCGCCGGCCAGAAGGTGTACCGGAAATGGTTGGCCGGCACGATCGGGAAATATCCGGCGATATAGCACAGCGCCGAGGTGGTCAGCACCGTGATCTCGGGCCCGAAGTGGGGAGAGGGCCGACTCGGCGCAGCCTGGTGCTTCAGAGGCTGCGAGACCTTCCGAGATGTCACCGAGACACGGGCATCCTTCCGGCGCATGTGGACGACCGCCGCGAGCAGGACGACGGCGATGAGCGTCCAGAACCACGGTTTGAACAGCATCGGGAAGGTCTCCAGGGCGAAGTCGTTGACGTAGGGTTCGAAGATATAGTCAGCTTTCGTGCTGCCGAGCGGGTAGCCGATCTTCTCGGACTCTGCATCCCAGCGGAGCTCCCAGTATTCGAGCTTCGATGAGAAGAAGTACATCGAATACACGGCGGCTCGGTATTCGACGTATCGGACGGGGTGGGTGATCACTTCGTTCAGCCACAGGTCTTTGAGCTCGTCCTGATGAGCCAGCGGACTGAAAGCCCGGCCGCTGGGGCCGCGTCCGTAGCAGTTCCAATAGGCGTCCCAGATCTCTCCCTTCGCCAAGCACTTGTCCCGGGCAGTGCTGATGTGGTCCTTGAGTTCATCCGGAGCATCGGCGGCCTGCAGCGAAGCCTCGGGAACGGAGAACATCACATCATCGAGGAAGATCTGAGAGATCTGTCCGGTGTGCTTGACCTCGGCGCGCGATGCGATCGCCGCATCGGTCGCCACGGAGCCGGCACCGACGATGCCGAGGATGAGCACCGACAGCCCCGCCACGGCGAGCGCAGTGCGCGACTTCGACCGAGGCCACCGGCGCCACTTCATCGGCCGGACATCGAGCAGGCAGACAGCGGCGTAGACGGCGATTGGAACGAGAGCGAACACGGCGTTCTTCCGCAGCGACACGGCATAGACGAGCAGCATCACCGCCGGAATCCACAGCACGTTGACCCACAGCGCCAGCGACCGCAGACGCGATGACCGCCCCTCGTTCAGGGACCCACCGCTCCGGAGGCGCCCACACACCGATCCATCACCCGGGCTGCGCCCACTGAACCGGATGACGGCGATGAGGACCACGGCCAGCAGCATGGCCACCGCCATCTGCGAGTCCTTCCACAGCGTCGTCATCTGCGAGAGCACCCACGGAGCGGCCATGACCGCGGGCCCGAGCAGGGAGACCCAGCGGGGGCCGCCTCGGCGATGGATGAGCACTCCGGTCAGCCACGCGGCCACGGCCAGCATCAGCACCTGCAGGGCCAGGAGACTGCCCGGGTCGCCGGTGAGGTCGATGAGCACCTTCCATACCGCGCTCATCACCGGCGGATGCCAATCGCTCACAGGCGTCTTCCCGAGCGCCTGCTCCCACTGGTAGCCGATGTCGACGTTGATGCGTCCGGGCGAGAACAGGCGGATGAAGATGAATGACCAGATCAGGACGAGCAGGCCGAGAAGACCATCCCATGCCAGCGGAGACCTCAGCCCTCCGCGCAGGGTTCCGTGCCTCATGATGCCGATGGCGCCCTCACCGGTCTCGATGACGTCGACCGCGCCGGAGATGCCACGGGCTCCGAAGACTGCGGCGGTCCGGCGAGCGCGGCAGCAGGACAGGCAGTGACCGCCGGGAGGCCGAGATAGGCCAGCCGCGAGGTCTCTCTCCTGGCTCGACGCAGGCCGTCCAAGGTCAGACCGACGCTGCCGAGCAGGAACGCCAGCCCCATCAGCGCGGTAGCGAGGATCGCGGTCGGGAATCGAGGCACGAGCCCGGTCTGCCAGTACTCCCAGACCACGGGCAGACCGAACACCAGGGACAGTGCGGCGAACACGGCTGTGAGCGTGCCGTAGAACAGGCGCGGTCGTTCGTGCCGGACGAGGGCGGAGATGAGCCCGAGGATGCGGAACCCGTCTTTGACCGTTGAGAGCTTCGACTCGCTTCCGTCGGGTCGGTCACGGAAGTCCACGGCCACCTCGGTGGTGGGAAGGCGCAGGGACATCGTGTGCACGGTCAGCTCGGTTTCGATCTCGAACCGACGGCTGATCGCGGGGAACGATTTGACGAAGCGGCGGGAGAACACCCGATAGCCCGAGAGCATGTCGGAGACCTCGGAGCCGAAGAGCCACCCGGTCAGCCGGTTGAACATCTTGTTCCCGGCTTCGTGGCCTGGGCGATATGACGTGGTCTCCTGATTGTCCTGGCGCACCCCGAGCACATGATCATAGGGCCCGGAGATGAGCGTGTCGATCATTTCGGGCAGGTGGGCCGCCTCGTAGGTGTCGTCGCCGTCGATCATCGCGTAGATTTCGGCGTCGATGTCGGCGAAGGCCCGGCGGACGACGTTGCCCTTGCCGGGAACGTTCTCCTTGCGCACGATGGCTCCCGCCTCGGCGGCGCGCTGCGAGGTGCGATCGTGTGAGCAGTTGTCGTAGACGTAGACGGTGATTCCCGGAACAGCGGCCTTGAGGTCGCCGACGACCTTGGCAACGGTGATCTCTTCGTTGTGGCAGGGAACGATCGCCGCGATCCTCGTTCGTTCTTCGTACATGCGCATCCCATCGTGGTGTGTTCTCGAAACTGATCATTGCGTTCTCGCAGCTGATCACTCAGGAGTACGCCGCCGAGGTGGCCGCAGGGTTACGACAAGGAGAACTGTCGTCCGCGTTGGCGGGCGCTTCCCGTCGTGTTCATCTCACCGCCACCTCTTAAGGGGAGCCACCGGGTGAGTGATCGGCGTGCGTGCGGGGCTCGAGTCACCTGCTGCGCGGGGTTCCTGGGTGAGGGAATCGGTGAGTTCTTGCTCACGATCATCCGGTATTGCGTCGATTTATGACATTCGCCTGTGAGCAACGTGGAGTTCCTTGGCATCCTGAATCGTCGGCCTTACTGGACCGTAGGCCGACCCATCCCCTGATCCGCCGTCCACCATCGTGCGCGGCGCTGACCAACCACACGAGGAGGCGCCTGTGATCGAACTGCGCGCACTGCGGAAGGTGTTCGGAGACACCGTCGCACTGGAGGAGATCGACCTCACGGTCCCTGCCGGAGAGATCCATGGCATCGTCGGCCGCTCGGGCGCTGGCAAGTCCACGCTCATCCGCTGCCTGACCGGACTCGACTCCCCCACCTCGGGAACCGTATCCATCGACGGCGTCGACCTCACGAACCAGTCCGGTTCCGGCCTGCGCGAGGCCCGCCGCAGCATCGGCATGGTCTTCCAGCACGTCAACCTCCTCGACTCGAGCACGGCGCTGAAGAACGTCGCCCACCCGCTCAAGATCGCCGGAGTGCCGAAGGCCGAGCGCCTGGCCAAGGCCCGTGAGCTCCTCGAATTCGTCGGCCTCGGCGACCGCGTCGACAACTATCCCGCTCAGCTCTCGGGCGGTCAGAAGCAGCGCGTGGGCATCGCCCGGGCGCTGGCCGCAGAGCCGAAGGTGCTGCTGTGCGATGAGCCCACCTCAGCGCTGGATTCGACGACGACGGATCAGATCCTCGGTCTCATCCGCTCCCTGCGCGACCGTTTGGGCATCACCGTCCTCATCATCACCCACGAGATGTCCGTCGTCCGCGAGATCTGCGACTCCGTGACGCTGCTCGCCGACGGCCGCGTGGCCAAGACCGGCAAACTCGCCGAGGTGATCGCCGAACCCGGATCAGTCTTGGCCAAAGACCTCGTCCCCCTGCCTCCGGTGAGCATCGATGACGGTGAGAGCCGCCTCGTCGAGGTGTCCCTGGCCGGCACCGATCTGCCCACTGTGCTCACCGCCGCACAGAAGGCCGGTGCGAGCGCCGAGGCGATCCTCGCCGGAGCCGTGGACACGATCGAGGGCCGCCAGGTCGGTCGCCTGCGCTTCTCCGTGGACTCGGCCGAGCAGGCGAAGGGCCTGATCACCGCCCTGAAAGCCGATGGAATCTACGCGGATGAGGCTGCCTGATGAACGATCCCACATGGTTCGACAACCCCGCGATCACCGATCAGATGTGGCCGGCGACCATCGAGACTCTTCTCATGACGGCCTGGTCGACCGGACTGGCTGTGCTCTTCGGACTGCCCTTGGGCATCTGGCTGTTCACGGCCTCGAAGGGCGGACTGAACTCGAACCAGTTCGTCTATCGTGTGCTGTCCTTCATCGTCGACATCACGCGCTCGATCCCCTTCATCATCCTCATCATCGCCCTCATCCCCTTCGCCCGATTCGTCGTCGGATCGGCGCTGGGGTGGCAGGCGACCGTGGTCTCATTGACGATCGGCGCGATCCCCTTCTACGCCCGCCTGGTCGAGAACTCCCTGCGCGAAGTCACCGAAGGCAAGATCGAAGCCGCACTGATGATGGGCGCCTCGAACGGCCAGGTCATCCGTCAGGTCTACGTTCCCGAGGCTCTGCCCGGTCTCATCGGCGCCGCCACCGTCACCTCGGTGACCTTGGTGTCCTATACGGCCATGGCAGGTGCCGTGGGCGGCGGCGGTCTGGGTGCGCTCGCGATCTCCTACGGCTATCAGCGCTACCAGGCGGACACGATGATCGCCTGCATCATCGTCCTCGTCCTCATCGTCACGATCATTCAGTTCATCGGCGACCGACTGGCTCGCGCGGTCGACCACCGCTGAGCCGCCTCGGCGGGGTGGCGATCACCTGCCGCACCCGCATCCTTCACCACACAACACATCAAGGAGAACCATGAAGACCAAGCTCATTGCAATCGCGGCCAGCGCGACTCTGCTGCTGTCGGGCTGCGGACTCGTCGGCGGCGGCACGGATTCCGTCGGCGAGAAGGACGGCGACGTCACGAAGCTCACCGTGGGTGCGACCCCGGTCCCGCAGGGTGACGTCCTCAACTTCGTCCAGGAGAACCTCGCCGAGGATGCCGGCCTCGACATCGAGGTCACCGAGTACACGGACTACACCCTGCCGAACAAGGCACTCAACGACGGCGACATCGACGCGAACTACTTCCAGCACAAGCCCTACCTCGATTCCGAGGTCGAGGGCCAGGGTTACGAGATCACCGCCTTCGATCCGATCAACCTCGAGCCCTTCGCGCTGTTCTCGAACGACATCAAGGATGTCGACGACATCCCGAAGAACGCGAAGATCGGCATCAACAATGACCCGTCGAACCAGGGTCGGGCGCTGAAGATGCTCGAGGACGCGAAGCTCATCACCCTCAAGGACGGCGTGGACGCGGTCGACGCGAAGCTCTCCGACGTCGAGGACAATCCGAAGAACGTGAAGTTCGTCGAGGCCGACGCCGCGCAGCTGGCACGCACCCTCGAAGATGTCGACGCCTCTGTCATCAACGGCAACAACGCCCTCGAGGCCGGACTGAACCCGGCCGAGGACGGCATCCTGCTGGAAGAGGCCGAGGACAACCCGTACGGCAACTTCCTCGCCGTGCGCACGGAGAACAAGGACGACGAGAACATCAAGAAGCTCGACGAGCTGCTCCACTCCCCCGAGGTGAAGAAGTTCATCGAGGACAAGTGGGCCGACGGCTCCGTCCTCCCCAGCTTCTGACCCCAATTTGCTACCTGACGGCGGCTCTGCAACCTGGCGTGGACTGGTCCCGGAAAGTTGGACTGCTTGGGTCAGCATAGTTGATAGACATGCTCACCATCCTTGGCGGTCTTGGTCCGATACTCCATCGGGGCAAG
>NZ_RHFG01000049.1 GCF_004745485.1 Brevibacterium sp. S22
CTGTATCGGTGGGAGACGTCGCCGATATCGTAGTTACGGACCTCGATCCGCGTGACTGCGACGCCGAGCAACTCAGGAATATGCCGGTGTCGGGGACTCTGATCGCCGGGGAAGCCACACACTGGTCGATGTGATCTGTGACACGTCGATCAATCGTGAAGATTCTGCTCGGGGGTCAGGAGCTTTGGTTTCAGCGCAGAAAAGTAGATGGTCCGTCTTGCCCACTGTATGCGTGTTGAGCGTCAGGCACTTTGCGCAGCGCGTAGCCGTGCATTGCGCTTGTCGAGCTCTTCCTGGGTGGCTGGCACGAGCAGATCCCCGCCGTCGGCAGCGGTGTCCTGCGCGCGGACTACATGCGGGCGTTGCACTGTTTCATAGGTGTTCAAAGCGCGCTCAAGTTCCCAGGGATAATCGCTGAGCGCTTGTGCAAGATGAGATGCTCCAAGCATGGCGAGCGAAAGGCCGCGACCGGAAAGCGGGGACGGGCAGTATCCAGCGTCACCGACGAGGACCACACGCCCTCGATGGTATGTATCCATGTGCACTTGGTTGACGGAATCAAAGTAGAAGTCAGGATCAGCTTCGATGGCATTGCGGACTATGGGTATGAGCCACTCATCGTGGCCGGCGAGCTCCTCAAGCGCCAGTTGCTTCTGTGCGCTGGGGTCGTGGTAATCGTAATCAAGCCACTCTTGCCGAAAGTACATCGCGGCTGTGACGTGGCCGCCGTACGGTGCCATGGAAACCATGTGATCCGGCCAGGAGTATGTTTTGGCGTGACGGTCACTGACAGTTCCGCTCGGAACGCGAGCAAGCGCGATGTACATCCCGAGGAACTGCCTGAACTGAGTCTCGGGGCCGAACACCAGTCGACGAGTCAATGAGTGGACCCCGTCGGCGCCGACAACTAGGTCAAATGATTCGCGGCGCCCGGAGACGAATTCAACGCCAACCGATTTTCCTCGATCATCGATCGTTTCTATTGAGTCATTGTAGATAACGTCGACGTTTTCACCCAGGTGTTCGAGCATGATCTGGACGAGGTCGGGACGTTCGATCTCGATGTCGTCAACGGAGTCACTGACATCGTCTCCGGGTAACGGGGCGATCTCGCTGCCATTCGCGTCGACGATCGTCATATTCTCGCTTAATCCCGCGCGCGAGGCTTCGAGCGCAGGCAGGATTCCCATTGCCTCTGCGACCGTGATGGCCTTGCCTCGAATATCGAGGGGAGCCCCTGTGTCGCGGATATAGGGTGCACGCTCGACGATCGTAATGTCGTGTCCAGCGCGGGACAGATTTATAGCGGTGCTTAGGCCGGCAAACCCGGCGCCGGAGATGAGAGTTTTCATGTTGTCTTCCTTTCGGGCGGCTCCTTACGACCAATTAATAAGATACCATAAGGATCTTAAATTCATGGCATGATGGTCTGGACCTGGAGGAGGTGGCTATGAGTGACGATTTTGTTCCGCGCCGTCGGCGGGGCAAAACCCTCAACCGGGCTCTACTTGAAGCGGCATGGGAAGAGCTCGTGACCAAAGGCTATGACGCGCTGACCTTTGACGCCGTCGCGCGTCGAGCTAGCACGAGCAAGCCCGTCGTCTACCGGCGATGGACAACCAAATATGAGCTTGTGGCGGCAGCCGCGAGAGATGTGCTCGATCGCTTGCCGATGGAAGAACCTGAGACCGGGAATCTTCGTGATGATGTGATCGCTTTTCTCCGCCAGGCTAGTGAGCGTCGTGCGCCGGTAGCTGCACTCGCAATTGCACAACTAGCGGGAATGTATCGGACGACTGGAACGACCATCCGGGATCTCGCCGTCCGGCTCGGTACTCGCGACGGCGGCGTGTTCGAGCGAATACTTGACCACGCCGTCGCGCGAGGCGAAATCGACCCAACCCGCCTCACTCCGCGAGTCCGGAGTATTGTGAACGACTTGTACCAGCACCATCTCATAGTATCGATGAAGCCTCTAGATGAACATGAAATCGTGGACATTGTCGATGACGTCTTTCTTCCGCTGGTCCGGCCGGCGACGTGAGAGCACTATATGAAAGACTGCGCGTGGAGCCCGGTGATGTCGTCGTTAAACCATCGATGACGCATCTTAAAGCCCTCTATGCATTGGTCAATGCTGGAAAGCTCCGTGGTGGGTCGTGGGGTTGTGCAGTCCACGCGTTTCGCTGATGATGCTATCCCGGCGCGGGCAAGAGCTCATTTTGAATGGGGGAGCATCCTAGCCATAGATGGTATCGAGGCAGGTCCGGTAGGCGTTCTCTGTCGGAGTGATCCCGAGCGCACGCGCCTGCAACAGGTTCTTCCGAGTACGGCTCGGAATCGTCTCTTCAATCCGACGGTATAAGGTTCCGGAGGAAGCTTTCGTGCCATTGACGTACTCTTCGGCGCCGCACATGACTCCTGCTGTGTTGTGCCACCACTCTGTCTGGAAGAAGATCCCGCGATCTGCCAACAGCCTCGCTAGGCGCTCCTCCTCGGCTTGATTAGTCGCTTTCAGCTGGTTGTTCGCCGGGCCGAACACGTAGCGGTACCGAAGCTTGGCGATTGTCTCCTCATCGAGCAGCCCGCCGACGGCTGCCGGGCATAGGATATCGCCATTGAACCCGAGCGCGTCATCGATGGCGATCGGCGCGACTCTTCCATCGGGGTGTTTTGCAGTGAACCTCTCGACCCGATCCACATCGAGATCTGCAATATGCAGGTCGCCTCCAGCTTCGTGAAGCATTTCCGCTAGCGTCCAGCCGACAGCGCCGAGACCAATGACAACGATGCTGTAACCGTCCAGTGCACTGTTACCCTCATTGAGGCGGAGTACCTCCTGTAGAGCGAGAAATGTGCCGTATGCTGTCGGCCTCCCCGTCTCTCCCAGGGGCGAAGCTGGTCCGCCTGTGAACTGAGGGGAGTAATGCTTGTTGATGATGTCAGACATCGCAGTCG
This sequence comes from Brevibacterium sp. S22, assembly GCF_004745485.1. Taxonomy (GTDB): domain Bacteria; phylum Actinomycetota; class Actinomycetes; order Actinomycetales; family Brevibacteriaceae; genus Brevibacterium. Next base: position 2,959 of record NZ_RHFG01000049.1, read on the forward strand.
GGAAGTTCATATCCGGACCGGTGAAGGTTCTACAACGATCGACCGCGAAGGCGAGGAACCCAATCGATTCCAGATCATTCAGCAGTAGCTCGTCCATTTGTACGGTCGTTTTGGAACCGCCGAAATCAAGGCCAGCCGCGATGTTCTTGAAGCTCATCGCCCGGCTGAGATTGAGCCCGTCAATGACAACATCGATCTCGTCCTCTTCGCGAGTATGCCGTCGGATACCTCCCGCGAAAATGGCGTGTCGACGGTTACGCAGACCGAGTTTGCGGCTGTGTTGGTGGCACATGAAGCGAATATCACGCCCAGCATGGTAATAGGCCTCGATACCGGCATGTCGGCCTTGCCGTAGCAGGTCAAGTATCTGGTTGAGATATTCTGCCAATCCATGATCGGCGTAGAGATTGAGTGTCTGGCGCGTATTCAAAGCCAGCCCGTCCCTAGTTCTTAGGCTTGAGACGTCGAAAGCCTCGCCATAATCTGAGAAACTCTGATTGGGTTCCCATTCACGACCAGCCGACATCAGGTGCTCACCGGTCCGCCAGTCGTATTGCAACTTCAGAGAAGTGAGTCCGTTCGCGGCCAGCGGAGCGAAGAGACTGCGGGTCATGTCCATGATGGTCCTTTCGGGTAGGGGTGGCTACTGTGAGCGGGCACGACTTGTGCGTCACCGAGTTCCTGCGGTCGAACCGAGGAAGTCGATGATGCGATGCATCAAGTCGATGGTTGCATGGCGCGACTCAATGTGGTGGCCGTCCTCGGGGTAGATGACTAGCGTCGAGTCGCGTCCTTGGTGGCCCAGCGCTTGGTGGAATTCCATTGACTGGGTTGGTGGTGCCGTGAGGTCCCCGGCTCCGGCGATGTTGAGTACGGGCCCGTTTACCTGATCCGCGAAGAAGACCGGACTCCTCGTGAAGTAGTATCCGTTCGGATTCGTCACCTCGTCTCCGAGGAAGGTTTCGGCGAACCGTGTGAGGTTCGATGAGAAGTGAAGACTGCACCAATTAGTTGCCGGTGCCATCACGATCGCTGCTGTGAAGTCGGTGGTTTGAGTGATCGACCACGCGGCCATGAAACCTCCATAGCTTCGGCCGGCCACAGATACACGAGATGGATCGGCTACGCCACGGTTGACCATGGCGCGCACCCCGCTAGTGATATCCGTGGTGTCGGCGCCGCCGATGTCACCGCGCACGAGTTTCGCGAACGATTGTCCACGACCTCCGCTGCCGCGTGGATTTGGGTGCAACACGGCGAATCCGGCGGCGACAAGGAGTTGAGTCCAGCCGTAGATGAGGTGCCACGAAGTCCGATATGCCGCGACCGGGCCGCCGTGGATTAGTACGAGCATCGGGTGCGGTCCAGGCGTGTCCGGAATCGCCAGGAGGCTCTCGACCTTGAGGCCGTCGGGCGCATTCCAACGCTCGATACGGAGCGACCCTCCGCGTTTCACAAGTTCGTCGGTCCCCTTATTCGCCGTATCGATTATTCTGCGTTCGCCGAAGGGGCCGAACAGGGTAAGAGCCGGCGGTTCGTAATAGGAATGGACTACCGCTGCGAAGCTGTCGGCTCCGGCTTCCGTCAGCGGTTCAACCGCAGGATACCAGTGCCCGCAAGTACGTTCCTCGGTCGCCCATACTGGGCGCCACGATCCACTTAGACTGATGACTCCCACGACCGTTTCGAGGTTTCGCTGTCCCGAGGCGAGCAGTGATGCGTTGTCGCGCCATGCAAGCGAAGTGATGTCCACGTCATCGGTGAGGACGTGCTCGACCTGACCGCTTTCGAGATCGGCCAGCATCACGTTTCCGGCCACAAGACCGCGGTCGCTACAGAACGCGGCGATACAGGCGACATGTGTCCCGTCCGACGACCCGCGGACGAAGCCAAACTGGCCCTCGGGCATCTCAAGTTTGCGCGCCGCGGTCCTCACACTGAGTACGACGACCTGTGCGTCGTACCACGCGTTCTCATCCGGCCTGTCGGAGGCAATGGCCACGACTTCATCGCCGGCCCAGTCAGCCTCCCAGATATTGACCTGCTCAGGTGAGAGCAGTTGGGCGGGCTCGTGGGTTTCGACATCGAGCACCCAGAGGCGCCGCCATCCCTGTGTCTCTATCGTCCGTTCAACCCGAGGTGCGGCTTCGCCGACGGTCCGAATATCTGGCGAGGTGCCACCATCGTCTCCTTTTTCGTCTCCTGGCACAACAGTCGCCCCGTTGGCAGTGGATCGGTGTGCGCCAGGCTCGGCGACGCGCGCCAGCAGACGCGAACCGCGAGCCGAAAACCGTACGTCCTCGATAATTCCCTGAAATCGGTACCGTCGGGTGGAGTTCGTCGTGATGGCACGCACCGCGATCTCAGAATCACCGACGCAGTATGCGAGCAGGTTCCCATCACCTGACCACGTTGGGCGTACGCCGGGCTCCAACCGAGTCAGCTTCCCTGTCTCGACATCAATGATGTAAACGATATGCTGTCGACCGTGCTTATTTTCTGCTGCAACCTCGATTGAACACGCGATGCTTGTGCCATCGGGAGAGCAGGTGACGTCCGTGACGTCTCTCATCGTGCCAGGGCCGGGACAATGCAGGTGTTCGATGAGCGTGCGGATCGATGCGTCGTCGATTTGTGGAGATTGTCGGCGGGACATCACGAGCGTTTCACAGATTCGGCGTGTCCGGCCAAGTCGTTCGTCTCGGGCGTGGACGTATCGTGCAGTAGGTAGCGTTGGAACCAGTCGAGAAGCGCTTTATCCTGTGCCAGGCGTATCGGAGCTGGCCCTGTTGCGTCGGCGATATGGTTGCCACCGCGGATCATCACGAGCTCGCTGATGCATCCTGCGTCCAGCAAGGCGCGTTGGAACGCCTCAGCCTGGCTGAGCGGACATCTCAGGTCGCCTTCGCAGTGCAGCATAAGCGTCGGCGTGACGGCGTTCGTCGCATAGGTGAGAGGAGAACGCATCCGCATAAGCTCCCCGACTTCGGCCGGGGTGCCGCCGTGCTGCGCCTGCCAGACGTCTGGCAGGTCACTAGTGTAGTAAGCCATTGTGAAGTCAGTGATCGCTGATTCGGCGACGGCCGCAGCGAAGCGGTCACTATGCCCGACGATCCAACTCGTCGCGAGGCCACCGTGGGAGGCCCCCCAGACCCCTAGTTGTTCGCCGTCGGCGAGTCCGCGCGAGATTGCCGCGTCAATCGTGGCCATATGATCCGGAAAGCCTGCGCTGCCCCAATCATCGCCGATTGCGTCCATGTGCTCCTGCCCGTACCCTGCCGATCCACGGAAGTTGGAGAACATCACGCCCATCCCGTATGAGGCCAGCATGCGAAAATCGAAGCGGAACGCGTAGCCAACCGCGGTGTAGGGGCCGCCGTGAATGTGCAGTACGGTCGGTAGCGGACCGTCGGAACCAGCCGGGCTAAGGAACCAGCCCTCGAAATCGTGCCCGTCGTGCGCCGTGACGTCCAAGTGATCCACCTGAATCGCAGGCCAACGCTCGAGCAGCTCGCTGTTGAGGTGGGTGAGTTGCCTCTCAACGTTGTTTGAGTCGACGAGAAACAGTTCGGTCGGTTGGAAGAAATCAGTTCCCACGTACAGATGGCCGACGTCGGGATTCGCATCGAGCAGGATGCAGCTGCGATCCCCAGTGACCACCGGTATACATTCAATCGCCCCCGCCAATGAGACGTCCCAGATCTCGACCGCTCCGCCCTTCTGTACCGTGATGCTTGCGCGGTCTTCGGATTCGACGACCAGACCGCCTGTGGAGACTAGGTCCCAGATCGGACCGTCTTGATAGATCCGCGGGCTGACATGCCAAGGGCCTACCGGGGTACGCCGCTCCGGAGTTGCCCCGGGAGTTGTGACCCAAAACGCCATGTTCGTCATCACTCGCCAGTTCGCTTCCGCACCGACAAAGGCGATCCGTTCTCCGTCGGGAAGCCAGGCCGCCGACTGACAGCCACCCCAGGAACCGAGCACGTCCTCCACCTCGCCTGAGACCACGTCTACGCAACGGAGGGTGGGGAATCCGAACAGCGCGCCGTCTTCGTCGAAGTTCGCTTGAAAGAGGATACGATTGCCCTGCGGAGACCATTGTGGCTCAGTACACTGGAACCGGGCGGAGCCATGAACTAAGGTGCGCTGACTGTTGTCTTCAATGTCCACGACACAGATACCGAGCGACATGAGATCGATCGGCCCAAAGCCCTCAGCTCGGTGGACCCTGCTGGTGATCCTGACCACGGTGTCATCCGGTTGCAGCATGGTGCCGGCTGACACCGCAATTTGTCGGCCGTCCGGTGACCATGATGGTGCGCCGGCGACGAGAGTGCCCGGCTCTGTGACAGCGCGGGGAGCTTGGCTGCCGTCTACCGGAACGATCATGAGCGCCGGCACGGGGGCGGCTTGGTAATAGGCGACCGTGCGGCCATCGGGCGACCAACGTGGGGACATCGCGATACTGGTCTCATCCGTGAGCGCGTGCCGTTCTCCAGATTCCAGATCGAGCAGCCACAAAGTGCAAGAGTCCGAGAGATCCGAACGGTCGCTTGACGATACAGTATATGCTGCGTTTCTTCCGTCCGGAGATAGGCGTGCATCGCGTAGGAACTGCAGCTCGAGGGCATCCTCGGGGACAAGTGACATTGATAGACTCCTACATCGGTTGGGGTGAATAACGAGTGCCCTCATCATCTCCGAGAAGACTCACTGGCTCCACCGACGAATGTCCGAATCAAGTCAGATCGCGTCCGACAATGATCGAAAACACTGATCCGAGATTCCGTCGACCGCAGTGCGTATTGAGCTGGAGGGGGAGTCAGAATCGTCGCAGCACAGTAACAAGAATGGAGCTACAGCTATGTTGATCCCCGAATTTATGTCGCCCGAACATGTTGCGCAGATGAACGATCGTCTCCGTGAGTCCACCGAGCTACTCGCGAACGTCACCTCGTTAGGGAGAAGGCGGGCGCTGACGTATCGTCTCGAACGCGCGCCGTCGGGCATCGAATACTGGACATTCGAGGCATCCGACCATGGAGTCAGATTCATCTTGGGTGTACCGACTCTGCCTTCAGACGTTACTTTACACACGAGTTGGACGACGGCGATGCAGGTGGCTTTGGCGGAACGGGAAGGACGCGAATTGCCGACGCCCGAAGTCGAAATCACCGGCGATGTCGCAGCCCTGGCAGTTCTGCAACCTGTATTGGAAGCCGCCCGAAGCATCGCGACAGTCGAAACCCGGATCCCCGAAGTGTGAAGTGTGTTGTCGGAGGTGACCTGGATATGCTCTCGGCATGGCTTCGAAATTGCAATACGTCGCTGAAGACCTCGCACGCAGACCACAGCGGTCGGTGGCATCGACGACACACGGCTGCGGCTTCTCGCTTACAGCCCGCATTCAGTCCCCAGTCGATCCTTCAGAACAGTTCCATCAGGAGGTCGTGGAACTGGTCTACACCAGTGCCGATGAGACGAACGATCCATTTGGCGTGACCACGCGTACGGGGCTTGGAACGAACGAATCGGGTCTCGGATTCCGCATCGTCCACGAGAACGTGCTGTGTGGGTTCGTCTGGGGCCTCGCCTCCGAGAGCACCGTAGACGACGAAACCCATCAAGCTCTGAAACAGTCTGCGGACGCAACCGCCATTATCCTCCATCGGGAGCATTTGATGGCAGGAATCGACCGGGAACAAGAGTACCGGCTCGTTTCGAAGATGATCGGCAACGACAGCGAACGAGAGCTTGCGTCAGCCGAAATCGCCTAGGAAGGCGAGTTCGTCTCCCGAACATTCAGGAAGACCGCCTGCGAGTTCGATCGCCCAACGCACCTCACCACTGAGGAGTGAAGGCTCGCGCTCTCATCCGCACTCGCGACTATGAGGAGCACGCTGCCGGCCCGACATACTCTCTCTGGAATGTGGCGGTGCTGTCTTGATGCTCGTCTCGGACATCGCCAGCGCCCGCTCCCGCGACAAAGTGATAGAATCGCCAAAAAGCTACGAAACGTCGTGACTGAGCACACCGATGAGTGTTGCCGCGTCGGCGTCGGCCGATCTTAAAGCGAGCTTGACGAAGCTTGGCACCCTTACGAAGAGGCCCGGCGCGCGATCCGAGCCTCGTGCCGCGTTACCGACCTCGGTACGGTGGTGTGCGTGGAATCAATTGGTATCTACGACCACGCACTCAGATACCGTCAGAAGTCCTCACCGCCGCGGTCCCTACTGGTCTCAGTGAGCCAGGGAAACGCGAGAATGTCGGCGACTCCTTACTGACTACGCTCGAGACGTTATTGAGCTGTGGAGGTAAAGTTAAGGTCACCTCCGAGCAACTCTACATCCAACGCACGGGTTTCTACTACCGACTTCGTCGGGTTCAGGCGGTTGCCGGTCTCGATCTGAATCGCGGCGACGATCAACTTATCGCACACCCAAGCCTCAAAATCATCCGCCTCACGGAAGACGACTGACCCGTAATTCGTCAATTGTCGAGCGTAGCCGGAACATCATGCTACGGAGATAGATAGCCGATGCCTTCTTTGTTCGACAGTGTTGAGAGGACGGACAACCCGTCGAGCCCCAGCCACCGAAGGGCGACGAACCAGGACCAGCGTAGATGGAGGTCTAGAGTGAATACACAGGAATTAGATGCTCGAGTGGAGGACATTGATGAACTACTTGCCGGAGTACGGTTCTCCGATCCATACCGATGGTTGGAAGGCGCGTCAGACGATGTCCGACGCTGGCAGGACGAGCAGGAAAAACGAGTAGAGCAGTATCTTGCCCCCTGGCCGCATACCAATGCGCTGCGGGAATCCGTGGCCAGACACAGCACTCCGCGTTTTGCGGAGCTGCCGGAATGGGCAGCTGGGTTGTGGTTCCGAAAGGTTTCTTCGGAAGACAGTGAGGGCGTTCGTGTAGTTGCCAGCAGCGAACCACTCGGCCCCGGCCGCGTGCTCTTCGACACAATAGAGAATAATGAAACCCGCCCCCCTCACGTTTCTTGGATCGCCCCGTCGCCAAATGGAAGCACACTCGCTCTGGGAGTGTGCTTCGATGGAAGCGAGCAGAACACGATCCGCCTCATCGATGTCGTTTCGGGGCACGAACTACCTGATCCTCCCACGCAGGTGTTAATGGATCACTGGACCTGCGGCGTAGCTTGGCTTCCCGATTCCTCCGGCTTCTACTTCAGCGCTATCGAGGGAGAGGCCACGGCTTTCGACCAGAAAATCTTCTTCCATCGTCGCTACGACGTTGCGCGGACAACGGAGGTGGAAATCCCCGAGCCCGAGGCCCCCGACTACCGAGTCGTCACGGTGGCACCCGACGGCCGGTACGCAATCCTGCTCGAGGGGATACCCCGACCGCGCCCGACTGCGATCGCCGCTCTCGACGAACCTGGCACCGTCGAAGAGGCCCGTGGGGAATCCCCCGCCGAGACACCGATTTGGAGGCCATTCGTCCGAGGTTTCGACGGTTCGGTCGCCGGCCACCCTGTCGGGGACGAGTATATCGCGATGGTGACTGATCGGTGGTCCCCTCGTGGACGGGTTGTTGGGATCTCCCTGGACTGTAGCGAGAGCGCCTCGGACCCGACCGAATGGCGTAGCGTGGTCCCGCCCTCCGAGGCTGTCATCCAGTCCGTGCAGCCTGTCGGAAACTGCCTCTTTGTGACGGAAATGGTAGGCACCTATGCCCGGATCCGAATCGTCTCGCTAGATGGGGAGTTACTCGGCGAGGTGCCACTGCCCGATCGTGGTGCGGTCGGTGTGCCTCCATTTGCCATGCTGGGTGCGGTCAGGCGAACCCATCCCACAGATCTCTTCCTAAGCTTCACGTCGCTCACCCAGTCGTGGGTACGTTACAGGTACGTAATCGCAACCGGGGAGCTCGAGGCGTTAGATCAGCCTGCTGCTACGATCGAAAACGCGGTTGTCGAGGATCGCTGGGCTACCGCATCGGACGGAGCGCAGGTGCCCTACCATTTGGTGCATCGAGCCGACGTCTCGCTCAGCACCGTGCAACCCGTGCTCATTTCCGGGTATGGTGGCTTCAACACTCCGTGGGTGCCGCAGTACCCCGGGCCGATCGCAGCCTTCGTCGAGGCCGGGGGCGTGTTCGTACACACGCACCTGCGTGGGGGCTCTGATCTAGGCTTTGACTGGTGGCAGCAGGGCAGAATGCAACAGAAGCAAAACTCTTTCAACGACGTCTACGCCGTTGCTGAAGATCTCATCACTTCGGGGGTGAGCACCCCTGAGCTCATGTCTCTCACAGGGGGATCGAATGGTGGTCTGCTCGCCGGAGCAGCGATCACGCAACGACCAGATCTCTGGCGAGCGGTCGTTCCGAGGGTGCCCTTACTCGACTTATTAGGGGCCTGTCGAGACGCCTATGGGAGGATGGTGATCAGCCAGGAGTATGCCGACCCCGAAGACCCCGATGAGGTGCGAAGGCTCGCCGGCTTCTCGCCTTACCAGCTCGTAAGGAAGAGTGTCCGATATCCCGCCGTGTACGTCGTCGCCGGGGCAACAGACCCCCGATGCCCGCCGTGGCACGCCCGCAAATTCGTCGCTCGCATGCTGTCCGTCGGCGGAGAACGGCCGGTGCTACTAAGGATCTGGGACGACTCCGGCCACGGCGCAGCGAACAATCGGGAAATCGCGATCGCTAGTGATACCGAGTGGTTGGCGTTCGTGATGCGTGAGCTCGGCATGCAACCAGCCAGCGAAGTGCCATTGTCCTGCTGACGCCGAGGGAGGGACTGATGCAAGGACGCAAGGAGAGGTGGCATTGATACTGGATGAATGGGAGATCCCGGTGTGGCCCACGGTATGCCTGGCCCACCCCTCAGTGGTGGTGACGTTCGCTTGATCTAACCACCGTGATGTCGCCTGGTTACAACATTTATCAGACACGCTGTTGCGGTCGCCCTGTTCAGAGGGCGAGAGCGTGACCCGTTGCAGGAGTGAGCGGGCGCGCGGACTCGATGAGAGTCATGTGCCATCGACCCGCTCGACGATCAACTGCGTGCACCCCTGTCTGTCCGATCTTTCTGAGAGAAGCCATCACGGCTTCGGACTGATCGGCTGTTATCCCATGACCGGGTCTCTTGAGCGCTCGTTCCGCGATGACCAGACGCCCGCCGGGTGCCAGAGTGCGCACAAGCGCAGACAGTCCGCGATCGCGGTCGTCCCAGTGATGCATGGAGGCGATCGACCAGATCAGGGTGAATGAACCCTCGTCGAAGGGCACATCCTCGGCCCCGGCCACGCGAACATCGGCTTCGGGGACCCGCCGGCGCACCATTCTCACGAACGTCGGAGAGGGGTCGATCGCGAAGACGTCGGCGGCACCCACACGTTGTGCGGAATAGGCCACGGCACTGCCAGCTCCGCATCCGACGTCGAGGACGCGATCGCCCGGGCCGGGGGCGGCGTAGTCGATGACAGAGTTGGCCGCACGCGAATTGCGCGTGAACAGCCCATAGACCTGTGAAGCAATACCACCGAAGCCGGCCATTCGACTCGTCCCCTTGAGAACTCTCCGCCTTCGCGACGGACCACACTGCCGGTCAGCTTACTCGGATTCCGCGTCCGCGACCAGAGCTTCGTGCGCTGGCCGGAGGGGCGACGACGACAGCGAGTCAGTGGGGCCGCATCGCCCGGCTGACGCACTCGCGCAACAGGGCACGGCGGGAGGCGTGCACCTCGGCGGGTTCGCTGCTGTCTGCGGCATAGACACTGCTGACCGGTGACCACGCCATCGACATCGCGATGACCATCGCCATGATGTCGAATGGGTCGCCGTCGCGGACCCGGCCCGTCGCCTGAGCTGCGGCGATGGCGGCCAGTTTGTGTTCATCGTGATCATCGTGGGACTCGATGAGGTGGCCCGTCGGCGTTCGTTCCAGCCTCGTCCAGGTCGCCAGGCGGATGAGGTCCGGGCGGCGAAGGTACTCATCGTAGAGGCGCACGGCCCAATCAGCGAGGTCATCGGCATCGATGGGCGTCGTGTTGGTGATGCGGTCCAGGGAGTTGAGGAAGATCGCGTCGAAGAGCTGCTCCTTGTCACCGAAGTAGGCGTAGAGCTGGGCCTTGTTCGTCCGCGCGGCCGAAACGATCCGCTCGACTCGCGCTCCTGCGATCCCGTGCTCGGCGAACTCCCTGGTGGCGGCGTCGAGGATGCGCTGATAGGTCGCCGCCCCGCGGCGGGTCTGAGGCAGTTCGGGCATGCGCTCACTATACCAAACAGACCAGTTGGTTTGCCTCGCGTCTCAATCGGCATTACGCTGAACAGACCGAACAGTCTGTTTGAGGAGATGCGCGATGCGAACAACCATCGGCTGGCTGGCCGCCGCCCCGGAAGGGCTGAGGTCAGCACCGCTCGAGCGCCGTGAGCTGCGACCGGACGACATTGCCGTGAGAGTCGACTACTGCGGGCTCTGCCACAGCGACCTGCAGGCACTGCGTGGTCACGACGGACACTCGCCCCTCGTTCCGGGGCACGAGTTCACCGGTGTCGTCAGCGAGGTCGGGCCGGATGTGACCGCCTTCTCCGTTGGCGACACCGTCGCGGTGGGCAATATCGTTGACTCCTGCGGGCAGTGCTCGATGTGCCGGGCGGGACAGGAGAACTTCTGTCATTCGTTTCCCACCCTCACCTACGGCGGCAGGGACCGTGTCGACGGGTCGACGACTCTGGGCGGATTCTCACGGGAGTACGTCGTTCGTGAGGGCTTCGCCTACCGGCTCCCCGCCGGGCTCGATCCAGTGGCGGCTGCACCGCTGATGTGTGCAGGCATCACCGTCTGGGAGCCGTTGCGAGCACTGGAAGTCGGGCCGGGCGCACGCGTCGCCGTGGTCGGCCTCGGCGGTCTCGGTCATCTCGCTGTGAAGTTCGCGGTCGCACTCGGTGCCACCACGACCGTGATCAGCCGTACGCCGGACAAGGCAGAGGACGCCCGCCGCCTCGGCGCACACGGGTTCGTCGTCTCCACCGACTCGGTGCAGATGGCCGAGGCGCGGGAAAGCTTCGACATCGTCATCGACACCGTCTCAGCACCACACGACCTTGCGGCCTATCTCAACCTGGTCGGGATGAACGGGACCCTCAGCGTCCTCGGCTACCTCGGACCGGTCACCGTGGAGGTCACCGATCTGCTCATGGGCCGGAAGAAGCTCACCGCCGCCGGCAGCGGCGGCCGGCCCTCGACCGCCGAGATGCTCCAGTTCTGTGCAGACCACGGAGTCGTCCCCGAGGTGGAAGTGCTGCCATCGGCCCAGATCGACACAGCGCTCAGGCGGCTCGCAGACAACGACGTGCGGTACCGGTTCGTCCTCGACATGTCAGACCTGGACGGGGCTGACTCACTCGGGTAGAATCGTCCGATCGGTCCTCACAGGAGCTGCCGCAGCACGTAGGGCAGGATTCCGCCGTGGATGTAGTAGGCCTCCTCGGCTGGGGTGTCGACCCGGACCTCGGCTGTGAACTCTTTCATCCCTTCGCCCTCGCCTGCTCGCACGGTGACCTCCGAGGGGAGCTCGTCCCTGCCCTCGAGCCCAGTGATGGAGAAGACCCCATCGCCGGTGATTCCCAGACTCTCCGCCGTGTCCCCGGCGTCGAACTGCAGCGGAAGGACTCCCATGCCGATGAGGTTGGAGCGGTGGATGCGCTCGAAGGACTCAGCTAGCACCGCCTTGACGCCCAACAGGGCAGTGCCTTTGGCCGCCCAGTCACGCGACGAGCCCGAACCGTATTCGGCGCCGGCAATGACGATCAGAGGCACCTGCTCGTCGAGATAGCGCTGCGAGGCATCGAAGATGCTCATCTCCTCCCCATCGGGAAGATGCCTGGCGCCGGTGATGTCGTGGGCGGAATCGGGTTCGGCTGTCATGCCGTCGAAATAGGGCGGACGGCGGACATAGGAGGAGTCGGGCCTCCACGCGAACTTGTCACCGGCGGGCACCTCAATGCCCCTCCAGTTCTCATCGCCGGCGTAGACATCCGCATCAGCGGTGGGTAGCCTTTGCACCTCATAGAGCTTGGCGAGAGCCTCCAGGCTTCCTGATGAGATCACAAATGATCGGACGAATCGTAGGTCGGCTTCGCTTGGTTCATGTATCCATGCGGCCCTTTTTCATCAGCGCCAACTTAAATAACGATGACATCAGAGTCAACGTTATTGATTTCTGATCTGCAGGGTTGGCTGCCGATTCTGAGGCGGCTCCCTGCTGCTATCCAGCTATATTGATGAGGGGGAGAACGATGGCGGTGATGCCGATTCCGCCGATCTGTGTTGTGCTCAACCGTTTTTGAGCACAACCAAAGAGAGAATCACCGGCAGTGCTGGGTAGAGAGCGATCGCGATCATCACGGGGATTAGAGTAGCTTCACGGGTCGCATAGAGATAAGAGACCAAGGTCAGCGCGGCCAACCCGCCAACCACAGCAGCCTTGCTCAAAATCGCCCTGTGTGTGCCCTGACTCTGTAGAGAAGGGATCAACGACACTGCCGCGAGGAAAACAGCGAGAGTCAATTCCGCTATCGAATGTCGGTGGTGAGCCACAGCCGCGAGAGCGATCCAGACGGTTTCATAGGTCCAGTGTACTGATTACGGGAGTCCGCTTGGCTCGCCACGGTGCACGCACAATGTTCCCTTTCCTGTGGGCGATCAGGCAGAATACTAGGGTCAGTGTGAGACCCGCGGCGACGGTGTACAGACTCCCTTCTGGACCGAAATCCCCTCCGGTCACCCAGGGGTTGCCCGAGGTCGAGGCATCTAGCAGACCGGTGGGCGTTCCACTACCGGAAACTTCAGTCCCAAATATTCCACCGATCGCATAATTCCACGCAACATGGATACCGATGACTGTCCACAAGCTTCGTGTCGCCACGTAAGCCGCGGCGAGCATGACACCAGCCTCAACCATGATTGCAAACGCCCCCCAGAGGTCGGCGCGAGGGTTGAAAAGATGCAGCCCCCCAAACATTGCCCCCGTGCCAACGAGCGAAATCCATGTCCCCGCCACACGCTCCACCACACGGAAGATAACGCCACGATAGAGGAGTTCCTCGGTCACTCCGACTGCAATCATGAAGCCGGCAAGACCGACCGCGTTGGACGGTGAACCCAGGCCCTGGACGCGATAGCTACCGAGCAGTGCCATGCTTCCAAAAACGAATCCGGCCATAGCTAACCCAATGAGCACTCCCAGTGAGATTCGCGAAGCAAAATCGTGACCCGAGAGCTCGGCTACATTTCGCTTCTCCGAGCGCCGGACGACCCGTCGAAAAGCAACGACTGTCGCGACAGAACATGCAACTCCAACTATGAGTTGCAACCAACTGTTCGCCTCAGCAAATTGCATGATCATCCCAGATACCGCGCTTGCAACCACGACGACAACAAGTTGCGAGGCGAATACCAGTGCTTTACTTCCAATCATGATTTCCTCTCCTCAGATCGTCTGTCCGATCAGTAGAACCGGTCTGTGAGACAGACTAGGTGCCCGCGGCCGGCAAAGATTCACCCAGACGAATGCATAGTCTGTCCCTCTTTTAGGGACCGGTGGGCGTGCGGAGTTTCCCCTTGCGGGAGCTCGTGATCGTCGACCCGCTCACTCGCCTGATCCAGACCGCTACCATGTTGACTCGCCTTTCCGAGGTCCTCCCCGAACCAGTGATCAAACACACTAGAGCAGGTTCAACGGGTGTGATCTCAGCGGCAGATCCCGTGCAGCAACCCGTGTCACATCACATGATGTCAAGCCCCGGGTTTCGTAGAGGCTCCTTTTCTTGGTTTCCTAAGCAGCCGCGGAGTCTGCCGCGGACTGGTTGATCCATTCCGAACGGACCTCGAGCGGCGGTCGGTAGTCAATCGCTGAATGCAGTCTGGACTGGTTGTACCAAGCCACCCACTTCGACGTCCCAGCCATCACCTCAATCAACCCCGACCACTCCTTCCGGTCGATGAGTTCAGCCTTATAGACGGAGTTCAGAGCTTATGCCGATGTTTGGATTATGCCGACTTCCGGGGTGTTCCACCTCATGACAGCGTCACAGATAGTTCAAATGTCGGCATAACCAAAGACTGACATGCTTTTCTCCCGACTCCAGGAGAAAGGCTATAGCCATGAACCGACCAGCAGACACAGGCCTCACCGACGACTGGTGGACAGAGCTGGGGATACATCCCCGCCGCAATGGTGGTCCTATGAAACCACTGATGAGAGAGCTCATCGTGTGGCTTTCCGACCAGGGGTACGCACTCACGACGTCCCACAACATTGTTCGCGCTGCACTCCGGCTCGGCGAGTGGATGGGCCGCGACTCCATCGCGATCACCGACCTTCAACTACAAACAATCCCCACATTGGTTCAGGCCGACAACACGGCGCATCCCAGCCACAAAGTCGCGAACGAATCAACAGCGGCTGTCGAACGGTTCCTTCGCACCACCCAACACCTCTCACCAGCCCAGGACCCTGAAACACGCGGTAACGCACAGATTTGCCTATCTCAATGGTGTTCGGAGCTACGCTCAATCGGATTCGGGCACAGTTGGATCGGGAAAGCCAAAGCCTGGGCCGGCCCCTTCCTCGACCTCATCGAAGATGACAACGGCGTCTTGGACTGGGGCGTGGCGAATGCCGAGTTGATCAACGACTACGTCTTGGATTTCTCCCACCACTATTCGTCCTCAGCGACGCAATGCTTGGCCGCACTCTTACGATCACTCTTATCGTGGGCGGCGATCAACGGGCATGCGACTGTTGATAAGTCGGCACTGGTTCTGTCCGTGCATCGGTCTCCTGCCCGACTTCCTCAAGGACTTCCTGCTGACCAAGTCGCCACGCTCATCGCCTCCATCGACTCCAGCACTCCCGTGGATAAACGCGATCTGGCGATCATCGTCATGCTTACCCGCCTGGGCGTGCGAGTCGGTGAAATTGCGCAACTGACCTTAGACGACATTGATTGGCACCAACCAGCGTTGCAAGTTATCGGTAAGAACGGGAGAGTCCTCGTTCTGCCGATGCCCACGGACGTCGGTGACACCCTCGTCCAGTACCTGCGAGTCAGGCACGCCAAATCAGGTGTCCGTCACGTATTCATCCGCAGCCTAGCACCGGTGACAGCGCTGGGACGCAGCGGGATCAGCAACGTCGTGACCGCTCGCGCGAAAGCGGCCGGCCTTACCGGGGTCTATGCTCACCGTCTCCGCCATACCCTCGCCGCTGGAATATTGGCCAGTGGTGGTGATCTCGAAAGTATCCGCCAGCTGTTGGGCCACGCCGATTCCGCTCAGTCTCTGTCCTACGCGCGACTGGATGCTGAACCTTTACGAGCATTGGCACCCGTCTGGGGGCGGCTGCCATGAGCCCGACTCCGACAAATGACGACTTGTCCGAACTCGCCAATGACTACTTCGACCACAGGCACGCCCGCGGATACCAACTAGGGCGTGTCTCCTTTATTGACCATTCCAGGACTGGCACGGTGGAGACGTGACTACACAGCAACGACACCGAGTCTTCACTGATGAGCAGTGGGAGAAGATCGAACCACTTCTGCCCTCAAAC
>NZ_RHFG01000004.1 GCF_004745485.1 Brevibacterium sp. S22
GAACAAGAAGATCCGGGAGTTCATCGACGGGTGGAACAAACGCAAACACCCCTTCGTGTGGACGAAGACACCCGAGCAGGTGCTGGAGAAAGCGAAACCTAAACCAACTTCAGAAACGCGACACTAGCTCGTCTGCCTACCAGCAGACTTGACGCAGTCGTTTCCGTCGACGGGGCGTTCGCCCACCTGACCCTCTTTGCGGCGGCACTCCCCCCGCCCCGATTTGCCCGGCTAGATGGGCCTGGATAACCTGAAAGCGGAAGGACCCGGCCGGGACGACCCGGTCGCAGTGAAGTCACGATGAGGACGGCCTCAGAGACAGGAAGACCCCTCATGACCGCCGCCCTCCGCAGCATCATCACGCCGACCGCGATTCTTCGGCTCATCCTCGGCTGGGGTGCCTACGTCGCCCTCCTCATCGCAGGCCCCCTCCTCGAACCACCGGTCCCGGGTGCTCTGCTTGTCACCGCACTCATCGTCATCATCGCGGTCATCCTCATCTGCGCCTTCGGCGTCGTCCACGAGGCCGAGCACTTAGCCAGCCGCCTCGGCGATCCCTATGGTTCGCTCGTGCTGACCATCTCGATCTGCCTCATCGAAGTCATCCTCATCGCCGCCGTCCTGCTGGGCCCCGGCGACCACGCCACGATCGCCCGCGACTCCGTGATGGCGGTGTCGATGATCATCCTCGGCGCGGTCGTCGGCCTGTGCCTGCTCATCGGCGGACTGCGCCACGGCGCGATGGTCCACAATCGCACGGGCGTCTCGTCCTACCTCGTCATGATCGTCGTCTTCGCCGCGCTCGCTTTCGCCGTACCCGGCCTCATCGGGGCGAACGGCAGCTACGCGATATGGCAGGAGATTCCGATCATCGTCATCACCGTGGCCGCCTATGCCTTCTTCCTCTACCGGCAGATGGGCCCGCAGGCCCACGAATTCACCGAGGTGGCCACCCCAGCTCAGTCCGAATCGCGGAGTTCCGACGACGAACCGCAGGGAATCGTCGAGATCCTCTCGACCCATCGCTTGGAGATCACCCCCCGCCTGATCCTGCTCGTGGCCACGGTTCTGCCGATCGTCCTGCTCTCCCACGATATGGCCACGCTCCTCGATGACGGTTTGGGCCGCCTCGGCGCTCCGGTGGCTCTGTCCGGGGTGATCATCGCGATGATCGTGTTCCTGCCCGAGACGCTGACATCGCTGCGTGCGGCATGGAACGGCGAGATCCAGCGCGTGAGCAACCTCTGCCACGGCGCACAGGTGTCGACGGTGGGGCTGACGATCCCGACGGTGCTCGTCATCGGGATGCTCACCGACCAGCAGATCGTACTCGCCGAATCCCCGATCAATCTGGCGCTGCTGGCGATCACACTGCTGGTCACGATCATCGCGTTCGCGGGCAGACGGGTCACCGCCATCCACGGCGTCGCGCTGCTCGTCGTCTTCGCGGTCTTCGGGCTCGCGCTGTTCTCGTGAGCCGGGCCCACGACAGTCGGTGCGATCTGAACGCACACGGGTAAGGTGGATTTCGAACGTTCAATCAGCCTCTGGTTGTGCACCCTCGAAGGAGAACCTATGAATAACGACGCCGCCTCACAGCCCAACAGTGCGGCACTGCCCGATGTCTCTTTGCAGGGTTCGAGCCGGTTCGTTGCGGCCACCGGCCTCGTCGTCGAGGAGGTCACGGCCACCTCGGTGCGGGGACATGCGGATCTTGATGAGAACCACCACACTCCGTGGGGCGTCGTCCACGGCGGCGTCTACACCAGCATCGTCGAAAGCGCCGGCAGCATCGGGGCCAGCCACGCCGTGGCCGATCGCGGCGAGTTCGCCGTCGGCGTCCACAACGCCACGGACTTCCTCAGGCCCAGCCAGGGCGCCAGGGTCGCCGTCGAAGCCACCGCCCTCTACCAGGGACGGACTCAGCAGCTGTGGGAGGTGATCATCACCGATTCGGCGACGGGCAAACAGCTCTCGCGCGGTCAGCTGCGCCTGCAGAACGTGCCGCTGCCGAAGCAGGACAGCTGATGTGACGCTGCCCGCCTCAGACCAGCGCGACGCGCTTGTGCGCAACACGGGCCAACCGCTCCAGCATTCCTGTGCCGGGCATGACAGCTCCGTTTTCGATTCGGGCGATGGCCGCCTGGGTTGTGTGCATTCGCTTGGCCAGTTCAGCCTGAGTCAGCCCGAGCTCCATCCGCTCGTCGTAGAACAGCTGAGAAATGCGAATGCCGGCGTCGATCTCCTCATAGCCAGCTTCATATTCGGTGCGCTCTTTTTCGGACATCCGACCGAGCCGTTCCGCACTCATCTGCTCCAAAGTCGTCATGCCGCGAATGATACTCGCACCTCCACAGAGCCGTCGTCCCAGAAGACTTCAGCTCCCCGCCATCTCCCGCAACGCGTTCTTGCGGATCTTGCCCGTCGACGTCGTCGGCAGCGCGTCGACGAATTCGGTGCCGGCCGGTGCCTTATACGAGGCGATGCGGGTCTTGACGAAGGCGATCAGTTCGTCCGCGTCGAGGCTCGCTCCTTCTCTCAGCACCACGTAGGCCAACGGTCGCTGTCCCCACTTCTCGTCGGGCATTCCGACGACGGCCGCCTCGGCGACGGATTCGTGGGCGACGATCGCCTGCTCGACCTCGATGGTGGAGATGTTCTCTCCACCGGAGATGACGATGTCTTTGGCCCGGTCGAGGATCTGGACATAGCCGTCGGGGTGCATGACCGCGAGGTCTCCGGTGTGGAACCAGCCGCCGCGGAAGGCCACCTCGGTGTCCTCGGGAGAATTGAGATACCCCTTCATCACGTTGTTGCCGCGCATGACGATCTCGCCCATCGTCGCCCCGTCACGGGGCACGTCGGTGAGCACATCATCGTCGCGGAGCTCGACGACGCGCATGCGATCAGCGCTGATCATGCCGATCCCCTGCCGTGATTTCAGGGCCGCGCGTTCCTCGACGGGCAGGCCGGTCCATTCGGGCTGCGGTTCGCACGAGGAGTACGGGCCGTAGGATTCGGTGAGTCCGTAGACGTGGATGACCTCGATTCCCAGTCCCTCCAGGAGGGCGATCGTCGTCGGCGACGGCGGGGCTCCGGCCGTGGTGATCGACAGCGCGCCGTCCATGGAGTGGGCTTCCTTGGCACCGGCGATGGTGTTGAGCACCACCGGTGCGCCGGCCATGCGCGTGACTTGCTCGTCGTCGATGAGCCGCCAGGCCTCGGGTCCGCGCACGGCCCGGATGCACACGTGCGTGCCCGACACCGCGGTCAGTGCCCAGGTCGTGCACCAGCCGTTGCAGTGGAACATCGGCAGCGTCCACAGGTAGCGGGTCAGCGGTGCGAAGTCCTGCGTGATGACCTCGCCGAGCGAGTTCAGGTATGCCCCGCGGTGGGTGTACATCACGCCCTTGGGTCGGCCCGTGGTGCCCGAGGTGTAGTTGACCGTGATCGTCTCGGTCTCGTCTGCGACCTCATAGGCCCGGGGTGATTCCGGCGCCGAGGCGGTCCAGTCCGCATACGCTTCCACGCTGAGATCCGCGGCGCTGACGTCACCGGGGGTGCCGTCTTCGTCGGGGTGGACGACGATGGTTTCGACCGCGTTCGCTGCACCGGCGTCGATGACCGGCTGGAGGAGGCCGGCGTCGCCGAAGAGGAACTTCACCTCACTGTGGCCGAGGATGTACTCGACCTCGGGCGGGGCCAGACGAGTGTTGAGCATGACGAGCACCCCGCCGGCCAGAGGGACCGCGTAGTGGGCGATGAGCGCCTCGGCGCTGTTCGGGGCGAGCACGGCGACAGTGTCGCCGTCCTTGAGGCCGCGGCGGACCAAGCCTTCGGCGAGGTTCTGCACGGTCTCGGCCATGTCTCGGTAGGTGAAGCGGCGGGGCCCGTCGACGATCGCCTCGCGATCGGGGTGAGCTTCGAGCGAGCGCTCGAGGAAGCGCAGCGGGGTCAGGGCGGTATCCAGTCCGGACATGGTGGGGCTCCTCTTCGTCGGTGACCAGGGTCGGTGTTCGCGGCGGGCTCGCCGACGACGAACATCGGGTCTGCGCTTAGATTACCTACCGGTTTTGTGAGCCAACACACCCACCCCGCCGAGGCGGCTATTCGCAGCCGACTCCGTCGCCGTCCCGGTCGAGGTGGGAACCGTACCCGGGATCTCCCCGGTGGACAGGGGTGGCCCCGGCCTCGCGTGCGGCCGTGCAGTTTTCGAAGGATGTCGATGAGTTCGACGATCCGCTCGATGACGAGCCTGAACCTGACGCTCCGGCGCCCGACGGCGAGCTGCCCGAGGATCCCGAGCTCGAGGACTTCTGTTTCGCTGGGCGGGTCTCTTCTTTCGTGGTGACGTTGTCACCGTCGCCGGGGCCGGGCCAGTCGACATCCTCGGTGAAGGCGGGCTGGTCCTCGCAGGTGTCGAGGACGCGCTCCATGGCGGCCTTCTCCGGTTTGACCACCCAGAGGTCGTACTTGTGCTTGACCGCGATCTGTCGGGCGACGTATTCGCAGCGGTAGGACTTGTTGGGCGGCAACCAGGTCGCGGCATCAGCGTCACCCTTCTGCCGGTTGAGGCTCGAGCTCACGGCGAGCAGGTTGAGCGGATCGTTGCCGAATTCCTTCAGCGTCTCCTCGTCGAACTGTGCGGCACCGGTCTGCCAGGCATTCGATCGGGCGACGACGTGGTCGATGTCGACGGCATTCGCGCCGCGATCGAAGTCATAGGTCTCGCCCTTGTACGAGTCGGCGATCGTGCCGGCCAGGACGATGCAGCCCTGCGTACCCGCCTTGAGTGTGATGTCCGTGAGGTCGCGGCGGAGCACATCGTTGCGGGTGTCGCAGCCGTTGTGGTCGGTGTCCGAACGCCATTTGAACAGGTCACCGTCGTAGCCGGTCTTCGGTGCCCGGCCCTTGACCGCAAGTTCGTCCAACATCGCCGAGGCGGTGCCGGGCGTCGAACTGCCTGCTCGACCTTCGTCCCCGTCCTGGCCGTCGTCGCCGTCATCGGGTGTCGTCGGCGCAGCGGAATCGCTGGTCGTTTCCGGGGCCTCCCGACTGGGCTTGGGGTCGGCCGTGCTGGATGAGGCGGTGTCGACGGTCGGCTCGGTCGCCTCGGCGCATCCGGAGAGGAGGCCGAAAGCGAGGACTGCCGCGAGTGCCGCAAGGGCGCGGCGTGGGGAAGAGAGCAAGGGCATGGACTTTCGCAAGGTGCAGGCTCGCCGGTGGGGCGAGATCGTTCAGACGTGGTCGTGGACCGAGCCGACACGAATGCCGCTGCTCGATCCACTTCGATCAGTGTAGAGCGGGCGGAGTGTCGATGGCGCACGATAGGCCAGAACGTATCCCATTCGTTAGATCAGCGGAGAGTTCGTCGGTGGCGTGTTCTTCTCAACGCACGAACCGACTCCGGGCTACGGCTCCTTCCGCCGGCTGTTAACCCTGACCCCACCGGCGGGTGGGTGCATGATGGAAGGGGACGGTGAGCAACCTCGGCGAGGAGGATTGTCGATGCGACACGATGAGGAGCGCCCGCGCACCAGCGGATTCCTGGCAGACGGAATAGTACCCGGGCACTGGACGCAGGTGCTCGGGTCGATGCGGGCGAATCCGTTCACCCATCTTTCGCCTGATGAGGTGCGCACCGAGGAGGTCCACCAACTGATCGTCGCGCCCTCCCCCGAGGTGGCCTGGGCGTGCTTCGGGGAGTTGCTCGCCGCAGTCGAGGAAGGGTCTCTTCACGAGTCCCGCGTCACGATCACAACGCCAGATGATCTCAACCCCTCCGACGTCTCCGCGGGGACGTGGGTGTTTCTGCCGCACCGACAAGACGGGTGGACGGAACTCGAGGACGCTTCGGCGAAACTGCGGGCGAATTTGGTCAAGGAGAACTCGACGCGAGAAGCAGGCAGCAAGCTGGTTCTCATGGAGTACGGGATCAACCTGTGGATGTGGGCCGAGCCGCCGTCAAGCGGAGGCGACCCCGTCTGCCACGCGGGCGAGCTCATCAGCTGGGAGAGCGCGTGGGCCCTGGGCGCCGGCGGTGCCGCCGATGCGAGCAGCTCCGGTGGCTCAACGTCTGCCGCCGACCACGACACCCCTGCTGCCTCGGCGCATGCAGCCGACTCAGTGCCTACCGCCCCGGCGCGCCCGCCGATCTACTTCGGCCTGCCGCCGATTCTGCGCAAGCGCCGCTGGGAGAGCTGAGCACCTTCCTCGAAACCACTGTCTTGCGCCGAGACAACGGTGCACACACAGTGGTCTCGGCGCTCAGGCGTTGTCTCGACACTGAGCTGCCACCCCTCACGCCACGGCGACAACGACCCCGGCGGCGATGAGCAGGATGAAGTAGCCCCAGGCGTGGAGGATCTCCGGGATCTTCGGGACGCGCCTGCGCAGGAAGACGATGATCGGCATGCCGCCGATGAGCAGGGCAGCAGCGGACACCAGGTCGAGGGCTCCGACGATGCCGGGGGCGTCGATAGAAGCCGGGGCGAGGATCGTCACGAGCACGGCCGGGCTCATGATCACCAAGGTCAGTGGGTTGGCCAGGGTCGTGGCCACGGTCATCGTCGCCCCCGACCGGCGCATCATCGGCACGGTCATCACCGATCCGCCGACGCCGAGGAACGACGCCAGTCCGCCGATCGGCACACCCCAGATCGCTGCGATTCCGCGTCCGCCCTCGCCGGTCTCCTCCCTAATGCGGGCGGCGGGGCGGAAGAAGCCCGGACGCAGCAGGAGGTCAACGGCGGTGACGGCGATGTAGATGACGAATCCCCACTGCAGCATCGTATCCGGGGCGAAGCCTGCGCTGAGCGCCCCGAGCCCTCCGCCGAGGGCGAGCAGCCCGAGCAGCCACCACCGTCCCTTGAGATGGGCGAGCGTTTCCCGTTTCGTCGAGACCGTGGCAACGATGGCATTGACGAGCATGACCAGCGCCGAGGTGGCCGCCGCCACCCGTGCCGTGTCTGATCCGAGATCGGCATCGACGAGCGTGATGATCGGGACGGTGACGAAGCCGCCGCCGAAGCCGAAGAGCACGGTCGTCAGGCCGACGAGGCAGCCGATGAGAATGAGTCCGATAAATTCCACTCACCTATCTCAGCGCACAGCACCCAAGGCAGGCAATCGATAGTCTGCCGCCGATCTGTGAGAATTCGCCACTACACTCGAGTCGTGCCCAACCTCGCCATCGACGACGTCGACTCCCATCCGTGGGACGTGCTGTCCGTCGGCACGCAGTACCCGCCGGACACGGTCCTGCCCTATCACCGCCACCGGCGAGCGCAGCTGCTCTACGGGTCGACCGGGGTCATGCTCGTCGAGACCCAGGACGGTTCGTGGACAGTCCCGACGCATCAGGCCGTGCTCATCCCCGCCGAGGTGGACCACCTTGTCCGCTTCCTCGACGTCACGACGTGGAGCCTCTACATCGAACCGACCAGCGTTCCGTGGTGGCCGGAGACGTGCACGGTCATCACGGTCACACCCTTACTGCGTGAGCTTTTGAAAACCGCGGATTCGTTCGAGATCGCCGAGGATATGACCGCCTACCAGCATCATGTGTTCGCGCTCATCCTTCTCGAACTCCAGCGAGCCTCGGCGGTTCCGTTCGAAGTGCCGCTCCCCCGTGAGACCCGTCTGCGGCAGGTCTGCATCGACTACCTCGACGGACCCGAGCTCGGGCTGAGCAATCGCGACTGGGCCGGGCAGCTGCAGATGAGCGAACGCAGCCTCGACCGTGTCTTCCGTGCGCAGACTGGGATGAGTCCGGCGGCATGGCGGACCCGCGCACGCATGCTTGTCGGGCTGCGGCTGCTCCGGTCGGAAACGATCACGCAGGTCTCCGAGCGACTCGGCTATTCTTCACCGGCAGCGTTCTCCACGGCCTTCTCCCGCGAGATCGGCCGCGCCCCGTCCTCGTTCCAGTGAGAACTTCTGCGCCTAGGCAGTCCGCGAGCACATCAGCCGCCGCACCTGCCACGGCCGCCGTCTCAAACTGAGGCCGCCCATCGGCCTGGGACCAGCCGCGGCTAAGGTTGGCAGGGATGTCAGACGCACCCGATTCCCCATCGCCGCGGGGTCGACTTCCCCACCCGCTCGCGGCCCTGATCCTGGCCATGGCTGCGATCCTCCTTGTCGGGCTGAGTCTGCGGATCCCGACCATCTCACTGTCTCCACTCGTGCCCGCCATGATGGACGACACCGGACACGGAGAGACCTTCGTTTCCCTGCTGACCAGCGTGCCTCTGGCCCTGACGCTGCTGGCAGCGCCGATCGCTCCGGTGTTGGCGAATCGCCTCGGGCGCAGCCGCACTGTCAGCCTCTCCCTCCTGGCGATCGTGGCCGGAACGGTCATCCGCTCCATCCCCGGAGAGGCCCCGCTGCTCATCGGAACCGGGATGCTCGGCTTTTCGATCGCGATCGTCACAGTGCTCGCCCCTTCGATCATCTCCGCCGAACGCACCACCCTCCGTTCCCGCCTCACCGGGGTCTATTCGATGTCATTGAGCCTGGGCCCGGCACTGGCCCTGGCACTGACCGTCCCTGTCGGAGAGTTCCTCGATCTCGAATGGCGCGGCACACTGCTCATCTGGATCGTGGTCTCCGCCGGTGCGCTCGTGTTGTGGTGGTTCTACTCGCGCACCTACGCCGAAGGCACCGAAGGCACAACTGATGAATCGGTTGACCCCGCAAACGAACCGCGGGGCAGTAATCCACGTGGCGGGCACGATCCGCGCGGCGGACACGGGGCGAAGGCCGTCCTCGGCGATGTCGATGTGTGGATGCTCGCGCTGTTCCTCGGTGTCACCTCTCTGATGTTCTACACCACCTCGGCGTGGCTGCCTACGGTGTTCGTCGGCGACGGGATGTCGGCTCAGGTCGCCGGAGGGTTCGTCTCCCTCATCAATGTCATCGCCATCCCCTTCGGGCTCATCGCACCTGCTCTCCTCGGCAGAGGAGCCTCTCGCATCCTCGCTCCGTTCGCTCCGCTGCTGGCCGTCGGCGGCGTCGTGCTCCTGCTCATCGCAGGCTCTCAGACCGCTCTGATCGTCACGATCCTCCTCGGTGTGGCCCAAGGTCTGTGCCTCGGGGTCTCCTACGACCAGATCATCGGATACGGCCGATCACCGGCTCACACCGCGTCCGTCTCGGCCGTGACCTCGGCAGTCGGCGTGGCACTGGCAGCACTCGGGCCCTTCGCCTTCGGCCTCGGCCTTGAAGTCGCAGGGTCGGCGGCGGTTCCGCTGCTCGGTCTCGCACTTGTCGCTGCTGCCCAGTCGGTCATCGGACTGCGCACCTCGCGGCTCTGAGCTGTCCCTGAGCCACCGTCTCAAACTCCGCACCCACATCTTGTATCCAAGATGGATCCAAGATAGTTTTGGCGGGTAACTCGACAGCACTACTGCGCAGGGAGGCGAGGCATCGATGACGAGTCGCGCTCGCGAACAGGCCAAACTCATCACCGCCCAGCTGCTCTCCGGAGCCGGCATCGCCTCGGGATATGCCGTCGGCGGTCTGCTCGCCGAGGAGATCACCGGCCAGACCTCGATGGCCGGACTCGCACAGATGAGCGTCATCCTCGGTGCCGGTCTCATCGCCTATCCCCTCGCGGTGCTCGCCGGCAGGTCCGGCCGTCGCAAGGCACTGACCCTGGGCTTCGGCATCGGCACGCTCGGCGCGGTAGTCGTGCTCATCGGTGTCGCCCTCCAGCTCCTCCCGGTGTTCATGCTCGGGATGATGATGTGCGGGTCCTCGACCGCCTCGGGGCTGCAGGCCCGTTACGCCGCCGTCGATCTCGCCGATCCTGCAGCCGCGGGCCGTGCGATGTCCCTGGTCGTGTGGGCGACGACAGTCGGGTCCGTACTCGGCCCGAATTTCACCGATCCCGGCGCCCACCTCGGCGAGGCCCTGGGCATGAACGGTCTGGCCGGGCCCTACATCATCTCGATGGCCGCGTTCGCTCTCGCAACCCTGTTCGCCTCGACCCTGTCGCGGTCGATCGCCGCAGGCACGGAGCAGCCGCCCGCGAACGCCGACCTCGACGCCGATCCGGCCATCGAACACGATGCCTCATCCGACGCAAACGCAGCGGCCACCTCGGCGAACGCTGTCGACGGATCCCCCGCCGAGGTGGTCCCCGCCCGATCCGCTCGATCGGAACAGACGGCACCGCCGGCCCAGTTGAGACTCGGCCAGGCGCTGCGGTTCGCGCTCGCACGCCCGGTGCCGCTGTTCGCGATGATCACGATCATCACCGGGCAGATGATGATGACCAACGTCATGGTCATGACCCCGGTGCACATGGATCACCAGGAGTTCAGCCTCGGCGCGATCGGCATCGTCGTGAGTATCCACATCGCCGGCATGTACGCCCTCTCCCCCATCTTCGGATGGATGGCCGACCGGTGGGGTGCGGGCGTGGTCATCGCCGGCGGCACGGTCATCTTCGCCGCCACGATCGCCCTCGGCGTCATGGACGCCCTCGCCCCGGTGTCGTCGATGGTCCTGCTGAGCACTGCGCTGTCGCTGCTCGGAATCGGGTGGTCGATGTTCCTCATCGGCGGTTCGGCGCTGCTGACCGCCTCGGTGCCGGCCCATGCGAAGGTGCCGCTGCAGGGGGCATCGGACTCGGCGATGAACCTCGGCGGGGCGCTCATGGCGGCCATGGCCGGCACCGTGCTCGAGGCCGGTGGATTCCTCTGGATCAATCTCATGGCGACGTTCGTCCTGCTCATCACCCTCGCCTTCGCGATCCGCGCGGTCCCGCTCATGACCTGGCCCGGCCGCCGAGCATCGACCCGCGCCGAGGCGCCCGCCGAGGTGTCCGAATGAGCACGAAGACGGAGTCGAAGAGCGCGGCCGAGCGCGCCTATTCATTCATTCGCGGGCAGATCCTCGATGGCGACCATCCCCCGGGAACGATGCTCGGCGAGGCAGCACTGGCGGCCGAGATCGAAGTCAGTCGCACCCCGGTGCGCGTGGCTCTGGCCAGACTGCAGGACGAGGGATGGATCCACATCTACCCCAAGCGTGGGGCAATCGTGCAAGGCGTCGACGAACGGACGATCGTCGAACTCGCCGATGCTCGCTATGTGCTTGAGACGACCGCAGTCGAGCGCGCTTCTGAACCTCTGAGACAGAGTCTGACCGACACACTCACTGAGCTCATCAGCCAGCAGCGGGCAGCCTTCGCCGAAGCGGACATCGCCCGGTTCATCGAGCTCACCCTGGAGTTCCACCGTGGCTTCGTCGAGGCCGGTGACAATCAGGTGATGCTCGAAATGTATTCGATGCTCTCCGATCGGCACAGGTTCATTCTGTTCATGAACGGCAGGCACCTCCTCAATCGCTGCGATGAGATCATCGCCGAACACGAAGCGCTGGTGAATCATCTCCGGGCAGGCGCTTCCGAGGAATTCGCGGCCACACTGCAGGGGCATATCGAGGAGAACGCCGGCCCGCAATCGGCCGGGTTCGGAGTACGCTGAGAGCCTTCTGCCGGTGACGGCACAATTCGAAACGAGCTGCGCCGGTTTGACCACGCCTGTGGCACCGACGCTGTCCAAGCCGAACGTTCAATAGACGGCCGACCAACTTCGCGGCTCCAGTAAGGCACCACCTCGGCGTTCATCCGTCCCACGCCATCAATCGTAGAACCTATAGGTTCTGCACTTTGTATATGTGGGAGGTGAATGTCCAACTGGACTCCGGTTGGCTCTCGTAACTGCCTCGATACACAGGAGCTGCTTGACCAACACCTGATGAGATTGAGAGGAAAGTGAAAACTATGGTTGAAACACTGAGCGATTTCCTCGACCACAATGCAATCAACCGTGAGAACGTTGACAACCACAGGCAGAGGATGCTCGCGGAAGTCCGCGCCTACCGTCTGAAGGAACTCCGATCAACCGCCGGACTCACTCAGCACGAGCTCGCGGACAGAATCGGCGTTTCACAACGTCAAGTCTCCAAGATTGAACACGGAGACCTAGAGAACACCAAGATCGGCACGGTTCGACGATACCTGGAGGCAGTTGGAGGAAATCTGACGCTCGACGTCGTCTTCGGAGAAACTCGAATCCAAATCGCCTGATCCGTTCTACTGGTTTTCACCGCTTGTCACACCGGCGATACCTCAGTGTCGTGCCGCCATGTCTCCGGCCAGCTTCTTGACCAGCTCCCGTGCCGAAGGAGGATCGATGACTTCGATGTGATCGGTGAACTGCATGAGCTGTCTGACCCCGTCGAGCTGGTCATAGGCGACAGTGATACGCATTTTCAGATCATTGGTCGGTAACGGTTCGACTGACCGCAGTCGACTGCCGAGGATCCTGTGAGCCAAGTCCTCTCTGTCAGCATCGAGATACGCAGTCACGATGACGTCATTCCTGCTCTCGAGCCGATCGACCAGATCACCCGCGACGTCCTGCAACGTCGCTTCCGGCCTGGTCCTCCGGTCGGCGTCAAGTTCAGTCCACCCCCTCAACCGAGACATGGCGAACATGCGTGGACGGCTATCGACATCGCCAACGAGGTACCACCGCCCACCGCGCAGGTAGAGCCCATACGGGTCGACCTCATAGATTCGCGATTCGGCTCTCCCGCTTGATCGGTACTCGACGCGAAGCCGTCGAGTCGACCGGAGAGTCTCGACGAGGTCAGCGAAGTCGACTGCTGCTTCGTCGGCGAACCAGCCCGAACTGTCGATCTCGACGACCTCGCTGAGAGGAACCCAATGCTGATCAGCCCGCCCCAATGGCTTCGAGCGACGTGTGTCCAGCCGCTGAAAGGCGCGAAGCATCCCTTCTTCGAGACCGAGTTGACGTGCGCTCCTGCTATCCAGACCGACCAGCGCCAATGCTTCAGCTTCCGTCTCCGAAAGCCGATTGACATCGATCTGAGTCCCCACTTGCAGGGAGATTCCGCCGTAGCGGCCAGGCTCGGCAGCGACTGGCACATCGGCCTCGATCAATGCTTCTATGTCACGCAGAATCGTTCGCGCCGAGACACCGAACTGTTCGGCGAGGCGGGCCGCCGTCGTCTGCCCCGCGGACTGGAGCGCCACGATGATCGACAACAATCGCTGCGGACGTTTCACTGCAGACTCCCTCCGACCACTTTCTTCCGAACCGCATCGCCAAACACGACATGGACTGTCACCTATTGCTGTCAGTGTAGAACCACGGCCCCGCAAAGAGTGGTTGCCGAGTACAAGAAGCCCCAAGACTGAGCAAAGAAAAGGAGTTGCCCGTGCCCACACCCAACCTGTTCCTCACTTACGTCACCGACACCGCCTCCGCAACGGATTTCTACAGCCGCCTCTTCGAGATGGAGCCCGCCATGATCACACCCCGGTACGTCTCGTTCGAAATCGCACCTGGCGTTCTGTTCTCCCTCTGGAGCGGCGCCAGCGATGCGGTGACGGCAACACCGGTACGCACCTCAGAAGTCGGGCTCATGGTGCCCGGATCCGCCGAGGCAGTCGATGCCGTCTTCGCCGACTGGTCTGCAAAGGGCGTCGATGTCGTCTCAGAACCTAACGACGCGGTCTTCGGCCGAACTTTTGTCGTCGCCGATCCGGATGGGAATTACATCCGCGTCTCACCGGTGGACTGAACCTCGGGCCCAGTGTGCACCTCACCCCTTGACCTGCGGACGTAGGCTGGGGACATGGAGCACAGATATCTGGGAAACAGCGGCCTTAAGATCTCCGAAATCACCTACGGAAACTGGCTCACGCACGGTTCACAGGTCGAGAACGACACGGCGACGAAATGCGTCCATGCCGCACTCGACGTCGGCATCTCGACCTTCGACACCGCCGATGTCTACGCAAACACCGTGGCCGAACAGGTCCTCGGCGATGCCCTGAAAGGTCAGCGACGCGAATCGCTCGAGATCTTCACAAAAGTCTACTTCCCCACCGGCCCGAAGGGTCACAACGACACCGGCCTGTCCCGCAAGCACATAATGGAGTCCATCAACGGGTCGCTGTCTCGACTCGGCACCGACTACGTCGACCTCTATCAGGCGCACCGGTATGACTACGAGACCCCACTGGAAGAGACGATGCAGGCCTTCGCCGACATCGTCCGCGCCGGCAAGGCCCTTTACATCGGGGTCAGCGAGTGGAATGCCGATCAGCTGCGGGCGGCCCATCATATGGCCCGCGAGCTAGGAATCCAGCTGATCTCGAATCAGCCGCAGTACAACATGCTGTGGCGAGTCATCGAGTCGCGAGTGGTGCCGACGTCGAAGGAGCTCGGCATCTCTCAGATCGTCTGGTCCCCGATCGCCCAGGGTGTGCTGACCGGGAAGTACAAAGTCGGGCAGCCGCTGCCCGAAGGCTCCCGCGCCACCGACGAGGAAGGCGGCGGCGCTGACATAATCAAGAGCCGCTACCTCAACGACACCACCTTGTCTGCGGTCGCGAAGCTCGAACCCATCGCCGCTGATCTCGGACTGACGATGGCGCAGCTCGCCGTCGCCTGGGTGCTGGCCAACGACAACGTCGCCACCGCCCTGGTCGGCGCCTCTCGCCCCGAGCAGATCGCCTCGAATGCCGAAGCAGCCGGTGTCACACTCGACGCCGAAGTGCTCACCCGCATCGACGAAGTCCTCGGCGACCTGCCCGAGACGGCCCCGTCGAAGACCCGGTCACCCGAGACCCGCCTGGTCTGAGCTTTCCGCAACGAGCTGACGGTCCGGCGCTGGGCTGAGAGCAAAGCGTCGGACCACGTGCTGCGCGGCCCTGCTCTTCAGCTCGGCAGGAGGGTGCCGTAGTGGGCGGTATCGACGGGGCGCAGGATGATCGGGCCACAGGCCGCCGTGAGCAGTCCCGAAATCACCGGAAGAGCGAAGGCCAAGGGTTCGATTTCTGTGTTGGACACCGTGTACACCATCGGAATATTGCCGTGGAAGAACAGCGCCAAGACCCCTAATGCGACCACCGCCGAGGCGGCACCAAGTCCGAAGAGAAACAACAGCGACGATGCACGGCTGGAGAGGCGACGGACGAACAGACGCAGAATCGCATAAGCCGGGGCGCTTGTCACGAGACCCAACGCGGCTCCGGCAACAGCAAAGAACGGGGCCCACGCGAGATTTCCCGCCAGGTCACCTAGTCCGCTGGATACGCCCATCAGGACGAGACTCCAGATGGCCGCACTGACAGCCCCGATACCGGTGACAACGAGCACAAATCGTCCCAGAGTGCTCCACTTCCCGAGACTCATCTGCCTGACCGCTCCTCATTGACAACGTAACCTGACCTCAACCGTACTGCCTTTCGGCCAAGATCTGGGAGAGCTTCCAGGCGAAGCTCCCCTTCTGGTCCCGGATCACGGGCAATAGTGACTCAGTCGTGCCGTCTGCTGGACCCACCGCGCTTCCCCTGGCAGGTCTCTTCCGCCACTCCCTGACCGGCAGTTTGGTCGTGAGGGGAATTCTCTGGTCGATCCACGGCGCTGTCGACGCTGAGACCGCGGTGGATCGACCAGAGAATACCGGTCAGATACCGCTGCGAAGACACTTCCGTCGTGCGATGGCGCACAACCCGATTTTCGATGGCGCCTTCGCCGAGGCGGTCGGCCTCCTTCCGAACCGAACGACAGATGAACTCGATGAATCTCACACTGCCCCGGGGCCGCCTCGGCGAGGGTGGTGCGCTAAACTGCATGAAGCGGTTATATAACCAAGGAATTGACTTCCGGGCGCGATGAGGGGCCGATTCAGCGCACCGCCTCAGGCGGGCTGGCGCTGAAGGACGAGAAGAGACGCAGACGACGAACAGGTGAGGGGATGCCATTGGCGGACGGAGACAGCAACCAGAAGGACCCGGCAGAAGGCACCCCGATCAACCGGAACCTCGTGCTTGCGGTTCTCGTCTCCGGTGCGTTCGTCATCATCCTCAATCAGACGCTGCTCAACACCGCTCTGCCGGCGTTCATGAACTACTTCCACATCACCTCCGGCGCTGCCCAGTGGGTGACGACGAGCTTCATGCTCGTGAACGGCATCATGATCCCGGTGACCGCGTTCCTCATCGAGAAGTTCACGACGAGGGGCCTGTTCTTCACCGCCATGGGCCTCTTCATCATCGGCACCCTCGTGTGTGCGATCGCTCCGGTCTATCCGGTGATGCTCATCGGCCGTGTCATCCAGGCCTCGGCCGGCGGCATCATCATGCCGCTGATGCAGACGATCCTCTTCGCCATCTTCCCTGTGGAGAAGCGCGGCACGGCTATGGGCACGTTCGGACTCGTCATCGCCTTCGCCCCCGCGATCGGGCCGAGCCTCTCCGGCTGGATCGTCGACCACCTGCCGTGGCAGGTCCTGTTCTACATGATGCTGCCGATCGCGATCATCGACCTCATCATCGCCTATTTCCTGCTCAAGAACGTCACCGAGCGGACCTTCCCACGCCTCGACGTGCTCTCGATCATCCTCTCCACCCTCGGGTTCGGCGGACTGCTGTTCGGCTTCGGCACCGCCGGTGACGCCGGATGGCTCAGCGCCGAGGTGCTCACGCCCCTGATCATCGGCGCGATCGCACTGACGTTCTTCATCACCCGGCAATTCAAGCTCGAACAGCCGATCCTCGAGTTCCGCATCCTCCGCTACCGCATGTTCACCCTCAACACCCTGCTGGGCATGTGCGTGTTCATCGTTATGGTCGGCGGCATGATGGTCCTGCCGCTGTACATGCAGAACATGAATGACTTCTCGGCGATGGAGTCCGGCTTGGTCCTGCTTCCGGGCGCCGCGGTGATGGGACTGATGTCGCCGGTGACCGGTCGCGTGTTCGATGCCATCGGCGCGAAATGGCTCGCCGTCGCCGGCTTCGTCCTGCTCACCGGAACCACGTTCCTCTTCGCTCGGCTGGGCCCGGACACCTCGTTCGTCTACCTCGCCGTGGTCAACACGGTCCGCATGTTCGGAGTCGCCATGGTGATGATGCCGGTGACCACTGCCGCGCTCAACCAGCTGCCCTCGCACCTCATCCCGCACGGCACCGCCCTGAACAACACGATGCGCCAGATCGCCGCCTCGGTCGGCACCGCAGCACTGGTGACGATCATGGTCTCGGCCGCGCGGAATCCCGAAACCTACGGCATGGCGGGCCTGGTCCACGGTGCGAACGTCGCCTTCTTCGTCGCCGCCTGCGTCGGCATCCTCGGCATCGTCGGAGCATTCTTCATCAAGAACTCACACGGACTCGAACCAGGACAGAAGAAGACCACCGGAAAGTGATTCCGGGGTCGCCGAGGGGACCGACCCGTCAACGATCCGTGTCTGCCCCTTCGACGAGGTGGCCCGCCACGATGCGCGCCTGCTTGAGCACGTCGTCGGGCTCCACCGCCCCGCTGAGAACCAACGTGGCATATCCGTGGACGATCGACCACGCTGCCACCCCGAAATCGGAGTCCGGCTCCGATCTGGTCTTCGCGACTCCGACGGAGAGCGCAGCCCACGCTCGCTGTCGGGCCGCAACCAGCTCGGCATCGTCGTCGTGGAGCAGCCGGGGCTGAAACATCACCGTGAAGTGAGACGGGCGGGCGAGCGCGAATTCGACATAGGCGACCCCGCGGTCAATGAGTCCGCCGTCATCGTCGACTCCGGCCATCGCTTCCGCCAGGAGGTCGAACCCCTCAGCCGCGAGGGCCGTGAGAAGACCGGATTTGTCACCGAAATGATAGGTCGGGGCAGCGTTCGAGACTCCGGCCCGTTTGGCCAGCGCACGCATGCTCAGTTTGGCCACGCCATCGTCGGCAATCGCCGAGGCGGTCTCCGCCAACAGCGTGCGACGCAGATCGCCATGATGATAGGTCACACTCCGATCGTACCGGAGCAAACTTTCCATTGACAAGATGCTTCTCAACGGCCTATCTTTTCATTGTAAAGATTCGTCGTGGCCGCGAGGCTTCGTCCTTCGAAGGAGCCGCTCATGGCACCCCTGCTCTTCCTACTCATCACCACACTCGCCACCTACACCGTCGGACACTTCAGCACCGCAGCGGCCCGGCATGACTTCAGCACATGGCCGGTGGCGATCCGGTTCGGGCTGGCGGTGATGTTCATCGTCACCGGCGTCTCCCATTTCGTCGGCATGCGCGAGGCCCTCATCGATATGGTGCCGCCATGGCTTCCCGGCGCACCCATACTCGTCACAATGACCGGGGTGCTCGAACTGCTCGGAGCGATCGGGCTGCTGCTGAAGCAGACTCGTCCGTGGGCGGCCGGCGGGCTGGGGCTGATGCTCATCGTCATGTTCCCGGCTAATGTGCACCTGGCACTGACCGGCGAGAACCTGCCGTGGGACGATCAGCTGCTGCCGCGCACGGCCATGCAGCTGATATTCTTCGGCGCCGTGCTCACGGTGCTCGTGCCCGAGATCCAGTCCCGGCGGAAGCTTCACAGACTCGCCGAGGTGGAGCGGCAGCGGCAGCGCTGAGCGGGATGGCCCAGCCGATCCGGGCATCTGCTTTCGCCCAATGATCCCTGTGCTGGAGCCCCCTAGGAACCCGCTGTGAGTCCCGCGTCACAGTCGTGTGTATGCTGACCGACGGACCTGTTCGATGTGAGTCCGATCTCGCCTTTGATGATCGCCCCATCACCTCGGCCCTTCCCTCATCAGCCGACCACCGTCAAGGAGCAGAGAAGCACTGTGACCTCCCAGAACCCCACCGAACTCAAACGCGCGCTGTCGAACCGCCATATCCAGCTCATCGCGATCGGAGGTGCGATCGGAACCGGCCTATTCATGGGCTCGGGCAAGACGATCTCGGTCGCCGGGCCTTCGGTCATCCTCGTCTACCTCGTCATCGGCTTCATGCTCTTCTTCGTCATGCGTGCGATGGGCGAACTGCTCCTGTCCAACCTCGAATACAAGAACTTCAGCGACTTCGCCGGTGATCTGCTCGGACCGTGGGCCGCCTTCTTCACCGGCTGGACCTACTGGTTCTGTTGGGTGGTCACCGGTGTCGCCGACGTCGTCGCGATCGCCCACTACGTCTCATTCTGGTGGCCGCAGCTGCCGCTGTGGATCCCCGCGGTCCTGTGCATCCTCGTCCTCGTCGGACTCAATCTGCCCACCGTGAAGTCCTTCGGCGAGACTGAGTTCTGGTTCGCACTCATCAAGATCATTGCGATCCTCGCCCTCATCGTCGTCGGCCTCGTCTTCATCCTCTCCGGATTCGAACACGGCGGAGACCGCGCCTCATTCGCCCACCTGTGGGATCACGGCGGCTTCTTCCCCAATGGCTTCATGGGCTTCGTCGCCGGCTTCCAGATCGCCATCTTCGCCTTCGTCGGCATCGAACTCGTCGGCACCGCCGCAGCCGAGACGAAGGATCCACACACCACCCTGCCCAAGGCCGTGAACTCCATCCCGGTGCGCATCCTGCTCTTCTACGTCGGAGCGCTCATCATCCTCATCTCGGTGCGGCCCTGGGACAGCTTCAGCGCCGACGAGTCCCCCTTCGTCGCCATGTTCGCCCTCGCCGGACTCGCCGGTGCGGCCGGTGTGGTCAACTTCGTCGTCCTCACCTCGGCGACCTCGAGCGCGAACTCCGGAATCTATTCGACCTCCCGGATGGTCTACGGTCTCTCGCTCCAGGGCGATGCCCCCAAGGCCTTCTCGCGACTCTCGAAGCGGCGGGTGCCGCAGAACGCGCTGCTGTTCTCCTGCATGTTCCTGCTGGCCGGCGTCGTCCTCCTCTACGCGGAGGGAAGCGTCTCATCGGCCTTCACCCTCGTGACCACGGTGTCGTCGCTGTGCTTCATGTTCGTCTGGACGATCATCCTGCTCAGCTACATCGTCTACCGTCGCCGTCGCCCTCAGGAGCACAAGCGCAGTACGTTCAAGATGCCCGGCGGCGCCTTCATGCCGTTCGTCGTCCTCGCGTTCTTCGCCTGCATGCTGTGGGCGCTGACGACTCAGCCCGACACCCTTGCCGCAGAGCTCGCCACACCCGTCTGGTTCGCCGTCCTCGGTCTGTTCTACCTGCGTGTGCGCCGCAGTCCGGAACACCGTGCACTCCGTGAGGCTCACCGCGTCAAGGTCGCCGAAGAGCACCGGCAGGCATCGGCGTCGAGCGCTCACTCACCGGTCTGAGGAGCCCGCTCCCCCGCCGATGGCGAGAGCGATGACTGCCCAGGGACTGCCGGACACTGCCCGTGCCCGGCAGTCCCTGAGCGTTGTGCGGTTCAGTCGGCGTTGCCTCGT
The DNA here is from genome assembly GCF_004745485.1 of Brevibacterium sp. S22. GTDB lineage: Bacteria > Actinomycetota > Actinomycetes > Actinomycetales > Brevibacteriaceae > Brevibacterium. The sequence continues at coordinate 20,231 of NZ_RHFG01000004.1, forward strand.
CGGCCCTGCAGCGTCCGTGCGATCCATGACAGCGCCCCGGTAAGCAGCAGGACCAGGGCGCACACTAGGAAGGTCGACGAGGATCCGAGGTAGGTGAAGCCGAGTCCGCCGACCACTCCGGCGATGGCGAGGCCGATGTCGAAGTTCATATTCCAGGCGACGCTGGCCCGGCTCGGTGAGCTGACCGAGGCGAAGGCCATGACGAGGCTCGCCGACTGCATGGCACCCAGCCCCAGACCGATGATGAGCATCGCAGCGAACAGCGCCGCACCGTAGAAGACGACAGCGCAGACCAGGCCGATCGCTGTCAGGACGAGGCCCAAGATGTTGAGAGCGAAGGGCGGGAAGTTGTCCGAAACGGCCCCGACGACAAAGCGTCCGATCACTGCCGAGATCTGCATGCCCGCGATGAACAGCGCCGCCACCGCGACATCCTCGCCCGGTCCGAAGCCGACGATGATCCCGAAGACGATCATGCCGACGAGGAACGGAGAGAGCATGAGGACGAGCCCAAGGGCCTCCCCCGCACGGCGTCCCACCTTCCGCAGGCTCCGTTTCTCATTGCGTCCGGCCCGAACACCGACCGTCGCGTCGTCGCCTGCCGATGCTCCCGCTTCGCCCTCCCCTCGCCGAGGCGGCCGTCCGGGAACGTATTTCAGCACCGTGGGGATGGCCAGGAGCAGACAGGCGCAGACGATGACACGGAAGATCCCGATCGGAATCGTCTCGACCAGCCACAGTCCCAGCGGCGCTCCGACGGCGGCAGCCAGGGATGTGATCCCACCGAAGAAGCCGAGTGCCTTGCCGATCCGCCCGGGTGAGGTCGTTCCGGGAACCGCCGCATTGGCGAGGACGACGAAGAGTCCGAACCCGACACCGCCGCAGAGCCCGGCGAGGACGAGCGCCAGCAGGGGCGGGGTCACGAAGAGCCCGAGCAGCTGGCCGAGGAACTGCAGCACGAGAGCGAACAGCAGCGAGGCCTTGAAACCGAAGACCCGCCCGGCCCATGGGGCGAAGGGCTGGACGGCGATGACACCGATCATCATCGTCGTCAGCACGGAACCGCCGGTGACGGTCGACAGTCCGTCTGTCGCAGCGATCGTCACCATCGTCGAATAGCTGAAGAAGAAGGCGGAGAACCCGAACATCGCCGTCCACACCAAGCCCAGCAGGGCCGGGGTGTATGTCCGTTGAGGCTGGTGTTCGGGGCTCATAGTCCGAGGTTACGACATCGGCACTGCATCTGCCGTGTCCGAGATGTCTGCTGCCCATCCGGCGGAGAAGTGTTCACCTGCGCGTCAGAATTGTCGCCTGCCATCGGCCCGAAGACGAAGGTCCGCGAATCGTTCACACGCCAGCACTTCCTCAAGGACGCCGAATGGAAGGCCGTCGGAGTCCTGCCGAGTCTCGAGGAGATCTCACCCGACGACATCGATTTCGTCACCGGCATCGTTCTCGAGGACGGCACGCCCAATCGCTTCTGTCTGCCGCTGCTCCTGATGCTGCCCGGAGTGGCAATCCCCGACCCAGCCGTACTCAGGCGGCCAGCTCCTGCAGACGCTTCTGCCAGAACACGATCTCTTCGGTCAGCCGGGCCGGGTCGAGACCGTGCGCATATTCGCTGAGCTCGCGCTCCTGGGTCGGTGACATGACCCCGGCTGCGCGCAGACGTTCGAACGGTGTGCTCGGTTCGTCGTAGATGCGCCTCTGCTCGCCGTGACCGTCATCTGCCCAGCCCGCGGGCTTGCGCGTGGGAGTGAAGTAGTTGAGTCGGTCGTCGACGGCACGCCAGAGTTCGTTGAGGGCAGTCCGGGCCTCCTCGGTGTCATAGCGACGGATATTGCCGTACTCGTGAACGAGATGCTGATGCCGCGACGCTTCCGGAAGCCGATCGCGACGGAGATCTTTGAGCACCGGACTGAAATGGATGTCCAGGCCGCGTGCCCAACGGTCGGCCGCCTCGTGGACGGTGTCATCGGCATTGCTCAGCTCAACGGCGTTGACCCAGAAGGGAATCCCCTGCACCTCATCGAGTGACCACTGCAGCATCTCCACCATGGTGTCCGGAGCGTTGTCGGCAATGCTGCGCGTGAAGACCCAGCCGGTGTGCAGGCATGAGGCACTGATTGTGAACACGCAGTTCGAGGCTCGGGTCGGTCCGGCATGGGCGATGGTGTCGACGAGGAAGAAGCCCGGTTCGTACTCATTCGGTCCCGACGCGAAATCGAGAAAGTCTTCGCTGGGACTGGTGAACCGTTTCGTCGACACTCTGCGGTCGCGGAAGTCATCGGCTCGCGCGGTGCGCAGATACCGGTCGATCGAAGCCGGACTGACGGCGAGCAGTTCAGAGCGGACCTCGAGACTGTAACCCTCCCGGTCAGGCACCAGTGCGCCGTGGCGTTCTGCCGCATCGAGCAGCTGCGGCATCACCGCGGCCAGGTACTTGCCGCTCTGATACCCCGACCATTCCCAGATCCGAACGAGGAGTGCCCGTGATTCGGGTGAGTACTTGCAGCACCGCGACCGTGGATGTTCGGTGGTCGGATCGTCGTATCCGGTCTCGTCGTCACCGACGCGGAAGGCAGCCAACCGGCGCCGTGCATGGTCACGCGACCACCCGGTGAGGATCATGACTTCGTCCAGGATCCACCCTTTGTCCTTCTTGCGTGCCGACGAATACAACTCGAGATAGTCGTCGACATCGAATTCTGTGTCTGTTGTCATCGGGTATGAAATACCTTGAATACTCTGCTGATCGTGCATCAATTTCGCTTGATCCTCCGAAATCGGGAAAGCCATTTCATTGTTTCGCTCTGTCCCGGAACGATTTGCATAATGCTATTCTGAGTTCAGGCAGGAGGTCTTCCTAAACGACGGAAGACGCAGAGATGTCACAGACTGCAGCACGGCTGCTCGGGTTATTGTCACTGCTGATGGTGCCCCGAACCTGGTCGGGAACGGAATTGGCAGATCGTCTGGAAGTGAGTCCGCGGACCGTCCGGAACGATATCGGCACGTTGCGCGATATCGGATATTCGATCGACGGCACGCGCGGAACCGAGGGCGGCTACCGCCTCTCTTCCAACGGCGCAGGAATCCCGCCGCTCATGTTCGACGCCGATGAGGCAGTGGCGGTCGCCGTCGGCCTGCATTCCGGGCTGAGCTGCATCATCGGCGGGATGGAAGAGACCTCGGCCCTGGCATTGGCGAAGCTTGAGACGATTCTTCCCGCCGCGGTTCGGGCACGGGTTCACAGCCTCGCGCACTTCACTGTTCCGGTCGTCGGCAACCAGCCGATGCCGATCGTCGACCCCAACCTCATCGTCACCCTCATCGACCACTGCCGTCGGCATGAGCGCCTGCGCTTCACGTATCGCAGCGAGGCGGCCGACCGCCCGCCCGGCCGCACCGCCGAGCCGGGCCCCGTTGAATCGGGCACCGTCGATCCGGGCACCGTTGGGCCGGAGGCCGCGAGCAGTTCCCCAGCACACGAGGCCCACCTCGAAGTCGAGGCCTACCGGCTCGTCAACCGTCAACACCGCTGGCACCTGCTGGCCTTCGACCCCCGAACCGAGGCCTGGCGGGTCTTCAGCGCCGAACGCATCGTGCCGAAGACGCCCAGCGGTCGCAGCTTCACTCCGCGCCCGCTGCCGGCAGACGACATCGGAGACTTCGTCGAACGACACGTGGCCGAACCCAAGTGGCGGCATACGGCCTCCGTCATCGTCGACGCTCCCGCGGCCACGGTGATGAAGAGACTGATGTCCGCCGAAGGCACGGCCGAAGCCCTCGAGGATGACCGCTGCCTCGTCACCGTCGGCGGGCAGAGCCTGACCACCATGGCCCTGGCATTGGCCCGATTGGACACCGACTTCACCGTCATCGACAGCCCTGAACTCCGCACATGTCTGAATCGGCTCTCGCAGCTGCTCAGCCGCGGAGCCGACGAGGGCGCATTGCCCGATCTCGCGGCTGCAGACACGAGGAATGCGGTTCACCGAAGGATGAAATAGGGATAAAGGCACAACCCGGCATAAAGACCTTTGTGCGAATATGTAGATTTTCGCGGGCATGACACGTGAGTCATGACCATTCCTTGTCTCCTGAGAACACCGAGCGGTAACTTTCCTGGATACGTTTCAGGTCCTGGCCCGCACGGCGGCGACTAATCCGTTCGGGCCATTGTCGACCACAATCCCTTAATTCCCTGATTGGAGAATTGCGATGCTTCTGTCGTGCTTCGGCACAACAACGAGTCCTCATGCCACCTGCCTCGACTCCGACGGAAGGCCACAGTGACAGCAACAGACGGCGACCGGTCGATGACGACCGGGCACCTCCGCAATGCCGACGACCTCGCCGAGCGCATTCGTCGCACCAACATCAACTATGCCCGCTTCTACGGGCCGCTGGCGGTGTTGGTCATCGCCGCATCGTTCTTCCCCTACTACTCCCCCGAACCGGACAGTTCCGTCACATACGGAAACCTGTGGCAGGAAGTCCTCATCATCGGTCGCGGAGTCGATCTCTTCACGCTCTTCGCACTGCTGTTCACCACCGGTCTGCTGTGCTTGGCAGCAGTGGGCCGAACGACGACCGCTGTCCTCATCGCGATCCTCACCGGCTCGATCGTCATCGGATGCACTCTCCTGCAAGCGCCCGGCTATGTCAGCCCACCGGCGCTGACGATCTTCGGCATCATCGACATCGCACTCAGCTTCCTCATCGCAGCGATCACCCTGGTGCACTCCCTGCACCTGTTCACCCTCGACCTCGGGTTCCAGCGCCGCACCGCGTGAGACCATCTCAGCTCAACCGGCCGATTTGGCCTCCGAACGTCCCGCGGCGTGCAGTGCGGGGATGACCTCATCGCGGGTCAGCGGTGCGAACTGGCGGACATCGGTGTCAGCAGGCAGCGGATCGATGGGGAACCATCCGGCCTCGGCGATCTCGGCCAGATGGGCGATGTTCTCCACATCGATCTCTTCCGGCAGACCGTCGTAGCAGAACACATCACCGATGACTCGGTGATCGGCTTCGTTCGCCGCCGCTGCCGCAAATGTGCCCAAAGCGTGCAGCCGATGGCGGTCCAGAGTGAGTCCGAGCTCCTCGGCGATCTCCCGGACGATGGTGTCCTCGGCGGTCTCCCCCTCCTCGGGTTTGCCGCCGGGCAGCATGAATGAACTGGTTCCGGCTTTGCGGACCATGAGCAGCTCCGGGCGCTGCGGATGGAGGAGGACGAGCGCGGAGACGCGGATATCGTTCATTCCGACCACACCCCGGAAGTGCCTCGGCGGTGGGAATCGAGCAGGTGCGTATCGACCATGCCGATGGCCTCCATCAGCGCATACATCGTCGTCGGTCCGACGAAGCGGAACCCCTTCTTCTTCAGTGCCTTCGACAGGGCCGCGGATTCCGGACCGGTCGTCGGGATCTCGGCGATGGTGCGCGGTCGCGGTGTCTGCGCAGGCTGGAACGACCACAGGAAGGCGTCGAGTCCGCCGTCTTCACGCAGTTCGATCACGCGAGCGGCATTGTTGATGCAGGCTTCGATCTTGCCGCGGTGGCGGATGATGCCGGGATCGGCCAGCAGCGTGTCGATCTCGGCTTCACCGAAGCGGGCGACGGCGTCGGGGTCGAATCCGGCGAAGACTTCGCGGAACCGCTTCCGCTTCTTCAGGATCGTCAGCCACGACAGTCCGGCTTGGAAGCCCTCGAGGCTCATCCGCTCGAACAGTCCCGCTTCGTCGTGGATGGGCAGTCCCCATTCGCTGTCGTAGTAGTCCAGCAGCATCGGGTCCCCATACGCCCATGGAGTGCGGGCCAGACCGTCGTCGCCGATGACGGCTGCGCCGGAGGGGCTCGGCTGTGATTCGTCGTCCATTCTGCAACCGTATCGCGTCGCACTGACATGGCGCGCGGGCCCCATTCTCCGGCCCTCTCCCTCGCTCTGTTCTCAGCGTTCTGAGCCCCACGTCAGTCGTCTCCGATAAGGTGCGGCCATGACCTCAGTGCTCCTCCTCGGATTCGGTGCCATCGGCCGTCACGTCGCCCAACTGCTCTCTCCTGAGCTCGATTCCGGAGCGCTCAGCCTGACCGCTCTGGTCTCGGATCGGACCAAACATGTCGACCGTCCGGATCACGGCGCCGAGGTGGTCGACGTCCTCCCTCCGCCGAGGCTGTTCTCCGGTTTCGACGTCATCGTCGAATGCGCCGGGGTTCCCGCCGCAGCCCAGTTCGGCCCCGCGGTCATCGCGTCCGGCCGTCCACTCGTCCTCACCAGTGTCGGTGCCCTGGCCGATCCTGAGACCCGTTCGAGCCTGCTCGCCGGGCCCGGCCGGCTGCACGTGACCAATGGGGCGATCGGCGGACTCGATGTGCTCGAAGCGGCTGCGCAGGCAGGCGGACTCGACACCGCCCGGCTCACCACGTCGAAAGAGGCGACCGGACTCATCCGACCGTGGATGTCCGAGACCGAAGCCGATCGGCTGCGTGCCCTCCGCCCCGACGACGGCCCCCTGACCGTCTTCACGGGCAACCCCGCCGAGGCGATCGAGAAGTTCCCCGCCAACGTCAATATCGCGGTCGCTCTGGCCTGGGCCACCCGCGGGCTGCCGCAGTCCCCCGCCGACCCCGCCACTGATGCCGACCTGCTCGCCGCCGCGCTCAAGCGGGTCCGGGTCGACCTCGTCGCTGTGGCCGGCCAGACCCAGTCGGCCCACCGCATTCGAGCCGCGGGATCTGCCGGAGAATTCACCTTCGACATCCGATCGACGCCGAGCCCGGAGAACCCCGCCACCAGCGGACTCACTGCCCTGTCCGTCACCCGCACCCTGCGCCAGGTCATTGCCCAGTGAGCACGCAACGATCGCGCCGCCTCGGCGAGGGAATGACGACGCCCGGGGCACACGACCTGAAGATCGCGGTTCCCGGGCGTCGCTGAGGAATCGAACCGCTGACGGACCGATTCCCTTGACGGATCGAGCCGTCAGTCCTCGCCGTGAGCGAAGTTCTCCTGCATCTGCAGGAATTCGACGTGGCGTTCGTACTTATCGAGCACGTCGTTGATGAGCTGATCCTTCGAATAGCCCATGATGTCGTAGCCCTGACCGACCCCGCCGTCGAGGTAGACCTCCATCCGGTAGTAGTCCTCGGTCCCGCGCGGGACGCGTCCGCCGAAGGACGGGACGCTGACCTTGCGTGGCCACACCTGATACCGGAACGGGAACTCGCCGGAGCCGTCGACCTCGAGTTCGATGAGCTCTCCGTCATCGACGAACTGTCCCTCGGAATCGACGCGACCACAGCGGGCCGCGATTCCCCGGTCCTCGAGCTCAGAGGCGACCTCACCGAGGGTGGGCACGAGCGTCTTCTCGACGAATCCTTCGGCCTTCGACCGATTCGGGAACGACAGCACCCGGCCGAGCTGACGCTGCCAGGACTCGTGCCCATGTCCGGAGGCGGAGCGGCGAGCCAGGGAAGCCGGCAGGCTCTGGTCGACGCTGTCGACGCGCTGCCCCTCGATCCGCAGCGCGCGGTAGAGGCCGATCATAACGAGGATGACGACGAAGGCGAAGGGCAGCCCCATGATCACCGTGGCGCTCTGCAGTGCGCCGATTCCGCCGACGATGAGCATCGCGATCGTCAGGGCACCGGTGGCCAGTGCCCAGAAGATGCGCAGTCCGGCCCGACCGTCGTGCTGCGGGGTCGGCAGGCGCGAGGACAGGTTCGCCATCACCAAGGCCGCGGAGTCCGCCGAGGTGACGTAGAAGAGCAGCGCGGTCAGCGTCGCCACCGCGGCGACGACGACGAAGGCCGGATAGTTCGCGAGCAGTTCATAGAACCCGCCCTCGGGGCTGAGCACGGTCTGTTCGCCGAACTCCTTGTTGCCGCTGCGGATGATGTCGAGCGCCGAGTTCCCGTAGATCGAGATCCACATGAAGATGTAGATGAACGGGATGGTCAAGGTGCCGATGACGAACTGACGGATGGTCCGCCCGCGCGAGATACGGGCGAGGAAGAGGCCGACGAACGATGCCCAGGCGATCCACCAGGCCCAGAAGAACAGGGTCCAGTCGGTCATCCATGTACCGGTGTCCTCGAAGGCGAAGGTCTGACCGACCATGTCCGGGAAGAGGCGGACGAAGTCGGCGGCGTTGAGGACGAAGGCGTTGAGGAGGAACTTGGTGTTGCCGGCCACGAGCACCCAGATGCTCAGCGCGATCGCGAGGAAGACGTTGAGGATGGAGAGGAACTTGATGCCCTTGTCCACGCCCGAGACCGCGGACAGTGTGGCCACGGCGACGCCGACGACGACGATTCCGATCTGCGCACCGGTGCCGACGGGCAGGCCGAAGACCTGGTTGAGACCGACGTTGACCATGACGACGCCGATGCCCAGCGAAGTGGCCACACCGAAGATCGTGCCAAGCAGGGCGGCGAAGTCGACGGAGTCACCGAGGGTGCCCTGCACCCGTTTGCCGAAGATCGGGGCGAGCGCCGACCGGATCGCCAGCGGCATGTTCATCCGGTAGGCGAAGTAGGCCAGGGCGATGCCCATGAGGGCGTAGAGGCCCCAGCCGCTCAGCCCGTAGTGGAAGAGCGTCCACACCGTCGCCTCGCGTGCGGCGTCGACCGTTTCGGGTTCGGTGCTCGGCGGGGCGAGGTACTGAGTGACGGGTTCGGAGACCGCGAAGAACATGAGGTCTGTGCTGATGCCGGCGGCGAAGAGCATCGACGCCCAGGCGAGGAGTCCGTATTCGGGCTTCGAATGCTCGGGGCCGAGCTTCGTCGAGCCGTATCGGGAGGCAGCGAGATAGATGACGAAGACGAGGACGATGGCCACGAGGAGGACATAGAACCAACCGAACCAATCGGATGTCCAGCCGACCACGGCGCCGAGGACCGCCTCGGCGTTGGTGGGTGCGAAGAATGCCCACAGGGTGATGGCCAGGGTTCCGACTGCCGCAGCGATGAAGACTCGCCAATTCACGGGCGGCAGGGACAGTTTCACATCCTTCTTCGGTTCCCCTGGCGGACTCTCGACTGATGCTGACATGGTTCTGCTCCTTATCCGGACGCGGTGGCGTCGTGGCGTCGGTTCCGGCCGAACGATGCGGACGGCCGGGCGTGATCATCGGCTGGTACGTGGGTGAGGGGGGTTTCGTGCTCGCTTCTCTTCGCTGGATTCCACTAGGTCAGGGGCCCTCCCCGGCTCGGGGGAGGACCAACAGTGGAGGTTACCACAGAGACACTTACGGTCACTTTCCCGGTCGGTCATCCCCGTCATGTGTGCGAGCATCCCGCACCGGGTATGAGCCGAGATCACAGCGAGACGAGCAGCAGCGCAGCAGCCATCACCACCCCGGACCCCAGGAACGTGATGACGGTGTAGCCGAGGATGTCGCGCATCTTCAGCCCGGCGATGGCGAGCACCGGCAGAGCCCAGAAGGGCTGCAGCATATTCGTCCACTGGTCGCCGTAGGACACGGCCATGATCGCGATGGACGGATCAACGCCGATCTGGTTGGCCGCGTCGAGCATGATCGGCCCCTGCACAGCGAACTGGCCGCCGCCGGAGGGGACGAAGAAGTTCACGAGTCCTGCCGAGAGCAGGGCGAGGACGCCGAAGGTCGTGGTGTTCGAGATCGAGACGAAGGCATCGGAGAACACGGCGATGAGTCCGGTGCTCGACATGATGCCGAGGATGCCGGCGTAGAGCGGGAACTGCAGGAGGATCTCGCCGACGTTCGAGGCGGCACCCTTCGTGAGGTGGATGAGTTCGAAGGGGTTGCGCACGAGCAGCAGGATGAGCGCGAGGAACGACCAGTTGACGACGTCGAGGGTCAGTCCCCCGCCCTGCGCGAAGTGGATGACCAGGTAGGCCACGAGTGCGAGGCCGACGACGAGGGTGAGGATCCGCGAGGCGTCGATGCGGTCGGCCGGGGTGACGACCTCCTCGTCGATCTCGGACTGCTTCTCCGAACTCACCGAGGCGGGAAGTTCGTAGACGGGCGCGCCGGGTTTGGGAGCGATGAAGAAGAGGAGGAGCCCGCAGACGATGATCACGCCGAGGATGGCGAGCAGGTTCCAGCCGGCGAAGATCGTCTCGGACACGGGGACCGTCTTCCCGCCGAGGGATTCGGCGAGGAACGAGTCCGGGGTCGCCGCAGTCAGTGGGCCCGAACCCGAGTAGCCCATATGCCAGACGACGAAGCCGGAGTAGCCGGCGGCCACGAGCAGCGGGAAGTGGACCTTGATTCCGCGTTCGCGTGACTGCACGGCGATCTCGCGTGCCAGCAGGGCACCGACGACGAGGCCGAGGCCCCAGGTGATGAGGCTGGCGATCGCGGCGATGAGGAAGACGAAGACGTAGGAGAAGGTGGCGTTGCCCGGCACACGGGCGAGCCGGGCCAACAGCTTCCGCACGGGTCCGGTGTTGGCGAGGATGTGGCCGAGCAGGAGGATCAGACACATCTGCGTCATGAACTCGAGCAGGCCGGCCAGTCCCTCGCCCCAGCCGGTGACGACGGCGGTGGGGCCGGCATCGGTGAAGATGAACGCGAGGACTGCGACGATGAGGGTGAGAACGATGGCGAAGGTCAGTGCCGAGGGGATCCACTGTTCGAGGAATCGGTTGACCGGCCGCATGATCCCTTTTGAGGCTGCGGCATTGACCTGGGTCGACGGCTTCGGTGCCGACATGGTGGAGACCTCCCGCTGAGAATCTGCTGTGTGTGGTCTCAGCATACAATCAGGGCGCTGTCCTCGGTAGCGAACAGCGCCCTAATCGATCACCCCTCGGCGAGGACGGTCACCCGCCGGAGCGGGCGGCCGGCCCTCGGAGTGGGCGGTCACCCCTCGGAGTGGGGCTCAGGTCTGCGGGGTCGGTCAGTCCTGCTTGTACACGAGCTGCTTGTTGACGAATTCGTCCATCGCCAGCGGGCCGAGCTCGCGGCCGACGCCGGAGCGCTTGACTCCGCCGAAGGGCAGATACTCGCGGCTGCCTTCCGGAGCATTGAGGAAGACCATGCCGGAATCGATCTGGTCACCGACGCGTTCTGCACGGGAGATGTCGGTCGAAAACACTGCGGCGCCCAGGCCGAAGGGAGTGTCATTGGCGAGCTCGACGGCCTCCTCCTCGCTGCTGACCTTGTAGACGATGACGGCCGGCCCGAAGAGCTCTTCGTAGTAGCCGCGCATGCCCTTCTGCACATCTGTGAGGACGACGGGTTCGACATAGGCTCCGCCGCCGTCGTACCTCTTGCCTCCGGCCAGCATCGTCGCACCCTCGCTGACGGTGTCCTGGACCTGTTCGACGAAGCGGTCGGCCGCGGCCACCGAGGACAGCGGGGACAGCCGGGAGCCTTCCTCGCCGGGAACGGCCGGGGTGTTCTTCTTGGCCGCCTCGGTGATGGAGGTGACGAAGTCGTCGTATATATCGTCCATGACGATCATCCGCTTCGGCGAGTTGCAGGCCTGGCCCGTGTTGCCCATGCGGGTGTTGAAGAAGGTCTTCGCAGACTTCTGGACGTCGTCGGTGTCGAGCAGGATATAGGGGTCGGAGCCGCCGAGTTCGAGCACGACCTTCTTGAGGTTCTTGCCGGCCTCGGCCGCGACGGCGGCACCGGCGCGTTCGGATCCGGTCAGGGACACACCGTGGTTGCGGGGGTCGGGCAGGATGATGTCGGCGACCTGCTCGTTGCTGGCATAGATGTTGATGTACGCGCCTGCGGGCAGGCCCGCCTCGATGAAGATCTCTTCCATGATCTGCGCCGAACGCGGGCACTGCGGTGCGTGCTTGAGCAGGATCGTGTTGCCCAGTGCCAGGTTCGGGGCGGCGAAGCGGGCGACCTGGTAGTAGGGGAAGTTCCACGGCATGATGCCCAGCAACGAGCCGACCGGCTTGCGGCGGATCATGGCGGTGGCGTCCTTGGGTCCGCGCAGGGGCTCATCGGCCATGAACGCCTCGGCGTTGTCGGCGAAGTACTTGTAGATCATCGAGCTGAGCTGGACCTCGCCCTTGCCCTCGGGCACGGACTTGCCCATTTCGAGCTTGATGACTTCGGCGAGCTCCTCGGCGCGCTCGGCGTAGATCTCGGACACGCGGGTCAGCAGCGCGGCACGCTCGGCCACGGAGGTCTGGCTCCACTCGCTGAACGTCGTCGCCGAACGATCGAGGGCGGCAAGGATCTCGGCATCGGTGGAGGTGGCGAATTCTTCGGCGACTTCGCCGGTCGCCGGGTTGGTCACACGATACATAGTGGTCATGACTGTCCTCTTTCAGTTCGACGGGGTTTGCGATCACCGGTGGTGTGATCGCAGGTCCATCCCCCACGCTATGGCCGAAACCCGGCGGCGGCAACGCCGATCTCACCTCCTGGGCGGATTCCCAGCCACCACCGAGGCGGCAGCCACAGAGGAGGCAGTCGTAGAGGAGGCGGACCCAGAGGCAACCCCCGCGGCGACGGACCCCGACCGACGCTGCGCTGGCCGACACCGCCGGTCGGGGTCAGGCCAGAATCGTTCCGCCGGTCGGATTCAGCCCAGGATCGTTCCGCCGGTCGGGATCAGGCCAAGGTCTTCAGCCGGTGACGCCGGTGAGTTCGTTCGGTGCGTGCGGCAGCGTCGCATCCGCCATCACCTCACCGGATTCGAGGTCGACGATGTGGATCTTCTTCTTCGCCGGTTCGCTGACATAGGCGACTTCACCCTGGACGAAGAGCGTCGGACGCGTCTTCTGCCATTCGACTGGTTCGTCCCATTCGTCGATGACCGGGTATTCCTCCGTCACCGAGGCGGTGGCGGGATCGATGATCTTCAGCTTTCCGTCCGTGGTCAGGACGACGCCTTCCCCTTCGGGTCCACGGCCCAGTGACCGGAAGCTGTAGGAGGCGCCGAGGTCGACGAGTGAGAGTTCGCCTGCCTTCGTATCGGTCACGCTCACCTGCTCGGGACGTTCGAGCTCGGCGTCCTCGTCGACCTTGTAGTCACCGAGGATGTACTGAGATTCGTCGCTTCCGGCCTGATTGCCGATGCGCCCGAAGGAATCGGGGGCGTCGATCTTCTCGAAGTTCCCGTCCTTGTAGAGAAGGATTCCGTCTTCGCAGCCGAGCGCGATGACTTCGTCCTCCGCGGCGGCTTCGCCGTGGACTCCGGGGCAGTCGTCGCTGCGGGCGATCTCCTTGCCGCCGTCGTCGATGACCTTCGCCCCGGTGCGCTCATCCTCGGTGCCGACCGTAAGCAGGGTCTTCCCTCCGGACAGTCTCACCGCGACTCCGTGGTGGGCCTCATCGGCCTCGGTGACTTCGGGTTTCGGGTCGTCCTCGGAGAAGTCGTCGGTGTCGAAGGTCTGGATCTTGCCGTCGCCGTCGCCGAAGAGCACGGTGGAGTCGCCGTGGCTGACGACGTGTCCGGGCAGTTCGGTGTCGAAGACGGTGTCGGTGAGCTCGGGGTCGGCGGCGTAGCTGTGGGTGTGGTCGCCGTGGGGTTGGGTCCAGACTCCGGCATCGAAGAGGCGGAAGCCTTCAGCCACGGAGACCATGAGGTGACGGCCGTCGCCGACGGGACTGAGCCGGTTGAAGCCGGGCAGATTCGTATCGTCGATGACGTCGAGCGTCGTCGCATCGAGTGTGAGGATCCCACCGTCGTAGGTGGTCACGATCCGCGGCTGAGCGGCGGCGAGCTCCTGCGCGTGCCCCTTCTCATCAGTTTTGCCTGCGTCATCTTCCGCACCGGCGGTCTTCTCGTCCTTGCCGACCGCGTCATAGTCGGTGGCGTCGTCGCCGGCCTGGCAGCCGGAGAGCAGGAGCGCCGAGGCGACCACCGCCGATCCAAGCATCGTGTGGTGTCGTTTCATCATCACAGTTCTCTTTCTAGTGAGAATCATTATCGTTAGCAGGTTGATACTAACCCGATGTGGTGTTGAGATGCGAAACCCGTGCCATATGCTCGGCGGCGGCGAGCCGCAGTGCGATACACCCGTGCAGCGACGCAGGAGATCCGGATCAATCCCCTGACGTCGAGGGTCAGCCGGCGAGTTCGCGGGCCGGCCCGACTATGTCATGGCTCACTGTTACGGTAGTGCCATGGCCAGTGTGACTGAACTCGTGAAGCGCTACTACTCCACCGTCGATGCCGGAGATGCGGGTGCCACCTCGGCACTGTTCGCCGCCGACGCCAGCTATGATCGCCCCGGCTATCCGACGATGGTCGGCCAGCAGATCACCGACTTCTATCACGGCGAGCGCGTCATCGAATCAGGTGCGCATTCGCTGCAGGAGATCCTCGTCGACGGCGATCGCGCTTCCAGCCGCGGTGTCTTCAGCGGTCGACTCAAGGACGGCTCGGAGACCTCGGTGGGCTTCGCCGACTTCTTCCTCTTCGACACCGAGGGCCTCATCGCCGAACGCACCACGTACTTCTACCAGGCAGCGGTCTGAGGCCTGGGCCGTCCTGAGCCTCAGACCGTCCTGAGTCTCAGATCTGCTCCGCTGGGCCGAGCGCCAGTTGCCGGAGTCAGGTCCAGTCGCCGCCTGAGGGGCCAGTCACCTCAGATGTCTTTGCCGCGGGCTTCGAGCACCGCTTTCTGGATCCGGTCGCGGACCGCGGCGGCCTGCGGGGTCGGCTGTGGCCCATAGGCTTCTTCTACCTGTCCGAAGACCTCTTCCATGCCCGCGGGGTCGACGTCGACGGGCAGGTCTTCGATAGCGGCGAACGCCGGACCGATATGCTCCATGAACCCGCGGATCCCGGCTTCTCCCCCGCCGAAGTGCATGCCTTCGAACTGGCCGACGGCCGACCACCGCAAGCCCAGGGAATTCTTCATCACCGTGTCGAGCTCCTCGGCCGTGACGACTCCATTCTGCACGAGCGAGATCGCCTCCTTCATCAGCGCATTCTGCAGACGGTTGCCGACGAATCCACGGATCTCGCGCCCCAGCACCACCGGTTCGCGACCGCAGCTGCGGTAGAACCCGACCGTGGCGTCCACGGTCTCCTGCGAGGTCTGCGGGGAGGGCACGACCTCGACGAGCGGCATAAGGTGCGGCGGATTGAACGGGTGGCCGACGATGACGCGGGATGCCGCCGGCTCCGGCAGCGCGGACGCAATCGATGAGGCCGGGATCGTCGACGATGACGTTGCGAACACGGCCTGCCGCGGAGCCGCCTCGGCGATCTGGGAGAACAGCTCCGGCTTCGCTTCGGGATCCTCGGGACCGCATTCCTGAACGAAGTCGACGCCGGCCACGGCGGCCTCGACGGATTCGGCGGCCTCGACGGTGCCGACGTCAGAGGCCAACTCGCCCCTGGCCGAGGCATCAGCGGTGACCTCGGCCTGCAGGCCGGCGACCACCTCGGCGAGGTCGGATCGGGGGTCGAAGACCCGCACCGTGTAACCGCTGCGCGCGAAGAGGAAGGCGAACGATCGACCGATGGTCCCGGCTCCGATGACAGCGACTGAAGAGCTCATGCGTCCAGGCTATACCCGCCCCACCAGCTCAGGCGGCGGCGTTCGCCGTAGTCGAATCGTTGCCGTGCACGGCACGCCGAGGCCGGGATCGGGTGGCACAATGTCACCATGAGTGCGAACCCAGAGCTGAGAACAGTGGACTCGGAGATCCTCGCCCTGGCGGAGGACGAATACGCCGCCGCGGCCGAGACCGCGCGCATCGACGTGCGCGAGATCCACACCGCCGAGGAGGCGGCCCGGGCCTCGCTGCTGCTCGATGAGGTGTGGAGCGTCGACGAGACCGGGTCGACCGTCTTCGAACCCAGCCTCATCATCGCCTTCGCCCACGCCGGCAACTATGTCTCGGCTGCGTACAGCGTCGACGAACCCGACGAGATGATCGGTGTGACCATCGGCTTCTTCGGCCAACCTCTGGGCACAGTCATGCACTCGCATATCGCTGGGGTCCGCCACCAGGTCATCGGCCGAGGCGCGGGATCGGCGATGAAGCTGCACCAGCGCCTGTGGTGCCTCAACCTCGGCATCACCGAGATGACCTGGACCTTCGACCCGCTGGTCGCCCGCAACGCCTACTTCAACTTCCAGCGCCTGGGCGTCGGCATGGTCGAATACCTCGAGGACTTCTACGGGCAGATGCGCGACGGAGTGAACTCCGGGCAGGCCAGCGACCGGATGATGGTCTCGTGGCCGCTCGGCCGGCCGGCACGGGTCTCGGTCGTCGATCCTGGCTCCGCGTTCCCGTGCCTGCGCGCCGATGACGACGGGGAGCCGCTGGTCAGCGAGGTGCCGAAGGAGACCGAGTTCGTCTCGCTCGACTTCCCCTCCGACATCGAGGACCTGCGCGGCCAGGATGCCGAGCTGGCCAGCCGATGGCGACTGGCGCTGCGCACGGCGCTGACAGGCCTCGTCGGTGACGGCTGGGTCGTCGACACCTGCCTCAAGGGCGGCACCTACCTCCTCCACCACCCCTGAGGCGCCACCTCATCACTCCTGAGGTGCCTCCTCATCACCCTTGAGGGACCACCTCCACCACCTTGGCTGAATCACCCCTGAGCAGGCCATCAGGCACCCATTTCACCAGCCTCTTCCTCGAGACAACGGTGGAGGGCCGAGACCACGCTGTGTGCACCGTGGTCTCGGCCCTCCACCGTTCTTTCGGCTGATTCGCCTGGGCAGGGGGCTTGAAACAGGCAAGCACCTAACCCGTCAGGCGGAGTCCGAGCCGCCTGCTATTTGATATCTATATATAGTTTTTGATGTTATTTGCTTGCGCTTAATGATCCAGAACATCAGAATGGACTCATGTTCCGGACTGTGACGCGGGTCGAACTCGCCGAACTCGATATGCCTCGCGCTGACCTTGCAGAGGCCCTGGACTGCTGTCTGGAGAAGGTGCGCAGAGGCCACTTCATCGTCAAGTCGATTTGCTCGCACACTCACTTCGACACCATTCGCCACTTGCTGAGCGGGCCAGGCATCACATTTCCCACATTCCGCGGCGACATCAGAGACGATGCAGAGAAACTCCGGATGAGCATCGCCACTCGGCGGGAGTCTCTGCTGCCCAAAGACGCCTTCTCACACATGTCAGCAGCACTGCTGCATGGTCTCGACCCTGTTGAGCTCGGGACGGAGAAGGTGGAGATCACCCGGCCCGACTACTCTCGCTCGTACTCGGACCTCGTGTTCTACGCTCGCGATCTTGCCGAAGACGACGTCGATCGCACCCTCGGCAGCCCAGTGACCACGCTGGCCAGGACTCTTGCCGACATCGCCCTCGACCACCGCCTCGAAGTTTCGGTGCCGCTGATCTCGGAGGGGCTGAGAGAACGACACATCAGCAAGGAGGCACTCAGGCCGAAACTCGCTCCGGGCCGCCGGGGCCGGAAGCGCGCTCTGCTCGCACTCGAGCTGGCAAGCGAACTCCACGAGTCAGCGGCCGAGGCGTTCTGCGCGGTCAAGTTCCACCGGCACGGCATCACTGGAATGACACCACAGGTCACCGCCTACTCCTCGACCGGAGTATTCATCGGCAGGAACGACTTTCGGCAGGAGGAGGCCCGCGTCATCGTGGAGGTTCACGGGGTCGGCAAGTACTACATGCATCCCGATGGCCCCGACACGGCCGCACGCCAGAATCACCAGCGCAACATGAACCTCATCAACGCCGGATTCACAGTCTTCAACCTCACTTTCGGCGACCTCTTCCGACCACAGATCTTCGAGCAGATCAAAAAGACAATCGCCCAGGCCCTTGGGCAGCGACACCAGTGAGCCGCAACTTTGCGCCCAAACAACTGCGGAGCGCCGAGACCACTGTGCACACAGCGTGGTCTCGGCGCTCCACCGTTGTCTCGGCTGCTATTCCCCAGCCGAGGTCAGCTCACTTCTCGTCCCACTCCTTGCGCAGCAGCTTCTTGTCCAGCTTGCCCACTGAGGTGCGCGGCATCTCCTCGACGACGTTGACCTCGTCGGGCATCTGCCATTTCGCGAACCGTTCGCCGAGGGTGGCGATGATGTCTTCGCGAGTCACTTCGGAGCCGTCCGCGGCCACCACGTAGGCCACGGGGCGCTCGTCCCACTTCTCGTCGGGGACGCCGATGACGGCCGCCTCCTTGACGTTCGGGTTATCGAGGATCGCGTTCTCCATATCGATCGACGAGATCCATTCGCCTCCGGACTTGATGACGTCCTTGAGACGGTCGGTGATCTTGAGGTAACCGTACTCATCGATGACGCCGACGTCGCCCGAGCGCCACCAGCCGTCGAGGAACCGGTCGGCATTGTCGGGGAGCTTGAAGTACGACTCGGTGATCCAGGGTCCGCGCATGAGGATCTCACCCATCGACTTACCGTCGCGCGGCAGCTCCTCACCTGTGGGATCGACGATCTTGAGGTCGACGCCGACGATCGGCAGACCCTGCGAGCGCTTGAGATCCCAGCGCTCCTCCTCGCTGAGGTCCATGCCCGGTTTGAGCTTCCAGTTCGTCGTCGCCAGCGGGGTCGTCTCAGTGGCGCCGTAGCCGTGGATCACCTCGGCGCCGGTGATCTCCTTGAACCCGCGCATCATCGACAGCGGGGGTTCGGAGGATCCGGACACGAGGCGGACTCCGTTGAGGTCCGGCGGCTGCGGCATGTCCTTCATCATCGCGAGCATCGGGCCGAAGATCGCCGGTGCGCCGTTGGCCAGAGTCACCCCCTCCTCGATGAAGGCCTGACCGATCGCGCCGAATTCCTCGGCAGCGAACTTGCCCGGCAGCACGAGCTTGGCTCCGGAGGCCACAGCATTCTGCGGGAAGCCCCAGGACAGGACGTGGAACATCGGAGTGATCGGCATGACGCAGTCGTCGAAGGTCGCGTTCAGGGCCGCGAGCCCGCCCATGGTGTGCAGGTAGATCGAGCGATGAGAGTAGTAGACGCCCTTCGGCCGGCCGGTGGTGCCGGTGGTGTAGCCGGCGTAGGCGGCGGTCTTCTCGTCGACGACGGGCCAGTCGTAGGTCTCTGGCTTGTCGGCGATGAGGTCCTCGTAGAAGACGACGTTGTTCAGGCTCGTCTCGATCTCGGATGCGGGCTTGTCGGTCATGACGACCCAGCCCTTGACGTCGAGTTTCGGGGCGAGCGCCTCGGCGACGTGGAGGAGCGATTCGTCGACGAAGATCCAGTCGGACTTCGAGTGGCTGACGACGTAGGCGAGGTCTTCGGGCGCCAGGCGCAGGTTGAGTTGGAGCATGGTCGCGGCGACGCCGGGCACGGAGAAGTAGAGCTCGAGGTGGCGACGGGAGTTCCAGTCGATGACACCGACCATGGAGCCGGCGCCGACGCCGAGTTCGTCGAGGCCGTGCGCCAGCTGAGCCATGCGCTTGAACTCGTCGGCGTAGTTCGATCTGCCCCACGATCCGTCCGAGCGGCGGTAGACGACTTCGGACTGGCCGAAGACCGTGGCCGCATGGCGGATGAGGGTGGTGGTATTGAGCTGGTAGCTGTCGCCCAAGGTGGAGGGGATACCGGTCAGCATGGGACTCCTTCGGTCGTGCTGGGCTGCCGGCGAACCGCTCGGTTCGCCGGCAGCGGGTGGTCATTGCCGTCAGACTATCGGCTCAGGTGATGCCGATCACATCCGGCGCGGCAGGTGTTATCAATCAGAGACCCGACACCGAGGCGGGGCCGAGGCTGAAATCATTCGCCGGTGAACGTCGGGGTGCGCTTCTCGAGGAACGCGGCGACGCCTTCGACGAAGTCCTGCGAAGCCCGCAGTCTGGCCTGCCCTTCGACCTCGCGGGAGAACGCCCCGTCGAGTTCGGTGAGCGTGGCATCGTTGATCGCGGATTTGGCCGCGGCCATGGCCTGCGGTGCTCCTTTGGCCCACGCCTCGGCGAGTTCCGCGGCGCGTGTGAGCTGCTCTCCGGCGGGGACGACCTCGCTGGCCAGGCCCCAGGCGAAGGCGTCGGCGGCGGGCAGCTTCTCCCCGGTCAGGGCCAGACGCAGGGCACGGTGCCGCCCCGCTGAGGCGGCGACGAGTGCCGTGGCGCCGCCGTCGGGCATGAGACCGATCTTCGCGAACGGAAGCATGAGGTAGGACTTCTCACTCATGACGAGATAGTCGCAGGCCAGGGCGAACGAACAGCCGATTCCGGCGGCCGGCCCGGAGACCGCTGCGATCGTGGGCACAGGGGTGTCGACGATCCGGCGGATGATCGCATTCGCCTGGTCGAGCTCGATCCCCTGCCTCTCGGCGGCTCCGCCCTGCAGGTCAGCCCCGGAGCTGAACGCCCGGTCATTGCCGGTGAGGACGATGGCCTGCGAGTTCGCCTCCGCCTCGGTCACGGCGTCGCCGATTGCCAGCACCGCCTCCTGCGTGAGGGCGTTGAGGCTCTCGGGCCGGTTGATCGTGATCGTGGTGACGCCACCACTGACGCTGACGAGAACGCTGTCGGACAATGCGACTCCTTACGTGCGAGCCCGGTGACCCGTGAGGTCGGGTGATCGGGGCGGCTGTTGGCACTCCTGCTTCCATGCGCTCAGAGGAGCGCATGTGCTTCCACCGCCACTTTAACGCACGTTAAGTTGATCTGCGTCACATGTCCGCGGCGGGCTGATGGCGCTGAGCCTGCCCGAGGCGGATTCGCGGCGCCGAGCCTGTCCGCGGCAGACTCGCGGCACTGAGCCAGCCGAGCCCGGCGAGGAGGGGCGCTCACCCCGACGCTGCTTCAGCGCAGGGTCGCGTCCAGTTGGGAGGCAGTGAGTTCGCGGTCGGCGAAGACGAGCCGGATGGCTGCAGGGTCCGGGTTTCCGGCGTCCGGTGCCCGGTGGACGAGTTCGAATCCGAGCTTGCGCGCGACCTTCGCCGAGGCGGTGTTGTGTTCGAGCAGATAGGCCACGACCGGCAGTTCGGCGTCGATGGTCGCTGCCGCTTCGGTCGCATCGCGGGAGACCGCGGTCGCCAGCCCTCTCCCCTGAGCCTCGGGCCGAAATCGGTAGCCGAGATTCCAGAACGCTCCGGGCACACTGCGGGAGGCCCCGGGTTCGGACACCCCACGCAGAGAGCAGCCGCAGTGGCCGAGGATGTCTGCGCCGGCGGCCTCCCGGACCATCCACGGTCCGAGCCCGTCGAGTTCCCATTGCTGAGCCAGGCGTGCCAGGATCGCCTTCGCCTCGCCCTTTGCCGTCATCCTCCCGCTGGGCAGATGCGTCCATACTCGCCGGTCGGATTCGACGGCGAAGAACTGCTCCACGTCCTTCGCACTCGGCCGGTCGAGCACGTAGCCCCCGACCGGAGTAGGACCCATCAGCCCAGCGCCGCCTCGAGGTCGACCCACAGATCGTCGAGGTTCTCGATCCCCACGCTCAGTCGGATCAGTCCCTCGGGCACCGTCTCCGGCTCGGCGGCGTGCCGGCGCCGGCGTTCGATGAGGGATTCCACGCCGCCCAGGGAGGTCGCCGGTGTCCACAGGCGGACCGCCTCGGTAATGGCGGTGGCCTTCTCCGCCGTATCGACGGTGAAGGCGATGATCGCACCGAAGCCCTTCATCTGCCCGGCCGCGCGGGCGTGGCCGGGGTCGTTCGGCAGGCCCGGGTAGCGGGTCTCGACGACGGCGGGGTGGGCGGCGAGGCGCTCGGCGATGGCTTGCGCGTTGGCCTGCGCGCGGTCGAGGCGGACGGCCAGGGTGCGCAGCCCGCGCAGAGCCAGCCAGACTTCGAAGGGCCCGGCGATTCCCCCGCGCATCGAGCGTTCTGTGTGCAGCTGCTCCCGCAGCTCGCCGCTGCTGGTCAGGGCCGCGCCGAGGACGACGTCGGAGTGGCCTGCCAGGTATTTCGTCACTGAGTGCACGACGATGTCGGCGCCCAGATCGAGCGGAGTCTGCAGCAGCGGAGTGGCGAATGTGTTGTCCACGGAGATGAGGAACCCGCGGTCCTTCGCTGCCGCGATCAGCACGGGAACGTCGGCGACCTCGAGCATCGGATTCGTCGGCGATTCGATCCACAGCATCCCCGGGGATCCGGCTCCGCCCGTTCTCGCCGAGGCGGCCGTCCCCTCCGCTGCCACCTGGTCCGTCCTCGCGTGCCCCGCTTCGTCGAGGGAGGCGATGACCGCCTCGGTGTCGGAGATGTCGACGGTGACGAGGTCGAAGTTCTGACGCTTTGCGATCTGCTCCGCGGAGGCGAGCGCACCCTGGTAGCTGTGGGCCGGGATGATCAGAGTGCCGCCGGCGGGCACGAGGCTGATGACGGCCGAGATCGCCGCCAGACCGGAGCCGAAGACCAGTCCGGGAAGTGCCGCATGCTCGAGCTGCCCCAGAGCCTCTTCGAAGGGCGTCCATGCAGGGGTGTCGAAGCGGGCGTAGGCGTAGGGAGAAGCGGAGATGTCGCCCGTGCTCACGAAGGTCGAGGACAGATCGATCGGCGGGTTCACCGCAGCGCCGTCCTGGCGCTGCGGGCGTCCGGTTTCGACGACGACGGTGTCCGGAGCGAGATCGGAACGAGTGGCGGGTGAGGAGGAGTCGGGATCAGGCTGTGTCATATGTCCAATATAAGGGTGCGACCGCCGCCGGTGCTGAGCCGTCCGAGGGCCGCTGCTCCAGACTGTCGACCAGCTGGCTACTTGAGGCTGTCGACCATATGCTCGAGCAGCAGACATGCCCCGGGTGACTGCCGTCGGCTCCTCGTCCACACTGCGTGGAGTTCGCGGGTGAGATCGACGTCTTCGGCCACCGGCAGCGGCACCAGACGTCCGGCCCGGAAGTCATCGCGCAGCGCGAGTTCGGAGAGCACGGCGGGCGCGACGGCGGTGGCCGCGGCGATGCGCAGGGCGGAGTTCGACCCGTACTCCCCCGCCACGCGCACTCCCTCGGCTCCGGCGAGCGCCGAGTCGATGACTTCCCTGGTTCCCGAGCCGATCTCGCGCACCAGCAGCGGCACCTGCGCCAGCTCGACGGCGGTGATCGGTTTCGTCCAGGCGTGGGCGAAGTCCGGGGCGCAGGCGATCATGAGTCGGTCACGGCCGACCACCTCGGCGTTGAGGTCCTGTGGCAGGGACACGGATTCGATGAGCCCGAGGTCGCAGGTCTGGCGGCGCACTCGGTCGATGACGGTCGCGGAGTTCTCCACCGACAGTCCGATGTCGATCTTCGGGTGTGCGGCGCGGAAGGTCGTGAGGTGGTGGGGCATGAGGTATTCGGCGACCGTCAGCGAGGCGCTGACCTTGACTGTTCCGGCTCGGGCGTCCTGGATAGCACGGGCCCCGGCGTAGAGGGTGTCATAGGCCTCGATGACCTTCGAGGCCCATTCGGCGACGGCGCGGCCTTCGACGGTGAGTTCGGTTCCCCGCGGCGAGCGTCGCAGCAGGGGCACTTTGAGATCGCGCTCGAGGTTGCGCAGGCTGCGGGAGGCATTCGGCTGGGCGAGATCGAGCTTCGCCGCGGCTTGGCCGATCGATCTGGCATTGCCACTGAGGGCCACCAGCAGCCCCAGAGCCTGGAGCTCGGGCCAGTTCTTCATATTCCCGAGATCATGCATATGCCCATCATGGCATATCAGATCCATATGGGTTGCTTAGAAATCACCGTCTACTGCGTCCGTGCCGGCGTTGACAGACTGAAGTCATGAACCGCTTCACGTCCCTTCTGCCCGGACTCGCCGTCGCCGCTGTGGCCACGGCCGTCGCGTGGCCGATCTCCATGCTCCTGCCCGTGCTCTCGCCGCTGCTGGTGGCGATCGTGCTCGGCATCCTGTTGGGCAATCTCGTACCCGATCTCCCCGAGGCACTCATGCCCGGGCTCAACTTCGCGGCGAAGCCGCTGCTGCGGCTGGGCATCGTCGCCCTCGGCGCGCAGGTCGTGCTCGGCGACATCCTCGACCTCGGCTGGCTCGTCCTCGTCCTGGCCGCCGTCATCGTCGCCGCCGGGATCCTCTCAGCCATCGCCCTGGCAGGACCCCTCAAGGTCGACCGCCCCCTGGCAGTGCTCATCGGCAGCGGCTTCGGCATCTGCGGGGCCGCCGCCGTCGCCGGAGTCGAGTCGACTCTGAAGTCGAAGAAGGAGGATGTGGCGGCGGCGATCGGCCTCGTCGTCATCTTCGGCACCCTGATGATCGCGATCGTCCCCGGTCTCTCGACCGCGCTGGGCCTGTCCCCGGAGACCGCCGGAATGTGGGGCGGCGCCTCCACCCACGAGGTGGCCCAGGTCGTGGCGATCGGCGGCATCATCGGCCCCGCAGCCCTCGAGATCGCCGTCCTCGTCAAGCTCGCCCGCGTCATCATGCTTGCGCCCACCGTCGCCGTGTTCAGCTACGCGGTGCGTCGCAGCGAGGCCAAGGCACACCAGGATGCGCAGTCCACCCTCGCCGAGGCGGGGGCCGAGTCCGGCACGGCCCGTGGGCAGAACGCCGGGTCGAGTTCCGGCGCCGAGGCGGATGTCCGGTCGGATTCGGCGAGCGCGGCCGGCATGGGGGCCGAGTCCGGGGCCGGTGCCAGTTCCGGGGCGGCGGGCGCGGCCACGACGCCCGCGAAAACCGCGCGTCCGCCGATCGTGCCGCTGTTCGTTCTCGGCTTCCTCGCCATGGCCGCGCTGCGCACCTTCGGCCTGCTGCCCGAGATCGCGGTCACCGGACTCGGTTGGATCCAGACGGTGTGTTTGGCGATGGCGATGTTCGCCCTCGGACACGGAGTGCAGTGGCGGTCGCTGAAGAACCTCGGTGCCCGCCCACTCGCACTGGCCGCGCTGGTCACGATCATCGTCGCCCTCATCGCCCTCGGCGGAGCCCTCCTGCTCACTTGAGACCGCCCCAAATTACTACCTGACGGCGGCTCAGCAACCTTGCGCCAGGTTGCTGAGCCGCCGTCAGGTAGTTCTGAGGCCGCACCCTGCCGGCACTGGCCGACGGACCTTGATTCTGCTGATGGTGCCTGCGGAATCTCGGGGCCGCCTCGGCGAGGATTTTCCGTCTGTCAGGACTTTCCGGCGGGTCGGACACGCCTACGCGGTACCTGCCGGTAACACTGGTAGTGTCTCTCAGCGAATCAGCCAGCGATGCTCACTGTCGCTTCAGCCTCTGCGAGGACATCATGCTCATACAGATCATCGCTCTGCTCATCTTCGTCGCGCTCTTCGCCATCGGCGCGGTCCGCGGCGTGCAGATCGGCGTGCTCATGCTCGTCGGCGCTGCCGGCACCGGACTGCTGTTCACCGACATGGCCGTCGATGACATCATCGCCGAATTCCCGCTCGACATCATGGTCCTCCTCGCCGGAGTGACCTACTTCTTCGCCATCGCCCAGGAGAACGGCACCGTCGATCGGATCATCGACTGGGCACTCGAACGCGTCGGCTCCTCGGCCGTGCTCCTGCCGGCGGTCTTCTTCGTCATCACCGGCTGCATCGCCGCGATGGGCGCACCGCTGGCGGGACTCGTCATGATGCCCGTGGGCATGCAGGTCGCCCGCAAGTACGGAGTCGACTACGCGCTCATGGGCCTGGCGATCTGCTTCGCCATCGGCGCCGGCGGCTTCGCCCCGACCAGCCTCTACGGCATCGTCACCTACAGCACCGCGCGCGGGGCCGGCATCGACCTCTCCCCCTATGTGCTCTTCGGCATCGCCGTCGTCACCTACCTCATCATGCTCGTCGTCGCCTACTTCATGTACGGACGGTCGCTGTTCGGCGGGAAGTCCGCTGCGGCCGTTGCGAGCCGGGCGGGGAGCAGGTCTGCCGAGGACAGCGCGGACGGCTCCGGCACCGCCGACATCGATTCCACCGACACGACCGCGGGTGCGAGCTCACGGATCTCCCGCGGCTCCGCCTCGGCGACGAAGGTGGCCTTCGGTGAGGACGACGAGGACGAGGCCCTCTTCGACTCCTCGAGCTCGGAGCACACCGGCGACTCCTCACCGTTCACATTCGTGCAGATCCTCACCGTCATCTTCATGATCGGCCTCGTCGGCAGCGTCGTGGTCCTCGCCGCCCTCGGCAATGATCCGGACATCGGCCTGCTGTGCTTCCTCTTCGGCGCGATCCTCTCCCTCGTCGACCCGAAGACCGGCAAGGCCGCGCTGCCGAAGATCGACTGGTCGACGGTGCTGCTCGTCGGCGGCATCATCACCTTCGTCGGGGTCCTGCAGAACATGGGGGCCGTCGACCTCCTCGGCGAGGGTGCGGAGTCGATCGGTTCGCCGCTCATCGCGGCCTTCGTCCTCTGCGTCGTCGGCGGGCTCGTGTCCGCGTTCGCCTCCACCACGGGCATCCTCGCCGCCCTCGTACCACTGGCACTGCCTCTCATCGCCGCAGGTGGGGTACCCGGTTGGGCGCTCATCGCAGCCCTGGGCGTGTGCTCGGCCGTCGTCGACGTCTCACCGTTCTCGACACTCGGCGCCACGGTCGTTGCGACCGCCCCGGTCGAGGACAAGCCGCGGCTGACGCGCATCCTCGTGAAGTTCGGCATGTCGATGGTCGTCATCGGCCCGGTCGCCCTCGTCGGCGGCCTGGTCGTTCCTGCGATGCTGTTCTGAGGCCGACTCGCCCCTCACCCGCTCCCTTCAGCCCAAGGGCTTGGACAGCAGCACGAACTCGAGATCGTCGACCTTCGGGACGCCGAAGCGTTCGTCACCGTAGGGGAAGGGCTCGACTTCGCCGGTGAGTTCGTACCCGCGGCGCTCGTAGTAGGCGATGAGTTCGTCACGCTTGTTGATCACGCTCATCCGCATCGACGTCGCTCCCCAGTGTTCGGCCACCCATGCCTCGGCGAGGTTCATCAGCGCCGACCCTACTCCCCTGCCCTGGCCCAACGGCGAGACCGCGAGCACCCCGAGGTAGGCCGCTCCGTCTGCGGGTTCGCGCACGTATACGCTGGCCACGGCGCGGCCCTGCCCATCACGGACGAGCAGGATCTGGGAGTCCGCCTCGGCGAGCATCTCCTCAGCCATCGGGGCGTCGAGCCGCTGTCCGCCGAGGATGTCCGCCTCGGTGGTCCATCCCTGCTTCGATCCCTCACCCCGGTAGGCCGAGGAGACGAGCTCCACGTAGTCGGCAAGGTCAGCGGCGGACAGTTCGGCGACCTCGAACCCGGATTCGCGCAGCTTCCGGCGCTGCGCATCGACCATGGTCGCCGAGGGATGTGCGGTCATAGATGGACTCCTTCATGACGTTGAGTGCGGATCATTTCACCAGGCTAGTCGTATCGCTCGCCCCAGAACTATAGTGTCAACTGTCAGGACAGCGCCCCACCGGCACGGACATTCGGGAGGAATGACCATGGACATCGACATCTCGGGAGAGACATTCACCATCGCCGAGGATGCTGCGGCCAAACGCTTCACCGTCTCCCACGCGGGTAAGGTCATCGGCCTCGCCGATTACATCGACCGTGAGGCGGGTGCCGATGACACCGCAGACGGTCCGGTGCGCATCTTCACCCACACCGAGGTGGCCCCGGAGTGGGGCGGCCGCGGTCTGGCCGCCGAGCTGGTGCGCTATGCACTGGAGACCAGCGCCGAGGAGGGGCTGAAGTTCCGCACCACGTGCTCCTATGTGCAGAATTTCCTGCACAAGAACGACGAGTTCGACAAATTCGTCGCCTGAGGTTCCGCGTCACGTCGCGGTGATCGGGGCAGCGTTGTTCAGATCTGAGGGCGTCAGCGGTTCGCCGCCGGCGCCTTCGTGCGTCTTCGCCGTGGTCGTCTCCCGGTCGTGCCCGGAGACGAAGCGCAGGACGAAGATCGCCCACGCGGTGACAGCCACGACGATCCCGGCCACAAGAGACCACAGCAGCCCGGGGTCGCTCACTGCCAGCTGCGGGATCTCACGGCCGGGAACGACCGCTGCGAAGATCCCGGCGACCAGTGCGCCCAGGTAGGAGCCGACCATCATTCCGATATGGCGGCGGACGTTGCCACGGCGGATAGCGATCACCCCGAGAGTGGTGGAGATGAAGGTCCAGATCGCCAAGGCGTGGAAGAGAGTGAAGGAACCTGTGAGTGAGTAGATGAACATTCCGCTGGTGCACACGAGGTACATGAGAACGACCCAGGACCGCCCGATGAAACGGTGTCTGCGGTCTTTGGTGCGGCGGAGGATCTGGATGGGTCCCAGCAGGACGACACCCGTGGCGGCAATGGCATGGATGGCGATGACGAGTGAGAACATATCATTAAGATAGTGGCACTAACCAAGCACGGCAACGTAGATAGTGAACGCCGTTTCCACTATCCATTCGACGCCGTCGAGGACAGAAGCTGAGAAATGTCGGGGTCCAGCGTTGGGAGACGTTGAGAAGCGTTGAGAGACGTCGTTGAAGTCAGCCGCGGACGACATTCGCTGACGACAGGGGGATTGTTGTGAAGCTCAGTGCGTTGGCCGAGGCCGCCGGAGTGTCGCCGGCGAGCATCAAGTACTACATCCACGAGGGGCTTCTGCCACCAGGGCAGAAGAAGAATGCGACGACCGCGGTCTACGACGAGGCGCATCTGCACCGGTTGGCGCTCATCCGCTGGCTGCGCGAGGAGCTGACCACTCCCATCTCCGACATCGCTGAGCTGACACGCGCCATCGACGATGATTCGCTGCCGACGATCGAGCTGATGGGTGTGTGCCAGGAGCTCGCCCTGCGCGGGAATTCCGGACTGCCCGCCTCGGCGCAGCGTGAACCGGGCGCCCCGCCGTTCGCGCTGCGTTCCACCGGAGCCGCTCCGCCCGAGGCCTCCCCCGCCCCCGACCGGTTCGACGATCTCGTCTCCGCGGCGATCGACCGCCTCGGCTGGCCCGATGAGGAATCGGCGGCGAGGAATGCGCTGGCCCGTGTGGTGGCGATGGTCGATGCGGCCGGCTACCCGGTCTCCGTCGATTCTGTCGTCGCGCAGTGCCGGGCCATCGCCCCGATCGCTCAGGCTCACGTACGCCCGATCAGCGTCGAGCACAGTCGTGACAAGGTCTGTCTGAGCGTCATCCGCGGCATCACAATGTTCAATCGTCAGCTCATCGCGACGAGCGCGTTGACTCATGCCGCACTGTCGATGATGTCGCGCGGCCCCGACGACTGACCGGCTGCGGTCCTCAATGACCCCGCCCCGGGTCGGACGAATCCGTCCGTGCGCAGCACGACACCACACCCGCAGGTCCACCATCCCGGGAGTGGCATTTCGCACCGATACAGCCGGGTCGACTCCGGCCCGGCGCTTCGCATCGTTGCCGCCACAGCCGCCTCGGCGCGGTGTCACGGCCCGGTGCTCCGGGGTGATCAGGCACTGGCCGTGCGTCGTCCCTTCTTCGCGAGGTAGCCGGCGACGGAGATCGAGACCAGGCAGCCCGCAGCGAGGTAGGCGCCGACGAGGTACCAGCTGCCGTTCCCGACTCCGACGAGGTAGGTCGCGATGAACGGGGTGAAGCCGCCGGCGATCGCACTGGCCAACTGGTAGCCGACTCCGGCTCCGCTGTAGCGGAACTCGGGGCTGAACATCTCGGCGAACAGGGGCTGCTGGACGCTGACCACGGCGTCGTGGGCGATGTTGACCAGCAGCACGGCGAAGATGATGACAGCGATCGTGCTTCCCGATTCCAGCGCCAGGAAGAACGGGATCGCGCTGAGCAGTCCGACGACGCCTCCGGTGAGGTAGACGCGCAGGCGACCGTACCGGTCAGAGAGGTAGGCGAAGGCGGGGATTGTGACGATTCCCAATCCGCCGACGAGCAGCGTGATGTTGAGCATGAGCTGCCGATCGAGACCGAGCTCGTCCGTCGCGTACGACAGCGCGAAGGTGGTGACGATGTACATGGTCAGCAGCTCGATGAATCGCAGTCCGACGATCTGGGCGATCTGTGCGGGGAAGCGTTTGAACGCTTCGAGGATCGGCAGCTTCGCGACCTTGTCCTCGTCTGCGTTCTTCACCCGGTCCACGTATTCTTCGGATTCGGCCACCCCGGAACGGATCCAGAGCCCGATCAGGACGAGTCCGGCGCTGGCGAGGAACGGGATCCGCCATCCCCAGGTCAGGAAGGCTTCGGAGGTGAGCCCACCGCTGAGGACGGCGACGAGTCCCGTGGCCAGGAGCAGTCCGACCGAGTAGCCGACCTGAACGCCGCTGGAGTAGAAGGCACGCAGCTTCGGCGGTGCGCTTTCGACGGCCATGAGTGCGGCACCGCCCCATTCGCCTCCGACTGCCACACCCTGGATGCAGCGCAGCAGGACGAGCAGCGCCGGCGCCAGCCAGCCGATCGTCTGGTAGGTCGGCAGGCAGCCGATGAGGGCAGTGGCCACGCCCATGATCGTCATCGTCCAGATGAGCATGGATTTGCGGCCGAGGCGGTCCCCGAAGTGGCCGAAGATGATGCCGCCGAGTGGGCGGAAGATGAACCCCACGCCGAAGGTCGCGAATGCCGCGAGTGTGCCCGCACGGTCGCTGTATCCGGGGAAGAAGAGTTCACCGAAGACGAGGGCTGCGACGATGCCGTAGAGCAGGAAGTCATACCATTCGACGACGGCGCCGATGAACGATCCGGCAGCCGCTCGGCGGGCACGTCGCGCCCCGGCTCTGTCGATGCTCACTCGGTCGTCGATATCGACCATCGGATTCTCCCCTGAACTGTGATTCGGCCTTCTGCCGGCCGCCCTCGCGTGGTCGACGCTGAGCAATCTAGCACGGTCCGAGTTTGCCGGGTCGGGCATGTCCGCCAGAGGGAACACGCGGCCCCAGGCTGGTGCCGGCCGCGAACTCGTGCGGGAGGACCAGGTTCGGCGTGATCCGATCTGTTGGTCCGTCTTCAGCACCTGATCGCTGGCAGCCCAGTCCACGACAGATAGCCCAGTGCGGAATATGGGCTATCTGTCGTGGACTGGGCTGTTCGCAGACCCCCCGGCGGGAAGCAGGCCCCCATTAGCCCAGGAGCCGTGGCACGAAGAAGCCCCGCACGGACGGTGCGGGGCTTGTTTCGAAATCAGTGTGGACTTCGAAATAGCTGCTTCAGGCGCGGCGGCGGGCGAGGACGTCGTTGACGGCGCCGAGGTCGGCACCCTTCGTCGTCCGAATCGCCTTACGGCCGTGTCCGAGCGGTCCTTCTTCGCGAGCGGAGTCGCTGAGTTCCGGTCGGTAGCCGAGCTCCTCGGCGAATTGGGCCGCGATATCCTCACGGCTGCGGGCTTCGGTTTCGTACGAGCTGGCGTCCGCCGCCGTTGCCGAAGGCACCGGGCGGTCGGCTTCGGGAGCGTCGACGTAGCTGGGCACAGGCAGCGGCGTCGGCGACCAGCCGTCACGCGACTTCAGTCGCTGCATGAACGGGTCATCGACCTTCGGTGTCGCAGCATTGAGCGCAGCGTGCACATCGGCATCGGAATCTTCCCGACCGACTGTGCCTGTGACTGAGTCGGGGTCAGCGACGAGGTCGGCTCCGAGCGAGACCGGAGCCTCGGTGGATTCGGCCTGGGCTCTCTCAGCTGGCTCCGTCGAGGTGGCCTCTGCGTCGTTGTCACGATCGGCCGTGCCTGCCCTCTTTGCTGTCGTCTTCTCAACCGGCTGCTTCGAAGTCGCTGTGTCAGCCGCACCCGAAGTCGACGTGTCATCGGAGTCGGCGGTCGCCTCGGCGGAGGGTGCGTCGCTGTCGACGGTGGCGTCTTCCTCAACGATCGGGATCGGTCCGGTGAGGAGGACCTGGCGGGTGGTGTGGCCTTCGGTGGCTTCCTTGCGGATGCGCACGAGTGGGATCTCGCCGGTGTCGGCCTCTTCGCGGGACTTCTTGGCCTCGACGGAGCGGTTCATCGCGGCGCGAGCCTGCGCAGCCTTCGCAGCCGCGCTCGTGCCCGCGGCCGCCGCGGCGATCCGGGCAGCGGTTCCGCTCGAGGTCGGCGCGGCCGCCGTGGGACGCTGCTCCTCGATCGGACCAGTCTTGGGCTGAGCAGCCGTTCGGGCGGTTGCCTGCGACTCGGCTGTGGGCTGAGTGGCTGTCTTCGGTCGAGCAGCACTCGGCTGGGCCATGGTCTTCGGCTGCGCAGCCCGCTCCGTCTTCGGGGCCCGCTCCGACCTGGTGGCACGATTCGACGTGGGGGCAGGCTGCGGCCCGGCCGTCGACTGTGGCCGCGCAGCCTCCTGCAGCCGCCGCAGCTTCTTCTTCGTCTCCCGCTTGCGCAGGTTGAGCGTGCGCACGAGGAACAGCGTGACAACCGCGAGGCCGAGGAAGACACCGGCCAGGGCGATGTGCACGACCGAGAAGGCCGCGAGCACACTCGACACCAGAATGCCGAGGACCGAGGCGAGGAAAACCAGGGAGAAGCCCCTGACCATGGTGTTCAGCGACTTCAGGGACTCCCGCAGGGTCGTGGCTTGCTCAGTCATCGCATGTTCCTCATCGGTTCCGATGGTCGGATTGGAAAATTGTGGATCGTGTCCGTTCGTGCTGGTCGTTCCCTCGCCGAGGTGGCCGCCGCGTCCCGTCCGGGACTGGCCCTCGCGTCGTCCCCCGCTGTCGGAGGTTCGACCGGTACCGGTCGAACCTGTCCGGTTGGTCGACGCATTGCGCCCGACGTCGGTCGCCTGGGGCGGGCGGTCCTGTCCGTCCGACTGCCCGACGGAACGGCTGCTGTCATTGAAGACAGCATGGACCGCGGGGTGGAGCTGCCGAACATTGTGGTCGGCAGCGCCCGCACCGAATCCCGTGTCAGTGCCGGCACCTATGGTGGGACCACCAACAGCGCGACCGACAGCCGCATGGTCGCTGGACAGGGAGGAGGAGCTTTCACCGACCGCGACGGGCAGGGTGCTGAGCTGGGTGTGATCGGCGGCCTCGGTGACGGTGTGTGCTTCGGCGTGACCGTCGATGACGGCGAACTCAGGAGTCGAGGCCGACAAACTCAGCTTCGGGGCCTCGTCTCGCTGTGAGACGTCCGGGGTCGGAACCGACGGCACTTTCCGGGGTTTGTCGTGGAAGACCTGGATGCGCTCCGAATGGTCGTGCCCGGGGATCGCGGTCTCGGCGGAGACGACGGCGGCGTTGTCCGGAACCGTGTCGATTTCGACGCGCGAGAGATCCGTCGCGGACTTCCGAATCATTGCGGGCACAGCAACGGCGAAGACCACGACGATGGCGATGACGACGATGATGCTGGTGTCCACAATGCCACCCTAAGTTGCGGGCATCGGCGAAGACGTCAAGGTGTGAGGTGTGTCGGTCAAACAGGGACGAAGTTCACCGAATTCCCAGGCGGCCCAGCCCGGCCTTCGTTCACATCGGTCCTCCGCCGGTGCCGTGCCGGTATGCGGCAAGCAGCCCATGCGGGACTTCTTCCGAGAGCAGGGCGAACGTACGGTGATCGCACCACCGCCCGTCGATATGCATGTACTTCTCGCGCAGCCCTTCATCGCGCAGGCCGAGCTTTTCGACCACGCGCAGGCTCGCGGTGTTCTCCGGGCGGATGTTGATCTCGATGCGGTGGAGGCCGAGGGCGAAGAAGCAGTGGTCGGCAGCCATAGCCACGGCGATCGGGGTGATTCCGCGTCCGGCCACGCGCGAGTCGATCCAGTATCCGATCTGCCCGGACAGAATCGAGCCCCAGGTCAGTCCCGACACGGTGATCTGTCCGCGGAACTTCCTGTCGACCTCGATGGCGAACGGAGCGGTCTGTCCGCGCTTGGCCTGCTTGTCCTGCATCCGCACCATCGTGCGGAAACCGGGCAGCTCCTGGCCGGGCGCGGGCAGAGTCGCGTCCCACGGGCGCAGCCAATCGCGGTTGAATCGGCGGACCTCCCGCCAGGCCTCTTCGTCGCGGCGGTGCAGCGGTCGCAGCACGATATCGGACTGCCGATCAGTCAGGATGACAGGCCACACGCAGCTGTCCTCGCTCTCGGGTTCGATGCCGGTCCGCCCAAACGGGCTGGACCGAAACAGTCAGCTCAGTCCAGCGTCGGCACGAAATCGCGCAGCCATGCCTTGAGATCGTCACCGAGGTCCTCGCGGTCGCAGGCGATCTGCACGACGGCCTTGAGGTAGTCGAGCTTGTCACCGGTGTCGTAGCGGGAACCCTTGAACACGACGCCGAAGACGCCGTGGCCGTTGTCGTCGCCGGCGAGTTCCTGGAGCGCGTCGGTGAGCTGGATTTCGTTGCCGCGTCCGGGTTCCGTGGTCTCGAGAACGTCGAAGATCTCCGGCGCCAGAACGTATCGGCCGATGATGGCGAGGTTCGAGGGAGCATCCTCGGTGGCGGGCTTCTCGACGAGGTCGGTGACCTTGACGACCTCATCATCAATTGTGGTCTCGACAGCCGCGCAGCCGTAGAGGTGGATGGCCTCTGGCGGGACCTCCATGAGTGCGACGACGCTGCCGCCGGTCTTCTCTGCGACCTCGATCATCTTCGGCAGGATCGGGCTGCGCTCATCAATGAGGTCATCACCTAAGAGGACTGCGAACGGCTCGTTGCCCACATGCTGGCGGCCCTTGAGCACCGCGTGACCGAGGCCCTTCGGATCACCCTGGCGCACATAGTGGATGTCAGCGAGCTCCGACGGATGGCGCACAGCGGCGAGTTTCTTGTCATCCCCTTTCTGTGCCAGCGCGGCTTCGAGTCCGTCGACCCGGTCGAAGTGATCCTCCAGCGGCCGCTTGTTCCGGCCGGTGATCATGAGAACGTCCTGCAGACCGGCGTCGACGGCTTCTTCGATGACGTACTGGATCGCCGGCTTGTCGACGACGGGGAGCATCTCCTTGGGGGTGGCTTTCGTGGCGGGGAGGAACCGGGTTCCGAGGCCGGCGACGGGGATCACGGCCTTGCGAACGGTGCGCTGCGCTTCATCACTCATGAAGTCATCTTAACGAATCCGCCGAACCCGGTTAGTCTGAAATGCGTGGAACCAGAAACTTCGAAGGCGCAGCTGCGGTCCCGTGTCCGCGCCGCTCGCGCAGAACGGTCCCTCGCCGAGGCGGCCCCTGCCTCATCGGCATCCGCGACGTCGGCGTCGTCGCAGGTCACCTCCACCGAGGCGGCTTCGGCGCCGTCATCCTCCGAGGCGGCTTCCGCGCCGTCATCCTCTGTGGCAGCTTCCGCCCCGTCATCCTCTGTGGCAGCTTCCGCTTGGAATGTCATCCAGAAAGCGCCGATCCGCTCCCTCCTTGCCTATGCGGCGCTGCCCGGAGAGCCGGACCTCGACCCGGCGCTCGACCAGTTCCTTGCAGCGGGCGGCACCGTCTATCTGCCGGTCGTCACGACGGTCGGGGAACCGTTGATGTTCGGTCAGGTCACTGGCTCGATGGCCAGTCTGGAGCCCCACGGCAGATGGGGTATCCGCGAACCGGCCCAGGATTCCACACTGCTCACCGCTGCTCAGCTGCTCTCCCCCACGGTCGGTCTCGACCTCATCTTCGTCCCGGCTCTGGGTTTCGGCATCGATGGTGCTCGACTGGGCAACGGAGGCGGTTTCTATGACAGGACCTTCGGCCCTCACGGGGCGGAGCCTCTCGGCTCGGAGCTTCGTGTCGTCGGAGTGTGCTTCGCCGAGGAGATCGGTCTGACTGGCCTCGTCGCCGAGGACTGGGACCTGCGTATTCCAGCGGCTGTCACTGAAGACGGAACTCACTTCTTCGCTGCCTGATCGTTGGGAATCAGCACCCACTCGCGCGTGTTGATATGTGGATAACCTTGTGCATATCCCGGACCGGTGAACCGGTGAGGTTCCGGTGTGCACTATAATCTTGTCGTCGAAGAAAGGTCTCGAATGCCCGTCTACTCCTACGCCTGCAAGAGCTGTGGTCACGCCTTTGATATTCATCAGGACTTCAGCGATGACTCGCTCACCGTCTGCCCGGAATGCCAGGGTCGCCTGAAGAAGGTCTTCGGTGCTGTGGGCATCAGCTTCAAGGGATCCGGCTTCTATGCCACCGACTCCCGCTCGACGAATTCGAGCAGCGTCAGCTCATCGAGTTCCGATTCGTCCTCGAATGAGTCCTCGATCTCGTCGGCGCAGGAATCCTCCGGCTCCTCCTCGGCGAATTCGTCATCGAGCACCTCCTCGGCAGCGAGCACCCCAGCCGCGAGCTGACCCTCCCAGGCATCCACCCTCCGGGGTCCAGGCGCGTCCCAGCGTCCGCTTCACTCAGACGCCGATCGCCTGTGGACGGCACGAACTGTCCACAGGCGACCTCCGCAGCCTTGCCGCCGACCGCATGGCATCGCAGGCTCGATGCATGGGCATCTTCCACCGCATCCGCAACTCGCCTCCGAGCTGGTCACGGCCGTCCCGCATCCGACCTCAACGCCTTCTCGCGGCCGTCTGCCTTGCGTGTGCCTGTGCTCTGGCCGTTTGGGTTCTCACCCCGAACAGTTCGGGCACGGCGATCGTCGTTGCGAAATCGGACCTGGCCCCGGGAACGGAGCTCAGAGCTCAAGACCTCACCGTCACTCAGTTCCCTTCTGACTTGGTTCCCGACAAGGCATTCACGTCCGTTGATGAGGTGAAGGGTCGGGCCACCTCGGCGGGGTTGTCGAAGGGATCACCGTTGACGTCGTCGATCGTGCTCGATCAGCAGGCGCTGCCGAAAGGCAGCCGTGATCTGCTCATGCCGATCCGTTTGGCCGATGATGCCTCGGCGGCACTGCTCCAACCGGGGCAGAACATCCGTCTCTTCTCGTCACTTCCCGACGGCGGATCGGAAGTCGTCGTCGAAAAGGTGACGATCGCCCGCCTTGTGGACAAACCCGAAGGAATTGCCGCGGAGTCAGGCCAACTTGTTTCCGTCATCCTCTCCGCCGAGGATGCCGGTCGTGTCGCCGAGTTCGCAGGACTTCCGATCAGCTTCGCGATCCTCCCTCGCTGATCCGCACGATCGGCCGACCATCAGACCTGCTGAGCCGCCTGACCGGCCGACCATCAGACCTGCTGAGCCACGTGTTCGACTGGCGACCAGACCTGCTGAGCCGATCGGCCATCGGGCCTCTGCAGTTGCCGAGTGCCCTTTCGCCATTGCATTCTGGGTCTCCGGTTCATCTGTTCGGTGATCAGACTCGCAGAACAATTCTGCTGACAATGTGTTACTCATGTGTACTATTGGAACGTAATTGAGCTATTCATCAACCGCATTTCAGTGAACACACGCCGAAAGGGTTTCTCTAATGCTTAAGGGATTCAGGGACTTCATTCTCCAGGGGAATGTCGTCGAACTCGCAACTGCGGTCATCATCGGCGGCGCATTCACCGCCATCGTCACCGCATTCTCTGACAAGATCATCAACCCGCTCATCGCCGCCGTCGGTGGCGCAGATGGTCCGGCTCTGTCCATCCCGCTCAAGGAAGGTGTGCCGGAGGCAACGCTGGATATCGGTGCGGTCATCACCGCGGCCATCAACTTCCTCATCGTTGCCGCCATCGTCTACTTCATCATCATCGTCCCGATGAACAAGCTCAACGAGATGCGTAAGCGCGGAGCTCCTGAGGAAGAAGTTCCTCCGACCACCGAGGATCTTCTCGGCGACATCCGCGAGATCCTGCGCAACCAGGCTGCCTCGACTGCCGGACCTGCCGAGGGTCCTCCGACCGACGGACCGGTCGATCCGAACCAGCCTCCGCGGCACTGATCACCCGCCGAATACGAAGAAGGCCCGCTCTCCGATGAGAGCGGGCCTTCTTCATGTCCGCGGTGGTGTGGGGTCTGTTCGAGCTCGTTCAAGGCTGCGCACTCATCTCGAGCCGTGCACCTTTCGACAAGTGCGCTCCGGCTTGATCGACCATATGTCTGTGTCCGACGGCGCCTGCTCGGGGCTATGACCAGTGTGGCGGCTTCTGCGAACGATAGTAGTCTTCGCTGAAGCCCCCACCGCCGGAGTCGGCCTCGTTGCGCAACGTGGCGCGATACCGTCGCTTCGCCGCCTCCAAGCGGGCTCTGCGCTGTGCGGCCACGTCAGCGTCAGCGTCGACCCTCGCTTCGGAGGCGTCGGCGTCGACTCTCTCTTCGCCGCAGTCGACTTTCGCTGCGTCGGTTTCGTCAGCGCCGGAGTGAGTTGATTCGGATTCTCGCTCGGACGGCTGATCCCCGTCGCGAGGAACAGCCTGGTCAGGCTGTTCAGGCATCGTCGTTCTTCGACTTCGCCGAGGCAGCTCCAC
Source organism: Brevibacterium sp. S22 (assembly GCF_004745485.1). Lineage (GTDB taxonomy): Bacteria > Actinomycetota > Actinomycetes > Actinomycetales > Brevibacteriaceae > Brevibacterium. The sequence goes on from NZ_RHFG01000004.1 coordinate 58,261, forward strand.
CTGGTTCTGTCCCGGCCTGGTCCGTCCCTGCCGATTCTGTCCCGGCTGAGTCTGTCCCGGCCTGGTCCGTCCCTACCGACTCCGTCCGTGGAGCGTCCGTCCGTGGAGCGTCCGTCCCTGCCGACGCTGTCCCGGCCGAGTCCACGTCGGCTGACCCCGGGGCCTCGGACTCCGGCTGACCTGTCCCGGCGTGTTCCGCGTCGTCCGCCGCAGCTGCACCGGCAGCCGACCCGACACCAGCGTCACCAGCGACATCGGCCCCTGCGCCGACAGACTCGGCACCCGGTCCCGACGCGTCGCCCGCCTCGGGGACCTGTTCGTTGCTTGCAGTCTGAACGAGTCCGGCGGACCGGAGCTCATCGGCACGGATCTTGCCGGTGTCGAAGGTCGGCAGGATGTCGTCTTCCACAGGCCCAGTCGAGTTCGACCGTGGGATGAACACCTCAGCGCCTGTGACCTTCTTCGCCCGCGCATGGCGTTCGCGGTACCGGTCGACCGCAGCCTGCAGCTGGGAATCGCCCCGGCTCGAACTGCCCTTCTGCGCCAGAGCCGTGCGCAGCAGATCCTTGATCTCGCCGTCCCCGCGCACGACCGCATCTGACTGGATCCAGTCGATCATCTCGTCGAGTCCCTCGGCGGAGTATTTGTGCATCGGCAGTCCGGGCACGAGCTTCGGGCGGCTGCCGGTCCGGCCGACGACCACTGAGGCGGCACGCGCAGCATTGAGCACGGCCTGCGGGCTCATCGTCTCCACGGTGGAACGCCAGGCTTCGAAGATCTTCTCGGTCTCGGTCTGCGGGTCGACGAACGCATCGGTCGACCACACGCGCATGAACTTCCAGCCACGGCGGCTCAGCTGTTCAGGAAGCACCCGGTCCCGCTGCCGCAGGCTGCGCATCGAAGCGTATTCGGGACCGTCACCGGCAACGGCGATGATCATCCCGTGCTCGTCCTCGGTCGAATTCGCCACGGCCAGGTCGATGCCGTTGTAATGTTCGTGAGCGACGACACCGAGCTGCAGCAGCCGGTCGGCGATGTCGCCCATCAGCGGATCGTAGATCTCACCGTGGGGTCCGGGCTGATGAACACCGCCGGTCGCGATCTCCTCGAGCAGGCGCGGCAGCATGACCGCTCCCCCGCTGAGTTTGCTGCGGTCGAAGTCCTCGGCCTCGATGCTCGAGACCAGGGTCAGCCGCTTCCGGGCTCGGGTCATCGTGGCCGCGAGAATGCGGCGGCCGTCCGGCCCGGACAGCGGACCGAAGTCGTGGATGACGCGACCGTGGACAGTCCGGCCGTATCCGAGGGTGAAGATCACGGCGTCACGCGACATGCCCTGGACGCGTTCGGCATCGGTGACGACGAAGGGCTCCTTCGTCGAATCGCTGAAGAACGCCGCCACGTACGGCAGATCCTTCATCGCCCGCGAGATGGCAGTGGCCACCCGTTGCGCGTGGTGCGGGGTGAGCGCGACGACGGCCAGAGACTCCCGCGACCGGTTCCGTGCATGCTTGAGCACCAGATCGACGACCCGTTTGACCTCTGCGTCGGGGCTCTCGACCCGACCCGTGCCGATGTCCGTGGGGCCCCGCCCATCGGCGACATAGGAGAAATCGAGTCCGCTGCCCTCACCCGTGTGCGCGGTCGGCAGCGTCGAAATCGTCGAATCGTAGAAGTGCCGGTTGGCCAGATCGATCAGCCCGACCGGGGACAGCCGATAGGAATTCGACAGCCGCATCCGCGGCAGGAACTCGCCGAGGCGGTCCTGCACCGAGCGTGGATGGTTCCCGTCGTCCATGCCGAAGCGATCGACCGCGATCGAGAACGGGCGCGGTCCGAGCAGCCGGGAGTCACCGAGGGAGATGACCTGACGGGCCCGGGTGATGCCCGGGACGACGTCGGCGACCGAGAGGCGACCGGCATCGGCGATGACGACCGCGTCGAAGAGCGGGAGTGCGGAGAAGAGTTCAGGCACCGTATACGGGCTGCCCATCCACACCGGGGCCAGAGTCGTCAGCAGTTCGGGTGCCTGGGTGGAGATCCGCTGCACCGAGGTGTGCTTCGAGAGCAGCTCCTGTTTGATGACGCCGGCGGCGATGGGGTCGGATTCGATTCCGCGCTTCCATGCCTGGGCATGGTTGTAGCGCAGACGGGAGGCACCAGCGGAGACGAAGGCACGGTCGTTCTCGCGGAAGTCCTCGGCCACCTGGTGCAGTGCGGCACCGTCATGACGGCCGATCGCAGGATCTTCGCTGGCCATGGTCTGCAGCACGGAGGCCCAATAGGCGAGGTCGAATTCGGGGCCGACGAGTGATTCGTCGACCTTGCGACGGCGCAGATCGGCCATGAGGTCGCCGAGACCCTCACCGTCGAGTTCACGTTGCAGGCGGGAGCGTTCGGGCAGTTCGGCGAGGTTCTCCGAATCGCTGCCCATCGCTTCGGTTCGTGCCTGGAGTTCTTCGATGAGCATCGATCCGAGGTCCCCGCCGTCGGGGGTGGTCTCCAGGACCGGGGAGAGCTTGGCCATATCGGCTTCGACGCTCTGCAGGATCTCATCGGCTTCGAGGACGCCGCGCGGAATCTGCGGGCGGCCGTCATAGCCGGCGAGGTCGGTGAGGATGACCCGCTGAGCGCGGACATCGATGAGGGCCTCGTGGAGATCATCCACCTCGGCGCCGGGGCGGAGGAACTCAGCGGCCGACTTCTTCAGTCGGCGGCGCTGCATCATGCCCATCTCGATGCCGACCTCGGCTCGGTATTCGGGTGTGCCGGTGGCGGCGATGAGGTCGTCGAGGCGATGGTCGTAGACGTCGGGAGCGAAGCTGTCCAGCGTCTTGCGCACGCGCAGAAGCACGCGGATGGCGCGAGCCCAGTCATCGACGTTGCGACGCGGGTTGAGCTTCGCCTTCTGCAGCACAGGTTCGGTCGCCGCGACGAGGTCGGGGATCATCCGACCGATGCGTTCGGCCACCGTCCGTGCGGCTTCGGCCTCTTCGACGGACTTGAGGTCGGCTCCGAACCAGACGGTGTCTTCGACGTCGAGGGTGAATGCGCCGAGTGAGGCGAGTTCGCCGAGTCTGCCGCGCAGCACACTCCTGCGGTCCTCGCTGGCGCCGAGGATGTCGTCGTCGAAGCGCACCGGGGTCTGCGGGGAATTGTCACCGGAAGTCAGTTCGGCGAGGTGCTGCATGGTCTCGTACACGGAGACGTCCCAGGGCTCGCGTCGGCGGTGCAGCGAGGAGACGTGGTCGGCCAGGGTCGCGCGCTGCTCATTGAGGTCGGTGAGCAGCCGCGAGAGGTCCGGGCGCTCGGACTTCTCTGCTGAGGCGATGAGGCCGACGAGCTGATTGCGGATGTGTTCCGAACCCGCGCGGGTGTCGACAGCGAAGTCGGAGAGTCCGACCTCGCCGAGGCGGGTGGAGAAATCGTCGAGCGCATCGGAGGTCTGCGCGAGGAAGAGCACGCTCTTGCCGGTGTGAGCCAGAGTGGTGGCCACGGCGACGGCGACCTGGGTCGCGCCGGTTCCGGGTGGGGTGTCGACGACGACCGAGTGCCCGGAGACGGCTGCGTCGACGACTGCCTGCTGGTCGCCGTCGACGTCGATGACGAGGAACTCTTCCTGTGGCTTCCGGTCCGGGAGCGGGGTGATCGGCTCCTGGAGTGCGGCAGGAACAACGTCGTCGCCATCGGTCTGAGCCTCGGTCTGGATGTCAGCTTCGGCGTCGATCGGGGTAGTCGACTTCTCGCCGTCGCCCGCCGATTCGCCGCGATCGACCGGCTTCGCCGGATCGAGTGGTGCGTCAGTGATCGGCACGGTCGGCTGACCATAGTCGTCGTCATCATCCGCGTCCGCGACGGCGGCCTCGGCACCGGCTTCTGCTTCTGCTTCTGCTTCTGCTTCTGCTTCTGCTTCTGCTTCAGGATCAGCCTCGGCCGAAGCGGCCTCTTCCGCCTTCTCGGCGTCAGCGGTCGTCGACTCGTCGGCGGTCGTCGACTCGTCGGTGGGCTCGGAAGTCGCCTCGGCGCTGTCATCCTTCGCCGAGTCCGCGGCCTCCGCGTCCTCCGTGCCCGCGTCCTTCGTGTCCGCAGCCTCTGTCTCGGCGACGGCACCGGCGACTCTCTTGGCTTCGGCACGTTTCTGTTCGGCTTCCTCGGCCGCGGCGACCTTCTCGTCGAGCAGAGTTCCCGGCTGCGGCACATAGGAGGGTCCGCCGAGTTGGGCGCGCACGTGCTCGTCGCCGGCCAGCGCCCGCAGCACGGGGTGCTGGGTGGGCAGATAGTCGGTGGAGAACGGGCTCGCGATATTCGCGAACGTCGAGATGATCAGCCGGTGGTTGATCCGCAGGCCGGGCACGCTCTGCCCCAGATCGCGCAGACGGTCGAGGGCCGGGCCCGGGTCGAAGCCGTGCGGTCCCCCGGTCGCGTCGACCCATTCCTCGACGGGGACCTCGAGGTCGTATTCCTCACGCAGATGCTGGACGAGTGCCGGGTTGATCGTGATCTCGTTGTCGAGCACGATCTCGTAGTCTTCGACGCGGGAGCCGCGGGGCACCAGCGTGATGTGGCGCATGACGACGGGGGCGTTGAACTTGAACTTCGCATCCTTCTCCGTCCACGAGGCGAATCCGATCGCCAGGTGAGCGGTGCGGATGCCGCGTTCGTTGCCGAGCTGCTCGGCCTTCGACCGGATGGATTTCGCACGTCGGCGCGCATCGGCGAGGATGTCGTGATCGCGGATGAGGCTGGAGAGTCGGGTGGCGCGACCGGCCAGCAGCTGCGCCAGACCGGAGGGGTGGGCGCCGGAGAGGTCGATGCTGCCGTCACGGGAGTCCCGGAAATGGAGCATGGTGTCGCGACCGCCCAGATGGGCGGCCTGCTTCTTCCACTCGGCGAAGACATCTCCGAGTTCTGGAAACTGTTCGTCTCTAACGGAATCCGACACAATTCGACCCTAACGAGAAACTGTCCGTAATAGGTGCTGGCACACCGTGGAACAGTGAGGTTTCTTCTACGCTACACTGGGTGATCGTGGTTGCAGACGACCACCTGGCCCCCGTAGCTCAGGGGATAGAGCACCGCTCTCCTAAAGCGGGTGTCGGCAGTTCGAATCTGCCCGGGGGCGCCAGAACCACCTGATCCCAGCAACACCATCGCCGAGGCGGCCGATCGCTATCGATCGGCCGCCTCGGTGCAGTTGTGGGTCAGCTCAGGTTATGACTCGGCTCCTGACCGATCAGAGGCCCGGCTCCGGCGGGGCCTCCTGCTGTTTGCGGCGACCGTGGTCGCGGGCGACGCGCACGACCATCGTCGGACACTGCGAGTACGGCAGCACCGACTGCGAGGTCGAACCGAGCAGGAGGCCGGCGAATCCGCCGCGGCCACGGGAGCCGATGACGAGCACCTCGGCCGTGTCAGAGGCACGGACGAGCACCTCGGCGGGCTGACCGTCGAAGAGCGTCCACGTGACGTCGAGATCCGGGAACTCTTCGGCCAGACGCTGTTTGGCGACGACGAGTTTGTCCGCCCCTTCATTGACGAGCCGCTCGAGATCGGCGGTGCTGGGCAGCCATTCGGGACCGATGACCGTCGTGGTGATCACCGCGACGATGTGCAGCGGTGAGCCTCGACGCACGGCCAGTCGGGCGGCCTTCCACAGTGCCGGAGATTCGGCGCCGAGCGAATCGACGCCGACGACGACCTTGCCGTCGAAGCGCAGGCCTTCGATCGCCTCGGCGTTGGGATCATGGGTCTCGACCTCGAAGCCGTCCTGCCGGATCGGGCGCGACGAGGTCGGATGTGCGGGGCGCTCGGCCTGGTTGTCCCAGCAGGCGGGGACGACGACCGTCGGACATGCCGAGTGCGCGGGCAGGGCACTCGAGACCGTGCCGAGAAGGCGACCGGCGAAACCGCCGCGGCCGCGGGAGCCGACGACGGTGAGGCTGCCGGACTTCGATTCGTCGATGAGCACACCGGCGGCGTCACCGATCTCGATGACGGCTTCGACGGGAACGCCGGCCGCCTTGACCTCTGCAGCGGCTTCCTTGAGTGTGTTCGTCACGGCCGCACGGATCGAGCTGTCGTCGATGGGCACATAGGACACGTCGATGGCGGCCGCGGCCACGCTCGGGATCGTGTAGGCACCGACGAGGCGGATCGGACGGTCCAGGGAACGCGCTTCTTGGATCGCCCAGGCCAGGGCGTTGCGGCTCGGGGGCGAACCGTCGATTCCGACGATGACGGCTTCGGGTTCACCGGCCGGGGCCGGGTCAGGGTTCTGTGGGCGATCCTGCTCACTCATCGCAAGCTCCTCGGGTCGAAGCGAACTTCTGTTTCGTCCACCCTAAATCACATTGACGATGAGAACTTCCCCTATGTCACATCGTTATCCGAATTCCGCCAACATTCGGACAACATGGTCCCCTATCTGGGACGATGCCTTGTTCTCAGGCGGCGCTGGAGTATTCGAGGAATGGTCGCCACTTCTCGACGGGTTTGTCGATTCCGCGCATCCACAGCTGCCCCAGGCGGGGCTCCTGCGGGAGGGAGCTGAGCTTCCAGCCGATCTCGCTGAGCGTGCGGTTGCCTTTGCGGTTGTTGCATTCGCGGCAGCAGGCGACGAGGTTCTCCCATGTGTTCCCTCCCCCACGGGACCGCGGGACGACGTGGTCGACGGTGTAGGCCGGCTTGGAGCAGTAGGCGCAGCGGTGGCCGTCACGGCGGAGGACTCCGCGGCGGGAGAGCGAGACGCGACGGTTGCTCGGCGGGCGCACGTAGCGAGTGAGCAGGATGACGGAGGGCTGATCGAGACTCATGTGCTCGGATCTCACCGGAATGTCCTCTGCGGCCAGCACTGTCGCCTTGCCCGTCAGCACGAGCACCACGGCGCGTGTGAACGGAACGATCGACAGCGGTTCGTAACCGGCATTCAGCACGAGAGTCTTCATATCTCGCCCCTCATCTTCTTCTCTTCTGGGCCGAAACCGGCTGCCCCGGCCCCAGGGAACACAAAAGGCGCCGTGCTCATGGGCACGACGCCTGGAAAAGAGGGCACGGAGACAGATATGTACTCCGCACCAGAGACTGGAGCGGCTATTCGAACTATTCGACTATGCCCCATCTGCTTTCCTTCGAATCTGCGAGTGACACCATCTGGTGCCCACCGTTCATGGAACTCAATCTTCTCCAGAGTAACGCCGCGTGCGCCCGTGACCCAATTCATACGGCTCGCGTCACGGAAACTTCGGTTTCCGTTCACGAATCCTCGCGAATCCGGTAGGAAATGCCGCGCATACGGGAGCGGTGGGCCGCCTCGGCGAGGTTGTGATGCCCCCTCGGCGAGGTTGTCATGCCCCTCGACGGGACTGCGACGTCAATTCGGCAAAGCTGTCCCACTGCACCCGTCGGGAAGTCTTCAGGCATACGAAAGCTCCCCGCGCGACTCGAGGACCGTCGAGTCGTGCGGGGAGCAATCGGGAAGAAGATCAGAGCACGCGGATGAAGGTGACGTCGCCCATCCAGCTGTAGCTGCGCTTCGAAGTGCCGGAGCCTGGCGAACCGGCATCGTACATCTGTCCGCCACCGGCGTAGATGCCGACGTGGCCGGGATGCCAGATGAGGTCGCCCGGCTTGGCTTCGGACTGCGAGACGACCTGGCCTGCGCCCTTCTGGGCACCGGAGGTGCGAGGCAGGTTCACGCCGACGTGGCTGTAGACCCACGAGGTGTAGCCGGAGCAGTCCCAGCCGCTCTGGCTGGTTCCGCCCATGACGTAGGGGGTTCCGACACCCTTGGCTGCCCAGCCGAGGACCTGCTCGGCTTTGGATCCGTCGATGGATCCGGAGTCTTTGGAGTCCGACTCGCCTGAGTCGGACGATCCGCCGTTGGCGGTGTCATCGGAGGTTCCGGCAGCTTCGTCGGAAGAGGCTGAGGAAGGAGTCGAGGTTTCGCTCGGTTCAGGCTTGGGCTCGGGCTTCGGGGCAGCCTCGGCGGTGATGGCCTTGCTCTCGACGCCGAAGGAATCGGACTTCTTGTCGCCCTCTTTTTCCTTCTTGCTGTTCGAGTCGTCACCGATGGTGACGGTCTGGTTCTCGAAGTCGACCTTCTGGGTGGTCTCGGCTTCCGCGGAGACCTTGCTCTGGTCGTCGGCACCCTGGCCGGCGGCCGGCATCACTGCGGCGGTCAGCAGACCACCGCTGGCAGCGACAACTGCTGCACGACGGCCGAAGACGCCTGAGTTGGCGTTCAGAAGTTCAGTGAGTTCGGTCAATGGAGTCTTGACCTTGGCATCTGCGGCGCGGCGGCCATGCTGCTTAATTGCCACGTTCTCCCTCTCGTCCCTATTGGCTTTCCGGGCCAACCGCCACTACCGGTCCTTGGTATCTCACAGCGAGCGTGGCGCTCGGATCTCGTTGTGAAGTCGTCATTGCGTGAACGACCTCAACAACTGTAACCAATCGGTGATCGATTGTCACGTTTTTGTCACAACCACGGGAGGGAACCCCTGATGTTTTCCATAAAACACCAGGTCAGAGGCTTAGAATGGCTTGAAATTTCCGTAACATTCTTCCGTTATACGACGTGACCCAGGGGTGGAGAACCACTCCCTGGGTCACGGATCACAGTGATTTGTAACGAATCGGGGCTCGGCCACCCGCGCCTTCGTTACCGCTGCTCGCCCTCGTCGTTATCGAGCCACAGCTTCGTCGTTATCGAGCAGAGACTTCTGCGCGCCTCAGCTCCGGTAGGCGAAGACATGCGAGGCGGTGTCGATCGGCAGATCGAGCACGTCCTGCGCGCCGGGCACCTGGACGGTGATGTATTCGCCGTTGCGGGAGATCTCCACCTCACTGTCCGGCAGGACACCGGCCACTTGGAACTGCTGGAGCAGGTGGATATCGACCTGCAGCGGTTCGGCCAACCAGGCGATCGTCAGCTTCTTCGCACCGTCCCGACCGACTGCCGTGGCGAGATCGATGACCTCGGTGGACTTCGCGGCTTCGCCGCCGATGACATCGAGCCCGGGGATCGGATTGCCATAAGGGCCGGAGGAGGTCTCGGGCAGCAGGCTCACCAGCTTGCGCTCGACCTGCTCGCTCATCACATGCTCCCACCGGCACGCCTCGTCATGGACGAGTTCCCACTCGAGTCCGACGACATCGGAGAGGAGCCGCTCGGCCAGACGGTGCTTGCGCATGACGTCGGTGGCGATCCGGCGACCTTCAGGGGTGAGCTCGAGATGACGGTCGCTGCCGACATGGAGCAGTCCGTCACGCTCCATCCGCGCCACAGTCTGTGACACGGTGGGACCGGAATGGTCCAGGCGCTCAGCGATGCGGGCACGCAATGGCACGATCGACTGTTCTTCGAGCTCGATGATCGATTTGAGGTACATCTCGGTTGTATCAATGAGGTCGTTCACTTCTGACCAGCCACTCCACTCTTCGTCTTCTGGCCACTCGGACCATTCAGGCGTCCATCTGTCTCAGGTCCCGCGACCCAGCGACGGCCACTCGACCGTACTGCGGTCTCGCAGCCATTGCGAACTCACTCAATCTTATCTTGAATCGGTCTTATCTTCATGCTCGCGCGGGCGCGCTCATCCCGCGTTGACGTAAGTCGTCTTGTGCACCGTGAAGAACTCGCGTGCCGCACGACCCTGTTCGCGGGGACCGAAGCTCGATCCCTTCCGCCCGCCGAAGGACACGTGATAGTCCACACCTGCCGTCGGGGCGTTGACCATGACCATCCCAGCGTCGGCGTAACGCTTGAAGTGGGTCGAATATTTCAGCGAGGTCGTGAAGATGCCCGCAGACAGCCCGAACTCCGTGTCGTTGGCGACCGCGAGCGCCTCAATGTAGTCGGCGACCTCGATCACCGAGGCGACCGGACCGAAGACCTCGTCGACGTTGATCGTGTCGCCCGGTTTCGTGCCCGTGACTAGTGCGGGGGCGAGGAAGTATCCACCAGTGTCCGAGTCGATGAGCTCACCGCCGGTGACCTGACCGCCTTCGGCACGGGCCTTAGCGATGTAGTCGAGGTCCTGGTCGAGCTGAGCCTGAGAGACCACGGGCCCGATGGCGACTCCGTCACCGCGAGCGTCCCCGACCGTCAGGGCTGTCATCTTGTCTTTGAGCAGGGCGACGAATTCGTCGTGCACGTCGGAGGTGACGATGAGCCGGGAGGACGCGGTGCAGCGCTGCCCGGTGGAGAAGAAGGCTCCATTGATCGCGGCGTCGGCGGCGGCTTCGAGGTCGGCGTCGCCGAGCACCACGAGCGGGTTCTTCCCGCCCATTTCGCACTGCACCCGGATCTGGTGGGCCGCGGCCGATGCGATGACGGATCGTCCGACGGCGACGGAGCCGGTGAAGGTCACGGCGTCCACCTTCGCCGAGGTGGTCAGTGCGTCCCCGACCACCGAACCAGGCCCCATGACGAGGTTGAGGACTCCGTCGGGAAGTCCCGCCTCGGCGAGGATGTCGGTGAGCGCATAGGCGCTGGCGGGGACGAGTTCGGCGGGTTTGAACACGATCGTGTTGCCGAAGGCCAGGGCCGGGGCGATCTTCCAGGCCGGGATGGCGATCGGGAAGTTCCACGGGGTGATGATGCCGATGACGCCGATGGGTTCGTGCGTCATCTCGGCGACGAGTCCGGGGCGGACGGAGTCGACGACTTCGCCGGTGTTGCGGATGGTCTCTCCGGCGAAGAACTTGAAGATCTGCGCGGCGCGCAGCACCTCCCCCTTGGCTTCATTCAGCTGTTTGCCCTCTTCTCGAGCGAGCAGATCGCCGAGTTCGTCGGCACGCTCGGCGATGAGGCTGCCGGCCCTGTCGAGGATCGCGAATCGCTGCTGGGAGCCGAAGTCCGCCCAGGCGGGAGCGGCAGCACGTGCGGCTTCGATCGCCTCGGCGACGGTGGAGGCGTCGGCGCGGGCATAGCGGCCGATCACATCGGAAGGGTCTGACGGGTTCGTGTTCGTCGACCGATCGTCGCTGGGTACGCGTTCGCCTCCGATGAGATTGTCGAAGACGGCTTCGGGTCCGTACTGGGTGGCGGCAGAGGTCGCCTGAGTCATCGCTGCTCCTTTGCATCGTCTGTGCCGCTGTTGACGGCGCATTGGTACTGTCCATTGTGCTGTGTGACCAGGCACCTGTGCTGAGTCATTCTGCAACACAGGGCGGCGAGGCTGTGCAGACCTGTGGCGCACCACAGATCTGTGGCGCTCACGGGTAGAGGCGGACGACCTCCCAGGCAGAGGCGTCATCGAGATCGGCCGTGTCGTGGCTGCCGTCGGCCCGGCGGAAGACCCACCTGTCGTGGAACCGGTTCTGCTGGCCCTGCCAGAATTCGATCTCGAAGACGCGCACGCGGAAACCGCCCCAATGATCGGGCCGCGGCACATCCCGGCTCTCGAACTCCGCGGTCGCGGCGTCGTATTCGGCCTGCATCTGCTCGCGACTGGTCACCGGCCGGGACTGCTTGGAGACCGTCGCTCCGATCTGCGAACCACGGGGGCGCACGGCGAAGTACGCGTCCGAGTCTGCGGGGTCGGCCGCCTCGGCGAGGCCGCGGATGCGGACCTGTCGTTCCATGTCCTGCCACGGGAAGTTCACGGCGATGCGGGGGTCGTCGGCCAGCTGGCGGCCTTTCGCAGAGTCGTAGTCGGTGAAGAACAGCAGTCCGCGTTCGTCGAGGCCTTTGAGCAGGACGATGCGTGAGCTCGGGCCCCATTCGTCCAGGGTCGAGACGGTCATCGCATTCGGTTCGCGGACATGATCGGCTGCCTCGTCGTACCACTGGCGAAACATGGCCAACGGTGAGGCATCCGGGTGTTCGAAGACGGCAGAGTCATAGGACTTCCGGGTCTGCGGGAGGCGATCGACGGGCTCACTCATGTCTTCACTCTACGACGCGGCACGGACACGAGTCAGGCGCGCCCGCTTCATATGACGGACCGCCGACGGTTCGCGGGCTGCCCCGCCGTAGAATATCGAGCGTGACTGCGACGAATATTGAGATCCCGAACGACCTCCTGCCCGCCGACGGACGTTTCGGGTCCGGCCCGGCCCGCATCCGCCCCGCCCAGATCGAGGCGCTGAACGCGGCCGCGACCGAGGTGCTCGGCACCAGCCACCGCCAGGCGCCGGTGAAGAACCTCGTCGGCCGCATCCGCTCCGGACTGGCTGAGCTGTTCAGCCTGCCCGAGGGTTACGAAGTGGTGCTCGGCAACGGCGGATCCACCGTGTTCTGGGACGTCGCGGCCTTCGGCCTCGTCCGCCAGCGGGCCGCACACGCGACCTTCGGAGAGTTCGGCCAGAAGTTCGCGAAGGCCACCGACACGGCCCCGCACCTGGACTCCTCACTCATCCTCGATGCCGAACCCGGCACCTCCGCGATCCCGACGCCGGAGGCCCTGGCCGCAGCCGGCCTCACCACCTCCCCCGCCGAGGCGGACAACGCCGCCGACGTCTTCGCGTGGCCCCATAACGAGACCTCGACCGGTGTGGCCACCCGGATCGCCCGTCCGGCCGGGATCGCCGAGGACGCTCTCGTCGTCATCGACGCGACCTCGGGTGCCGGCGGGCTCGACGTCGACATCGCCGAAACCGACGTCTACTACTTCGCACCGCAGAAGAACATGGGCTCCGACGGCGGCCTGTGGGTGGCGATCATGTCCCCACGCGCCATCGCCCGCGCACAGGAGATCAAGGACTCCGGACGCTGGATCCCCACCTCGCTGGACCTCGCCACCGCGATCGAGAATTCGCGCAAGGACCAGACCTACAACACCCCGGCGGTGTCCACCCTGCTCCTGCTCGCTGAGCAGATCGAGTGGATCAACGGCAACGGCGGCCTGGCCTGGGCGGCCGAGCGGACCCGTGAGTCCTCAGGGCTCGTCTACGACTGGGCCGATGCCGCCGAGGCGGCCCACCCCTATGTCGCCGAGCCGGCAGATCGCTCCTCGGTCGTGGCGACCGTGGACTTCGACGATTCGGTCGATGCGGCGACCGTGGCCACGGTGCTGCGGGCCAACGGCGTCGTCGACGTCGAGCCCTACCGCAAGCTCGGACGCAATCAGCTGCGCATTGCGACCTTCATCTCCGTCGACCCGGATGACGTGCGCGCGCTGCTTGCCTGCATCGACTACGTCATCGATGCCCTGAAGTAGCCCGCGGCCTGCGGGGCGGGAAGCCCGGGACGGCCAGCCGGGGAACGCTCCGGCGCTCCGAAGCAGCCCGACGTGCTCCCCGCAATTCCTACATGTAGCGCCAGAACACCCCGTTGCAACGGGGTGTTTTGGCGCTAACCGTGCGGGATGCTTCCAGGATGCCGCCTGCAGAGCCGGAAGACCTCCGCCCGGAACTTGACCCAGCTGCGGGGCGTAGGCTCGTCTCAGATCGACGGCAATCGTCGTTGTCAGCACCTGCCAGGGAGGCGCACCGTGACCAGCACACCAGCACGCACCGTCGACAGCTCGGCCCGCGTCGGCGTCATCGGCAGCGGAATCGCCGGGGCCAGCGCTGCCTTCGGCCTCGCCTCCCGCGGCGTCGACGTCACCATTGTCGACGATGCCATGGCCGGTCAGGCCACTGCTGCCAGCGCGGGAATCATCGCACCGTGGGTGTCGACGAGTACGGGCGCCTTCTACGAGACGTACGCGGCCGGAGGGAACTTCTATCCCGCGTTCCTCGAAGCGCTGAGGACGCTCGGCATCCCCGACCTCGGCTATCGCAGGTCCGGTGCCCTCGTCGTCAACAATGATCCGGACACCCTCGCCGAGGCGGCTGCGACCATCCGTTCACGTGTCGCGACCGCCGGGACAGTTGCGGGCGAGGTCCGCTACCTCGATGCAGCAGAGCTTGCCGAGCTCTTCCCACCGATCTCTCCTGACATGACCGGACTCCTCATCACCGGAGGCGGCCGTGTCGACGGCCGGGTTCTGCGTGATGCGATCCTCACCGGGGCGAGACAGCATGGCGCCAGGTTCATCGCCGACACTGCCCAAGCCATCACCCCATCGGGTCAGGGAACATGGTCGGTGCGCACCACCTCGGCGATGGAGGACTTCGACGCCCTCGTCATCGCAGGTGGGGCGCGGAGTGCCGACCTCCTGGGACGACTCGGCCACACTGTGGGAATCGTTCCTCAACGTGGTCAGCTGCTCCATATGGAACTGCGCGGCGTCAACACATCGCCCTGGCCGACGATTCACCCGCTCGACCATCACTACATCACCCCATTCGACGGAGGCCGCATCGTCGCAGGCGCCACCAGGGAGGACGGCGTCGGCTTCGACGTCCGCGCCACCGCTGCCGGAACACAGCAGGTCATCGACGACGCGCTGCGGATCGCCCCAGGACTCGCCGAGGCGACCGTCCTCGAGACCCGGGTCGGAGTGCGCCCCATGTCGACCCGCGAGGGGGCGCTGCCGTACGCGGGAGCGGTTCCGGGCGTGGACGGACTGTGGCTGGCGTCGGGGTTCGGCGCCGGTGGTCTCACGATGGGCCCGCTCATCGGTGATGGAGTGGCCAGGCTGATACTCGGCGAAGGAGCACCGGAGATCGCCCACCTGGCACTGTGAGCAGAGGACTGGCGCCATGGGCTGAGGAATAGTGCCAAGAGTCGAGGACCGGCGCCGTGAGCAGAGCGTCGGCGCCGTGAGTCAAGGACCGGCGCCGTGGCCGTGGCCGAAGATGCTCGTCGGATGGCTTTCGCGGTTTGCTAGCCTGAGGCCATGACTGCGGCGCTGCCCCGAGCCTTCCGCTGGTTCTGGGCGGGCGAAACCGTCTCCGGCTTCGGCAGCTGGATCACCATGATCGCCCTGCAGGTCATCGTCGTCGATCATCTGCATGCAGGGACCGTCGGTGTGGGGTGGCTGAACGCCGCGCGGTGGCTGCCCTACCTGCTGTTCGGTCTCGTGCTCGGGGCGCTGATCGACCGGGTGCGACGCAGACCGGTCATGATCGGAACCGACCTGGTGCGAGCTCTTCTGCTGTGTGCGATCCCCGCTCTGTGGTTCACCGATCTGCTCGATCTCAGCGCGCTCGTCCTGCTCGTCGCGCTTCTGGGAACGGCGACATTGGTCAACGACAGCGCTTCGCAGGCGTTTCTGCCCCGCCTCGTCGCCCGGAGCAGCCTGCAGCCGGCCCACGCCCGCATCGACGGCACGAATGCGGCAGCAGAGACGGCCGGTCCCGCACTCGGCGGTGCGCTTCTCGCGCTCATCTCCGCTCCACTGGCCGTTCTCATCAACGTCTCGACGTTTCTGTTCTCCGCGATCGTCGTCGCACTCATCCGCGTCGACGAACCCAGGCTGCCGCATGCTGGGGCCGCGAGCGCAACGCCTTCGGGTTCAGCACCGCCGCAGCAGCAGGAACCGAGGCCGCCGCAGTCGTCGCCGCAGCCGGAACCGCAGTCGCCACCGTCGAAGCGGCGGCTCGGTCACGAGATCGCGGCCGGACTGAGATGGGTGTATTCGACTCGAACGCTGAGTGACCTCGCCGTGTGGACACACGTCTGGTTCGCCGGGCAGGCCATCCTGGCAGCGGTCACTGCCGTGTACTTCCTCAGCGACATCGGCCTCGACACCTTCTCCTTCGGCATCGTCATGGGAGGAAGCGGACTCGGCGGCATTGCCGGAGCGCTGAGCTCAGGGGCAGTGGGACGACGTGTGGGGACCGGACGAACCGTGATCCTCGCCCACATCTGCTCAGCCGTCGGTGTCCTCGTCCTGATCTCGGCCGGACTCGCCGCGGACGGCGGGACGGGGAATGGCCGGTCCACAGCCGCCTCGGCGATCATCCTGTTCACCGGGATGTTCCTGCACGGTTTCGGGATCGGGCTGAGCAACTCGCATGAGATGGCCTACCGGCAGTCGATCACTCCTGACCGTTTCCAGGCGCGGACGAACACGACGATGCGTTCGATCAACCGGGCCGTCATCGTCATAGTCTCGCCTTTGGCCGGATTCCTCGCCGCTGCCACCGGCACCGAATTCGCTTTGGTCCTCGCGGCCGCGATCTTCGCTCTCACAGCCATCGGATTGTGGTTCTCGCCCTTTCGGACCGTGCGACTCGACCGCGGCTGAGAATCGCACGCTTTCGGACCGTGCGACTCGACCGTAGCTGAGAATCGCACGCCTCGCGGACTGCCTACGCTGCCGGTTCGCGGTGCTTCGCCGAGCCGCCTCAGGCATCCCACACCCTTAACCGCAGTACACCCTATTGCAACGCGGTGTTCTGCCGTTATCGGCGAGGGATCGAGTCGTTACCCAAGGTGAAGCCACTCCGAGTGCGGTGTGGCAGTAACGGTGCGGGGTGCCATCTGCCGGCCCGGGGCTGACCGTGGCCTGCCCTTATCCGATGAAGTGGATGAGCACGCCGATGCCGAAGGTGAGCGCGGCGAGCAGCGCCAGCACGAACTCGATGCCCGCGCCCAGACCGATCGCCTTGATCGACTCCCAGCTGGAGTTCCACGCCGCCTTCCCGTCCTTGAGGCGCGCGTATTCGGCCAGGTAGAGGCCCGCGACGAAACCGATCGGCAGTCCGAGCACCGGGATGACGAAGAAGCCGATGACGGCCAGCACCCCGCCCAGCAGCACCGATGCATTCGGCACCTGCATGGACTTGAGCTTGCGGCCGGTGAGCACGAGCGAGGCGCTCATTCCGGCCGCGACGAATACGGCGACGATGGCGAAGATGATCCAGGCGGTCGGCCCGCCGATGATGATCGCCCAGATGAGCACCGCAACGGCGATGAGGATCGATCCGGGCAGCACCGGCACAATGATGCCGAGGCAGCCGATCAGGATCGCCAGGCCGACCAGCACCGAGGTGATGATGTCAGTTGTCACAGTCCGTCCGTTTCGATCGTATGGCCTCGAGCTCCCGCCGAGGCGGTCGACCGAGATTCTATGGCATGAACCTCCGGATCCGCCGAATACAGGTCTTCTGGCCCGACGAGTGCCGCCACCCGCCGACAGGCAGTCCGCCCGCCAGACTCCGTCAGTCTGTGTTTCCGCCGGACACCGTCAGTCTGTGCTGCCGCCCGGAGGACGGCCGTGATAGCTCAGGTGCAGGCGGATCCGCGACTTCGGATCCCGATGGAGGCGGAGGTCTTTAGCCATGATCATCCACGTCAGTCCGACAGCGAAGGCGATGATCCCCGAGGCGCTTCCCACGACCAGCGCCATCCGCGGTCCGAAGATATCGGCGACCCATCCGGCCAGGGGTGCCCCGATCGGGGTGCCGCCCATGACGACGGCCGCGTAGATCGCCATCACTCGGCCGCGGTAGTTCGCAGCTGTGGTCGTCTGCACGTAGGCATTCGCCGAGGTCATCATCGTCAGCGATGCGAAGCCGACGAACATGAGGGAGGCGGCGAAGAGGTAGTAGTTGGGCATCAGCGACGCCACTCCGGCGGCCACGCCGAATCCCCCGGCGGCACCGAAGATGAACCGCAGTCGGGGCTTCTCCCGCCGCGCCGAGGCGAGCGCCCCGGTGACAGAGCCGATGGCCATGACGGAGTTGAGCAGACCGAAGCCGCTGGCATCCTTGCCGAACTCGATCTTCGCCATCGTCGCGGTGTAGATGTTGAAGTTGAATCCGAAGGTCGCGATGATGAACAGCACGACGAGCACGATCGTGATGTCCGGTCGCCTGCGCAGGTACTTCAGTCCCCCGAGGACGCCGCCCTTGCCGCGCCGACCGGAGGGATGCAGCTTCGACTTGTCGAGGCGGATGAGCACCGTGAGCGTCGCGGCGAAGCCGAGACCGCTGATGAGGAAGACAGGACCGGGTCCGATGAGGGCGGTGAGCACACCGGCGACGGCAGGGCCGATCATGCGGGCGCCGTTGAACGAGGCCGAGTTGAGGCTGACCGCGTTCGGCAGCAGCTTCTCACCGACGAGTTCGGAGACGAACGCCTGCCGCGACGGGTTGTCCAGGGTCGTGAGCATTCCGAGCGTGAACGCGAGCACGTAGACGTGCCAGAGAACGATGACGTCGGTGATGGTGAGGACGAAGAGGATGAGTCCGATGGTGCCCAGCAGCGCCTGGGTGACCATGAGCAGACGTCGCTTGTCGAACTTGTCGACGAGGTTGCCCGCGAACGGGAACATGATCAGCTGCGGGCCCAACTGCAGAGCCATGGTGATGCCCAGCGCCGAAGCGTTGTTGTCCGTGAGCATGGTCAGGACGATCCAGTCCTGCGCCGTGCGCTGCATCCATGTCCCGGTGTTGGAGATCAGGGCACCGGCGAACCAGTGCCGGTAGTTCGGCTCCGACAACGACCGGAACATCTGGGACATCGAGTGAGTCAGCCCTCCTGGAACTCGAGCTCGCCGGAGAAGTCATCGACGACGGCTTCCGCCGGCTCGCTGTTCGACCGTCTCACGTCGGTCTCCGAATGCGCGCCGCACCCGGATTCGAGTCCGACCACGCGACCGTCGAACGGTGACCACGCATTGGCGCAGACTCCGAACTTCTGGCGCAGCGATCCGGCGATCGGCATGAGGTAGCCGCAGCTGCCGCAGTGGGCCGATGCCCGGCTGGCGAACTCGCCTTCGGGTCCGGCGTCCGAGTCCGCCCACCGGCTGGCGGCGGCGGAGAGTCCGTCGGCCGAGAGCACGCGTTCGCGGCCGAGACCGAATTCGAAGTTCGCGATCTGATCGACGTTGTCCGCCGAATTGTCCTCGGTCTGTTGGAAGCCCGGCTGCAGGTTCGGATCCTGATCGAGCTTCGGCAGCGTGTCACGCGGACCCATATCGCCGGGTTCGAGTCGCTCCTCCCACGGCACCCATTCCGGCGCGGTCAGCGCGTCGGGGCCGGGCAGCAGCGCGGTTTCGCAGACCGTGACCTTCTTCGCACGCGGGGCGCGGGCGAGCACGGCCACCCACCGCCATCCGCGGTAGGTCGGGTCGGTGCACACGAAGTAGTGGGTGACCAGGCGGGTTGCCTCCGCCACCGTTCCCAGGTGTTCGCCGACAACGGCACTGCCGGCCACCTCGGCGATGGCGGTGCGGGCGATGTCGATCGCCGCGGCCAGCTGAGTGTCGAGGACGACCTTCTCCGAGCCCGACCGTCCGCGGCCGGTCTTCGATCCCTTCGCCGAGGCGGTCGTGCCGGTGCCGGTCGACGCTGCGCTTCCAGCGGCGGTCGGCTCGACCTCACCGGCGGTCGAGACCGTCGCGGCCTCGTCTCCGCCGATGGTCTGCTCGACGTCGCTTGCGGCAGCGGGCGCGGCGGTCTGCCGGGCCAGCCAATCACTGAACAGTGATGACATCAGGACTCCAAATCGTCGGCAATCGCCCGCAGCAGGCTGGCGACCTTGTTCCCATGTGTGGGATCCGGGTAACGGCCGTGCTGCAGTCCGTTGTTGAGGTCATCCAATACTTTGATGACATCTTCAACCATAACTGCCATGTCCACGGCCGGACGTCGGCGGGCCTTGGCGACCTTGCCCGGAGCACTCAGGGGGCGGGCCTTGAGCACCTGTGCTCCGCGGCGGGAGTCGACGACATCGTATTCGAGTCGGGTGCCCTTGGTGACTTCGAGTCCTTCGGGCAGCACGGAGGAATGGAGGAAGGCCTGCGAGCCGTCCTCGGCGATGACGAAGCCGAAGCCTTTGTCGGCATCGAACCATTTCACGCGTCCGGTGGGCATGGTGTCCTTTCTGTCTGGTCGTACCCGCGGTGGCGGGTTTGTCGTTCGGTGCCCGCTGGTGCGGGCTGTGTGTCAGTCGGCCGTGGAACGGCCGGGAAGCTGGTCGGGTGGTGCGTCGGTGACTGTGTGCAGGTCGCTGTGATCCCCAGCGGGTGTTCAAGCGGCGAGGCCGGACAGTCGGTGTGATTGGTCATTTGGTGTGCCTGGTCAGTCGATGCTGTCCGTGGGGCCGCAGGCTGCCGAGATCAGACCGGCGGACTCGCATCGTCCGTTCCTTCTGTGCAGGCGGTGGGCGTCTTGTCGGCGAGCGCCTGATCGGTGGCGGACGATCACGGGCACGGGCGGGTGGCCGGCCGCCTCGGCGAGGTGGGGTTCGGCACCGCCTGGATCACCCTGTGCGAGAGTGGCTCATACCCGTCCCCGCACCGGCGGGGTCAGCGGCACGAGTGTTGGTTTCAGCGGTGGCCCACCCCGGTCTGTCTGCGTCGGATGGCTGCTCGGATCATGGCCACGCAGGCGAGGATGACGGCGATGGGCACGAGGATCATGGGCAGGTAGGTCAGCAGCGAACTGGGGGTCAGCCCCATCCAGGCCTGACCGAGGACACCGAGGAGGCCGAGCGCCCCGATGGCTGCGGCGACAACCGCGGCGACAACTATGGTCGTGTCGACTCGAGTGGCTGACAATGCGCGTCCTTCCGTCCATTCTCTGATCCTGTTCTGCCCCTCTATTGTACCCCTCGCGATAGACTGATCTGCGATGTCAATGACCTTCAGCCAGTGGCTGTCCCACAGTGCAGATGCCGACTTCGAGTCTTTCGTCCGGACTCGACGCGACCTCCTCCAACCCGAGTCCCCGACGATGGCGGCCCTGGCCGCGGCCGCGTCCTCACGCATCGGGGTCTCCCGCGGCATCGAGGCCCTCGATGCGCAGACGCTCGAGGTCTTCATCTCCTTGGCGAAGGCGGCCCGGACGACGCCCGAGATCCAGATCGCCGGCAATCCGCATATCGATCCCACCCTCGCCGAGGCGGCCCTGCCCCGCCTGCGCGACCTCGGCCTGGCGTGGCCGTTGAGCGAGGACACGGACGGGTCCGGGAATTCGGGGACGGGTGACCGATCCGCCGGCGGCCTGCTCTCTGCCTGCCCGGTGTGGCGGATCCAGTCCGAGGCCATCACTCTTCTGCCGACCTCGGCGGCGGAATCCGCTCGGGCCTATCCGTGGCAGATCGATGAGTCGACGATCGATTCGAGCACGGCCACGATCTCTCAGCCGCTCATCCACAACAGCGAACAGGCTGCCGTGGCCGAGGTCATCTCGTCGCTGCGCGGGCTCGTCGATGAGCTCGCCGTCGCTCCGATCTCTCGGCTGACCAGCGGCGGCATTTCGAAGCGGGATGTCTCCCGGCTTGCTCGCACTCTCGATCTCAGCCTCGAGCAGACGATCACTCTGCTGTTGGCGGCGAAGTCGCTGCACCTCATCGGAGTCCTCGACGATGCCCTCGATCCGCAGTGGACGGCCGCCGATGATGCTGATTCCGCCCTCGCCGGCGATCGTGCCGAACTGTGGGCGGGGCTGGTCGGGGCATGGCTGCGTGAACTGCTCGACGTCACTCAGCTGGCCGCGGGGGCGAGTGAGAATGAGCGCCTCACCGTGCTCACGAACCCGAAGAAGTCCCTGTTCAAAGGCCACGGCCTCTCGGTGCCGGCGATGCCGCTGCTGCGCTTCTCCGTGCTGTCGGTCCTCCACGACATCGGTCTGGGTACGGCTCGGTCGGCGGGGTGGATCCATGCCGAGGTGCTGCGACGGCATCCGCTGCTGCCGGCCCATGAGTTCGCGATGACCGAGGCGGTTCTCCATGCCTGTGTCAGCCTGGGGCTGGCGACGACGCCTCTGCAGCAGCCCGCTCATTTCGGGCCGAGCCGGTTCGGCCTTCGCCTGGCCGCCGGTCTGGATCGGGCGATGGCCGAGCATGCCGCCCAGGATCCCTCCATTCTGCCGCTGGGTGTGGCCGCCGAGGCGCTGACCGTGCCCGGGGATGTCATCGCCGCGGTCACCGAGGGGCTCGGGGCAGAGGTCGATTCGGTGCTCATCCAGTCCGATCTCACGGCCGTGGCGACGGGCCCGATCGAACCGCGGGTCCACCATATTCTGCGCAGGTACGCCGTCGTCGAGGCCCGTGGTCAGGGCACCGTCTATCGCATCGACGCAGAGACCATCGAAGACACCATGCAGGCCGGTCTGACCCCGGAGGAGGCTCTGGCCGAACTTGCGGAGATCAGTGCCGAAGAGCTGCCGTCGACGCTGGAGTTCCTCGTGCAGAACACGGCTTCGAAGCTGCGGCGGGTGCGCGTGGCAGGCGCCCGTGCGGTGCTCATCGTTGACGATCCGGTCGACCTCGATGTCATCTTCTCCGATCAGGCGATGATGCCGGCGGGTCTCGAGCGCCTAGCCCCGACGGTGGCGATCTCTCAGCTCGGGCCCGAGCGGACGATGCATCTGCTCGAGGCCGGGGACCATCATGCGCTGCTGCATTCGGCGACAGGGCCGGCGCGCAAGCGTCGGGTGATCACCGAATCGGAACCCGAGGTCAGCGTGCGGCGGCGTCCGCGGGTCGGTGACGGCCACCTCGGCGAATACATGCGGATTCTGCGTTCGGCACCGGCAGCGGCGGCCGCGCAGGTGAGCACGGATGAGCCCCTGGGGCATATGGACCGGCTGCGGGAGGCGGCGGAGGCGAAACGTCGCGTGCTCATCCGGATCGCTGATTCGCAGGGCAAGGAACGGACGATCGAGATGCTGCCGGCGACCCTCAACGCCGGCCGCGTCCGCGGAACCGTCACCACCACCGGGGCCGAGGCGTCCCTGGCCGTCGCCCGCATCGTCTCCGTCGACCCCGCCCCCTGATCACCACCCGACAACTCTTCCCCCAAATTACTACCCGACGGCGGCTCAACAACCTGGCGCCACGTAGCTGAGCCCCCGTCAGGTAGCAGGGAGCGGGAACAATCGGGGTCGAGGACGTGTTGTGTCCTCTGGCGACATCACACTTCGGGAAGGGAAGCTCTGAATGAATGGTCCGTTGATCGTGCAGTCCGATCGGACTGTGCTGCTGGAATCGGGACACCCCCTGGCCGTCGAGGCGGCCGTGGCGATCGCCCCGTTTGCGCAGCTGTCACGGACCCCGGAGTACATCCACACCTACGAGATCACTCCGCTGGGGCTGTGGAACGCGCGCGCCAGCGGCCATGATGCCGAATCCGTCGTCGATGTGCTCCTCGAGTTCGCCAAATACCCGGTCCCGCATGAACTCCTCGTCGACATCGTCGACATCATGGACCGCTTCGGTGTGCTCACCCTCATCGACCATCCGATTCACGGACTGACCCTGACCTCGACGGAGACGGAGCTGCTCGATGGGCTGACCGGTCAGCCCGACCTCGTCGGCAAGTTCGGCACACGTATCGACGACGAATCGGTCCTCGTCCACCCGTCCGAGCGCGGCGAACTCAAACACGCCCTGCTGCAGCTGGGCCATCCGGTCTCTGACCATGCCGGGTATGTCGACGGCGAAGCCCATGAGATCGCTCTGTCTGATGACGCCCACGGCGGTCAGTGGCATCTGCGCGACTATCAGCGTGAGGCCATCGACCAGTCGCTGTCCGGCGAATCCGGGGTCGTCGTCCTGCCGTGCGGTGCTGGGAAGACGATCGTCGGTGTGGCCACCATGTCGCGAGTGCAGACGACGACGCTCATCCTCGTGACGAACTCGGTGTCGGCCAAGCAGTGGAAGGACGAGATCCTGCGTCGCACCACCCTGACCGAAGACGAAGTCGGCGAATATTCGGGGTCGACGAAGGAGATCCGCCCGATTACCATCGCCACCTACCAGGTCCTGACCACCCGAAGGAAGGGTTCGTACCTCCACCTCGAACTCCTCGACGCCAAGGACTGGGGCCTGGTCATCTATGACGAGGTGCACCTACTGCCGGCGCCGATCTTCCGGCTGACCGCAAGCCTCCAGGCTCGTCGTCGCCTCGGACTGACCGCGACCCTCGTGCGTGAGGACGGACGCGAAGACGAGGTGTTCTCCCTCATCGGACCCAAACAATACGAGGTGCCGTGGAAGGAACTCGAACGCCTCGGCTATATCGCCTCGGCCGCCTGTCATGAAGTGCGCGTCCGCCTCGACGGCGGAACCCGAACCGCATATGCCCGCGCCGACGGTGAGGACCGGTACCGGCTGGCAGCGACGTCTGATGCGAAGCTGCCGATCGTGTCCGAGCTCGTCGCCGATCATCCGGATGCACAGATCCTCGTCATCGGGCAGTATCTCGACCAGCTCGAGGAGATCGGGGCCGAGCTCGGTGCGCCGGTGCTCACCGGGCAGACCCCCGAATCGGTTCGCCAAGAGCTCTTCCGCGAGTTCCGGTCCGGGGAGATCCCGGTCCTCGTCGTCTCGAAGGTCGCGAATTTCTCCGTGGACCTGCCGGCCGCCTCGGTGGCGATTCAGATCTCCGGGGCATTCGGGTCCCGGCAGGAAGAGGCGCAGCGTCTCGGACGGATTCTGCGTCCGAAGGAAGATCAGGGCTCGGCCACGTTCTACACCGTCGTCGCCGCCGACACCATCGACGAGCACTTCGCCGCTCAGCGCCGCCGCTTCCTCACCGAGCAGGGCTACAGCTACAGCATCGAAGTCCGCTGATTCCCACCCCTCCCAGAACTACCTGACGGCGGCTCTGCTACCCAGCGCGAGGTTGCAGAGCCGCCGTCAGGTAGCAGAGAGAGCGGGGAATCCGGGTTCACCGGGAACGAGACACGCGCCCCTCGTCCCAGACCGGCCTCGTCGATTCATAGACCTCGCCGTCGGCTCCGAAGACGAGGAACCGGTCGAAGTCCCGGGCGAACCAGCGATCGTGGGTGACGGCGAGGACCAAGCCGTCGAAAGCGGTCAGCGCATCCTGCAGAGCCTCGGCGGAGACGAGGTCGAGGTTGTCCGTCGGTTCGTCGAGGAGCAGCAGGGTCGCCCCTGCCAGTTCGAGCAGAAGGATCTGCACGCGCGCCTGCTGCCCGCCCGAGAGTGACTCGAAGGTCTGCTCGGCGGCGCCGGCGAGTTCGTAGCGGGCGAGCGCCCGCGAGGCCGGTTCCCGGGGAAGTCCGTTCCGATGCTCGTCCCCGCGATGGAGGATGTCGAGCAGTGTGCGACCATGCAGATCCGGCCGGCCGTGCGTCTGCGCGAACCAGCCCGGACGAACTCTGGCTCCCAGCTTCACCTGCCCCGAATGTTCGACCGGGGCGATCTCGACATCGGAGACCGGACGGTGCTCCGGCTCCGGGTCGGTGCCGCCGGCGGCGAGCAGACGCAGGAAGTGGGACTTGCCCGAGCCGTTCGATCCGAGCACTGCGACCCGGTCTCCGTAGTGGACCTCGAGGTCGAAGGGCAGCATGAGATTCGTCAGTTCGAGGCCGTGTGCGCGGATGGCGATCTTCCCGGTCCGGCCGCCTGCCAAACGCATCCCCAGATTCTGTTCGCGCGGCATCGCCTCGGGCGGCCCTGCGGTCTCGAAGCGCTCGAGCCTGGTCTGGGCGGCACGGTACCGGGATGTCATGTCCGAGTTGTAGGCGGCCTTCTGCTTATACATCTGCACCAGTGCGCGCAGCTTCGCATGCTCTTCGTCCCACCGTTTGCGCAGTTCCTCGAGGCGGTCGAACCGGGACTGTCGGGCCTCGTGGTAGCTTTCGAAGCCGCCCGGGTGAGTCCACACGGTATTCCCGGCGGCCGAGAGTTCGAGAGTGATGACCTCCGAGGCGGCCCGGGCCAGCAGTTCACGATCATGGGAGACGAAGAGGACGGACTTGTCCGTGTCCCGCAGCTGGTCCTCCAGCCACCGTTTGCCGGGAACGTCGAGGAAGTTGTCCGGTTCGTCGAGGACGAGGACATCGTCACCGCCGCGCAGCAGGGCCTCGAGGATGAGCCTCTTCTGCTCCCCTCCGGACAGGGTCGTCGTCGGCCGATCCCGGCAGCGGTCGAAGGGCATTCCCAGCGCCGAGGTGGTGCAGGTGTCCCACAGCACCTCCGCTTCGTAGCCCCCGACTTCACCCCATTCGCCCAGCGCAGCGGCATAGGCCATCTGCACGTTCGTCGAATCGCCGTCGGGCCCGAGCAGACTTTCCTCGGCCCGTCTGACCTGGGCGCCCGCCTTCCGGATGCGCTCAGGTGCCACCTCTTCGAGCGCCTCGGCGATGGTGCCGGCAGTGACGAACTGACGCATCAGACCGACGCTGCCGGTGTGGGAGACGGAGCCCTCGTCCGGGGCGATCTCCCCGGTCAGCAGCCTCAGCAGGGTCGTCTTCCCGGCCCCGTTGGCACCGATGAGTGCGGCCTTGGCCCTATCGCCGACACGCAATGACACCCCACCGAGGAGGGGTCGGCCGTCTGCAAGTGTGTACGAGACGTCATTGATCTCTATATGGCCCATGGAGACAACCTATCAATGCTTCTTGCCAGCGGACACGACCTGAATTACTACCTGACGGCGGCTCTGCAACCCAGCGCGAGGTTGCAGAGCCGCCGTCAGGTAGTAATTCAGGTCGTGATGAGGGAGGCTTCGGACTTGGCGACGACCTCGCGGCGAGCGACGCGACGGGCCAGACGGGACTCGCCCCACTTGATGAAGCCGACTCCCCCGAGGATGAAGACTCCGCCGAAGAGCTGGATGGCCGCTGGCATCTCGAAGAGCACGAGCCAGGCGACGATGACGGAGAACGGCACCTCGATGAGGTTGACGAACGAACCGACAGTCGCCCCGACATAGCGCAGACCGAGGATCCCGGTGATATAGGCGCCGACGGTGAAGAGCACGATCATCGCCATCGGCACGACCCATGACATCGGCACTCCGCCGAAGTCCACATCGGCCGTCACCGCGCCCCACGGCATGACTCCGATGGCCACGATGAGCGACATCGCCAGCGCCCCGATGCCCATGCCCAGTCCGGTCAGAGCGACCGGCGGGATCGTGATCGTGTCCTTCGCCGAGACGAGGAAATAGCTGGCCAGGCATACCGCGGCGGCCATGGCCATGACCACGCCGAAGATGCTGATCGACGATCCCCGCAGGTTGAGCACGAGCAGCAGTCCGATCATCGAGACCACGACCCCGATGAACGTCACGGTCGCCGGCCGGGTCCGCGTCCTGGCCCAGATCCAGAAGACGATGAGCATCGGCGCGGTCATCTCCAGCAGCAGCGCCACGGCCACGGTCAGGTGTTCGACGGCGACGAAGTAGAACCCCTGGACGCCGGCCATCGAGACCAGCCCGTAGGTGACGACCGTGCGCCAGTGCGTGATCACTTCGCCCCAGCGTCCGCGCAGTGCGATGAGGGTGGGGATGAGCAGCAGGACCGCGGAGCCGGCCAGGCGGATGAGCACCACCGCGCCCGGCGTCCACCCGATCGCATACATCGTCTTCGCGATCGGTCCCGACACCGCGAAGAAGAATGCGGAGGCAAGAGTGAGCAGGAACCCTGCGATGACGGTGCGATTCATTCCTGACCTCCTGATGTGGTGAAACGTTGGGTGGTGTGTGGGCGGCAGAATCCCGCCGAGGTGGTGGTGCGGTGGCAGATCGTCCCCTCGCCGAGGCGGGGCAGTCCCCCTCGCCGAGGCGGCCCGACGTCGGCATCGGC
This sequence comes from Brevibacterium sp. S22, assembly GCF_004745485.1. Lineage (GTDB taxonomy): Bacteria > Actinomycetota > Actinomycetes > Actinomycetales > Brevibacteriaceae > Brevibacterium. The sequence goes on from NZ_RHFG01000004.1 coordinate 85,603, forward strand.
GTGACCGATTCGTCGTTCTTCCGTGTCTGGACTGGCTGTACATGGCCCCGACGGGGTCAGCCTTCAGTATCATCCCTGGATTTGAAATGAGTCAAATGCATTTTGGTACTTACATGAGTGTGGCAGAATGGTTCTGACATGGCCTTCATCTATGACATTCGCGCGAACCTCACGATGCTCGTCGACCTCCTCAACACCTCCGGGGACGTCGCGGCGGACGGCGATGAGTTGACGACAACCGCGAAACTCCGCGAATTCGCGGCCCGGCACGACTTCTCAGGTCCGCTGAGAGCCACGAAGACCGACGTCGAGGAGACGCTGAGACTGCGTGCGCGATTCGCCGCAGCCTTGGACTCGAGCATCGACGCCGAGACCGAGGATGAGGTCGAAGCGGCCACCTCGTCGGTCGTCGACGAGATCAATCTCACACTCAGCGACTCCGGCTCCGTGCCGCAATTGGTCAAACACGACCACTGGGACTGGCACCTGCACGCCACGGGAGCCCAGGCCAGCCTCGCGGATCGGGTGGCCGCCGATGTCGCCCTCGTCCTCATCGACCTCATCCGCTCCGGCGACCTCGACCGTCTGGGCCGGTGCGCCGCCGAGGAATGCCGGGCCTACCTCGCCGACTTCAGCCGCAATCGCTCGAAGCGCTTCTGCGATACCGGAGGCTGCGCCAACCGGACCCATGTCGCAGCTTTCCGCGCCCGTCAGTCCGACACCGACTGAGGGGACCGCAATGTCCCTACAGCCCCTGCGCATCTCTCCCGGTCGCAAGCTAGCCGCCGGATTGGCCGGTATCTTCACGATGTCGGTCACACTGACAGCCGGCTGCCTCATCACCGGACTCACCTTCGTCCCCGGCGGGCCCGGAGAACCGCAGAGCCAAAAGCTCTTCTTCATCGCCCTCGCCGTCCTCCTCGCGATCGCCTCTGTCACCGTCTGCCACCTGCTCATGCGCGCAGCCCTCGGCCGCCACCGGACCGGCGGCAGTCTCACCCGCTTCTTCCGCTATCAGCTGGCGGCCCTCGGCGTCGGCGGCGGTCTCGGTCTCGGCTTCGTTCCAGCCATGACCGAAGCGGCCCCTGTCTGGTGGGTGATCTCAATCGCCGTCGGAGTCGGGCTCATTGCTGTTTCCCTGCTCGCCTTCCGCAAGGCCCGCTATCCGATCCTCGACCGCCCGCCTTATCCCAGCCGCGGCCTGGCCGAAGGCCGTGTCGTCGACTACTGGTCCGGCTCCCAGGCCAGAGCACCGAGTCTGGTCGTGGTTCATTTCATCAACGCCCAGGGCCGAGATCGCTGGGTCCGCCATCTCGTCCAGCAGAGCCCGTCGATGCAGGGTACGGTCGGCCAGGTGGTCTACGACCGCAGCCGTCCCGAACGGGTCCGACGCTTCGCCGTCACGCACCAGCTCTTCGACCTCCGCCCGCTGCGCGAGATCCGTGAGAATCCCACATCTCGATCGCCCCAGGTCATCCCGATGCCTCCCGACCGCCACCCGCCCTGGCGCCCCTGAGCGGAACTCGCCCCCGCACGGCCGCCTCGGCGAACATTCCTGGACACAATCTGACCGTGGGCATACTTTTCACTGAAATCGGTACCTGGTTCCTGAGAACGAATAACCCAGGCGGCGTCCATATCGACTTTTCTGAGAGTTTTTCAGTGGCGTACATCACAATTGCATTCAGGTAACCTCCAGCGCACTCCCAGAAATGGCCCCCAGACTGGAGTCATGACTACAGCACAGAACGACACCGACATCGAAGCCACCCTGCTCGTTGTCGATGATGAGCCCAATATCCGCGAACTCCTGTCCACCAGTCTCCGTTTCGCCGGCTTCGATGTCGTCTCCGCCGCGAACGGCGCCGAGGCGCTGCGCCTGGCCGAGCAGACCGACATCGACCTCCTCGTCCTCGACGTCATGCTCCCGGACATGGACGGCTTCACCGTCACCCGCCGTCTGCGCCAGATCGGCATGAACGCACCCGTCGTGTTCCTCACCGCCCGTGATGACACCTCGGACAAGATCACCGGTCTGACCGTCGGCGGTGACGACTATGTGACGAAGCCGTTCAGCCTCGAGGAGGTCGTCGCCCGCATCCGTGCCGTCCTCCGCCGCACCCGCAATCTCGAAGATGAGGAGAACGCCGTCATCGTGGCGGGCGACCTCGAGCTCGATGACGACACCCACGAGGTCCGCCGCTCCGGCATCCTCATCGACCTCTCCCCCACCGAGTTCAAGCTGCTGCGCTACCTCATGCTGAATACGAACCGTGTGCTCTCGAAGTCGCAGATCCTCGACCATGTGTGGGAATACGACTTCGGCGGCGACACCGGGATCGTCGAATCCTACATCTCCTACCTCCGCCGCAAGATCGACGTCACCCCGGAGACGGACGCCGCCGGCCACCCCGTCGAGATGGAGTGGACCCCGATGATCCAGACCAAGCGCGGGGTCGGCTACATGCTGCGCACACCGGAATCCAAGTAGTCGTCCAAACAAGGACGATAGATTACCTACGTGGCAAAAGAATCCCGTCCCTCCCGTCCCGGCTTCTGGGAAGAATGGTCTCTGACCACCAAGCTGCTGGCCATCATGATGCTGCTCATGCTGCTCGTCCTCACGGGGACGAGCGCTTGGGTGTTGGAGAACCTGCGCGACAGCCTCGTCCAGCGCACCGATGAACGACTCATCAGCGCATCCGAGACCCTGGCGAAGCAGGCCTACCAAGATGTGTTCCAGAAGGCCGAACTCCAATCGGGGGAGGATGCCGATGGCGCCGAGGATGCGCCGTCGTCGACGACGATCGATTCGAATTCCTGGGATCAGCTCAAGAGCCTCCTGCCGGGAGGCTTCTACGTGCAGTTCTACAACACGAACGGAGATCCGATCCGTGATCCCGTCGCCCCGGAGCCGCAGAACCATCCGATCCTGCCGAAGGTCGATGAGAAGGAAGTCTATGCCCGCGGCGGTGAGCCCTTCACCGTCGCCGGGACGAGTTCGCAGTGGCGAGCCAGGGCGATGAAGGTGAAGAACACCGACGTTCTCGTGTCCATCGCGGTGCCCTTCGACCGCGAGGTCGACAACATCAACGAGCGCGCCCGGAACACGATGATCGGCATCGGCCTGCTGGCCCTGGCGATGGTCGCCGGAGTCGGCTATTGGGCGATCAACAACACGTTCCGACCACTGCGCGATATCGAGAAGACCGCCTCCCGCATCGCCGCCGGCGACCTGTCCCAACGTGTGCCGAGCTATCCGCGCAACACCGAACTCGGTCGTCTGTCGGCGGCGCTGAATGCGATGCTCGGACGCATCGAGGACTCCTTCGATGGGCAGACCCGCTCGGAGAAGCGCATCCGCCAGTTCGTCTCCGACGCCTCCCACGAGCTGCGCACCCCTCTGGTCACGATCCGCGGCTATGCGGAACTGTACCGACAGGGTGCGATCACGAAGTCCGAGGACATCGGGAATGCGATGGAGCGGATGGAGTCCGAGGCCAAACGCATGGGCGTCCTCGTCGACGACCTCGTCGTCCTCGCCCGCCTCGATGAGCAGCGTGCCGCCGAGATCGGTCCGATCGACCTGCACAAGGTCGTCCGTGATGCCGCCGCCGATGCCGCAGCGCAGGCCCCGGATCGCGATATCAGCTTCATCGGCCTCGACGGCGAGGATGCGCAGCCGGTGCCGATGATCCGCGGTTCCGAGTCGAAGATCCGACAGGTCATCGTCAACTTGGCCGGCAACGCCGTGCGGCACACGCCCGAGCACACGGCGATCGAATTCGCCGTCGGCGTCGTCGGACTGCCCGAGTCGGTCGACCCCGATTCTTACAGCACCGGCGAGATCCGTGAGGGCGGCGCCCGAGGTCAGAGCGGCCGCAACGGCGCGAAGAACGGAGCGAAGGACAAACCGCGTGAGCGCGGATTCGTCACCGGTGGGGTCCGCATCTTCCGCCGAGGCGACTCCGCCGGAAGCGACCAGGCCGACACTCAGCCGAACCCCCAGTCCGACGCTCAGGCTCCAACCCAGCCCAACCGGCAGGTCGGGTCTCAGGACACCACCCAGCCCAACGGGCAGCTCAACACACCGTCCCGAGCACAGACGGATTCGCCGACCGGACAGTCCGAGGAACCGGCAGACTCACACAGTGCTGCACCGACCGGACCGCAGACCGACCCACGACCCGACGTTCGGTCCACAGACCAGTCGCCAACCCCGGAGCCGGCGAACATCGTCCCCGATGTCACAGCGGCCGGATCGATCACGGTCGATGAGTCTCTGCGCGGATTCCCCAACGGTCGAGTCCGCTTCGAGGTCAGGGACCACGGCGACGGAATCGACCCCGAGGTGGTCCCGCGCATCTTCGAGCGCTTCTACCGTCTCGACGTGTCCCGGACCCGGGACACCGGCGGATCGGGGCTCGGGCTGTCGATCGTCAAGGCGATCGTGGAGAACCACCATGGTGCGATCTCCGTCCACGAAACTCCGGGCGGCGGTGCAACGTTCCGCATCGACCTGCCCATCTCCGAGAACGGCGAAACCACTGCGGACACACGAAAGGACGAGCGATGAACGAGAACAACGATCCTCAGACTCCGGGTGAGGTGTCCCGCAGCTCCGGACCGGACGATCAGGCTCCGCGCACGTCGGCGGATCAGGACAGCAGTTCCACCGCTGAGGGGCGTCGCAGCCCCTCTGCCGGAGGCTACCGCGGATCCGGTGCGGAGGTTCCGCGCACATTCCCGTCCCAATCCAACGGCCCGGCCCGGGTCAGTCCACCCGTGGCACCGCCCGAGAGACGCCCCGACTTTTCATCGACTCCACCGCAGAACCCTGTGGACGCCTCCCCTCACCGAGGCGGCTCCTCCTCCCAGCAGCCCGCCCCATCCCAGCCCGGCGGGCAGCAGGGTGGGCAGACCAGCGGACGGCCAGTCGGCCAGCAGAGCCAGTCGGGCGATCAGCACGGCCAGCCGGGCGGCCAGCAGGCTCGACCCCAGCAGACGTCGCCGTATCAGGCAGGTGGTCAGCCGCCCTCTCCGTATCAGCCGGGCAGTCAACAGGAGCCGGGCCGTCAGGGACACCAGAGCGTCCATGGCAGCTACGGCAACCAGTCGCAGCCTGGACAGCAGAGCGTCCAGCAGAGCCAGCCTGAGCACGCTTCCCCCTACGGTCAGTCCGGGTTGCAGTCGCATCCGGGGCAGAACAGCACTGGCCCTTCTGCCTCCGGAGTCGGAGCAGCTGCGGCGGGAGCCGGCGCTGCAGCAGCCGGCGGTGGTGCCTACCAGGCCGGTGTCAACTCCCAGCAGACAGGTTCTTCCGGCTATCCAGGCGCTCCCGGACACCCGAACAGCACCGGCCACCCGAATGGTCCCGGCTACCCGAGCGCACCGGACCAGCAGTATGGTCCAGGCCAGCCGGGGGGTCCAGACCAGCCGAATGGTCCTGGCCAACCGACCGGTTCCGGCTCCTATTCGGCAGCCGCCGGATCGGATCCCTATTCCTCGGGATTCTCGTCCGTCGGGTCCCAGCCCGGCCCCGGCGGACCTGGTGGTCCCGGCGGTCCTGTCGGGCCGGACGGGTTCGGCCCATACGGGCCTCAGCAGCCGCCTCGGCGAGAGAAGAAGGGGCCCGGTTGGGGTGCGACGGTCGCGATCGCGCTCGTGGCCGCCCTCCTCGGTGGGGCTCTGGCGTTCGGCGGGAACTATGCGCTCTCGGCACTGCAGAATGACGAACCGCGCAAGGTCGCCGAGGAGACGATCGAGACTCCGGACTGGACACAGGTCGCGGAGAAGACCTCGGACAGCGTGATGTCGATCCAGGTCGGAACGCGCGGTCAGGTGCAGGGTCTCGGCTCGGGTGCGCTGTACGACGAACAGGGCCACGTCATCACGAACAACCACGTCGTCGCACCTGCGGACACCCCCGACGGAGAGATCGCCGTGACGATGAAGAACGGTGAGACGACGGAGGCGAAGATCGTCGGGCGCGATCCCTCCACGGACATCGCCGTCATCAAACTCGAACAGGTTCCCGATGGTGTGAAACCGCTGGTCATCGGTGATTCGAAGAAACTGACCGTCGGCGATCCGGTGATGGCTCTGGGCAATCCGCTCGGTCTGGCCAACACCGTGACCACCGGTATCGTCTCCGCGCTCGACCGTCCGGTGTCGACGGAGAACATCGGTGAGGATGCCTCCTCGCAGGAGAAGGAGATGACGATCACGAACGCGATCCAGACGGATGCCGCGATCAACCCGGGCAACTCCGGCGGACCGCTGGTCAACGGTGATGGCCAGTTCATCGGTGTGAACTCGGCGGCGGCATCGCTGAGTCAGGGTGAGGGCGGACAGTCCGGATCGATCGGCATCGGATTCGCGATCCCCGCGAACCAGGCCGTGATGATCGCCGATCAGCTCATCTCCTCCGGCAAAGCCCAGCACCCGTTCCTCGGCATCACGCTCACCGACGGGCACATCAACAGCGGCGGAATCAGCCGGGGCACCGCCAAGGTGCAGTCTGTGGCAGGCGGATCCCCGGCGGCCAAGGCAGGCATCAAAGATGGCGACGACATCGTCGAGGTGGCCGGAACCAAGGTGAACAACGCCATCGCCCTGCGCGCCCTCGTCCGCGCCCAGCCGGTGAACACTCCGGTCGAGGTCACCGTGGTCCGCGGTGGAAAGGAGCAGAAGCTCGACGTCACGCTCGTGCTGCAGTAGGGCTGCCGCACGCGGCGGCAGCGCCGCAGACTCGACCGCAGCGCCGCAGACGCGGCAGTCCGAGGTCTTCGCACAGCGTCACTGAGGACTCCTCGACTCAAGCGTCCGGGCTTGGGGATGCTGCCGCGACTTGGCCACCTGGAGGGTGTGGACAGCCGAACGCTGTCCACACCCTCTCTGCGCGCCCTTCTCCTCCGCAGGCAGCACCGTCGACACTGATGGCATCTCGTCCGACCGCGACGAGTCGTCTCTGCCAAGAGGAGTGATCATGAGTTTCGAAGTCGACGCCGAACGCGTCCAATCCGCCGCCACAGCCGCCGCAAACACCTCCCGCAATCTCATCTCCGAGTCCGACACGATGATGCGCAATCTGCTTGCCCTCCAGGAATGCTGGCGCGGCAGCGCAGCACAGAACTTCCAGGCCGTGGTCAACCAATGGGAGCGTGCGCAGAAGCAGCTCATGGAATCGCTCAACTCCGTCCACGGTGCGCTCCACACTGCCGCCCGCCAGTACTCCGAGGTCGAGGCCGCGAACTCACGTCTCTTCGCCCCCTGAGCCCCACCGGATTCCACAGTCGCGAGCGAGGCCCCATCTTGTCGGAGCCAGGTCTTCCCACCCTGTCGAAGCCTGCTCCCAGAGCCTCGCAGTTTCCTGCCGCGGACCCCCGAGTTTCAGCGGCAGGGGTCTGTATGTTCGTGTAGTCGGCGTCTGGTCGTTCTTGTAGTCGGCGTCTGGCAAACTATCAGCCTTTCTCAGTAGACTTGAAAGCGATAGTTCGCGGCGGTGTTGGCCGAGAATCTCCGGAGCGGAGTGGATCGGGTCGGCAGCGTCGGGTCAAACCAATGCAGGAGTCGACTACGGATGAGTATCTTCCAACGGATCGCGACGATCTTCGGTGCCAAGGCCAACAAAGCTCTGGACAAAGCCGAGAACCCCAACGAAACCCTTGACTATTCGTACCAGAAGCAGCTGGAGCTGCTGCAGAAGGTCCGTCGCGGTGTTGCCGATGTCGCCACCAGCCGCAAGCGCCTCGAGCTGCAGATCAACCAGCTCGAACAGCAGCAGAACAAACTCTCCGGTCAGGCCGAGAAGGCTATGCAGATCGGCCGTGAGGACCTCGCCCGTGAGGCTCTGACCCGCAAGTCCGGGCTGACCCAGCAGATCACCGACCTGCAGAGCCAGCACGAAGGGCTGCAGGGCGAAGAGCAGAAGCTCACCCTTGCCTCGCAGCGCCTCCAGGCCAAAGTCGATGCTTTCCGCACGAAGAAGGAGACCCTCAAGGCCACCTACAACGCCGCCGACGCACAGACCAAGATCGGCGAGGCCTTCTCGGGCATCTCCGAAGAGCTCGGCGACGTCGGACTCGCCGTCCAGCGCGCCGAGGACAAGACCGCGTCACTGCAGGCACGTGCCGGTGCCGTCGACGAACTTCTCGCTTCCGGGGCCCTCGACGATGTCACGGGAACTCAGAAGGACGATATCACCGCCCAGCTCGACTCCCTCTCCAGCGACAATGACGTGGAGATGGAACTCCAGCGGATGCGCGAGTCCCTGCCTGCCGGGTCTGAGAAGCAGGAGCCGAAGTCGCTCGAAGGTGAGGATCAGCAATGATCATCCGCATCATGGGCGAAGGGCAGTTCGACGTCGCCCACGTCGACCAGGACCTGTTGCAGAAGTACGACAACCAGGTCGAGGACGCCGTCAACGCCGGAAACGAGGAGGCCGTTCGCACCGCGCTGAACTCCCTGCACGACTACGTCACGGCCAACGGACAACCGGTCGCCGATGATTACCTCGGCTCCTCTGATGTCGTCATCCCATTCGTCGACGCAACCCTGGCCGAGATCGCCGAGCTGCTCACCGGCGAGGGCTTCATCCCGGACCCGGCCTGAAACCCCTGAGCACCGATATGCACCCGGCCCATTGTCTGCGACAGTGGGCCGGTTCTGCCACACCCAGAGAGGAACGACGATGAAGAACCGCTTCGTCAAAGACAACGGACTGACCATGCGGATGGGATGGACGATCTTCCTCAACGGGCTCATCTACGTCATCCTCATCCTCGCGATCTGGTGGATGTTCGGTCAGAGCATCCCCGGCGTGATCTTCGCTGTCGTCGTCAGCGCCGGTGCGTTCTTCTTCCAGTGGTACTTCTCCGACAAGATCGCCATGCGAGCCATGGGCGGCCGGGAGGTCTCCCCCGAGGAGGCTCCGGAGCTGCACACGATCATCGACCGACTCTGCCAGCTGTCGGATTCGACCAAGCCGCGGGTGGCTGTGTCGAACTCGTCGATCCCCAACGCCTTCGCCACCGGCCGCTCCCCCGAGCGCTCGGTGGTGTGCGTGACCCGCGGTCTGCTCGAGAAGCTCGACCGTGATGAGGTCGAGGTCGTCCTCGCACACGAGCTCTCCCACGTCGCTCACCGCGACGTGACCGTGATGACCGTCGCCGGCGTCACCGGGGTCGTCGCAGCGCTCATGATGCGCGCCGGGTACTACATGAGCTTCGGACGGTCGAACAACAATAACAACGGCATCCCGATCCAGCTGCTCTTCATCCTCGTCGGAGCCGTCGTCTACGGCCTCTCGTTCGTCCTCATCCGAGCGCTGTCCCGGTATCGCGAGCTTGCGGCCGACCGTGCCGCAGCCATCCTCACGGGTGCTCCGTCGACCCTGGCGTCGGCACTGACGAAGTTGAGCGGGGACATGGCCAAGATCCCGGAGAAGGACCTGCGGTCGTCTGCCTCGGCGAACCACCTGGCGCTCATCCCCGCCATCAGCGGGAAGGCCGCTTTCGGCCAGCTCTTCTCCACCCATCCCTCGCTCGAAAAGCGCCTGGATCAGCTGGCGAAGATCTCCGCTCAGCTCTCGCGCCCCGAGTGACCTTTCACGCCACCCTGAGTGACGACACCACCCACAATTAGGAGCTCCATGGGATTCTTCGACGCACTGCTCGGTCGGTCCAAACCGAAACGGGCCAACCTCGACGACCTCTTCGCCTTGCCTCCTGCCGCGCTGACTCTGCAGGCTGCGACCGGATTCACCCCCACAGGCGTCGGAGCGGTCGCCTTCCGGCAGGTCGAAGGGGCCGCGTTCCAGTCGGCCGAGTCCGAAAGCGTCGCCCTCATCAGCTCCGACCCGTCCGCCTCGGTGCGGCAGGAGAACGACGGCTATGGCTTCACCTGGCAGGTCGTGGCAGATGAGAACGCCGAGGTGGTCAACCTCGTCACGAACATCCACGCCGTGAACTCGGCGCTGGTCAGCCAGGGCTTCGACACGATGCTGCTGTGCACGACCGTGTATTTCGTCCATCCCGATGGGCGCCGGATGGCACTGGTCTACCAGTACAAGCGTGGAACCTTCTACCCGTTTGTGCAGTCAGGTCCGAAGCAGCGGGACAACCCGCTCGAGATCCAAGTCAAGGGCGTCCTCTCCGGAGAGCTGCCGTTCGAAGAGGACACATCGAACTGGTCGGCACTGTGGGACGCCCCGGGCATGAACGACACCCCTGGTGCCCCCGAGCTGCAGTAGGCGATCCTGCTGCGCGGAGGCAACCGGCACCGGGGCAGCGGGCCGACCCCGGCGGCGAGCTGATCACATCAGACAAGCACGCATCAGACAAGCACGCATCGGACAAGCAGAGCGCGTCCCCGCGGGGACGCCCTGCTTTGTGTTCGCAATGTCTGCGTGTGCGAACGGTGCTTCTCAGCCCTGTTCGACGGCCACCTCGATGGTCTCACCGAGCGCTTCGATGCGGTCGCCGGGACGGATCGTCGCACCGCGGCGGGTCTCGACCTCACCGTTGACGCTGACCTCGCCGTCGGCGATCATGTCTTTGGCCATAGCACCGTGTTCGGCGATTCCGTGGAGTTTGAGCAGCTGACCGAGTCTGATCGACTCGCCGCGGATCTCGATCGTCTCCATCAGAACAGGTCACCGAATCCGTCGAACAGGCCTCCGCCGTCACCGCCGTCGCCTCCGAAGAAGCCACCGCCGTCACCGCCGCCCATGTCTCCGCCCATGTCTCCTCCGGCGTCGCCCATGTCTCCTCCGTAGGCGCCGTCCCAGCCGCCGCCCATTCCGCCGAAGAGCATGGCTCCCATGAGGACGCCGGGCAGCAGACCGGAGCCTGCATAGGAGTTGAAGTAGCCGCGGTTGTATTCGGCGTAAGCCGGTCCGGCCTCCCAATAGGCGCGACGAGTGTGTCCGTCACCGGTGACGACCTTGCGCACCAGCGGATCGGCGCCGACAGCAACACGCTCGGCATCGGCGGCGCAGACCGGCACCGGACGCAGCTGACCGCCGGCCGGAGCCCAGTCGATGTCTTCGACGGAGGGGCCGTGCTGAGGATTGAAGAAGCAGGGCGGGCGACGCACGGGCAGGGGTTTGCCTTCGACGCGGGCGCGCACACATTTGGCGGCGTAGCGGCCGTCTTCGAGAGCCTCGGTCACGTGGCGGATGTCAGTGGGTTCGGAGACCTTCTCGAGGGTCTCCTTGGCGACGTCGTACGAGTCGAGTGCCTGCTTGTAGTCCTGCGCTCCGCCCGTGTCGAGGTCGACGCCGGTGGTGATGATGTCGAGTTCGGCGACTTCCTCACCGAATGAGGTGACATCCTCTTCAGCGGTCTTCTTCACCTGCTGAAGCTCGGCGGCGTGCAATTCCCGCTGCCGCTGCTTCTCCTTGCGGTGACCGACGAAGAAGACGGCCCCGAGAACAACGAGCAGCAACAGAAATACTTCAGTCACGATCCATGCCTCCCAGGCTAGCTTTGTCCTCGAACAGTATGCCCGATGAAACTGACAGGCGTCTGAGCCTGTGCCCCACATCTGCTCAGTCCCTCGGCCCGATCAGACCAACCCCACGGCACCTTTGACCAAGGCCGCGACTCCGCCGCCGAACGCGAGGATGAGCATCCCGATCCGGGCCAGCGCCACATCGATATGCCGCGAGAGCCAGTCACCGCCGACGAGGCCCGCCACGAGGACGACGCCGAGCCCGATCCAGACCCCGGCCTCCAGATGCGGCCAGGTCCCTCCGTTGATGATCACCTTCATCACCACCGCCGAGGCGGTCCCGACGACGAGGAACGGCTGCAGGGTGGCCGCGAACGACCGCTGCTCCCAGTTCGTCAGCACAGCGTAGGCGCTGACTGCCGGTCCACCGGCTCCTGCCGCCGCCGACATCGCCCCGGAGAAGAGTCCGGCCGTCAGCCGGGTCCCGACGTTCGCTGGTATCGCCCGACCCAGCTTCCCCAAGGTCAGCGAGCTGATGAGGGAGACGATGATGAGCGCGCCGATGAGGATCTGCAGCGGTGGGGTGGGCATCGATGACGAGAGGATCGCGCCGGGTATCGTGCCGATCACCGCGCCCAGGGCGAGGTGTCGGAACGGCGGCCATTCCACCTCGGCGAAGGTGCGGACGAAGACTGAGAATGAGGCCACGATTCCGCAGATGTTGACGAGGATGACTCCGCTGAACGGATCGAGGAGGAGGACGAGGAATGGGCCGCTGACCAGGCCGAATCCCATTCCGGTGACGCGCTGGGACAATGCGCCGAGGAACACGGCGAAGAGGATGAGCACGACGACGGGTTCCACCTGGTCGAGTGTAGTCCAGCCCGATTCCCGGCTGACGCTCAGTCTCATCGCTGACGGCGGGGTTAGAGTATTCATCATGAACGCCAGTCCCCTCTGGTCGCGATTCAGCGCAGATCCGCGATCGCATGGGCAGGTCCGAGCCTCTGATGCCGATCGCGCGGTCGTCAGTGATGTCCTCTCGGAGGGCTACGCCCTCGGTCAGCTCGATGTTGAGGAGTTCGATGAACGCACCGAGGCGGCCGCGAAGATCAAAACGCTCGGTGAAGTCCCGGTCCTGATCGAGGATCTCGTCCTCGCCGATCCTGCCGAAGTCGAACCGGACAAACTCGATGATGCGGGGCGCGCGCAGGCTCTGGCTCGCCTCGAGGCCGATCGGGTGCCGATCACGCCCGAGCAGATCGATGCTGCGGCACAGAAGTACTATCGGGATCGGGTACGTCAGGCCCTGATCGGCATAGTGGCCGGACCGGCCGGTTTCATGCTCCTGATCTGGGCTTTCACGTCAATTGCGCGTGGAGAGTTCATCTTCTTCTGGCCGATGTTCATCATCGTGCCGATGCTCTTCGGAGGGTTGGGCCGAATTGCGAACAAGGACGAGATCATCCGCAAGCGGAAGAAGGAGCTCACTCGGCGAGCCCGAGCCCAGCTCGGCGATGATGAGGCCAAACGGCAGCTCGAGCAGAACGAGCCGAAAGAACGCGATTTCGAATCCGACTTCGGTACGGGGCTGCAGCCGCCGCATCCGTCCCATCCGCCCTACTCCCCCGGGCAGATCTCACGCCGGGATGATCGGCACCGACGCAGGCGCGGTCGCCGCCATCACCGCGACAACCCCTGGGACTGAGGCTTCGGCTCAGGCCTGGAAGATTCGGATCTGCCCGAAGTCCTGTGCTTTGTGCGTGGTGAACCACATGGTGTGCGAGAAGTGCCACAGGTCGTCGCCGTCTGCTTCGGCCTGCCAGTAACCCCACGCGGCCGCGGCCTTGCCGTGAGTGATCGCCGCTTCGAGGTGTCCGACTTCGGGCGAATGCCCCGACAGCTTCAGCAGGGCTTCGACGGCGGCTTCCCTGCCGGTGTGGGTCTCGACGTCGGCGGGATTGACGATCTGGAGGATGCAGTCGTCGGCGACCGCCTCCGCGAGGGCGTCTCTGTCCCGGTTGAAGAGATTCTCTTCGAATGTGGCGACGAAGACGTTCTTCGGGCTGTTTCCGCAGGCATCGGTGCCGGTGAAGGTCATGTCCCCAGCCTATGCGGGGCGAGGCGACGGAGCAACGGTTCGGTGGGCCGCCTCGGCGAGGGGAATCGGCTGCGCCGGGCACCCTGCCCGAGAATCCGGAACGCTCAGCGCGGGAAGGCGGGGCACTCTACCCCGGCAGGCGGAACGCTCTGCTCCGGCAGGCAGAGCACTCTAATCCGGCAGGCGGAACGCTCTGCCCAGCGGCCGCGGGCACGAAAAAGCCGTGCCGGCACCCTTTCGAGCACCGGCACGGCCGATCGAACAGCGGGGCTGCTCTGACGGTGACGTCAGATCAGAAGCCCATGCCGCCCATTCCACCCATGCCGTCCATGCCGGCAGCTGCGTCTGCACCTGCTGCGGCCTTTTCGGGCTTGTCGGCGACGACCGACTCGGTGGTGAGGAACAGACCGGCGATCGAGGCGGCGTTCTGCAGAGCAGAGCGGGTCACCTTGACCGGGTCGTTGATGCCGGCGGCCAGCAGGTCCTCGTATCCACCGGTTGCGGCGTTGAGACCGTATCCGGCTTCGAGGTTGGCGACCTTGTCGGCAACCACACCGGCTTCGAGGCCGGCGTTCGTGGCGATCTGCTTCAGCGGGGCTTCGATGGCAACCTTGACGATGTTGGCACCGGTGGCCTCGTCTCCCTCGAGTGCGAGGTCGGCGAATGCGGCCTTGCCCGCCTGGATGAGCGAGACGCCGCCACCGGCGACGATTCCCTCTTCCACAGCAGCCTTGGCGTTGCGCACGGCATCTTCGATGCGGTGCTTGGTCTCCTTGAGCTCAACCTCGGTGGCGGCTCCGGCCTTGATGACTGCAACACCGCCGGCCAGCTTGGCCAGACGTTCCTGCAGCTTCTCACGGTCGTAGTCGGAGTCCGAGTTCTCGATCTCGGCGCGGATCTGAGCGACCCGTCCGGCGATCTCCTCGGCGTCTCCTGCGCCCTCGACGATGGTGGTCTCGTCCTTGGTGATGACGACCTTGCGGGCGGTGCCCAGCAGATCGGTCGTCACGCTGTCGAGCTTGAGCCCGACTTCCTCGGACACGACCTGGCCACCGGTGAGGATGGCGATGTCGGCGAGCTGAGCCTTGCGGCGGTCGCCGAAGCCCGGAGCCTTGACGGCCACGGACTTGAAGGTGCCCTTGAGCTTGTTCAGCACCAGGACGGCCAGGGCTTCGCCCTCGACGTCTTCGGCGATGATGAACAGCGGCTTGTTGGACTGCTGAACCTTCTCGAGGACGGGCAGCAGATCTTTCACGTTCGAGATCTTGGAGTTGACGATGAGGATGTAGGGATCCTCAAGGACAGCTTCCTGGCGATCGGTGTCGGTGACGAAGTAACCGGAGATGTAGCCCTTGTCGAAGCGCATACCCTCGGTCAGTTCGAGCTCGAGTCCGAAGGTGTTGGACTCCTCGACGGTGACGACGCCTTCCTTGCCAACCTTGTCGATGGCCTCAGCGATCAGTTCACCGATGGCGGGATCTCCAGCGGAGATGCCTGCGGTAGCGGCGATCTGTTCCTTGGTCTCGATGTCGATGGCGTTGTTCAGCAGGACCTGCGTCACAGCCTCGACGGCCTTCTCGATACCGCGCTTGAGGCTGAGCGGATCAGCACCGGCTGCCACGTTGCGCAGGCCCTCGCGGACGAGAGCCTGAGCGAGCACGGTAGCGGTGGTGGTTCCGTCGCCTGCGACGTCGTCAGTCTTCTTGGCGACTTCCTTGACGAGCTCGGCGCCGATCTTCTCGTAGGGGTCCTCGAGTTCGATCTCCTTGGCAATGGAGACGCCATCGTTGGTGATGGTCGGTGCGCCCCACTGCTTTTCGAGCACGACGTTGCGACCGCGGGGTCCAAGGGTCACCTTGACCGCGTCCGCAAGCTGGTTGAGGCCAGCTTCGAGTCCTCGACGAGCTTCTTCGTCGAATGCAATCATCTTTGCCATAGCGGCTTAGATCCTCCCTGATGGAGTGGAGTGGGAATCCAGAGCAGTCATCAACGCCCGCGACGGCAGAGAGTGTGTCCGCATGTTCCATTCCACATATGGACCACGCTCTCGAGACGACTGGTGGGAACCCATCGGTTTTCACCACTACTAGATTTAGCACTCTCCCCATGCGAGTGCAAATATTCGCCGCCTGCCGGGACGCGTGGGGACGGCTGCGATCCGCGAGTTCCCGGTGCGGCCGTGTCGCGAGAGCCAGTTCGGCTCAGCGCGAAACGACTGGCGCCGCCCACGCACCCGCCCGCCGCCTGCGGGCACTGAAAAGCGCCGAGCAGTTGCCTGCTCGGCGCTTTCCCCGTGCGGCCGATGCCGGTCGGCCCGAAGACCTTTCCGACGCTCCACCGCAGCGGATCAGAAAACTGTGCTGACAGCAGCCAGTCTCAGAGGAGGGTGACGGACTCCGCCTGAGGACCCTTTTGTCCTTCTCCGACTTCGAACTGAACCTGCTGGCCCTCTTCGAGAGAGCGGTAGCCGTCCATCTGGATTGCGCTCCAGTGAACGAACACGTCCTGGTTGTCGCCTTCGAGGGTGATGAATCCATAGCCCTTTTCAGCGTTGAACCACTTGACGGTACCTTGTGCCATTACTTCTCCATACAGTGCAGTGCCATTGAAATCCCGCATCACAGCCGTGATCAGATGACCCCGCCTGAAATACGGAAGCTAGTAAAACTCAACTGACCCCGCGACTTCTCTCATTGACCTCTAGAGAATAATCTCGGTGAAGCACGAATAGAACACAAGGTGCTGTGCTTGCCTAGCTGTTGCAACTCTACCGCAGGCAGGCATCCCGCCTAGAGCGGTTCGACACTGTTATAGATTCGTTATCTAAGGGTTTCTTCCCTGTTCACAGCGGAGATTGCCGAGAACGAAATCAGACCGTTCGGTCAGAAATTCGCCGAGGCGGCCCGCAGACGCATGCCCCATCCGCAACCGCGGCGACCGGGACCGAACCGATCCCGCCGAGCCGGTCGCACCGCCGCAGAACCGAATCGGCCCGATTACTCCGAGTCCCCGCCCTCGCTGGGTTCGGGCCCGCGATCGGCGATGTCCGAGCAGATGACGACGGTGACGTCGGCGTCGAAGTCGGTGGAGGCCTCTGTGGCCGAGATGCCCAGCGACTCGGCGACGAGCTTCGCCTGCGAAGCGTTCTCTTCGCCGCTGTAGTACACGGTCGAATCTGTGAGGTTCGTCGAGTAGTTGCCGACCTGGCCGAGCTCCCAGCCCTTCTCCTCGACCGCCTCGGAGAACTTCTTCGCAGCGCCGGAGACTCCGGAGCCGTTGAGGACGTCCACGGTGATCGAGTCGTCGGCGACGCTGACTTCGCTCTCACTCGGCGACGGCTCCGCAGACGCCGACTCGGAAGCCGGCGGATCGGCGATCTTCGATTCGGGGTTGCCCATCGAGGAGAAGATGATGTTGATGGCGGCCACGACGAGCAGAACTGCGACCAGCGCGAGCACGATGACCAGCGAGATGGCACCGATGTTCGACGACGCCGCAGATTCCTGTCGATGGGCACCGCTGCGCCGGCCGGGCTCGATCTCGTCGAATTCGTCGGTCATGTCTACCTCGAGACGCGGGCTTGGGCGCGTTCACTCTGCCGCGTGCTGCGGATCCGGCGAAGGCGCTTGACCAGCATGGGATCGCTGGCCAGAGCTGCAGGGTTGTCGAGAAGCGAGTTCAGAATCTGGAAGTAGCTGGTGGCCGACATGTCGAAACGCTCACGGATCGCGTGGTCCTTGGCGCCTCCGTATTTCCACCACCGCCGCTCGAACTCCAAAACGGCCACCTCAAGCTCGCTCAGTTCCGAGGTGTCGTCATTCGGCGGCATAGAGGTTGTGCTCCTTCGAGAGGTGTCTGTGCATCTATATTATCGCCCGATCGGCGGGACCGAAATTTCCGGCGCGCCGCTGCGGCTGTGAGGTCGGTCCCGCCAACCACTTCACCCCGCCGCGCGGCACCGAATCGGTGACCGTGACGACGGGGTGACGTGAACGACCTTCGCCGAGGCGGTCCTGCCGCGAACGAACCGAGCGGACCCGATCTCGGGGTCGGACCGACCCTGCATTCGATCGCGAGCTCAGGGCTGCCTCGGCGAGGGGATCCGGATCAGCGGATGCGGATGTTGACCTGCTTGATCTGGGTGAAGCCTTCGAGCATGCCTTCCAGGGATGCCTCGCGACCGAAGCCGGAGGTCTTCATGCCGCCGTAGGACTGGCCGGCCAGCTGGCCGCCGCCCTGGTTGACCTGGACCCAACCGGATTCGATGCGGTTGGCCATGGTCAGGGCCGCGTCGACGTCCTTGGTGAAGACGAAGGCCGCGAGACCGAAGTCGGAATCGTTGGCCATGTCGACGACCTCGTCGATGTCCTTCCACGGGATGACCGAGAGGACGGGGCCGAAGATCTCTTCGCGGCTGGTCTGCCAGTCGTTCTTCGCCTTCGAGAAGATCACGGGGGCGTGGTAGAAGCCGGGTTCGCCGACGGTCAGGGAATCGGAGCCGTCGTAGGCGATCTCGACGCCGTCCATCGACTTGCCCATCTCGATGTAGTTCGCGACCTGGTCGTACTGCTTCTGGTTGATGATGCAGCCGATGTCGGTTGACTCATCGCGCGGGTCGCCGACCTTCATCTGCGACACGGCATCGACGAGCTTGGCGAGGAAGTCGTCGTAGATGTCTTCGTGGAGGAACAGTCGCGAGCCCATGGTGCACGACTGGCCCTGGCGGGCGAAACGAGTCGACAGCAGCACCTGCTGGAGGGTGTCGTCGTCGTTCGAGTCCGGGAAGATGATGTTCGGGGACTTTCCGCCGAGCTCCATCGACGAATGCGCGAGACGACCACCGGCCACCTCGGCGACGTGACGGCCGACGCCCGTCGAACCGGTGAACGAGACCTTGTCGACGTCCGAGTGGACGTTGAGGGCCTCACCGATGACCGAGCCCTTGCCGGTGACGACGTTGAGGACGCCGGCGGGGAGGATGTCGGCGATGATCTCGGCCATCTTGAGGATGGTCAGCGGAGCATCCTCGGCGCATTTGAGGACGATCGTGTTGCCGGCGACGATCGCGGCGGGGGTCTTGAAGGCCGCGATCATCAACGGGGAGTTCCAGGGCAGGATTCCGGCGACGACGCCGAGCGGCACGCGCTTGGTGTACTGGAGCTGCTTGTCTCCGGCGGGCAGGGTGTTGCCCTTGACCTCACCGGCGACCCCGCCCATGTAGCGGAACAGGTCGGCCAATGTGATGGTCTCCGGGCGGGCCTGCGTGCGGATCGCGTTGCCTGTGTCGAGCGCAGTCAGCTGGGCGAGCTCCTCCGACGCCGCTTCGAGCGCATCGGCGCAGGCCAGAAGCTTCTTCTGGCGTTCCTTGAACGGCAGGGCCGCCCACTCGGGGAAGGCCTTCCGAGCGGCCTTGACAGCGCGATCGGCGTCGGCCTCCTTGCCGTTGGGCACCTTGGCGATGACGACGTTGCGGTCGATCGGGGTGATGACATCGGTGGTGTCGCCGTCAGCGGCATCGACCCACTGACCGCCGATGAGCATCTTCCAGTTCTTGGCCTCGGGGAATTCCGACATTTCGGTCCTTTCGTTCAACGATGAACTCCTTTAGGCCGAGCTTATCGCCTCGCCCCGTCCGGAATGAACGGTGGGCCGATGGGCGATGCTGCACATCGGGTCTGCGATCCGTGCACATCGGTGCCCGTTGCCGCGGCGCGCTGAGAGCTGCGGGCGACCGAGGCCGGTCACGCTCGGTCGGCCCCGAAGACGATGCACACGGGCGAGTTGACCTCAGCGACGTGGACGAGATCGACCGTCGCCTCAGCGAGAAGGACGGGATCGACCGTCGCCTCGCCGAGGTGGGGCTGACGGTCTCGTGTCCACCTTCGCCGTTCCTCGCGCCGAGGTGGTGCTGACGGCCGCCCTTTCGGCTCGGTCGAGCCGAGGCCTTGGCAGCCTCTCCGGGAGCGCCCCGCCGAACGGCACAGTCCAGGCCCTGACGTACGTGATTGTCTGGTCGTTCCACCGCGTTCTGGGTAAGGAAATCACCGCGGATCGACCAGACAATCCCTCCCCACCGACAGAATCCCGTTCCCTGCACCGAGGCGACCGCGGCGGCAGGGCATCGCTACACTCGTGCCCATGACGTCGACGCCTCCGCTGACCGAGATCATGTCCCCCGATTGGGCGAACGCCCTGGCCGGAGTGGAGGAGCGCATCCACTCGATGGGCGACTTCCTCCGCGCCGAGATCGCTGCCGACCGCGCATACCTGCCTGCCGGGGATTTCGTCTTCCGCGCCTTCGCCGAACCGCTCGAACAGGTGAAGGTCCTCATCGTCGGCCAGGACCCCTACCCGACACCCGGCCACGCCATCGGCCTGTCGTTCGCCGTCGACCCCGATGTCCGACCCCTGCCGAGGTCGCTTGGCAACATCTATAAGGAACTCGAATCCGACCTCGGCATCCCGCCTGCCCAGCACGGGGACCTGCGCGCCTGGTCACGCCAGGGAGTCATGCTGCTCAACCGCGCCCTCACCGTCGCCCCCGGTGAGCCCGCGTCCCACCGCGGCAAGGGCTGGGAGGAGATCACCGAGCGGGCGATCACCGCGCTGACCGAACGCGATCAGCCGCTCGTCGCCATCCTCTGGGGTCGTGATGCCCGCAATCTCGCTCCCCTGCTGACGTCGGGAACCGCCGAGGTGGCCATCATCGAATCCGCGCACCCGTCGCCGTTGTCGGCCCGGCGGGGCTTCTTCGGCTCCCGCCCGTTCTCACGCACGAATGAACTGCTCGCCCAGAAGGGCATCGCACCGATCGACTGGGCCCTGCCCGATCAGGACTGAATCGGCCCGGAATCGGTCGAGGGCTTCCCCGTCCCCGATACGTCCGATGACCCCCACGAGCTCGATGCGCCGGACGCCCCCGTTGCGCCGGACGAATCCGACGAGCCCGATGCGCCGGACAAGGCTGAGACTCCCGAGGCACCGGTCGCGTTCGAGGCTCCCGACCCTCCGGGCCCACTCGACTGGGTCTTCGCGCCTCCGGGCTGCACCGAATCGATGACGGCGGTCGATGTCTCGCCGCTGCGCACCGACTCGACCTTCTCCTCGGCCGAGCTCTGGCTCTTGAGGTTCTTCAGCGGCAGCGCCAGATAGCTGCCGAGCACAGCGCCGACGGCCAGCGCCGCGTTCGCCAGGATCGCAGTGAAGAGTGAGGACAGGCCGACTGCGAATGAGACGTTCTCCGATTCCGAAGCGATCTGATAGACGGCGGTGAAGATCGACAGCCCCTGCAGCAGGGTGTAGATGCCGGGAATCATGAGCACGATCGCCGGTGCACCCAGCCGCAGTGCCAGGGGTCGTGACAGGAAACCGGTGACGGTGGCCGCCAACAGACTGGCCAGCACATTGTCGATGTGCAGCAGCGTCAGCGACATCATCGTGATGTGCGAAGCGAGACCGACCAGCGCCGCCGGCAGGATGAACCGACGCCTGGCCGACATCGCCACAGCACCGGACATCGACACCACTGCCGCCGCGACCATCGACAGGATCGCCGTGACCACATGCGGGCTCGACTTCGGCACGAGCACTTCGATATGGCTGAGCCCGATGGCCTGACCGCACACGATGCCCAAGGCGATGCCGGAGACGATGCCGGCCAGTGTCATGAACACTCCGACCACCCGTCCGGCCGCGGTCAGCGGGAAGTTCGTCAGCGCGTCCTGAACCGCCGAATACAGCGATTGCGTGGGCAGGAGCAGCACGATTCCGGCAGCCACGAGGTACTGCGGGGAGTTGATGATGCCGATATCGCCTGCGATGGTGGCGATGAGCGTCGCCGAGGCGGCCTGCAGAGAGGTGATGAAGAACGACGGCAGGTGCGTCCGCCCGAGCAGCTTGCCGAACTGGAAGACGACGATCGCCATCGCGATACCCAAGGGCACCGCGATCGGGCCTCCCCCGAGCAGCAGGACGAGAGCACCGACCATGACCCCCCACGCCCCGGTGGTGAACCACTGCGGGAACGGTCGGCGCTGCGAGCGGATGGCGTCGAGACGGCTGCGTGCCTCGTGGAATTCGAGGTGACCGTCGACGAGGTCGGTCACCAGCTTGTGCACCGAGGCGAGCTTCGCGAAATGCGTGGACTCACCGCGGTTGACCCGCATCACCGTCAGCAGACGACCGTCCGAGGTCGAATAGTG
The DNA here is from genome assembly GCF_004745485.1 of Brevibacterium sp. S22. Lineage (GTDB taxonomy): Bacteria > Actinomycetota > Actinomycetes > Actinomycetales > Brevibacteriaceae > Brevibacterium. The sequence continues at coordinate 107,359 of NZ_RHFG01000004.1, forward strand.
CACGACGAGGGTGTTCGAGGTCAGATCGACTTCCACGGTGGCCAGACCGCACGCGGTGCAGGCGGCGATGACGGAGACCTCGACGTCGCTGGTGCCGGCACCGGCGCGCATCATCATCGCCGCGATATCGGCGGCGAGGTCGAGGATCATCCGAGCTTCGTCTTCGCTCGGCTCCGTCGCCTGCACCGGCGCCTGATACGGGGTGCCCTTGAGCGCGGTGACGATCGGCACCGGCTGTGTGTTCACCGTCGTGCCCGAGACGAGTTTGCCGACGGTGCGCCGGGCGACTCTCTGGGCGATGCGCTGAGACGCACCGAGGTGGTCGGTCCGGGGCTTCGACCGTCCGCCGCCGCGTTCGGGCTTCGCCGCCTTCGCGGCAGCGGCCTTCGCGACGTCCTCCGGCTGGGGTTCCGGTGAGGATTCCCGCAGCTCGGCCAATCGCTGCAGGCGAGTGCGCTCGAGCAGTTCCCGCAGGGCCTGGGATCCGGCTTCCGGATTGCCGCCTTCGACCGGGGCCGGGGACGAACCGCGCACGGGACCCGACTCGCTCGGATCCTCGACCCGAACCTCGGCGGTGGTGGCGTCTTCGAGTTCTCTGTCGCTCACGGCTCGCTGATGAGTGTCGGGCCGAGTGGTTCGGCGACGTGCGCGGTTCCTGAGGCGGCGTCGAAGTCGAAGACGCGGCGGCCGGAGACGAAGACGGTCTCGGCGCGGGAGTCCAGCTCGAGCGGATCGTCCGACCAGATGACGATATCGGCGTCACGACCCACGGCCAGGGACCCGAGGCGGTCATCGAGTCCGAAGATCGCCGCCGGGTTGATCGTCAGCGCTTCGATCGCAACGACCGGGTCGAGCCCTTCCTTCACTGCCAGGGAGGCTTCGTGGATGAGGAAGTTGATCGGGATGACCGGATGATCGGTGGTCAGCGCGATGCGCACCCCCGCCTCGGCGAGGGAGGCCGCGGTGGCCAGGGTGCGGTCGCGCAGTTCGACCTTCGATCGGGAGGTCATCAGGGGCCCGAGGATGACGTCGATGCCCTTGTCAGCGATGAAGTCGGCGATCTTGTGGCCCTCGGTGCCGTGGTTGATGACGAGTCGGTACCCGAATTCCTCGGACAGGCGGATGGCGGTGGCGATATCGTCGGCGCGGTGGCAGTGCTGGTCCCATGCGAGCTTGCCGTCGAGGACGTCGGCCAGGGTCTCCTTGACCAGATCCCGATCGAACGGGGTGCCCTCGGCTTCCGCCTGGGCGCGTCTGGCCTGGTAGTTCTGCGCCTCGACGAAGGCGTCACGGATGATCTTGACGGTGCCCATCCTCGTCGACGGGGTGACTTTCTTCTCCCCGTACACGCGTTTCGGGTTCTCGCCGAGCGCGGATTTCACGGACAGATGCTGCGTCACGAGCATCTCGTCGACGATCCGACCCCAGGTCTTGAGGAAGGCGGTGCGGCCGCCGATGGGATTGCCGGATCCGGGTTTGATGAGCGCCGAGGTGACGCCCCCACGCAGCGCATCCTTGAATCCCAGGTCGGTGGGGTCGATCGCGTCGATCGCACGCAGGCCCGCCCCATTGGGATCGGTCATTTCGTTCGTATCGTCACCGGACCAGCCTTCGCCGTCCTCATGCACGCCGAGGTGGCCGTGGGCTTCGATGAAGCCGGGCAGGACCCAGCGTCCGCCGGCATCGATGACCTCGGTGTCCGCCGGAAGGGCGGAGGTGTCGACGGTGCCGGGGGCAACCTCGGCGATGCGTCCGTCCCTGACCGTCAGTGTGCCCGATTCGATCGCCTCGGCACGGTTGCCGGATTCGTCGGCCACGGGCACGATCCGCGCATTCGTGATGACGAAGTCTGTGGCTGCGGGAACCGGGACTGACCGATACATTCTGCTCCTTGCGAGGGGGTCGGCGACGACGTCTGTGCGGTGTCGAGTCTACGCCACTCCATGTTTCCGCTGGGCGACCTCGAGGCTGTTCGCCGCGTTGGCATACGGACGCAGGCAAGGATGGTTCTCGACTGTGTCCGAGCGCGAGTGCAGGCAATTCATCGAGCACGAAGACTACCGCCGGGTAGGCCGTGTCAGGCCCGGCGTATAGTCTGGAGGCATCGCCCGAAGAGAGAAGGATCCCTGATGCTTGAGCCGATCACCTCATACGTCGCAATCGGAGACTCATTCAGTGAGGGCCTGATGGATCCCGACCCCCGCGTCGAGGACCGATACCGCGGCTGGACCGACCGGCTCGCACTCATGCTCACAGAATCGTCTGTGGGCAGCCCGGACCTGTCCTATGCCAATCTGGCCATCCGTGGCCGGCTGCTCGACCGCATCGTCGATGACCAGGTGCCGCAGGTGCTCGAGATGAAGCCGGACCTGGTGAGCCTGTGCGCCGGCGGCAATGACTGCCTGCGCCCGAAGGCCGATATCGATGCCCTGGCCGCGAAGTTCGAACGAGCCGTGGTCGCGATGCGTGAGGCCGGCATCGAGGTGCTCATGTGCAATGGCTTCGACACCGAGTTCAGCACCCCGCTCATCCGTGCGGTGCGTCCTCGAGTGGGGATCTACAACGCCCACCTGTGGTCGATTGCGCAGCGGCACGGCTGCCATATGGTCGATCTCTGGGGGCTGCGTTCGCTCTATGCAGCGGAGATGTGGGCCGCGGACCGCATCCACCTGTCGACGAAGGGCCATCACCTCGTCGCCGAGCAGGCTCTGGCCACTCTGGAAAGCGGTCGCTCCCTGCCGGTCAAGGGCTTCGGTGTTCCGGCACGTCCGACGCGGGCGATCCGTGAGGTGATGAGCGAGGAGTCGCGGTGGGCGCGTGAGTACCTGGCCCCGTGGGTCGGTCGCCGACTGCGCGGACAGTCCTCCGGTGACACCCTCGACCCGAAGCTGCCGGAACTCACCCGCGTCCGCGACCTCGTCGCACGCTCTCGCCAGGTCGACCGTGCGCGGGAAGCCGGCACGACAGATGTCGGTGGGGCCAGTGCTGCCGATGAGGCAGTCGCCGGCGAGGTGACCGACCCGGGCGGTTCTGAGGAATGAGCGTCGGGTCCGTGCGCATTGCCGAGCTCGCTGCCGCCGGGGCTGACGTGTCTCCGTCGTTCCGGCACGTCTACGGGGACTCTCCCGAGCAGTTCGTCGAGGTCTGGGGTGACCCGGCGGCCGCCTCGGCGACGGTGATCTTCGTCCACGGAGGCTACTTCCGGCCGCGCACCGACCTGTCGCATGCCCGACCGCTGGCCAGGGCCTTGGCCGAATCGGGAGTGCTCGTCGCCTCCGTCGAGTATCGGAGGCTCGGTGGGCAGCCGCTCCTGCTCAACGATGTCGCTGCGGCCATCGAGTCGGTGTGCGCCGAACTGCCGCGCTGGGGTGTGAGCGAGCGGGCACGGGAGAATCTGGTCGTGTCGGGCCATTCGGCCGGCGGCTGCCTCGTCCTCGCCTGGGCTTCGCACCTGCCCGCGGAGGGGCCGCGGATCCGTCTGCGTCCTCTGGCACCGGTGACCGATCTGCTGCGGGAAGTCGAGGGCGAGCTCGGCGATGGAGCGGTCCTCGACTATATGGGGGTGCGTCCCGAGGACGATCTGGAGGCGTACCTGCGCCACGACCCGCGGTCGCGGGCAGCCCTCATTCCAGCACGCGTCGACGTGCATTCGATCCATGGGGATGCCGATGCCACCGTCGACGTCGAATTCTCCCGTGTCTTCCCCGCCGCCCTGACCGAGTTGGCCGGGGCGAACCATGCCGATGTCATCGACCCCGACTCCCCGTTCTTCCCGCAGATGAGGGACCTGCTGCTCGGCTGAAGGACCTGCTGCTCAGCCGAAGAGCCTGCCGCTCGGCCGAGGGCCGGCTCCGCAGCAGACGAGCAGCACCGGTGAAGCCCTCGTCGGCTCCACCTGTCCCACCGGCTCCACCTGCCCTCGAACGGGCGTCTCAGATCCCTTCTGGGCTGATGCCGGGGCCGTTCTCGATGCCGGTGCGGATATCGAAGAGTTCGGGGAAGAACGTCAGATCGAGCGCCTTCTGCAGGAAGCCGACTCCGCTCGAACCGCCCGTTCCGCGTTTCATGCCGATGATCCGCAGCACCGTGCGCATATGCCGGTAGCGCCAGAATTGGAAGTTCTCCTCGAGGTCGACGAGTTCTTCGCAGCTCTCGTATTCCTGCCAGTACTTCTGCGGGTTCTCGTAGATGATGCGGAAGACATCACACAGTTCCTCATCGAAGGTGTGGGCGACCGATTTGTCCCTGTCGAGCAGACGCTGCGGCACCGGCAGCCCGCGACGAGCCAGGCAGGCGAGGAACTCATCGTAGATGCTCGGCTCCTCCAAGTACTGTTCCAGGGCCGCACGTGCCTCGGGTTCGCCGTCGAAGACCGGCAGCATGGCCCGATTCTTGTTGCCGAGCAGGAACTCCACCGCCCGGTACTGCCAGGACTGGAAACCGGAGGCGCGGCCGAGCTGGTCGCGGAAACCGACGTATTCGCTCGGCGTCAGCGTTGCGAGCACGGACCACTGCTCGGTCAGAGTCTTCTGAATGTGTTTGACGCGCGCGATGCGTTTGAGTGCGGTCTGCAGCTCGTCGTCAGCGATGAGTCGACGGGCATCGAGGAGTTCGTGGATGACGAGCCGGAACCACAGCTCCGTGGTCTGGTGCTGGATGATGAAGAGCAGCTCGTCGTGATGCTCGGGACTGCTGACGGGATGCTGGGCGCCGAGGAGGCGGTCGAGGTCGAGATACGACCCGTACGTCATCGACTCCTTGAGATCGGTGTGGACCCCGGCTTCGAGGTCACGTTCATTCTTCTCGGCCGTCGTCCGGGCGTCGCTGCCCGGGTCATGATTGGTGTCGGTCATGACCTCCAGCATAGGGGTCAGCCGGGTTGCCGCCTCTGCGGTTCGACGACTTCCCGCACATCGTCGACCAGCTGCTTCCACTCCGACGGCATCTGACTCTCGCCGAAGCGCACTCGCCCGAACCGGCTCTCGATGAGGTAGGCGAACCGGTCGGCACCCGTCGTCTGCGGTCCGTCATCGCTCTGTCTGCTGTCGGACCAGGGAAGTTCGGCGATGCGCGGACCGAGATCATCACGCCGGGTGCTTGCGTCGATATCGACTTCCCAGACGAGCAGCATCCCGCCGATCCCGCCCGAGCGTTCGACGAGCAGGCGTCCGAACCCTTCGGCGGGCCTCTCGGTCACCAGCTGCTCCCCTGGTTTCCGCGCGCCGAACCTGCGTGGGAGATGCCCACGGCTTCCCACCCGGACACGATCGCATCGTGAACGTCGGATCCGGCGCCGAACTGGTCGGCTGCCTCGGCGATGGTGAGCTCTGCGAACTCCGCGAAGTCGGTGCGCTTCGTGATCTCGGACCCCGTGAGAACGGAGTACCAGACCTGTCCGACGCTCTCCCAGGCCGGACCGCCGACGCTGGTCGCGGCGAGCGCGAAGGCCCGATTCGGGATCCCGGAGTTGAGGTGGACCCCGCCGTTGTCGGAGTCGGTGGTGATGAAATCGTCCATATGCGCCGGCTGCGGATCCTTGCCGAGGACATCGTCGTCATAGGCCGTGCCGGGTTCGATCATCGACCGCAGGGCACGGCCGGTCACCTCGGGGGTGAAGATTCCGGAGCCGATGAGCCAGTCGGCGTCTTCGGCGTCCTGGCCGGCGTCGTGCTGTTGGGTCAGGGTGCCGAAGACATCGGCGCAGTGCTCGTTGAGCGCTCCCGGCTGGCCGAAGTATTCGAGGTCGGCGGTGTGGCTGATGACGCCGTGGGAGAGTTCGTGGCCGATGATCGACAGCGAGCCGGTGAACCCGGTGAACACTTCGTCGTCGCCGTCGCCGAAGACCATCAGCCGACCGTCGAAGAAAGCGTTGTCGTAGTCCCTGCCGTAGTGGACACTGGCCATGAGCGGCATCCCTTGGCCGTCGAGCGAATCGCGTCCGAACACCTCGGAGAACAGCGCATATGCGGCACCGAGCCCGTCATAGGCTTCATTGACCGGCTCGTCGGCGACTTCGGCATCTCCCTCGGAGCGGACGAGTTCACCGGGCAGCACCTCGGTGTTCTGTGCATCGTGGATGAGGCGCTGTAGGCCCGCAGGACCGGGGGCGGCGAGCGCGGACTCGTCCGTGCCGAGATCGGCGGGCGGAGTATAGCGCAGACCAGCCAGGCGCAGGTTTCGGCAGCTCTCATCAGACATCCGGCAGCTGGCCGCGGCGGCCGCGGCCCTCGGGAACCGCTCGCTGCCGCGCTCGGCGATCGCATCGAGCAGATAGGGCGGGACGACACTGTGAAATGGGACGACGCTCTGAGTGACCATGACTCCAGCGTGCCACTTTCGGCCTCGATCCGATAGGGAAGCCAGCGCAGTCGAAGCAGGCTCCGTCGTTCAGCCCGATCGACCTGGCCGCATCGAGGCTTCAGCCGATGGCTTGAACACAATCCAAAGAAAGTATTGCAAAGCATTCTTTGCAAGGGTATCTTTGCACTATGAGCAGGGAGCAGAACGAACAACCCGCTATGCGGACACTGGGAGCCGAGGCGCTCAAAGGGCTCGCCCACCCGCTGCGCATGGAGATCTACGACGTGCTGATGAAGCACGGTCCGCAGACGTCGACGAGCCTGGCCAAACGCCTCGGCGAATCGAGCGGATCGACGAGCTATCACCTGCGCCAGCTCGCCCGGCATCGGTTCATCCGGCAGGTCGAGTCCACCTCCGGAGGTCGTGAGAAGTGGTGGGAGCGGACACCCGGACCCGTCGACGTCAGCCGCCGCTCGGCACAGGAAGACCCTGCGGCGAGCGCCTCGGCCGGGTTCGTCCTGCGCGAATGGGCCCGCAGCGGCACACGGGCCCTGGAGGACTTCGTCGACGCGCTCACCGACACCGAGACGATGCCCGACAGATGGGCCGATGCCTCGGCCGTGCACACGAGCAACGTCCGTGTCACGCCGGAGCAGCTGAGGGAGATCAACGACCACTTCTACCGCACCACTCAGGCATTCATCGATGAGTACCGCGGCCGCAATGATCCGGGTTCCCGCCCGGTGCAGATCCAGTTCAACGCCTTCCCCCTGATCGATGGAGAGGAAACCCCATCATGAGCACTCTCACCGCACCCATCCGTCCTCCGCTGGCCGACGACGGCAGGCCATCACACCACCACCGCATCATCGAGCGCACGATCACTGTGACCAGAGAGCTCGTCGTCGACGGCGGCGATGACATCCGCACGCGGGCGTCCGGCCTCGACCGGATCGTGCTGCGCCTGGCCCTGTGGCTCATCGATCGTCGCCGCGTCCGGGCTCTGCACGTGCAGGTCGATTCCGCGGAGATGTCGCGTCGGGTCGACGAAGCCAAATGGGGGCACATCGACCGCTATCACGGTCTGCCGTTCTGACGAGTTCTCCTCGGGAACCTCACCGCGTACACCCCTCAGCGGGGGCACGCTCACCGCACGACCGCCTCGGCGCCGGTCCTGCCTTCCTCCAGCGGAGGGAACACGACGAGGGTGATGACGATGCTGACCATGAAGAACGTCGTGAGGAATGTCGGGACCGGGATGATCGGGTCGAGGAGGACGAGCAGCGCGCAGGCCGGCACGACGGTGTTGACGACGGCGTCGGCGTTCGCGCGGATGGCGAGCACCCGCACCCCGAGGACGAACACGGCGATCGGCACCGAGACCGTGAACGTCGCCAGCGCCGGGTCGAGGGCGCTGGCACCGAGCTGGGAATCGGCTTCGATCCCGACTCCGGCGGAGAACGCACCGGCGGCGGCGAAGATGAAGTAGTGGCCGTAGCCGTACCTGAGTGATCCGCCGAGGCTGCCGATCGCCCGGTGATGCGGCGGCCAGAAGTAGATCCACCACATCGCAGCGGTGACGATGAGGCTGAGGACGCCCAGCGAGATGAGCGGGACGATGTCGTCGACCTCGCCCAGCGCCTCGAACACCGTGTTCGCCGAGGCCAGGAGGCTCTCGCCGAGGACGATGATCGTGAAGCAGCCATAGCGTTCGGTGATGTGATGAGGATGCCACGGGGTCGTGCCGCGGGCTTCGGCGATGACGGGCACCGCGATCTCGGCGAGGATGAGCACACCGAGGCCGACGCCCCGAAAGACGGGATCGTCGATGGCCAGCCATGCCACCCACAGAATCTGGACGATGCCGATCCCGCAGGCATAGACGATCGTCGTCCATCGCGCGGCCCCGGCACCGCGGGCCGCGCGCAGCCATTGCGAGATCATGATGATGCGCATGAGGACGTAGCCGGCGATGAGCAGCCGGAAGTCCGCGTCGGCGAACACCGGCCCGATGCCGGCGGCAAGGATGAGCACCCCGCCCATCTGCACGATCGTGAGCACTCGGTAGAGCCAGTCATCGGTGTCGAAGGAGGTGGCGAACCAGGTGAAGTTCATCCACGCCCACCAGATCCCGAAGAACACGAGCAGGTAGTCCACCACACCTTCGCCGAGGCGGCCCGCCGTGATCGTGTCATGGAGGTGTGAGGACGCGATCGAGACGGCGATGACGAAGACGAGGTCGAAGAAGAGTTCGAGCGTGCTCGCCGCCCGGCCCTCCTCGCCGGGATCGCGTGGGCGCATCGGAGTGAGGCGGAGACGTGGTGCGGCGAAGGGGTGTGCGGTCATCGGGATCCTCAACGATCGATTTGAGTGCTCGCACAGTCTATTGCCGCCGAGCCTGCTCCGATATTCCGCGCCCCGCCACGGACTCCGCGGCCCCGTCGCCCCACCTCGAATAGGCTTGTCACGTGCTCAAACCCATTCTGTGGCCGGTGCTCGTCCCGTTCGCCCTCTTCGCCGTCGGGTTGGGCGCGATCATGCCGATTCTCGTGCTCGGGGCGCTCTCGCTGGGTTCGACGCAGGCGTTCGCCGCAGCCATCGTCGGCATCATGGGGGCTGTGTCCCTGATGGCCACGGTTCCGGCCGGGATCCTCATCGACCGCCTCGGCGATTTCCGGGCGATGACCGTGGCCACGGTCGCCGCGGTCATCGTCCTCGGCTCCGTCGTCGCCGCCTTCATCTGGGATTCGCCGTATTCGCTGCTCGTCTATACGGTCGCGCTCATGATCTTCGGCCCGGTCTCCGATGTGTGGAGCCTGGCCCGGCAGGCCGTCGTCGCCGAGATCATGCCCCCGGCCGACCTCGCCAAGGCGATGACGGCGCTCGGCGGCACGCAGCGGGTCGGCAACCTCGTCGGGCCGATGATCGGCGCCAGCCTCATGCTCGTCTTCCCCATCTGGTCGGTGTTCGTCTTCTCCGCGCTCACTGCCGTCGCCGCGATCGTCATCATGGCCCTGCCGATCGCGCAGATCCCCGGTTTCGATGACCATCCCCACCCCACCGAGGCGGCCCCGACCTCCCCAGCGGACGATTCCGGTCCCTCCTCCGCCGATGAGGCTTCCCCCACCGAGGCGGCAGACCCCGCGCACGGGGACGTCGCCCATCCTCGGCGCGGCCGGAAGAAGGATCGCCGGCCCCCGCTCGAGGTGCGCTGGAAGTCGGTCGTCCTCGCCGGCGTGACGATCATCGCGCTTGCGGCGGCCCGCGCCGCCCAACCGGTCGTCGTCCAGCTCTGGGGCGTCGAGATCGGACTGCACAAGTCATCGATCTCGCTCATCATCGCCTTCGGCGCCGGGCTCGAACTCATCGTCATGTTCCTCGGCGCGTACATCAAGGACCACCTCGGCCGGGTCGCGACCCTCGTCGCGTGCATGTCCGTCTTCGGCACCGGCTTCGTCATCATGGTCGCGAAGCCCGACCTCACCGGGATGGTCATCGCCGCCGCGGTCATGGCCTTCGGCAACGGCCTCGGGGCGGGTGTGAATATGACGATCGGGGCGGACCTCTCCCCCGCGATCGGTCGGCCCCGCTTCCTCGGCATCTGGGCGATCTTCAACAACGGCGGCAAGCTCGGGGGACCGACGCTGCTCTCCCTCATCATCACCCTGACCACCCTGCGATTCGGGGTGCTCTTCCCCGGACTGCTGGCCCTCCTCGGGGCAGTGTGGATCCTCATCTGGGCCCGCCAGGTGGGTCTGCCCGGAAGGCGGAGACGCCTCGACCCACCGCGCACGGACTAGCTCGAGTCTCGGCACCGTGTCCGGCGAACGGACCCGGTGTGTCCGGTGAACGGACTAGGCTGGTGGTGACCGATTCGACGACGTTCGGCTGAGCGCCCGAAGCTTGCAGGCCGAACAGGATCAGGAGAGTCATCGATGGAAGCACTGGATGTCGGTGGATATGTGCTGGTGAGCCTGGCCGCACTCGTCTTCCTCTTCCTCCAGTCATGGTTCGCCGCCACCGTGGTCCGTCGCGTCGTCGGCGTTCCCACCGGCTGGCCGCGCACGCTCGCCGTCGGCCTCGTCATGAGCGCCGTCGTGGCCGTGACCGTCCAGTACCTCTACCGGGCCGGCACCGGGCAGAACGTCAACGGTCTGGATGTCTCCCCCGGAGTGGCGGTGCTGTTCATGGTGCTCGCCCTCGGGTGGATCTTCGCCCTGGGCGTCGGGTCCCTCGTCATGCTCGAAGCGGCCTTTCCGACCGGATCCCTGCCGAGCCCGCAGTCGCTGTTCTTCGGGTGGAGGTCCCGGCGTCGCCGCGCCCGCCGCTACGCCCAGGTCGTGTCGATCGCGGTCAGGCACGGCCTCGGCTCCCAGCTGCGCGGCTTTGGCGGGGATTCGCCGGGTCGCGAGGTCAAGACCGCGCGGGCGCTCAAGGAATCCCTCGCCGAGGCGGGGGTGACCTTCGTCAAGCTCGGGCAGATGCTCTCGACTCGCCGGGATATCCTTCCACCGGTCTTCGTCCGTGAACTCGAGACCCTTCAGACCCAAGTCACGCCCGAACCCTGGTCGGTCATCGAACCGGCCATCACCGAACGGCTCGGCCGACCGATCGGCGAGGTCTTCGCGCGGATCGGCTCCACGCCGCTGGCGGCCGCCTCGGTGGCGCAGGTGCATGAGGCGACTCTGCTCGACGGCACGGAGGTCATCGTCAAGGTGCAGCGGCCGAAGGCGCTCAATCAGGTCACCCAGGACCTCGACATCATCCTGCGGCTGGCGGCCTGGCTGAACAAGACCACGACCTGGGGCAGGGATCTGGGGGTGAGGTCGTTGGCCGCGGGGTTCGCGAACACGCTCGAGGAGGAGCTCGACTACCGGATCGAACTCGACAATATGGCCAGCATCGAGTCGTCTCTCACACGGTCGGGGAAGTTCGACGTCACCGTTCCACACGGCTATCCGGCGCTCAGCGGCGAACGGCTGCTGGTCATGGATCGCCTGCCCGGACAGCCGGTCTCACGGGCGGGAGCGCTGCTGACCGGGCTCAGCGATGCCGAGCGGTCGCGGTTGGCGACCACGCTGTTGGGAGCCACGCTCGAGCAGATCATCGGTGACGGGATCTTCCACGCCGATCTGCATGCCGGCAATATCTTCATCACTCCCGACGGGAAGCTGGGTCTGCTCGACTTCGGTGCGGTCGGCCGCCTCGATCCGGGAACGCAGACATCGCTGGGCCTCATGCTCTATTCGATCGATCAGAACGACAGCGCTGGTGCCACCGATGCCCTCATCGAACTCCTCGGACGTCCCGACGGGCTCAACGATCGGGACGTCGAACGCGCTGTCGGCGAACTCCTCCTGCGCTACGGCGGCGGCACCCGCGCCGCGCAGGGACAGAAGCTCTTCGACGATCTGTTCAACCTCGTGCTCTCTCATCGTTTCTCCGTGCCGGCGCCGATCAGCGCCGCCTTCCGGGCGATGGCCTCCGTGGAGGGTGCGCTGCTGACGATCGATCCGAACTTCGACGTCGTCGCCGTGTCCCGGCAGGAGGGCAACCGGCTCGTGAGGGCGAAGCTCAAGGGCACGAAGATCACCGATGAGCTGCAGCGTCGGGCGCTGCAGCTGATGCCGATGATCGACCGCATGCCCCGTCGGATCAACAAGATCACCGAGGACCTCGAGCAGGGCCGGTTCTCGATGAACATGCGGGTGCTCGAGAATCCTTCCGATCGCAGCTTCCTCACCAGCCTGTTCCAGCAGCTCATCGTCGCCGTCCTCGCCGGGGCCGCGGTGGTGGGAGCGATCATGCTCATCACCAGCGATGAGGGTCCGCTGCTGACGAAGGACATCCATCTGTACTCGTTCTTCGGCTTCGTGCTGCTCTTCGGCGGATTCGTCTTAAGCATGCGCTCCCTCATGCTCGTATTCAGGCGCGACGGCGGCGGCTAGACGGTCGTTCGCCGCGACGCTGATTCCGGCCTCGTTCAAGCGCTGGCGCTGTTTTCGCACCGTCGTCACCGCGAAGTCGTTCAAGCGTTGGCGCGGTTTTCGCACCGTCTACTTTTCGATAAGCGCGCTCAGCCTTGAACGAGAGAAGTCTGCGCTTGAACGAGGAGACTGCGCTTGAGCGAGGAGATGGTCCTTGAATGAGAGAAGTCTGCCCTCGAACGGGCGCAGCCGACGTGCGAAGAAGCCCCGCGTCCGCTGTTTCCAGCGATCTGCGGGGCTTCTTAGAGTGGAGCCCCCTGTCAGACTCGAACTGACGACCTTCGCTTTACAAGAGCGGTGCTCTACCAACTGAGCTAAGGAGGCGTGGTGCGCACCGAGCGTGCGCGCCTACACGATAGTAGTCCATGGCCGGGTCCGGCCACAAAACCGCGGGAGGCGTGCCCCGCAGGACACCCTCACCGAGGCGGCCCCCACCCCAGACCACACCCACCCCGGCAGGACAGCGAAGGTCGGACCCCACCTCGGCGGGGTCCGGCCCCCTCTCCCGGGACGGCCCACCCCAGACCACACCCACCTGGGCGGGACGGCCCCGGACGAACCCGGGACCGCCCCGGCAGCGGCGGGAGCCTCAGGCGATCAGCCCTTGAACTCTCCGGTGGCCTTGAGGATCTCGGCGGCCAGAGCCTGCGAATCGCTGGTCTTGTCAGTGTGCTCGCCGTTGATGAGCACCCACGGGGTGGCTTCGACGCCGTCGTCGAGAGCGGTCTGGCTCGACTGTTCGACGAACTTGTCGAAGGTCCGGTCGGCGACACAGGACTTCACGGTCTGTTCGGGATCGGCTTTGAGCTTCTTCGAGGTGTCGACACCAGCGTCCTCGGCGACCTTGAGCAGCTCCTCATCGGTGGCGCCGTTGCTGCCCTCCTCCGGCTGCTGAGCGAAGAGTGCGTCGAACAGGTCGACGGCGGCCTCGGGCTGGCTGTCGATGACGCAGGCGGCGAGGTTGGCCGCACGGGTCGAGTACTCGTTGCCGCTGGACATACGGTCGAGGAATGACACCGGCTTGTAGTTGACGACGATCGAGCCCTCGTCTGCGAGCTTGCTCAGCATGCTCGCGTTGCCTTCCTCGAAGGCCTTGCAGCCCGGGCACTGGAAGTCGAGGTAGACGGTGACCGTGGCGGCCCCGTCGTTCGCACCCGCTTCTGTCGGAGCCGGCAGATCCGATTCTTCACCTTCGGGCATCTTCAACGGCTGCACGAGCGTATCGTCCTTGCCCACGGTGATTCCGTCGGAGACATAGTTCGAGGGGTTGACAGCAGGTTTGCTCTGCTGAAAGACCAGCACACCGACCACTGCCAGCACAGCGACGACGACGACAGCGATGCCGACGTACAGGATCGTCTTCGCCGTCTTCTCCTTCTTCGCCTGGTTCGCCGCGATCTGGCGGGCGTTCTCGCGTGCCCGGTTCCGCTTGTCGTCTCCGGAGTTGTTCTTCGCCATTGTTCCTCACGTTGGATCGTCTGACATCGATGCGGCCCGAGGCCCGAACGGTGCGGGACAGCTTCCGCGACCCGACGGCACCACTGTACCGAAACAGGTGCTGGGCCGACTCCCAGAAATATTCAAGGTTCAACTACAACGTTCAACTACCTCGTGAAAGCAACGGTGAGTTCAGGGCGACCGTTGCGGCCGCACCGTGCTGTTCACACCGGTCCGGGCAGGTAGTCGAAGGGGTTCATCGTCAGCGGCCACCAGGACATGGCCGCCCCCGACTGGATGACCATGACGGCAAGGATGACGAGCAGCGCGATCACAGCCAATGCGATGAGGCGGCCGAGCTGATTGCGAGTGACTCCCGAGACGAGCAGCCGAGAGCCGAAGCGCAGGCTCGAGGCTCCCGGTCCGACCCACAGTACCAGCGAACCGGCGGCACCCGCGGCCCACACCGACCATTGCTCGGAGGCGCCGCCGGGCACGATCCCGGCGATGTCGAGACGGGTGAGCACGAGCGCGGCGGCGGCCGCGATCGCCGGCAAGATGCTCGAGGCCGCCGAGGTCAGGATCGAGGCCAGCACGGCACCCGGCGCCGAGGCGAGCGCCCGGAAGAATCCGCCCGAGTCCGTTCCGCGGTCGAACCGGTACCGCTGGACCTTCCGATCCAGACGTGTGCCGGTGCGGGCGAGCACCGACCAGATCAGGGCGACGACACAGATCACCAGGGGGCCGAGAGGCATGAAGGCGACAGCCAAAGCGACGAGTCCGAAGACGACCCAGCCACCGGAACGCACTCGTCGGTATCCCATCGGCTGCATCGGCTGTCCGCCGGGCTGGATGGGCTGACCGCCGGGGCCCATGATCTGCCGGCCGTGACCGGACTGGTCACCCCACTGTCCCTGAGCACCCTGACCATCAGGCCCGCCGGCCCCGCTCGGCCCGACGAGGTTCTGTCCGTGACCAGGCTGGACGAATCCGGATCGACCGAGGTCGGCACCGGCCATCGGGGATCCCGGACCCGCCTGAATGCCGCCGTTGGGATTGTTGATCGGCGGCGCGGTCGCCTGCGGTGACTGTCCGTGCATCCGCCCCGAACCATGGCCCGATCCCTGCCCGGGTCCCGAACCGTAGCCCGGCCCCTGCCCGGGTCCCGAACCGTGACCGGACCCGGCATGATTGGTCGGTCGGCTGGAACCGGGGTACTGCGGCTGTCCGCCGCCGGACGGACCGGCTCCCGGGTATCCCGTTCCCGAATATTCTCCACCCTGACTGCCAGGGCCACCGTGGCCAGCAGGACCGCGCTGACCACCAGGACCACCGTGACCAGCAGCCCCGACTCCACCGAATCCAGCAGCGGCTCCGGCGGCTCCGGCGGCACCGCCCAGAGCCGCACCGCCCAGAGCGGCCCCGCCCAGCGCGGCCCCGGCGCCGCCACGACCGCCAGCACCGTCATCGACGGCTGGCATGACCGCGGTTCCGCTCGGTGTCCGCAGCGGACCACCGGCCCCACCGCTGGGACCCGATCCGAGCTGCGGCATCCGCCCGGACTCGATGTCGACGAGCGCATCGAGGATCATCTGCCCCGATGGACGACGTTCGGGCTTCGGATCGAGGCAGGCGGCGATGAGTGGTGCGAAGTTCTTCGGCGCCCCGTCGAGATCGAATTTGCCCATCGCCACACGACCGAGCACGGCCTCCAGCGGTCCGGACCCGTAGGGGTTGCGTCCGGTGGCGGCAAACGCCATCGTCGCAGCCCACCCCCACCAGTCGGTCTTCTCGCTCGAGGTCTTGCCGTCGGCGATCTCCGGCGACAGATAGCCGGGCGTGCCCATGACCAGCCCCGTCGCGGTCACGCGCACTTCGTCGGCGACCTGAGCGATGCCGAAGTCGATGACCATGGGCTCACCGTCCATGATCATCACGTTCGCAGGCTTGAGGTCGCGGTGGATGACGCCGGCATCGTGGACGGCGTTGAGGGCGTCGAGGAGGGCATGGCCGAAGTGGACGAGCTCATCCTCGGCGAAGGGACCGTTGTCGCGGACGTCATCGGACAGGGTCTGACCGTCGACGAATTCGGTGATGATGAACGGCTGCGCGGATTCGAGTTCGGCGTCGAGGACCTCGGCGATCCGCGGATGGCGGATCCGGCGCAGGGTGCGGGTTTCGCGGGCCAGACGCTTCCGCGCGGTCTCGTCATTGGCGATGTGCGGATGGAGGACTTTGACCGCGACCGGGTTGTTTCCGCCGTCGACACCGAGGTAGACGACACCCATGCCGCCCGAGCCGAGCTCCTCGATGAGGCGGTAGCCTCCCAGTTCCTGATCCATCACCTGGCCAAGCCTAGTCGAGCGAGTACAGTTCATTCCAAGGACCGACTCAGGAGGAGGCGCAGATGAGCACCGTCAACTCTGCCGAGCCAAGCACCGAAATCCCCTTCGGCGACAGCGATTTCGTCGTCGTGGCCAACCGACTTCCCGTCGACCGCGATCCCGACGACGAGAACCATGGATGGCGTACCTCACCTGGGGGTTTGGTCACTGCGGTGGCTCCGGTGATGAAGGCCCAGGAGGGCGCGTGGATCGGTTGGACGGGGGTGCCCGATGAGGACTTCGAACCCTTCACGATCGACGGAATGCACCTCACGCCGGTGACCCTGACGAGTGAGGATGTCCTCAGGTACTACGAAGGGTTCTCCAACGCGACGCTGTGGCCGCTCTATCACGATGTCATCGTCCCACCCGAGTACCACCGCACCTGGTGGGATGCCTATGTCCGGGTCAATGAGCGCTTCGCGCACAAGGTCGCCGAGGTGGCCGCCGAGTCCGCGACCGTGTGGATCCATGATTATCAGCTCCAGCTGGTTCCGCTCATGGTCCGCCGGATGCGCCCCGACGTGGCGATCGGCTTCTTCAACCACATCCCCTTCCCGCCCTATGAGCTCTTCGCCCAGCTGCCGTGGCGCGATGAGATCCTGCGGGGCCTCCTCGGCGCCGATCTCATCGGTTTCCAACGCCCCGCGGACGCCGCGAACTTCCGGCGAGCGGTGCGCGGTCGACTGAGTTTCTCGACGAAGGGGTCGACGGTCCTCGTGCCGGCAGGTGAGGCCGTGGCCGCGCATGTCGTCCGCGCCGAGGCATTCCCGATCTCCATCGACACTCCCTATCTGGAGGAGCTCGCGAAGGATCCCGACATCGTCGAACGCGCCCGGCAGATCCGCGAGGACGTCGGCAATCCGAAGGTCGTCATGCTCGGTGTCGATCGGATGGACTACACGAAGGGCATCCGTCACCGGCTCAAGGCCTACGGCGAGCTCATCGCCGAGGGCCGCCTCAACGTCGAGGACGTCGTGCTCATCCAGATCGCCACCCCATCGCGGGAGCGTCTCGAGCAGTACAAGATCATTCGGCACGACGTCGAGCTCGCGGTCGGGCGGATCAACGGCGAGCAGGCCGATGTCGGGTCGATCCCCGTCCGCTACCTCCACCATTCCTATCCGCGCGATGAGATGACCGCGTTCTTCCTCGCCGCCGACGTCATGTTGGTCACGGCCCTGCGCGACGGGATGAACCTCGTGGCCAAGGAGTATGTGGCATGCCGGCAGAACGATGACGGGGCGCTCGTGCTCTCCGAGTTCACAGGTGCCGCCGAGCAGCTCACGGGGGCGGTGATGGTCAATCCGCACGATATCGGCAACCTCAAGGCCGGCATCATCGAAGCCGTCGAGATGGGTGATAGGACACGGACCCGCCGAATGCGGCAGATGCGGCGGAAGGTCGCCACGGACACCGTGAGCCTGTGGTCGAAGAACTTCCTCGCCGAGCTCAACCACCTCAAGCACAATCCCGAGGCCGTCGTCCCCGACCGCCCGGTCGTGCAGAAGAGCCGAACCGCTCCCCCGCCGGACGCCCCCGCAGCCCCATCGGATCGGTCCGATCGTCCCGAGGACGCCGAGTGGGTCTCCGAGATATCCACCTCCCGATAGGAGGATCTCAGTGACGATCGAACCGACCGTATCCGCACCCGCCGTCTCGACCCCCGCCGAGGTGGCTCTGCGTGATCTCGCCACCGCCGATTCGCTGTTGCTGGCCCTGGATTTCGATGGGGTGCTCGCACCGCTGCAGGACGATCCGTCGACCTCGCGGATGGTCCCCCAATCGGCCGCTGCCGTCGAGGCGCTCGCGAGTCTGCCGCGCACGCGGGTGGCGTTGGTCTCCGGTCGCGATATCGCGACTCTGCGACGCCTGTCCGAGCCTCCGGACTCGGTCTGGCTGATCGGTTCGCACGGGGCGGAGGCAGAACTCGGGGACAGTGCTGCTCATGGAGACGGCTCCAGCGTGATGCGGTCCCCCGAACTCACCCGGGCCGAGGCCGAGATGCTCGCCGCCATCGATGCTCATCTCGACGCTTTCGAACACAGTCTTCCGAACGCCGAGCGAACGCTCCGCGCGAACGCTGCGGCCCGGGCGACCGGCGCGAGCGAGCCGGCCCGCGCAGGCGGCTCAGACAGCACAGTCAGAGCCGCCAGCACAGGCGGCACCTCGGATTTCCTCATCGAGCGCAAACCCTATTCGCGGACGGTCCACACCCGCGGCCTCGCCCCCGAGGCCGCTGCGGCCCTGCACGAGCACGCCACTGACGTGGTCGCAGAGTTTCCCGACATCCGTGTCATCGAGGGCCATGACATCACCGAGCTCGCCGTCAAACAGGCGACGAAAGGTGATGGGATCCGGCTGCTCGCCCGCGCCAGCCGACCGACCGCTCTGGGCTGCCTCGGCGACGATGTCACCGATGAGGATTCCTTCGCGGCCCTCGACGAACTCACCGAAGCACGTGTCCTCGAGGCGGGGCTGACCGTCAAGGTCGGGTCCGCGCAGACCCGTGCTTCGTGGCGGATCGCCGATCCCGCGGCCGTGGCCGAACTGCTCGGCCGCCTCGTGAGAGAACGCAGGGAACACGTCGGCACCGATCACGGCTGAGGCAGGGCCAGGTTGATCCAGGGCGAAACCCGGGGTCAGCGGCGCTGCGGGGGCACGGCACTGGCGCGGAGGACGAGGTCCGGATCGACTGTGTAATCGACGTGAACGCGCGCGTCAGCGGCGGCGATCATCGCGCGGATCTCGTCGATCGCCGACTGCGCCACGGTCGCCCAGTCGTAGACGACCTGCGACAGGGGCGGTTGGACGACATCGGCGTCGGGGACGTCACCGACCGTGAGCAG
The DNA here is from genome assembly GCF_004745485.1 of Brevibacterium sp. S22. Classification (GTDB taxonomy): domain Bacteria; phylum Actinomycetota; class Actinomycetes; order Actinomycetales; family Brevibacteriaceae; genus Brevibacterium. The sequence continues at coordinate 126,316 of NZ_RHFG01000004.1, forward strand.
GGACAGGTCCCGGGGCACGTCGAGCCTGAGCCGCTGGGCCGCCTCGAGCATGCCGAAGGACAGGGACGGGGCGCAGGCGATGACGGCGGTGCAGCGCAGGTCGAGCAGCTCCTCGGCGGCGGCGACTCCGGCCATGGCACCGCCGGCGGCCTCGACGACGGGGGCCTGATCACGGGTGGCGGGGATGTGGAGGATTCCGGCCATCGATCTGCGGAAGCCGGCGATGCGGGCAGGTGCGGCAGAATCGCGCAGCACGGCGAGTCCGATGCGCCTGTGGCCGAGGTGGACGAGGTGGGCCACAGCGGTCTCGATTCCGCCGGTCGCGTCGAGATAGATGCGCGATATCCCGTCATCGTGGCGGGCATTCGAGATGCGGATGAGCGGAAGCCCGCGTGCGGCGAGCATTCCCGCGAGCGCACCGGCCGCACCGCCGCCGAGGACGATGGCGCCGGAGATCGTCGGACCACCATGCTCGCTGCCGAGGATCGTCTCGAGCAGAACCTCGTTGCTTTCGGTGATGGCTTCGACGTGGACGACGGCGATGCCCAGTGCGAACATCCGGTTCGTCAGGATCTCCGCGAGCCGCGAATACGGGTCGACATTGCCCGCCGACACTGCCGGCTTGATGAGCGCGATGAGCGGGCCACCGGATCCGGCCCCGGAACCTGCTCCGTCCCGGGGCCCCGGGACCGGGGCCTGTCCGGTGGCCCCGAGGATCGCCAGAGCCTGCCGGACCTTCGCCGACGAGGCAGCCGACACCGAGTCCGGGTCGCGCAGGGCTCGTGAGGCGGTGGCCTTCGAGACCCCGGCGGTGCCGGCGATCTCGGCGAGACGTACGTGCCTGTGCTCGGGTGGGTGGCCGACAGGATTTCCCGTGCCGCCGACGCCGGGACCCCCTGTGCTCGCCCGACCGGCATTCTGCCCGGTCACCGGCGAGCCGCCGTCGTCGATGTGCGGGCGATGAGCCGGGGGCGGAAGACCGGCGGCACTGACGGCAGACCCTTCCTCGATATCCGCAGAGTCTGCAGAGTCGCCTCGATGAGGGCATTCGACAGCCCCTCGACGTCGAGGCCGAGCACCGTGGCCGGTGGACCCGTGAACTTCATCGTCGGGGAATCTCCGAAACCGACGACCGACATGTCCCGCGGCACCTGCAGATGCCGATTCCGCAGACCGTAGAGGGCACCGTGCAGCTGCAGAGCGGACTGGACGATCACCGCAGTGCACGTCGCGTCCTTGAGCTCGAGCACCGCCCGGGAGCCTCCGGAGAACGACTTCGGCACCCGTGAGATCCAGCCCTCGAGGTCAAGGCCGAGGTTCCTGGCGGGATGTTCGGCGAGGAAGCGGCGAATGAGCTGGACGGCCAGCTCACCGCTGTCATTGCAGATCAGACCGATCCGTCGGTGTCCGATCGCCCGCAGATGCTCGAAGGCCGTGGTCATCCCGCCGCCCAGGTCGAGACGCGCGGCGATGACATCGGCTGCACCCGTCCCAGACCCGCCGGCTTCCTCGGCGCCGGCGGACTGTTCGGCGACGCGGATGCAGGGGATCTCGGTGTTCAGGCTCGTCATCGTCGTGGTCACCAGGGCCACGGCGCCGGCGTCGATCGCCGTCTGCAGCGGTTCGGGGTCGGTCTCGACCAGTGGGCGGGTGACGAGGAGGTCATGGGCCTGCAGAGCCTTGGCCACACGGGTGCAGACCTGGACCTGCCAGTGTTCGGGGTTGCCGGGGGCGCTGACGGACACGAGCCGCCTCGGCGCGTCATGAAGCAGGGTCGACCGCGTATAGCCGAGCTCGCTCATCGCCTCCAGCACCTTCGTCCGCGTCGATTCGGCGACGGCACCGCGGCGCCCGAGCACCCGGGAGACCGTGGCCAGAGAGACTCCGGCCCGGGCGGCGACCTCGTCCAACGTGACCTTCATACGTGTCAGTCTACTTTCGCAGCGCGGTATGCGTCGGCGCACACCCATCGTGCTGAGAATCACTCTACGCTTTGTCGAATTCACAGCGCGTCCTGACTCTCCACCCCTTAGTATGAGAGTGTCTGAGCATCCCTGCCAGGTCACCGACGACCAGCTGCTCACGGAGTTATTCAGAAGTTTTAGGAGGACTTATGTCAACGGTGTCGTTGAATGGCCTCAGTCATGTCTACGAGAACACGACGTCCGAATCCGTTCACCCGTTCAATCTCTTCGTCGACGACGGCGAGTTCCTCGTCCTCTACGGCCCCTCTGCTTCGGGCAAGTCGACGATCCTGCGGATGCTCCACGGCTTGGAGACCCCGAAGACCGGGACCATCCTCATCGACGGCGCCGATATCACCCACGCCGCCGTCAACGACCGCGATGTGACCCTGGCCCTGGAGAGCTACGCGCTCTACCCGCATATGAGCGTGCGCGACAACCTCGGCTTTGCGCTGCGCGTCGACGGTCTGCCCGCAGACGAGATCAAGGACCGCGTCGAAACCGTGATGGACAAGATCGGTCTGAGCGACATCCTCGACTCGGTCCCCGGCGACCTCACCCAGCTGCAGCGCCAGACCGTGGCCCTGGCCCGCGCCGTGGTGCGCCGGCCCAAGGTGCTCATCATGGACGAGCCCGTGGTCAACCTCGTCCCCGAGCAGCAGACGGAGACCCTGTCCCTGATCAAGGGCCTGCAGCAGGAGTTCGGGCTGACGACGATCTACGCCACCTCAGACTTCGAGGATGCGAAGGTCCTCGGCGACCGGATCGCCTTCCTCGATCACGGACGGCTCATCGGCGTGGAGACACCCGAGCTCGCCGAGGCGCTCGTGGCCTCGGTCTCCGACACGGACTCCTAAGCCGTGCCGGGACCCCTGCCCTCGCCGGACCCGTCGCTGCAGGCCGCACCGCAGCCATCGACAACCGCGGTCGGCGCTGCCGGCACACCGGATATCCACACGATCCGCAGCGCCGATCGCGGCGCCCTGGCCGAACTCCCCTGGCACCTGCCCTTGGCCGAGTGGCCGGAGACGCTGCTCGGCGGTCTGCCTCGGGGAATCTCCCGTCACGTCGTCAGATATGTCGAGATCGGGGACGAAGTGCTCGCGATCAAGGAGACCGACGACGGGCAGGCCCTGCGCGAGTTCGACATCCTCGGTGCGCTCGGCAACCTCGACGTCCCCCTCGTCGAACCTCGCGCGTTCGTCGGAGGCCGCCGGACCGAATCGGGCGAGGCGCTCAAGGGCGCCCTCATCACCGCCTATCTCGAGTTCTCCCTGCCCTACCGCGCGCTGTTCTCCCGAGACCTGGCCGAGGACACCGGCGGCCGCCTCGTCGACGCTCTGGCCGTTCTCCTCGTCCGCCTCCACCTCGTCGGCTTCTACTGGGGAGACGTGTCCCTGTCGAACACGCTCTTCCGCCGCGATGCCGATGCCTACGCCGCCTACGTCGTCGATGCCGAGACCGGTGAGCTGCACGATCAGCTCTCCGACGGGCAGCGGAACATGGACCTGCGGATCGCGCGGATGAACATCGCCGGGGACTTCCTCGATCTGCAGGCCGCGGGGCTCGTCGCCTCCGAAACCGATCCGCTGGCCGCCGGTGAGCGACTCTGCGAGTCGTACAGCGCCCTGTGGGCGGAGCTGACCCGGGTCGAGGAATTCAGCGTCAACGAACGGTGGCGCATCGACGAACGCATCCGCCGCCTCAACGATCTGGGCTTCGACCTCGGCGAGCTGACCGTGACCACCGATCTCGACGGCATCAGCCTCCTCGTGTCCCCGAAGGTCGTCGAACCCAACCATCATTCGAGGCGTCTGCTGCGGCTGACCGGGATCGGCGCGAACGAGAATCAGGCCCGAGCGATGCTCAACGACCTCGACTCGTTCCGGTCGGCTCCCGAGATCGCCGAATTCGACGAACTCGACGAATCCCAAGCCGCCCGCCGCTGGCTCGACGAGGTGTACAAACCCCTCATCCAGGCGATCCCGGAGAACCTCACCCGCAAACTCGAACCCGGGCAGATCTTCTACGAGTTCGCCGAACACCGCCGCACAATGGCTCGCGCGCGCCAACGCGACATCCCCACGATGGAGGCCATCGCCTACTTCATCGTCGACTACTTGGCGAACCTCCCCGACGAGATCCGCTACGTCGACAGCAAGAAGTTCTGACACCCCCGCCGAGGCGGCCCCGACCGCACAGCTCCCCCTCGCTCACATCGTGGCGGGCGGCCCGGCGGCAGCCCTGAACTCTGTCGATGTTCCACAAGGTGAAACGGAGCCGGCGGGGCCGCCTCGGCGGGCATACCTTTGAAGTCCACGGAGACGACACCGGAGTCGCTCCTGAATCGAACCCCGTTTGGAAGGATTCCCGATGTCGACGAACGAGCCGATGCCCACGAACGAGAACAATCCGTCGATCCCGTCCCTGTTCGACCTCGGCGGCCGCACCGCCGTCATCGTCGGAGCGGGCTCCGGGCTGGGGCAGGCCAGTGCGATCGGACTCGCCGACACGGGGGCGCATGTCGTCGTCGCCGATCTCAATCTCGCCGGCGCCGAGGAGACCGCTGCTCTCATCGCCGACCGTCGCACCGGGTCAGCCACGGCTGCGGCCGTCGATATCACGGACACGGCGTCGGTCGATGAGCTCGTCTCCGCGGGGGCCGATGCGCAGATCCTCGTCATCACTCCGGGTGCGAACGTGCGCAAACGGCTCACCGACACCACCGATGACGAATTCGACCGGGTCATCGACCTCAACCTCAAGGGCACGTACCGGCTGATGCGCGGCTTCGGGGCCGAGATGGGCGACCGCGGCCGCGGGTCGATCGTCACCTACGCTTCGTTCCGGGCCCTGACCGTCGAACCCGGGCAGGGTCTCTACGCGGCGGCCAAGGCCGGAGTCGTGCAGCTGACGAAGACGATGGCCAGCGAGCTCGGCGGACAGGGTGTGCGGGTCAACGCGATCCTGCCAGGACCCTTCGACACTCCCCTGACCCAGCAGATCAAGGCCGATGAGACCTGGTGGAACGCCTATGCGGACAAGACCGCCCTGGGGCGGTGGGGGCGTCTGCACGAGATCGCCGGACCCGTCGTGTTCCTCGCCTCGGACGCGTCGAGCTATGTCACCGGGCATTCGCAGCTCGTCGACGGCGGCTGGATGGCCCACGACGGTCGCTTCACCCCCGAGGTGTGAGGACTGTGAGTCCTGGCATCGCGGTATGAGGGCAGTGCCTCGACGGGTGAGGCCAGTGGCTCCCGACGTGTGAGATCGGCGACGCGCGAGGCGACCGTTCCCCGTGATCACGGGGAACCCGACCGAGAAGATATGCATATTCATGCAAGACTATTCATATGACCGACTCTGACATGCCCTCCGCACACCCGGCAGCCGCCTCGGCGAGGGTGCTGCGCCAACTGGGACGGCGCAAATCAATCGGTGCCATGGTCGCGGACTCACGGATCGACGCAGAGGGCTCCGGCGGACTGCGGCGGACCTTCGGCGTCTTCCAGCTGACGATGATCAGCGTCGGCGCCACCTTGGGCACGGGCATCCTCGTCATCCTCGGCGAGGCCGTTCCCGTGGCCGGTCCCGCGGTCTGGATCGCCTTCGTCCTCGCCGGCATCACGGCGCTGCTGTCGGCGGTCAGCTACGCCGAGATGGCCGGAATGGTGCCGGTGTCCGGATCGAGCTATTCGTATTCGTACGCCACCCTCGGCGAAGGTGCCGCCTGGGTCTGCGGCTGGTGCCTCGTCCTCGAATACGCGGTCTCGGTGGCCGCGGTCGCCGTCGGCGCCGCCGACTATGTCAACGAGACCCTGCGCGTCTTCGGCCTCGAGCTGCCCGAGTCCCTGACCACGGGGCCGGGGCTGGCCGAGAACCCGGGCGGGGTCATCAACGTCTCGGCCCTCGTCGTCGTGGCCTTGGCGACCGTGCTGCTCATGCGCGGAGCCCGCGAATCCGGTGTCGTGAATACGCTCCTCGTGTTCGTCAAGATCGGCATTCTCGTGTTCTTCGCCATCGTCGCGTTCACCGCGTTCAAGGCCGGCAACTTCGCTCCGATGCTGCCCATGGGCGCCGCTGGAGTCACCGCGGCCGCTTCGAGCGTGTTCTTCTCCTATATCGGCTTCGATGCCGCGTCGACAGCGGGTGAGGAGGCGAAGAATCCGCGGCGGGACCTGCCGCGGGCGATCATCTTCTCGATGCTCATCGTCACCTCGATGTACGTCCTCGTCGCCGTGACCGCGATCGGGGCGAGACATTGGCAGTGGTTCGAAGGCGCGCACGCCCCGCTGGTCCAGATCGTCGAGGAGATCACCGGGTCGAACATCGCGGTGCTGCTCTTCGCCGTGGCTGCAGTGCTGGCGATCTTCTCGGTCGTCATCACCGTGCTCTACGGCCAGTCGCGGATCCTGCTGACGATGGCCCGCGACGGAATGGTGCCGAAGATCTTCGGTGTCGTCTCCGGGCGGACGGGCACTCCCTTGGTCGGAACCCTCATCATCGGCGGCCTCGTCGCGATCACCGCGGCGTTCATCCCGCTCGGCGAACTCGCCGACGCCACGAGCATCGGCACCCTCTTCGCGTTCTGCCTGGTCAATATCGCCGTCATCTACCTGCGGTTCAGGCGCCCCGACCTCGACCGCTCGTTCAAGGTCCCGTTCGGGCCGGTCGTGCCGGCGCTGGGAGCTTTAGCGTGTGCGTTCCTCATGGTCAACCTCGGCGGACGGACCTGGATCGTCTTCTGCGTGTGGATGGCCGTCGGCGCTCTGGTCTACTTCACCTACAGCCGCCGCCACTCGGTCGTCGGCCGACTCAGCGAGCAGGACTACCGCACCACCGTAGACGCCTGATTACTACCTGACGGCGGCTCAGCAACCTCGCGCGAGGTTGCTGAGCCGCCGTCAGGTAGTTCTGAGGGGAGTTTTAGGGGCGGCGGGCTCTAGCCACCTCGTAGAGCGAGACCGCTGCCGCGATGCCGGCGTTGAGTGACTCGGTGGTCGCGGCGATCGGGATCGACACGATCTGGTCGCACTTCTCCGAGATGAGCCGCGACAGACCTTTGCCTTCGGATCCGACGACGATGCACAGCGGATCGCGGGTGAACGTCAGTTCGGGCAGGTCGACGTCGCCGTCCATGTCGAGGCCGACGACGAAGACGCCCTGCTTCTTCAGCTCATCGATCGACCGTGCCAGGTTGACCACCTGTGCCACGCGGATCCGCGAAGCGGCACCGGCCGAGGTCTTCCACGCAGCGGCCGTCATCGAGGCGGCGCGACGTTCGGGAATGATCACACCGTGACCGCCGAAGGCCGCAGTCGACCGGACGATGGCACCGAGGTTGCGCGGATCGGTGACTCCGTCGAGGGCCACGAGCAGCGGGGTCTCGGCCCGTTCGGCGGCGAATTCGAGCAGATCGGACGGATCGGCGTAGTCGTACGGCGGGACCTGCAGGGCGATGCCCTGGTGGATCGCATCGTCGGTGAGCCGGTCGAGGTCGGGCTTGCTCGCCTCGAGCATCGAGATGCCGCGCTGAGTCGCCAGAGTGATGGCCTCGCGGACCCGATCATCGGAGTCGATGCGCCCGGAGACGTACATCGCGGTAGCCGGAACGCCTTCGCGCAGAGCCTCGAGGACCGAATTGCGTCCGGCGACCATATTCGGCCCGAGCGCCTTCTTCTTCCTCTTCGCCTGCGCCGAGGCGTTCGAGTTCTTCCGCTGCTGCGCGGCCTTGTGCGCCTTGTGGTAAACACGGTCCTCGGCCTTGGGCGTCGGCCCCTTGCCGCGCAGACCGCGCTTGTTCTTGCCGCCCGACCCCTTGGTCGGGCCCTTCTTCGAACCGCCGGAGCGGGGATTGGAAGCCATATGATTCCTATCAGATGCATTGGGGCCGCGGGCTCATGCCCGTGACCGAAATTCTTCGACCTCAGCCCTCGCCGAGGTGGTACCGGTACCCGTCGGCCGTGTCCTCGATGATGACGCCGGCCGCGGCCAGTTCGTCGCGCAGGGCATCCGCGGTGGCGAAGTCCTTCTCCGCCTTCGCTCGAGCCCGCCGCTCGGCAATGGTGGCCACAAGCGAGTCGAGCGCGGACTCCGCCTTGGCGTCGGCCGCCGATCCGGCCCACACCGCCGAGCTGGGATTGACGCCGAGGATGTCGAGCATGAGCTCCACCTCGGCGACGATCCGTGCCAGTCCCGCCCGGTGGCTGCCGGAATCGAGGAGCTTCGCCCCCTCGCTCACGGAGGCGAAGACCACGGACAGGGCACGGGGCACACCGAGGTCGTCGTCGAGGGCGGCGGCGAATTCGGCAGGAACGTCGACGCTGCGTCCGGCATAGGAGTCGCTGACGTCCGGCAGTGCCGGAGCGTCCGCTCCGAGCGCCTGGCGAGCACGGGCGAGGAAGTTCTGCAGTCGCTCGAGCGAGGCCGCCGACCGTTCCATGGCCTCGCTCGAGAAGTCGAGGATCGACCGGTAGCCGGCACCGGTGAGGAAGTAGCGCACAGCCAACGGGCTGAACGCAGCGAACAGGTCGGAGGCGAAGACCGAGTTGCCCAGAGACTTCGACATCTTGTCCCCGCCCACATTGAGCAGACCCGAGTGCATCCAGATGTTCGCGAAGCGATCCCCGGCGGCACGGGACTGGGCCAGCTCGTTCTCGTGATGCGGGAAGCGCAGGTCGAGTCCGCCGCCGTGGATGTCGAAGTTCGACCCCAGGTACTTCGTCGACATGGCCGAGCATTCGATGTGCCAGCCCGGTCGGCCCCGCCCCCACGGCGAGGGCCAGGACGCGGTGATCGGCTCCGAGTCCTTGTGCGCCTTCCACAGCGCGAAGTCCCTGGCGTCCTTCTTCCCGCGCAGTTCGGCGCCTTCGGACAGCTCCATGTCCTCGAGCTTCTGGTTCGTCAGTGCCCCGTAGTCGCTCCACGAGGCGGCGTCGAAGTAGACATCGGCGCTGCCGTCGAGTGCGGGGTAGGCATGGCCGGCCTCGATGAGGCGGGAGATGAGTTCGATCATCTCTGTGATGTGCCCGGTCGCGCGGGGTTCACTGCTGGGAGGCAGCACGTCGAGCGCGTCATAGGCGGCGGTGAAGGCGCGTTCGTACTTATACGCGTGAGCGAACCATTCCCGTCCCTCCTCGATCGACTTCGACAGGATCTTGTCGTCGATGTCCGTGACGTTGCGGACCATGGTCACCCGCAAGCCGCTGTAGAGCAGCCAACGCCGCAGAGTGTCGAACACCGAGGCCGAACGCAGGTGGCCGATATGGGGCTCGCCCTGCACCGTGGCGCCACAGACGTAGATACCGACCTGGCCGTCGTGGACGGGGCGCAGTTCTTCGGTCGTGCGGCTGGCGGTGTTATAGAGCGAGATAGTCACGCCCACAAGTCTACCGGGCCTGGCCGATTTCCCCGTTTCGAGCGATTCGATACAAGACTGTTATGCACCTCACGTGATGCACAGCACAACACTCAGAATATTCACAGTAAAGTGGACGCAAGTCATGAAGTCCACGGCGCGAACGGCGAAGGCTGTTCCCGCCCGCGGGCTTCGCGTGTGCCTGACCGTCTCACGGACGAGATCGGGAGGGCGGAAATTCGGCCCCGACCAGAACGGGTCGAACAGGAAAGGACATCATGTCTCCAAAGAAAGCACCCCAGAGGGAGGTCTTCGTCTCCCGTGGCGCGTTCATCTTCGCGGCCATCGGTTCGGCGATCGGCCTCGGCAACATCTGGCGCTTCCCGTACGTGACCTACGACAACGGCGGCGGCGCCTTCATCATCCCCTATCTCGTCGCACTGCTGACGGCGGGCATCCCGCTGCTCTTCTTCTACTATGCGATGGGACACCGTTCGCGCGGTTCGGCGCCGTTGGCATACCGGATGACGCACAAAGCGGCCGAACCGATCGGCTGGTTCGCCACCGGCGTGGCCGTCATCATCGGCATCTACTATGCCGCGATCATCGGCTGGGCCGGGTCGTACATGTTCTTCTCCCTCACCGAGGCGTGGGGCGACGATTCCGAGGGCTTCTTCTTCGGTGAGTACCTCCAGATGGGCGATCCGGGGATCTCGTTCGAGTTCGTGCCCGGGGTCCTCATCCCGATCATCATCGTCTGGATCGTCGTCCTCGGGATCCTTCTGCTCGGTGTGCAGAACGGCATCGCCGGCTTCTCGAAGATCTTCATCCCGCTGCTCATCATCCTCTTCCTCGCCCTCGTCATCCGGTCGCTGTTCCTGCCGGGCGCAGCGGACGGACTCAACGCACTGTTCACCCCCGATTTCGGAGAGTTGACGAACCCGAAGGTGTGGATCGCGGCCTACGGACAGATCTTCTTCTCCCTGTCGATCGCCTTCGGCATCATGATCACGTACGCCTCGTACCTGAAGAAGAAGACGAACCTCACCGGTGCCGGACTCGTCGTCGGATTCTCGAACTCCGCGTTCGAGATCCTCGCCGGCATCGGCATCTTCGCGGCGCTGGGCTTCATGGCCACTGCGCAGGGCGTCGCGGTCGGCGATGTGGCGACCGACGGCATCGGGTTGGCCTTCGTCGGCTTCCCGACGCTGATCTCGCAGATGCCCGGCGGAGCGATCTTCGGCTTCGTCTTCTTCGCCTGCCTCGTGTTCGCGGGTCTGACCTCGCTGGTCTCGATCGTGCAGGTGCCGATCCAGGCGCTGCGCGACAAGTTCAGCGTGAGCAACCGCACCTCGACGATCTTCATCGGCGGCGCGATGGCGGTTGTGTCGATCCTGTTCATGCCCACGATCACCGGCCTCTACGCCCTCGACACCCTCGATGCCTTCGCGAACAACATCGGCATCGTCGGCTCCGCGGTCCTCGCGATCGTCGTCGTCGCGTGGATCCTGCGTAAGATGCCGGTGTTCAGCCGCCACCTCAATGCGGTCTCGAGCTTCAAGCTCGGCAAGATCTGGATGGCCCTCATCTCCATCACCGGAGTGGTCCTGGCCTACATGCTCATCACGCAGATCGTCACCTACCTCACCGAAGGCTATGAAGACTATCCGCCGCTCATCACCGGCACCTACGGCTGGGGCATGATCGCTCTGCTCGCCGTGGCCGCCGTCGTCCTCACGCTGGTCAAATGGCCGCAGGCGAGGCTCGACGAGATGGACAAGGACATCGCCGACGCCGTCGCCGCAGAGAACACCTCCACAGAGAACAAGGGAGTCTGACATGGGCACATCAGCCATCATCATGATGATCATCGCCATGGTCACCGTCTGGGGCGGCCTGGGAGCAGCGATGCTGCACCTGCGCAAGCACCCCGACGAGGAGCGAGCTCCGCGCCCTCTCCGCTGACATAACGAAGGCGGTCCGTTCCCTGCTGACAGGGAGCGGACCGCCCTTCTCGTTCCCGGCCTCACCCTCACCGAGGCGACCCCCGGGTCCCAGCCCCACCCTCACCGAGGTGGCCGACCACGACCTCGCGACATCCCCGGCGAGGGTGGGGGTCAGTTCACGACCGCCTCGGCGGGGGCGTTGAGCCTGCTGTGCTTGCGGGAGTAGGCGAAGTACACGACGAGGCCGATGCCCAACCACACGATGAAGCGGATCCACGTGTCCATATTGAGGTTGAGCATGAGGTAGAAGCAGATGACCGCGGAGATGATCGGCAGCGCCGGGACGAACGGGACCTTGAACGGACGCTCGAGCTCGGGGCGAGTGCGACGCAGCACGATGACGCCGATCGATACGAGCACGAAGGCCGAGAGCGTACCGATGTTGACGAGCTCGGCCAGCGTGGACAGAGGCACGAACGCGGCGATGACCGCGATGATCACGCCGGTGATGATGGTGAACCGGTACGGCGTGCCGTATTTCGGGTTCGTCTTCGCCAGCCACTGCGGCAGCAGACCGTCCCGAGCCATCGAGAACCCGACGCGGGTCTGCCCCATGAACAGGATCATGCAGACGACGATGAGGCCGATGCAGGCGCCGATCGCGATGAGGCTGCCCATCACGGGCAGACCGACGTTGACGAACGCCGTCGCCAGCGGCGCACCGTCCTCGGGGTCGATGTCCTTGTAGTTCTGCATGCCGGTGATGACGAGCGAGACGGCGATGTAGAGGCCGGTGACGATCGCCAGTGAGCCGAAGATGCCGATGGGCAGGTTCTTCTGCGGGTTCTTCGTCTCCTCAGCAGTCGTCGCCACGACGTCGAAGCCGATGAAGGCGAAGAAGACCATGGCGGCCGCGGCGAAGATTCCGCCGACGCCGAAGACGCTCGGCTCGAGACCGAAGAGCCCCTGCACGATGGGCAGGTGCAGCATCGATCCGCCGGTGTCGGCAGGCTCCTCGGCCGGTGGGATGAAGGGCACCCAGTTCGAGACCTTGACGAAGAAGAGGCCGACGATGATGACGGCGAGGACGACGAGGACTTTGAGGATGGTGACGATGATGTTGATTCGGCTCGAGAGTTTGATGCCGGTGACGAGCACGACCGTGAGTCCGAGGACGAGCAGTCCTGCCGGCAGGTTGATCCACCCGTTCTCGGCCGTGGCGATGGCTTCGGGGATCGCCAGCGGTGTGCCGTCGAGGACGACGGCGAGGTATTGGCTGAACGACGTGGCCAGTGCGGCCGATCCGACGGTGAACTCGAGGATGAGGTCCCAGCCGATGATCCACGCGAGCAGCTCGCCCATCGTGGCGAATGTGAATGTGTAGGCGCTGCCGGCCACCGGCACGGTCGAGGCGAACTCTGCGTAGCACAGTGCCGCGAGCCCGCAGGCCACTCCGGCGATGAGGAACGAGAGCGCGATGCCGGGTCCGGCGTTCGTCGCTGCGGCCTGCCCGGTGAGGACGAAGATTCCGGCCCCGATGCAGACGCCGACTCCGAAGATGACGAGGTCGAGGGCGCCGAGGTTCTTCTTCAGCTGATGTTCTGGATCCTGTGTGTCACGGATGCTCTGTTCAATGGATTTTGTGCGTTTCCATTCGCCTGCCATGACTCCTCCTCTGCAGTATGGCATGGCCCCTGCTCACCCTTGTGGCTCAGGTCACCGTTGGAAATTTGCCGAGCAACAGTAAACCACATCGTGAGACATACCACCATATGGACAGCCGAGTTTGTGCCCACCTGTCGAACGCCGCTGGTCGGAACCGTCGCGCCTGGTTAGGGTAGGGCTGTCCGGAACATCTCAGCGCCTTCGGCACTCGCCGAGGCAGCGGCCTCTCCTCCGGACCGGTTCCGGGCGAGGTCGCAGAAGAACACTAGGAGGCGCAATGCCACAGACTGTCAAGGGCGTGATCTCCCGGAGCAAGGGAGCTCCCGTCGAACTCACTGACATCGTCATCCCCGATCCGGGGCCGGGCGAGGTCGTCGTCGATGTGAAGTCGTGCGGCGTCTGCCACACGGACTTCCACTACCGCGAAGGCGGAATCAGCGATGACTACCCGTTCCTGCTCGGCCACGAGTCCGCCGGAGTCGTCTCCGAGGTGGGCGCTGGAGTCACCGAGGTCGAGGTCGGGGATTTCGTCATCCTCAACTGGCGCGCGATCTGCGGCGACTGCCGTGCCTGTAAGCGCGGCGAGCCCTGGTACTGCTTCGACACCCACAATGCTTCGCAGAAGATGACCTTGACCGACGGCACCGAGCTCGAGGCAGCTCTGGGCATCGGCTCGTTCGCCGAGAAGACCCTGGTCGCCGCCGGTCAGTGCACCAAGGTCCCCGAGGCGGACCCGGCAGTCGTGGGTCTGCTCGGCTGCGGAATGATGGCTGGGATCGGTGCGGCCATCAACACCGGCGAGGTCACCCGCGGCAAGTCCGTGGCCGTGATCGGTGCCGGCGGCGTCGGCTGCGCTGCGATCGCCGGTTCGGCTCTGGCCGGGGCGAACACGATCATCGCCCTCGACATCGACGAGAAGAAGCTCGACTGGGCCAGCGACTTCGGCGCCACGCACACGGTATCGACGAAGGGCATGAGCGAGGACGAGGTCGTCGCCGCCATCCAGGAGCGCACCGGCGGCTTCGGCGCCGACGTCGTCATCGACGCCGTCGGCATTCCTGCCACCTGGCGGCAGGCCTTCTACGGCCGTGACCTCGCAGGCACCGTCGTCCTCGTCGGCGTGCCGACCCCGGAGATGGAGCTGAGCGTTCCGCTGCTCGACGTCTTCGGCCGCGGCGGCAGGCTCAAGTCCTCGTGGTACGGCGACTGCCTGCCCGACCGCGACTTCCCGATGCTCGTCGACCTCTACCAGCAGGGGCGCTTCCCGCTCGAGAAGTTCGTGTCCGAACGCATCGGCATCGGCGATGTCGAATCCGCTTTTGAGAAGATGGCCGAAGGCCGAGTCCTACGATCGGTGGTGGAACTGTAATGACTGCTATTGAGCATCTCGTCACATCAGGGACGTTCTCCCTGGATGGAGAGACGCACAACGTCGACAACAACGTGTGGATCATCGGCGATGATTCCGAGGTCATCGTCATCGACCCGGCCCATAATGTCGATGCGATCGCCGAGGCGGTCGGATCCAGAGACGTCAAGGCCATTCTGCTCACGCACGGTCATGACGACCATGTCGGAGTCGTCCGCGACTTCGCCCAGCGGGTGGGCAACCCCACCGTGTACCTCAATCCCGATGACTATGTGCTGTGGGATATGACCTATGAGAACTACCGTCCCGACGGACAGATCGCCCACGGCGACACCTGGACCGTCGGCGGAGTCAAGCTCAAGGCTCTGCACACACCGGGCCACTCCCCCGGTTCGACGTGCTTCTTCGTCGAGACCGGTCTGCCGGTTCCCGCATCGGCGGGCGCCGGTCGCGCAGTCGGACCGGTGCTGTTCTCCGGAGACACCCTGTTCAACGGCGGCCCCGGAGCCACGGGGCGTTCGTACTCGAGCTTCGAGACGATCATCGAATCGATCCGCGATGTGCTGTTCCCGCTGCCCGAGGCGACCGTCGTGCTCACCGGACATGGTGACTCGACGTCGATCGGTGCCGAGAGTCCGGCCCTCGAGGACTGGATCAAGCGCGGCCACTGATTCGGCTCGCCGGCCCCGACGCAGCTCGCGTCAGGGCCGGCCGCCGATCAGCCTCTGACCGACCGCAGCTCGCAGACGCGGGTCGCGACCCATACGGGTCCGCGACCCGCGTCTGCGCTTTCCGGCCCCGACGGATAGACTCGTCTGGTGCCTGAATCACAGTCTTCGCAGCCCGCCGAGTCAGCGTCGGCCTCGGCTTCCGCCACCACGTCCGATGGCCTCAAAGTCGGGATGAAGCCCCGCCACTTGGTGATGATGAGTCTCGGCTCGGCAATCGGCGCCGGTCTCTTCGTCGGCTCCGGCGCCGGAGTGCAGGCGGCAGGTCCCGCCGTCCTCGTCTCCTATGTCGTCGCGGGCCTCATCGTCATCTTCGTCATGAGGGCGCTGGGCGAACTCGTCGCCGCCGATCCGAACCCGGGTGCATTCTCCCACTATGCAGGCAAGGCCATGGGCCCGGCAGCGGCCTTCGCGGTGGGTGCTCTGTGGTGGGTCCAGCTGTGTCTCGTCGTCGCGGCCGAGGCCACTGCCGCCGCACAGATCGCAGCCGCCTATATTCCGGCGGTCCCGCAGTGGGTCATCGCCCTGGTGATCATGCTCATCTTCACGGCCATCAACCTCACCACCTCCGGCAGCTTCGGTGAGTTCGAGTTCTGGTTCTCTCTCATCAAGGTCGTCTTCGTCGTCCTCTTCGTCGTCCTCGGGGCCGCGTATCTGTTCGGATGGACCCCGGCCGAACCGCCCGCGCAGATCTTCTCCGACGGATTCATGCCGACCGGCATCTCCGGCATCGCCGCCGGTCTGCTCGTCGTCGCCTTCGCTTTCGGCGGGATCGAGATCGTTGCCGTCGCCGCGGCTGAGACCGCGAATCCCGAACGCAGCGTCAGCCAGGCGATCAAGACGATCGTATGGCGCATCCTGTTCCTCTACATCGGGTCGGTGGCGGTCATCGTCCTCGTCCTGCCGTGGACGGATGAGCGTCTGGCGGAGTCCCCGTTCGTGGCTGTGCTCGAAACCGCTGGGCTGCCGTTCATCGCCTCGCTGCTGGCCGCGGTCATCGTCATCGCGCTGCTGTCGTCGATGAACGCGAACATCTACGGAGCGTCGCGGATGTCGTTCTCGATGTCGCAGCGGTCCATGCTTCCGCGCGGACTCGGCCGCACCAATCGTCGCGGCGTGCCCGTGCCCGCGGTGCTGGCCACCTCGGCGTTCGGTTTCGTCGCGGTCGGGCTCAACTATTTCTGGGCCGCCGAGGTCCTCGGAGTCCTGCTCAACATCGTCGGCTCGACACTGATCGTCACGTGGGTCGCGACCCTCGTTTCGCAGATCGTGCTGCGTCGTCGCGCCGAGGCGGCCGGCCGGTCCCTGCCCCTGCGCATGTGGGGCTACCCGTGGCTGTCGTATGTCACCTTGGCCGGAATCGCCGTGATCATCGGGCTCGGCCTGACCGTCGCGTCCGTGCGCTTCCAGATCGTCGGGACCCTCATCTTCGTCGTCGCGCTCTACCTCGTCGGCCTCGTCGTCACGAAGCGCCACCCCGCCGCACGGACCTGACCCCTCCGTTCACCGTCGCCGAGGCGGCACTCGGCTTCCCATCTTCAGTTGAGGTGGCGCTCTGCGTCCGTTCTTCAGCTGAAGCGGCTCCCGACACGTCGCTGTCGTCCAACGCGGCAAGGAGCTCGCGCAGAGCGTGCGCGGAGTCCGCGGATTCGGCCCAGCCCGTGAGCATATCCCGGGTCTGACCCACATGCCGGGCGAAGTGCCTGCCCGCGTAGCTCGTGACATCGATCGGCACGATCCGTTCCAGGGTGTCGAGCACTGCCCGAGCGGCAGACACGAACACGGGCATCGGCGCGCCGAGCTCGGCGCGCATCGCTTCACCGGCGGCCTCTGCCGGTCGGCTGAGATGTGACTTCAGGGCCGCCCAGTTCCCACCGCGGACAGTCAGCTCGGCGACGAAGGGAATGAACACCGCCGGTGGCAGCAGCACGGCATCCATCGGCACAGGCAGGATGAGCCGACCCAGCCTGCGGGCAAGCGAACGCACAGTGGCGTGCTGCCCAGCGACGAGGAACCGCGGCGCACCGGCAGGCGCCCAGAATCTCACCTCTCGCCCCGGCTTGTTCGTCCGGCCGGCTGCGTCTTCGCGATCGTCGGTCCGGTTCTTGTTCTCAGCCGCATTCCGAGAGCCCAGCGGCACACCGGCGTCCAGCCGTTCGGAGAGGAACGCGGGCCCGAACACGACCACCTCGGTGCCGGGAAATTCGGCACGTGCCCGCTCGAGGTCGCCGTCGACCTGGCTCGTGATCGCGATGAACGCCGGTGAGATGTTCCGAATCGATGTGGCCACTGCGGGGTCGAGATCGCTGGGACGGGTCGTGAGCACAGTGAGATCCCAGCTTCCCGCAGCGGCTGCCTCGGCCCAGTCTGTGATCGTCACCCGCCGAGTCGCGGCCACTGAAGTCACCGACCAGCTGCCGTGCCCGACTCCAGTCCGACCGGAATCCGTCGGGTCGAGGGCGCTCACCCGTCGTGGAAAGGCCGCCCGCCCGTCGGCGCCGGCCGAGCGGGAGACGACGGCGACCTCATGAGCATCGGTGAAGATCGCGGCCCCGGCGATGCCGATGGCACCGGCTCCTTGGAAGAGGATTCTCATTGCGAGTTCTTCCGGCTCATCTCGAGTGGATCAGTGCCGTGGCGGTGGCGGCGATTCCCTCTCCCCGACCGGTCAGGCCGAGACCGTCGGAGGTGGTGCCGGATACTGACACCGGCGCTCCGACTGCGGCCGTCAGAGCGTGCTGGGCGTCGGTACGGCGAGTGCCGATATTCGGTCGGTTGCCGATCACCTGGACGGATATGTTGCCGATCTCGAAGCCTGCTTCGCGGACGATGCGGGCCGCCTCGGCGAGTAGGACCGCGCCCGAGGCCCCGGCGAATTCCGGACGGTCGACGCCGAAGTGCTCACCGAGGTCGCCGAGCCCCGCAGCTGAGAACAGTGCATCGCAGCAAGCGTGGGCGGCCACATCGGAGTCCGAATGCCCTTCGAGCCCGGGCTGCCCCGGCCACAGCAGCCCCGCGACCCAGAGTTCGCGTGCGGGATCGGACGAGAAGGCGTGGACGTCGACGCCGATGCCGGTGCGGGGAATGATCTGATTTGTTCCTTGCTCGCGCAACCGAACGAGCCGCTCTGCGAGGACGAGGTCCAGCGGATAGGTGATCTTGAGCGCTTCTTCGTCACCGTCGACAGCGACGACGTCGATGCCGAGGCGTTCGACCAGCCCCGCGTCGTCAGTCGCTCCCACACCACCCGGCGATGCGACGCCACCGGTCGGGTCCGCGCCACCGATCGCAGACTGCTCGTAGGCCCGCAGGAGCACCTCGCTGCGGAACCCTTGCGGAGTCTGGACTCGTCGCAGTTCGGCCCGCTCGAGGTCTCCTCGCACCACTGCACGGGTTCCTGCGTCCACAGCCCCCGCAGGAACCGGATTGTCTGGTCGATCCACGGCGGTCTCGGCGTCAGAACCGCTGTGGATCGACCAGACAATCCCATTGGAAACGGGTTCCGCCCCCGCCACTGGGTCGGCGACGGCGCCTCGGGCGGCATCAATCGGGTCAGCGACGGTCCGTCGGACGGTGTCGATCATCGGCAGAACCGGTACGACCGCCTCGGCGCCGGAGTGCAGCGCGGCGATCACTCGTGTGAACACATCGGGCGGGGTCAGACACCTCGCGGCATCATGGACGAGGACGAATTCCGCGGCACCGATATGTTTCAAGGCTGTTTGCACTGAGGAAACGCGATCTCTTCCACCTGCTACAGATGTCATTGAAATTTCGCATTTCGTCTTTGCGGCCACATCTGCGATTTCTTCGCGTGCGTGCAAAATAAACTCCTCGGGAGCGGCCACCACGATTGTGGAGGCGACTCCCGAGGAGATGATCGTCTCGAGGCTGCGAGCCAGAAGTGTCCGTCCGCTCACACGGACGAAAGCCTTCGGCTCACTGCGCCCCAGACGTGATCCCGACCCTGCGGCCGGGATGATGACACAGGTGCTCAGGATGCGAGCACTTCGTCCAGCAGAGCTTCTGCCTCGGACTCTTCCTTCTTCTCGGCCAGGGCGAGTTCGGAGACGAGGATCTGGCGAGCCTTCGACAGCATCCGCTTCTCTCCGGTCGACAGGCCGCGGTCCTGTTCGCGACGCCACAGATCGCGGACGACCTCGGCGACCTTGATGACGTCACCGGACTGCAGCTTCTCAACGTTGGCCTTGTACCGGCGGGACCAGTTCGCGGGCTCTTCGACGAATTCGGCACGCAGGACATTGAAGACTTTCTCAACGCCTTCTTCACCGACGACATCTCGCACACCGACCAGATCGCAGTTCTCTGCCGGGACCTCGATCACGAGATCGCCGTGTGCGACCTGGAGCTTGAGATACAGCTTCTCCTCACCTTTGATGGCTCGTTTCTTGATTTCTTGGATTGTCGCTGCACCGTGATGTGGATAGACAACAGTGTCGCCGACCTGGAAACTCATATTCTCTTCAAACCCCTTTCGCGGAATCCCAGTTTACCATGAGGCTCGCCACAGAAATCGTTCAGGGCGGCGAATCTTCATGCTAGGCTCCGCCTCCGCCGCACGCCGGATCCGCTCTCCAGCTTGCCGTGACCGACACCTCTGCCGCCTCTGTCAGCGAGAACGACGGCGAGAGGGAGCATTGCCACGCAGACCCGAAGAGAACCTCGACCGATTGCAACGCGGGCCGGACTTCGTTCGCTCTTCACCGAAACTTCAGCCGCGACGCGCCCGAGCGTCGCAGAACTCTGTCTGCACCGACCACCCGGTTCTACAGCGGGTCAAAAACCGGGTAGTATACAGACTGATCTTGTATTGCCACTTCAAGGAGCATAATGAAACGGCACAACCGCGCGGCTCTCGCCGTTGCCGCACTCGCTCTCGTTATCCCCGTCAGCGGATGTGCAAGCCTGCTGTCTCCCCATCAGACTGCCGAATACATCTACAACGGCGGCGACGGAGCTTCGGGATCTGTCGGTGACATCGAAGTCCGTGGACTCCTGCTCATCACGGACGAAGAGGGCTCGGGCCCGGCTCAGCTGTTCTTCACCCTCATCAACAGCGGTGAGTCCACCGCCAAGGTGTCCCTCGAGGTCGGCGGCACCACGGTGAGTGAATCGGTCAAGGCCGGCGAGACGTTCGTCCAGGACCCGAAGAGCCCTGAGACCTCGTCCGAGGACGTCGTCACCGTCGACGGTCTCAAGGCCGAGCCCGGCGATCTGGTCGACATCACGATCAAGAACGGCAGCGACGAGAAGGTCTTCGAGACGCAGCTGCTCACCGACGTTCTGCCGTACTACGAAGAGTACGTGCCGTCGGAGTCGCCGTCCGAGTCGCCGTCGAACATGCCCGGTGATGATGCCGACACCGCTGAAGGAACCGCAGCAGCCAACGGCTGAGCGGTCCTCTCGAGGATCAGACGATCGGTCCACAGCAAGGTTCGGAACCGGTTCTGCGCGGAAGCACAGTTCTTCGCGAGAGCTTCGCGAGAGCACAGGCCTTCGCGAGAGCACAGAAGGAGCCGCTCACACCATGTGAGCGGCTCTTTCTGCATTCACCGCCAGCTGGTTGCATTCACCGCCAGCTGGCCGCGTTCAGCGTCAGCCGGCTGCTTTCATCGCCTGCAGGCAGCACTCGCCGTCGGCCGGCGGCCTCACGCCTCGAACTTGTACCCGAGCCCGCGCACAGTCGTGAGCAGGCGCGGCTCCGAGGGGTTCTCCTCGATCTTCGCACGCAGACGTTTGACATGGACGTCGAGCGTCTTCGTATCGCCGACGTAGTCCTCGCCCCAGATCCGGTCGATGAGCTGACCGCGAGTCATCACGCGTCCGGAGTTGCGCACGAGGATCTCGAGCAGCTCGAACTCCTTGAGCGGCATGGACTGCTCTTCACCACGCACGGCCACGACGTGGCGTTCGACGTCGATGCGCACTCCCCCGGCCTCGAGCACGGCTTCATCATCGAATTCCTCGGTCTCGACATTGCGTCGCAGCACCGCCCGCACACGAGCCAGCAGCTCACGTGAGGAGTACGGCTTCGTCACATAGTCATCGGCGCCGAGCTCGAGCCCCACGACCTTGTCGATCTCCGAATCCTTGGCCGTGAGCATGATGATCGGCACATTGGATTTCGCCCGCAGCTCACGGCAGACCTCGGTGCCGGAAGCACCGGGCAGCATGAGGTCGAGCAGGACCAGATCGGCGCCGGTGCGGTCGAACTCCGCCAGAGCCTTGAGCCCGTCGTCGGCGACCGTCACCTCGTACCCTTCCTTACCGAGCAGGTACGACAGTGGGTCCGAGAACGAATCTTCGTCCTCGACAAGCAGAATACGAGTCACGTTGTGAGCTTCCTTTGTTCGCTTTCTTCGGTCAGATTCTTGGGTGAGCCGGCGGTCGCCCCGCCGTCTCCATTATCACCGGCGGGCCCGTCATCATCTCCGGCGGGATCGTCGATACTGTCGCCCCCGACTTCGTCGGTGACATCATCATCGTCATTCTCCGCTCTCGCCGAGGTGGCCGGACCGTCGACGTCGGACGCTGCGGCTCCGTGGCCGTCGTCGTCCACCGAGGAGGTCGTTGCCGGGTCCGCTGAGTGTTCGAGGAGGACCCCGGCCGGTGCCGAATCGGCGGCGGAGACTTCGGCTGCGGTTCCGGCCAGCGGGAGCACGATGGTGAACGTCGACCCCTTGTTCAGCTGGCTCCATACGCGCATTTCACCGCCGTGGGTGGCGACGATGTGCTTGACGATGCTCAGCCCCAGGCCCGTACCTCCGGTGATCCGGGAGCGAGCCGGATCCACCCGGTAGAAGCGTTCGAAGACGCGCTCGGTGTCCTGAGCGGTCATGCCGATGCCCTGATCGGTCACGGCGATCTCGATACGCTCATCGACGAGATCGACTCCGACTCCCACACGGGTGCCCTCCGGCGAATAGTTCACGGCATTGTCGATGAGGTTGCGCACCGCATTGACGAGCAGTTCGTAGTTGCCTTCGATGAGCAGGTCGCTGGGCGGAGAGACCTCGATATGGATGCTCTTGCCTTCCGCCCCGGTTCGGGCACGGTCAGAGGCATCGTCGACCACCTCGGCGACGGAGATCTTCTCGGTCGAAGCGGGAGCGGCGTGGTCCTGGACGCGGGAGAGGTCGATGATCTCCTGCACCAGCTGGGTCAGCCTCTTCGACTCCCGCTGCATCCGCCCACCGAAGCGTTCGACAGCGGCCGGGTCGTCGGCGAAGTCGGTGACCGCCTCGGCGAGCAGAGCCATCGCCCCGATCGGTGTCTTGAGTTCGTGGGAGACGTTGGCGACGAAGTCGCGGCGGACGGCGTCGACGCGTTTGGATTCGGTCTGATCGTCGCAGAGGACGAGGACGAAGGAGGTGCCCAAGGGGGCGACGCGAGCATGGAGGAAGCGGAGCACGGATTCCGAGTTCTCACGTGTCTGCTCGAGGTCGATCTCCTCGATGAGACCGCGGGCGCGGACTCGGCCGACGACCCGCAGCATCTCTGTCGATGCCAGCGAGTGGCCTCTGACCAGGCCGAATGTGTATGCGGCCGGGGAGGCTTTGACGACGTCGTCGCCGGCGTCGATGACGATCGCGGCCGAAGGCAGGACGGCCAGGACTTCGGCGATGCCTTCGGGCAGGTCGTCCTCGGAATGCAGATCGGCAGCATCGCGGGAGCGTTCGCTGAATCGGAACGCAAGAATTCCCGCTATACCCAGGCCCAGGCCGACGACGCCGGTCAGGACCGCCACTACTAAGAGATCCACAGCCTCAAGCTTAGGCGTTGCCCACCGTCTCGGCGCACCGAATTCACTTCTGGCCACCGTATTTGCCGAGGAATTCACCTTCTCGTCTGGAGACGTTCACTCGATCGTGCGATGCTGACGTCTGTGTGCCTGCGTTCCCCGCCGTTCTCGCCTTCTGCTTTCCCCCGCTGAGGGCGCGGACCGGAAGCGCCGGCACCCCTCCGACACCACGCACCACCGACAGTCACTCCCGATTGTCATGATCAAGAGTTAGGGAACCGCAGTTCATGCGCGAAGTCTTCAGAAACGAATTGGACGATCTGGCCACTCAGCTGGTCGGCATGTCCACCAAGGTCCTCGAGGCCATCCGCCTGGCCAATCAGTCGCTGCACTCGAATGATCTCGAGCTGGCCGAGCAGGTCATCGAGGCCGACTCCGTCATCGACAATATGCAGTTCACCCTCGATCAGCAGGCGGCTGAGATGCTCGCCCTGCAGGCTCCGGTGGCCGCGGATCTGCGCGCTGTCATCGGATCGCTGCGGATGTCGGCATCGCTCGAGCGGATGGGTGACCTCGCCCGTCACATCGCTCAGCAGGTGCGCATCCGCTATCCGGAGTCCGCGATCCCCGATGTCTTCGACTCGACGTTCGCGCGGATGGGTGAGTCCGGTGAGAAGATCGCCGAGGCGACGCAGCGCCTGCTCTCGAATCCCGGCCTGTCCGATGTCCCGACGATCAACGCCATCGACGAGGAGCTCGACGAACTCCATCTGAGCGTGTTCGCGAAGCTCGCCGAGGTTCCGGCCGGTTCGCTGGCTCCCCGCCATATCGCCGATGTCACCCTGCTCTCGCGGTACTACGAGCGCTTCGGTGATCACGCGGTGTCGGTGTCGCAGAAGGTCGAATACCTGCTCACCGGAAACTGGGAACCCTACTTGTCGAAGAAGTAGGCACTCAGCGCGAAGAAGCACACCCGCCCCGGCACTGCTGTGCCGGGGCGCTTCGCATATCCGTGCCCTTCACAGCTCCGGTCCCGACGGTCCCGGTTGAGGTCGCGGCACCCCCGGCCGGAGGCTTCCGGGGCGTCAGTTCGCGGAGACCTCTTCCCGGGTCTGACTCACGACGACCTTTCGGCGCCTGCGTGTGCCGCGTGCCAGGGTCTTGAACACTCCGGTCGTCACGGCGACGCCGAGGAGCAGCAGGACTCCGCCGATGAGTTCGGCGCTGCTCGGCCGGTCTCCGAGCACGATCCAGGCGGAGATCACTCCGACCGGCGGGACGAGCAGCGAGAACGGTGCCACCTGGGAGGCCGGGAAGCGGGCGAGCAGCGAGTTCCAGATGACATAGCCGACCAGCGAGGCCAGCCCGGCGGTGTAGACGACCGAGGCGACGACGCCCCAGGTCGGGTGCGTGAGAGCGTGGGCCACCTCGGCGGGTCCGTCGATGAGCGTCGACAGTGCGACCATCGGGATCGGGACGACGAGAGCCGACCACACGGTCATCTGAACACCGTTCGTACCGGGCTTCACACCGCGGGCGATGACATTGCCCGTCGCCCAGGACAGGGCAGCGCCGACGGCGACGAGGAACGCGACGATCGGCACGGACGCCTGCAGGCTCAGGCCGATGACGGCCAGACCGACGAGACCGATGAGGATGCCGATGATCTGCCGGCGGCTCGGGATCTCGTGCAGCACGAGGGCTGCGACGATCACGGTGAACGCAGCTTGGATCTGGATGACGATCGAGGTCAGGCCGACTGGCAGACCGAGTGCCATCGAGGTGTAGAGAAGGCCGAACTGGCCGGCCGACATGAAGGTGCCGATGAGGAGGATACGGCCGAAGGAGCCGCGGGGAAAGCGGACGAAGAAGATCGCCGGCACCACGACGAAGGTGAAGCGGGCGGCGACGAGGAGCAGCGGCGGCCAGTCGCGGAGACCGAAGTCGATGAAGATGAAGTTGACGCCCCAGAGAACGACGACGAGGAGGGCGAGCATGTAGTGGACCGAGCGCATGACTCAAGCATTCCAGTCACGTCGTAAAAATTCCATTGAAAGTCTGTCCACTGTTTCATTAAGATAATTTGATGATCGATACTGTTGCACTCCGCACCCTCGTCGTCCTCGATTCGCTCGGATCGGTCACGGCGACAGCCGAGTCCTTAGGGTATACGCCGGCGGCGGTGAGTCATCAGCTGCAGAAGCTCTCGCGCTACCTCGGCGCTCCGGTGACCGAGCGGACGGGCCGCGGCATTGCGCTGACTCCGGTGGGCAGGGAACTCAGTCGGCGCGGGGCCGGCCTGCTGGAGGAGCTGGAGAGCCTTGAGACCGCCGCCCGGGCTCAGTCGGGTGAGCCGCGGGGACGGATCACGGTCGGCGGATTCTCGACGGGGATCCGCGGACTGCTCGTGCCCGCTCTTCCGAGGTTGGCCGCCTCGGCGCCGGAACTGACCGTGACGAACATCGAGGAGGAGCCGGACGAGCTGATCGAGATGGTCACGGCAGGCCGAATCGACGCTTCCCTCATCTTCGGCTGGGATTCGTCCTCACTCCACCTGCCGGCGACCCTGATCTCGGAACGGGTCGCTGTGGATCGGGCCGATATCGTCATGCATCGCGATCATCGCCTGGCCACCAGCGCCGAGGTGACCCGCAGTGATCTGCTCGGGGAGATGTTCGTTTCGGCTCCGCGCAATGCCGTGTGCCATCGGTGGCTGACGGCGCTGTTCGAGGAGCTGCACAGCAAGCCGCGGATCGACTATTGGGCCATCGAATACGACACGCAGATCGAGTTCGTGCGTGCCGTCGGGGCGTTGGCGCTGGTGCCGCGGTTGGGCAGGCCGCATCTGCCGTCCGATGTCGTCGCTGTGCCGCTGGATGATCCGAGCATTGCCCGCACGATCTCGCTGGTGTGGCGGAAATCGATGTCGGCCTCCCCCGCGATCGCCTTTCTGCTCGAGGAGATGAAGGCGATCGCGGGGAAGGCCGAGACGATCAGTGCGTGAGTCCTCAGCGCCCCTGGTTGGCGACCTGGCCGATGGCCGCTGCGGCCGCCGCAGGGTCGAGGTAGGTGCCTCCTGGGGTGACCGGGGTGAATTCCTCGGTGAGTTCGTAGTGCAGCGGGATGCCGGTGGGGATGTTCAGCCCCGTGATGTCGGCATCGGAGATCCCGTCGAGGTGCTTGACCAAGGCGCGCAGTGAGTTGCCGTGGGCGGCCACGAGCACGGTCTTGCCGACGGTGAGCTCAGGAACGAGGGTGTCGTACCAGTAGGGAAGCAGACGGTCGATGACGTCGGCGAGGCATTCGGTGCGGGGCATCGCGTCGCCGAGGTTGGAGTAGCGGGCCTCGCCGGCCTGCGAGAACTCCGAGCTGTCGGCCAGGGCCGGCGGCGGGGTGTCGAAGGACCGGCGCCAGGTCATGAACTGCTCTTCGCCGAATTCGTCGCGGATCTCCTTCTTGTTCTTGCCCTGCAGTGCACCGTAGTGGCGCTCGTTGAGGCGCCAGCTGCGATGGACGTCGAGCCAGGACAGGTCGGCGGCTTCGAGGGCGATGTTCGCGGTGAGGATCGCGCGCTTGAGTCGTGAGGTGAAGACGACATCGGGGATGAGGTCCACCTCGCGCAGGAGCTCACCAGCGCGCTGGCCTTCGGCACGGCCCTTGTCGGTCAGGGTCACGTCGACCCATCCGGTGAACAGATTCTTCTGGTTCCATTCGCTCTCGCCGTGGCGCAGCAGGATGAGGTTATACGTCATGGCCCCATTTTGGCATGACTGTTCAGATGAGGTCGCCGCCGCCCGTCGGCGACATTGTCCCGACCAGCTCGCGGAGTCTCAGCTTCTGGGCATGTGTCTCGAATGACAAAATGCGCGGAGTAGCCTGGACACATGTCACGCACGCCAGCACACCAGGCTTCCGGAAGCGCTGCCGCTCCCGCAGCCGATCGCAGTTCGATCATCGCCGTCACGGCTCTGCCCGTCCTCGTCGTCATCGCCGGGGTGCTCGGGTTTCTGCTGCCGGATGCCTTCACGCCTTTGGCGCCGTCGATCACGTGGGCGCTCGGTGTGGTCATGTTCTTCATGGGGCTGACCCTGACTCTCCCGGACTTCGCTCGCATCGCGAAGCGGCCGTGGATCGCCGCGCTCGGCGTCGTCACCCAGTTCGTGGCGATGCCGCTGCTCGGCCTCTTCGTCGTGACCATCTACTCGCTTCCGCCCGAGATCGCCGTCGGAGTCATCCTCGTCGGCTGTGCTCCCGGCGGCACTGCGTCGAACGTCGTGACCTATCTGGCCAAGGGCGATACGGCGCTGTCGGTGTCGATCACGACCCTGTCGACTCTGCTCGCTCCGGTCCTCACTCCACTGCTGACTCTGTGGCTGGCCGGGTCCTATATGGATGTGCCGTTCTGGTCGATGTTCGTCTCGATCTGCCAGACCGTGCTCGTGCCCGTCATCGTCGGCGTCGTCGTCCGCGTCTTCGCCTCGAGCTTCGTCGACAGGATCTCGCCGGTGCTGCCGTGGCTGGCTTCGATCTCCATCGCCTATATCGTGGCCATCGTCGTCGCCGGCTCGGCCGCGTCGATCGCCACTGCAGGGGTGCTCGTGCTGTTGGCAGTCGTCACACACAACGTGCTCGGGCTCGGCGTCGGATACGGGGTGGCCGCGGCCTGCCGCCTCGACACCCCGACGCGACGTGCGCTGTCGTTCGAGGTCGGGCTGCAGAACTCCGGACTGGCCTCGACCCTGGCCACCACGTACTTCTCACCCCTGGCAGCACTGCCCGGAGCGGTCTTCAGCGTGTGGCACAACGTCTCCGGCGCCCTGCTCGCCGCGATGTTCGCCCGTCGTCCCTACGGAAAACTGCCGGTCGATGCACCCGGCCAAGAACCCGCGGTCGCCGGAGCCACATCCGGTGGAGCCGCATCCGGTGGGGCCGCAGGCCGATGACCGCTGAGGCAGCCGCGGGCAGAGGCTTCAACGGATTCGCCCCGGAGACCCTGGACCTGGCGGGCAGGACGTTCATCATCCGCCGTGCCACCGAATCCGATGTGCCCGCCCTCGTCGCGCTGCTGCGTGATGACGTGCTCGGAGCCGCCCGCGAGACCGGTGCTCAAACGGTCGACCATACGGGCGATGCTGCGGCCGGTTCCGCACCCGTCACCGACCCTGCGCCCCCCGACACCGAGGAGGCGGATCCTTATCCGCGGGCCTTCGGGCTCATCGACGCCGACCCCAATCAGCTCCTCGTCGCCATCACCGAATCAGCAGGCCAGGCTGACCCGGCGGGCCGGGTTGACATCGCCGACCGGACCGAGTCAGCCGATCAGACCCGATCAGCAGGCCAGACTCACGACGTCTCGACCGTCGTCGGGACCCTGCAGCTGAGTCTGCTGCCCAGCCTGTCTCGCCGCGGTACGCTCCGACTGCAGATCGAAGCCGTGCGAGTCGGCCCCTCGGCTCAGGGCATCGGGCTCGGCACGGCGGTCTTCGAATGGGCTCACGAGTGCGGACGTCGCTTCGGCGCCGGACTCGTTCAGCTCACCACCGATAAGTCGCGCACCGGTGCTCAGCGCTTCTATGACCGGCTCGGCTATGTCGCCAGCCACGAGGGAATGAAACGGCCCCTCGACTGACACTGGAGCGCCCTCACATCCACTTCACTCCGTCGACCTCGAATTCGCGGATCCGGTGGACGATCATCTCGGTCAGCAGCTCGGTCGGAATCTCTCGGTCATACGG
Source organism: Brevibacterium sp. S22 (assembly GCF_004745485.1). Classification (GTDB taxonomy): domain Bacteria; phylum Actinomycetota; class Actinomycetes; order Actinomycetales; family Brevibacteriaceae; genus Brevibacterium. Next base: position 154,842 of record NZ_RHFG01000004.1, read on the forward strand.
CAGTTTGATCGAGCCCTTACCGGTGACGAAATCCTGCAGACGATCAGCGAAGGCGTCTTTCGTGCTGGGAGTGAATACGACGTTCGCGTGTCTCTTGTACCCGGCGAACACGAACAGGATCGAACCGAGGGCGTAGGCGGGGCTGCCCCATTTGAGGCTCTCCTCGGCCTGCGGTGCGGCGACGCGGCTGAGCTCGCGCAGCCGGGTGAGGAAAGCTCGGTGTCGTTCGTCGTCGAACGAGGCGATGTATTCGTCGACGCTCGCCGGCTTGGAGGTGGCCGCACTCATGGGCGCGGGCCCTGGCTCGGATCGTCAACAGAGCCCTTCGAAGCGCCCGGGACGGACTCCTCACCGGCTCCTTCACCCGCCTGACCGGCCCCATCACCTGCCCCCTCACCTGCCTGCCCGGCCCCATCACCTGCCTGCCCAGCCGCTTCGCTCTCTCGATCGGCCGACACCGCCGGAGGTTCGGCATCGGCCTCACCGAAGGTGCCGAGGAATTCGTTGTCGTCTCCGCTGAGCACCTTCTCGAAGGCAGAGAGGTTGCGCGTCGACTCGCCGCGGCCGACTCGCCAGGCCCATTCCTTCTTCATCCCGGTGAGGAAGCCGATGAGGAGGAGTTCGTTGAACGAGGAATCCGCTGTGGCCAGCATCGCCCCGAGCAGCTCGTCGAGGTCATCGAGCAGATGGTCACGCGGCACGCTCGCCCGCAGATAGACATCGCCGAGGCTGTCGATCGCGAACGAGACCGGTCCGGGTCTGAGGTTCTTCTGCAGCAACCACCGATTGAATTCGGCCGAGTTCTCGTCAGGATGACGGATGACGAACGCCTGCAGGTGAGCGGTGCGAGCGAAGACGCTGATCGCCACGTTCGTCTTGAGCTTCTTCTCCCCCGGCAGAGTGACGACGATCTCCGAGTCCTCGATCGAGTCGACTGGGACATCGCTGCTCTCGGCCCAGGTGCGCACTCCGGCCAGGATCGCCTCGGTGTCGGTGCTCATGGTCTCACGCCTTTCGATCGGCTCTCATGCTCACCGCCGACTCTAGTCGCTCAGCACGCTCCGAGCGCTTCCGACCGCCGTGATGATGCACAGGAGCGCTCCGGCAGAGCGTCGAGGACTGCCGCGACGGTCCGGCCCCAGTCGAAGCGTTCGGCACGGTCGGCGGCGTGGCCGGCGAGTTCGGTCCGCAGGTCCGTGTCGTTGAGCAGAGTTTCGATCGCCGTCGCCCAGTGGTGCGGGTTGTGGTCGGCGATGAGCAGTCCCGAATGTCCGTGTTCGACGATCTCGGGGAGTCCTCCCACCGCCGAGGCGATCGCCGGCAGACCTGAGGCCGCGGCTTCGGCGGCGACGAGGCCGAAGGATTCGCTGCGGGAGGGCACGATGAGCACGTCCGCGGCCCGGTAGTAGTCGACGAGGAGGTGGGAGGGAACGGGCGGACGGACCTCGACGCTGGGTTCGCCTGCGATCGCTGTGGTCAGCTCCCGCAGATACGTCGAGGAGGGGCGGACGGCTCCCCCGCCTGCTTCGACGCCGACACCCGAGGCTGCGCCGAGGAGGATTCCGCGGGTGCGGGACGCCAGATGCGGGTTGCGTTCATGCAGTTCAGCCAGGGCGTCGACGGCAACGTCGGTGCCTTTGATGAACTGCATGCGCCCGACGTAGAGGATGATCGCCTCATCGTCGGCAAATCCCAGACGTTCGCGCGCCGCCGACTGCGAATCCGGCGTGTAGAGCGAATGGTCGACACCGGGCCGGGCGACGACGACCGAATCGGATTCGGCTTGGAGTTCGGTGATGAGATCGCGGCGTTCGGCAGGGGTGGCCGCGACGAGCAGATCCGCCTCGGCGGCGATGCGCGCTTCGGCCTCGAGCCGTTGGGGTCGTTCGTGGCTCGTATCCGAATCACGGTTCTTCACAGCGCCGATCGTGTGCATGCTCACCGCGATCGGCGCGCGGACCTGCAATTCGTTCCCGAGCGCTGCACCGGTGGTGCCTGTGGAGCCGCTGGCCTTCTCGTGGGCACGCAGGGCCGCCTCGGCGGATATCCAATAGTGGGCCCAGATGAAGTCGGCGGCGCGGAAGTCGGGACGGTCATTGAGCAGCTCAGCGAGTTCGTCGATCGCATCGGCGAGCTCGTCCTTCGTCGTCGCACCGACCGGCAGGTGGTGGAGGGTGATGGCGTCGGTGATCTGCAGCTGTGCACTCATGCCCGCCTCGGCGTCGGTTCCCGCAGTTCCTCCGACTCGGCCGCTTCCCGTGCCGTCGAGGCCGCCGGGGTCGGCGGTGAACACGTCGACCCGATGTCCGGCCGCGGCGAGCGCGCGCACGGACTGGTCGACGTAGACGTTCATTCCTCCGGCGTCGCCCTGGCCGGGTTGGGCGGCGGGCGAGGTGTGGAGGGAGAGGACGGAGATGCGCACGGAGACAGTCTAGCCAACGACGGCGGTCGGGTGACTAGCCGAAGCCAGTGCCTAATCGAAGAACGTGCCGAGGATCCGGCGCACATCGTGACGTCCGCGCCACAGGATCGATCCGGCGGGAAGCACCTCGAGCCGTGAGGTCGGAATCGCCCGGTGGATGTCCTCGGCGACGGCGACCGGATGTGCCGGATCGTCTTCGTGGGTGAGCACGAGGACGTCGCCGGGGAAGGAACGCAGGTTCGCGGCGGTCGCCTCGGTGTCCGCGACGGCGATCTCCAAGGCGAGTCCGAGCCCGTCGGACATGTCCGTGCCGACGAGGTTCTCCGCCTTCGTCTTCGTCCACGCCCGAGCGGGAAGCATGTCGGCCACCTCGGCGGGTTCGCGAGAGAGCATGAGTTCGACGATTCCGTCGATGTCCTCATCCGCAACCAGACCACGCAGTCGCTCCAGGTAGGAGCGGTTGGCGGCGGCCACCTCGGCGGGGAATCCGGTGAAGGAGGCGGGGAGGACGAGCGCGACCTTGTCGAGGCTGCGGGTGACGGGGTGGACGGTGCTCAGCAGGTGGAGCAGTCCGCCTGCGGACATCGAGACCCCCACTGCCCGGCTCGCCGAGGTGGTGCTCACGGCGTCGGCGAGGACGTCGGCGATCTGCGGGTAGGTCCATCCGGGGCCGGGTGAGGGCCGACCGCCGTGGCCGGGCAGGTGGAGGAAGTGGCGGGTGCCTGTGATGCCGGTGCCGAAGGGGCGGGTGTCGCGGATCGCGCCGGCGAATCCGTGGCCGAAGAGGGTGTGCGGGTCGCCGGTTCCGAACGTGGCGATGAAGCCGGATTCGGGACCCGGCAGGTTGAGGTCTGTGCTCATACGGTGAGTGTGATCAGCTGGTACGCGGCGTCAGCGGTGGCGGTTGCGATTGCGGTAGCGGGGGTCGACGGCGCGGACCTTCGGGCGCACATCGGTGAGGTAGACGATGCCGGCGACGAGGGCGATGATGTTGAGGAAGATCATCCGCATGCCCATCGGAGGCAGGGCGATGAGAGCGAGCGCGAGCCCGACGCCGAGGAGGATGACCCAGAACTTCTTGCTCTGCTTGTCCACGGCACGGTAGTTCTCGTCCTTGAAGCGGAGGCAGTCGATGAACGCCCACAGTTGGACGACGAAGGCGGCCACCGTCAGCGCGAGAAAGACGAGATTCTGAAAGCCCGCGATGTATTCCATGGTCTCAGCCTAGCAATCCAGCGCTTTCGGGGCAGTTCCGGGCCGGAGATCCTCGGCAATTGCCCACCCGCGTCCCACGGCTTTCACAGTGGGCGGGAGAGGTCTCGGCTCAGAGGATCCCGGTCGTGCGGATGAGTGCGCACACGGCCATGCCGATGACCACGGCGAGCAGCATCGGCACCCGCAGGATCGCGGCGAGCACGCCGGCGCCGACCCCGATGAGACGGGCCGGGTCGGCGATGTCCTTGCCGTCGAAGACCGCGGTCGTCGCGAAGACGGCGCCGATGAGCACGACCGTGGCCCGGTCCATCCACATCGTCACACGCTCGGTCGAGTCTGCGGGTTCGGCTGATTCGGCTGATTCGGCTGAATGTTCCCCGATGCCGCCGGCTGGGTTCGCCTCGCGTCCGTCAGCCACCGCCGAGGCGGCCGATGGGGTGCGCTCGACCCTCACCGAGCCGGCCGATGAGGTGTGCCCGCCACTCGCCGAGGCGGCCGATGGGGCGCGTCGACGACCCTTCGTGGCAATGGCGGCCCCGACCTTCACTCCGGCGAAGCGCATGAGATAGGTTCCGAGGCTCAGCCCCGCAAGGGCGATGAGAAAACTGACGGCACTCATCGGTGCCCCTCCCCTGGAGTCGTAGGAATTCCGGATTGCGGGTGCCCGTCGGCGCCGGCAGCAGTGTCTGTGTCAGCAGTGTCTGCGGATGCGCCGGCACCACCGGAACGGCGGCGACGGATGAATGAGCGCACAGCCCAGCCGGCGACGACAAAGACGAAGACGGACAAAGAGGTCACTGCTCCCAGTCCGAGCGGCAGCAGCGGGGTCAGGCCCACAGCGATGAGGATGCCGATGACGGTCAGCGAGAGTGTGATCCGGTTCTTCAGATCCCCGCGGATGAGGCAGAAGAGGATGATCGGGAAGGCTGCGTCGAGACCGAGCAGGTCCGCGTTGATGACATTGCCCAGCCACTGCCCGACCATAGCGCCGCCGGGCCACATGATGGCGATCGCGGCCCCCATCAGCAGGAACGCGTGCCACTTCGCGCGGTCGTTGTGACCGGTGCGCGAGATCGCGGTGGATTCGTCGTTGATCCAGTGAGAGGCGATGAGTGCTCGCCAGTCCTGTGGGAAGAAGGGGCCGACGGCGACACCGAAGGCGAAGTTTCGGGAGTTGACGAGGAGTCCTGCGAGCACGGCGAGGATCGGGGCGCCGCCGGCGGCGATGACGCCGACGAAGGTGAACTCGGCCGCGCCGCCGAGGGCGAACATCGCCAGCAGCAGCGTCTGCCACCAGGCGAAACCGGAGACGGCGGAGATCGCCCCGTACGAGAGCGCGACTGCGATGATCGTGATGGTGACGATGGCCACCGCCCGATAGGTCGAACCGGGCAGAACCCGCTCGACCCGAGGCTTCCGCTCCGCCGTGCGAAATAATGAACTCATGTTCCATACAGTGCACTCTCAGCCATCGTTCGTCAACCCGAACGATCTAACCGCTATAGTGAACCCATGACCTCACGAAGCAACGTCGATTCGCTGAATGACTCACAGGGCGGCACCGAACCCGCCGAGACGGTCGATGACCATGCCGTCGGCGAGGCCGGCTCGTCTGCTTCCGGTGCTGCGCTTTCACCGAGCCAGCAGATCGCTGCGGCGCTGAAGCGTGAACGGCTGCGGGCCGGACTCTCTTTGTCGGAGGTCGCTCGGCGGGCAGGCGTCGGCAAGTCGACGATGTCCGGGCTCGAGACCGGAAGCGGCAATCCGAGTCTGGAGACGATGTGGGCGCTGGCCGCAGCCCTCGACATCCCTCTCGCCCGCCTGCTCGATCCTCCCCCGCACGAAGTGGCCCTCCAACACGTCGGTGACATGCCGAGCCTGCCTTCGACGACCGCGAACTATGTGGCCACCCTGCTCTCACCGTCGCCGACGAATGCCCGACGCGATGTCTACTTCATTCAGGCCGAACCGGGCGAACCACGAGAGTCTCAGCCGCACCCGCAGGGCACGATCGAACATGTCATCCTCGGCCGAGGGGCTGCTCGCATCGAAGTGCTCGGAAAGTCCTACGACCTGGGTGTCGGCGACTACCTCACCCACCCGGGCGATCAGCCTCATCGCTTCACGGCTCTGGCACCGGGCACGAACGCCGTCTTCGTCGTCGAGAGCACCTGAGGCAGATCCAGCCCTCGAGGGTCGCGCCGCCCAAATCGCCGTCGACGAGCCCTCGGCCCAAAGTGCCGTCGACGAGGGCGTCGCGGCTATTCCGCGACCGTTCCGTCGTCCGTGTCAGCCTCCGCCTCCAGCGGCGGCAGCCGTGACTGCGCCTCATCCCTCGTCAGGCCAGCCGCCTGGAGGAGGTCCACTGCGACGGTCCGGAGCAGGAGGACGAGGGACTCGTCGTGGATGTCCCAATCGGGCTTGGCCCGCGGATCCAGTGCACTGGCAGCTTCGGACAGGGCCGCCTCGGCGAGGGATCGGTCGGTGCCCCGCCGCAGCGCGATCTCAAGCTTCTTCGCCCCCTCGGCCAGCGATCCGACGTAATCGGCGATGACGGGCTTGTCGACTTCGAGCTCGGTGATACCCACGACTCGGCGGGCGATCACACGGATGGTGCGCATCGCCCGATCAGAGAATTTGTGAGCCCGGGAGAGACGGGTGACCTCGGCGGCGTGACGACGGGCCCGGGCATTGATCTTCGCGGCCTCGCGCGAGATCCGCAGCGACGACCCCCACGAGTCGATGATGTTCTGGGTCTCGCGGGCGCGTTCAAGGGCACGGTTGGCCAGGGCGGAATCAGAATTCTGCAGTGCCCGCCGCATCATCTTGAGGACATCGTCGATCTCCTCGAGCATGTCTGCGGCCAGACGTCTGGGCACTTTTCGGGCGTCTCGGGGGATGAGGAAGGCCAGCAGGATCGCACACACGGAACCGGTCAGGGCGTCGAGGGTGCGGGGGAACGGCATGGTGGTGGAGCTGGCCGGGACCACGACGACGTAGACGGATTGGACGGCGATCTGGGTGATGAAGATGCCGCCGGAGTTGAGGATCGTGCCGATGACAAGACCGATGATGAGGGTGACTGCGAGCTGCCATATGCCGGTGCCGTAGACGTTGACGAGGAGCTCGCCGACGAGCACTCCGAAGGTCGCGCCGATGCCGATCTCGAGTGCTCGACGCAGCCGTCGGTCGGCGACGGGGCCGATTCCCACCGCCGAAGCGACGGCGGCGAGAAACGGGTAGGGGTGGCCGAGGACGTAGACGCAGAAGGCGTATGCGGCGGTCGCAGCGATGGGGATCTGGATCAGCTGACCGGAGTTCACCCACACGCGTTTGAGTCCGAGACGCAGTCGATGGGAGAAGACGTTGAATGCCCGCCCTGGCAATTGTCCGACTCGACTCTCCGCCATCAGTCCCCTCTGCCGCTCAGTGGTGCTGTACTCAGAATACCGGAAATGTGGCATGCTAAAGTCTGTCCGCCGAGGAGGCTAATGAATGACCACGAATCTCACCCGAAGCGAAGCTCAGAGTCGAACACAGCTGCTCGAGGTCGATTCCTACTCAGTCCATATCGACGTCAGCAATGCCGAAACCGATGCCGACACCTACCATTCTCGTACAGTCGTCGACTTCACCGCCCGCTTCGTCGATTCGACATTCATCGATCTGATCGCTGACTCCGTGACTTCGGTGCTGATCAATGGGGAGAGCATCTCCCCCGCCGAGGCGTTCGACGGGGCTCGTATCACGTTCCCTGTCCGCGCCGGCCGCAATTCTCTGACGATCGAAGCGCAGGCCCGCTATTCGACCTCGGGTGAGGGTCTGCACCGATTCACGGATCCGGCCGACGGCAAGACCTACCTCTATACCCAGTACGAACCCACCGATGCCAGACGGGTGTTCGCGAACTTCGACCAGCCGGACCTCAAAGCCGAGTTCATCTTCACGGTCACCGCTCCCGCGCATTTCCAGGTCCTGTCGAACCGGCCCGCGGCGAAGACTGAACCCGCCGATGGCGCGGCGGGAATCACCTCGGCGGGTGCCACTTCGGCGGGAACCGAATCTGCGGGGACGGTCACCCACTATTTCGAACCGACGCTCAAGCAGTCGAGCTACATCACCTGCATCACGGCCGGTCCCTATGAAGGGGCGACGGATGAGTGGACGGACCCGCGCACCGGGCAGACCGTGCAGCTGGGCGCGTGGACGCGCGCGAGCCTCGTCGATCACCTCGACGCAGATGACATCTTCAGTGTCACAAAGGCCGGCCTCGACTTCTTCACCGCGGAGTTCGACTACCCCTACCCGTGGGGCAAGTACGATCAGATCTTCGTTCCCGAGTACAACCTCGGCGCGATGGAGAACCCCGGTCTGGTCACGTTCACGGATTCGCTGATCTTCCGTGACAAGGTCACGGACGCCAATTACGAGTCACGTGCCAACGTCATCCTCCACGAGATGGCGCATATGTGGTTCGGCGATCTGGTGACGATGAAGTGGTGGGACGATCTGTGGCTCAAGGAGTCCTTCGCCGATTTCATGGGCGGGCTCGCGCTGGCCGAGGCGACCCGGTTCACCGATGGCTGGGTGACGTTCGCGCTGCGGCGCAAGGCGTGGGCGTATACACAGGATCTGTACCCCACGACGCATCCGATCGTCGCCGACATCCCCGATGTCGAGGCCGCGAAGCTCAACTTCGACGGCATCACCTATGCCAAAGGCGCATCCGTGCTCAAGCAGCTCGTCGCGTTCGTCGGCAGGGAGGCGTTCTTCGCCGGATCCAGGCTGTACTTCAAACGCTTCGAGTACGGCAACACCGAGCTCGCGGATTTCCTCGAATGCCTCGCCGAGGCGGCTCCCGACCGGGACATCGCGACCTGGGCGGCCGCGTGGCTGGGGACGTCCGGAGTCTCGGAACTGTCCCTGCAGATCACGACGACGGAAGGGTCGGCTGACCCCTCCCCAGGGTCGATTGCGTCCTCCGAGGGGTCGGCTGAGTCCCCCACGGAACCGGTCGGATCCACCGGAGCGTCGGTTGGTGCCGAGAGTGATGGGACTTCGTCTGTTTCCGATGTTGCCGCGCCGGGCGCTGGAACCGGGAGGCTCGTGGCTTCGAGCTCGGGCGCGAAGCTGCGCAGCCCGGATGCGTTCGACGACAGGTTCGACGGAGCGACCGGAGCCGCGCATGCGGCAGAGTCCGGCACGGGCGGCAGCGTTCAGCCGCCTCGGCGACGATCCGCGACGGAGAAGGTCACGGGCGCCACGATCACCCAGGCCGATTCGGCCGAGGGCACGGCCCTGCTGCGACCGCATACGATCGAGATCGCCACGCTCGGGCGGTCGGGACGGGCAGTCGTCCCCCTTGATTCCTTCCGCTTCGAGTTCTCGACCGAGTCGGCGGAGGTCGAGCAACTGATCGGTCGCAGTGCCGGCGTGATCACTCTGATCAATTACAACGATCTGGACTATGCGCGGGTGCGCCTGGATCCGGCGTCGACGGAGGCGGCGGTCACCTCGGCGTCACGGATCACCGAGCCTCTGTCGCGGGCGCTGGTGTGGTCAGCCTTGGACAATGCCGTGCGCGATGGACTCATGCCGGTGCAGAAGTACCTCACCGCCTATGCCCGCAGCCTGGGCAAGGAGAGCCACGCAGGGATCATGGCAGGGCTCAGCCAGACCGCCCTGACCTGCATCGATCAGTGGGTGGCGGACCGGAATTTCGATGCCGCGATCACGGGACTGCTGGGTGCGGCGCTGGATGCGCTGGCTGCGGCGAAGGCCGGGTCCGATGCGCAGCTGCACCTGGCCAATCTGGTGTTGGCGCTGACGTCGCGGACGGCACGATGTGCCGCCGGCAGTTCTGCCGTGGCCATGGGGCGTGGATTCGCCAGCCAGATCCTGACGGTGCCGGTCGGCGAGGAGATCGACCGAATGTATGCCGACGCCCCGGGACAGTCAGGGCAGTCAGGTCGATCCGGTCAGGCTGGTCAGTCGGGTCAGGCCGGTCAGGCCGGTCAGGCCGGTCAGGCAGTCGCGGCGCCCCGCAGTTCTCGCACGGGTCGTGGTGCCGAGCATTCGACTGCGACGTTGCCGTTCCGCGGACTCATCAATGATCATGCGCTGAGGTGGAATGCGCTGACCGCGCTCGTGTGCCTCGGCTGGGCGGATCAGACGGATATCGCGCGCGAAAATCATTCGGATCCCAGCTCTTCGGGTCGGCTCCATGCCGAGACGGCCAGTGCCGCCCTGCCTCTGCCGATCGTCAAGATCCGTGCGTGGGAGGCCATCCGCGAGGCGGGAGCGCTGAGCAATGATGTGCTGTCGGCGATCATCGCCGGGTTCATCGCGCCGAGTGCGCTGCCGCTCATCGAGGAGTATGTCGATGAGTACTTCGATGGACTGCTCGGATTCTGGATGGACAACTCCATTGAGATCGCCCGCCGCCTGGTGCTCGGCCTCTACCCCCGGTGGTCCGTCGACGAGGAGGACGTGGTTGAGAAGACCGACGCTTGGTTGGCGGCCAACGTCGATGCGCCCGCGGCTCTGCGCCGGCTGGTCATCGAACGTCGCGACGATCTGGCCCGTGCGATCTTCCTGAAGTCGACACAGAGTTCGCGTCACTGACCCGAGTTCGCGTCACTGACCCGAGTTCGCGTCACTGACCTGGTGCCGCCTCGGTGGGCGAGCCGGGTCAATGTCCGGTTTGCGCGTCCAGGCCAGACCGCTTGCCCGGCCGCCAATAGCGCAAGACGGCATTGAATATGCTGATGGCCGGTGCCCCTGGGTTGGGCACCGGCCATCAGCGTGTCGGCAGTTCGCTGTTTCGGCCGAATCTCACTCGAACACCTCTGGAGCAGAATCGAGTCGGGTCCGCTAGGTCCTGGTCGGCTCGTTCTTGATCGGCCAGTCCGGGTCGGGTCGGCCAGTCCAGGTCGGGTCAGCTCGTTCTAGATCAGCCGGTCCAGGTCGGATCAGCTCGATCCAGGTCAGAGGATCCGGCGGGCTCCGGAGAATTCGTTTCCGGTGTCCCACTTCTTCCAGTCGGTGACGTAGACATCCTTCGACGCGTTGGGCGAGTGGATCATCTTGCCGTCGCCGACATACATGCCGACGTGGTGGACCGTTCCCGAGCTGGTCGAGAAGAACAGCAGGTCACCGGGCTTGAGGTTCGACGAGGAGACAGCCTTGCCCGCTTTCGCCTGTTCGCCCGAGTCGCGGGGCAGGTCGATGCCGTGGGCCTTATAGACGGAGTAGGTGAATCCGGAGCAGTCGTATCCGTAGGCGGAGACTCCTGCCCACAGGTAGCGCAGTCCCTCGAACTGCTCAGCGGTCTTCACGAGGTCTTTGCCGCTGGGCTTCTCGGGCTTGTCGCCGACTTCGTAGACATCCACGTCGTCGATGTCGATCCAGGCGGCACCGCCTCCGGGGAGGGCCACGCGGACGTCGTCGACGTCCTGGGCGATGAGGGGCAGGTCGACGTTGAAGCTGACGTCAGCACCAGTGTCCTTGGTGAATTCGATGCCTTCGAGTTCGCTCTTGGGCTTCGTGACTACGGCGCGGGGTTGGTCTTCGCGGAGCGTTCCGAACCGGTCGTTTTCGACAAGCTGCTTCTTCGGCAGCCAGCCCGGGTAGCCCTTCTTGTCTTTCGGGGTCTTCTGGTCGGCGACGGCGACCTTGGCCCAGCTGCCCTTGACGTCGAGGACGGTGACTTCCGAACCGTAGGTTGCTTGGGTCTCGGTTTTGCCTGTCAGGCCTCGGCGCACATCGGTGGATTTGAGGTTCTTGTTCCACTTCTTGAGGTCGACCGGGTGCTGGAGCGCAGGCTTGTCGACCTTTCGCGGAGCCTTCGGATCGGTCCACAGAGTCGCTACCGTGACATCGACGTAGGCGGTTTCGCCCTTTTCGATCTTGCCGTCGGTGATTCGTTCGAGTTCTTGGCCGGGAACGACATCAGCGGAGATGCCGGACGTCTTTGCGGCGTCGGTCGAGGACAGATTGCTCGACAGTGCGGGAGCACCGGCGCCGAAAACCAGTCCGACCCCAAGTGCTGCCGAAACAGCAATTTTGGTACGCATTATTTCTCTTTCGGTCTGCGGGCGGCAGGCCCGCGTGGGGGAAGTCTCCGAAGGTGCGCGAGCGCATTCGGTGTGCAGTCTTCGATTCTGACTCGGCCCCTCCGAAGGGAGTGACCTCGCCGGAAACGAGGAACCACACGATATCGATTCTACTGCCTGTCACACGACTGTCAGCTTTCACGACACTGTGACAGGATAACGCGGACTGACCGTGGATTGAAGTGCACTTGCTCGAATCGATGCTGAGCTGAGACTTCTATCCTCTGCCGAGGCCCGGTGAGAATCGAAAATCAGTCGAGGCTCGAGCACCGAGGAATTCGGTGGCGAGCAGCTCGATCGTCTGGATCCGCCCCGGGTCTTCCCGCACGTCTTCGCCTTCCATGGCACCGGCGATCGGTTGGATCATGATCTCGTCGACGTCGAAGCGCTCTGCGAGTTCTTCGAGCTGCGCGGCCGCTGATTTCGGGTCACCGATGATCCAGTTGCTGGAGAGCTCTTCGCCGACCATGCGCTCTTGATCGGTCATCACCGAACGCACATCGTCACCGGCCAGGTGCAGTTTCTCCATGGCTCCGCCGGTGCGCATCCGGGACATCTGCAACATGAAGGGTTCCGATCGCAGCTGTGCCTCTTCCTCGGTGGGTGCGACGACGACGTTGGCTGTGACGAAAGTCTGCGGCTGGTCACCGTAGGCACCCGGAGTGAAGTTGTCTCGGTAGATCTTCATTCCCGTGGTGGCCCCGGATGCGAAGTGGTTGGCAAAGACGTAGGGCATGCCGAGTTCAGCTGCCAGCCTGGCCGAGTAGCCAGATGATCCGAGCAGCCAAGGCAATGGCTGCGTTCCCGGCACTGCGGCGGGAGTCGCTTTGAGCACGTGCTCACGCCCACCGTGAAGTGGGACGCGCATCCCGTCAGGCTGCATGAGGCTGAGAGTATCGATCACATGTTGGGGGAACTGTTCGACTGGATCGATGGCTCGCCCTTCCCGGTCGACCATCCTTCCTTCTCCTAGGTGGCCCCGCATGGCCGCCGAAGTGATCGGGTCCGTCCCCGGTGCACGTCCGATGCCCAGGTCGATGCGGTCGCCGTAGACCGCCGACAGGAGCGCGAAGAGCTCGGCGACTGCCAGTGGAGCATGGTTGGGAAGCATGACTCCGCCGGAGCCCAGGCGGATCTGTTGTGTGCCCTGACCGAGGTACATGAGTTCGGGTCCAGGCATGGTCGATGCGATCGATGGCATGTTGTGGTGCTCAGCCACCCAGTAGCGGGTGAAACCGAGCTTGTCTGCAGTGTCGATGATCTGTTTCGAGGCCGCGAACGAATCCGCTGTGGTCTGTCCTGTCCGGACAGGGACGAGGTCGAGGATGGAAAGCTTCATACCGAGGCAACATCGTGCGCGAGCGGAACATTCCGTTCCTCTCCCCGCCATCCTGGCGATCAGCAGAGTTCCTCGCCGGTGTGGCTGCCAGCCGAAGAGGGTCTCCCCGATCTCGCGCGCGATGAACCGTGCGTGGAGCACCGGCTCTCGTGCTGGGTCGAGGATTGCCGGCGGCACCCAGGCGGGGCGGCCGTCTTTGAGCATCCTGCAATCCCAATCGGTATTGTCGAGCAGGTGGTGATGCGCGGAGCACGCCAGCGTGAGATTGTTGACGTTGGTTTTGCCGTCGCGTGCCCATGGAACGATGTGATGTGCTTCGCACCACCCAGGAGGAGTGTCGCATCCCGGGAAAGTGCATCCCTGGTCACGGCTGGCGAGAACCGCCAACTGCTTCTCGGTGGCCAGGCGCCTTTCGGTGGCGAGCGCCATCGATTTCGTCTTCTCGCCCATGAGGTGGAAGAAGACCGAGCCGTTCAGCCCCTCCAGAGCGGCGGGTCCGATCGGGAACGGCGCTTCCGCGTCGGTAGCGGCTCTGCCCGTCTGGTTCGCAAGGTCTTCGGCCTTGGCCGTGACGACCAGTGCGTAGGATGCACCCGCCTTGATGCGGTTCATCTCGATACTGCCGACGAGACTGGAGAATCGTTCGTAGATGCGACGGCGGACGCTCGGCTGTTCAGCGGCCATAGCCACCAGGGTTCCGTCTTGCTTGACACCGGCTCCCCGCGGGATCTCTCCGTTCGCACCGATCTGCGGCTGAGTGAAGTCCAGCGAAGGATCGAGGCAGTCGAAGCGGTCGCCGCGCAGGACTTCCGAATAAGTGGTGACGACTTCCTGGTCGGAGGCGGTCTCATTCTCAGCACCGCTTCCTGCTGCTGGGCGCGCACCGTCGGCAGGATCGGATTCGTCATCGACGCCTGCTGCACTCGCGCAGTCGTCCTCGTCCGACTTCGAGTCGGTTTTGATGCGTGAGGTCAGCAGCCCGTTGAGGACTCCTCCGGTCTCTTCGTCGAGGCGCCCTTTGAGAGTCCACGTACCGTCCTTCATCTGACGCAGATTGACGTTGAGATTGTCCCGGTCGGCCGCCTCCTTGGGCTCCTGGCCGTCGGGATCGATCCAACCCAGGATCTCCTGAAACAGCGTGTGGATATCACAGACGCGGACTGTCGGAGCCTTCTCGACGAGCAGACTCTCGGCTTTGATCTTGTCGTCTTCCGATGCGTTCGGCGGCAGATTGTTCAGGCATTTGGAAATGGTCGAAGCCTGATTCGACGACAGAGTTCCTTCCCGCAGCGCAGCAGCGAGGATGGGGAACTTCGCCTCGATCGACTCTCCGCTGATGCTGGTCCGCTTTCCCAGGCACTCGGCGAGTTGGGTCCTGCGGCAGGCTTCCTGACCCGACACGTTGAGTCGGTGCTGGACCAGCGCCTTTGTCGTCTTTGCCCCATAGTCGCGGGGCGTTCCGACACGGTCGAAGACTGAGAGTGTCACGATCGACAGAGATTCGTTCAGACGGTTCAAGGTCTCAAGCCCGTCGAGGAGTGTCACCGCGTCATCGGGCCCCATGGGGCGAGTGAAGCCGTTGAGCCCTTCGAGCAGATCTTTCAGGCTCTCGATGCTGTCGGTGACCTCCGGAGCCACATACTTGAGGTCCGACCAACGGTACTCATCGAGCAGTGGGTGGGAGTCGGACGAAGAGTCGCAGCTTTCGGCCAGCGCCTGGTGCCGTTCAGAGCGTTCTTTCTCGGCTGCACGCTCGGCCTCTTCCCTCGCCTGCTTCTTCTCCTCGTAGCGCTCGACACGTGCGTTCCACTCCGCTCTTTCGCGTTCGAGCTCCTCGCACTCCTCGCGCATCTGCGGGTTCTTCCGCAGGTGTTTTTCGTGCTCGGCGGCGCGCTGTGCTTCCCGTTCTTCGCGCTTTGCCTTCATCCACGCGCTTTGGCGTGCCTCGATCTCTTTGATACATGCCTGGACTTCCTCTTCGGACTCCGGCAGCGTCGTCCTGCTCGACCAGGGTCCCTGACCGCTGCGAACGTCGCCGCCGGGCAGTGGATAAGTCTCTGCATCCGCACCAACAGCGGCAGTCTCATTGCCGCCTTCGACGGCTTCAGCTCCTCCGACGGCTTCTTCGCCGCCGTGTTCGGCGACTTCGATTCGCTCGTCGCCGAATTCATCGTCGGGTGGATCTTCGGCGATGCCGTCGAACCTGTCCGCGAGGGGGTGGCCGGTGAGGTCGAGTCCGACCCCGGCGAGCAGCTCTCGATAGGTCGGCCCGGCGGATTCTGTCCGGTCGGCAGGAACGGAAGACGCAGGGTCTGCTGTCTGCCGGGAGCAGATCGGCGGGGAACCTGTATGTCGGGGCTTGGATTCCGGGGATTCTGGTGAGGCATCGGATGGGGACGGCGCTGCAGAAGTCCTGCCTGCCTCAGGGTTGTCGTGCTCGTCGTACCTTCGATCGGGGATGAGAGCCATTATCTGTATCCGTTCATCATCGTTGATGGGTTCGGCTTGCCCCTATTCTAATGCATGATTCGAACAGATTCTACAGTTTTGTACTATTTATTTGAGATACCGTCATTTATGTACGACTGATTCCTATTTTGGCTGATCGCAAGAGGTTCACCACTCAGTGTGAGCTGCAGATCCGCATTGATGAGCGCAGAATCATTCGCATCCAGTGGAGCTCGACCACCGGCAGACGAGCGGAGGACGAGCGGCAGACGGGCGGAAGACCACCGGCAGACGGGCGGCAGACGAGTCAATCAAAGAGAAGACGGGCCGATCGTCTGACGACAGGCTACGACGCACTGCTGACACGAGATCAACAGCAGTCCGACCAGAAGCAGCCAGGTCAACAGCAGTCCGACCAGAAGCAACCCGGTCAGCAGCCTCCAGGTCAGCTCTTCATATGAACACGCTGCCCTTCGGGACCGAAGAGGCTGAGGTATTCGACCCCGGCATCATCGGCTCCCCCGAACCAATGAGGAGTCCGAGTATCGAACTCGGCAGCCTCCCCGGCGCTGAGGACCATCGTCCGATCACCGAGGATGAGGGTCAGTCGACCGCGAATCACATAGACCCACTCGAACCCGGGGTGGGTCTTCAGCGAACCGAGCTTCGGAGTCTGCCGACCATCGACGATGTGCTTGAACGCCTGCACTCCGATCGCCCCACGACTGAGCGGCAAGATGGTCTGGCCATGGAACTTCCGAGGTGAGATATGGATGCGCGGATCCCCGATCGGCGGAGTCCCCACGAGCTCATCCAGCAGAAGCCCATAGACCCCGGCCAGGGGCAGCAGCAGCTCCAAGCTCGGCTTGCGCTTCCCGGACTCCAGCCGCGACAGCGTACTGGTCGACATTCCAGCCTGCTCGGCCACCTCGTCGAGGGTGCGATTCTGCTCCCGTCGCAGTCCTCGCAGTCGGGCACCTACTCCTGCCAACGACTGCCTGATGGCCTCCTGCGCCCCGACCGAGCCAGGTCCGTCGGCAGGAATTTCCGACTGTCGGCTCGCCGTGTGAGCTCCCCGCTCGCTCAGTGCACCGCGGGTCGCTCGCTGACCTGAATCCTTTGGCTTTTCCATGCCCACAGCATGTCAGAGTTTGCCGTTTCCGCAAATCCCTTTGCGTTTTCGGCCGAGCAGGCCGCAGACTCGAAATCAGCACCGAATCTCGATCATCCATCTGCACACAGGAGAACCATGACCATGCCCACCGCATCCGAGAGCTCACAACCGTCCGCTTCAGTCGGCCCACAGTCGTCCCCATCACCTGGTTCACGGTCTGCCGAGTCCCGCCCACGCGCTTCGTCAGCCGAATCAGCGCAGAACACCTTCGACGTCGCCGTCATCGGCGGTGGTGCAGCAGGTCTCGCCGCGTCGATAGCCTTGGCCAGGTCGCTGCGCTCCGTCGTCGTCATCGACGCAGGTCAGCTGCGCAATTCCTCAAGCGCCCACGCCCACAACGTCCTCGGCCACGAAGGCATCAGACCGCAGGATCTCGTGGCGAAGGGCCGCACCGAGGCTGAAGACTACGGCGTGACCTTCATCGATGCGACCGTGACCAGAGCCCATACCCACGATTCAGACTCCCGCCCCGCCGAGGAGGCTCCGCAGCATCGGTTCGAACTCGCGATCTCAACCGGGGTTGAGGTCAGAGCTCGCCGCATCGTCATCGCCACCGGCCTGAGCGACGAGCTTCCGGAGATTCCGGGCCTCGCCGAGGGGTGGGGCGACACCGTCCTGCACTGCCCCTACTGCCACGGCTACGAAGTGCGCGGACAGCGCATCGGGGTGATCGGCACGACGGCCATGTCATACCACCAGGCGATGCTGTTCTCCCAGCTCAGCGACCACGTCAGTTTCATCCGCCACACTGCTCCCGCTCCTGATTCCGAGCAGGAGGCAATGTTCGACACTCTCGGCATCGAGTACATCGATTCCACCGTCACCGAGGTGGCTCGCGCCGAGTCCGGAACCGTCGTTTCATTGGCTGCCGGAGAACCCGCCGACGGGGCGAACGCTCTCACCTTCGATGCACTCACCGTCGGTGCATATGCGCGGGCGGATGCCGATCTGTTCTCGCAACTCGGCGGTGAGGTCGTCGCTCATCCGAGCGGAATGGGAACCTTTATCCCCACGCAGACGGCCGGGCAGACCGATGTGCCCGGTGTCTGGGCGGTCGGCAACAGCGCAGACGTGTCGGCGATGGTCGTGGCCAGCACCGCCAGCGGCGTGTTGGCCGGCGCACATATCAACGCCGACCTCATCATGGAATCGCTCGGCTGAGGCAGGCGGGGCGGCTGACTCCGGCAGGTCACCGGTGCCGAACCCTCGGTGTCAGTGCGCGGCCTTGACGCACAGCACCGGGGCTTCGGCGTCGAGGATGACCTTCTGAATGGTCGACCCGAGCAGGAACTTCCCGACCGGGGTACGCTTCCGGGTTCCGAGCACGATCAGCTCGGCCCCCACCTCGGTGGCGGTGTCGAGGATCTGCTCGGCCGGGTCGAATTCGCTGCCCAACGTCAGCACGCGAAACTCGACGTCCGCCCTGGCCAGATAGTTGTTGACCGATTTGAGCTCACCCTCGCCGAGGCGGTAGGAATCGTTGCGCTGCGCCGACCGTGAGGCGTTGACGACGACGATTTCCCTGCCGTCCTTCTTCGCCTGCGCGATGCCGGCATCGAGAGCAGCGTGTCCGGCGGGATTGTTGACGTAACCGACGAGTACTGTCATTTTTCACCTTCATTGGATTGAGCTGTACAGATCCGAGCGCAGGTCGGGAACCCACCGTCCCAGCATATCGAGCAATACCGCTGGACGACCCCGCCCGCACCACCTCGGCGAGGAGCCGCACGCTTCGCCCTGCCCCACCGCCTCGGCGAGGGGATGGGCTCACGTCAGTTCTTCGGGATTGCGAAAGCGAGTGCTCGTGCCCTTCGTCGAACGGTTCCAGAACCAGGTCACGACCCACAGGACGACGCCGATGCCGACGAGCGCGACTGCGATCTGATACTGGATGAGTTCGTCGAGGCGGGCCCACGGACCGACGAGGAACGCGCAGGTGATGACGCCGATCCACGGCAGGAACGTCGGTGCCTTGAAGTGGTCGTGGACGGATCTGTCCTTGCGCAGGATGAGCACGGCGACGTTGACGACGGCGAACACGGCCAACAGCAGCAGCGAGGTGGTGCCGCCCAGGGACGCGGTCACCGTCTCTGGCAGGATCGTGCTCACGACGATGATGAGCGCATAGGCGATCAGCGTCGTGAAGATGATCGACACCCATGGCGAACGGCGGCCGGCCATGACCTTGGCGAACACGGGCGGGAGCACATTCTGCTTGGCCATTCCGTACAGCAGTCGGCTGGCCATGAGCATATTGATCAGTGCCGAGTTCGCGACGGCGAACATCGTCATGAACGGGAAGATCGTATCGATCGGCAGACCCGGGGCACCCTCGCGGACGACTTCGAGCAGCGGCGTCTCGCTCTCGGTGAGCACGCCGATGGGCACGGCCGCGACGGTGACGAGGGAGACGAGGACGTAGATGATGCCGGTGATCGTCAGTCCCGAGAGCATGATCTTCGGGAAGACCCGCGGATCCTTCGTCTCCTCGACCATATTGACCGAATCCTCGAATCCGACCATGGAGAAGAAGGCGAGCGCAGTGGCACCGGTGACCGCGAGGAAGACGCTCTTGTCGCCCTCGGTCTCGAAGATCATCACGCGCGAGAAGTCAGCGTCGCCCGAACCGAGCGCGAAGAACCCGACGACGATGACCAGCAGCAGACCGCTCAGTTCTATGAGGGTGAGGAACACGTTGAACCACACGCTCTCGCCGACTCCGCGGAGGTTGATCAGCGCGATGAGAGTGAGGAATGCCAGCGCAATCCACATCACCCCTGTGCCCGATATGTCCCAGCCGAAGCCGGCCACGAGGTTCGCGGCGAAGACGTTCGATGCCGTCGACGCCGAAGTGATTCCGGAGCTGAGCACCGCGAAGGCGACGAGGAACGTCACGAAGTGGATCCCGAACGCCTTGTGCGTGTACAGAGCCGCACCCGCGGCATGCGGATACTTCGTCACGAGCTCCATATAGGAGAACGCGGTGATCAGCGCGATGAGGAAGGCGAGGATCACCGGCGCCCAGCCGGCACCTCCGACCTGTCCGGCGACCTTGCCGGTCAGCGCATAGACGCCCGTTCCGAGGATGTCGCCGACGATGAACAGAAGCAGCAGCTTCGGCCCCATGACCCGCTTGAGGGTCTCGGGCTGGTGTCCGTCACCGGGATCGATTGTGGTCGTGGGTTCCTTGTCGCTCACGATTCCTCCGTGTCCACTGCGGCGGCTGTGCCGCATGCCTGGCAACCCTGACTGTGGTCAGAGCCTCGCCTAGTATGCCTCAGACGCGAGCCTCAGACACAGGCTTCAGTCTCGGACCACTGTGAGAAACGCCGAGAACAGAGCCTTCGAGTCGCGTTCGCTCTCGGGCCCGAGCTCCTTCGCTTCTTCCAACAGGGTATCTTTATCGAACCCCAATGTCTGCAGTCTCTCCGCGTCCCAGCGCTCGATGTTCGCCCGCGTCGATTCCGGGTGGAACTGCGTCCCCCACGCCCGGCCGACGCGAAACGCCTGGAATTCGCAGGCCTCGCTCGTGGCCAGCAGAGTCGCCTCCTCAGGCAGGGCGACGATGCGGTCGACGTGGCTTTCGACGAACGACGTCCGCGCTCGGATCGCTGAGAACACGGGGTCCGCGACCGCCTCGTCGGTGGTGTCGATCATGGTGTACCCCTTCTCCGGGGCACCGGTCTGAGCCCGCACATCACCGCCGATGACGTGGGCGATGAGCTGCCCGCCGAGGCAGATCCCGAACTGCGGCAGATCCGTCTCCAGCGCACGGCGGACGAGATCGGCCTCATCGGCCAGCCACGGCGCACGCTCGGTCTCATCGGGCATGTACCCGCCGCCGAGCATGATCAGCCCGTCATAGGCATCGAGCTCAGCCGGCCGCGGCAGCGGTGAGACCCCGCCGATGCGCAGATCGAATTCGACGTCTTCACTGATCATCCACCGTGTCAGCAGCCCCGGTTGGGAGTCGACGTCATTGACGATGACGAGCAGTCGCGTCATGATTCCACCCCCGCCGAGGCGGCCGGACCGTCGTCCGGGGAAGCGGAGTTGCCCGCGGCTCCTCCGTCGTCCCCCGCCGAGGCGGCCGGACGAATGCCCGCGGACGGTGCGTCGTCCGCGGAGCCGAGGAACGCCGTGTACGCCTCCTCGTGCGCGTCGAGGACGCGCATCGCGTTGTCGAAGCCGAGATTGCGCAGGTCGGTCTGCGACCATCCGCGCGAAGCGAGCTCCGCGAACAGGTTCGGGTATTGGCCGGCGTCGCCGAGTCCGGTCGGCAGCTCATCGACTCCGCAGATGTCGCCGCCGAGGCCGATGTGGTCGATGCCGATCCTCTCGCGCACGTAATCGCAGTGGTCGGCGACCTGGGCAACGGTCACCTCGGGGGCGGTTCCCTGCTCTCCGGCGTCGACCCATTCGCGGCGGGCGTTCGAGACGAACGAAGGCACGAAGGTCATCATCGCCACTCCCCCGTTGCCGGGCACGCGGTCGAGGACGTCGTCGGGGATATTGCGCGGGTGCGGGTTGAGCCCGTAAGCGCAGGAGTGGGTGAAGAGCACCGGCAGGGTCGACTGGTCGAGGGACTGGTGCATGACGGTGGGTGCGACATGGGAGAGGTCGAGGATCATGCCGATCCGGTTCATCTCCGCCACGACCTCGCGGCCGAATTCGCTCAGTCCACCGTGGACCGGTTCGTCGGTGGCCGAGTCGGCCCAGGAATGCGTCGTCGACCAGGTCAGCGTCATGTATCTGGCTCCGGCGCGAGCGTAGGAGCGCAGCACGGGCAGGGACTCGTCGATCTGCTGTCCGCCTTCGACGCCCATGAGGGAGGCGACCTTGCCGGCGGCGCGGGCGGCGCGGACATCGGCGGCGGTGCGAGCGAAGGCGAGGCGTTCGGGATAGGCGGTGACGAAGCGCTGAACCGCGTCGATCTGCTCCCAGGTGGCCTTGATCGCGTCCGTGCCGGTGATCGAGGAATGGACGTAGACGGACCAATACTGAGCTGCGACATGTCCCGCGGCCAGCTGGTCCATGGTGGTGAACGGAGAGACGCTCGGGTCGTTGAGCCCCTCCACGCTGTAGTCGCGTTCCTCGCGGAGATACCAGGCGAGGTCGTTGTGCCCGTCGAACACGTCGACGGCAGCGTGTGCGGATGCGGGTGCGGATTGTGCAGCGGGTGCGGTCATGGTCGGGTCCTTCCGGTCGGGCGAGCGTGGTCAGGGCAGGTGCGGTCCGTGCATGTGTGGACGGGGCAGGTGCGGTCGGGGCGGGTATGGACGGGCCGGTTCGACATGGTCGGGGCGACGCGGGGCGCGCACGGATCGGCGCGTCCGCGATGGGGAGGTCGGCCTCCTCGGCGAGGGTGTGTCGGTCCGCTCATCATGCCAGCCCGGACAGGATCTGTGCCGACCACAGGCCCAGGAACGTGCCGAGGAACGTTCCCATCAGCGCGAACAGCACACCGACGGGCACGAGCTGCCGGTTGAAGGCACCCGCGACGACCGGCGCCGAGGCGATGCCGCCGATGTTCGCGGTGCTGGCCACGGCGATGCTGAAGAGTTCGGTGCGGGTGAGCTTCGCGTAGATGAGCATGATGGCGATGTGGACGACCAGGACGATGATTCCGGCCACCAGGTACAGCGGTGCTTCGGCCAGAGATGTGAAGTCCGAGCCGGAGGCGATGATGCCGATGATGAGGTAGAGCAGGATCGAGGCGAGCTCATTGGATCCGGCGGTCTTGCCGAAGCGAGTCGAGCCGATGACGAGGCCGAGGATGCTGACGATGAGGATCGTCCACGCGGTGCTGTCGATGACCGCACCGACCTCGGGCAGCAGCTCTCCGATGCGCGTGGCCAACGCGGAGGCGAGCAGTGCGAATCCGATGAGACCGAAGATCGACGGCAGCGTCATCGGCCTCTCCTCCTCAGCGTCGACCCTATTCGTGAAGTCGAGCTTCGACATATCGGCCTTCGTCCACTTGTCGAACGAGTCGGAGACCGTGACGGAGGAGAAGATGAGCAGCAGCCAGAACGAGTAGAGCACCGTGTCGACGATGAGGACGTAGCCGAAAACGTTCTCAGGCGCCTGGAGGACTTCCTGCACCGCGACCATGTTCGCCGATCCGCCCGTCCAGGAGGCGTTGAGCGCGCCGAGGGCCTTCCACGCTTCGGGGTCGAGGCTGGAGTGCAGGATCAGATAGCTGATGATGAAGCCTACGATGATGCTCGCCGCGGTCACGGCGAAGGTCAGCAGCAGCTTCGGCCCGAGCTTGATGATCTGCCGGATATCGCATTTGAACAGCATGAGCAGGATCATCGCGGGCAGCAGCGCCATGCGCAGTGTCTCGCCGACGTCGTCGATGTCCCCGCCCGCGTGGTCGAAGACGCCGATGGTGTTGAGCAGCGCGGCCACGATATAGAGGATGACGAAGCCGGGCACATACTTGAACAGCTTGAAACGCCCGCTCCGGTCCGCGACGACGAGCGCTGCGGAGATCGCCAGAAGCAGGCTGATGAATAGATAACCGTCCGTGATCACAAACGACACTTCCTCATTGAATTCGTCCACCCCGACAGCGGCACCATTGGCGGTACCGAGGATGGAGCAATGTGCAGTTGTCGATCGGATCCGGTCCGGTGAGGGGCCGGGCAATCGCGGTGGTCGGACGCGCTACTTAAGCAGCAACCTCGCGGTACTTCTTCGCGGCGTTGTTCACCGCTGTGATCAGAGCCTTCTGCGAGGAGCCGTGGTAGCGGCGCTGGATGCGCTCTATCAGTCGACCGGGGTCCGTGATGTCGGCATCGACGAACAGGCTCCGAATGAAGTTTCGGGTCAGAGCCAACGTCGCCGTGCAGTCCACATCGAGGATGCGGTGGGTGTCCGGTTCGATCTCGAAAGCCACATAGAACAGACCGAACTGGCTGGTGATCGGGTTGTTCGACGGAGCCTTCGCTTCGCCTGTGAGGTAGATCGTTTCGGACATCGCCCACCAGACTACCCCACGGTCCTCTGCGCCGCGGGTGGTTGAAGGGGCGTCGGACAGCGATCATTCTCGCTCGACCGGAGACGAAGGTCGCAGGCCGAAAGACGATGCCCCGTCGACGGCAGCCACGATCATAGGAATCGGTGGATCGCGTCGCCGGCTCGCCGCATGACCGGCATGACGTCGACGACACGGTCGGTGCCCGGCTCCCAGTTCGCGAACACCGCATAGGCGACACGCCGCGTCGGCGTCATGACGATCCCGGCATCGGCCCTGATCGTCCCGTTCGTGCCGGTCTTGTTCCACACCCACACATCGCGCTGGTAGTTGTAATGTGCGAGCGGGTCCAGATCGAACGCCGAGGCGACCATCGAGGTGTCCGCGCCGGCTCCCAACCAGCGCCGGAAGATCTCATTCGTCGACTCGTCCCAGAACTCGTCCCTGGCATGCCGGGCCATGAAGTCACTGATCTCGGCGGCCGTGCCCGTCGACAGGGTCCGCGGCGCTTTCGCCGGTCGCGGCCAGCGCAGGAAGTCGTGCAGACCCGAGTTCCGGTACCCGAGCTGCTCCACCTGACCGGCGACATTCGCCAAACCGACCCGGCGGATGAGCACGTTCGTGGCGAAGTTGTCGCTGAACGCACCGATGAGCAGCGCAACGTCGAAGATGCTCAGCTCGTCCTGCTCCATGAGGTACCAGATCCCGGATTCGTCGACTCTCTCCGACGGCCGACGGTGCAGACGTTCCTCCAGGTCAAGTGTGCCGTCTTTATACATCTGCAAGGCGGTGTGGAGCAGGAGCACCTTGCCCATGCTGGCGGTGTCGAGTTCGTCGTTCTCGTTGTGGGCGAAGACCCGTTCCCCGCTGTCGACGTCGAAGGCCAAGGCGCTGAAGCGCACCCCGGGCAGTCCGTCGAATTTCAGTTCACTCATCATCGTTCCTGTCAGTCTCGTATCAGTCATGTCTGCTCATCCGCGAAGCGTTCATCGCCCCATCGTGCCTGGCTGTCCGCAGAACGTCCGCCCCGTCATGCCTGCTCCTCCGCGCGATCCACCGTCAGTCGCGGCTGCTCGCCGGGCTCAGCGTCGAGGGTGACGCCGACGCCGAGCGGGGCGCTCGGAGCATCGGGATCGTGGCCGAATCCCATCTCCGACACGATCGGAATCCCCATACCGCCGAGGTAGTCGATCATCAGCGCCTCCACCTCGTGGACGGGAGCGCAGTCCTCCCACGAACCGAGCACCACCGCATCCGCCGAGGTGAACCACCCGCCGCGGACCAGCTGCACCATGAGATTGTCGAGCCGGTACAGCTCCTCGTCGACGTCCTCAAGCAGAAGGATGCTCGGACCGCGCCGCTCACGCCGCTCCCGCACGTCGCTGAGCTCAGGACTGCCCATCCCGGCGGCGATGAGGCTGAGATTTCCTCCGCCGAGGCGGCCCCTCGCCGTCCCCGGAACCAGAGTCTGCGCCCGGCTGAGCGGACGAGAGGGCACAGCGGTCTCTACCGCAGCACGGTCTTGGGTGGTCAAAATGGTCTCGCCACCGGCGGTTTTCTGCGACCATTCTGACCACCCAAGCGACGACCCGGCAGCTTCCGGCTCCGCCGCCGTCTCACCGCCCACGCCGACAGAGTCCGCGGGGAAGCCGAGTTCGCGGCCGCCCCAGGGGTGAAACAGCCAGGAGGCCACCTCGTCGGGGACCACCACCGAGTTCTTGAACGGGTCGTTGCCGACCATCGGGCAGAACAGGGTCGCCACCCCGAGGTGGTGCTCCCAAGACTGGTGGAGTGCGGTGATGTCCGAGGAACCGGTGAGCAGTTTGGGGCGGCCGTCTCGCCGCCACATGTGTCGGTGCATGAGTTCGAAGTCGATGCCGTCGAGCAGTCGCATCGCCCCGAATCCTCCACGCAGCACGATCACTGCATCCGTGTCCGGATCGCACCAGGCGTCGACGAGGTCGGTGCGTCGCTGCTCGTCGGTGCCGGCCAGATACTTCACTCGCGGGTGACGAGCACGAATGTTCTCACCTGGGGTGACGCGCAGTCCCCAGGATTCGAGCTGAGCGATCGCGCGCTGCAGCGATTCCTCGTCGGTGGGTCCCGACGGTGCGATCAGCCGAACGGTGTCGCCTGCGGCCAGGGGCGCGGTGCTCAGATAGGGGCTCGGCTCACTCACACCAGCGAACGCAGTCGCGGCCGTGCGATCAGCCTCGGTTGTGCGACCAGCCCCAGCCGTGCCACCAGACCCAGCCGTACGACCGACCCCGGCCGTGCGATCGATCTCATGCAACTCCGACTCACTCATTCCTCACCAGACTCTGACTTCCCAGTCGGGGAACCGCGGCGAGCAGCTCCTGTGTGTATTCGTGCTGCGGATCGGACAGCACCCTGTCGACCTCACCGTATTCGACGATCTCCCCGCTTTTCATCACGGCCACCGTATCCGCGATGTTCCACGCCAGTCCCAAGTCGTGGGTGATGATGAGAGCACTCATTCCGAGGTTCTTCTTCAGCGCGAGGAACAGCGACAGGATCTCTCCGCGCACGGACGCATCCAACGACGCCACGGGTTCATCGGCGATGAGCACCTGCGGGTCCAGAGCCAGGGCTCCGGCGATGACGACGCGCTGCCGCTGTCCGCCCGAGAGCTCCTGCGGAATCGATTCGAGATAGTCCTCGGCCGGAGTGAGCTCGGCGGCCTCGAGTGCGCCGACGACCCGCTCGTACTCGCGGTCCCTGATCCCCTGCACCCGCAGGCCTTCGACCACGGCTTCGTACACGCTCCGCTTGGGATTGAGCGAGCCGGCCGGGTCCTGCAGAATCATCTGCACCTGCCGCCGGAACGTCCGCAGCGCCTTCGCCTTCCGTGGCAGCGGCTTGCCCGCGAACGAGCGCTGCGAGCCCTCCTCCACTTCCTGCAGACCGAGCAGCGACCGCGCCAGAGTCGTCTTCCCGGAGCCGGACTGGCCGACGACGGCGAGGATCTCCGCCTTCCGCAGCACAAGGTCCACTCCGCGCACCGCCCGTTCGCGGCCTCGCCGGGTGTCGAAGGAGACGCTGAGATCCTTCGCTTCGAGGACCACCTCATCGGTCATGGTGAACGGTTCGGCCCGGGCCACCTCGGCGGGTCTCTGGGTCTTCGGACGCAGCCGGGATTCGGGGTCCCCGATCTGCGGAAACGCTCCGGCGAGCTGCTTCGTGTAGTCCTCCCGCGGAGCCAGGCACACCTCGTCGCTGGGCCCGAATTCGACGAGGCGGCCATCGCGCATGATGGCGAGATCCGCGCAGACGGCCGAGAGCACGGCGAGGTCGTGGCTGATCATCAGCAGGGAGATCCCGCGTTCGGCGACGAGGCGGGCCAGGCCGGTCAGGATCTGCTTCTGCACGATGACGTCAAGCGCCGTGGTCGGTTCGTCGGCGATGATGATATCCGGTTCGCAGGCGAGCGCCATGGCGATCATGATCCGCTGCTTCTGCCCGCCGGAGAGCTCGTGGGGATACGCACTCGACTTCGCCGCTTCGAGGTTGACCTCGGCGAGGAGTTCGAACATCCGGTCCTGACGCTTCTGCGGAGTCGTCCACGTGCCCTTCGAGTGGTGTTCGAGGGCTTCGATGATCTGCTGCCCGACCTCGCGGACGGGGTTGAGCGAGTGCAGGGCGCCTTGGAAGACGATCGAGGCCTGAGCCCACCGGACCGCGCGGATCTGGCCGAAGCTCAGCTCCCGGACGTCCTGCCCGCCGAGGAGGACCCGCCCGTCCAGCCGGGCCGACTTCGGCAGCAGGCGCAGAGCCGACATGATCAGGGTCGACTTCCCCGAGCCGGACTCCCCTGCGATGCCCAGAGTGGCGCCGGCGGGCAGGTCGAGGCTGACATTTTCGACGGCGACGACATCGCCGCGAGTCGAAGAGGATCGGTAGGTGATCGAGACGTCCTCGAACTGAAGATCAGTCATCAGCGGCTCCTCAGGGCAGGGTTGATGATGGCCTCGAATGCGCGCCCGACCATCGTGAACGCGAGCACGACCAGCAGGATCGCGATACCCGGGGTGAGTACGTACCACCAGTAGCCGGAGGTCGCCGCCGAGACATCCATCGAGTTCTTCAGGATCGTGCCCCACGATTCCTTGGACGTATCGCCGAGGCCGAGGAACGACAGCGTGGATTCGGCGATGATCGCCCCGCCCACGGTCAGCGTCGTGTTCGCGAGCACGAGCGGCATCACGGCCGGCAGCAGGTGCCGGAAGAGGATATGCCGATGACCGGCACCGAGGATGCGCGCCCTTTCGATGTAGAGCCGAGACTCGACGCTCAAGGTCTGCGAGCGCACGATCCGTGCGGTCGACGCCCACGAGGTCAGCCCGATGGCGACGACGATCGTGAAGACTCCACGCTCGAGGACGGAGGACAGGACGATCGCCAGCAGCAGGGAGGGCAGGACGATGAAGAAGTCGATGAGGCGCATGATGATGCCGCCGAACAGTCCCGTGAAGTGGCCGGCCGCCAGGCCCATGATCGTACCGATGACCATGGACATGACGGTGGCGGCGACGCCGACGAGGATGGATACGCGGGCTCCCCAGAGGATGCGCACCCACATCTCCCGCCCCAGGTCATCGGTGCCCAATGGGTGGTCGAGGCTCGGCGGAGCGTAGCGGGGGACGTCGAGCTGCTTCGTGACGTCGAGCATCGTGGCCGGGGCGATGAGCGGGGCGGCGACTGCGATGACGACGAAGAAGAGGAGCACGACGGCACCGATGAGCGCGGGAACGTCGGAGCGGAAGAGCGCCCAGTTCTTCTTCGCGTTGTTCAGTCGGCGTTCGCGCACGAGTTTCGCGCCGTCGACGGCAGGGTTCGCACCACGCGGAGCCGCACCGCGCGGGCCCGAGCCGCGCGGGCCCGGTCCGTTCGACGGGGAGCCCGGGCCTGCCTCTGCGGGGGTGTCTGCACTCATCAGGCCCTCCTGACGCGGGGATCGAGGAATCGGTAGACGATGTCGGCGGCGAGATTCATGACGATGATGATCGCCGAGAACACGACGAAGGTGCCCTGCAGCAGGGGCAGATCGGGGCCGCGGATGGCTTCGAAGGTGAGTTTGCCCAGCCCCGGCCAGGAGAACACGGCTTCGACGGTGACCGCGCCGGCGATGAGTCCGCCGATGTGGAGGAAGACGACGGTGACGGTCGGCAGAAGCGCATTGGGTACGGCGTGCTTGCGGCGGACCTCATCCTCGGTGAGCCCCTTCGCACGGGCGGTCGTGAGGTAGTCCTCGTTCATCTCCTCGAGCAGGGAGGCGCGCATGATCATGAGGAACTGCGCGTAGACGACGGCGACGAGCGAGACGACGGGGAGGATGAGGTGTGTGATCACGTCGATGATCCCGGCGAACGACCACGGGTCGAGGCCGGGGGTGATCATGCCGCCGGTGGGCAGCCACTGCAGGGTGCCGCCGAAGATCATGAGCAGGATGAGGCCGAGCCAGAACGTCGGCACGGACCAGAAGATCAGCGAGGTCGAGGACGCGAGTTTGTCGAACAGCGAATTGCGCCGCCAGGCCGAGATCTGCCCGAGCCACAGCCCTAAGACGATGGCGATGACGGCCGCGGTGCCGGTAAGCAGCAGGGTCGGGCCGAGGTATTCGCCGATGAGCGCGGACACGGATTTCCGGTACACGTAGGACTCGCCGAGGTCGCCGGTGACGATGCCCACGAGGTAGTCCCAGAACTGGACGATGACGGGTTTGTCGAGCCCGTACTGGCTTCGCAGCTCGGCGATCTGCGCCGGCGACATCGGGCGTTCCTTCGCGATCTTGAGCACGGGATCGCCGGGCAGCATGCGGAAAGCGAAGAATCCGAGCACGATGACGAGGATCATCGAGGTCGCGGCCCCGCCGAGCTTGCGCAGGAAGTAGCGAGCGAACGATCCGCCGGCCGGTGGTTCGTCCGCATCGACGGCGCCGGGGGCATCGGCAGAATCCCTCGCCGAGGCGGGGCCCTGGCCTGCGGGATCCGAACCCGGGGAGGTCGGGTCAGCGGGATCTGTGCCCGGGTTCGCCGAACCTGTTCCCGGCGTACGGCGATCCTCGGGATGGGGATCGTGGGTGGGTGTGCTCACTGTGGTGCTCCAGGTGGTGGGGACAGGCCCGTGGGCCCGGGTGCCGCAGGTGGTGCGCGACACCCGGACTGTGGGTGTGGGGACTATTCGCGGTCGTCGGACTTCTTGCGGCGGCTGAGCAGCCAGCCGCCTCCGCCGAGGACGACGATGACCGCGGCCGCGATGCCGATCCAGCCGCCGGCTCCCATTCCACCGCCGGTGGCTTCCTCATCGCTGACGGGTTCGACCGAGGAGTAGCCCCAGTAGCCGACCTGGTTGGCGATGGCGCCGCCGTCGGTGGGCTGTTTGGTGAAGTTCTCGAACCGGTCGGAGCGGAAGGCCTCGAGCTGGTTCGGGTACCACAGCGTCACCGAGGGGGCTTCCTCGTAGTGGATGGCCAGGGCCTGCTGCACGAGGTCCTGCCGCTTGGCCTGATCGAGTTCGACGTGCTGAGCCTGATAGAGCTTGTCGTATTCCTCGTTGCACCAGCCGTCCTGGGTGGTGCCGCCGTTGCCTTCGGCGTCGGGGCGCTGACCGCAGGTGTTGATGCTCAGCTGGTAGTCCGGATCGGGGTTGATCGACCAGCCGGAGAAGTACATGTCATAGTCGCCCTTCGTAGTGCGCTCGGACTCGGTGTCGGCGTCGGTCGACTCGTTCTTCAGGTCGATGCCGATGTCCTTCATCCATGGTTTCAGGAACTTCGCGGTGCTCTGTTCGGTCGGAATGTCGGCGTCGGTGAGGAAGCGCAGCTGCAGCTTCTCGCCGTCCTTCTCCCGGATGCCGTCGGAGCCTTCCTTCCAGCCGGCGTCGTCGAGGAGCTTCTTCGCTTCGTCGACGTCGAAACCGCTGATGACCGGGTCGTCGGGGTTCAGTGCCCAGTTCGGGTAGACGGCGGGGATGAAGCTCGTGGCCGGCTGGGCATAGTCCTGCATGACCTGCTTGCGCAGAGTCTCGGTGTCGATGCCGGCGCGGATCGCCTGGCGGACCTTCTTGTCCTCCAGGGCTTCGTGACCGGTGCCGAATTCCTTGCCCTCGGCGTCGGCGACTCCCGGGTTGATGGAGATGCCGTTGAAGCGGCGGCCGTGGCCGTCGTTGAGTTCGACGTCGTCAGCCCCCTCGAGCGCCGTGAACTGGTCGGGGGTGAGCCCGGTGATGAAGTCGACTTCACCGGAGCGGATCGCCTGCACCTGTGCGTCGGAGTTCGTGTAGTAGCGGTACTGGATCTCGTCGAGCTTCGGCTTGCCGCGCCAGAAGTTCGGGTTCGCCTTGAGCGTGATCGATTTGTTCGCTTCGTAGCTCTCGAGCTGGAAGGGCCCCGAACCGACGGACTTCTCGTCGTTCTTGAATTCGCCCGGCTTGTCGACCTCCGACCACACGTGTTCGGGCACGACGGGGATCTCTTGGCCGGGGTTGTTCGCCTGCGGCTTCTTGAGGGTGATCTTGACGGTGCCGTCGTCGGGGGCCTCGACCTTGTCGAAGTTCTCGACGAGGCTGCCGTTGGCCACCGCCATCTCTTCCTTCTCCATCATCTGGTTGTAGGTCCAGGCGACGTCATCGGCCGTGAGCGGTTCGCCATCGGACCATTTCATGTCCGGGCGGATCGTGTAGGTCCAGACCTTGCCTTCGGAGTCCGTGTTCCATTCGGTCGCGAGTCCCTCGGTGACCGAACCGTCCTCGGCGTCGTTGGCCACGAGGTTCTCGTACATGTAGCGGAAGGTGTTCGTCGGTACGAGGTAGAAGGAGGTGAACGGGTTGAAGGAGTCGATGAATCCGTCAGTGGCGATCCGCAGCACGTTCTCGGACGCCGGGGCCTCCGAGGTGGCGGCCTGCGCCGGTGAGGCGGCCATTGATCCGGCCAGGGCCAGTGCTGCGACTCCGGCCAGGCACCGTTGCCAGCCTCTGCGCATTGAGTGTGAAGTCAACATCTTTGTCTTTCTTCTCGTGCGGTGATTCACTTGTCCTCCCCTGATCCCGGCGAATCTGGGTGTTCGCCCGGGTCAGGACAGATGTGTTCCTCATCACTCTACGTTCGAAGTGACGTGATTTCGGCACAACAACACACAAATCTGCCTGCCCGGCACTGTGCAGATCTCACAGGTGCCGCGCAATCAGCTGCTCTGCGCCATGGGTGTGACTGCGGCCTTTCGGTCGCTTTGACCCAGCGGGCGCAGTTCGGTCTCCCCCGCCTCGGCGAGGACTTCGACGATCGTCTGCCCGCGACGGATGAGGAAGAACTGCGCATCGCCGTCGTCGGCTGCGGTGCGGTATCCGAAGATGGGCACGCGCGGGAGCAGGTTGTAGGAGAACGGGTTCGAGAAGTAATAGGCGCCGGTCTCGGGAACGGCCACGATGTCGCCCGCATCGAGGCGCGGCAGCAGCTGATCCCGCGCCAGAAGGTCTCCGGAGAAGCAGGCGGGGCCGGCGACATCGGTCGGGACGATCTCGGTGTCGGCCGCCTCGGCGATCTTGGGGTTCCCTTCCGGGGTGAACGGCAGGATCCGCAGCGGCCAGTCGTTCGGGGCATAGGCGGTGCGGGTGGCGACCTGGACGCCGGCGTGGGTCATCGCGATGCGGCGCCCGCCGGTGGTCTTCGCGTATTCGACGCGGGTGAGGACGGTGCCGGCCTTGGCGAGGAGCGCGCGGCCGAATTCGGTGACGATGTCGAAGTCGAACAGGCCCGGCACCTGCGCCTCGAGCACGGCGCGGTAGTCGGCGAAGGTCGGGGTGATGTCCTCGCCGTCGAAGTTCACCGACAGTCCCCCGCCGATGTCGATGCGTGTGATCTGTCGGACCGAGGCGTGGGCGTTGATCTCCTCGGCGAGGTCGACGGCGGCGCGGACTCCGACGGCGGCCTTCTCCAGGCTGATGCCCTGAGAGCCCGAGTGGACGTGGATCTGCCCCAGCCAAGGGCGGGCGAGATAGGCCTCGATGAGGACCTCCCGGGCACCGGGGTCGGCCAGTCCGACACCGAATTTCGAGGTCTCGGTCGCGGTGCTCAGTGCCCCGATCGCCCCCGTGCCCGACTGTGGGTTGATGCGGATTCCGATCCTCGCCGAGGCGGCTGTGCCGTTCCGATCGTCAAACAGCGTGTCGAGGCGGGCGAGTTCGTCGAAGTTGTCGACGTTGATCGAGACGCCGAGGTCGACGGCCCGGCGCAGTTCGGCCCAAGTCTTGGCCGGGGAGTCGAAGACGATGCGGTCGGGGGTGAACCCGGCCGAGAGGGCGAGTTCGAGTTCGCCGGGGCTGGCGACCTCGCAGCCGGCACCTGCCTCGGCGAACCGGCGCAGCAGCGACGGCAGCGGCACGGCCTTGCACGCCACCGCGTGGAGCACGTCCTTATCAAACGCGAAGGCCGAGGTCAGCCGGTCGAAGGCGGTGTCGACCCAGTCGAGGTCCATGAGCCCGAGCACGGGCACCTCCTCGGTCAGCGCGGGGACGGCGGAGTGGACAGGCGAAGCGCTGTTCTCGGCGATCGTTCGGATTGCTCGCGCGCGACGGTTCGGAATCGCATGGTGGTGGCTGGGCATAACGTCCTTTGTTCGAGATCTGTTGTCACTTTAGGACGGCTGACCTCGGAGAACGGACAATATTCAGCCAATCTTCATGGGGGCTGGTTGTAGGTTTCTCACGACCGGTCGTGAACGAGGACCGAGAGTTCGAGCCAGAGCCGATCGGCCGGTTCTGCCGTCGAGAGGCCGGTGATCTCCTCGATGCGACCGAGTCGGTGTCGCAGCGAGTTCGTATGCACATGCAGACGGCGGGATGCCTCGGCTGAGTTGCCGACCGTGGCGAAGTAGACGCGCAGGGTCTCGAGCAGGCTGCCGTTGTGCGCTCTGTCGTGAGCGGCCAGCGCCAGTGCCGGGCCCAGCACTCCGGCCTCGGAGGGGACCCGCTCGTCCGCGGGAGTCCGCCCGTCTGTGGACACTCGCGTGTCCGCGGGCACTCGTCCGCCGCCCTGCGCGGGGCCTCCACCGGTCGCAGGCGGGTCTGCGGCCAGCAGCGCATCGGCGACCTGCAGACCGACGACCTTTGCGGCGACGTCACGGGTGGTCGCGCCGACGATCCGGCCGTGGGTGTCCAGGGTTCCGTCCGGGTCCGAACCCGGACGTGTCTCGTCGCCCAAGCGTCGACCGTCGTCCGTGCCGCTTCGCACGGCATCGACGACATACGCGGCCTCCGTCCACGACCGGTGCACGGCATCGAGCCGATCGACCGGAGTGCCGACTCCGAAGCACAGAGTCTCCGTCTTCGGCAGAGACCTCCGCAGAGCAGCGATCACGTGTGCGCGCACCTGCTCACCGCTCATCGGCTCGCTCATCTGCACCAGCGCCGCGAGGTGCCTCCGCTCACCGGCTCCCCCTCCGCGCGCACCGGCACCGGCACGTCCCGAACCGACTCCGGGCGCACCGGCTCGTCCCGAACCGACTCCGGGCGAACGGACGTCTGCCGAACCGGCACGCGCGGAACTCACGTGCGCGAGCACGGCATCGGCGAAGGCGGCCCGCAGGTGGAACCGCAGAACGGGCTCTCGGTCGGGGGCCACCTCGGTGAAGGCGAGGACACAGAAGCTGCCGGAGAACGGCAGGGACAACAGAGTCGCCGACGGCCCGAGGTCGGCCGAACCGGCGAGGATCGCACCGAGCGCCTCCCGCCGGATGCGCTTCTCGAACGGGGATCGACGCAGGGTCCGCAGCATCACGGGCAGGGCCGCACGGGCGGCGTCACGCAGCACCTCCCGCAGCGGTTCGGCGTCGACCTCGGCCGGGTAGGCCGCCCAGATCGTGCCGATGAGCTCGCCCTCGCTGCGCAGAGCGATGACCGACCGGGCCGGTGACGTGCCTTCGGCGGGCCGCTCGACGACGTCGGTCGAGCGGCGGATCGTGTCGAGGAACCCGGATTCCTCGAGCTCGGCGATCCGCCAATCGGGGATGGCCCCGGACAGGATCGTCTCGCGTCGGATCTCATCGAGCTCGTCGCCGAGGTTGGCGTGGGCGAGCACGCGGGAGGCCGGGTCTTCGATCGTGATGGACGCACCCGTGGTTTCGGCGATGACGGCGGCCAGAGCGCTGAGATCGTCGACATCGGGCCAGGCCAGCGCGCTCGTCGCGCCCTCGGTGAGCTGTCGCAGATGGACGAGGATCTCCGACCACGTGACATGCGGCGAACGTTCGAGGAGGACCGGTGTCCTTCCCGCCTGGCCGGGGCGGCTGCCGGCACCACCGACCGCATCTTCGCCGAGGTGGTCGTGCGCTCCGGGGCCGAGCACCAGTGCAGCCGCCCCCAGGTGTTCGTCGATGACTGCGTCGAGATCGCTGGGACTGCGCACCGCCTCGGCGATGAGGATGACCGTGCCGTCGAGAACTCGCGACTGAGAGCGTGTGCCGGAGGCTGTGGTCGCCTCCGTGCCGGTGACACCCGCAGGGGCGGGAAGGTCGAAGTCGAATTCGACGCGGATGACCTCGGCATCGTCGTCGACTTCGGTCAGCGGCAGGAGGAATCCCTCGGTGCCCCTGATGAGTCGAGACAGTCGCAAGATCGCGTCATCGGTCATGGTCACACTGTAGCCAACGACGGCACAGGCATCACGAGTGCTACCTGCAGGCTGCTGAGTCAGGCGGTCAGACGCAGGCTGATTCCGGCGGCGTCGGCCACGCGGCGACTCCGGGGCGCAGGGTCACTGCGGGTCGGCCGGTCACTGCGGGTCGGCCGGTCACTGCGGGTCGGCCGGTCACTGCGGGTCGCACGGTCACTCCGGCGAATAGTACTTGAACTGCAGGGACCGAACCACGAGTTGAGCGAGATTCTTCGCCTGCAGCTTGATCCGCAGATTCCGTGCGTGGGACTTCACAGTGTGGACTGTGAGGAACTCCGCCGCGGCGATCTCCTCATAGTCAGACCCGCGGCAGAGGTGCGCCAAGAGCTGCAGCTCCCGTTCGGTCAGCTGCGGTGCCTCCCGCGGTGCTTCGGGAATGGTGTCACCGCTGATGACGATGTCCTCGGCCAAGGTCCGCAGCAGTCCGGGCGAATCTCCCTGTAAGGCGGCACGGACCACAGAGGTGAGTTCCTCATCGCCGGCTGTCTTGTTGACCACGGCGAGTGCACCGGCCTCCAGACCGCGGGCGATGCCCGGCCCCGGTGAGACGGTGGTCAGGAGCAGGACGCGTGCCTCGGGATCGATGTCCATGATCGCCTTCGTCGCATCCACTCCGCTCATACCGGGTGGCATATTCACGTCCATGAGCACGATGTCCGGGCGCTTCGCCGCATAGGCCTCCACCGCGTCTTCCCCGCAGTGGACGGGGTCGAGGACGTGGAATTCGTCGGTGTCTCTGAGCACCGCGGTCACAGCACGGGTCGTCCACGAATCATCGTCGACGACGAGCACGGATGGCGCGGTTTCCCCCGCGGAAGGAGTCTCTTCTGTCATGCCTCGATCCGGTTCTCCCGCCGCGCGGAGCGCTCGGATTCGGGCAGTTCGGAACCACCGGATGCCGCGGCCGCTCCAGCCGACTTCCGTGTGTCGTCGGTATTCGCCGAGGCACCTGCGCGGTGAGCGTCCGACGTGTCCTGGTGCATCGGGTCGTCGTGGCTGCAGAGCACATCGATCTCGTCGGCGCCGCCCTCGCCGCCGGCGGCGCCGCCCTCGCCGCCGGCGGCAGCGCCCCGCTGAGCGCCGCCCTCAGTGTGCTGCCCAGGACCGCGTGCAGGCGATGTGCCGTCGTCGGTTCCCGCGGTGACGTATCGGACGGGCAGAACCACCTCGACGATCACTCGATGTCCCTCATCGGCAATCACGCGACAGGCTCCGCCGACTCTTCGGGCCCTGCGGCTCAGCGAGCGGGGAGTCTCGGACAGTTCCGTCTCGGTTTCGTTCGTGCTGCGGCAGACGAGTTCGGTCCTGCCGTCTGAGTTCCGTCGCATCTCGACGT
Organism: Brevibacterium sp. S22; assembly: GCF_004745485.1. Classification (GTDB taxonomy): domain Bacteria; phylum Actinomycetota; class Actinomycetes; order Actinomycetales; family Brevibacteriaceae; genus Brevibacterium. Next base: position 191,558 of record NZ_RHFG01000004.1, read on the forward strand.
CGAGAGCGGCGGGGGCCCCTGGGGTCGAATAGCGGATGACATTGGTCGCGAGTTCGAGCAGGATGGCTCTGTAGTGCTGGCCGAGGGCGGCCGAAGCGTACGTCGGCAGTTCGGTTACATGAGTCGACAGGCGAATCGAACCGGCGGCGCATCCGCTTTCGAGCATCGCGGCCAGCTGCCTCATCTCCGTGTGCAGACGGATTCGCTGCCCCTGTGTCTCTCCCGAGCTCAGGCTGCTGACGAGGTGCCGCAGGCGCTTCGTCGCTTCCGCGTTGACGAGGGAGAGCTCGGCGAGCAGGCGCTCCGATTCCGGCGATCCGGTCGTCCGGGCCATTGTCCTGATGATCGCGGTCTCGGTCGCCAGCGAGTTCGAGAGGGTGTCGTGCATATCACTGGTGAACCGCGCACGCATCGACTCGACATCCTGCTGGTGTTCCACGGCGGCACGTTCACGCCGGGTGATCTCGCGTCGGATCCTCGCCTCGACGAGGCCGGCGGCGAGTCCGAGCAGCGAGTAGGTCAGCCAGCCGAAGCCCAGGTCGATGAATCCGGCGAGGCCGCCGTCGTAGGCGCCGAGCTCGGTGCAGGTCGCCAGGTAGGCCGCCAACCCGAGCGTGGCGATCACAGCTGCTGTCCACCGTCGATGGCTGAGCAGCACTGCCGCGGCGAAGATGAGCACCTCGGGGAACATGTTCTCGAGGTCGGGATAGGACATCACGAATATCATGCTCAGCCCGGTCGACAGGAGCCCGGCGACCAGTGGCATGAATGGAGCGAGGAAGAAGAGTGCGTAGGCGACGATGATGAGCATCACGTAACGGGGTTCGTCGATCTCGAACGATCCCGGGATCAGCACGGTCAGTCCCATGATGAGAGCGAGGAGCCGGATCGGCAGATCCACGAAGCGCGGTCCGCGAATGAGGCTCATCCCCCGGACTGAGGTGCTTGCTGAACCCTCGTCGCTCACTGAAGTCATGGAATCCATTGTGCAACACCGGAGGCCGGCTCCGCCGAGGCAGTCGAATTCTCGGGCAGTCACACCTCAGGCAGGTGGCGCCCGGACTGCCGATCCCAAACGACCGAATCTCATACTTACGTGCGATGTGCCGACGATCCTGAACCGGTAGCGTCAACGGTGGTTCCGGTGGCAGCGGAACCGCCCCTCGGTCGACCCGAACAGACATCCCCATGAAGACGGTGAACCTCGTTGCCAGTCCACCACGTCGGCAGCGAGATTCACCGATTCCTCTTGTCGCCCCGTGATATCTCGACGATGTCTTTCCACGTCGATGGATCATCGACGGCGGCGAGCATGTAGTGAGCAAGGTCGGTTCTGGGAATGGAACTCATATTCGCCAGATGGCTGCCGCTCGATGTCCGGTAGTCACCGCCGCCCGTTTCGTCCGTGAGCATGGGTGGCCGCACGACAGTCCAACGGGCGTCTGTGTCACGAAGTGCATCCTCCATTCGTCTCATGTCGGCGTAGCCGTGCCGATACAGCCTCTGGATGATCAGCCTGGTGACGAGCTTCTGCGGCAACGGAGTGTCGGGCGGGATATCGAGACCGGCCGATGACAGGCAGATCAGTCGGCGGTGCGGATCGGTCCCCATGGCGGCCAGCACGTTGAGCGTGCCTTGGGAGTAGACCGTCGTGGGATGGTGCCTGTCCGTGCTGCCGAGGCAGGACAGCACTACAGCGTGTTCGGCCGCGACGGCCTGCCACGGCCCGGGTTCGAGGACATCCCCTTCGACGACTTCCACGGTCTCTTCGGCAGGAACCCGGACATCCGCCGGGCTGCGGGCGATGACGGTGACATCGTGTCCGGCGGCCAGCGCCTGGTCGAGCAGGGCGGCTCCTGTGCCGCCGGTCGCTCCGAGGACGAGCAGCTTCATCTGCCCTCCTCGACGAGTGATTCGACCACCTCGGCGGCCAAGGCGCCCTGCATCTGGGCGCTGGGGTGCAAGCCGTCGTCGGCGAGAGCACCCGGAGCGTCGGCAGAAGAGGCGGCCGAACCGTCGATGACCATGTCGGTGCCCGTCGGCAGCTTCCGGGCCATTTCGTTCAGATCGTGGTTGGTCCAGCTGATTCCGGAACCGGCGAAGAAGGGGAACCGGGCGATGCGCTCCTCGTCGACCCGTGTCGGAGTCAGCCAGACCCACTCTGCCTCGCCTCTCGTGAGAGCTCGAGCGCGCAGCTCGGTGAGATTGCGCTTCGTCTCCTCCGGACTGACGAGGAGGGGTCCCGAGGGAGCGTCGAACCGCTGGCAGTCATTGGACCCGAGCATGCAGAACAGCCAGTCGGGCTCGTGGCGTCTGATGCTCGGTAGCATCGACAGCGCCTGGGTGGTGGTGGCACCGGAGACGGCGAGGTTGGTGAATCGAAGTCGAAGGTCCGGTCGGTGGGATTCGACGAGAGTGCGCAGGATCTCGAACCAGGAGAGCCGATCGGCTGTCGTGCTCTCACCGATGGCGACCAAGTGTACGCCTTCCGAGAAGGGCAGATTCTGCAGATGGGATCCGATCACGGGCGAGGTCGCAAGCCGCGCCGCGACTTCCTTTCGCTGTCGGTCGAGATCCTCGACGACGAGGGTGTATTGAGTCTCCTCGCCCCCGAAGACTCCCGCCAGGGTTCGGGCGTCGAGTGACTGCGCGAACGGCAGGGAGTTCTCCAAGCGTTGGAAGCGGACGAGTTTGTCGAGCACAGCGGTGGACATCATGATTCCTTTCGGTGGTGCGTGGGACGTCGCCTGGGCAGAAGGAAGGCAGCGGTCACGATCCAGGCCAGTGCGAGGAAGCGGGCGATGGGCAGGAGGATGGACAGTTGAGGGACCGCGATGGAAAGAATTGCGATCATGGCGAGCCCGGCGGTGACGAGACCGGCCCATGCATGCCACCGAGGCAGCAGCTGCGCGAGCAGGCCGGGCACGGCGATGCCGGCGATGAGCAGCCCGAGAGGAGCAATGAACCCCGGCCCGCCCGTGATGAACGCGAGATCATGGACGAGTCGGATGATCTCTGGGTGGTCGAGGACCTCGGGTCGGGTGAGCGTCCAGGTCAGAAGCGCCGAGAGTGCCATTGCCGACGATGCGAGGACACCGCCGAGAAGCCCGATGGTGGGCCCGGGCACACGCACGCCGAGGTGGTTGAGTCGGACCGAGGCGACAGCCGCGAAGATTCCCAGCGGCAGTGATGCGGCGAACTGGAGCAACGCGGTGACAAGCACGGGATTCGGGTGCGTGCGGAAGTACTCCACGATCGGTTCCGCATCGGAGTACGGAGAGGGGAAAGTGGCTCCGGAAGCGAGGATGATCGGCAGGATCAGGGCGGCCATCATGAGTCCGACCGCCGCGACGGCGATGGGTGGCAGAGGTGGCCCCGAGGTGCGGGCAGGTGTGCGATTGGCGGCCATGGGGCCTTTCCTCCTGTGAAGCTGGGCTGTGTACCGGTGATCCGCGGAGCACGGTCATCCACTCTGATGACAGCAGCGAATTTCCAGTAATCGATGTGAACCCTTCATAGCACAGAATGATTCTTCTGCGCTACTATATATGGGTGATGGATAACTCGAACCAGACTGCACGCAGCGGTCAGATCTCCTCTGCAGCCTTCCTCCTCTCCCAGGTGGGAGCCTTTGCAGCCGGACAGTTCGCCGCACGTTTGGAGCCGCTGAGCCTGAACCCCGGCGATGTCGGCATCCTCAGGCTCATCGCGGCGGAGACGAGCCTGAGTCAGCAGGGACTGGCGAACCGCCTCGGCGTCGCTCCGAGCCGCGTCGTTGTACTGATCGACGCTCTGGAGAAGAACAACCTCGTAGCGAGGGAGCGAAGCGCACGTGACCGTCGCACCTACGAGCTTCACCTCACCGACGAGGGGCGGGCGGTGATGAAGGAGATGCGAACGATCGGCTCGTCCCACGAGGCGGAGATCACCGCAGCTCTGAGCGCTGTCGAACGCGAAGAGCTGATTCGACTGCTGGAGAAGATCGCATCCAGCCACGACCTGACCCCGAAAGTGCACCCGGGATACCGAGCCCAGGACACGACGAACCGCGGCGGAACTCGCCAGTCATCACAGAGTTGACCGCGAAGGGAGACTGTCTGCAGCACTGCCGCGTCGGTTCCAAGCCCAACCCCTTCTGACATCTGTCACATTCGAGACCGACGAATCGTCAGAGAACTTGAGGACGCACACAGGGTGCGTCTCAACGAACGGATGGAGGAAGTCATGGGTTTCGACACGATCATCGTGCCGGTGTCCGATCTGGCACAGGGAAAGAAGTTCTACGGCACCTTGCTGTCCACTGCTCCGATGGTGGATGAGTCATACTACGTCGCATTCGACGACGCAGGAGTTCAGGTCGGCCTGGATCCACACGGAACACCCGGAGGACGCGGGGCACTGCCCTACCGCGAATGCGAAGACATCGCTGAGACGATCCGCAGATCGTTGGAGCTGGGCGCGAGCGTCATCAGCGAGCCCCGCGACGTCGGCGGAGGGAAGCTCGTGGGAGTGATCTCCGACCCTGACGGCAACGAGATCGGCTTGACGCAGGCGGCGTATTGAGCACTGTCGCCGTCACCGGCGCCTCCGGCGCGATCGGCTCACGTGTCGTCAGTGAGCTGGCCGCCGGCGGCACCGACGTGCTCGCGATCGTTCGCCGGCCGGGGTCGGCTCCGCCAGGCCCCGGCATCTGCGAACGCGCTGCACACTACGATGACCCGGACTCGCTGACGGGGGCCTTCTACGGTGCGCAGTCGCTGGTGTTCATCGGCAGCGACGGCGAAGCCGACCGAATGCTCATGCATCACCATCACATTCTCACCGCAGCCATGAGCAACGGCATTGCCCGCATCATCTTCCTCAGCTCCCAGGATGCGGATCCGTCGTCCCCCTTCTGCTACGCGCATCCGTACGCAGTCACCGAATCATGGCTGCACACCTCCGGCGCTCACACGATCATCGTCAGGGCAGGCCTCTACTCGGAATTCCTCGGCAGGTGGGTGAAATCGGCAGCGCATGAAGGAAGTCTGCGTCTGCCCATGTCTTCGGGACAGGTCGCTCCCGTCGCACGTGCCGATGTCGCCCGCGCACTCGTGGCGGCTGCCGATTCGCAGGAACAATCGACGTACGTCGTGACGGGCCCTCGAGCTTACGGCCTCGGCGGCCTGGCCCGGGCAGCGGCGAAGCTGACGGGGACGGTCGTAGACTCAATGCCATGCCATCCGGGCGAATTCGCGGCGATTCTGGCCGAACGCGAACCCAGCGCCTGGTGGCGCTACGCATACTCCACGATGTTCGACGCCATCGCGCTGGGACGATTCGCTGCAGTCACCGACGATCTGCGGCGCCTCACCGGCAGTGCGGGCATCGACCTCGATGAAGTGCTGGGCTCAGGTGGGGACAATGGATTCTGATCACGCCGATGAGCTTGCGCTCAGGTTCGACGCGGAGCGACCACGACTGACCGCACTGGCAATTCGCCTGCTGGGAGATCAGCACGCCGCCGAGGACGCTGTGCAGGAGGCTTGGCTGCGGCTGTCTCGCCAGGACGCCAGGAGCATCGACAGTCTCCCGGCGTGGCTGACCACCGTCGTCTCCCGCATCTGCCTCGATCAGCTGCGCGCCCGCCGTCCCGAGGTCCTCTCCGAGGAACGGCCCGATTCGTCGGCCGCCCACTCCGATGATTCTCCGTCCGAAGCGGCTGTGCTGGCCGAATCACTCAGCGAGGCCCTCGTCGTGGTGCTCGAGACCCTCAGCCCACTGGAGCGGCTGGCGTTCGTGCTGCACGACCTCTTCGACGTCCCCTTCGTCACAATCGCCGAGATTCTGTCCATCAGTCACGCCGGGGCACGCCAGCATGCCAGCCGAGCCCGTCGCCGGATCCGCGGCCAGAGCCAGGGGCGCCGGTCGACGGACTATCACCTCGTCGCTGCCTTTCTCGAGGCATCACGAGGCGGTGACTTCGCAGAACTGATCAGTCTGCTGGCGCCGGACGCCGTCCTCGAGGTCGATGCCGCCGCTCGCGCCCTCGGTGCCGAAGACCTGCGCACCGGGCAGCTGATCGCAGACACCTTCAGTGGCCGAGCACGCGGGGCAGCGCTGACAACCGTCGACGGGCGGGCCGCCGCGGTCTGGATGCACCGCGGCCGAGCGCGCATGCTCTTCACCTTCGGCATCCGCGGCGGAAGGATCACACGCATCGACATGACCGCCGATCCCGACACGCTCTCGGAATACACACGCTCACGCTCCACAGCGCAGTAACCCCTCCAGAACTACCTGACGGCGGCTCTGCAACCTCGCGCGAGGTTGCAGAGCCGCCGTCAGGTAGTAATTTTAGGGGAGGAGTTCTGCGAGGGCGGCCTCGACGACGTCGAAGGCGTCGTTGAGCAGCTCGTCGGAGATCGTCAGCGGCGGCAGGAAGCGCAGGATGTTGCTGAAGGTTCCCGTGGTGAGCACGAGCACGCCGTTCTTCGCGCAGTAGTCCGCGATCCTCTTCACCAGGTCCGCGTTCGGCTCGATCGAATCGCGCTCGACGAACTCGGCGGCGATCATGGCACCGCGGCCGCGGATGTCGCCGACCTCGGGGTACTTCGACTGCAGCTTGGTCAGACGGTCGACGATGATCTCGCCGATGGCCAGCGCACGCTCGGGCAGCCCGTCCTCTTCATAGGCTGCGATGGCGCCGAGCGCTGCGGCACAGGCGGCTGGGTTGCCGCCGTAGGTTCCGCCGAGGCGGCCCGGTCCGACCGAGTCCATGATCTCCGCGCGACCGGTCACAGCTGAGAGCGGCAGACCGCCGGCGATGCCCTTGGCCGTGGAGATGAGGTCGGGCACGATGCCCTCCCACTCGGAGGCGAACATCTTGCCGGTGCGGGCGAATCCGGCCTGCACTTCGTCGGCGACGAAGACGATGCCCTTCTCGCGGGCGTAGTCGACGAGCGTGGGCAGGAAGCCCTCGGCCGGGACGATGAATCCGCCCTCGCCCTGGATGGGTTCGATGACGATCGCGGCGACGTACTCGGAGCCGATCTGCTTCTCGATCATCGTGATGACGCGCTTGGCTGCATCCTCACCGCTGATCTTCGTGCCGGCCGCATCGTTGTCGCGGTACGGGTAGGACATCGGTGCGCGGTAGACCTCACCGGCGAAGGGACCGAAGCCGGCCTTGTAGGGAGCGGCCTTTGCGGTCATCGCCATGGTCAGGTTGGTGCGGCCGTGGTAGGCGTGGTCGAAGACGACGACGGCGTCGCGGCCGGTGTGCGCGCGTGCGATCTTCACGGCGTTCTCGACAGCCTCGGCGCCGGAGTTCAGAAGCACGGTGCGCTTCTCGTGGTCACCGGGGCTCAGACGGTTGAGGGCTTCGGCGACCTCGACGTAGCTCTCGTACGGATTGACCATGAAGCAGGTGTGGGTGAAGGCCTCGAGCTGTGCCTTAGCGGCCTCGACCACACGGGGATTCGCATTGCCGGCTGTGGTCACGGCGATGCCCGATCCGAGGTCGATGAGCTGGTTGCCGTCGGCGTCCTTGAGGATGCCGCCGCCGGCTGCCACCACGTAGGCCGGCAGGCTCGAACCGACACCGGTCGCCACGGCTGACTTGCGACGTTCCTCGATCTCACGGGACTTCGGTCCCGGAATCTCAGTGACGATCTTACGTTCCTGCGGCAGAGCTTCGCCGCCAATCTCCAAAGCTGTCATAAGGGGAAGAATAGGGGCTACCGACGCTTTTTGTCACTTACCGTCCGAGGGCTGAGCAGAACTGACTGCCGCGGAGAGACGAAGCCATGGATTCTGCGCCAATGGGGTACGGATTCCGTTGCCGTGCGTCGGCCGCCCAATCCTCATCTCGGACGGCGAGGACCGGCAGCAGAAGCAGCGCCGGGTCGCGCCCGGCACCCGCTCAGATCAGCGGTTCTGGCTGCGGGCGTCGACGTCCTTGTTCCGTTCCGGAAGGACGCGCTCGTGTTCGCGCATGGGCACGACGATCGTCTCCTGAGCGCCGACGACGTGTTCCCCGTCGCCGATTTCGAAGCTCAGCCCCGCATCGGGGGACAGATTCCGTTTGACCACGGCCAAACCGATCGGACCGAGCTCCCAGTGCACGGTCACCGAGGTCAGAGTGCCCACGGGGCGTTCGGACCCGCGGACTTCGGCGAGCACGTCGGCGCCGGGATCCGGAGCGATGTGCCCGGACCCGTCGAGATGGACGAAGGTCAGACGCCGAGGCGGCTGTCCCAGATTGTGCACACGCGCCACTGCCTCTTGACCGCGGTAGCAGCCCTTGGCCAGGTGCACAGCTGTGCGCAGCAGGTCGAGTTCGCCGACGAGTGCCTTGTGGTCGATTTCGTTCCGGCCCGGCCTCCAGGCGGCGATCCGCAGGGCCTCCCAGGCATCGAAGCCGGCCATATCGAAGCTCTTCGCAGACAGCCCCTGCAGGTCAGAGCGTTTGACGATGCCGATGACGAACGGAGTCTCGAGGCCGGGATGGTCGGTGCCGGCGACTTCCTGGCCGATGTCGATCTGCGCATAGGAGGCCGAACCGCTCCCGATATGCGGCCACGGATCGGACCAGATCCGGGTGACCGGCAGAGACTCCGGCAGAGAGGTGATGGCGCCGAAGCACTGATAGTCGTCGCTGAGATCCTCGATCTCGACCCGCATCATGAAGACCATCCTGCGCAGGAAGTCCAGCGTCTCGTCGGTGCTCAGGTCGCTGATGGCCCACAGGGCCTCACCATCGTCGACGATCTTCAGCCAGCCCTGGATGCGGCCGTTCGGGTCGAGCACGAGGGTTTCGGTGGACACACCGGGAGCCAGGGAGTCGATCTTCTGTGTGGTGATCGAGTTCAGCCAGGTGAGACGGTCGGGTCCACTCAGACGCAGCACGCGGAGGTGGGCGAGGTCGACGAGACCGTCCTTCTCCGCGAGCAGTCTCTGCTCACGCAGGGAGGCCCCGTAGTGGATGGGAGTCTCGGCGAGTTCGCCGGCCCCGAGCACCGCGGTCGAGCTCAATCCGCGGGCAAGAGACGAGCGCCGAACCGCCTCGGCGGGTGTGTCGGTGTTCTCCGGCGATGGCGAATCGGAGGGAACAGAATTCGGCGACACGGGATCATTCATCTTAAGACAGCTTCTTCAATCTGGCAGAGGAGTGGGAGGCGAGTTCGTGGCCCATGGCTGCCATATCCCAGGCCCACATGAGTTCGCCGCCGACGAGGCCGTACATCCGCGTCGAGGCGGTGTACTCCTTCGCGGTCTTCGTTCGGGCCACCACATCGGTGGCCAAGTCGATGCGCGGCCCCTTGACGGTGCCGGCGTAGAGTTCCATGACTCCGTGCGGATGAACGACCTCGGCTTCGATCTCGAAGGCGTCGTCGTTCGTGCGCAGGGTCTCGACCGCGGCGGCCGAGGTGAAGCTCTGCGGCTCGGTGGGCACCATCATTCCCGGGCCGACGTCTCCGGCATCATGCTGGCGCACGAGCTGCCAGATGCCGGTCTCCAGAGTCAGGGTCGATTCGAGTTCACCGGATTCGTCGAGCAGCCATGCATGTGCGGTGTACTGGAGGAACGGTGTGCCCTCATGGGCGACGAAGTCGATGCGCTGGCCGAACTGCTTCTCAGGAGTGTCCGCATAGCCGACGACACCGACGCCCTCCCAGGACCCGATCAGCCAGGACAGTGGGACGAGCTCCGGATGGACCGAGGCATCAAGTTCGATCATGGGAGATCAGCGGTTGTCTTTGAACAGCGCGGTGACGACCTTGACTCCGACGCCCAGGGCACCGAGCGCGGCGATGCCGACGAGGCTGGAGAAGACGATTTCGAGAGCAACAAGATTATCCATGCTCCCAGTCTACAGTTCCTGGCAATGTGTTGTGCATGCAGCCCGGGGGCGCGACCGTGGTCCGCGAGACCCAAACCGCGACACCCAGATACGGACTGTGCGGCCTGTGCAGCGCAGCTCAGGAAGCACCTGTGCGGCGCAGCTCAGGAAGCGACGCGCTCAAGGGCGTAGACGACGACTCCGCCGAGTGCGATCGGAGCAGCACCGAGGGCGAGCTGAACGGCGAAGCTGCGGGCCTTCTCGACATTCTTCTTCACCTCGATGTTCTGCGAGGCCTCGAGGTTGGCGGCCTGGAACTTCGCATAGGCGACGAGCCCGAGCATCCGGTCGACCGCGGCCACGAGCAGACCCATGACGACACCCAGGACGAGCGCGGTGGGCAGGGAGATCGCCGCAGAGAACACGAGCACCGACAGGATCCCTGCCACGGCCGCAGACATGGCGATGGCCAGGGGTGAGGTGTAGATCGCCGGCCACGGCAGCGCGGTCATGCACTGCGCCACGATGAGTGAGGCGAGGCCGATGACGATGGCCTCCTTGTCACCGGGGACCGTGATCGCCGCGACCCAGGTGCTCGCGGACAGGACGATGACGAGGCCGGAGACCTGCGCGGACACGTTCGCCACCGCATAGGAGGCGCCGATTCCGCGGGTGAGGTTCTGCACGAACGTCCACAGCAGACCCAGGCCCGCGAGGACGGGCAGCCAGTCGAGATAGGGAGCCGTGGAATCCTGCCAGGCGGCGTAGAGTCCGCCGACCCCGAAGAGGGCGAGCATGATCGAGGTCGCCCGCGGCTGCGGGGAGTCCGTCAGGCGCGGCCAGCCATAGGCGACGCCGAAGACGATGAGCCCGGTCGCAAACAGGAACAAGGTATAGCCCCAGTACACGGAGGCACTGAGGGCCAACACCAGCACCAGGGCGACGGCTACTCGAATCCATCTGATCACAGCACTATCGTGCCTTATCGAGCAGCGACACGGCGATTCGACTGGGCACGGCCGGCTGTTCGGATCGGGCAGGAGAGTCTGGTTCGCGGGCATGACTGTGAGGATCGACGAGCCCTGGCTGCCGACGTCGAGCAGCAATATTCTTCAGGGGACGCAGAGGAGCATCGGCGCAGCGGTGGAAGTCCGCCGCAGCATGCGCCGACTCCGAAGGGAGAAACCGTGAAGAATGTGAAGGCCGCCGCGGCGCACGATCGATACCTTTTCGACAGCGGCACCGACCTCGGCGGAGCGCAGCTCAACTATCTCTCCGCTCTGCTCGACGGAACCACACGGTCGGTCCTCGGGTCGCTCACCCTGGCCGAGCGGCCGCGCTGCCTCGAGATCGGCGCCGGCAACGGGTCCGTGGCGCGGATGCTCGCCGAGGAGTTCAGCGGACAGGTGATGGCCGTCGACCTCGACGTCGACCACCTGGAGCCCTCCCCCGGCGTCGAGGTCGACCGGTACGACATCCGCGACGGTGTTCCTGCCGGACCATACGACCTCATCCACACCCGGTTCGTGCTCGTCCACCTGCCCTCGCGCCGCGAGATATTCGCCCGCCTCATCGACGCACTGTCCCCCGGCGGTTGGCTCGTCATCGCCGATATGGGCTTCGCCGGAGAGCTGCTGACCGCCCCTGAAGAGTCCGACCATCAGCTGTGGCGAAAGTACTATCACGCCGCGAGTCGGATCGTCGGTCCCGCCGCCGGACATGACTACGGCTGGGCGGAGCAGGTCGAACGCGAGATGTATGCCGCCGGACTCATCGACATCGCAGCCGAGCACCTCGTCCCGCTCGCCCGAGGCGGCGGGCCTTGGACTCGGTACCACTCGAATCTCAGTCTGCAGGCTGAGGAAGCCTTCCTCAGCGCAGGGCTGAGCCGTGCTGAGCTGACCCGCTTCCGCGCAATGCTCGCCGACCCGAGATTCCGAGCACGATTCTTCACCGTGACCTACACGGTCGGGCAGAAACCGCCGCGCTGATCCCGCCTGGCCCTGCCGTGCTGCCGCCGTCCCGCCGCCGCCTGTCAGCGGCGGACGTCAGCGCCGTCATCGTCTCTCGCTATAATTTGGCTCAGACGACGGGCGCCGAGGAGGTGGATGCAGCACATGCGGATTCTGCACATCTGCCCTACGGCCAGACTCGACGCTCCCCTCGCTCCCGAATCCCTGCAGTACCTCGGCCACCGGATCGACCGCTGCGGCCCCGACGGTCTGCCCGACCGGGCCTCCGAATCCCCCGAGATCGATGTCGTCATCGCCGATGCCTGCCTCGACCTGTCACTGGCACCGCGGATCACCGAACTCCTCGCCGAGGCGCGGATCACCGCACCCGTCATCGTCGTCCTCGGTGAGGGCGGGCTCGCGACGGCCTCGGCGAAATGGGATGTGGCCGACCTCATCCTCACCACGGCCGGCCCCGCCGAGGTGGAAGCGCGGCTGCGCGTGGCCCGCGACCGTCACGCCGCATCCTCGTACGACGGCTCCGGCGCCGGATTCTCCGGCGGGGCGCATGCCGGTGTCGGCCGTCTCGGCGCGGAGGGCGCCCCAAGGGGATGGGGGCCGGTTCGCACCGGACGCGGACCCGTCGGCACGTCCCGCGGAACATCGTCGAGTCGCCTCGGTGAGACAGGCGACGGCGGCCCGTGGAATGCCGACGGCGAACCGATGATCGTCGTCACCGGGGCCCTGCGCATCGACGAGACCGCGTTCACCGCCGAACTCGGCGGACGCGGCCTCGACCTGACCTACCGGGAATTCGCCCTGTTGAAGTTCTTCGCCTTACACCCCGAACGGGTCTTCACCCGCGACGAGATCCTGCTCGCCGTATGGGGCGACGACTACTTCGGCGGCACCCGCACCGTTGACGTGCATGTTCGCCGCCTCCGTGCGAAACTCGGCAAAGACCTTGAGAACGCCATCCACACCGTACGCAACGTCGGCTATCGCTTCAGCGCCGACAGCGTCACAGACACAGACTCAGAGGACGTGACGGCATGAGAATCCACGCCAGCGGAGCAATCGCCTCCACCCCGATCGACACCCTCACCGAGGATGAGCTGAGGTTCCTCGACGACGTGGCAGCGGCCGACGGCGCCCCGGAGATCTCCGGCGGACTCATGGCCATCGCCGCCGGTGAGGACACCGCACACGAGGCGCAGACCGCCTCGAGCGTATGGCGCATCTACGCGGGCGACACCACCGCAGACGACTCGCCTGCCGACACTGCCGACACCGCAGACGGCGAACTCATCGGATTCGGAATCCGCGCCCTGCAGGGTGACCGTCACGCCGCCGAATTCCTCATCGCACCCGACCACCGCGGCCAGGGCCTCGGCGAACAGCTCCTGACAACGATCCTGGATGAAGAGCCCGAAGCCTGGTGTTGGTCCCACGGCGACCATCCGGCCGCAGCACACCTCGCACAGAAGTACGGACTCGGCCGTGATCGCGTGCTCTATCAGATGCGCACCGACACCGGACTGAGCCTCGACGGCCTCCCCCAGAGCATCAGTCCCGAGAGAGTCGAGATCCGCTCCTTCGCACCCGGCGACGAGGACGGTTGGCTGGCCGTGAACAACGCCGCCTTCGACTGGCACCCCGAACAGGGCGGCCAGACCCGCGCCGACATCGACGCCGTCGTCACCGCCGCGGACTTCGATCCCGACACCTTCATCATCGCCGCCCGTGAAGGTGAGATCATCGGTTTCCATCAGACGAAGATCACGGACACGGATGGCCAGGGCCGCCTCGGCGAGGTCTATGTCGTCGGCGTCGATCCGCGCATCCACGCCAAGGGCGTGGGCAAGGCGCTGACGATCGAGGGGATGCGGCGGATGGTGGCCGTGGGAGCGGACGTCATCGAACTCTACGTCGAATCGGACAACGCCCCGGCGCTAGGCTTGTACGAGCGACTGGGATTCCACGTCGCGGTCGCGCACGTGGCCTATGCACCGGCCTCCGCCGAGGTCACCGGCACTGATTCTGCGAGCACGGCGTCGAACGAGTAAGGAGCAGAACGTTGTACGACATCGCAGCGTCCGGAAAAGAACTGGGTCTGCCCGAGCCGGCAGACCGCTTCCTCGATCGCGAACTCAGCTGGCTGGCCTTCAACGAACGCGTCCTCGACCTCGCCTCGGATCCGGAGATCCCGCTGCTCGAACGCGTCCGGTTCCTCTCGATCTTCGCGACCAACCTCGACGAATTCTTCATGGTCCGCGTCGCCGGCCTCAAACGCCGCATCAACACCGGTCTGGCCGTGCCCAGCGTCACCGGCCGCATGCCCGCGCAGGTCATGCACGATATCGGGGTGCGCGCATTCGAGCTGATGAGCCGGCATGCCGCGCTGCTCAAGGACGATATCGGCCCCCGCCTCGACGCGGAATCGATCACGAAGGTCCAGGTCGAGGACCTCACCGAGGACGAACGACACCGCGTCGACGAATTCTTCTTCGGCCACGTCTACCCCGTCCTGACCCCGCTGGCCGTCGACCCGGCGCACCCGTTCCCCTATATCTCGGGCCTATCGCTCAACCTCGGCGTGCTCCTGCGGTCGCCGGATTCAGGCAAGGAGTTCTTCGCCCGCGTCAAGGTCCCCCCGCGTCTGCCCCGGTTCTTCAACGTCGCCGAGGCGACCGACCGACCCGCCGGACGCGACGTCCCGGCCCGCTTCGTCGCCCTCGAGGACATCATCGCCGAACACCTCGGCACTCTGTTCGAAGGAATGGAGATCGTCCACCATTCGACCTTCCGCGTCACCCGCAACGAGGACCTCGAAGTCGAAGAGGACGATGCGGAGAACCTGCTCAAGGCGCTGGAGAAGGAGCTCCTGCGACGCCGGTTCGGTCCGGCCGTGCGCATGGAGATCACGGAGAACATCCACCCCCGTGTGCTCGAGATGCTCAAGGACGAGCTGGGCATCCATGACTCCGAGATCTACCATCTGCCCAGCCCGCTGGATCTGTCGGGCATGTCCGATATCGCCGATGTGCCGCGCGATGATCTGCACTACCCGAAGATGGTCCCGCAGATGAACAAGGACCTGTCGCTGCGGGAGTCCAGCGATCAGGTCGATGTCTTCGACGCGGTGGCCAGCCGGGACATCCTGCTGCACCACCCCTACGATTCGTTCTCCACGAGCGTGCAGGCCTTCCTCGAGCAGGCTGCGGCGGACAAGAACGTCCTGGCGATCAAGCAGACGCTCTACCGCACCTCCGGGGACTCGCCGATCATCGACGCCCTCGTCGATGCCGCGCAGGCCGGCATCCAAGTCCTCGCCGTCGTCGAGATCAAGGCCCGGTTCGACGAGGAGGCCAACATCACGTGGGCCCGCAAGCTGGAGCGCGCCGGCGTCCACGTCGTCTACGGAATCGTCGGACTCAAGACTCATGCGAAGCTCTCGCTCGTCGTCCGTCAGGAGGCCGAAGGACTGGTCAGGTACTGCCACGTCGGCACCGGCAACTACCACCCGAAGACCGCCCGCGGCTATGAGGACTTCGGGCTGCTGACACGCGACCGGACAGTCGCCGATGATCTGACGAAGCTGTTCAACCAGCTCTCCGGCTACGCGCCACGCTCCGAATACTCACGATTCCTCGTCGCTCCGAGCAACGTCCGCTCCGGACTCATCGACCTCATCGACTCCGAGATCGCGATTGCGGAATCCGGCGGTGCCGGCCAGGTGCGGATCAAGGTCAATTCGATCGTCGACGAGGCCATCATCGACGCCCTCTACCGGGCGTCTCAAGCCGGAGTCGCCGTCGAAGTGTTCGTCCGCGGGATCTGCGCCCTGCGCCCCGGAATCGAAGGGCTGAGCGAGAACATCACCGTCCGCTCCGTGCTCGGACGCTTCCTCGAACACTCTCGCGCCTTCGTCTTCGGCAACAGCGGCGACCCGATCGTCTACATCGGTTCGGCCGATATGATGCACCGCAATCTCGACCGTCGGGTCGAAGCGCTCGTGCAGATCGTCGACGACGGCCACCGGGCGGAGATCATCGAACTCTTTGATCTCGTCTTCGCCCCGACCACCTCGGCGTTCGATCTCGCCGGCGACGGCAGATGGACCCGCCGGACCCACGATGACGAGGACAACCTCCTCGCCGACTATCAGACGGAGCTCATCCGTTCGCACCGGAAGCGTCGGCGAATCGGGGATGAAGCGTGAGCCGCTCCGAGGTCGCCTCGGCCCAAGCGTCATCGCGTGTGACCGCCGATGTCCTTGCCGCCGGGGCCGTGTGTTGGAGGCGCGGGCCGGACGGGCTCGAGGTGGTGCTCATCCACCGTCCGAAGTACAACGACTGGTCGTGGCCCAAAGGCAAGGTCGACCCGGGCGAGACGCTGCCGGAGGCCGCGGTCCGCGAGGTCAAGGAGGAGACGGGGCTCGATATCCACCTCGGCATCCCGCTGCCGTCTGCCGAATACACGGTCGGAAAGAAGACTCTGAAGAAGGTCTTCTACTGGTCGGCCGAGGTCAGGTCTGAGTCCGCCTTCGCCCCGATGAACAAGCGAGAGGTCGACCGGGCCGAATGGTTCCCGATCGACACAGCCCGGTCCAAACTGACCGCATTCGCCGATCGAGAACAGCTCGACGCACTGGAGAAATTCGCTGAGACGGATGCGCTGAGAGCGTGGCCGCTCATCCTCGTCCGCCACGGGAAGGCGTTCCCTCGTTCGAAGTGGTACGAGACCGAGCATGTGCGCCCGCTGCTCAAGCTCGGCACCCGTCAGGCCATGGCGCTGACCGGGCTGTTGGGAGCGTGGGGAGTTCGGAAGCTCGTCTCGAGTCCGTGGAAGCGATGCATGGCCACACTGACACCGCTGTCTGCCGCGACGGGCAAGTCGATCAAGAAGGTGCCGACGCTCAGCGAGAAGGCGACCGCGGCGAACCCGGACAGGACCGCCCGCTATATCGAGAAGCTGCTGGCGAAGGGCAAACCCGTCATCTACTGCACGCATCGGCCGGTGCTGCCGACGATCTTCTCCGTCTACGCCGCTCATGCCCCGAAACGCGTGGTGGCGAAGCTGCCGAAGGACGACCCGTATCTCAAGCCGGGCGAGGTCCTCATCGCCTATGTGCGGCCCGGACCGGTGCCGCGAATCGTCGAGATCGAACGCGTCCGCCCCATCGACAGCTGACGCTTCAGATCGCGGACGAACCGATTCTGGTCCGCCTCGGCGAGGGCCGGGTTCAGCAGAGGTCCGCCTCGGCGAGGGCCGCGTTCAGCCGAGTCTGCAGTAGGCGCCGTACATGACCGGCCCGAGGAGGGTGGCGTCTTCGGCGTCCAGCTCGTCGGTGAGCCGCTGCGTGAGTGAGTCGACTCCGAGCTCGTCAGCGTTCACGATTCCCTGCTCTTCGAGGTAGGGCAGCAGAGCGTTCAGGGCATTGACCCATCCGAAGCTCGGTGCTTCCGCCCCACCGCCTACCGGAGCGCTCAAGGTCAGATGCGGGTCGGGCAGCCCGGCCGCGCGGAAGGCTGCGAAGAGGTCACGTCCCAACCTGCTGTGGATCCCGAATGTTTCGAAGGCCTGCAGCACCAGTTGCCTCACGCGGTCCAACAGCGGCGTCTCCACGCTCGCCCAGTCCTGAGAGAGGTCGAGCTCGTGCATGACCAGCAGGCCTCCGGGGCGCAGGTGCTGGGCGAGACGCTCCAGCACCTCGACGGGGCTGCGCAGATGCATGAGCACAGCCCTGCCGACGATCGCGTCGAACTGCCGACCGAGGGCGAGGGAACCGAGATCCGCCTCGGCGAATTCGATCTCCGGCCGATGCCTCAATCGGTTCCGGGCCCCGTCGAGGGCAATGCGGTCACGGTCGACGGCGAGCACATGCCCGTCCGGGCCGACGAGATCGGCGGCGATGACAGCGACGTCGCCGGCACCGGTGCCGATGTCGAGGACGCTCATGCCCGCGGTGATTCCCGCTTCGTTGTGCAGCTGTCTGGTCAGCGGGTCGAACACGACCGACTGGTCGCGCAGTCGTGAGTGTTCGCCGGCGGATTCTCCGAGGACATAGCGGTTCTGTTCGGTCATGGAAGCGACCGTAGGGACTGGGGTCGGTCCGGGGCAAGGAATCGACGAACCTCAGAGTACGTGCACGCGTACGGGGAGGGCCGCCTCGGCGAGGGACTGCCGGTCCCGGCAATGATCCTTTCACGAATCCGGCGCCGTCTGTGATCAAGCACTCAAAGCGGTTCCAACCCTTCGCCGCTCGTTCACCTTCCATTCACGTTCCACCTCCTTGCACTTCACGCGTGATCTTTAGCGTGGATCACGAGCAATCGAGAACTCTCGAGCTGTGTCCACAACATGAAAGGCATCTTCGTGAAGATGAAGCATCTCGCCCCCTCCGCTGCGATCCTCGCGGTCGGCGCCATCACCCTCTCGGCCTGCGGCGGAGCCTCCGCCACCGGCGAAGAGGCCTCCGGCGGCGACAGCGACCTGCAGGGCACCCTGACCGGCATCGGCGCCTCTTCGCAGAAGGCCGCCATGGATGCGTGGACAGCGGATTTCACCTCGGAGAACTCCGGCGTGACCGTCAACTACTCCCCCGATGGCTCGGGCGCCGGCCGTGAACAGTTCCTCGCCGGCAACGCACAGTTCGCCGGATCCGATGCCCACCTCGACGACGAAGAGGTCAAGGCCGGTGAGGAAGCCTGCGGCGCCGACGGAGCCTACGAGTTCCCCGTCTACATCTCCCCCATCGCCGTGACCTTCAACGTCGAGGGCGTTGACGAGCTCAACCTCTCCCCAGCCACGATCGCGAAGATCTTCAAGGGCGACATCACGAACTGGAACGACGAGGCCATCAAGGCCGACAACCCGGACGCCGACCTGCCGGATCTCAAGATCACCGCCGTTCACCGTGCCGACGATTCGGGCACGACTGAGAACTTCGCCGAGTACCTCAAGGCCACCGCCGAGAAGGACTGGGACGCCGAGGTCGACGGCAACTTCCCGAAGGAGTACGGCGGCGAAGCCGCGCAGGGCACCGATGGTGTCATCCAGACCGTCTCGGACACCGACGGAGCCATCGGCTATGCGGATGCCTCTGCCGTCGGTGAGCTCTCCACCGCGAAGGTCAAGGTCGGCGACGAGTTCGTCGAGCTCTCTCCGGAAGCCGCCTCGAAGGTCGTCGACGCCTCTGAGAAGGTCGAGGGACGCAGCGAAGGCGACCTCGCCTTCGACCTGGCCCGCGACACCACCGAGTCCGGCGCCTACCCGATCGTGCTCGTGTCCTACCACCTCGTCTGCTCGTCGTATTCGGACCAGGAGACCGTGGACATGGTCAAGGCGTGGGAGAAGTTCGTGGTTTCGGAAGAGGGACAGCAGTCCGCAGCCGAATCCGCCGGGTCCGCCCCGCTGTCGGACGACCTGCGCAAGCAGATCGAAGAAGTCATCGACTCGATTGAGGTTGCAGGCTGATTTCGGCCTCTGACCTGGAGAAATAGCCAGTCGGGAGCGGCGCAGAATCCCTGCGCCGCTTTTCCGCGCCTGTGGAGCCACCCCGGTTCCACCACAAGTCACATGAGGAGCACTTGTGCCGACCAGCACACAGACCACTGAGTCAGGCCCAACCGGGCCGGGCTCCACGCCCGAGTCCGGGCAGAAGCCGCCGAGCCGGAGTTCCGCGCCGCGGCAGCAGAAGGCCGTCGTCCGGCCCGGCGACCGCATCTTCTCCGCCGCCACACTGATCGCCGGGATCCTGATCCTGGTGATCCTCGCCGGCGTCGCCCTGTTCCTTCTCGCACAGTCGAAGGACACCATCGCCGCGCAGATCAGCGATCCCTCCCAGATCACCGGCGGCAAAGGCTTCCTCTCCTATGTCTGGCCGCTGGTCATCGGCACGCTCATCTCGGCAGCCATCGCACTGATCGTCGCGACTCCCTTCTCATTGGGCATCGCACTGTTCACCACGCATATGGCCCCCCGCAAGCTGGCCCCGGCCCTCGGCTACGTCATAGATCTGCTCGCGGCCATTCCCTCGGTCGTCTACGGCCTGTGGGGCATCGCGCTGGCCGGGAACCTCACCGGCTTCTATCTGTGGCTGTCGAAGTGGTTCGGCTGGATTCCGATCTTCGCTCCGGCGGCAGACGGATCGGTGTCGCAGACGGGCCGGACCCTGCTCACCGCCTCGCTCGTACTCTCGATCATGATCCTGCCGATCATCACCTCCCTGACCCGGGAGATCTTCCTCCAGACCCCGCGCCTGCAGGAAGAAGCGGCGCTGGCCCTCGGTGCCACCCGCTGGGAGATGATCCGCATGGCAGTGCTGCCCTTCGGCAAGTCCGGAATCGTCTCGGCCACCATGCTCGGCCTCGGTCGCGCACTCGGCGAGACCATGGCTGTGGCCATGATCCTCTCGCCCGGCATCCTCACCGCATCGCTCGTCGTCAGCGGCAATCAGACAATCGCATCCGAGATCGCGCAGAACTTCCCCGAGGCAGCAGGTCTGCGCCTGTCCGAACTCATCACGGTCGGCCTCGTGCTCTTCGTCATCACCCTGCTGGTGAATATGGGAGCTCGCGCCATCGTCGCCCGCACCTCGGTGAAGGGAAGTTGAGAACCATGACCACCACGCACACCACCACCGAGGCGGCCGTATCCAAACCGCCGAAGCTGACGTCGAAACAGCTGCCGAAAGCCACCCCGTGGATCGTCGCCATCGCCTCGATCCTTGTCGCGATCCTCATCAGCTTCATCGCGTTCGGCGGCTTCAACATCCCCGTCGTGGCCGTCCTCGCCGGACTCATCAACGCGATCGCGGTCTTCGCGGTCTCCGCGGCCTACGAGGGCCGCCGCAAGGCCGTCGACCGAATCGCGACAACCGTCGTCACCTCGACGTTCATCCTCGCATGCGTTCCCCTCATCTCACTGCTGTGGCTGACCGCGTCGAAGGGCGGAGCCGCCATCAGCGGAGACCTGCTCACCCGCACCATGCTCGGCATGAAGGGCGTCCTCGACCAGCAGTACGTCGCCGGGGAGGTGACTCTGGCCGGCGGCTTCTACCACGCCATCGTCGGCACCGTGCTCATCACCGCGGCCGCCTGCATCATCTCGATCCCGATCGGCGTCCTCACCGCCATCTACCTCGTCGAGTACTCGAACAAGAACCGCCTGGGCAAGGCGATCACCTTCCTCGTCGACGTGATGACCGGAATCCCCTCGATCGTCGCCGGCCTCTTCGCCTTCGCTCTGTTCTCCACGATCGCGAATGTGCTCATGCCCGGGTCTGCGGGAATCGCGAAGACCGGCTTCACTGCGGCCGTGGCGCTGTCGGTGCTGATGATTCCGATCGTCGTGCGCAATACGGAGGAGATCCTCCGCCTGGTGCCGATGGATCTGCGCGAGGCCTCCTACGCTCTGGGCGTGCCGAAGTGGAAGACGATCGTGAAGATCGTGCTGCCCACCTCGGTGTCGGGAATCCTCTCCGGTGTCACCATCGCCATCGCCCGCGTCATCGGCGAGACCGCACCCATCATGGTCACCGCCGGGTTCGCCAAGACACTCAACTGGAATCTCTTCTCCGGCTGGATGTCGACGCTGCCGACGTTCATCTACGACTCTCAGCTGCGCCCGGTCTCGCCGGGAGCCGCCGCCCTGGCCAGCTCGGAACGCGCTTGGGCCGCGGCCCTCGTGCTCGTCGCCCTCGTCATGGTGCTCAACCTGCTCGCCCGCATCATCGCGAAGGTGCTCGCACCGAAGGCCGGACGCTGATGTGCGGCGCGGACGCGCGAGGTGACCTGGTCACGGTGCGGCCGCCTCGGCGATCATCGCAGCGGCGCATACCGGTCACGACCCTCTAGACTCATCACAATCCACGAATAGGAAACAGAATGTCCAAGCAGATCGACATCAAGGATCTCGACATCTTCTACGGCGACTTCCGCGCCGTCGACGGTGTGCAGATGCAGATCAAGCCGCGCTCCGTCACCGCCTTCATCGGCCCCTCCGGCTGCGGCAAGTCCACTGTGCTGCGCACGCTCAACCGCATGCACGAGGTCATCCCCGGTGCCAGCGTCTCCGGTGAGGTGCTCATGGACGGCAACGACATCTACGGCGCCGGCGTCGACCCGGTCAACGTCCGCCGCGAGGTCGGTATGGTCTTCCAGCGCGCGAACCCGTTCCCGACGATGAGCATCAAGGAGAACGTGCTCGCCGGGGTGCGTCTGAACAACAGGCGTCTGTCGAAGTCCGAAGCCGACGACCTCACGGAGCGTGCCCTGCGCGGCGCGAACCTCTGGAACGAGGTCAAGGACCGACTCAACCTGCCCGGCTCGGGCCTGTCCGGCGGTCAGCAGCAGCGGCTGTGCATCGCCCGCGCGATCGCCGTCGAGCCCGAGGTCCTGCTCATGGACGAACCGTGTTCGGCCCTCGATCCGATCTCGACCCTGGCGATCGAGGACCTCATCAACGACCTCAAGGACAAGTACACGGTCGTCATCGTCACGCACAATATGCAGCAGGCCGCTCGTGTGTCCGACAAGACCGCGTTCTTCAACATCGCCGGCACCGGCAAGCCCGGCAAGCTCATCGAGTTCAATGAGACCTCGACGATCTTCTCGAACCCGGACAAGGAAGAGACCGAGAACTACATCTCCGGCCGCTTCGGATGATCTGATCCGTGCCGGTCGCTTCGGGGACCTGAACTCACTGGTCGTTTCAGGGGATCTGAGCTCACTGGTCGCTTCGGGGACCTGAACTCACTGGTCGCTTCAGGGGATCTGAGTCCTCCGGTCTCTTCTCGGGGGACCTGAGCTCACTGGTCGCTTCGGATGATCTGAGCTCTCCGGCACGGTCGGCAGGAGGTCCGAACCGAGCGCTGGATCTGTCACGTCGACGGGTCCAGCACTCGGTTCGTCATCTCAGGCAGGCGGTTCACGGTTGTGCGGGTGAGCGGTTCACGGTCGTGCGGTTGGCCGGATCCGCCGACGCACGTCATTTTCCGGCCGGGTCCGCCGGCAGCCACGTCATTTTCCGGTCGGGTTCGCCGACGCACGTCATTGTCTGGTCGTTCCACGGCGTTCAGCCGCTCTGAAACACCGCGGATCGACCAGGGAATCCCTTGAACGAGCTCACTCTGCGGCCGGTGGGCTGCGGACGACCTCGTCGAGTGGTGCTCGGAAGGCACGGACGAACTCGGGCAGCAGGGATGCGTCACCGTCTGCGGTCACCGCTCCAGCCGCCACGGCTGCCTCCGCTTCACCATCGGCAAGCAGGCCCCGCAACCCCGGTCCACCGATGAAGAGCTGCGCGTGCGGATCAGCACCTTCGGCGACATCGACCCCGAACTCATGCACGACCGCATGGGCCACTGCCGGCCCCGCAGTCACTTCGACGGTGAATGGCCGCACTCTCACCTCGGTGCGAGATGACAGCAGAGCCGCAGCCAGCGAGCTGTCGGTGGGAACTTCGTCCTCGCGTGCAGCGGCCAGACGTCGAGCGCCCCAGCGGCCGAGTTCGATCAGCACAGGCTCGAGGTCCGAACCGTACTCGCTGAGACGATAGACGACGCTGCGCCCATCAATGCTGCGCTCGACGATCTCGGCAGCTTCGAGTTCACGCAGTCGTGTGGTCAGCAGGTTCGATGGGATGCCGGGGATGCCCTGCCGCAATTCATTGAAGCGCTTCGCGCCCACGAGAAGATCGCGGAGGATGATCAGAGACCACCTCTCGCCCAGAACCTCAGCTGCCCTGGCCAAACCGCAGAACTGCCCATACGCCTTCATGATTGACAGTCTAACCAGGATAGTTCACTATTGAAACTGCAGTTTACTTTTTAAACTGATATTCACTGCATCACGCTCGGCCCACACGACACTCGATGAGGAGATCATCATGAGCCGCACTGTCATCGGCGCACTGTTCCAATCGCTTGACGGTATCGCATCAGACCCGTTCAAGTTTCAGTTCGATTCCTTCGACGAGGAGGTGGGACAGTGGATGAACACGGCCATCGGAGGAGTCGACGACTGCATCCTCGGCCGTGTCACGTATCAGGAGTGGGAGAACCACTGGCCGAACCACACCGAAGGCGAAGACGCACCGTTCGCCGACTTCATCAACTCGACACCCAAGCACGTCGCCTCGACGACTCTGTCGCAGGCGGACCTCCGATGGGAGAACTCCACGCTCATCCAAGGAGACCTCATCGACTTCGTCCGTGAGCTCAAAGACACCTACGGCGGCAAGATCGCCGTCGAAGGGTCGATGTCGGTGGTCCGTCAGCTCGTCGAAGCCGAGCTCATCGACGAACTGACGCTGGCCGTCCATCCGGTCTTCGCCGGCAGCGGACGTTCGCTCTTCGAGGGAGGCACTACAACTCGGCTGGCACTCAAAGACCTGCAGCGCACCAGCAAGGGCAATCTGCTGGTCACGTACGGACCATTCGCCGGCTGACCGCCGGTCCTACAGGCGGGCAGTCCGATGGGTCGGCAATCCGACAGGTGGGCAGCCCGGCTGAACGGCACCCCGACGGGCGCAGTCCGACGGGGCAACCTCGACAGACGGGCTATGCCAGGTGAACAGGCAGCTCTTGGGGGCAGCCCGACGCCGATGAGGCGGACGATTCCCGTCCGCCTCATCGGTCGTGGTGAGCACTCGCTGTTCGGCTGTCACGTCTGTACTTCGGCTGTCACGTCTGCGCTTCGACTGTCAGTTCCGAGCTTCGGCTGTCAGTCGGCGTTCCCGGTAGGCAAAGGTCGCCCAGCCGAGGGCCACGGCCCAGACCGGGAAGAGCAGCGTCGGCCCGATCGTCGCCCACCAGCCGTCCGCGAAGACTTCAGGCATGCCTGAGAAGGCTGTGCGCACCAGGCCGACTCCGCCGGTGAAGATCGCCAACGACACGACCGTCGCAGGAATCGTCGCGAGAGTGATCGGCACTCGTCTCCCGCCCAAGGGACCGAGCCACGCAGGCAGCCGTTCTCCCCATTTCTGCACGAGCCCGAGTGTGAGCAGGATTCCTGCCACCGCGGCGAGGGCGAGCGCCAGGCCCGAATGCCAGAGCCCCACGCGCTGCCCTTCGTCGAAGAGGCCTTGGCTCAGACCGATCGGAATGCCGAGCGCCCAGAGAATCCGGGTCAGTGCGTAGAATCCCGGGACGACGACGGCCACGGCAACTGCGAGCTTCGCACTGGTCGAGACCGCGGTCGAACCGCTTCCTTCGGGTACCGCAGATCCGTCGACCGAACCGGCATCTCCGGCCGGATGCCGGTCACTGTTACTGCGCAACCCGGCCCGACGCGACCGTTCGGCGACGGCCCACACGACGAGCCACAGCAGCGGACCGATGAGCATGATCGCCTGCCAGATCACTGGAGCCGGGATCGGCGGGAACTGCAGGCTGAGCGCATAGCCCAGGTAGGCCAGCAGCAGAGTATCGGTGAAGAAGACGGTGACCACTGCGGTGATTGCGAGTGCGACGACTCCGAGGGCCCGGACCGCGGAAGGTTCGTGCAGTCGTTCCCGCACACGGGCCACGGTGAGCGGAACCGCAGAGAGGACGAAGCTCAGCAGAGCGACGAAGCCGACGACGCCGGTCATGACCGATATCGGGAGCGAGGCGATCGCCGAGGTGAACGCCCCGTCTTCGGATCCGGCCAGCGGTGCGCCGACGATTCCCAGACCCCAGAGGACCGACATGACGAAGAGGAAGAGCGACCACGCCGAGGCGGCCGCCAGTCCCGCCCGAACAGCGACGGGTGCGGGCTGTGATGGATGATGGACTGTGTGGTGGAGCTGTTTCTGTGTCATGCCTCCACATTCGCCCCCGCGGGCCTGCCACGGTCTCCCCCACAAGGGTGAACCCCGTCCCCGAGCGGGTGAAGTCCGATTCGGGCTCAGTGTGTGATGAACCCCGATTCGAAGGCCAGGATCACCGCCTGCGTCCGATCTCTCGCGCCGAGTTTCGACAGCAGCGAACTGACGTAGGTCTTGACCGTCTCCGCCCCGAGGAACATCTCACCGGCGATCTCGGCGTTGCTCATCCCCCGCGCCATCAGGGTGAGAACCTCCTGTTCCCGGCTGCTCAGCTGAGCCGAACTCACCAGATCGACGTGTCGGACCGACCGTGCCGCCATGTCCCGGATCTTCTGCGGATAGAGCAGCGCCTCTCCCCCTGCCACGGTGTGCACCGCTCTGATCAGCTCGTCCGGTTGAGCGCGTTTGAGGACGAAACCGTCGGCTCCCACACGCAAGGCCTCGAAGACGTAATCATCGCTGTCGAAGGTCGTGAGGATGAGCACCCGGGGCGACTCCTGCCGGTCCACGAGCAGCCGCGTGGCCTCCAACCCGTCGAGTCGGGGCATGTGCACATCCATGACGACGACGTCGGGACTCAGCCGAGTCACGAGATCCAGCGCCTCCGCCCCATCGCCGCCTTCCCCGACCACTTCGAGCCCCGGATCGGAGTCGATGATCGCGGCCAGTCCCGCGCGCACGAGCGGCTCATCGTCGATGAGGATCACCCTGATGGCCATGGCACCTGTCCCTCCGAATACGGCAGCCTCACCTGCAGAGCCCATTGTCCGCCATCGACTCCCCAATCCGCGTTCCCACCGAACAGCGCAGCTCTTTCCCCGATGCCCACGAGCCCCCGTGATTCCCTCGCCGAGGCGGCCGCCCCCTTCACATCGGACCTGCCGTCCGTGGCATCGGACCTGCCCTCGCTGACCGTGCCGAACGCGGGACCGGTGGCTCCGCAGGCATTGCGCGCAACCACCTGCACGCAGTCCGCACCGATGTCGATGGTCACGTCGAGGCCAGGCGTCGTCGCATGCCGCAGCGAATTCGTCACCGCCTCACGCACGATCCGGCGGAGTTCGCGGACCACCGCCGTGGGCAGTCCGCCGGAGTCTCCGCAGATCGTCAGCCGGGTGGGGTGACCGATGGAGCGGGCCTCTTCGGCCAAGCGGGTGATGTCGAGCATCGTTGGCCGAGGCGGCCGCGCACTTCCGCTGTCACCGTCGTCCGCGATCCCTCCGACATCAGCCTCGGCGCCGGCGATGTCGCCGGCGCCGCCCACCAAGTCTTCGACCTCGCTCACAGTGCCTTCGGCATCTGCCTCCGCGCGCAGCAGCGCGAGCACATGATCCAACTCAGCCACAGCGTCACGGCCGGTGCGAGCGATCTCGTCGACGGCCGCCTCGGCGAGTTTCTCATCCTGGGGCAGGGCGCGCTTGGCCACCGCTGCCTGCATCGTCATGATGGTCAGGGCGTGGCCGATCGAATCGTGGACCTCCCGGGCGAGGACGGTGCGGCGGAAACGACGGACGCGATCGGCCCCGGCGAGCGCAGCCCGGTCAGCGGCCGAGGGTCCGAGCAGGATCTGTGCATAGTGCGGCAGGAAATAGCCCTCGGCGATGATGAAGGCAGCGAGGAGGAGAAGAACCAAGGGTGCCAGGATCTGGATGAGTCCGGCGGGCAGGACGATGGCGGGCTCGGTCCACGGGCCGGCCGACGAATCCCCGCCTCCGCCCGGTGCCCCGCCGGTGGAACCCGCAATGCCGAGGAGCCCGTTCGACAGTTCCGAGGCCTGCTGCGGATCGGCGATCATCAGCGAAGCGGAGGGGATGACGACAACCACGGTGAGGAGGAGCAGTGCGCCGGCAAAGGCGTGACCGAAGTAGAACAGGGCACCGCGGACACGGTCGGAGGTGGTCGGCCGCCTCGGCGGGGTGGGGATGGACAGTTCGAGGAGGTGCTCGGCCAGGGTCCGCTCGAGCGCGCGGATCACAGCCAGGAACGCAGGAATGCACAACAGGATGAAGACGATGGTGCCGAAGACGAAGATGCCGAGGGCCAGAGACCGGTCGCTGGCCTCGTTCCACGCGGTGACGACCCAGATGATCACCGCGATATAGGGCACGGCGACGACCCCGCCGATCAGAAGGACCAGCAGTCTGCGCCACAGCTTCGCCGCCCAAGCTCCCATCGCCACCAGACTACAGCGGCGGACTGACACGACGATTCTGCGCGCAGCAGCCATCCGAATCGGCATCGGCTCCGAATCATCGATACCAGTCACCTTTGGGAAAGGATCGTCATGAATATCTCGATGTCGTCACAGTCGGCCGCAGCCTCACGCAGCACGCGTTCGCAGGTGCAGATGGTCTCGGGGCTCTTCGGCGCCGTGTTCCTGCTCGTGGGCATCCTCGGATTCGTCCCGGGCATCACCGCGAACCTCGGCTCGATCAGC
The DNA here is from genome assembly GCF_004745485.1 of Brevibacterium sp. S22. GTDB lineage: Bacteria > Actinomycetota > Actinomycetes > Actinomycetales > Brevibacteriaceae > Brevibacterium. Next base: position 219,582 of record NZ_RHFG01000004.1, read on the forward strand.
TTCGCCGGACATCATACGGACGCGGCGCTGCTCGGTCTCTTCCAGGTCACGGTGCTCCACAACATCGTCCATCTGCTGTTCGGACTCGTCGGAATGCTCGGGCTCCGCTCGCGCGGATTGGCGAAGAACTACCTCATCATCGGCGGCATCATCTATGCGGTGCTGTGGATCTACGGGATGGTGATTCCGATGGAGTCGATGGGCAACTTCGTCGGGCTCAACACCGCCGACAACTGGCTGCACTTCGTCCTCGCTGCAGCCATGATCACCACCGGCTTCGTCTTCGGGCGGAAGTCGCGGGGCTGATCCGTCGACCGCTTCGTCGGGCTCGGCCCGGGCTGCGGCGAACCCCGCGCCCCCGCAAGACCCCCGGGCCCGGGTTCCGCCGACCCTGGGTCCTCCGCGGTTGGGTACCTCAGGGCCTGGGTACCTCCGAGTCTGGGTGCCTCCGAAACTCGGGTCCGCCACCCTGTCCGGGAAGTCGCCCTTGAGTGGGAGCCCAACCTCGCTCGGGAGGCCGACCTTGAGTGGGAAGTCAGAATCCGACGGAGACCTTGACGATCCATCCGAGCACCACGGCAAGCAGTGCTGCAGCGGGGATCGTCAGCAGCCAGACGCCGAACATCGGCAGAAAATACCGGGCTCTTGCGTGGCCCTTGCGCCCGGCGTACTGGGTGCCGAGGATCGATGAGCCGAGCACGAACGTCAATGACACAGGAACGCGCATGATCAGGGCGGCGGTGTACATGAGGATCGTGGCCGCGCCATCGGCGATGGAGGATTTGAGGGGATCGAGTCGGACCATGCGCACCGACAGCGTCTGGACCACTCGCCATCCGCTCAGACCGGTGCCCGCAGCCAGCGCCGCGGCGATGAGGAGACGCACCGGCCAGGAGATCTCGACGATGGACAGACCATCGTGCGGAGTCGCCTCGACGGCAAGAATCCCGACCATGACCAGGGCCGCGACCTTCTGTGCGTCCTGGACTCCGTGGACGAGCGACAGTGCCGCCGTGAGCACAGAATCGACCATGCGTGCACCGCGGAACAGCGGCTTCGGCGGAGCGGAGGCGAGTGCCCTCGACAGGATGAGTGTGAGCACCCATGCCAGGATGAATCCGAGGATGGGCGAGAGCACCAGCGGCCACACCACGGAGTCCATCGCCTCCCCGGTATTGACGGAGAAGCCGAAGATGATTCCGGCCCCGAGCAGTCCGCCGATGAGACAGTGGGTCGACGACACCGGCAGCGCCAAGCAGTACGTGAACAGGCTCCAGGTCGTGGCCGCAACGAAGGCGATGATCAGGCTGGTGAGGATGAGGTCGGCCGAACCGGAGAAGAGCACGATCTGGTTGGCCACGACGATGGCGATTCCCTCACCGAGGAGGGCGCCGATGAAGTTGAAGATGACGGCCAGGCTGAGCGCCCACCCGGGGCGCATCGCACGTCCGACGACCGCGTTGCCGACGGTCAGGGCGGCGTCGTGGAATCCGTTCGAGCCGGCGAAGATCACCGCGGCGATGACGACTGCCGCCAAGAGCAGCTCCACGGATTACGACTCCTTGATCGCGATGGCGGCGACGACCTTGCCGAGTTCGGTGAACCCGTGGGCGGCGCGGACGAAGGCCTGTCCGAGTTGGGACACGGCCGCCATATAGGTGAGCCCGCGTTTGGAGTTCGGCACCGCATCCGACATCCGCCACTGCAGGCTTTCGACCTGGTAGGTCAGCCGATTGATTGCGTCGACGTAGTCCCACTGGTCCAGTCTGCCCGGCAGCCGGGTGATCATCCGCGAGGTGTGGTCGGTCTGGTTCGACAGCACAGCAAGGGTCTCGGGGACGCCGGAGGGCAGCGGGTCGAAGGCTCCGGAAGCGAGAACGTATCCGACCCCGTGCAGCCGATGGCAGATCTCACGCATGTGGTGGCTGAGCAGGTAGAGGTCGTAGCGGTCGAAGGGGGTGATGTAGTTCTCGCGCAGCGCACGCAGCATCGCACCCATGTCCTCATCGGCGTTGTCCCCGATCTCGCGGAGGCGGTCAGCGACGTCGCGCCGCTCGCTGATTTCGATTCCGGAGAGCTCGGCGAGCACCAGGTTGCACTGCCGCATCTGAGAGACGAGATCGGACAACCGCTCGTAGAAGACAGTGTCCTGCGGTACCCGCTTGAGCCGCATGCGCTCCTCCTGCCCGGGGCCCGGACGAGCCGGACGAATGTGCATGGTGCCTGGGTGGTATGTGCCGAACGCTGGACCGAGAGCGCCTCTCGGCGGAAGGCCGCTCGAAGCGGCTGAATTTGGAGCCCGGGGCTTCAGCGATCCAGCGTCCGGTGGCCCGAAGGCCACCCCCTACGATACTCGTTCATGCTCAAGAATCCACCGCCGAGGCGGCCCTCCGTCCGTTGAGAATCTCACAGTCCCGGTGTCGGTCGGGAGGGAATAGCCGGTCCCGGCAGGGATCGGTCGTACAGGGCCGGTCAGGGCCGGTGATTCCGGTGATCGCACGCTCGATCGGGGCCGCCTCGGCGGAGGTGATTGCGGTGGTGACACGGGCACACAGGGTCGGTCGGGGCCGGTGATTCCGGTGGTCACACGGTCAGTCGAGGCCGCCTCGGCGATGGGCGACGGCCGCGTCGGACAAGTCCTGGGAGAGTCGGTGCAGGCGGGTGCCGGTGTCGTGGTCGTCGGTGCCTGCCGCGCAGATGCCGACGAAGGCGGCGGCGCGCAGCAGAGCGATGACGACGTCGCCGCGGAAGGCTCCGACGAGGATCTCGTCGATGGCGTGGGCCACTTCATCGGGTCCGGCGGGCAGTTCGACGCCGGCGAGGATCTCGTCGTAGCCGATGCCTTCGGTCATGCGACGCTGACCGTCGGAGAACATCTCGGAGAGTTCGCGAGGTGCGGACTTGATCCATTGGCGCAGCGCGTAGAGGCGCCACAGCGCACCGGGTGCGGAGACGGCTGGAGCGGCGGACCACATCTCGGCGATGACTTCGAAGCCGATGTCATCGGCGAGTTCGACGAAGCGCCTGGTGGCAGCCTCGTTGCGGTTGCCGTCGGAATCGCCGAGCAGCAGTGCCGCCGTGGCGTGCGAGGTCTCCGAACGGGCGACGGGATCGTCGACGGCACCGACGGCGTCGAGGTCGGCCAGGGGGACGGGACGGTGGAATGCGCGCTGTGACATGGTCAGGGCAGTCTAGTCCCTGCGGGCGCGCGGGGACTAGGACGTGGAGCACATTCGGACTTTCGCCGCACGGTCAGGTTCCACTCCTCAGACTCACAACGGCCGCAATTAGACTTATCCGTGATTCGCGTCTGCGACCTGCAGTCGCAAGTGACCGAAACGAGGAGGAACTCTCGTGGCAAAATCATCAGTGGCGAAGACGGGCCTCGACAAGGCTGCGAAGTTGGCAGTCAATGACGACGGCACCCTCAATCCCCGCGCCCAGTCGATGTTGTCGCGTCTGCTGTCCGTGCAGCGGCCCGCTGCGCTGGCATACGTGCGCAGTCTGCGCCGCAGGCACCCGGACGCAACCCCCGAAGAGCTCATCAAGATCATTCGCCGGCACTACCTGACGCTGACGACCTCGGGCGGTGCCGCTGTCGGTGCGACTGCTGCCGTTCCGGGGCTTGGCACGACGGCCGCCCTGGGTGTCGCCAGCGTCGAAACTGCGGGGTTCCTCGAAGGCACTGCACTGTTCGCACAGGCGATCGCAGAGATCCACGGATTGCCGGTCGCCGATGCCAAGCGGGCGAACGCGCTGGTACTCGGTCTCATGCTGGGCAAGGACGGAAAGAACCTCATCCAGAAGTTCAGCAAGCAGAACGGCGGCGTGGAGTCGATGTTCGGCAGCTGGGGCGCCACCGTGACCAAACAGCTGCCCGCTCCCCTGGTCGACCTGCTCGTGCGCAAGCTGCGCAAGACCTTCATCCGCAAGTTCGCAACTCGCGCCGGCGGGTCGCTGGTCGGCCGCCTGCTGCCTTTCGGCATCGGTGCGGTCATCGGAGCTGTGGTGAACGGGCAGATGGCGCGGAAGGTCGCCGCGGAGTCGAAGGAGGCCTTCGGCGCCGCGCCGACGGTCTTCCCCATCGAGACCGATCCCGAATACGTCGCTCCGAAGAAGGACCGGAAGCTGCTGTCGAGCCTCAAGCACGTCTCGGCTCTGCTCGGAAAGCTGAAGAAGGACAAGGGCATCGAGTCCGAGGTCATCGAGCCCAGCGACTCTGCTGAGCTCGAGGCGCCGGACGGGCTGCCTCGCACCTACACGGGTGAGGATCAGCGCGGACTGGAGAAGTAGGGCCGGCCGGGCGGGCCGTCTCGAGAAGTAGGGCCAGCCGGGGCGGGCCGTCGAAAGGTCCGGCCGGGGCGGGCCGTCGAAAGGTCCGGCCGGGGCGGGCCGTTGAAAAGGTCCGGGTTTCGGCTGACGGCCGATGGCCGCCGATGGCAGCCCCTGGTTTGAGTAATCTGGGCGCCTGCCTCTACTATTAATTCGTCTCCACCATGCATTGTCGGGCCTGTGTCCTGCGCCTGCGGTGGGGCGGGGCCTCTAGCTCAGTTGGTAGAGCAGCGGACTTTTAATCCGCGGGTCGTGGGTTCGATCCCCACGGGGCCCACCACGGGTAGTTCGCGAAATTTCTGGGAGTGGGTTCGCGAAACTCCGCCACAGGCCCTCTCGCCCATTCGAATCGACCAGATACGCCGCCGTGACTCCACACAGGGCGAGTTTCAGTCACCCTCACCGTATGAGACACCATGCCGACGGGCCACAACAGCATAAATTGGCCCGTGCACGAACGAATTCGGGCACGGGCCGTCGCTAGAGGTGTTGATCAGTTACTGGGCAGAGAAAATGGTTGCAGCCAATCGACGCCGTCTGCAGGTTCGCCAGGCGGTGGTTGGTCCGGCTTCCGCCTGGTCCGGTGAGCAAATGCTCTCCTTTTTGTGATTTGCGACGACGATGGCCTCCACGTGACTTCCTCGGCGGGCACGTTCGGGGCTCCTGGATCCCACTCATACGCCGATAGGAGTACCTCAATATTGTTCGCCGCGACCAGCAGTGCCACCAGAATTCCGGTCTTGTTCGTCCCCAGCACACGAGTACTGCCGCGGGCGAGGCGTGAGTGATGGAATTTGATGCTGGCGTTGTATGACTCGACGTGATTGCGTCGATTGTAGTCAGCCTTCCATTGCTGTGTCCCGTAGGGGTGGCGCTGTCGTATTTGCAGATGATCATCCGGTCCCAGAGTCGGTGCTATAGAGCAGGCGCATCCGTGCGGGTCGCAGTCCAAGGTCGGTCGAGTCGCCGGACTCAGTCTCATCGATTTCGCATTGTTCGGGCAACGCACACGACCGGTTAGGGCCGGGCCACGCACCCTTTGGGTCCCCCGTTTCAGGTCCGGGGGCCCGAGTCGGGCGAAAAGGTATGGCAGGCGTTCTTCGTACAATGCCACCTTTTCGACGGTTTCTTCCTGAGTCTCTCCGATCGAGAAACCCGGCAGATTTCGCAGCCGAGTCGGTAATGCGTCGATGAACAGAGCACCATCGACGAAGATGGTGTGGGGTTTCGGCCCAGGATGGACGCCTCGCTGATTCGTGTGCAGGTCACAAACCTGTTCGATGCCTCGTAGACCGAGTTCGCGTGCCCAGTTCTCGGCGCTGAGGTATGAGTATCCGCGATCGACCAATGCTGTGTCCGGTCCACGGTCGTCGCGGATCAACGCGTCGAGGACCCCCAAACCTCCGTCTGCCTTATAGTCACCAGCAGGCTTGATTGAAAACGCAGTCGTTAAGGGCGCAACCGCGTCTTCCGGTGACTCGCCCACGCAGGCCGCGAAATGCAGGTCCCATCCGACAAAGACACCCTTGGGTGAGAGGTTCTTCCCCGCCCGGTATCCTTCGCGGGCATCGGGATCGAACGTGGCCTGAATGCGTCCGTCATCGCCGATCCGTGGCCACCCGCTTTCGTTGGCCCCCGGTTTCACAGGCTTGGCGTCGGGTTCCGGCAGCGATCCTGGCGCAACGTCCGGGGTCTTCCTCCATGCGCGGCGACGGCGATGAGTCTCATAGTCTGTCGAATCCACGGCCACGCTGGGTCGATTCTTCAAGTGCTCGGGCAATACCCCACTGACGATGAGTGAAGCGAGGTCATCGAGGCCCATGCCCAGTTTCGGTGGCGTGTATTCCCCTGTGTCATTGTCTACAGTCTCTTCGACCGCGCGGGACAGGTCTGTCAGTGCCCGATCGACTTGCGAATACGATGCGGCACGTTCCATACCGATGCGTTGTCGTTGCTTCGCAGTCAGCCTCCCAGCGACACGGTTGATTCGGGTCAAGAACAACTCACCATTCGATTCGATCGCCGCGATCATCGCCAGCACCAACATCACGTACCACGACTGTGCCCGAGGACGACCAACACGGGCCGTCATCCGTTCTTGGAGCGTCTTGACAAGCGACGGATCGACAGCGGCGCATGCCCGCCGGAAAACGTGGGCCGCGACAGGGTCGACGATGACAGACTCACGCCTCGGCATTGATACCCGCCGCTTTGAACAGATACTCGCTGGCATCAGCTCGAACCGGAATATGGGGTGTCAGTCCTTCCAGCGACTTCGCCGACGCTGTGCCCGACACTCGCTGGAACTCGCTGATGCGAACATCATCATTGAGAACCCGGGCCATCCAGGTGATCCGGAGTCGACGGCACCGCAACGGTGGAAGATGGACAGGGAATTCAATACCTTCCAGCATCGCGCCCATGGGATCATTGACTTTTCGTGACACTCGCCCGATCAGCCGCCCTGTCGGGTACCGTTCGCACAAGTCCGCGAGAACAGGTGCATAGTCGATGCGAACGGGCACAGTCCGATCCGGTAAAACGATCACCCACAAGCGGTCATCATGTGGATGCTGACGCACATTCTCGGCAGCGGATACCGACAGAATCTCCGACGCCTGCAATCCGGCTCCCCCGCCGAGGGTCAGCACGGTCTTGAGCACGCGTTGACGACGGACAGTCGCCTGCGCGTATGCTGCCTGCCAGTAGGCTGCAAGGGTGTCGGAAGTATACGGGCCCGACAGTGTCGACGGGCGGGGGAACATCACTGCCGGAGACCACGCCGGTGACTGTGCCTGAGCCACTCGTCGCAAATGTGAACGCACTGAGCTCTTACTACTCATCGACAGGTCCGCCAATGCAGTCGCGACGAAGTGATCAATCATCGCCGGCACCAAGATCCGCCCCATATCAAGGGGTGCGTCCTGTCGAAGAGCCCACACAGTTAACTGGGTTGTGTAACGGATAGCGCACAGGGCCGCGCGCGCAGAGCCATGATCGGCTCGCTCAACAGCAGCCCGAACCTCATCTCGGATCCGGTCCCATTCTGCCGGAGGCACTGATGACGGTGACGGCCGATAGACGCCGATGACACAGACAGGGTCACTGACGCGCTGCCCGCCGACAGAGACTAAGCCAGCCACGATGAGTTCCTACCAATGTGTGGCAGAGCATGAACGCCTGAAGCCTCATTGCAATACCTCCGGGAAAGAAACATCGTTGCCTCATAGGAAAACCTCCGGCACGGCAGGGTCGTTGCCTCAGATGAGAACCTCCGGAAGTTCACCCGTGTTCCCAGAACCGGTGGGGCACAGGCTTGGCCCGGGCTGGGTTCTTCGCCACCGATAGTGCCTCGAGCCGACCAGTGAGGTCGAGGACCTGTCGCTCCAGGGCCGCCGGTTTGATCCGTTTGAACGCAGCATTCATCGTGATGATCGGGCGTTTGCGCATGGTCTCGTGCGCAATCGCTCGCTGGTGGGGCGTCTTCGGCTGGTCGTGTTGCTTTGAGACTTTAGCTCCGTGGCGGGTCTTGGAGATGAGTTTCTGTTGTGGGAGCAGATAGTTCGTGAACACTCGGTCGAGTTCCCAGATCTGGTTGAGCAGCTCGAGTTCGGCTGGCGTGTCGTAGCGGAGGTAGCCGACGAGTTCGCGGACTCTGGCCCAGTTCTTCTGCTCGACATGAGCGCCATCGTTTTTGTTTCCGGCCCTTGACCGGGTGAACGTGATCTTGTGGTCGGTGCAGTAGGCCAACAGGTGGTCGTTGATGAACTCTGACCCGTTGTCGGAGTCGATGCCGATGATCGGGAAGGGGAAGACGCTGATGACGTGCTCGAGGGCTTCGAAGACCCATTTCGCGGCCTTGTTCTTCACCGACCTGTTCACCGTCCAGCCCGTGCTGATATCGGTCACGGTCAGGGTGAAGCAGTACTCGCCGGCGGCGTTGCCGCCCTCGTGGCCGACGAGGTCGATTTCGACGAACCCGGGCACCGCGTCGTCCCACTCAGCCCAGGTACGGATGGGGATCTGTGACTTCAGCAGGGATCCGGGCTTGGTGTGGGACCGGCCCCGGGGAAGCATCTTCTTCCGCTCGCCGGCGAGCTTGCGATCGATGGTCGCCGCACTCATCTTCATGAGCAGGTCTGCTTGGTCATCGGTGATGTCGAGTTCTTTGTCGCGGCGCAGCATCGGCACCAGAGTCGGCAGCATCGCGGCCAGGAGGCGTCCTGCTGGTGCTCGCAGTACCGCCCAGCAGGTGATCAGCGCTGGCATCAGGTCGGGTCCATAGACGGGTTTCCGGCCCGGTTTGGGTTTGACGATGGTCGGGGTCAGCGCGTTCCTTAACGCTTGGCGGGCGTAGTCACGATGCCAGCCGGTGAGGTCGACGAGTTCATCGAGGATCCGGGTCTTGCCGGCCCGGTCGGTGCGTTTGTAGGCAAGGGCCTTCTTCTTCGTCACGGCTTGTCGTTGCTTCATTGTCAACTCCATGAAAATCAGGCGTACTCGTCATTGATGCCTGCCTGGTGGAGCCACTCCGGTGGCGGAGGTTTTGTTCTGAGTCAACGACCCGGCCGTGCCGGAGGTTTTCAAATGAGGCAACGATGATGGTTACGCGGAGGTTTTCTATGAGTCAACGCGGAACGTTGACTTGTGCCAAGAAATAAAGGCATAATGAAGGCACTGATTCCTCCTCGAGGTCAGTCAATGAGTAGCAGAAGGTCGATCTGCGGAAATATCGTTGAAGAGGATCCGAGCTACCACTCGGATCCTCTGATATATTCAGCCGTTGTCCGGAGGCTCGATCACCTCCCGAATCAAGGCACCATCAATGAGCCTCTCTACTGCTGATGAGAACGACGCAATCTTCGCCGCAGATTCATACTCAAATACGGCGGAATATGCGGGGAGGCGAACCTCAACCCGACGCACGGCATCCGGCTGACGTTGACGACGCCAGAGGGACTCACATTGCGTTGCAGAGAAAGACATTCAAACTTCCAAACCATAGAATTATCACTCGCAGTCCATTCGCTTCAGACTGCAAGCTGCCTCTCTCCTGGTGCACCATACTACCGGAAGCCGTCAATGGAGTCGCTGTTATCTTTTTCCCGGCGTGTCGTCCCCGCAGTGCGATCGTTCGGTTCGAGCGTGAACCGAACGATCGGCAACTCAGCTCAGCGCTGCCCCACTTCGATGGAGTGGGACTCGTCCACTGTCACGGAAGCATGGTCATGCATGCGCGGCGCGTTAAAGAACCGGCTCACCCGCCTCTGGTCCTTCTCTCACTTTGCACGCTCGGGTCAAAGCATGTAGAGATTCAGAAACGGTCCCCGTGCTCCCATTGCCTACAGCCAATGAAGCAATTCGGCCATCGAGCACGAGGCCTTTGCCGTACGAAGACACCACGCATCCCTCGTTCCCTGCTCAGTGACTGTCCATGAGACACAACAGCCCCTTTGCACCGCCCCCTTCGATGCGCCTCCTGTCTCGGATAGGATCAACACACCCCGGGTCGAGACAGAGGAGCGATTGCAGTGACGAACCACAGCATTGGATACGTGTACGAAATCGTCGCCATGATGATGACCGCCGATCTCCTGGGGATGAACAAGTCGGGACTGCGGAACGGAGCGCTCAAAAACGGTGTGACGGAGGACCAACTGCGCAATGCTCGAATCGTCCTTTCCGCACTTCCCGACACCAGCAACCAAGGGCTGGTCGAATTCACCCACCGCATCTACATCATGGACGGCCTGGAACGGGGCTACATTTCCAGCGGTGAAGAGAATAAATACACGCCCCAAGAAATCAGCCAGCTCGCCTACGAACACTACCGTCAGTAAAAAACGATCCACCGGCTCGGAACCCAACGATTTCGCGTGCGGTTGCCGTCAGGCTCCGAGGCGTAGAGGCTTCTCTTCTTGGTTTCCTAAGCAGCCGCGGGGTCCAGCCACGGACTGCCCGATCCATTCAGAATGGATCTCAAACGGCGGTCAGTAAGTCAATCACTGAGTGCAACCTCATCTGGTTGTACCAGGCCACCCACTTCGACGTCTCAGCCATGACGGCCGGTCGCCGTGGCAGAAGCCGCTACCGCCGGAAAGACTCACCCCTGCCCGCGTACGTGCAGGCTTTCGCCGCATCCACCAGACACTGACTCATCCAGCGTGTGCGCCGATAGTGGCCAGACCGGGTCCTGGGCGTCCCTGAGGACGCCCGAACACGACCAAAGCACCCATCCAACCGGTCGGCAAAGCCGCCTAGCGTCTCGTGTCGTTAGTTTCTGAATGGTTGAGTGTTTGCGAGAATTGGGTATGGCGAATTCTCCTGCTCCAGCACTTGTTCTACACGAAGGCGAAGAGGACTTCCTGCGGGAATGGGTGCGCTCCTCGACGATCAAGGCCGGCCTGGCCACGCGGGCACGGATCGTGTTGCTGGCCGCCGATGGACTCGCGAACACGCACATCGCCGAATTGACCGACTCGTCCGTAGTGACCGTGCTGAAATGGCGGGCCCGCTATAGCGAATCTGGCATCGCCGGACTCGGTGATGATCCTCGCTCAGGACGTCCGAAGCAGCTTGATCACTTCGATATCGTCACGACCACCCTGATGCCGCCACCGAAGAAGTACGGAGTCACTCACTGGTCATCGCGTCTGTTGGGCAAGCACCTGAAGGTCGGCAACGCGACCGTTGCTCGGGCCTGGCGCGAGTACGGAATCCAACCGTGGAAGGCCGAGACGTTCAAGTTCTCCACCGATCCCGAACTGGAAGCGAAAGTCACCGACGTCATCGGCTTGTACCTGGCACCACCGGAGAATGCGGTGGTCCTCAGTGTCGACGAGAAATCCCAAATCCAGGCACTCGACCGCACGGCACCGTTGCTGCCGATGCGCATGGGCGATGCGAAGAGGCGCACCCACGATTATCACCGACATGGAACCTCAACTCTGTTCGCCGCCTTGGAGGTCGCTACGGGACAGGTCACCGGCGCGGTGAGACCTCGGCATCGTCGGCAGGAGTTTCTGTCGTTTCTGCGTCAGATCGATCGAACATACCCGAACCAGGAGCTGCATCTGGTGTTGGACAACTACGCCACTCACAGGACAGCCGAAGTGCGTCAGTGGCTGGATGAGCATCCGCGATTCCATGTGCATTTTCCCCCGCAAGCGGGAGGTGCCCCCTCCCCGACGTCAGGGTCGTGGCTGAACCTCGTGGAGGTCTGGTTCGGCATCATCGATCGCCAAGCGATCAAGCGTGGCGTGTTCACATCGGTGAAGGATCTCAACGCGAAGATTCGGGCTTTCATCATTGGGTGGAACAAACGCAAGCACCCCTTTGTGTGGACGAAGACGCCTGAACAAGTCCTCGAGAAAGCGAAACCTCGACTAATTTCAGAAACGCGACACTAGATACCTAACTTTGGCATCCAGCATTACATGATCAGCAACTCCACGGCGCACATCAGCTGCCTTCGCCGGGAAGGCCATGAACAGTCGAATGCTCAGTCGAAAGCCCACCGAAAAATGTTGCCCGGTCGTAGGCAAAAGGGTACGCGAGAGAGCATTGGGATATGTTTGATAACGCTCGGATCGAGAGCTCAGGTCACCCACGCAATACGGATACCAACGTCGCCTGCCGACGCAGGCGCAGAGCAGGCATCGGCTTGCGGCAGCCAGAACCTGCTTCGTATATGACCAGCAGCGCCAGCTGATTTAGAAAATCGACTTCTGAGCCACCGAATTTCGCCACCACCATATGACAACAAGCTCAGGAGCACCTACTCACCCTGCAGTGCCTGGCCGAAACGATTTCAGCGCGTCAGCCAGGCACATGCCCAAAGGAGAAACCGTCATTCCGGTGGTGTCATCCCCAACCTCCGCATGAGAAATGCCAACCAATGCGTCGTGTGCAGAACACCTTCTGAACGACTCGATGATGTGCCATGCCCAACCCCATCCCACACACGCAGCAGAGCTGGGGTAGAGGTGCCCACGCAGTTCTGCAGCCGAGCACTGAACTTGCGAATCTGCCCGGGGGGACAGGCCATGTCGACCGCTCCTGAATGCACATAGAACCACGGATAGTCCGCATCGCTCTCGATCAGATGATAAGGCGAAAACGTTGCCAGACGCCGCACCTCGTCCGGGTCATCGAGGTCCCCGTAGTCACTGGCGATCGCCAATTTCCCATACGGATGCCGATGAGAGCCGATGACATCCAATATCGGACATTGCGAGACTACTGCAGCCCACAGATCAGGACGCTGAGTCAGAGCAACACCTGCAGTCAGTCCGCCACTGCTCCACCCGGTCATCGTCAGTTGATCCGGCGACGAAAGCCCGTTCGAGATGAGATCTTCCGCGACCGAGAAGAGATCGTCATAACTGTTCTGCTTGTCTGCAAGCCGCCCGGCATCCGCCCAATCGGAGCCCAGATCGCTCCCACCCCGCTGGTGCGATATGGCCAGAGCACCGCCAGAGGCCACAAATGCAGCCAGCGGTCCCGGATACTGCGCCGGCCACGACACACTTCCACCGCCGTAAGCAGTGATGAGAGTCGGCAACGACGGAGATTCCGTTCTGTTGTGCGGGGAGACGAGATGATAGGGGACGCGAGTTCCGTCCGCAGAGACAGCAGTTCTCAGCTCTACGTTGACATCTGGCATGGTGACGCGCGGGCTGCGGAGAATCTCCAAATGGCCTGTCCCGAGTCGGTAGCGATACACACCCGGAGAAGATGCCGGACTGGAGTAGTGAAATACAAACTCCTCGGGATGCCCGGAAGGAACAAGACCGGCATGCGGCAAGATGTCGTGCGGCATCGCACCACCGCGAGGTAGGGGCACCTCCTCGAGTTCCTGTCCATTGAGGTCGAAGACCCAGGCGCGAGCCTCAGCATTGAGCGATCCGATGACGACCAGACGTCCGCCGATGAGGCGGACTTGGTGAAGAACTCTCTCGGACTCGCGAACAAGCTCCAGCCAACTATCCGCATCCGCCGGAGTCGAACTGTCCAAAGGTATCGCCACGAGCCTGCCGCGAGGCGCTCCGTGATTGGTGACAGCAACATAGCGATCCCCATCGATGACGCCGCATACCGCCGCGTCCACCCCATGGACGAAAGGCCGCCAATTGCGCTGCGGCAGATCGCAGACAAAGCGCGGCAGAGTCCATACCGAAGTGGCAACGGCGTGTCTTCCGTCGGCTGCCACCTGGACGACCGGCGCATCATCGGGCACACCAACCGGTTCAGGCTGGGCCGGCGGCGGCGTTCCCAGCTCGTGGAAGAACGCCTCGAAAGTGAACACATCAGCAGTTTGGACACCAGCGGTGTAGAAGAAGCCTGTGCTGTCGCCGAGCCATTGAGGAGTGACCAGAGGCCCGACAGTCTGCTGAGGGATACGATCTGACAACCGCTCTCCGGAATCGACGTCAAGGAGCTGAATCTCGGCGAGCTCCTGCCCGTCTGACGCAATTCCGAGTGCCACGATCTGTCCGTTCGGCGAAGGCACGAACCATGTCACCTGCTGCCCGGGAGTCGTGTTGGGATCGAAAATGACTCTGCCCGGATCCCCCGGTGATTCCGACACGGTGACAACTGCTCGATCCGGGTATTTCGTGGCAGTCGGTCGGTCCAACTGGAACCAGCGCCCTCCTGCGAATTGCAACGGTGGATCAACCATCCAGTTGGGTGAACCGTTGCCGTCAGCGACATGATGATCGACGAGCTCGTGGAGACGGCCATAATGCGGCCACGAGCGTACGAAGTCGTCAGTGACCGCATTCTGAGCCTTCTGCCAATCAGCAGTCTCATCGGTTTCTTCCTCCAGCCACCGATAGGGGTCAGGGAAGGTGACACCAGCGACAGTGTCCTGCTCGTCAACGACTCGCGCTTCGGGATATTTCAATCTCTCATCAGATTTCATGGTCTGCTTCCTCTGAACGAAATGGGAAATGCTGGCTTTGCCGGACGTCTATTCCTAGAGCGGATAGAATCCTTCGGTATCCGGGAATTCGACCGGAACGGTCGCTGCCGATTGAGCCGCACGAAATGCGTCTTCTGTACGGGTCAGGACGGTGGAGTCTCCGTGCATCTCAAAGACCGGCTCTTCCCCGTCGCCGTCCCGAACGGCTTTGCTGCTGCGGATGGTCTCTGCCCAGTTGCCGAAGAACGTCAGATCGGCGGCGTTAGGAGGGGCAAGAGAGAACATTGCCCCTGCGTCTGGACTGAATTCGAGAACCCAGTACACGGTTCCGTCGGGTCCACCTTCAAGTTCATAGGCGATCTCGAATCCGCGATCCAGCTCAGCGCACGCCTCAAGGACCAAGTCCGACTCAGCAAGCAACTCATTCATTCGGCTGACGTGCTCAGGTGACATGAAAATCAATGACTTCATTGCAGCCTCCTCGCGTGCTACGTGAGACTCATCGTATGCCAGGGCAAGAATTGCCAATATATGCGATTGCCGAAATATTGCCATCCCCAATCCATCAAATGTAGAAATAGTCATCGGCCGCTGACCAGCGACGGTCATTCTCAGTCTGAGATAGACCACAGCCCTCGAACGCCGAGGATCACTGCTTTCCCAGTGTGTGTTCCAGGCGCCGTGACTTTCCAGGAATTTTCACACACTGTGGCGTATGCGGATGGTGCGGGACGCAGTTATGTCTGCTTCGATCAGCGATGTTCGATGAGACGGGCGATCTTCAGTCCCAGATGCAGACTGAGTCGATCGTCGCCGGAGGAAAGGCTCAGTCCGGTCGTCTCTTGGATTCGTTTGAGCCGATAGTAGAGACTCGTACGATGGATATGGAGCTTCTCAGACGTCCGCTTCACCTCTCCGGCATTGTCGAGATAGGTCTCAAGCGTGCGAACCTGGTCGTCGTTCGCCGTGGTGGCAGAGTCAAGAAGCCTGCGCAGACCTGGCGGTATGTTAGCACCGAGTCGGTCGAGGGGCATTTCGGCCAACAGACCGTAGATTCCGAGCGCGCTGTGGTGCACTACCGGCCCGAGTATTCGCACGATCTGCGCAACTTCGGCTGCTTGACGGGCCTCAGCATACGCTGCTTTCACATTGTCGAGATTCTGGTGTGCACCGCTTGCACCTACCCAACAGACAGTTCCGGCCGAACTCTCTGTGAGGACTTGATTGCGAATGGCTTCGCCGAACTCGAGGCTGGGGTCGTGGGCGAGTGTCTCACTCTGCGCTACCAGCAGGATGGCGTGGTCTGTACGTTCCAAGGCCAGGGCATGACGTTGAGGCAGTCGCTTACGCCCTTAATCGATCCCGGCGGCAAGCGCAAGGCGATCCTGGTCGGTGAGCTTCTCGTGGACCGGACTGAGTTGGACGACGATACAGTTGACTGGCTGTGAGACGAACAGATTCTCAGTGACGAGCTGCTCAGCAGCATGTTCGCACGTAGCTTCGTCACCCGTGAGCAGGTCACGGGTGAGTTCACGTTCTCGTCCGCGAGCGAGCTCCCCGAGAAGATGCTCTCGGTGCAGCATCAACCCGGCAGTCTCGCATGCCTGGCGCAGAATATCTGCCTGCTCGGCGTCGACCGAGCCTTCCGAACCGAGAAGCCACAGGAATCCCAACAGCGCGTTCTGATGCCGAACGGGTATGCCGATCCGGGCAATATCCAGGCCGAGGTCAGGCCGTGCAGGAAGGTCGAAAAGGTCGGTGACCGTGTCGGCGCCGCATTCGTATGCGTAGTCGCGCAGCGTGCGTGGCGCACTTCTCTGCATAATTGAGCCGCTGCGGGCTACATCGACCGCTGTCTGATGTGCATTGTAGGCTTTGAGCCGCAGCTCGGCATCGTCGATGGCCACAGACCGGCTCAGGCGGTTCCCTACGTTGTCGACTAATCGCTGGAGCTCTGCTGACATGAGATCGACACTACCGCACCATTCAACGGATGTTCCGATTTCATGCTCTTCGTTCATCAACTGTTGCTAGACATGCGTTGCGGGGTGTCGCATCGTTGGGTGAGGGCAATCTCGAGGAGGAGCCGTTTATGTCGCCCACTGCATCTGGTCATTCAGATCCCGCGCAGCGAGTTGCTGATGCGGCCGAAGAGTACTGGCGCCTGGAACGCGACCACGATCCTCAGTTGCAGGCTGTTGCCGGTCTCCCGATCGAACGACTCCCCGGGCTCGGTTATGAGGATGTTCTCCGACGGGCGAGCCACGGTAGTCATATAGTCGATGACATTGCCCATATCGACCCACGGCACCTTAACGGCAACGACGCCGACACCCTTCGGGCTCTTCGTTTCGTCTCAGCCAGCGACACTGGAGTTGCTGAGCGCTATTGGCAGACTCCGATCGCCACTCCTTACCAGACGCAATTCCGACTAGCTCAGCACCGCCGTACTGCTTTTGAGGCTCACCGGTTCACCGAGTCTGCAGATGTGGACCGATATCTCGACCTTGTCGCTCAGTACGCATGTTGCTTCGACACGGTGCGCTCCACAGTGTTGGGGCAGGCTGAACGCGGAGTGACTATCCCCAAACCAGCAGTGGCAACGGCGGTTGCCACCTACCGTGGACTGCGCGATACAGCATCTCAGACGTTAGCCGTTGACAGCAGTCGATCGGCAGCCTTGAGTCCGATCGATGCACGCCGGCTCCATGACGGTGTGTCGAAGCTCATCGAGCAGGATGTTTTCAAGTCGGTGGACGGATTGCTCTCGGTTCTCGATTCCCCTGAGTATCTGTCATCTGCCCAGATCGCGTTGGAATGGCAGTGCAGCCCGGCGGCGAAGAGGCTTACCGCTTCATGGTGCAACAGGAGACGAGCTCGGACGCCACGCCTGAGGATTGGTATCGGATCGGGGTGGAACAATGCGACATGCTCACTGTGCGAATGCGCGAAGTCCGCTCGGTGCTCGGATTCGATATGGACGAGTCTGCGTTCAGCACGGTCCTCAAGTCTCAGCCCCAGCTGTACGCATCCTCTCCAATTGAGGTCGAATCACGGTATCGCAGCTTCATGTCTCGGCTCGAGGCCGTGATCGACGAGCAGTTCAGCATTTTGCAAAGCGCCCCCTACGATGTTGCACGAGCAGAGCCTGAGCTTGAGGCGGGAATGACTTTCGGCTATTACGAGCTCCCATCGGCGAATCAGTCACATGGTCGTTATCGATACAATGGCTCCGGCCTCGGCGACCGATCGCTGCTTACGGCGGCGGCCCTGATCTACCACGAGCTGATGCCGGGCCACCACCTCCAAGCCTTACGACAAGCCGAGAACACGGATCTGCCCGACTTTCGTCGCTACACCCGTGCCTTCGGTGCCTTCGACGAAGGCTGGGCCGAGTACGCCAGCAGCCTCGGGTGGGAAATGGGATTGTGCGGCGATCCCTGGGATGCGTATGGGCGCCTTTCCCACGCGCGGTTCACCGCAGCCAGACTCGTCGTTGACACCGCGTTGAACTGCGGATGGTGGGATCTGGACCAATCTCTGCAGTTCATGCGCCGAAATATGTCGCTCTCGGAGGCTCAACTTCAGTCCGAAGCGATACGTTATTCAACCGATCTTCCGGCTCAGGCCCTGACCTATCGAGCCGGATATTTGACCATCACTCGGATGCGTGCCGAGGCTGAGCGGCGCATGGGCGAACGTTTCCGAGTTCGTGACTTTCACGAAGGAATCCTCGGCGCAGGTACCCTTCCGTTCAATGCACTCGACGAGCGTCTGAAGCGCGAGCTGAACTGAGACGGACACGCAAGCCCAGACTATGAGAGCCACGAGCGACCTGCTCTCGACCCAGGTGCGCCAGCAGGCGCTGTCAATTGGCGGTGCAGCTCGCGGTGCCAGGATCGCCTCAGTGTCTCTCTGTGCGAAGGATCCAACGCTGCACTACGTCAGCAACTTCGTGAAGTGGCAAAGACCCACCGCCGAGGACCAATTCGTGGAATCTACTTATGTCGAATCGATCGCTCAGCGCCGCCTCAGCATGGGTGCGCAGTCGCGCGATTTCAAGTCGTCCGACCATGTAGGCCAGTGCTTGACCAGGCCAGCCGATGTAGCGGTCGACTTCACTGACGATCTCGGGAGAATTCAGCACGGTGTTATCCTGCATGTATTCGATCGCCTGGTTCCGAGTCCATCCGAATGCGTGAATCCCGGTGTCAACCACAAGCCTGGCCGCTCTCCAAAGATCAAGAGCGACCATGCCCATCCGAGCGAGATCGCTCGAATAGAGTCCCATCTCATCAGCTAACCTTTCGGCATAGAGCCCCCACCCCTCCCCGTGGGCAGTGACATACAAGTACCTGCGGAATTCCGACAATGCCGACAGATCCTGAGAGATCGCGAGCTGCAGATGATGCCCTGGTACACCCTCGTGGAAAGACACTGCCTCATACTCGTATCGTGAACGAGTCATCGGTTCCGAGGCGTTGACCCAATATTGGCCTGGACGAGAACCATCCGGCGGACGGTACTGGCCGATAGGAGCAAACCGAGCCTCCTCATCGTTCAACTCGAGTACCTCACATCGCGCGATGTGCTCAACGTTGAACCACAATGGAACGACCTGTTCGGCACGCCTTAATGCTGATCGGACGCCGTGAAGAATCTCGTCGGAATCCCTGTACCGCAGTGCACGGGCGGTGCGCATTCGTTCTCGAACGTTCTCGAATCCGGAGATCCCCAGCTCTGACTGCGCAATCTCACACAGCTCATCGCAGAGTTCATCTCTTTGATTCAGCCCGATCCGGTGCAATTCCTCGGGGGTGAAGTCAGCTGTGGTGTGTGTAGAAACGGCGCGCGCATAGAGTTCGCCCCCACCCGGCAGATGGATCATCCCGCACTTATCGTCTGAGCGTGCAACCGGCAGCAGATCTTCCCTCACGACGGCAAGCAAACGCCGCATAGCCGGGCGCACACGAGAGTTCACCACAGCCTCTACCTCGGACCGCACATCGACACCGGGTATCTGCGGCAAGATCTCCAACAACGGATCAGACGTGGAACTCGAGGCGAGATACCCCTCGATCTGAGCGATAGCAGACACTAACTCTTGTCTGTTCGCTACAAACCCGGACTCAGCACCCTCGAGCAATCGCTGCGCCGATTGATCGAGATACCGTGGCAGTCTCGTGCATCTCTCAAGATAGGCAGCAGCTTGTGCTTCCGTGCCGCCAGCAGCCTTTCCCACAAGAGCCAGCACAGAGTAGATCGGCCCAGCTCCGACTCCTCCGATTGCCCAATCGATCACACGGCTTTCAATAGTGTCGATGACGGCTTGTGTGGCATAAAGAAGTGCACTACGCGTACTTCTGTCCCCCTCGCGAAGCCCTTCTTGACTGATTCCAGCTACAGTTTCACGAATCCGCACCATTCGGCGAACAACCTCCCGTTGCGCCGTCGGTGCCAGGTCTGGCACTTGGTGATCGTGACCCGGGATCCCAAAACTAGTCGCATTGATCGGCGACCACGTGGCGAACAGTTCGTGATATTCAGCTCCAAGCTCGTCGAGGACTGTCGGACGCTCCTCATCGTTTGCGCTCAAAACCGTTTCCCTACTTCTTTCCCGACTCATATCTGCAGGATGCAATTCTCGCTTCGACACGAATACGACTGGATATCTCACCGGCCACAGACGTGAGCACAACTTTCTGAATTGGCCGAAGAGCTCCTCTTTGATCAATGCATGTCTGCCAGAATCTGCGTCGAGCAACGGACGTTTCAATGCCTGTGAACTGAACGTGTTTCTGGCGATTTCTGTACCGGTCAGCCCATGACCGTTCCAGAGGATGTGCTGTTTCGTGAACGTTTGCGCGAGAACGCTCCGATATTGATCTCGTGTCCTGTGTATTTGCAGCGATGTATCACCGGCTTCGCGTCATGATCATGTCCGCCTTCGACAGCGTCAACCAATTCACCCATGAACTGGCCGGCAAGCGGAGCATTCTTGAACTGGTTTCCACTGGTGCCCATCGCCACATAGAAACCGTCGAGATCAGTCCGATCATAGATCGGAGCCCAATCAGTGGAGACATCGTACACACCAGCAACACCCTTCGATCGACTGGGTACAGCCAGTTCTGGCAGTCTTCGCGCGGCACGAATGACCTGAGCCTGAAATCGTTCATCAGTCACAGAGGGGTTGGCGTAGTCAGGATCATCCAGCCATTCGAACGGATCACATTCGGGTTCCGTGCCGCCGATGTAGAGTTTGTCTCCCGGAGCGGGTCGGATATAAGTTCCCAGATCCATATCTGCAATCGACGGGCCGAATCCGCCGGGAGGATTGAATCCTGTTGGTGCAGCAACCTGATGCACTTCTTGCCGCATGGGTCGAACGTCTACGGTGAACTCGCGCCCAACGCCAGCCAGCCTGTTCAGAGCACCCGACCATGGGCCCGCCACGTTGATGACCACCGGCGCTGCCAGCCAGGTACCGTCACCAAGGGCGACACCATTGACTCGACCAGCCCTGTCAGAGACTCTCACGACGGTACGATTGAAGAGAAAACGAGCACCCAGCTTCTGCGCAGCTGCAACAAGATCCTGTGCGGCGAGCTGAGGGTCACTGACAAATCCCGCATCGGGCGTGTACAGCGCGCCGAGCTCCGAGGTCGTCTCTTCGAAGAAAGCATCAGACGAGATGGATTTAGGCGGCCAGTAAGCTCCAACATCGATACCCGGAATCCGGGCGGACAGAGTTACCGGGTCCCACCTCTCATAGGGCACCCCTACTCGATCAAAGATCGGCGTGACACGTTCGCGTGGGGCGATCGGAACGTCGAGGACAGCCATCCCGTTGACCACAATCGTCGCCGACTCTGACTTGTCACTGTTCTGCAAGTAATCAGACCATTTTTCCCAACAGTGCTTGGATTCCCACGCTGTGGCTACACCATCCCAGGTGGAATAGTTGAACCGTACGACAGCGCTCGATGCACTGGTCGACCCATGGCCAGGACCACCGGATTTGTCTACAACGGCTACTTTGTAACCCCTTCGAGTCAAATCAAGCGCCACAGAAGCACCCAGTACTCCAGCCCCAATGACAATCGCGTCGGCAATCGAAGGCGTCATTACGATCGCTCGCTGAATGGATCGACAACTGTCCAAACCTGTGCGAAGCAAGTGCAATCTTCGCAGCAAGTAACACTTTTAAGAAAACTGGTCATATCTCAATTCTCACTGAACAAGTCAGCAACCTCTTCCTGCAAACGATAAATATCAACCTTCTTATTTTCTGTATGGGTGGCGCTTGGCAATATGGGCATCACGACAGAACTTCTCCTTACATCTGCCCTTCATATCTGCAGTCGAAGTGATTGGTAGCTTTCATGACCTGTGGGTGCGCTGTGAGGCGCTTGTTAATCGAATGGAGGTGAGAGTGAATCGCCCCGGGGATAAAAGAGGCAGGAAGATTGGGAGAAGGAGATTCTCTCTTGCCAGTGAAATACACCGACGAACTCAAGGTTCGTGCCGTCGAGCTCGTCATCCATGCCTAGGCCGGTCTCGAGACGGCGAACGGGGCCATCACCGGTGTTGCCGGCGAGCTAGGGCTGAGCAAAGAGACTCTGCGAGTCTGGGTGCGCAAGCAGAAGGACTCCGCCAAGGCGACACCGGCTGAGTCGGTTGACCCAGGACCGCAGTGTTTCCGGGTTCACACCGAGCTGGTCACCGATACGACGGAAGGTGCCGCGGCGGGCACCAGGGTCTGCTTCGAGGTCATCGAGGACCATGCGGACCGCTCTCTCACGAAGCTCGAGCGGGTACTTCTTTTGAGGCATGACAGGGAAGTCCTTTCCGCGGCTTCACTGTCTCCACTATTCGCGGGGACAAATCACCCAAGCCGCGTTGACCCACCAGGGCTGGGAACATCAACGATAAGCGCTCGTCCGGACCCACCGGATGCAAGCCATACTCAGATCAGGCGTTCATGAGCCTCGGGCGCGCCGGGCATGTGCCCGTGCTTTGATCCTGTTCCCACAAGTGGCCATCGAACACCATTTAGCCGTGCCAGGTCGGCTGTGGTCGATAAGGAAGAGATTGCACTCGGTGTTGGCGCAGGCACGAAGACGCCCGGGCAACCGTTCCATGACCAGTGACCATGCCAGCACCACCCGAGCGGACAACCGCTCATTGTCAGGAGCATCCAATTGCCAGTGGAGTCCATGGCTGGTGGCCTCAGGCAGCAGCACGGCATTTCTCAGGGTCCGGGCGAGGTGCTCTGTAGCCCCGTTCTTCTGACGGATCATTCCCTGCAGGGCGTCGCGGGTTCGCTTCAGGTGCAGACGTTCAGCCGTCGTGCCGACTCCGCCGAATCTTTCGACGAGTTCACTGCCGGCAGGAGAATCGAGCTCCTCAGTAGGCACTCCGTCAAGGACGGGTGCGCTGTTGAGCACTTCCAGCAGCAGATCTTCGTCCTCAATAGTCATTGCTCCCCTGCCCTTCCAGTTTTTTCGTGCGCTTAGACTATGTTAGCTTATGACTAACCAGTTAGTTAATATTTAGGAGTTAGACATGTCGCTTGTCCATCACCGCACCGTGTCCATCGATGGGATGGATGTCTTCTACCGAGAAGCCGGACCGCAGGACGCCCCGGTTATTCTGCTGCTGCACGGTTATCCCACCAGCTCTCACATGTTCCGCCACCTCATCCCCGCTCTGGCCGATCAGTACCGAGTCATCGCGCCGGATCACATCGGCTTCGGCCGTTCCTCCGCCCCATCGGTTGAGGAGTTCGACTACACCTTCGACGCGCTTGCAAAGGTCACCGCCTCACTCCTCGACACTCTCGGAGTCACCAATTACACGGTCTATGTTCACGACTACGGGGCCCCGATCGCCTGGCGTCTGGCACTGAGGGACCCGGATTCGATCGAGGGAGTGATCTCGCAGAACGGCAACGCCTACGAAGAGGGCTTCGTCCCAGAGTTCTGGGAACCGATCTGGGCCTATGCCAACGATCCCTCTGCCAGCAATGAACGGGCCTTGAGGCCCGCGCTGGAGCGTGAAGCGATCCACTGGCAGTACACACACGGAGTTCCTGATGTGACCACCGTTTCTCCCGATGCGTGGGAACTCGACATCGCCCTGATGGCCCGCCCCGGCGTCGACCGTGCCCAGCTGGCACTGTTCGCCGATTATGCCAGCAATCGCCCCCTCTACCCGAAGGTTCACCAGTGGCTACGCACCAATGAAGTGCCAGTCCTGGCCGTGTGGGGAAAGAACGACGAGATCTTCGGCCCAGCGGGTGCCACAGCGTTCCTGCGTCATGCTCCCAATGCTCGTATCGAACTGATTGACGGTGGGCACTTCGTGCTGGAGTCGCATCTCGATGAGGTCGTGGAGATCATTCACGACTGGCGCTCCAACCTGGCCAACGCAACATGACGAGATCACATGGCCAAGAGGCAGGGAACCGATATGCGCATAGAAGTCTCACCCGCCCCGGCGGTCGGCTGGCAGCGAACAGAGAACATACTGGTCGCTGTGGGCATCATCGTCGCGATCATGCCCGGGCCAGCCCTGGTGGTTGCTGATCGCGGCCTTCCTCGCCTTCGACCTCTCCGCGCTGGGATACTTGATCAGCCAACGTGTCGGGGCATTGCGCTACATCCTGGTGCACAACCATGCCCCGCCTACCGGGCTGATTGAGAGTTGGGCAGCACTACAGTTCGCTGATGTGGATGCCGATTGGCTGGTGTTGCTCGCCGCCTGCTGGGGCTTCCACGTCGCCGTCGACCGAGCACTGGGCTATGGCCTGAAGCTCGGTCCGTTCACTCACACCCACTTCGGCGTCATCGGCCGCGCTGCCGGCCAAGACACGTAGCATCATCGCGCGGGCGCAGCGAAGTGCTCCTTCGAGACTCTGCCGCAACTGTGGGGTGGAGTTCGCCTCGCCCCTGCCCGAACTCTGCCCCATCTGCGATGACGACCGGCAATGGGTGTCAACTTTGGGCCAGAAGTGGGTGACTCGGCGCGATCTGGAGGGGAGCGGACACTCCCTGACCATCACCGAGGTCGAGCACAACCTTTTCTCGCTGCGGGGCCGCCCGAAGTCCTGCATCGGTCAGACCTGCTATCTCGCCAGGACGGTTCCCGGGAATCTGCTCTTCGGCGTTCCCAGATATCTCGACCGATGAGGCAGTCACGGCGATCGGCTGCCTCTGCGGGGTTGCCGCGATTGTTCCGAGCCATCCGCACATGTCCGCACTCCAGACCGTCCTCTCGGCCGCCCTGGGCGATCCACCGCTCTGCGTGTACGACGCCAACCGGGGTTGCCACAGAGACTATTTGGGGCCCTGCGGTTCTACACCGACGAGGCCGAGCCACTGCCCGAAGTGCTACTGCGACGATTTGGCGGACACTTCCCCGGCAGCACCGTCGCCATCTGGCCGGGTGCCGATGGCCGAGGCGTCGTGCTGAGCGGAGACTCGATCTCCCCGGTCGCTCGTCCCAGTTGGGTGACGTTCATGCGCAACTTCACCAACTACCCGCACCTGTCCGCGGCAGTCGTTCGACGAGTCGCCGCCTCGGTGGCGGATCTGCACTTCGACCGGATCTACAGCAACTTCGGGCAGCCCACCGTATCGGATGGGAAGCGGACTCCGCCGAGCGCTATGCAGAGCGGGTCTCCGGCGTTCACGACGATCTGGCGCGAGTCCGAAGCATACCTGGGTCCGGCGCCGAGATGAGGACTCCCTTCCGGTCAGCCGTCACCCTGCGATGTCGAAGCTCCCCCTGTCGTTGAACTCCATCGCCAGCTCCTCCTTGTTGGGAGAGCCTCCGAGCAGTTCGACGATGTAATGCGTCACTTCGCAATTATCCAGATTGCGCACGCGATGCGGGATCAAGGGCTGAGCACTCCCGACTGTTTTGAACATCGTGAAGCCAGGTTCCGCGGTCTGAGATATTCCCCATTCCTCGTCACCGAGGTTCTGCCCCTGCACGCGGCCTGCATCGGGCCAGATGATGACGTGGTCGTGATGGTGCTGATGGAAGTCGAAGATCGCGTGTGGGCCGAGAGTCATCGACCACACCCGCACTCGGTCGTTCTCGAACACCAGCGTATCGCCGGGTGTGGGTGGAATCGTCGGGGTCTCGGACGAGGTATCTGACATTATGTGTGCTCCTATCGTGGTGGTGAGAAGGATGTGAGCCATAGGTGTCATGCAGTGGCAATGGGACTATCGGCTCGCGCATTCCGTGCCGCGATCTCGCTCTCGCCTCTAGGGAACAGCAAGGACGTTCCCTCGGCGGCGATGGCTTGAGCGGCATCGACGACCGGGCGCATTCGTGCGCCATAGACGTCGAGCGCCGATCGGACATCCCCCTCTGCTTCGAGCGCATCGCCGAGCGCCATCGCCCCCTGCATCGCCAAGGAAGTGCCCATTCCGGAGAAGAAGGAAGCGCAGTAGCCCGAGTCGCCAACCAGGACTACTGGCCCTTGGTGCCATGACGACATGATCACTTGGCACACGCTGTCGAAGTAGAAGTCGTCGGATTCCTCGACCTCGGCGACCAATTCTGGAGTTCGCCATCCGTCGACACCGTCGAAGGCACTGATCATCAACGTCCGCTGGGCGTCGATGTCGTGATAGTCGTAGTCCATCCACTCCGATGTGAAACCGAGCACTGCCGAACACTCGCGCCCGTCCCCGCGGACAAGGACCAACCTGCCGGGTTCGTTGTAGACCGTGGTCGCCGGCACCTCGATCGAGGTCGTGCACCTGCGCAGCACACCGACATAGAGGCCGAGGTACTTGAGGAACTCCCTTTCGAGACCGAATGCGAGGCGACGCACCCGTGAATGAAGACCGTCGGCGCCGACGACCAAATCGGCGATCTGCGGATCCTGACCTCGAATGCACACCGACGCTCGACCATCCGGAAGTTCCGTGATGTCGTCGATGGTCGAGCCGAGCACCCAATTGACGCTCTCCGGAATCGCCGAGGTGATGATGCCGGCCAGCGCATCTCGTGAGATCTCGAGATCGTCAGGACTGTCATACACGGACTCATTGGGTTCGATGATCGCATCCACTTGTCCCCTCGAGTCGATGAATTCGAAGCCGGCACCATATCCCACGCGATTGCGCTGAAGTTCATCGCTGATTCCCAAACGAACGGCGACGTCGAGGGCCTCCCCTCTGACATCGACGGCGATGCCTCCCGATCGCACTGCCCTAGAGTGTTCGATGAGCGTGACATCATGCCCTGTTCGGCCCAATACTGCGGCCGTGCTCAGCCCCGCGATCGAAGCTCCATTGATGACGATCTTCATCGGTTCTTCCTTTCGAGTTGCGCTGAAGGGGTTTCAGGCCTTGCGAACGATTTCGCGTTAACTGTGACCGAACTCACTTTCCGCTCTTGACTTCGGACTATAGCCGATTCATGATGTAAATGCGAATCCAAATTCTGATTCGGACAACACTCTGACCACGACCGCCCATCTGAACTCAACGAAGAGGTCATCATGAACGAGCCAATCGGCTCACCGCCCCCGTCGGGCGGGTCCCACAGGGTCCCACCGGCACACTCCCTGAAGAAGAACACGATCGGCGCATTCGGGCTGACATTCATGGTCGTCGCCGCGGCGGCGCCACTGACGGCAATGGCGTCCAATCTCTCGATCAGCCTTGCATTCGGTGTAGGCCGCGGAACGGTCGGCCTGCTGATCGTGGTGGGCATACTACTGGGAATCTTTGCGATCGCATTCGTCACGATGGCCGCACACGTCAAGAATGCTGGCGCATACTACGCAATGATCGGTCATGGTTTCGGTCGCCGCACCGGCGCAGCTTCGGCCATGGTCGCCACTGTCGCCTACAACATGGCGGCTGCGGGCATGGCCGCGGCAACGGGATACTTCGCTTCTGTGACCATCGCCGCAGCGGGCGGACCGAATCTCCCTTGGTATACCCTGGCGCTCTGCACCTTGGCGGCAACATGGTATCTCGGACGTCGCGGTGTAGAGGTCACTCAGCATTTCACGACAGGTATCTCACTGTTGCAATTCGCCATGATCTTCCTGCTAGGAGCGGTGATCGCGATCCAGCGCCCGGATCAATGGTCGCTCGAGGTCGTCACCCCTTCAGCAATGTTCGATGGAAATATCGCCTTGACCCTGGTGTTCTGCGTACTGTCCTTCGTCGGCTTCGAAGCTACCGCGATCTACGGTGAAGAGGCGAAGTCCGCGCGCCGGAGCATCAGACTCGCAACATTCGCATCCGTCGCCATACTCGTCGGTGTCTTCGCCTTTTCAACGTGGTCGATCACCGCGGCATATACGGATGTCCGGGCCGAGGCAGCTGCCGACCCGGGCACTCTCATCTTCCGAACTGCGGACATCTATCTCGGGACCTGGTCAGGGACCGTGCTGTCAGCACTCGTGACTGTCAGCTTCTTCGCCGCCGGAGTCGCCTTCCACAATATGGCTGCGCGTTATCATTTCTCACTCGCTCGCGACGGCATCCTGCCGTCAGGATTATCCTGCATCCATCCGCGATGGAGCACACCCAGTGCTGGCAGTTCAGCGCAGACAGTAGTCTCGATCATCGTGCTACTTCCCTTCGTCATATTCTCCGCCGACCCGATCCTCAATCTCTTCCCCATCGTTTCGGGGATCACCAGCCTGTCACTCATCAGCCTCATGGTCGCGTGCTCAGCGAGTGTGGTCGCGTCATCGCTGAGAGGGCACCTGTCGGAAAGCAGATGGTCCACGTTGGCGGCACCGCTGACAGCCGGAATCTGTCTGACGGGAATCGCTGTCATCATCGCCATCAACTACGCCGAAGTGACCGGTAGCACGTCTCCTCTCGTCATGGCCTCCCCGCTGCTGCCGATCATCGCCGCGATCGTCGGCGCTGTTCGCGGTGGGGAGCGCGACAGCGATGCAGCCGGCGACGATCCGGCGACCCACCCCGAAAAGGTCGTAGGAAAGCGGGTACAGCCATGAGCGGAGGAATCGACTTCTCAAACGTTGCCGCGCCCTTCCCCTACCACGATCTGATTCCATCGGCGCTGCGGGAACCTGCCGGAGTCGAACTGATTCCCGGGACAGTGAGCCACCTCGGTCTGATCTATCGCTCGGTGCTCGGATACCGCCCGCTCCGCCTCGATCTCCATCGTCCGCAGGATGCCGACGGCCCCGTGCCGATCGTCGTCTATGTGCACGGCGGGAGCTTCATCGGTGGGGTGCCGGAGATGGGGCCATGGACATCGCTGCCGGCCAGCGGCATCGCGGTGGCGGCGATCAGTTATCGACTGGCGGGCGAAGCAGCCTTCCCCGGACCTGTCGACGACATTCGTGCCGGGCTGTCATGGCTGCACCGAAACAGCCGGCGGTGGGGTCTGGATCGGGAGAGATTCGGACTGTGGGGAAGCTCTGCCGGGGGCTTCATCGCAGCGATCGTCGCCCTGCACCCTCTTGCCGGTCCGCGAGTCGACGCTGTCGTCCTCCACTACCCGCTGACCTCCCCGCGCTATCTCCTCGATGACGCGCTCCCAGACGGTCGCGAGAACGCTCGTCGACTCGAGTCGATCACTGAGCTCTTCTGCCCGGACATGCCCTCCGTCTCCGACTTCATCGAATCGGGAGGAGCGGTCCCATCATTCTCGATCGTCCATGGAACGGGTGACAACCGCGTCGGCCATTCTCAGTCCCAGCGGCTCCATTCGGCGCTCGTCAAATCCGGAAAGCGAAGCACTCTTGACCTCATCCCGGGAGCAGACCACGGATCGTCGAAATTCAACTCCCTTGATGTTGCCGATGAGGCCATCTCCCACTTCCGCAAGGAGTGGGGCCGCTGCATCGGATCGGGCGTCTCGGTGTCCCCGCGCCACCACATCGACCTCGAGGAATACGGTTGATCGGACTCCGAATACGCGGGGATTGGGTATTGTGAGTATCGACTCGAGAATGCAGCTGAGAAAGAGAAGGTCGATGACCCAGCAGGAGATTGCGCACCACCAGAATCGCAGTCGCCGGTCAGCCGAAGAGATCCTCGATGCGGCCGTGGCAGTTATCTCGGATCATGGCCTGGCCGCCTTCACCATGAACACAGTGGCCACGAAAGCCGGGGGATCAGTAGGGCGAGTCTATGCGAGGTACGCCAACAAGGAAGCTTTACTCTTCGCAGTCAAGGATCGCGCATTCTCCCAGCTGGAGAACACGCTCGAGAGCCGTTTGGCTGCAAGCGATACGGGAAAGGATGCGATCGCTGAATTCGTCCGAACCGTGTCCGAGACTCTGTTTGCCGCTCCGAAGCTCTTCTCCTTTATGGTCTCTCATAGTGCCGAGGACGCCGAGCTGCACGGTCGGGGATTCGCCTTCCACCAACGCTCTCGCTCCCTGCTCATCGACTGTCTCGCACGTTTCGACATCATCGATTCGTCGACGATCGGACACGTCTACGAAATGGTTGTGCAGAGCCTGCTCATGCGAGTGATCTCACTCGGTGCCAACGAGGGCGTCCCCCCGTATCCGGGATTTCCGAAGACCACGACCTACCAGGAGTTTCTCATCGAAACTGCGGTGTCCAGACTGATCCCCTGACGAGCTCTCTTGCCTCAAACCAGCGGCGCCGGCACAGGGTATGACTCACTCAATCCGCACCGCGACCCGACCGCCCAGGAGCACCCGCGCCGTGCGGAACAGCGATGTCGACGTCATGGTCTGAGACATCTCGTCCCACACGACCGACGACGTGACCACGCCCGATGGGGCGCCGAGCCGCACCTCGGGGCCGGTCCAGTCGGTATTGTTCCACTCGATGATCCCCCGCACGAACGAATCGCGTCCGGAAGCAGCGATACCACAACCAAGCACGTGGCTGCAGTTCCGGGCACAGCCTGGTGCGCCTGTCCCATCGAGATGACTCTGACGAGCAGGTGAACATCCGCGGCGGGCAGCTCGGTGCCGTCGAGCAACATGGTCGGCTCTGGTACGCTGACGACCGCGGCCTTGGGCACGACCTGCGGCGCCGTCTCCGGCGACTCGCACAACCCCATGCGCATGGCCGCTTTCCGCCGCAGCTCCTCGATGTGGATCATCGAATGAGCTTTAGCGTCGATGGCATCCGGGGATTCCGTGCCGTTGAGCGAGACCAACGTCGCTGGAACGATGACGAGCGGCAGAGTCGCATCCACGAGTGTCGCTTCGAATCCCAGCCCGTCGACGTCGAATCCTCCCGCGCGACTCCCGATGGCAGGAGTCCTGAAGTGCGGCTTCCGGCGGGATCGGGATACATGAGTTTGATCGGGGCACCTGTGCCGTTGACGCGGGGTAGCACCAGCTCTCCGTCGACCTCCTCCTGTCCGTCCACGACGTTCAAGCCCACGTCGACAAATATCTCCGTGTTCGTGTTGAACAGGCGGAAGACGTGCCATCCGTCGGATGCAGTCACCAACCCGGCCGACAGGGCGAAGGGCACGCCCCGTTACCTTTTAAGCGATTCAGCGCCGCTGCGCGCCGTGGAGTTCGAAAGTCTCCCCTTCATGTTGCCTTCTCCTGTGGTCGGGACAAGCCAGTCGGGTGCATTATAGATATGCCTGCCACGTCGACACCGGTCCCTACTTGGTGCGGGCCAGCCCGATTTTAAGCGTGGTGCGGAGGGTTCCACGGGAACCGTGGATTGTTGCTACCAGCACGAGTACTAGAGTCCTGATTTGATTCCACCCTCTACGTGGCAGGCATCCTAACCGAATAGATGAACTCCACAGAGAGGTGCGTCATGGACCTCATTCATGAACGCGCGGCAGGAATTGATATTTCCAAACGTGATGCGAAGGTCGCCATCCGTGCTCCTGGCAAACGTGCCAGGGCGTTCACCACTTCCGTGACGACGTGGGCGGCGACGACGAACCAGATTCTGGCCCTGCGCCAGATGCTCATCGATGAACGTGTCACGACCGTGGTGATGGAAGCTGTCATGAATCAGTGTCAAGCCCCGGGTTTGATGGAGAGTTTTCTACTTGGAATTCATCAGCTCACACACGAGCTAAGCAGCCCATGGCATCGCGCTGAAATAGTCTGATCGGAACGCGGCGGGAGTCGCCCCACCAAGTGCTCCATGTGGCCGATATGTATTGAACCAATGCACCCACTCCGCCGTGGCGATCTCGACATCATCAATGACCTTCCACGGACCCCTGTTGGGACTGATGCAAAGAAGGGTGACAGCGTGAGTGTCATGCTGCGAGTGCAGCTGGCTCTATGATTGCTTCGTACTCTACTGGTGTCAATCGACCCAACCGGGCTTGTCGGCGACGTCGGTGATATGT
>NZ_RHFG01000050.1 GCF_004745485.1 Brevibacterium sp. S22
TATCAGGCGGGAGGAGGAACTGCTGGTCACGATCGACCGGACGGTAGTTCTTAGCCATAGTCCATTGTCTCAAAAACGGCAATGGACCCTGTTGACAAACACGCCCAATCAATTCGGCAACAGGCTCCGCGTCCTGATGACATGAACGCGATGTGGTTTGCAGAACCCGGCAGGCAACAGACGCGCCACTCGGCCGCCGCTTCACTCCGCTACAGGCGGCAGACAGTCGGCGAAACGTCCTTCGGCCACCGCCCCTGCAGCCTCGGGCTTCGTCACCAGCAATCTTTGTGACGCCCTGCAGCCTCGGACTTGATCACCAGCATTCCTTGCAACGCCCTACTGCATCAAGGGTCGACGACCGCCAACCGCATTGGCCGCCCCTGATCAGTGGAGCCGCAGCACACACCTCATCTGCGACTCAGTGGCCGCAGTGCACGCCTCACCTGCGGCTCAGTAGCCGCAGCGTCAGCCACAGCGCCCGAGACGCTCAGTAGTACACGGCCAGCCGGCCGCGCGGGCCGTCGATTACCTCGACCGGGGTGTCGAACACCCTGGACAGCACCTCGGCGGTCATGATCTCCTCCGGGGTGCCGAACTCGACGACCGAGCCCTTCTTCACCGCGCAGATGTGATCGGCGTAGTGACTGGCGAAGTTGATGTCGTGGAGGACGATGACGATGGTCCGCCCCATCTCGACGGCTGCCCGGCGCAGGTGCTGCATCATCTGTACCGAGTGCTTCATGTCGAGGTTGTTCAGCGGCTCGTCGAGCAGCACGTAGTCGGTGTCCTGGGCGAGCACCATCGCGACGTAGGCGCGCTGCCGCTGTCCGCCGGAGAGTTCGTCGATGTACCGCCCCTCGAGCTCGGTCAGCTCGAGGAAGTCGATGGCCTTCGACACGATCTCCTCGTCCTCGACGGTCAGGCGCCCCTTCGAGTATGGGAAGCGCCCGAACCCGACGAGCTGGCGGATCGTCAGCCGGGTGATGAAGTGGTTCTCCTGTCGCAGGATCGAGATGATCTTAGCCAGGTCCTTCGACTTCGTCGAGGTGACGTCGAAGCCCGCGACCTCGATGGTTCCTTCGTCGAGGCCGAGCAGCCGGCCGACCATCGTCAGCAGCGTCGATTTGCCCGCCCCGTTCGGCCCGACGAGGGCGGTGACTCCACCGGCGGGGATCGTCAGGTCGACAGGCCCGATGGCCACCTCGTCGCTGTAGGACTTGCGGACTGATTCGAGAGTGATCACAGGCGACCCTTCCTCATGATGACGACGAGGAACGCCCCGCCGCCGACGATTTCGATGATGATCGACACGATGCCCTCGGCGAAGAAGATGTTCTTCATCACGAAGTACGCGCCGCCGAGGACGACGAAGGAGATGAGCGCGGCCATCGGCAGGATGTACCGGTGGTCGAAGGTGTCGGCGAACTGGTAGGCGAGCATCGCGACGAGGAAGCCGAGGAAGATCATCGGCCCGATCATCGACACGGACACGGCCATGAGGATCGAGACGAAGAAGAGGACCTTGATCATCTCGACGCTGTGCTTCAGACCCAGGCTCGCGGTCGCATCCCGGCCGAGGGCGAGCACGTTGAGCCGCGAAGAACTCAGGTACAGGCCCGCGCAGGCGATGAGACACAGTGGGATCGCCACCGGCAGATAGCTCGCGTCCGAATTCGCCACGGACCCGAAAAGACGGGCGGAGAGGACGTCGAATTCGCTCGGCGTCAGGGTCCGCTGCATGAACGTCGCGATCGATCCCAGTCCCCCGCCGATGACGACGCCGATGAGCAGCATGATCGCGACGTTGCCGTAGCGGCCCGAGAGCAGCCATCCGTAGAGAGCCAATGAGAGCCCGGCCATGAGCACGAGCTGCACGACGAAAGGCACGAGTCCTTGGAGCTGGGAGATCGCAGTGACCCCGAAGAAGTACATCGCCGAGGTCTGGATCGCCACGTAGAGCGACTCGAATCCCATGATCGACGGGGTGATGATCCGGTTGTTCGCCACCGTCTGGAATGCCACCGTCGCGAACGCCTGGCAGAGGGCGACGACGGCGAGAACGGCGAGGTTCTCGACCCGCATCTGCGCAATCAGCCAGAACCCCTCATCCGTGATCGGCAGCGGATTGTCCCAGGCCAGCAGCCCGAGTGCGATCCCCGCCGCTGCGATGATCAGGGCGGCGAGGATTCCCCAGTACCGCCACTTCGCCTTCGCGGTGGCCAAGGATCCCGAATGCCGCCGAGGCGGCTCCTGACTGATCGTGTCACTGACGTCTGCGTAACCGTCGTTCTTTGCCTTCATCGCACTCACCCCCGCTTTCGCTGACGGAGGAGGAGGGCAACGAAGACCGCCGCACCGACGACGCCGAGGATGAGCGAGACCGGCACCTCGAAGGGCATGATGATGACCCTGCCGATCAGGTCGCAGACGGTGACGATGGCGATGCCGAGCAGGCACACCCACGGCAGGTTGCTGCGCAGATCGTCGCCGCGCAGCAGCGAGACGATATTGGGCACGATGAGGCCGAGGAACGGCAGGCTGCCGACGACGACGGTGACGATGCCGGTGGCGATGGCCACGAGGATCGTGCCGATGAGGATGATCCGGTCGTAGTTGAGGCCGACGTTCGTGGCGACGTCCTTGCCGAGGCCGGCGACGGTGAATCGGTCGGCGGTGATGAAGACGACCACGACGACGAGCGCGACGATCCACAGTGTCTCGTACTGCCCGCGCAGGATGGTGGTGAAGCTGCCGGCGAACCAGATGCCCAGCGCCTGGAGCATGTTCGTCTGCACTGCAACGAAAGTCGACACGGCGCCGACGACCGCGCCGAGCATGATGCCGACGATCGGAACGATGAGTGAGGACTTGAGCGAGACGCGGCGGAGGAAGAGGAAGAAGACGAGCGTGCCGATGAAGGCGGCGAGGATCGCGCCGATCATCCGGGCCAGGATCGTCGCGTCCGGCCAGAGGATGACGGTGAGCATGAGGCCGAGTCCGGCCCATTCCGTGGTGCCTGTGGTCGTCGGTTCGACGAAGCGGTTCTGCGTGAGCAGCTGCATGACGAGGCCGCACATGGCCATGGCAGCACCGGCGAGGACGAGGGCGATGGTGCGCGGGATGCGGGTGATCTGGAACATCTGGCCGCCGCCGTCGCCGCCGAAGATGTCGTAGACGCCGGTGAGCAGGGAGACGGTCAGGAGCAGGAGGACTCCGCCGACGCCGAGCAGCAGCTTCCAGTCGAAGAGCCGACCTTTGCCCGCCGGGGATGACGTCGCCGAGGCGGTGGTCGGGTCGTCACCCCTGCGCTCAGTTCGGGTGTCGGTGCGTGTCATGTGTCGCCTGTCGGTGCTTGTCGTCGGTTCGGTCTCACTCACGGCTCGGCGGTGGACCGGGCTGGGACCCGATCCACCGCCGAGGGGATGCGTCAGTTACTTGCCGACGGTGTCGGCGAAGTCGTTGAAGAACTCGGTGTACGTCTGGATGCCTTCGTTGAGGTATGTGTCCTCGGGGAAGTAGACGATGCTGTCGTCCTTGATCGCAGGAACGTCGGCGAGTGCTTCGGAGTCCTCGAGCACCTCGGCGGCGGGGGCGGATCCGTCCTCGCGCTCATCGGCTGGGAAGGAGGCGTCGCGATCCATGACGACCATGAGATCCGGGTTCGAGTCCGCAATGGCCTCGACTGAGACCTCGTCACCCTGGTGGTCGTCGTCGGAGCCTTCGACTTCGAGGGCGGGCTCAAGGTCGAGGATGTCGAAGACCGGACCGACGGTGCGGCCGACTGTGGGCGCCGCGTACCCGATCTGACCGGCGGAGGTGATCAGGCCCATGGTCTTCTGCTTGCCGTCGTAGGCATCTTTGGCCTTCTCGACCGATGCGTCGAAGTCGTCGACGAGCTTCTTGGCTTCGTCCTGCTTGTCGAAGATCTCGCCGAGGACGGTGGTCTGGCGCTTGAGCTCTTCCCCGAAGTCCTCACCGTCGCGGGGATCGAGTTCGAGCACGGTGGCGTCCGGTGCGTACTTCGCCAGATCGTCGTGGTACTGGGAGAACCGCTGTCCGTTGACGATGAGGTCGGGCTTGGCCTCGACGACCTTCTCGAGATCGGGTTCGCGGTGGTTGCCGAGGTCGAGGATCGAATCGTCCTTCGTGTAGTCGAGGTCCTCATCCATGAGGGACACGGCGGCGGCACTGAGCTCGATGTCCCAGTCGCTGAGCGTCTCGAAAGTCCGGTTGTCAGTGGCGACGACGGACTCCGGAGGACTGGCAACGGTCTGCTTGCCGTTGTTGTCCTCGACCTCGATCGTGCCGCCGGAACCTTCGGCGTTGGCCTGGCTCTCGTCAGAGCCGGACGAGCCGCAGCCGGCCAGCGTGAGAGCGACGACGCCTGCCAGGGCGCTCAGTTGAAGGCGAGTCGAAACCATGGGTGGTCCTACTTCCAAGTATGAACGGATGGGAGAAGCGTGTGCACACACTGGAAGTAAGCTTAGCCTAGGCTTTGAAAATAAAGTCAAAAAAGCATGACGTTATCTACGTCACATCAGATGAAGTCAGAAGTCTTCCCGGATACATCAGGTTCAGGTATCACCCCAGGTGACGACCGGTTTCCGTCACTGAGGCAGTGCGACCGCCGGCTCGGTTTCCATTGGGTTTCGTCTCAGATGGCGGCCACGAGGCGGTCAACCTCCTCCTGGGTGTCGGCTGCGGCAGTCGGACCTCCCGCGCCGCCGCGGCTGACTCTGAGCCCCGCCTCTTCGACGATGACGGCGCCGCCGGCGTAGTCGTAGATACCCAGACCGCGTTCGGCGTAGCCGTTGACTCGGCCTTCAGCGACCATGCACAGGTCGAGTGCAGCCGAGCCGCAGCGGCGGATATCGTCATAGCCTGTCATCAGGTCTTCGAGCTTGGCCAACTGCACCCCGCGATTGCTCAAGGCATAGGCGAATCCAGTGGCCAGAAGCCTTCCGGACAGTCCGGGCGGAGTGCCGCGCAGGCGCCGGGCAGGAATGGCAGAACCGCTCTCGGAATAGTCGGCCAAGCGCCCGTCGATTCGAAAGGCGCCGCGGCTCGCAGCCGCCAACCATGTGGCACCCAATCCGGGTGAAGCGACGAGTCCGATCTGCCAGTCGCCGAGCCCGAGGCCTGCGTCCTTGCCATCTCCAGCGACGCAGACACCGACGGAGAATGCGTGATGCTCGATATTGCGGACATAGTTGACGGTCCCGTCGATCGGGTCGACATGCCATTCCAGGCGTGGTCCGCCGTCCGCTCTCCCGGGGCCTGACCCCGCAGCACCGGACGCTCCGGCGCTCGCCCCTCCGTCGCCGAGCTCGACGAGTCCGCCGGTCTCCGGGTCGAAGGCGTGGAGCTTGTGCAGAAGGTCCTGCGGGAAGAACTCGACCGGGGCGAGGGCTTCCGACCCCTCTTCGCCGACCATGAGGTCGTGTGGCCTGACTCGATTGAGGTAGCCGCGAACCAGCGCCTCGATCTGCGCATCGGCGCGGGTGACGAGGTCGTTCGGTGAGGTCTTCGTGTCCACGACGCTGGCATCGAGGCTCGCGCCGAGCAGCGGCCTCCAGGCGCCCATCTGCTCCCAGGCCATGAGTGAGAGGTCAGAGGCGATGCGGATCAGAGGAAGGTCGACGATCTCAGCGGGCAGCGATTCGAGCTCGGAGTTCATACGGCCACTCTAGACAATCCGCCCCGCGCCTCGGCCAAGCGTCCGCAGGCAGAAACCCGCTCACCCACACGAAGCTGCTCCGCCTCACGACCGCTGAGCACTCAACACACAATGACGCAGCCAGTCACGAGCACCACTGACCCTCGCCCCGTGCGATCCGAATCCTGTGTAACAAGACTGCAATACGTCGACGAATATGTACTTCTTGTATCTAAGCCGCTTCGGACGGTCGAGAACTCAGGCTGCACAGTCGTTCTCGCCCATTCGGAACGCATCTGCAGTTGTCGCTGCGACACGTTCGCAACGGCAATTTCACAAATCGACGAGGAATCGGATCGCGGACGATTTCACTGCGCCGAAGAGAAATCGCTTGGGGAATTTGTTCAGTCATCGGCTCCGTTGTCTCTAGAGCGTGAATTGCGGCCACTGGCAGGCGCAATGATTCGGTCACGGAACCGTCGGAAAACGTTCATGAAACACACAAGGACGGTGATCCGTATCGATTTCGGATCACCGCCCTGGTCTCTGTGCGGGAAGTCTGAGCACAGAGGTGGCCGTCAGATGCCCTCCCGCCCTTGCAGTACTTGGGATCAGGCGGGGTCGGCCACTCCGGTCTTCGGCTCACTGCGCTTGACCGGCCCGTGCCTGCGCACGATCTCCTGAACCGCCTGCGAGGAGGTGCCGGCCGCCTCGGCGATCGCACCGAAGGTCGCACCCTCTTCACGGGCGCGCAGAATCGCCATCACATAGTCGGTGTTGATTTTCGAACGCTGCCGTGCGACCTTTCGGACGACTCCGACTAATGCAGTCTGATCAACTGTCAATTCACGAGCTCGACGAGACATGGTTTCTTCCCTTGCATTCATGTAGTGGCCCGTTGCCACGAATTGGTGTAGTCCCATTAGATACCACGAATATGTCAAGACGCCAAGAATTCCCGGATCTGGGAACTCAGGCCACCGAATAGCACCGTTCTGAGCATGCTAGATAACGAAACGATAACGATTCTGGCGTTCTGAGAATGACTGCCGATCCGCAACTGTCCGTATGGAAGGGATCGATGTTTCGGCAACCCAAGTGGCACAATGCGGACATGACGACTATGGCCCATCCCACTGGAGCGAATCGGGCGACCGTCGACGAAGACGAGTCCCAGACAGCGCTTCCCACCACCCTCGCCGAGCAGTTCCGCACCGCCGGGGTCCGAGATTTCAGCATCGACGATACCGACCGCGCCGCATACTCCTCCGATGCCTCTCTCTTCCGGCTCGTCCCCGCAGCCATCGTCTTCCCTCACGATGAGGAAGAGGTGGCCCGAGTCCTCTCCATCGCGCGCCGCCTCGGTGTGCCCATCACCAGCCGTGGTGCGGGCACCTCCATCGCCGGCAACGCCATCGGCCGCGGCGTCGTCCTCGACTTCTCCCTCCATATGAATGCGGTCCTCGAGCTCGACCCGGAGGGGCAATCAGCTTGGGTGCAGTCCGGATGCGTCCATGCCCACCTGCAGAAACAGGCCAAACCGCACGGTCTGCGTTTCGGCCCCGATCCTTCCACTCATACCCGGTGCACGATCGGCGGGATGATCGGCAACAACGCCTGCGGCCCCCGAGCACTGGGCTACGGGCGCACGAGCGACAACGTCCTGGCGCTGAAGGTCATGCTCATCGACGGCACCGTTGTGACCCTCGACGACTCGGACGCATCCGCGACTTTCCCACGGCTGCACGAGCTCGTTGCACAGAACCTCGGAACCATCCGCACGAACTTCGGCACCTTCTCCCGCCAGGTCTCCGGCTACGGACTCGAGTCCCTCCTGCCGGAGAACGGCTTCGACGTGCGCCGAGCCTTCGCCGGCACCGAGGGCACCTGGGGTGTCGTCCTCGCCGCAAAGATGCGCCTGGTCAAGGATCCGAGCTTCACCTCGGCGGTGGTGCTCGGCTATGAGGACATGGTCGCCGCCGCCCATGACGCACCGCTGCTGGGGGACTTCCCCGTCGCCGCCTGCGAGGGCCTCGATTCGCGGATGCTCGACCGGGTCATCGACACCAAGGGCGCCGAGGCGGTCCCCCCGCTGCCCGACGGCGCGGGCTGGCTCGTCGTCGAGCTCACCGGTGAGGATGATGCCGCACTCGAACAGGAGACTCAGCGTCTCATCGCTGAATCGAAGTCGCTCGATTCCGCCGTCCTCAATCCTCAGGCGGCTGCCGATGTGTGGGCGATCCGCGCCGACGGCGCCGGTCTGGTCTCACGTACCCCCGATGGGCGCGACGCCCATGCGGGGTGGGAGGATTCCGCGGTCCCGGTGGACCACCTCGGCGAGTATCTGCATGACCTCATGGAGCTGCTCGAGGAACACGGGCTGTGGGCCATTCCCTATGGGCACTTCGGTGATGGCTGCCTGCACATGCGCGTGGATTTCCCCCTCGAGGACCCTGACGGCGGGCAGGTGATGCGCGATTTCATGGTCGCGGCGACGAAGCTCGTGGCCCGCTACGGCGGTTCGGTCTCCGGCGAACACGGGGACGGTCGGGCCCGGTCCGAGCTGCTGCGTCTCATGTACACCCCAGCGGCCCTCGATCTGTTTGCCCAGGTCAAACGGCTCTTCGACCCTCAGCATCTGCTCAACCCCGGTGTCATCGTCGACCCCGATGCCCTCGACGAGTCGGTCCGTCTGACCCAGCTGCCGCTGCGGCAGGAGCTGCCGGGAACCTTGGCGATGGCGTACGAAGGCGAGTCCGCGGGCTTCGCTTCGGCCGTTCACCGGTGCACCGGAGTCGGCAAATGTCGTGCGGACTCGGCGGCCGGAGGAGGCATCATGTGTCCCTCGTACCAGGCCACCCGCGATGAGCGGCATTCGACGCGGGGACGCGCACGGGTGCTGCAGGAGATGGTCTCCGGGGACCTGCTCGAGCCGCGGTGGGACTCCCCCGAGGTGCACGAGGCCCTCGACCTGTGCCTGTCGTGCAAGGCCTGCGGGACCGAGTGCCCGACCGGCACGGACATGTCCACGTACAAGGCCGAGGTCCTGCACCAGTCCTATCAGGGCAGGCTGCGGCCGATGAAGCACTATTCGCTCGGGTTCCTCCCGCAGCTCGCGCGCCTGATCACCCCGCTCGCGCCCGCCGTCAACCGAGTCTCAGGGCTGCCTGGTCTGACGACGCTGGCGAAGAAGATGGCCGGAATCGACGTCCGCCGGTCGATCCCGCAGTTCGCGTCCACGACGTTCAGGAAATGGTGGAACACCACCGCCGAGGCGGGGCCCCGGTCCCGCGTGAAGGCGGAGTCACGTGCGGGGTCCGCGGGGTCACGTGCGGGTTCCGCGTCACCGGCAGGGTCCGCGTCACCAGCGGGGTCATCTGCGGGGTCCGCGTCACCAGCGGGGTCATCTGCGACACCGGGATCACGTCCGCACGCCGAAGTGGTGCTGTTCGCCGATTCCTGGTCGAACCACTTCGCTCCGCGCATCCTCGCTGCGGCCGTCGCCGTACTCGAGCATGCCGGAGTGCATGTGCGGGTGATCGATCAGACCGTGTGCTGCGGACTGCCGCTGATCTCCACCGGCCAGCTCGATGCCGCGAAGGCGAATCTGTCGGAGACGATCACCGCTTTGGATGCCACCGGAGATGTGCCGATCATCGGTGTCGAACCCTCATGTTTGGCCACGCTCAAGGACGATTCGCTCAAGCTCGTCGCCGATGAGGCGTCGCACCGAGTCGCCGAACGAGTGCAGACTCTTGCCCAATACCTGCTGAGCATCGGTGCCGAATTGCCGGACCTGTCCGGAGTCGAGGCACTTGTGCAGCCGCACTGTCACCAGTCGGCGATCTTCGGCACCGCCGCGGACAGGGAGCTGCTGGCCAGAGCCGGAGCGAGCACCGAATTCCTGGGCGGCTGCTGCGGTCTGGCCGGGAACTTCGGCGTCGAAGAAGGACACTACGAGACCTCGGTCGCCGTTGCTGAGGTGGCTCTGCTGCCCGCCCTGCGCAGGCGAAGTCGAGCCACAGGTTCAGAGTCGGCACTTGATTCCGGCGCAGACGCTCCCCCGGTTGGTGCGGCAGATACTCCGCCGATCGCTTCGACGCAGTCCGGCACGGCCGACAGGCTGCAGATCGTGCTCGCCGACGGCTATTCGTGCCGCACTCAGATCACGGATCTCAGTGACGCCGACGGCGTGTCGCTGGCCGAGCTCCTCGCATGGGGATGGGAGCTGGAACTGCAGCGATAGGACGGCGGCCAGGGCTGCCTCGGCGAGGTTTCAGGCCTTTGCGGTCAGCACCGGGACCTCGGCCTCGAGGAGGATGCGCTGTGCCTGCGAACCGAGGATGAACTTCCCGATCGCCGAGCGTTTGCGCAGACCGATGAC
This sequence comes from Brevibacterium sp. S22, assembly GCF_004745485.1. Taxonomy (GTDB): domain Bacteria; phylum Actinomycetota; class Actinomycetes; order Actinomycetales; family Brevibacteriaceae; genus Brevibacterium. The sequence continues at coordinate 10,041 of NZ_RHFG01000050.1, forward strand.
GATGAGCTGGGCCCGGTACTCCTCCGCGAGGTCGTTGAGCGTGCCGGGCAGATCGTCTTCATGATCGGGCTGGAGAACCTCGACCTCGACGTCCGATTCCTTGCCGAGGTCGATGATCCGCTTGATCTCGTCCTCACCGATCTCGGTCGGAGTTCCACTGGCACCTCGTCGCTGCGAGTTGATCACGACGGCAGCGCTCGACCGCAGCTTGGCCTCTGCGAAGCCCGCGCGCAGAGCAGCTTCACCCTCGGGAGCAGGTAGGTAGCCAATGAGAATCGTCATGGCCCCCAGTATATGGACTCTCTGATGGTTCGTTCACTTCGGGATCACGCTGCGGTCACCCCACTGCCCCTCCCCTGCTACCTGACGGCGGCTCTGCAACCTCGATCCTTCTATGTCTTGTCAAGCAGGTTGAGGAACGGTATCTAGCGCGTTGAGGATCTTGTAGACCCGACGCGCTAGATACCATTTGAGCTTGCGTCGG
>NZ_RHFG01000051.1 GCF_004745485.1 Brevibacterium sp. S22
TTGCCTACGTCAAGCAATGGCGGGGGTTAGCGACGAGATACGACAAGCTCGCCATCACCTATCGAGCGGCCGTCGTGATCAGCGCGATCCTGACATGGCTCCGCCAATAAAGGAGACATGCCCTAGTGAGCGGAGTTGGCTCTTCGCGTATTTCACCCAAGACGAGTCACGGGTTAGGGACTGCCATGCAGTTTCCATGATCTTGCTCAGCGGCTGATTATCTAGATCTTTGGCCATCACCCTTGATGCCTTGAGCTGCGCTTGGGTCGCGGGGCTGAACCTCTCCAGCGTTCGAGGGTCAACTGTTAGTTGCGCGAGTCGACGCCCGATAAGGAATACGAGACAGTGATCCTCATTACTTCGGACCGCTCTCCCCATACCTTGTTCAAGCCTCTGGACCTGGCGATCGTCCACTCCACCAACAGTCCGCTGCATCAGGGATTCCAAGCGCTCATCTCCGCTAAAAGCTTGAGGCAACCCGTCGATCACCAAGATCCGACACGCATCGTCGGGCAGGTCAATTCCGTCGTACCTATTCGCGGCGATCACAAGTCCAACATGATTCTTCGATCGCATTGTGGCGACAACCTTAGTCAGATTGTCCTTGGTTGCAACAGTTGGGCTGTACGCACTCCACTTCGCGATCGCTCTTTCGCTGGGAACGATTACCAAGGTGTTGTGTTTTTCGCTGAGCTTCGCAATCTCGGCCCGAACGTTGTCCTCCGTGATGGTGGAGTTAATCTCCTGAGGAGCCAGGATCATGCGCTCACCTATGTCACCCGCAGTGAGCGGTTGAATTGGCTCACTCACCAACGCTGGATCGGCGTCGAAGTCTGTGATGAGGGCGCTGTCATTGGCGAGGGTGGCGGTCAGGAAGACTCGGCGTTGAGCGTCGGCGAAACTGTGTACTCGGCCTACGGGCGGAACGGGGGGAACTATTGTCAACGCCAGAGGGGTGAACACGATGCGACATAGGGCTAAGGAGTCGCGGATCGCGTCGGCGCCGTAGTCGAATTCATTATCAGGCTTGTACTGACGAAAAATCGTCCGCATCTGGTCAAGCTTATTGGATAGAGCCCAGAACGGAACCCGAGCGAAACCACCTCCCGTTTCTTCTCGAATGTCCAGAAGGACGTCCGGAGCCTGAATTTTCAAGTCCTCCTCGAACAGGTCAAGGAGTTCGGTGAAAGTGGGGTTGGATCTCTCAATCGTGACCGATAGCTGATCTTTGAGAATCGCCAGAACCGCGTGCGCGTCGTCAACCACGACAGCTCCGATCGGCACGCGCGGCGCACTTGGCCGATTGTCGGAAAACACGGTGTGCCCATTGAACAGCTTCGCGCCGTTGACTACCGCTATCGCTTCTCCGGCGAAGTAAGCGGGGGCTTCGGGATCGGTGACAACTGGGATGCCTAGGTTGCCAGCCTCCTTTACTACTTGCTCAACTAGAAACTTATTGGGAGCGACGTATAGGGCTGGTTGAATTCCCTCGTTGAGATAGCTCTGAAGAATGACGAGCCCGTCTATGGTTTTCCCGCCGCCTGTGTTGACTTTGATGACGATGTCTCGTTGCTCCCGCCTGTCGTCCCACTTGGAGAGAATCTGCGTTTGAGCATCCCGGATGTAGCCGTAGTCCTTAGCCTTAAAGGGGAGCTGCTCATAGAGCTCCCGTGGGTTCGTTGGTGGCGAGTCGTCTGCATCCCGCAGTAGCTTGTCGAAGTCCACATCGTCTCCATCCAATAGTCAGCGCTCTAACGCGCATCAAAGTGAGCTTACCTCTCAAGGCGAACGTGGACTGTCTCGTAACCTGAGCGTCTCAAAACCCATGGGTTTTGAGACACCTAAGTTGTGAGACACTGCCATCGCGACACCTGTTAGCCCCGCTTGACAAACATAGAAGGACCCCCAGCCTCCGCCCACCGAGTTAACCTTTTTACACCTAGGTCGGCTTTTTCGCGATAGGCGGACAGCGCAACAACGCCTGGTACTTCTCTGCGGTATCTAAGGCTTCGGCCATCCGCTCCACGAGTTTCGGTCGATAGACGAACTGCTTGAAGGCAGGCGAGTAGAGGCAGAAGCCATCCGACTTCGGCAACTGTTCCTTGTCTCCACTCTTCGCTGGGCCAATCTGCCAGGCTTTTCGAACCACAGTGAAGTCATGGACGCTGAACTTGAATGCGATACGTTCCTGCACGTTTGCCGCGGCCGCTTTGGCCTGAGTTCCACAATTTTAGTGCCCCGGAAAACGATTAGGCAGTAGCCCGGCCGCGATTTCCCTCGTCGGCCCAGTAACTTCGGGATCGAACGTGATGTCCTGCCCACCCACACGACCCGTGAACTCCCGCAGAGGACGCAACGTCGTGATGATCTTCTTCAACGACACACCAGTCTCTTCCTGCATGAACCGTGCGATTGCCAATGCCGTGAACACCACCGTCAAGTGCGCTTCGATCGCATCTCTGGTCCGGTGGAAGATCGGCCGGGCCCGTAGGTCCGTCTTCGACATCCGGAAAGACGCCTCGACATGCCATAAGTCGTGATAACTGCCGACCACTTCGGTAGCGGACATGATGCTGGCGGGGATATTCGTGACGTAGCCCTTATAGCCCGAAAGCTTCATTGCTCGCCTGTAGGAGGCTTCGTCGAACTCCTTGTCTTCATCGGTGACCTTGACGAACCGGGCCTTTTTCGCCGGCTTCTGTCCCTCGATGATGCTTAATGCGCGGTTGCGCTGCAGATTCAAGGTCTGCTCATCACGCATCGCTCGTTTGCGTCGATATTGCCATACGACTCGCCACGCATCCGGATACTCCTTTGCTGACCAGACGGGCTCATGCCTCTTCTTCACCCTGTCCGGGTCGAGGCGTTTGACGCCTTTCGGGGTGATCGTGTCGATGATCTGCCCGTCGTCGGCGTATTCGCCGTTCCACCTGAAATGCGTGGCCAGATCATGTGGTGCTTTCGTCTGTCTCGACCCGACGATGAAACGCAGCCCGGCTTTGTCCAACTCGGCTAGATTCTTTGCTGAGAGCATGCCTGCGTCAGCTGCAACAACCATGTCAGTGACATTGTGGCGGTCTTGGAAGGCTTTGATCACGGGGATAATCGTGTGAGTCTCTGCTTTCGAGCCCTCGTAGCAGCCGATCTCGAGGGGGAACCCGGTCCGGTCGACGAGGAGGCCGACAACGATCTGTGGGTCGACTCGGCGTTCTTTCGAGTATCCGACCTGTCTGAGATTGTCTTCCTTCTCTGCTTCGAAATACAAGGTCGTGACGTCATAGAGCAGGAGGCTGATTCCAGAGGTGGCCACGCAGTGATCGAAGCACTTGCCCGCGATCTTTGCCCGGTAGTCACGGTCTCTTGCGCGGGTCAGGCAGTTGAGGAATGTGTTGTGGTGTGGCGGGTCAATACCGAGTTCGGCCAGGACACGGAGGCTATCGGCCTTCGATGTCGGTTCAACCAGACGAGCCAGCACGAGTTGGAAGAACGCCTGATCATTGACGACTTCGCTGAAGCCTAACCGTTTCCAGGACTCGGTGATCGCGTCGATGAGGATGGCAGAGCGTGAACCCACGACCGTTCTGGCTCGCGGTGGCGCGCCTTCGTCGGTGGGTAGGCCCAGTTCAAGTTCGAGTTGCTCGGCCGCCCCGTGGGCAGCGAGCTTCTCATCGCCGGCGGCAAGGAGAGCGGTCAGCTCTTCTGGGGTGTGGGCGGATCCGAGGTGCTCGAGAACGGTGACTTTCCCGCGGTGCTTACGCACGATCTGGACAGCCGTGGCCCCGGATCCGGTGGTGACTTTGCGCAGGCGAGGCGACATGAACCTATCGTAGACACCCGATTAGTGTCCCATCAACACGACCTTCGATCCTGTGACCAGTACAAACGCGGTCCGATCCGCCAAATCACCACTCAGTTGTGGAAGTCAGGAGGCAGAAGCCATCCGACTTCGGCAACTGTTCCTTGTCTCCACTCTTCGCTGGGCCAATCTGCCAGGCTTTTCGAACCACAGTGAAGTCATGGACGCTGAACTTGAATGCGATACGTTCCTGCACGTTTGCCGCGGCCGCTTTGGGGAGCATTTCGTCACCGTGGATCGCGTCGCGGTACTTTTCCGCCAAAATCACACTTCCGTCTTTCCCGAGAAGTGCCTGGAGCTCTTCTTCGCTAAGGTCATCCTGGCGAACGAAGTTGAGCGCAAGGTCCGCCTCCGTCTTGGGCCCCTTCATCGGAAGTAACAGGAGTCGGTAAGCGAATCGCTCATCGCGTCGGACGGCCTCTGGCAGACCTACTTGGAACTCGGTGATGAAATTCGAGACGGTAGTGGGCAGACCACGTCGAAGGTTGCTTTGCTCCTCGTATCTCGACGGGCTGAGGGACTGTACGAACACGGGAAACTTCAGTTCGGAGCCCAGCGTTTCGCGGGCCCCGAACCTCCTCACCAGCTCCGCCTCAAAATTGATGATGCATGCGTGCGCTTCGGCCGCGGTCGCAACCAACACAGCATCCTGGAAGCGGTGCTCGACGTGGTTCCGCAGACCGACAAAGAACGCAACGTTCACTTTTATCGGGTCGCTGTCCTGAAACTCGTGCTTCAGGCACTGGCTCAAATCCCAGGTCTTCTTCGAGCCATCCGGGTTACGTTTGAAGAGGCGTCGACCACCCGACTCGCGATAGAAGATCTCGACCTTGCGGCGCATGCGGTCAGCGTGAAGTAGGTTCTGCCATGCGAGGTGAATGTGGACGATAAAGTCGCTGAAACTTCGCCGATCACCGGGGCGGTTGTAGAAGTCGATCGCGACGAGAGCCTGTCGCCGGGCCTCATCCAGAGTGTGTCTCCATGCGGGTGGACGTGCCATCTCGGTCAGATCTCCTCGTTCGACGGCGTTATCGGTGCGAGGAAGCTGCGCAAGAGTCGGAGGCGTTCCAGGATCTCGTCGTAGGTCACGATAGTTACGTTGCGAGAGTTGGCGCGGTATAGCTCGAAACACTTCTGTCGTTCGGGATCACTTGCCGAGGGGGTGCGTCCGGCAACGACGAAGCAAGAGACCGCATAGGATTCCAAGTCCCATTGACGCGAACTTTCTTTCAGACCCGTGAGGTTCTTCGTCAAGTTGTAGGCTTGGTCAAGCACCTGAGTAACTGCGCGGTTGAGCTCCTTCGATGGGCCAAACACACCTCGCCGGTACTCATGGGTTTCGATTAGCCGCGTGGCTGGCCGCTTAATCTCCACAAGAGCGACGTTGTTCGTCAGCGAGTTCTTGAACAAATAGTCAGCAATCTTGTCACCACTCCCTGACAGGTCCCGGCCGCCTACCTGTACTTCGGAGTGAACACTAACCATCGGAGCGCCGAAGACCTGCTGTAATGCGAACGCGTTGTCGTCGAAGAATGTCTGCCAGTAGGGTTCCGTCTTGCCCTGATCCAAGGAGTCGGAATACACCTCAATGAGACGATCAAGATTGACAAGCTCAATGTCGCGCTTGAGCTGTTGGAACTTCTGGGGCGTGCTTTCTGCGATTACTGCCGACTCAGATGCAATCGCCTTGACCAAAGCGTCGCGCTCGATATTGCTCAGTCCCTCGACACCGTCGGCTGCCATCGCGATTACACGAGAGTCCGGGTGTCGTCCGAGCGAGAATTCTGTGATGGAGAGACCTAGCGTAGCGGCGAGATTGTTGTGGACGAAAACGTCTTTCACCCGGCCTGCGGCACGGTTGCCTCGGTCGTTGATTCTCGTGATCTCTGCCCAGATTGCTGAGAATCTTGTAAGACCGAGTCGGAACTTTGTGCCGTCGACGGTGGAGCTGTCGCCGTTAGTGAAGATAATCTCATCGCACGTAGTGTTCTTCTCGATCAACCTAATGAGTCGATTGCAGTCCTTGAGTAACCCCAGGCCGTATGCGAAGTCCTTCACGAATCCGGGTGGTAGCGTCTCAAGAACTGCCTCTACGTCGGGCACCCCGAGGTATTGCCGCAACAAGGAAGTTTCAAAGGTGATTGTATGCACTTGCTCGTACTTTGGCCTGAGGTACTCGCTGTGAGTCGAGAGCGTGTTGATGGGATGCATCTTCAGAATGCCGGCCTCGGCGTCGAGCTCGATGAGCTTCACACCTTCCGCTAAGCGCTGCTGCGCTGACGACTTTTTGGGTGGTGGTTCGGTCGGAATGAAGAAGGCTTCGACTCGACTACTCTTATCTACCGTGCGGAAGTCAAGACTACCAATGTCCTTTTGATCGTTTCCGAATCGAGCCATCGTTGGACTCATTCCTTCCCGAAGCAGGAGGTGGGGTCGAACTGGGCCCGCAGCCCCTCAGCCGCGGGTTGATCTGATCCTAGTCGGGGAAGCTCCGATCTACACGGAAGAACTCAACTGAATATGGCGTGGAGACGTGTGGCTGTCACTGCATCAGTCCGAGAATCAATTGTCTCGTAACCCTAGGGATACGAGACATCTCGCGGGAGGCCGTCGACCTTCGGCTCTGCGTTGGCTATACCAGCTCCTCCGAGACAGAGCCCAACGGTAAGGGCGGCAGTAGTGGTTGCGGTGATCGCCTTCCTCCGGAGCGTCATGTCGATCACGTCCTTTCAAGACTCGATTATGTGACCTGACGCACTCAAGACCCTACGGCGGCAGAGTGAGCTTTCAACCGGTATCGGCTTTCGTCAACTGCTTGGTGACCGCATTCCCACTTGACGGTCAGGGTCTAAGCAAAAACCCACTTGGCTCCACCATGCGTATGGCCCTGAAGACTCTCCGGTGTCCGGCCGCATGCTCCGCTCGCGATCGCTGCCAACCTCAATGCCCCAGTAGGTACCGCTGAACATGCACACGAGTAAGGGTTTCCGATGTTCTCACCTCCCGCAGTGATGCACCGCATTTCCGACGCAGCGAAGCAGTGAGGGCAGGCAAAATCTGCGGCCAGTGCCAATACGTTCGTCTTCGGCAAGTCGCGGGGAGGTTCCGTTGTTTAATAGTCAGATGAGCGCCCTCACGGACTACATCGCGGCATGGAGAACTAATGACACAGAGCGCATCGTTGCGACCGTCACCAACGACGTTGTGATCGCTGAGAGCTTTGGGCCGGTGTACTACGGCCGCGAACGGGTGCGGGAATGGTGCGAAAAGTGGAACGAGGGAGGGTCGCGCGTCCTCGACTGGACGGTCACTCACGAGTTCCAAGCGGGACACCTGCTCGTGGCCGAATGGCGGTTTGAGTATCGCCGGGGTGGTGAGGACAAGGCGTTCCTGGGGGCGTCGATCGCGACCGAACGCGACGGGAAGATCGCTGAGCTCCGCGAGTACGCCGTCACCGATGATTTGTACACCTGGGAAGGTGAGTGGAAGTAGGCGGCCCACCGTAAACGATCTTTATCGGACCGCCGACCACCACCTTTGGTCACTCTCCTACGATGTATGTTCGGTGAGGTTCAAAATTGTGACCGACTGTCAGCAGCTCCATATCATCGCGAAGGGAACGTACGTGAAACAAACCGTAAAAATGATCGGCGCAATACTGGTGACCCTTCTCGTCCTCGCGGTTGCGATAGTACTGACATGGACTCTCGGCCGGCTTGTTTTCTCCGCTCTGCAGTCGATGGATGGAGACACACTTGGAGCAACCATCGCGCTAGTCGGCGTCATCGCGGTTCCAGTGATCACATTCATCACTCAATGGGGGATGGAAAAGAAGCGTTCCCGTGAACAAGCCATTCGAGAAAAACGAACAGAATTCTACGAATCCGTAGTCGCACTGTTCATGCAGATACTGAATAGCTCTGCAAACGGCAACGAGGGTGACGTAGCTGATGACTGGGCATCCCAGATGCGGTCGCTGACACCACGAATGATCCTCTATGGGAGCAAAGAGTTCGTGCAAGCGTGGAATGTATTTCGCCAGACGAGTGCGCTCAACACAGCAGGAGAAGGAAAACTTGGCCCTGACGCGCTCAATCTCATGGTGGCTTCAATGGAGAAGACGATGATAGCTGCGCGCAAAGACCTCGGGCACCGTGTCTCCACGACCGAACTGGGCGAATACGCTTCGACCTTCATCAATGACCTCGATCGCACGCAGATCCAAGCTGCACATCAAAGAATCAGCAAAGGAGATCTCCAGGGCTAAGCTGCGGCGGTAACTGCTTCACAAACTAGGGCGTGTCTCCTTTATTGACCATTCCAGGACTGGCACGGTGGAGACGTGACTACACAGCAACGACACCGAGTCTTCACTGATGAGCAGTGGGAGAAGATCGAACCACTTCTGCCCTCAAAC
>NZ_RHFG01000052.1 GCF_004745485.1 Brevibacterium sp. S22
TATTGCGGCAGTCACTTACTCTCCCACAACCACCAAGTTGCAGTACCATCAGCGCGAATGGGCTTAGCTACCGGGATCGGAACGGTTAACCGGGCGTTTCCCCACCACTATCACCACCGCAAAACCAACAAACCACCACCACAAACCCCAAAGAGTCTGGCGGTAATGGTCCAAGAACCGCACAGCGAACGCGAACACCACACACCCCACACAAAGCAGGATGCAACACACTTTTTTTCCTCATCACCACAAAAATGGGCGAACAAACATCACGCACACACCAACCCCAAAAAAAGAGAGTTGGATGAGTGATCGGTGTATTAGTACCAGTCAACTCCACACCTCACAGTGCTTCCATACCCGGCCTATCAACCCCATCATCTATAGGACACCTCCCCCAACAAATGTTGGATGGAAATCTCATCTCGGAGCAGGCTTCCCGCTTAGATGCTTTCAGCGGTTATCCATCCCGAACGTAGCCAACCAGCCATGCTCCTGGCGGAACAACTGGCACACCAGAGGTTCGTCCGTCCCGGTCCTCTCGTACTAAGGACAGACCTCCACAAATTTCCTACGCACGCAGCGGATAGGGACCGAACTGTCTCACGACGTTCTAAACCCAGCTCGCGTACCGCTTTAATGGGCGAACAGCCCAACCCTTGGGACCGACTCCAGCCCCAGGATGCGACGAGCCGACATCGAGGTGCCAAACCATGCCGTCGATATGGACTCTTGGGCAAGATCAGCCTGTTATCCCCGAGGTACCTTTTATCCGTTGAGCGACCACGCTTCCACAAGCCATGGCCGGGTCACTAGTCCCAGCTTTCGCTCCTGCTCGACACGTCCGTCTCACAGTCAAGCTCCCTTGTGCACTTACACTCGACACCTGATTGCCAACCAGGCTGAGGGAACCTTTGGGCGCCTCCGTTACTCTTTAGGAGGCAACCGCCCCAGTTAAACTACCCATCAGGCACTGTCCCTGAACCCGATCAGGGTCCGAAGTTCAGGAATCCACTATGGTCAGAGTGGTATTTCACCGATCGACTCCACCCCAACTAGCGTCAGGGCTTCCCAGTCTTCCACCTATCCTACACAAACCACACCGAATCCCAATACCAAACTATAGTGAAGGTCTCGGGGTCTTTCCGTCCTGCTGCGCGTAACGAGCATCTTTACTCGTAATGCAATTTCGCCGAGTTCGTGGTTGAGACAGCAGAGAAGTCGTTACGCCATTCGTGCAGGTCGGAACTTACCCGACAAGGAATTTCGCTACCTTAGGATGGTTATAGTTACCACCGCCGTTTACTGGGGCTTAAATTCTCCGCTTCACCCCATACAGGGTTAACGGGTCCTCTTAACCTTCCAGCACCGGGCAGGCGTCAGTCCGTATACATCGACTTACATCTTCGCACGGACCTGTGTTTTTAATAAACAGTCGCTTCTCTCTGGCCTCTGCGACCACCACCAGCACATCCAGGAGCAAGTCCTGTTCACCGGGATGGTCCCCCTTCTCCCGAAGTTACGGGGGCATTTTGCCGAGTTCCTTAACCACGATTCTCTCGATCACCTGAGTATTCTCTACTCGACCACCTGTGTCGGTTATAGGGTACGGGCAACACACACCCTCACGTCGATGCTTTTCTCGGCAGCAGAGGATCACCAGATCACCCCACCAATGTGGGGCGCCCATCAGCTCTCACACACTTGTGGGGACGGATTTACCTACCCCCACGTGCTACAACCTTAGACCGTGACTACCATCGCACGGCCTGGCTACCTTTCTGCGTCACACCTCACGCTTACCGACTCCACACTCAGGTCCCCCCGCGCTCATCCCAACTCGACCGAAGCCGAAAAGGGCGAGTTTGGGGGTTAGTTTCGTGTGTTTTGGTACTGTCGGTTGTGTGTCGGTACCAGAATATCAACTGGTTGTCCATCGACTACGCCTGTCGGCCTCGCCTTAGGTCCCGACTTACCCAGGGCGGATTAGCCTAGCCCTGGAACCCTTGGTCATCCGGTGGACGGGTTTCTCACCCGTCTTTCGCTACTCATGCCTGCATTCTCACTCGAATCGCCTCCACCACTCGTTCACACGGCGACTTCACCAGCAACTCGACGCTCCCCTACCCAACACCACACCATTACGGCGTTTGTGGTGCTGCCACAACTTCGGCGGTGTACTTAGCCCCGCTACATTATCGGCGCTCAATCACTTGACCAGTGAGCTATTACGCACTCTTTCAAGGATGGCTGCTTCTAAGCCAACCTCCTGGTTGTCTTCGCAACTGAACATCCTTTCCCACTGAGCACACGCTTAGGGGCCTTAGTTGATGGTCTGGGCTGTTTCCCTCTCGACAATGAAGCTTATCCCCCACTGTCTCACTGCCACGCTGAACCTTGACTGGCATTCGGAGTTTAGTTGACGTCAGTAACCCGGTAGGGCCCATCAGCCATCCAGTAGCTCTACCTCCAGCAAGAACCACGCAACGCTGCACCTAAATGCATTTCGGGGAGAACCAGCTATCACAGAGTTTGATTGGCCTTTCACCCCTAACCACAGGTCATCCCCTCCATTTTCAACTGAAGTGGGTGCGGGCCTCCACGCGCTCTTACACACGCTTCACCCTGCCCATGGCTAGATCACTCCGCTTCGGGTCTAGGACACGCGACTCTTTCGCCCTGTTCGGACTCGCTTTCGCTACGGCTACCCCACACGGGTTAACCTCGCCACGCACCGCTAACTCGCAGGCTCATTCTTCAAAAGGCACGCCATCACAGCCATCTAGATGCTGCTCTGACGGATTGTAAGCACATGGTTTCAGGTACTCTTTCACTCCCCTCCCGGGGTACTTTTCACCATTCCCTCACGGTACTATCCGCTATCGGTCATCAGGAAGTATTTAGCCTTACCAGGTGGTCCTGGCAGATTCACACGAAATTCCACGAGTCCCGTGCTACTCGGGCACATACACACTGCAACACGCCAATGTTTCGTCTACGGGACTCTCACCCACTCCGGTCCTGTTTCCCACCAGGTTCGACTACACCAACCACTGTCACAGACTAGTCATGCTGGACCAGACCATGTACACCCCACAACACCGTGCACGCAACACCAGCACGCTTGACACGTACACGGTTTAGGCTCATCCAGTTTCGCTCGCCACTACTCCCGGAATCATTGTTATTTTCTCTTCCTGCGGGTACTGAGATGTTTCACTTCCCCGCGTTCCCCCCACATGCCCTATATATTCAGACACGGGTCACCACCCTCACGAGTGGCGGGGTTTCCCCATTCGGACACCCTCGGATCAACGCCCGTTTATCGGCTCCCCGAGGCTTATCGCAGATTTCCACGTCCTTCATCGGCTCCTGATGCCAAGGCATCCACCATGCGCTCTTACACACTCACCCAACCCCCCAAAAGGGGTTGGCCTGTGTGTGCGCGAAAAATAATTGTTTCATTCACCCAATAGATGATGACAAGAAAAATCACATTACATAACACCACACACAATCACTTGTGTATGTTGTTGATGCTCGCGTCCACTATACGATTCTCAAACCACTACCAAACACCACCCACACACCAACCACCTATTGTGGCTGCTTGTGGGACGGGTTGGTCCTGTTGGTTGAAACCACACCCAACCAACCGGTTGGGGTTTGTGATTCCAGGACCCAATAACGTATTTGTTCTAGCCCACCCGATACACCATCACACAAGGCACATACCCTGGCGATGCTGGTTGGATGAGCGAGTGTTGTGATGTTCCACCCTTGAGCTCCCAACCATGACCACGGACGGGTCACGCGTTGGGGTTCTTATGTGTGCTCCTTAGAAAGGAGGTGATCCAGCCGCACCTTCCGGTACGGCTACCTTGTTACGACTTAGTCCCAATCACCAGTCCCACCTTAGACGGCCCCCTCCCCACAAGGAGGTTAGGACACCGGCTTCGGGTGTTACCGACTTTCGTGACTTGACGGGCGGTGTGTACAAGGCCCGGGAACGTATTCACCGCAGCGTTGCTGATCTGCGATTACTAGCGACTCCGACTTCACGTAGTCGAATTGCAGACTACGATCCGAACTGAGACTGGCTTTAAGGGATTCGCTCACCCTCACGGGTTCGCCTCTCTCTGTACCAGCCATTGTAGCATGCGTGAAGCCCAAGACATAAAGGGCATGATGATTTGACGTCATCCCCACCTTCCTCCGAGTTGACCCCGGCAGTCTCCTATGAGTTCCCACCATCACGTGCTGGCAACATAGAACGAGGGTTGCGCTCGTTGCGGGACTTAACCCAACATCTCACGACACGAGCTGACGACAACCATGCACCACCTGTACACCAGCTCCAAAGAGAAGAACTGTTTCCAGAACGGTCCAGTGTATGTCAAGCCTTGGTAAGGTTCTTCGCGTTGCATCGAATTAATCCGCATGCTCCGCCGCTTGTGCGGGCCCCCGTCAATTCCTTTGAGTTTTAGCCTTGCGACCGTACTCCCCAGGCGGGGCACTTAATGCGTTAGCTACGGCGCGGAGAACGTGGAATGCCCCCCACACCTAGTGCCCAACGTTTACGGCATGGACTACCAGGGTATCTAATCCTGTTCGCTCCCCATGCTTTCGCTCCTCAGTGTCAGTTACAGCCCAGAGTCCCGCCTTCGCCACCGGTGTTCCTCCTGATATCTGCGCATTTCACCGCTACACCAGGAATTCCAGACTCCCCTACTGCACTCTAGTCAGCCCGTACCCACTGCCCGCGCAACGTTAAGCGTTGCGTTTCCACAGCAGACGTGACCAACCACCTACGAGCTCTTTACGCCCAATAATTCCGGACAACGCTCGTACCCTACGTATTACCGCGGCTGCTGGCACGTAGTTAGCCGGTACTTCTTCTGCAGGTACCGTCACCACAAAGGCTTCTTCCCTACTGAAAGCGGTTTACAACCCGAAGGCCGTCATCCCGCACGCTGCGTCGCTGCATCAGGGTTTCCCCCATTGTGCAATATTCCCCACTGCTGCCTCCCGTAGGAGTCTGGGCCGTGTCTCAGTCCCAGTGTGGCCGGTCGCCCTCTCAGGCCGGCTACCCGTCGTCGCCTTGGTAGGCCATTACCCCACCAACAAACTGATAGGCCGCGAGCCCATCCCCAATCGAAAAACTTTCCACCAGAGAAGATGCCTTCTCCGGTCGTATCCGGTATTAGACCCGGTTTCCCAGGCTTATCCCGAAATCAGGGGCAGGTTACTCACGTGTTACTCACCCGTTCGCCACTCATCCACCAGGTGCAAGCACCCGGCTTCAGCGTTCGACTTGCATGTGTTAAGCACGCAGCCAGCGTTCGTCCTGAGCCAGGATCAAACTCTCCATAAAAAAATTATGTTGCAGTATGAATCCCAGCAAGACAGCCAACCCCTCACAGGGGTGAGAAGGTTGACCAAAAAAAACGACCACACACCCACAACACCCACCACGATG
>NZ_RHFG01000053.1 GCF_004745485.1 Brevibacterium sp. S22
AAGGTGGAGTCACGATCACGGGATGGAGAGGCCAACACCTACTCTGCCAGCCAGTCCCAGACCAGCCACTGTCAATACTCACAGCGCAAGGTTGCACAGCCGCCGTCAGGTAGCAAATTGGGGTCAGTTCTGTTGGGCGGCGCGTTGGGCGATGCGACCGCCGGCGAGGACCATCTCGATTTGACGGGGCGAAAGGCCATGGCGGAATTCGAACTTCCGTCCGGCCGCCTCGGCGGTGATGGTCGCCCCCTCACCGAGCTCATCGCGCAGACCGCGAAACTCGAGTACATCACCCTGGGACAGTGCCTCATAGTCGGCTTCGTCCGTGAACTCAAGGGCGAGGACGCCGAAGTTCGCGAGGTTCTGCCAGTGGATGCGCGCCAACGACTTCGCCACCACCACGCGGAGGCCGAGGTAGCGGGGAGCGATGACCGCGTGCTCACGTGAGGACCCCTGACCGTAGTTCTCCCCGCCGACGATCGCATGACCGCCGTCGCGCTCTGCCGCCCGCGCAGCGTAGGTGTCGTCGACCTGGATGTAGACGAACTCGGCGATCTTCGGGATGTTCGATCGGTACGGCAGGACGCGGGAACCGGCGGGCATGATCTCGTCGGTGGACACGTTGTCGCCGACCTTGAGCAGAACTTCCAAGTCGATGTCGTCGGGCAGCGGGTCGAAGCTCGGCAGGGTCGAGATGTTCGCCCCCTTGACGAGCTCTACCGTCCGCGCCTCCTCGGGTTCGAGCGGCGGGACGAGCATCTTCCGGTTCGCGGAGAACTTCTCCGGCAACCGGACCTGCGGATAGTCCATGTCGAGGTCCCTGGGGTCGGTGATCTTCCCGGTCAGAGCAGCCGCCGCCGCGGTCTCCGGCGAGCACAGCCATACGGAGTCCTCATCGGTGCCGGAGCGACCGGGGAAGTTTCGCGGCATGGTGCGCAGACTGTTGCGCCCGACCGCCGGCGCCTGGCCCATGCCGATGCAGCCCATGCAGCCGGACTGGTGGATCCTGGCCCCGGAGCCCACCAGCGAACTCAGCCACCCGCCGGAGATGAGATCGGCGAGGACCTCACGGGAGGTGGGGTTGATGTCGAGTGAGATCTGCGGATGGATCTGGCGGTCGGCTAGTGTCTCGGCGACGACGGCGAAATCCCGCAGACCCGGGTTCGCCGAGGACCCGACGACGACTTGGAACACATCGTCACCGGCGACTTCACGTACCGGAGTGACATTGCCCGGGGAGGAGGGTGCGGCGATGAGCGGTTCGAGCTGGGAGAGGTCGATGCTGTCGGTGAGATCGTATTCGGCACCCTCGTCGGCTTCGAGGCGGGTGAAGTCCGCGCTGCGATCAACGGCTTCGAGGTAGTCGCGGACGGCGTCGTCGGCGGGGAAGACTGTGGCGGTGGCTCCGAGTTCGGCGCCCATGTTCGCGATCACGTGACGATCCATGGCGGTGAGGTTCTTCAGCCCGTCGCCGTGGTATTCGATGATCTTGCCTGCTCCGCCCTTGACGCCGTGGCGGCGCAGCATCTCAAGGACGACATCCTTGGCCGAGACCCAATCGGGCAAGGTGCCAGTGAGTTCGACGCCCATGATCTGCGGCGCGCTGATGAACAGGGGCTCGCCGGCCATGGCCATGGCGATCTCGAGGCCGCCGACTCCGATGGCGAGCATCCCCAGAGCACCGGCGGCGCAGGTGTGCGAGTCCGAACCGATGAGAGTCGCCCCGGGTTTGCCGAACCGCGATTGGTGGACGGGGTGGGAGACGCCGTTGCCCGCGGGCGAGAACCACAGGCCGAAGCGCTGTGCGGCCGAGCGGAGGAACTCGTGGTCCTCCGGGTTCTTCTCATCGGTCTGCAGCAGATTGTGATCGACGTACTGCACAGACAGATCCGTACGGATCCTGTCGAGTCCGAGCGCCTCGAGCTCGAGCATGACCAGGGTGCCCGTCGCATCCTGGGTGAGTGTCTGGTCGATCCGGATCCCGAGTTCGTTTCCGGGAGCGAGCTCCCCGGACTCGAGATGCGATCGGATGAGCTTCTGAGCAACGTTCTCAGCCATTGTCCGCCTCCTTCGGCAGTCAGGGATCCACCGAAACCACACGGCTTCGAGTGGTCAATCCACGCTAGTCCTCGACTCGAGGGTTCTCAAGCGCCGTCATCTCCCACGACCGGGAACGCGCGCCCCAGAACTACCTGACGGGGGCTCAGCAACCCCGCGTGGACTGGTCCCGGAAAGTTGGACTGCTTGGGTCAGCATAGTTGATAGACATGCTCACCATCCTTGGCGGTCTTGGTCCGATACTCCATCGGGGCAAGACCGCCAAGTCGTGATGAGGATCGTT
>NZ_RHFG01000054.1 GCF_004745485.1 Brevibacterium sp. S22
TAGACGAGGCGACATAACCCCATCGTAGACAGCAGATTAGTGTCCCACCAACAGAATCCCCGACCTCGTGACCAGCACAAATGCAAATAGAATCGCGAAATCAGCATCCAGTTGTGAAAGTCAGGTGACAGGCTCATTCAGGGCGTATGGAGGAGGGGAGACTCACTGCGAGCCGTCAGCGTTCGGGCCGGCAGAGTGGTCGAACACAGGGTGAGCAACATCCGCAGGACATCTGATTCGAACTGAGGCATTCCGCCTCTCTTCGACCGTCATTCAGTCGTATCTCGACTTCTGACTCGCGCCGAAAGGTTGCCAGCTTTCGTACTATACAGCTCGAGGTCACTGTGCTGGAGGTCAGCCGTCTGTTCATCGGCCCTGATGCGTAGGCGTTGAAACTGCGTATCTCCTCCCAGATCAAGCCAGAAGTCCGTTGGCCTGCCGGGAGTAGGCCACGCTGGGACCAACTTGTTCAAGGGAAGTGTTGCACGCACGATGAGTTTGCCATTCTTTTGGACCAGATCAGCAGAAGCCCGTCCATATGTACGTGATACGCGCTGTACCCAGCTAATCTTCGCCCATTCCCATGCGCCTTCTTGGAGAGCTTTTGGGACACGCATTCGCATATGAATAGCGTCATGCTCCAAGCGAACCGCACCAAGTGTTGTCCGACTTTTCACTGGACTGGTTCTGGATTGTTTCCGCTGGATAGCTCCGTGGAGTTCTTTTGCCCACTGACGCACGATCCGGTCGGGCAAGAAATCCCGCGAACGTCGTATGGCTGCGCGTCGAAGTTTCCGAAGATCAGATTCGGGCATGTTGATCAATTGCTCAATCTGGCAGGCGAGTCCGGTCACATCGTCAGGCTCGACCAAGAAACCATTGACACCGTGAGTGATGATATCAGCAGGACCATATTTGATGTTATACGCAATAGGGATGCATCCCCCTGCCATGCTTTCCAGCAAGACGAGTCCCTGGCCCTCTGACTTGCTCGTCAGTAGGCTGAACGAATAGTCACGAAACTTCTTCCCGCCTGCCGGGGCATAACCCCGAAACGTGACGAGTGATTCTATGTCTAGCTGGGCAGAAAGCTTCTCAAGAGTTGGTCGAGACGAACCTTCGCCGAAAATATCCAATGTAGGTGCCGTATTGCTTTCAGACAGCTGACCTATGCTCTGTAGGGAGTGTTCGATCTGCTTCTCGGGAGCAATTCTCGAAACTATCACTCCGGCGCGTCTGTCGCGAGAGGTGGGCCGCTTTAGCGGTTCAAGTGTCAGAGCGTTGGGAAGCGTGACTACGTTGTTCCCCGCCGTGATGTCCATTTCGCGCAAGTCGTTAGCTTGTTGCTGGGTCAGGGTGGCGACAAGATCTCGGGAGTCGAGAGATTCGTAAAAGCGGGCCTTCGGCGGAGGAAAGTCATATTTGCGCATTGCCCCTGTGCCGAAATGGTTCGAATGAATCGATTGCACAAACGTGATGTTATCGTTGCTCCAGCCGGTAAGTTGGTTGGAGACCGTCAGACGTTCCGAAATAAGAATCGACATATCGTGAGACTGAGTGAGATGCATTATCCAGTCTTTATACATCGCGGTGGACGAGGTCCATTGTTTCGCGATCTGCCCGGTGCGTGATAGCAGGCTGATTCTCCGAAGTTTGATTTTGCCTGCTTCTGAAAATTCGCGATGATCGATGATACCTATGGTGCCATCTTCTCTGAAGATATCGGTTTGTGCTGTTCTGTCTGAGCTGTCATTGTGTGTAACTTGATACGTTCCACTGAACGGTCTGAGCGGTTCGAAGGGCTCGATCTTTGCGGACGAAGGGAATTCTGGTGGGTCAGCGAGTCGGCAGATTTCATCTTCGGGGATGTCGCGAAAGTCCGACCACGGGTTCCGCAGGGATACCCGGGGATCTAGAAGTCCGTCAGCGATAAGCTGATCTCGCAACGCTCCGTTGGAGGTTGCATGTTTGGGCGAAACCGTCAGCATCGTTATTAGTCGGTCATCTAGTCGAGCAAAGGCATTGCAGCGACCTATCGTGACCGTTGTGACTCCACCGAAGCTCTCGGGGACTTCTCCCGTCAAGACGTAGATTGGGGGCTCTTCGGAATCAAGTGTGGTGACTCGTTGGTAGGTTTCTCTTCAACCCCGACGCTACGGTGAGGATCCTCAACCGATAGTTCTCGAAGTTGCGAAACCCATGAGCGACTCGTCGCGTCTTCTCG
>NZ_RHFG01000055.1 GCF_004745485.1 Brevibacterium sp. S22
ACCACTGTGTGGGTCAGCGCAAGGTGGAGTCACGATCACGGGATGGAGAGGCCAACACCTACTCTGCCAGCCAGTCCCAGACCAGCCACTGTCAATACTCACAGCGCGAGGTTGCTGAGCCGCCGTCAGGTAGCAATTTGGGCGTGGAGGCCTCGACGACCGCCTGCATTCTTGCCGCCTGGTCGCGCAGGGAGTCGATGAGCTCCGGCGGGTGGAGCACCTCGATCTCGGCCGGGATGCCGACCAGGGTGGCCGCGACCCATCTGAGGTCCCAGAATCCGCAGGTGATGTGCACACCGTCGGCCGCCTCGGTGATGGTGGCGCTTCGGGTGGGGAACCATTCCTTCGCCTCCTGCGCCGAGGCGGTCGTGCGCAGAACGACG
Source organism: Brevibacterium sp. S22 (assembly GCF_004745485.1). Lineage (GTDB taxonomy): Bacteria > Actinomycetota > Actinomycetes > Actinomycetales > Brevibacteriaceae > Brevibacterium. Next base: position 384 of record NZ_RHFG01000055.1, read on the forward strand.
GTGTGCGGATACGCGGTGGTGGTGACGGCGGCTGAGACGGCCGCCTCGGCGTCGGGGTGCTCACGTGGGGTGACGCTCAGCGTCGTCGCGTGGACTCGGCCCATCCGGTCGAGACGGAAGACTCGATGATCAGCACGATCGAGGTCGAAGGCAAAGAGATACCAGTGCGCGCCGAGGACGACGAGGCGCACCGGTTCCACACGACGAGATGGCGAGGTGTGGTCGGAAGGCGGACTGGCGTTCGGACGAGCGGTCGGCCGAACGGTCGGATGAGCGGTCGGGCCACCCTTTGCTCGGGTGGTCGGGTCCGCGGCGAATGCTGTCGGTGAGTCGGTCGACGTGGTGGAGACGTCCGCCGGCACAGCGGGAACGTCGACCCACGCAGTGGGGACGTCGACATCGGAACGTTGCATCTTCCGGTAGTCGAAGGTCGCGATCGTCGAAGCGTTGATCGCCGAGGCGAGTGCGATGACCGCACCGATGTCGACTCCAGGGACATTGCCTTCGGACACGGACACGGCGCCCGCGATGTCCGCGACGGTGGCGCGCATCGTGGGCGGCAGCATCGCCTGCAGTTTGGTCGTCGCCGAGTCTGCACTCTCGGTGACCAGCCCCGCCCCGCGCAGGAGCGCAAGACCCACCGCTGTGGCCAGGGCCTCCCCCGCCTCCAGCTGCAGCGGGGGCAGCACCGTCCGCGATTCGGCGCGGTAGCCCCCGGCCAGACCGGGAAGCGAGGAGATGATGTATCCGAGTTCGCGCAGCGCCGCGATATCGCGGCGGATCGTTCGCGGGGTGACGTCGAAGCGAGCAGCCAGTTCAGCGGCGGTGTACACCCTGCCGGATGCGAACTGGCCGAGCAGCGTCAGAAGCCTCGTCTCCGACCGCACCGCACCGCACCTCCATGTGGAATCCAGTCATCTGGAATCCGTTCGCCCTGAACTCTTGATGCGGACATTATATGTCCGCATGGGCGCCGACGATGGGATGACCGACGCAGCGATTCGACTGTGGCGGACATGCCAAGCGGAGACCTCACAAGGAGAGACCATGCCGTTCTTCACCCCGACCGTCACAACCGAAGCAGATTCCGCATTCACCTTCATGTCGCAGCAGTGCACTCAGCTGCGCCTGACCGCTCGCGGTCTGAGCAATGAGCAGGCCCGGTCCACGCCGACGGCGAGTCCGCTGAGCATCGCGGGGCTCATCGCCCATGTCGCACAGGTCCTCAACGGCTGGCTGCAGATGGTCAAAGAACCCGACCAGAAGCTCAGCGTCAATGATTTCCCTGCCATCAATGCCCGGATCGGTCTGGCGGAGATGTACGACGGGTCGGCTCTGCCCGATCTCGACATCGCCGATGTGCTGTCCGCCTTCGACCGCGCCGTGGACGAGCTCGAAGACACCCGTCGCGACGTCGCCGAGAAGAACACCGACCTCGGTGCGGAGGTGACCGGGCTCGTCAATCCGTGGATGCCCGACGACTTCGACATGACCGTCCGCTGGATCCTGTGGCACCTGGGCACGGAGATCGCCCGGCATGCCGGCCACGCGGACATCATCCGTGAGTCCATCGACGGTGCGATCGCGTACCAGCTCAACGCCGAGGCCGACGGCGAACCGTGGCCGCCGGAGGGCATGGACGACTGGTCCTGAAACCCCTCCAGAACTACCTGACGGCGGCTCAGCAACCTCGATCCTTCTATGTCTTGTCAAGCAGGTTGAGGAACGGTATCTAGCGCGTTGAGGATCTTGTAGACCCGACGCGCTAGATACCATTTGAGCTTGCGTCGGAT
>NZ_RHFG01000056.1 GCF_004745485.1 Brevibacterium sp. S22
TGACCCATCGGAACAAACCCTGTTTATCCTGGTCAGACCCGGCAGAAACTCTGTCTCGAAGACGTTGTTTCCGTCGGGGCAACGAGATATAACTCTAGACCAGGCAAACCCGACCACGCAAATCCACAACCAACTTTCCCCACGTGACACCCACCACATGGCCTGACGCTCGCGAAGGGCCCCTTGCCCAAGGTCGGATGGGGAGTCACTCCCTGCGCCGCTCCTGCCCGAATCAACGGTCGATAGCAATCTGCAAACGTGCGAGCTGAACGTCGATGACGGATCCCATCTCGGTGATCTCTGAGCGTCGTATCCCGCGGCTGGCAGCCAGAGACTTCCATCCGGAGACCGCGTTCACGACCTCGTTGAACACCGATACAGCAGCCGGCTTCGTCAGATGGCAGAGGGAAGCGAATTCGAGGAGCGCCTCCACTTCGCTCTCGGCTGCTACGTTGCCGTTGATCGCAGTCTGACGTTCGACTGCGGCTTCCGGTTCGGGGTTGATATCGAAGGCCGGGCTCAGCTGCCACCCTGCGTCGGAACGGATGAAGCCATGGTTGCGCAGGTGATCATCCGTGTTGTGCATCGCTGCCGAGAACACCACTCGGCGAAAGAGCTCAGCGCAGTCGTGCCGCCAACGCCGGCTGTGGTCTTCGATGGCCTCGACGATATCGAGGTAGTCGCCGGCCTCTCCGTCTCGGCGCCCGGTCGCCGTCATCGCACTCATGTATCCGATCCGATGATCAGGCATGCGGTCGAACCTCTCCAGGAGAAGAACGGGCCTCTGCTCGATGATCAGCAGCTGGGATTCGGAGGTTTCGATTCCGGCATTGCGGGCGAGCTCGAGAGCCACACTCTCCCACGCGATGACGTCTCTTTCGTCGTCGGGACGGGAGAATTTGGCTATCAGCAATCGTCCTTCATCGTCCGCCACAGAAGCTTTGGGGCGTGCTCCTCCCAGAGACGCCGTCCCTGCCTCGAGAAGGCGCTTCACGGCCGTGCCGGAGCCTTCTGCTGCGCCGTCTGCGGCTCGCTGCAGTTCCGGCAGGGAAAGCAGCTTCGGCACACGGTGCGTGGGACTGAGGAAGTGATCGCCTGCAGCACGACGAAACCGCAGAGCTCCCTGCCGGGTATGGTCACTGACTCCGAGCAGGAAGTCGATGTCTGTCAGGCGCCGGTCGCGGGCCATCCCTTCGGTGACCTGCCTTCGGTGCTCCTTGGTGACGAGATTGCGGCCCCATCGGTCAGGAGCACTGTCCGAGAATGCGCCCGGCAGACCGGGAACGCTGAATGGAGCCGTCGACAGCGGGAGTTCAGGGTCGATGGAATAGGCCCATCGAGCACCCGCGTACTCATCGGAGTACTTGAACGTCGTCGAGATCTGCCCTCTTGCGATGTGGAAGTACGCAGTGCCGACGAACACCGAAGTTCCTCGGTGGTCGATTTCAACACGGATCTGTTCGCTCATCGACGCACCCTGTCAGGAAGTGACTCAGCAGACCGAAGCTTGCCGACATCGGTGCTCAGCGGATCGAACGAGGCAGACACATGATCGAGCTGACCCAATGCCTGCATGACCGACATGACCGCACCGATCGAGACGCCGGCATCTCCGCGCTCGACCTTCTGCAGGGTCGATCGAGAGATACCTGCCCGCTCTGCGACTTCGACAGCCTTGAGTGATTGCATGAGTCGCCACCGACGAATCGATGCGCCGATCTCGGTGAGGCGGCGGTCAACCTGGCGAATTACGCTCATCAGAGGTCCTTTACGAGTGCGATACGAGCCATAAGTCGTTTTAATGACTAGGATACGCTCCCTTAACTGAGCAGACAATGATGGTTCCAAGTTGGGGATCGACCGGCAGCTGTCTCGACGACCTCCACAAGGTCGCAAGTGAACCCGATTCTCTCCGATCGATACACCGGACCAGCATGAATACGCTCATGGCCCCGCCCAACCAACCAGCCGAACAAGGCCACACCCACACAACCCCCGTATGAATACAAAAAAGGAAGGGGTCCTACCCGACATAACGTCGAGCCGGACCCCTCCCTCAAAAATATTGCGGCAGTCACTTACTCTCCCACAACCACCAAGTTGCAGTACC
>NZ_RHFG01000005.1 GCF_004745485.1 Brevibacterium sp. S22
ACCGCGCCGAGGGCTGTTTCGTTGACGACTATGTCGAGATCCCAACCGTCTGGGTGCCGGGACTTCGACGTCGCTGAGGTTTCCTGCAATTTCGGGTCCAGAACCGAAACCATTCGGCAACAGGCTCTCGAACTTGATGGCACGAACGGAAAGTGGCGATGATCCAGCGCCGCCCGGAGCTGCAGCGTCGCCCCGGCAGCCTGTCAGCGGCCCAGGCGTTCCTTCCAGGCGGCCATGACCTCGGGAGGGGTCGGTTTCGAAGCGAAGGACCCGACGAGGTACCCGACCAGTGAGGCGATGAGGCCCAGGTAGATGGCCGATTCGGCGTAGATGCCCGAGACGATCATGACGACCACGGTGGTCACGGCACCGAGGATCATGCCGGCCATCACGCCGACGATCGTTCCGCGCTTGAACACCAGACCGCCGAGGATCGGGATGAACAGGCCGGCGACCAGCAGGTTGTAGGCCACGGTGAGGGCCTCGACGACGCTGGGCATGAGCATTGCGAGCACCAGCGTGACGACACCGAGTCCGATGAGGTAGATGCGCGAATCGCGGATCTCATCGCCGGTCTCCCGGACGAGGGATCTCACCAGTGTGGATTTCGTCCCGGATTCGCTCGCCGAGGCGGCCCCCTCCGCACCGTCACCCGACCCTGCACCGCCGGTCGGGTCCGACCCGACACCCGCACCGTCGCCCGACCTGTCAGAGTCGACCGTCGTCACCGGGGCGACGTCCTTGCGTGCCAGCAGCGGTTCGACGATGTCCTGTCGGCACACGGTCGAGGCGGCCATGAGCGAGCCCGAAGCCGTCGACATCATCGCGGCCAGCGCCGCTGCGAGGACGATTCCGCCGAGCAGCGGAGACATCGACGCGTCGACGACGGCGACGAACACATCGTCCTGGATCTCGATGCCGGGCACGATCTTCGTCGCTGCCATGCCGATGAGCGCCCCGGCCACAGCATAGAGCAGGCAGTACACGCCGGCGGAGAACCCGCCCCAGCGGGCCACACCCGGACTGCGCGCGGTGAATACGCGCTGCCAGATGTCCTGGCCGATGAGCAGGCCGAGGGTGTAGATGAGGATGTAGCCGAGGATCGCCTGCCAGCCGATGCCCACCGGTGAGGTGTGCGTGTCAGGCAGCGAGGAGAACAGTTCGGAGATGCCTCCGGACTTCGACAGCACGACCGGCAGCATGATGAGGAAGATGCCGATCGTCTGGATGAAGAACTGCACGAAGTCCGTCAGCGTGATCGACCACATCCCGCCGAGCATCGAATAGAGGATGACGATGCCGCCGCCGATGAGCACCGACCACACCTTGTTGAGGTCGAACAGGGCATGGAAGACCGTGGCGTAGGCGACCGTCGACGTCGTCGAGATCATCAGACCGTAGGCGGTCATGATCGCTCCCGAGACGAACCTCGAGCCCTTCCCATAGCGGAGTTCGAGCATCTGCGAGACCGTGTAGATCTCGAGCTTCTGAATCTTCGGGGCGAAGAACAGCGAGAGCGCGATGATGCCCAGGCCGATCGACAGCACGAGCCACATTCCCGACAGGCCCGCCGTGTAGCCCAAGCCCACACCGCCGATCGTCGACGCGCCGCCGAGGACGACGGCCGACATCGTGCCGGTGTACAGCAGACCGCCGAGGCGTCGTCCGGCGACTAAGAAGTCCTCCTGGTTATGGGCCTTGAATCGGCCCCAGACTCCGAATCCCACCATGGCGGCGAGATAGATGATGACTACCAAAGAGTCCACAGCGACCCTCTCTGTTGGATCGGCTCAGTGGCCGACGGTGATGTGAATGACGGTGGGAACGGTGCGGTTGAGTGCCTCGGCGATGGCCGCGGGCAGGGCGGAGTCGATGTCCGCCTCGGCGATCGTCACCCCGACCCCGCCCATGGACTGACTGAGCTTCGCGAAGTCCGGACGGGCGAGCCGGACGGCGAAGGGTTCGATGTCGCGGTCGACCATCTGACCCTCGATCTCCGCATAGCCTCCGTTGTCGACGACGACGAAGGGGATGCCCAATCCCAGCTCGGCCGCGGTCATGAGCTCCTGGATGGAGAACATGGCCGCACCGTCGCCGAGGATGCACACGACCGGCCGCGCGGGATCGGCGAGCTTCGCCCCGAGTGCGGCGGGAATGCCGTAGCCCAGGGTCGCGAATCCGGGCATGTAGAGCAGCTGGTCGGGCGTGCTCGCTGTCAGCGCGTGCACCGTGCCGTCGTAGGTGACCTGCGAGGAGTCACCGGAGATGACGACGTTCGACCCCGCTCCCTCTGCGACGAGACGCGTGACCCTGGCCCCGATCGCATCGAAGTCGAAATCGGTGCCCCAGCTCTCGCGAATCCGGGCGACCCGATCGGCACCGGAAACCCTCGCCGAGGCGGCCGAGCCGTTCGCTCCAGACGTTTCCGTCCCTTCGTCGCCGGCCGAGGCGGCCATGTCCGGTGGTGACCCGAGCGCGCTCATGAGCGCGGTGAGGAACTCGGAGGCGTCCGCGCAGGCGAGGATGTCCCCGGGCAGATTCTTGTTCAGCTGGTCGGGGTCGATATCGCAGCGGATGACGGTCTGCCGGGCAGACTCATCCCGGACGCCGATGCTCGTCTGCGCACCGATGACTCCGCCCCACAGGTCGGAGTCGGCCAGTTCGGACCCGAGCACGATGAGCACGTCGGCAGCCGCTGATTCGGCCTGCACACTGGGGAAGCGCACATTCGACCCCAAAGACAGCGGATGCGTCTCAGCGACGATGCCCTTGCCGTTGGCTGTCGTCGCCAGGGGAACGTCGAGGGCTTCGATGAGTCTGGCAACCTCGGTGTGGGCGCTCCTGGCTCCGCCGCCGGCGATGACCATCGGACGCTTCGCCGAACGGATCACCTCGGCCGCACGGGCCACGATATGCTCATCGAGTCCGGGCCGGTGCCCTGAGAACGATGCCGGAACACTGCCGTTCCAGGCGCCCTCGAGCACGTCGAGGGGAACCTCGATGTGGACCGGTCCGGGGCGGGCGGAGTCGAACATGGCGAACGCCTCGGCGACGGCCTGCGCAGCACCTTCGGCGGTGCGGGTGCGCTGGGAGGACACGAGGAGGCGACCCACCGCCCCGGAGGAGTCCTTCGTCTCGTGCAGCATTCCGACGTCGGCGCGCTCGAACCCGGTGGGAACACCGGGGGAGAGGATGAGCATGGGACGGGACTCCGCATAGGCGGTCGCAGCGGCCGTGAGGACGTTCGTCAGCCCCGGCCCCGAGGTCGTGATGACGACCCCGGGCTTGCCGGAGACGAGGAAGTACCCGTCGGCACCGTAGCCAGCTCCCTGCTCGTGGCGGGGAGTCACGGCGCGGATCCCGAACTCCGGCAGGTGCCGGTAGAACTCGAGGTTATGGGTGCCGGGGATGCCGAAGATCGTATCGACACCATGGGCGGCCAGCGTCGCCACCACTGCACGGCCGCCGTTGCGGATGTTCTGATCGGTGCTCATTCAGATACCGAGGGCTTCGCCGGATGGACCGGAGGGAGTATTGACTCCGTTGTTCTCCGCCGCCCACAGGGACAGGATCTCGTAGCCGACATGGGCGGCGGCGAGTCCGGTGACTTCGGCATGGTCGTAGGCAGGGGCGACCTCGACGATCTCGGCGCCGACGATGTTGAGTCCTTGGAGCCCGCGGAGCGAGTTGAGCAGCTCACGGCTGGTCATTCCGCCGGCCTCGGGGGTTCCGGTGCCGGGGGCGGCCGCCGGGTCGAGGACATCGATGTCGACGGAGACGTAGACGGGAGCATCGCCGAGGCGTCTGCGCATCCGGGCGACGACGTCGGTCACGGAGGTGAACTGGTACTCGTCGCTGCGGATGACCTGGAAGCCGAGCACCTCATCGTCCTCGAGGTCTTTCTGACCGTAGAGCGGTCCGCGGATGCCGACGTGCATTGAGGCAGTCATATCGATGAGCCCCTCTTCGCTGGCGCGACGGAACGGGGTGCCGTGGGTGTAAGGGGCGCCGAAGTAGGTGTCCCAGGTGTCCAGGTGCGCATCGAAGTGGAGGACGGCGATCTTGCCGTGTGTCTTGTGCAGAGAGCGCAGGTTCGGCAGGGCCAGGGTATGGTCCCCGCCGAGGGTGAGCAGCTTGGCCCCGTCGGCGCGCAGGGCGTCGGCATTGGCTTCGACAGTGGCGATGGCCTCTTCGATGTCGAAGGGGTTGACGCCCAGGTCACCGCAGTCGGCGACCTGCTGCCACGTGAACGGGTGGACGTTCGTGGCCTGGTTGTAGGGTCGCAGCAGCTTCGAGGACTGACGGATGTGGGCAGGGCCGAAGCGGGCACCGGGACGGTAGCTGACGCCGGCGTCGAAGGGGACGCCGACGACCTTGACGTCGATCTTCTCACCGGGACGCTGGGCCTCGACTTCGTCGATGCGCGGCAGCAGTCCGAACGTCGGGGGCCCTGCGTAACGGGGTGTCTTGCTGTAGTCGGCTGGGCCGAGCGGCTGAGAAGTCACTGGCTTTCTCCTTCGTCGTGGCGGCTGATCCGACCCGGACGGGCCGGAGATCGTGTCCTCAGCCTAGGACGTGGCTCACACAACACCCATATCCAGAGTGGATCATTTGAAATCCTGGTTATCCAATGTGGATAGAATCGGATGCATGGTCACTCTGGATCAGATCTGGTCGCGCGCAGAGCTCGCGCTCGAGGTCATCGTCGATTCGCCGACCGCTGCGGAACAGGAGGTCACGATCGTCCATTCCTCGGAGCTGCCGGAGGTCGACGAATGGCTCGCCGGAGGTGAGGTGCTGCTGACGATCGGGGTCGGTCAGGACCTCGGCGGGGACACGGTGTGGGACTATGTGCGCCGTCTCAAGACTGTCGGCGTTCATGCATTGGGCATCGGTTTGGGCTCCGACCTGCCGTGGCAGCAGGTCCCGCCGAAGCTGAAGGCTGCTGCCGAGGAGGCGGGACTGGCTCTGTTCGGCGTGCCCGAACCCGTACCGTTCGTCGCCGTCGTCGACGCCTTCACCAGGATGCGTGAGGCCGAGACCAACCGGGAGCTGACCCGGGCGAGCAGCGCCGCTCGTCGTTTTGCGACCGCGCTGGCAGGCGAGGGCCCCGCGGCGCTGGTGGCCGATCTGGCCCAGACGCTGGAGGCGCCGGCCCGGTTCGTCTCTCCCACCGGCAGGGCGCTGAGCGGCGACGACGCCGAGGCAGATGTGCGTTCAGCGCTCATCGAGGAGACCTTGAAACCGACGACAGGGCCGCGCCTGATCCGCACCGGTTCGCGGATCGTCGAGGCCGTTCCGATCGGGGGTGATCATCCGCTCGGATGGATCCTCACCCCCGCCGAGGCGGCCGGATCTCCGAAGACGCGTGCCCTGCTGCTCTCGACCGCTTCGGCCCTGTTGGCGATGACGCTGACAGATCTGCCCGATCCCTCCGGTCGTTCACCGCTGTTCGACACCGACCTCGGTGACGATGCGGCGCGCGAGGAATGGGTCCGGGCGACGGGGCTGGCTCCGGTCGCGACGGTGGGGATGCACATCTTCGGCGGGGTCCGCGGGGACATCGCCGAACGCCTCATCGCCGATATCGTCGGTCGGAGTCTGCTCACCCGCAGCGGTTCGCTGCTCGGAGTCGTCGGCGCGCAGGAGTGCGGGCTCGATGAACTGGTGACGAAGGCCGCCGAAGCCGCCGGCGTGGATGTGCTTGCGGAGAAGCGGCTGCCGCTGCGGCAGCTCCACCACACGTGGATGCTCTGGCGGACTCAACACGAGTCGGAGGCCTCCGAGGTCAGGGCGCTGCTGTCGGCGGTCGATGAGGAGGCCGCCGACCGGTTCGTCGATCGGGTCCTCGGCGAACTCTTTCGGGCGCGCGGCGGTCAGGCGCTGCTGGAGACTCTGCGGGTCTTCATCGCCGCGTCCGGGGCACGGGAACGCATCGCCGCTGAGCTCGGCGTCCACCGGCATACGGTGCGGGCGCGGTTGGCGAAGATCGAGAAGCTGCTCGGCCGTGACCTCTCCCGCTCCGAAACCGTGCAGGCGGTGTCGCTGGCCCTCGAACTCGCTGAACTCTAACCGAAGTGTTCGGTCCGGAAGGCCTGCGCGATCCCGAGGACACGGTCGAGAGCTTCGGGTTCTCCGATGCTGATGCGCACACCGGCACCGAGGTTGCGCACCGCCACGGCCTGATCGACACAGGCATCTTCGAATGCTGAGGACTTCTCACCCAGCGGCAGCCACACATAGTTCGATTGAGCTTCGGGCACGTCCCATCCCTGCTGCCGCAGGGCATCGGCGAAGACGTCGCGTGCGTGCCCGATACGGGCAGCACGATCGAGCACTTCGTCCCAGTGGTTGAGGGATTCGAGTGCGGCGGCTTGGCTGAGGTCGGTGACGCCGAAGGGGATGACGGCTTTGAGGAGACCCTCGACGACCCGCGGGTGGGCGACGGCGTAGCCGACGCGCAGTCCGGCGAGTCCGTGCGCCTTCGAGAAGGTGCGCAGCAGAACGAGATTCGGATAGTCGCGGACAAGACTCAGACCGTCCACACGTCCGGGTGCAGTGGCGAACTCCCAATAGGCCTCGTCGAGGGCGACGAGGACATGGGCAGGCACCTGATCGAGGAAAGCCCGCACCTCGACATCGCGCAGCACCGGACCGGTCGGATTGTTCGGCGAGCACAGGATGATGAGGCTCGTGCGGTCTGTGATCGCCGCCGCCATCGCGTCGAGGTCGTGGCGCCCGTCCGCCGTCAGCGACACCTCGCGGCGCGTGGAACCGACGAGCCCGGTGGTCTGCGGATACATCTCGAACGACGGCCAAGGATAGATCGCCTCGGTGGTGGCATCCGAGGTGATCTGGGTCAGTGCGACGAGCAGTTCACTGGCACCGGTGGTGACGACGAGCTGATCGAGGCCGACACCGAGGCGGGCGGCCAACCCCTGGCGCAGCGCCAGCGCCGCATCGTCTGGGTAGAGGGCGGGGTTCGTCGCATGAGCGACCATGGTGTCGAGGACCGCCGGCAGGGGAGGCAGATAGTTCTCGTTCGAGGAGAGTTTGAATGACTCCAGACCCGCGACCCGGCGGGGAGGCTTGCCCGGAATATAGGGCGGGAATGTATCCAGAGCGGCCCGCAGACGCGGTGACGCCGCGGGATCGGGCCTCGCGGGGGAGGAAGAGCCGCCCACCGCAGGTGCGGCGGCATCGGGAACAGCAGAGTCTGCAGGGTCGGGGGAGTTCATGGACTCATGATGTCACAGGGGATCAGCGCTGCCGCCACTGACTGGAGAGATCAGGCGAACTCGATGGCGATCACCACGGCTTCTCCGGGGTCGACCGGCCGCCGTCGCCGCCGGGACCCTGCTGGCGCTGCTGTCGTTCGGAGTCTTCCCGGCGCTTCTCCAGTTCGTCACGTTTCTGCTCACGCTCGGACTTGCCCGAGGAATCGTCCGACTTCTCGTCTTCGCCCGGATCCTGGCTCTCTTCGCCGGACGACTCGTCGTCCCCGGAGTCCTGATCCTTCTCATCCTCTTCGGAATCGCTGTCGTCGGTTCCCTCTTCCTTGGCCTTCTCGCCCTGCTTCTTGTCCTCGACGCGCTCCTTCGCCTGGTTGCTCTTCTGCTTCTCTTCGCTCTTCTTCGGCTGGCACTCCTCGGGAGCGTCATCGAGGGTCTTCAACGAACGGTCGTAGAGTTCCTGTGACTGATCGGGGTCCTGTGAGGCGATCTCATCTGCCTGCTTCTCATAGACATAGGACAGATTGATCCGCACCGCACATTCGGCCGAGGTCGGAGCGATCTCCAAAGCGGCTTCGAGATCGGTTTGGGCTGCATCGAAATCGCCGACGGCCGCCTCGGCGGTGCCGCGATTGAAATAGCCGATATGGCGTTGGATCGGGCTGACCCGAAGGAACGCCGTCGCCGCCTTCTTCGCTCCGGGAAAGTCATTCGAGGTGTATCGGACCTGCGAGGCGGTTCCGAAATAGGTGGCCATCGCGATATAGCCGAACAGCAGGGCGAAGATCATGCCGAGGATGAGGTTGATCTTCGTGATCCGGCGCAGACGCGACCACAGATTCTTCACGCGGTTCATCGCGGACCTCCCTGTCGGCTGGGCACAGGCGGGTAGGGAACCGGGCCGCCGGGACCAGGCGGGCCGCCTCGGCGAGGGCGCTTCGGGGTGATCGCCTTGAGGCGAAGATATTCGCGGACTCCGAAGACGAGTTCCACGGCGATCCACGCGAAGACGAGGATGAGAGGGACCCAATAGTATTCGTCGACGGTGACCCGACCGTCCTTCTTCACCAGGGCCTGATCGTATTTCGGAGCGGTGTAGACGCTGGAGATCGCACCATCTCCGTCGCGGTGGTGGTAGTCGACGCCGAGGTCCGAGGCGATCCGGCGCAGATTGCCCTCATCGATCTTCGAGACCCCCGGATTGCCGTTGCGGTCCTGGATGTATTCGTCTGGCGCCTGATCGTCGCTGGGATCGTCGGGGTCACCGAGGCCGGGAGCATTGCCGGGATCACCGACACCGGATCCGTAGCCGAACGGCTGTCGGTCGCGCATCTTCCCGCCTTCTTCGGTGCCGTAGCCGAATACGGCTCCGCTGTCGATGCGGGAGGCGAAGGACGACCACGAATCCGGTGTCTCCGATACGGTCTGCTCACCGTCGCCGAAGTAGAAGACGACGTTCTTGTTGTCCGGACGGTCCTCATCGTTGGAGGTCATCCGCTTTTCGAGCTCCTCACCGGCCTCGGTGATCGAAGACCCCTTGGAGTTCAGCGACGACTCGGGGTCGAGGACGTCGACGGCGGAGGCGAAAGCGGCATGATCGGTCGTCAGCGGCATCACGGTGGCCGCGGTCGAGGCGAAGGTGATGATGCTCAGCCGGGTGCCGGGGAAGGCATCAGCGAGTTCGAGCATATCCTCCTTGACCCCTTCGAGGCGCGGCTCGTCCCCGTCGAAGTCCTCGGCGGCCATCGATGTCGTCACGTCGACGACGAAGTACACATCGGCACGCGCCTCGTACTCCTCGGTCGACGATTTGATCGGGATGCCCGGGCGAGCCAGTGCGACAGCGAGCACGGCGACGACACCCATCCGGGCGAACCACTTCCAGCGCGCTCCGTCGCCGCGGATCGCCGGGATGATGCACACGGTGAGCAGGGCGAGGACGACGAAGCCCCAGCCGAACCAGGAGAAGACGGGATCGAAGATCATGATTTCGTCCTCCATGCCAGCACGAAGACCCCGGCGAGTCCGAAGACGGCGAGTCCGAGAGGGATCACCGGCATATCGTGGACGATCGTGTACGAACGACCGGGAGTGTTCGCCGCTTCCTGGCTCTGGATCTCTTCGACGATGCGGTCGATCGTCGAGGCCGAGCCCATGTCGAACTGTTCGCCGCCGGTGCGGTCGGACACGGAACGCAGCTCCTTCGTCTGGGTGGTCGTCAGCACCGAGGGAGGGGAGAGGCTGTAGACGCGGACGTTCGCATCGACGGCGATGTCGGCGGCCTCGTTGAGTTCGAACAGCGGATCACCGGCGAGCATGTTGTCGGTGGCGAAGATGATCGACCGTGACCGCTCCTCGTCTTTCCGGTCGAAGTTGTCGACGCAGCTGACGAGCCCGTCGCCGATGAGGGAGGAGCCGCCGATGTTCGGAGGTGAGGTCGACCACGAGTAGTCGGTGCCCTCGGCACCCCAGGTGCGGAACCCGTCCTCGGCCTCGGCGAGGAAGTTCTGGACCATGTCATAGTCGTCGGTGAGCGGGAACGCGGAGACCGCGGTGGAATTGAACACGGTCAGGCCGATGCGTTCGCCGTCGAAGCGGTCGACGAGCTCCTGATAGGACTCGAGCAGATCGGCATCGTAGCCGAGCATCGACCCGGACACGTCGAGGCAGAGCATGACATCGCGCATCTTCCGCTCCGGGTTGACCGTCTCGACCCAGGCCGGGCGCGCGATCCCCGCGAGTGCCGAAAGCCCGGTGAGCACGACGACGCCGAGGAGGGCGACCGTGGTGACCAGCCGTCTGCGCATGGCCCGACGGAAACTCGGCAGGCTGGTCATGCGCCCGCTGTGGGCCACGGCCAACGAGGACTCCGTCGACTTCGGCCGGCGGAAGAAGAACACTGCGGCTGCGGCGAGGGCCAGGAGGATGAGCGCCAGCCACCAGAACATCAGGACCATCGCGCCACCAACTTCCGGGCCTCGGCGATCTGCGGCTGCAGACCGGCCGGTTCGGCTTCGGCGAACTCCGCCTCATAGAGGCCGAGCAGGCAGTCCGCGAGGTCGTCGAGACCGGCGACGGACGCATCCCGGTAAGTCAGATGCTCGGCTTTGACGCCCCATGCGTCATGGGCGAATTCCCGCACGATCTTCGCCAGCTGACGTGCCGACTCGCGCACGTCCGCCGACTCCGTGCTCAAACCGGTCTCCACTGCACTGATGCGCGAGAGGTAGGTGCTGCGCACGGGAATCGGGATGCGCGGCCCAGCCGACGCGGTGGCTCCGGCCGCCGCGCGGAAGAGCGGGGCGAAGAAGTTCCCGAGCACCAGCAGCAGCACAAGGCAGGCTGCCGCGTACCACGCCGGTGAGACCTCCAGAGGTCCGATCAGCTCAGCGGGGCCCACGGCGATGCCTCAGCAGAAGAGTGTGGAGCCGGCCGAGGGCCGACTTCGGATGATCGATTTCGATATGGGCGATGCCCAGCTTCGCGAGAAGGTCGATGCGCTGCTGACGGCGCGCCGCCTCGGCGAGGGCGAATTCCTGTCTGACTTCGGGTTTCGCCATCACCGAGGCGGGCAGACCGTGTTCGGGTCGGGCGACGTCGAACGGCGCTGAGGCGGCCGGCAGTCCGGCGAGGTCCGCGTCGGTGATCGTGATCCACAGGACCTCGTGTTGGGCGCGCAGCCGACGGATCGTCGCTTCGGCCTCCGGCCCCAGCGGAGCCTGATCGGAGATGACGACCAGCAGCATCCGATGGGTGATGTGGCTGGTGATCCACTGCAGTTGGGTGTTGATCGATCCGGGGGAAGCGTTGCCGGTTTCGGCGAGGATCTGCTGCAGGAGGTGTTCGAGGTGGGCTTCGCTGCCCTTCCGCGGGGATGCGGTGGTGTGGTCGGCATGGCCGTGGATGAGCATCACGTCGTCGGCATGCCGGACGGCGAGGTAGCCGACCATCCCGGCCATGAGAATGGCCAGGTGGCGTTTGTCGGCTCCGGCGGAGGTGACGGCGTCGAAGTTCCGGGAGGTGTCGACGACGAGTCCGAGGATGTGCCGTCGGTGAGCGACATAGCGTTTGACCAGTGGTTCCGTGTGTCTGGCGGTGGCTTTCCAGTCGATGTCGCGGATCTCGTCACCGGGGATGTAGTCGCGCAGGTCGTCGAAGTCGAGGCTGTGGCCATGGAAGACAGAGGAGTAGTCGCCGTCGAGCAGACGCCGGGTCCGCCGGTGGGCGTGGATGGTCATCCGCGCCTTGATGCGATTGAGCAGGACAGTCATCGGTATCGCCGCTCAGGGGGTGGGCACGGCCATGAGGAGGGCATCGACGATCTGGGCGCTCGTGATGTTCTCGGCGGCGGCTTCGAAGCCGAGCTGGATGCGGTGAGCCAGCACTCGGTGGGCGAGGTCCTTGATGTCTTCGGGGATGACGTAGTTGCGGCCGCGGATCATCGCCAGTGCCCGTCCGGCGTTCGTGAAGGCGAT
The DNA here is from genome assembly GCF_004745485.1 of Brevibacterium sp. S22. Classification (GTDB taxonomy): domain Bacteria; phylum Actinomycetota; class Actinomycetes; order Actinomycetales; family Brevibacteriaceae; genus Brevibacterium. The sequence goes on from NZ_RHFG01000005.1 coordinate 11,708, forward strand.
GGAGGCACGCGGGCTGGCGCCGTATTCGATGAACGGGGCGAATCGTCCGAGGTACTTCGCGGTATTGCGGGTGGCGTGGACGAGCTCGACGAGGTAGCGGGTGATGGCCGGGTCGATGTAGACGGTGCGGGCATAGCTCTGCATGGTCACGACATCGTCGAGTGAGCAGGCCGGATCGGGCACCGAATCCTTGTCGAAGACTCCGGAGTCGAGGCGGGAGAGGATCTCGACCTCTTCGCCGGGACTCGGATGGGTGAGCAGGTCCTTGATCATGAACCGGTCGAGCTGAGCTTCGGGAAGCTGGTAGGTGCCTTCCTGCTCGATCGGGTTCTGTGTGGCCATGACGAGGAAGGGACGAGGGAGTTCGAACCGTTTGCCGCCGATGGTCGTCTGCTTCTCCTGCATGGCTTCGAGCATCGCCGACTGGGTCTTCGCTGATGACCGGTTGATCTCGTCGAGGAGGACGATGTTCGCATGCACCGGACCGAGAACGGTATTGAACGAACCTTCGTGCGCATTGTAGATCTGCGAGCCGATGATGTCGGCCGGCAGCAGATCCGGGGTGCACTGGATGCGCGAGAACTTTCCGTCCACGGCATTGGCCAGGGCGGCAGCCGCCGTGGTCTTCGCCAGGCCCGGCACGCTCTCCAACAGCAGGTGACCGCTGGAGAGGAGCCCGATGAGCAGAGACTCGCGCAGCCGCTGCTGCCCGACGACGAAATGGTCGAGATAGGACTCGAGGGCCTTGAGGATCGTCTGTGCGTGCGCGATCTCCTGCGTGTTCGCCGGTGCGGTTGCCGTCATGGTTCCTCAGCCTCTCGGTGTCACTGTGATCGTTCGAACACGCAGTTGTGGTGCATGCGTGTGGTCTCCAGCATATTGGCTGGCTCTGACATGGAACAGCCGACGACGTTGCAGTGCTGACACACCCGCCGCCTCGTCCCGCCTTCGACGCTTCGCCACCCGCCATTCACGGCGGAGACATCTCATGTCAGGACCGAGCTGTAGCGTCGTTAGGACCAGCAGAGGAATGGAGGGAGGCAGCGAAGAGAAACCCCGGCCTCATCCGGAGAAGACCACCATCACCGAGGCGGCCGACCGCGGCTCGCACCGCGGCAGAGCGGCGATGTGATGATCGCCTCCGTCTCGACGTGACCGGCACCGCACGAAGAGGTTCGGAATCGTCGATCGATGGTTCCGCGACATGCCCACAGGCAAAATTTTTTCCTGTGGAAAGCGGTGGAAAACGATGCTGAGGAATGGGCCGAAAATCGGCTCGAAAGCCGTCGAGGTCAGTGTCCGCGCAGGTGATCGAACTACATGCGTGTCGTTCGCTGCCTGTGGACGATTGTGGACGGTGAAGACACAGGCTGTGGAACCTTCGAATGACACTGGTGTAACACTGGATATAGGGGTAAGGTCTAACCCGAACACAACATCTAGTGGTCATCCCTGAGCCTGCGTCTCGTGATCTTCATCATGATCGAGCAGTTGACGGGACACGGTCACAGCCATCAGAATGCCGAACTGCACAGCAGAATGAAGGAGTCGTCATGATCACCGTGTACACCAAGCCGGCTTGCGTCCAGTGCAACGCCACCTACCGCGCGCTCGACGCCAAGGGCCTGAAGTACAAGTCGGTCGATCTCAGCGTCGACGAGAACGCCCTCGACGTCGTCAAGGCCATGGGCTACATGCAGGCTCCCGTCGTCGTCACCGACAACGACCACTGGTCGGGCTTCCGTCCGGACAAGATCGCCACCCTGACCGGCGAGCAGTCAGCTTCTGTCGTGGCCTGACAATGCTGCTGGTCTACTTCTCTGCCAACTCCGAGTACACGCACCGCTTCGTCGGCAAGCTGCGTCACCCGGCAGTGCGGTTGCCGACGTTGACCAAGGAGCCGACGCTGCGAGTGGATGAACCATTCGTTCTCGTCACCCCCACCTATGGGGCCGGTCGCAATCGCGGGGCTGTTCCCAAACAAGTCATCAAATTCCTCAATGTCGAAGAGAACCGGCGCCATCTGGTCGGTGTCATCGGTGCCGGAAACACGAACTTCGGCGAGGACTATTGCCGCGCGGCTTTCAAGGTCGCGGCAAAGTGCCAAGTACCCCTCATGTATCGAGTCGAACTCCTGGGCACCCAGGAGGATGTCGACGCTGTTAACCAAGGATTGGACAAACTGTGCGCGAGCTCGCTGAAGACCGCAATGTAGAGGACATCATCCGCGAAGAGACGGATCTGGATTACCACGCGCTCAACGCGATGCTGAACTTGTACGACGAGGACGGCAGGATCCAGTTCGAGCGCGATAAACAGGCTGCTCGGCAGTACTTCCTGCAGCACGTGAACAACAACACCGTCTTCTTCCACAACCTCAAGGAGAAGCTCGACTACCTCGTCGAGAAGGACTACTACGAGCCCGAGGTCCTTGAGCAGTACTCCTTCGAGTTCATCGAGGGGCTGTCGAAGCGCGCCTACGATCAGAAGTTCCGCTTCCAGACCTTCCTCGGCGCCTTCAAGTTCTACACCTCCTATACGCTCAAGACCTTCGACGGAAAGCGTTACCTCGAACGCTTCGAGGACCGCGTCGTCATGGTCGCTCTCTTCCTGGCTCGCGGGGACGAGACGCTGGCCGTGCAGCTCGTCGACGAGATCATCTCCGGTCGTTTCCAGCCGGCCACCCCGACGTTCCTCAACGCCGGCAAGAAGCAGCGCGGCGAGCTCGTCTCCTGCTTCCTGCTGCGCATCGAAGACAATATGGAGTCGATCGGCCGCTCCATCAACTCCGCTCTGCAGCTGTCCAAGCGCGGCGGCGGTGTGGCCTTCGCTCTGACGAACATCCGCGAGTCCGGTGCCCCGATCAAGAAGATCGAGAACCAGTCCTCCGGCGTCATCCCTGTGATGAAGCTGCTTGAGGATTCGTTCTCCTACGCGAATCAGCTCGGAGCCCGTCAGGGTGCCGGTGCCGTGTACCTGCACGCCCACCACCCCGACATCTACAACTTCCTCGACACCAAGCGCGAGAACGCCGATGAGAAGATCCGGATCAAGACTCTTTCGCTGGGCGTCGTGATCCCGGACATCACCTTCGATCTGGCCAAGCGCAACGAGGACATGTACCTCTTCAGCCCCTACGACGTCGAACGCGTCTACGGTGTGCCCTTCTCCGATATCAACGTCACCGAGAAGTACACCGAGCTCGTCGACAACGCGGCGATCAAGAAGAAGAAGATCAATGCCCGCGAGTTCTTCCAGACTCTGGCCGAGATCCAGTTCGAGTCCGGCTATCCGTATGTGATGTTCGAGGACACCGTCAACAAGGCGAATCCGATCGACGGCAAGATCATCATGTCGAACCTGTGCTCGGAGATCCTCCAGGTCTCCGAACCCAGCAAGTACGACGATGACCTCGGCTATGACGAGATCGGCAAGGACATCTCCTGCAACCTCGGTTCGCTCAATATCGCTCTGACGATGGACTCGAACAACTTCGGTCAGACCATCGAAACTGCGATCCGCGGACTCACCGCCGTCGCCGAGACCTCGAACATCCAGTCCGTGCCTTCGATCGCACGCGGCAACGACATGTCGCATGCCATCGGCCTGGGACAGATGAACCTCCACGGCTACCTGGCTCGCGAGCACATCTACTACGGCTCCGATGAGGGCCTGGACTTCACGAACATGTACTTCTACACCGTCGCCTACCACTGTGTGCGGGCGTCGATGGAGATCGCGAAGGAGCGCGGTGAGACCTTCGCCGGCTTCGAGCGGTCGAAGTACGCCTCGGGCGAATACTTCGACAAGTACACCGACGAGGTCTGGCAGCCGCGGACTGCACGTGTGTCCGAACTGTTCTCCGAAGCGGACGTGCACATCCCTACGCAGGACGACTGGCGCGAGCTCAAGGCTCAAGTGGCCGAGCACGGCATCTACAACCAGAACCTCCAGGCCGTGCCGCCGACCGGTTCGATCTCGTACATCAACAACTCGACCTCGTCGATCCACCCGGTGGCCTCGAAGATCGAAATCCGCAAGGAGGGCAAGGTCGGTCGTGTGTACTACCCGGCTCCCTTCATGGACAACGACAACCTCGAGTACTACCAGGATGCCTACGAGATCGGCTACGAGAAGATCATCGATACATACGCCGAGGCTACGAAGCACGTGGATCAGGGTCTGTCGCTGACTCTGTTCTTCATGGACACCGCCACCACACGTGACATCAACAAGGCGCAGATCTACGCCTGGCGCAAGGGAATCAAGACCATCTACTACATCCGGCTCCGGCAGCTCGCGCTGCAGGGCACGGAGGTCGAAGGCTGCGTTTCCTGCATGCTCTGATCAATGGAGTCGGCGGACCGATGTGAATCGGTCCGCCGGCTTCGTGCGGGCCCCCTGCTGACTGGGCCTGCACAGATGATTTTCGTCTGCTGTGCAGACGACTCGTACTCACGACGAACAACACTTTGGGAAGAGAGAAAGCGTTGGAGAATCTGACTCTGGCATCGCATGTCGACGCCATCAACTGGAACCGCGTCGTCGATCCGATCGATGATGAGGTCTGGGATCGCCTGACCGGCAACTTCTGGCTGCCGGAGAAGGTCCCGCTGAGCAACGACATCCAGTCCTGGGCGACTCTGACCGACGATGAGAAGACACTGACGATGCGCGTCTTCACCGGTCTGACCCTGCTCGACACGATCCAGGGCACCGTCGGCGCGATCTCGCTCATCCCAGATGCGGTGACCCCGCACGAAGAGGCCGTGCTGACGAACATCGCGTTCATGGAGAGCGTGCACGCGAAGTCGTACTCCTCGATCTTCTCGACTCTGTGCTCGACGAAGGAGATCGACGAGGCCTTCCGCTGGTCGCGTGAGAACAAATACCTGCAGTCCAAGGCCGATATCATCCTCAGCTACTACCGGGGTGACGATCCGCTCAAGCGCAAGGTCGCTTCGACGCTGCTCGAGTCGTTCCTCTTCTACTCCGGCTTCTACCTGCCCATGTACTGGTCGGCACACGCCAAACTGACGAACACCGCTGACCTCATCCGTCTGATCATCCGCGACGAGGCTGTGCACGGCTACTACATCGGCTACAAGTATCAGAGGAGCCTGGAGTCGCAGTCCGAGGAGCGCAAGCAGGAGCTCAAGGACTACACGATGAACCTCCTCTTCGAGCTCTACGAGAACGAGGTCGCCTACACTCACGACATCTACGATCCGGTGGGGCTGTCCGAGGACTGCAAGATGTTCCTCCACTACAACGCCAACAAGGCGCTGATGAACCTCGGCTACGAAGCGATGTTCCCCAAGGAGGTCACGAAGGTCAATCCGGCCATCCTTGCGGCTCTCTCACCCGGCAGCGATGAGAACCACGACTTCTTCTCCGGTTCGGGATCGTCCTACGTCATCGGCAAGGCCGAGAACACCGAGGACGACGACTGGGACTTCTGAAGCCCAGGGCTCGAACACTGCCCTCGGCAGTGACAGAACAGCGGCCGACCCCGGCAGGAATGCTGGGGTCGGCCGCTGTTCTGCTCGTCGGCACACAGCGCGGTCAACAGCGAGAAGCCTCGGAGAGCTCGATGAGACCACTGCCGGTCGACCGGGCACGGATCGAACACCCGGTTCCACTCCTCGGCTCAGGTCGGATCTCACGTCGAACGGTCCTGACCGGAGGTGCGGGGAGCTGTGGGCCCGGAGGGACGGGGTCGAAGCGCAGCCGGCTGCAGAGGGCGATCGATCGGAGACTGCCGCGGCCCGGGAGCTGATGACCGCAGGCACTGCATCCGGTGGGGTCAGCTATGAATCGGCGTCTGGGAACATCTGCCGTTCGACCTCCGTGGCCAGAGTGCGCACATACTGATGAGTCAGATGATTCCAGTCACGGAAGACCAGGACATTGCCGATCACCGGCTGGACCTGATCGTCTTGGATGAGTGATTCGCTCAAGTCGAGATGGATGAAGCTGTCGGTATCGAAGACTTCCTCGGCGGGGTTGGCTTCGGCCAGAACCGACTTCGCGGGGACGGTGCATGAACGTCGGCTCGGGTCCTCGCCGACGCAGACACGCGGGTCGACATGCTCGCCGTCGCGAAGTTGCAGCCACGGATTGTCGCGAACGGCGAAGATCGTGTTCCCCTCTTCGGCCAGACGCTCGAAGACGTCGATGTACTCGTCCGGGACGTAGTCAGGCTCCTCCTCCTGCTCTCCGTTGGGTCTGGTCGAGGACATGAAGATGCCCTCCGACGGCGGATGCATTCTGATGTGTTCTTCGACCTTTCGTGACCACGAGATGCACTTCGGTTCATCTGCGGGACTGTAGTACAGAGGGCAGCCGGCACGGGTGAACGGCACGATCCGGATGCCTCGGCGCTTGCCGATGATGTCGAGGGCTCCGATCCACTGTTCGCTGTGTGACCCGCCGACGACATACAGCGATCGCTCCGAGTCGGTGTCCCCGTACGAGCACGGATCGGCGTCGCCTTTGTCGAAGATGATCGAGTCGTCGCTCTGCGGGGTCGTGCATCGGTCGGCCTCCGTCGGTGGCATCATCGGGTCCCGTGAGGCCAGTCCCGGCATGATCGGCACATCGGTGCGTGGTTCGATTCCGTCGAGGATCTCGCCAGCGCCCGGGTAGGAGTCGGGACGGCCTTCAGCAACGACCGCCTTGATCGTGTGCTCGACATAGATCCTGTTCGCGACCAGGCCAGCAGCCCAGGCCGGGGGAGAGACGAGGAGGAAGACCAGAACCGCCGCCATACCGACCCGCGCCCGGCGGACAGCGAGAGGCAGCGGCCCCGGCCCCGTCCGCTGGCGCAGAGGAGTTTCCAACCACCGATGCGTGAGCTCGGCCAGCAGCAGAGAAGCGAGAATCACCGGGACGCCGACGAGAGGGTTCTTCGCATCGATGCCGGTGACTCTGACGGTGAGGATGAGCAGCGGCCAATGCCACAGGTACAAGGAGTAGGCGATCGTGCCGAGGCGGGTCAGCGGTGCCGACTCCAAAACTCGGATGATGATCGGCGGCTTCCTCTGGCGAACGAGCCCGGCCCCGATGAGAAGCAGAGCACCGAGGAGGGGGACGAGAGTCAGCGGTCCCGGGAACTGCTCGGCACCGTCGAAGAACAGCCCGACGGAGAAGATCATGACCACTCCGACCCATGACAGCACGGCACTGAGCCACCGTGGCCATGATGAGTCCCGGATGCGCTCGGCGTCGAACAGCACCAGGCCGAGGAGCGCACCGGCACCGATCTCCCAGAAGCGCGAGAAGGTCGAGTAGTAGTTCACCCCCTGATCGCCGGCGAGGGTCATCCAGGTCGCACAGAGGAGCGAGAGCATCGACAGCAGGGCGATGATCCACACCAGTGGACGCATCCGCACCCGTGCCGAACGGCCACGTGAGGCGAAGACGAGTGCGATGATCGCAATATAGATTTGGAACTGGACCGACATCGACCACAGGTGCTGCAGGGGACTGCTGTCGATCCCCGCTGCATCGTAATCGGAACCGAGAGAGACGAAACGCCAGTTGATCCAGAAGCTCGCGGCGGCTGAAGCATCCGTCAGCCACTGTCCCCAATCCAAGTGCGGGTAGAAGATGAGGACTCCGCCGACGGTTGCGGCGACGACTGCGAGGAGTGCAGGGAGGAGGCGCAGGAGGACGCGCAGCACCGATTGAGTGAAGGAACGTCCATCGAGGCGATCGGCGTTGCGGATCTGTGAAGACAGGAGGAGTGTGCCGCCGAGGAAGAGGAACACATCCACCCCGGAGGAGACGCGTCCGATGAAGACATGGAAGACGACGACCAAGGCGATGGAGAACCCGCGGATCCCCTCGAGATGCTGAAATCGGGTTGACGTCGCGAGGGGAGCGCTCAGATTCGCGGAATCAGTACGAAGGTCAGACATAGTTGAAGGGGGTCGGGAGGTCTTCGGCACTCACATTATCGGGAATCGATGCGCCGAGCGAATGGGCATGCTTATGGTGATCGTCGGCTGGGGCAGACCTGGCGGCTGAGGACCGAAGTGAATGAGCAGCGCCCACCCGCTGCGTAAAACCCGGCAGCGAGTGGGCGTCTTCTGTGGTTCAAGCGATCAGGAGATCACACGTTCAGGCGGCGGCCATCGGCGTGATCTCACGCAGCGACGTGCCGGTGAACAGCACGAGGCGGCCGGTCGCATCCTCGATCGTGATCTCACCAGGAGTCTGGTGGCTGATCTGGGGATCGATCATTCCTGCGTGGATGAGTCCGCGCTGGACCCACTGTGGGAACTCAGACATGGTTCCCTCCTTTCTTCGGTTGTGAATAGCAGGCAACTACGCACGCTATTCGTCAGGTTCTGAAGTCGGCGACTGGGTGATCGCCAATGGGGATCTGCGTTTCGAAGAGACACGGTGTCCGGAACATTCATCTGCAAAGTCAAACCATGATCGGGGCCTACGACTTCAAAAGCCTGTCGTCAGGAGCAACGCAACGATCGGTTCGATGAATGCGGACAACTTCGAACGCAAAGAAACAGCATATCCTGTTCCTGCAGGTGATGTCCACTCGATGTCACACACAACACATCGCGGGTCAGCGAATACCGTCGGTGGTGTCGGGGACAGCGGTCAGTGAACCACGCCAACGGACGACACCAGTGAATCACGATAACAGACGACGTCAGTCAGCCACGACAACGCACGTGGACGATGGGCGTCAGCGACGTCCTGGTGCGCGATTGCGCAGCCGCGTCCAGAGCACCGCGGTGAGGATCAGCAGGACCACCCCGGCCGCCAGGAGGCCGAGGGCCAAGGGGTTGTCGAGTGCGGCCTGCAGCGAACGCGCACCGAGGTCGGAACTCGCGGAATCGTCCGCCTCTTCGGCTGTCGTCTGTCCGGTCTGGGGCTCGGTGGCACCGCCTGCGTCACTGTCGGTGCCAGGGGGCGTGGGGGCCGCCTCGGCGGTGGCCTGAACTCCTACGGGAACGGACTGCAGAGATTTCGGGTCCTTCTGAGCGAAATCCCATTCGAGGAGGTCCTCGGCGACCTGGCGGGAGTTGTTGTCGATGCCGAGCATCGTCGCAGCCACCCGGTGACCGTCACGTTCGGCCACGGCCACATAGGATCCCTTCGCCGCCCGAGTGAATCCGTTCTTCAGACCCAGCCCGCCGTCGACCTGACCGACGATCTTCGTATGGTTCTGGATCTCGTATCCCTTGAATTTCTCTTTCGTCTGCGGGTTCTTCCCGCCCGGGAACTTATAGGTCTCCGTCCCGATGACCTTCATCAGATAGTCGTTCTCACACACGGCCCACGCGAGCTTCATCAGATCCTCGGCCGTCGTGTACTGGCCCTTGGCGTCGAGGCCCGAGGTGTTCTTCGCCTGTGTGTTCGACAGGCCCAGCTCCGCCGCCTTTTCGTTCATGAGCTTCACGGCCTTGTCCTGCCCGCCGACTGCTCGGCCCAGAGCATTCGCGGCATCATTGGCACTCGACATCAGCATCGCGTGGAAGAGCAGATCGATGGAGTACTTGTTCGTCTGCATGAGACCGACCTTCGTCCCATCGACTTCCATGTCCTCGAACTCGGCGGTCACTTTCTTCTTCTTGTCGTCGAACTCGTCGACGAGTGCCAGAGCCGTGAGCAGTTTGATCGTCGAGGCCGGAGCGTGCCGCTTCTCCACGTTCTTCGCCACATGCAGCTCTCCGGAGTCGAGGTCGCCCACGAGCCAGGAGGTGCCCGTCGGCTTCGGCGGCTTCGCATCATCGCCGAGGTCGTCGGGGCTGACATACGCCGGTGCCGTCGATTCCGCCGGTGAGGGAACCGCCTGCGCAGGTGCGGGGGAGTGGACGAGCTGGGCGGCAAGCACCAGCAGTGCGGCAACGGCGGCGAGGACGCTCAGGACCACGGCACGTGGTGAGGAAGAATTCGGGCGGGTGAAACGCATGCGCACCAGTCTACTTTCGCCTCGGTCCCAACGTCCTCAGGTTTCCCTCACCCACACCGAGGCTGCTCACACGGGACGCCCACCCACACCGAGGCTGCGCGCACGAGAGGCCAGAGTCTGCCGGTAGCCCAGTCTGAGGCGAATAGCCCACGTTCAAATATGGGCTGTTCACCCTAAACTGTGCCGCGGCGAAATGTACGTCGTGGAGGCACCCCCACCGAGGCGCTCACACGGAGCGGGCGGCACCCGAACCGAGGCGCTCACACGGAGGCGCCCGCACTCCACCGAGGCGGGGCAGACGAAAGCGGCCCCGCACCGTGTGGTGCGGGGCCGCTGCGGTCTGACTCAGGCTGACGCGATCAGAACGCGCGCTGCAGGATCGCCTGCTTCACCTCGGCGATGGCCTTGGTGATCTCGATGCCGCGCGGGCAGGCCTCGGTGCAGTTGAAGGTGGTGCGGCAGCGCCACACGCCTTCCTTGTCGTTGAGGACCTCGAGGCGCATGTCTCCGCCTTCGTCACGCGAATCGAAGATGAAACGGTGCGCGTTGACGATCGCGGCCGGACCGAAGTACTGCCCGTCGGTCCAGAACACGGGGCACGACGAGGTGCACGCTGCGCAGAGGATGCACTTCGTGGTGTCGTCGAAGGCGGCGCGCTGTTCGGCCGACTGCAGACGCTCACGCGTGGGCTCGTGTCCCGAGGTGACGAGGAACGGCATGACCTCGCGGTACGACTGGAAGAAGGGCTCCATGTCGACGATCATGTCCTTCTCGAGCGGAAGGCCCTTGATCGCCTCGACGGTGATCGGCTTGGACGTGTCGAGGTCCTTGAGCAGGGTCTTGCAGGCCAGGCGGTTGCGGCCGTTGATGCGCATCGCATCGGAACCGCAGACGCCGTGGGCGCACGACCGGCGGAAGGACAGCGAACCGTCGATTTCCCATTTGATCTTGTGGAGAGCATCGAGGACACGGTCGGTGCCGTACATCGTGATGCTGTATTCCTCCCAGTGCGGCTCGGAATCGACCTCGGGGTCGAAGCGAGCGATCCGGAAGGTGCAGTCGAAGGACGGAATCGAACCGCTGTCGCCTGCCACATGGTCGGGCAGGTCGATCTTCGAGGCTGGCTCTGTGGTGGTATCGGTGCTCATCAGTACTTACGCTCCATCGGCTGGTAACGGGTGACGATGACGGGCTTCGTCTCCAGACGCATGCCCTTGATGCCGTCGGTCTCCGCTTCGGGATCGAGGTAGGTCATCGTGTGGTGCATGAAGTTCTCGTCGTCGCGATCCGGGAAGTCCTCGCGGAAGTGTCCTCCGCGCGATTCCTTGCGGTGGATGGCGGCGACAGAGATGACCTCGGCGAGCTCGAGCAGGAAGCCGAGCTCGACAGCCTCGAGCAGATCGAGGTTGTAGCGCTTGCCGCGGTCCTGGATGCCCACGTTGTTGTAGCGTTCGCGCAGCTTCGCGATCTGGTCGAGGGCTTCCCGGAGAGTCTCGTCGGTGCGGAAAACCTGGACGTTGGCGTCCATGAGGTCCTGCAGGTCCTTGCGGATGGCGGCGATGCGTTCGGTGCCGTCCGAAGTGCGCATCTTCTCGAGCATATCGACGACCTCGGTCTCCGAGTTCTCCGGAAGCTCGACGACCTCCGCGGTCTTCGCGTATTCCGCGGCGGCGATGCCGGCGCGCTTGCCGAAGACGTTGATGTCGAGCAGCGAGTTCGTGCCCAGACGGTTCGAACCGTGCACGGACACGCAGGCGCACTCACCGGCGGCGTAGAGGCCGGGGATGATGTTGTCGTTGTCGCCGAGGACTTCGGCTTCGATGTTCGTCGGGATGCCGCCCATCGCGTAGTGCGCGGTCGGGAAGACCGGCACCGGCTCCGTGTAGGGCTCGACACCGAGGTAGGTGCGAGCGAACTCGGTGATGTCGGGCAGCTTCTCGTCGATGTGCGAAGGCTCGAGGTGGGTGAGGTCGAGCAGGACGTAGTCCTTGTTCGGCCCACAGCCGCGGCCCTCACGGACTTCGTTGGCCATCGAACGGGCCACGATGTCGCGCGGGGCGAGGTCCTTGATCGTGGGGGCGTAGCGCTCCATGAAGCGCTCACCCTCCGAGTTGCGGAGGATTCCGCCCTCGCCGCGGGCCGCCTCGGAGAGCAGGATGCCCAGTCCGGCCAGCCCTGTGGGGTGGAACTGGAAGAACTCCATGTCTTCGAGCGGAATGCCGCGGTTGTAGGTCACGGCCATGCCGTCACCGGTCAGGGTGTGGGCATTCGACGTGGTCTTGAAGACCTTGCCGACGCCGCCGGTGGCGAAGACGACCGACTTGGCCTGGAAGACGTGGATCTCACCGGTGGCCAGTTCGTAGGACACGACACCGGCAGGACGCTTGACCCCGTCGACCTCGGTCATGATGAGGTCGAGGACGTAGAACTCGTTGTAGAATTCCACGCCGTGCTTGACGCACTGTTGGTACAGGGTCTGGAGGATCATATGACCGGTGCGGTCAGCGGCGTAGCAGGAGCGGCGCACGGCGGACTTGCCGTGGTCGCGGGTGTGTCCGCCGAAGCGACGCTGGTCGATCTTGCCCTCGGGGGTGCGGTTGAACGGCAGCCCCATCTTCTCGAGGTCGAGCACTGCGTCGATGGCTTCCTTGGCCATCACCTCGGCGGCGTCCTGGTCGACGAGGTAGTCACCGCCCTTGACGGTGTCGAAGGTGTGCCATTCCCAGTTGTCCTCTTCCACGTTCGCCAGTGCCGCGCACATTCCGCCCTGGGCGGCTCCGGTGTGCGAACGGGTGGGGTAGAGCTTGGTGAGAACGGCGGTGCGGGCACGCTGGCCCGACTCGATCGCCGCACGCATGCCGGCGCCGCCTGCGCCGACGATGACGACGTCGTAATGATGTACCTGCATGTTTCTCCTTTAGGCCTTGCAGAACTCAGCCAGGACCGAGGGGTCCGCTCCGGCCGGGCAGGGATCGAACGTGAAGATGACGAGCGTGCCGAGCACGATGACGATGACCGAGGCGATGTAGAGGATCACCTGCAGGGACATGCGCGTGCCGGGTTTCTCGGAGTAGTCCATGATGATGGTGCGCAGTCCGTTGGTGCCGTGCAGCATTGCCAGCCACAGCATGAGCAGATCCCAGATCTGCCAGAACGGGTTGGCCCACTTGCCCGCGACGAAGCCGAAGTCGATGGCTTGGACGCCGTCGCCGACCCACAGGTTGACGAACAGGTGACCGAAGATGAGGATCACGAGGACGACGCCGGAGATGCGCATGAACAGCCATGCGAACATCTCGAACTTCGAGCGCGTGGACTTGTGCCGGGAGTAGCCGGTCCGCGGGGCCGGAATGGATGTTGTGCTCATGTCAGCCTCCGAAGGTGTGCATCAGCTGGCGGGGGATGAAGGCGATCATGATGATGAGCCACACAACCATGACTCCCCAGAACAGCTTCTTCTGATTTTTCGGGCCACTCTTCGAGAAATCGACGAGAATGACGCGCAGACCGTTGAACGCATGGAATGCGATGGCGGCGACGAGCGCGATCTCACCGAATGCCATGACCGGTGTCTTATAGGTTCCGATCACTGCGTTGTAGGCCTCGGGCGAGACGCGGACGAGTGCAGTATCGAGCACGTGGACCAGAAGGAAGAAGAAGATTCCGACGCCTGTGACGCGATGCGCGACCCAGGACCACATTCCTTCGTTTCCTCGGTACAGAGTGCCCGTAGACGCTTTGGCCACGGAGCATCCTCCATCTTGATTATTCGGGTGTGTACGTCTAGAAACTACGCCGAAGACCGCTTCCGTGCCAGTCGAGACACGGCTGAGCGTCCCGGATCACACCACAACCCTGGCAATTCCCTCAAAAGTGGGATTTGCCGTCTCACGATTTTTCAATTACGGCACAAGCGTGTGCTCTAAATGATTTCGCTCCCGCTCTGACCTGGACGGCCCCGGAACTCAAGCGAACCATCACCGAGGAGGCCCTGAGGTGGGGTTGTCCCCACCGGAGGCATGAGGATCGTCCCGTCCGACACGGCGGGCAACCTCGGGGAACGCATGCCCGAACTCTGAGACACTGAAATCGTGAACACGCACTTCCACGCCATCATCCCCGCAGGCGGATCCGGAACGCGCCTGTGGCCGCTGTCTCGTCGCGCGACGCCGAAGTTCCTCCACGATGTCCTCGGCCTCGGCCGCAGCCTCATCCAGGCCACCTGGGACCGGGTCGCGCCGATCGTCGGCGAGGACAGGGTCTGGGTGGTCACCGGTGAGAGCCACCTCGATCAGGTGGCCGCACAGCTGCCGGACATCGCTCGCTCGCAGATCGTCACCGAACCCTCGCCGAAGGATTCCGCGGCGGCGATCGGACTGGCCGCCATGCTCATCGCCCGCGAGGATCCCGAGGCCATCGTCGGTTCGTTCTCTGCCGATCATTCGATCACCAACGTCGACGAGTTCCGTCTCGTCATCGATCAGGCCGTTGCCGCCGCTGAGACCGGGGACATCGTCACGATCGGCATCATGCCCCGCAATCCCGCAACCGCTTACGGCTATATCGAGACCGGGGACCTGCTCGGACTCGACGGGGCGCCCACGGCCAGGCGGGCACTGGCCTTCGCAGAGAAGCCGGAGGCGAGCACGGCCCGTCAGTATGTGAACTCCGGGCGCTACCGCTGGAACGCCGGCATGTTCATCGCCAAGGCGTCCTCCCTGCTCGACATCCTCGCCGAGGAGGACCCCGCCCTCTACTCCGGACTCGCCCGGATCGCCGAGGCGTGGGACACCCCCGACCATGACGAGGTCCTTCGCACCGTGTGGCCCGGTCTGGAGAAGCGAGCCATCGACTATGTGGTGGCCGAACCCGCGGCCGCGGCCGGCCGTGTCATCGTCATCCCCGGTGACTTCGGCTGGGACGACGTCGGCGACTTCGATTCGGTGGCCCGACTGCGCCAGCCGGTGCCCGGTGAGCCGCGCGGAGTGATCTCGATCGGCGGAAACACCGACCTGCTCGAAGTCGATGCCTCGGGAGTCGTGTTCTCCGAAGGGCCGCGGACCGTAGCGATCGTCGGGCTCGAAGACCTCGTCGTCGTCGACACCGACGACGTCCTGCTCATCACCTCCCGCTCGCACGCCCAAGACGTGAAGAAGGCCGTGTCCGTCGCCGGTGAGCGCGGACTCGACGAACTGCTCTGAGCCGACGAGCCGCCTCGGGGCGCGAGGATTCTGAGCGGACCGACCTCCTCGGGCAGGGCTGATCGGCTACCTCGGGGCTGGTCGATCGGCTGCCTCGGGACCGAAGCGGGAAGTATGTCGAAATTGGTCGCACTGCGCACATCTATGACATCGAGTCCCTAATATTGCTCTCAATGTTCGACATCGCCCATCCCCGACCTCCCCGCACTGAAGGACACGACGTGATCAGCTCGACAATCGCTGAGATCGGTGCAGAACTCATCGATTTCCGCCGCGATATCCATGCCCATCCGGAACTGTCCTTCCAGGAGTTCGAAACCACCGACAAGATCGTCGCCCGCCTCGAAGCCGCCGGTCTCACGCCTCGGCGCCTCGAAGGCACCGGAGTCGTCTGCGAAGTCGGCGAAGGACCGGTGGCCGTGGGACTGCGGGCCGATATCGACGCACTGCCCGTCGACGACCTCATCGATGAGGAGTTCCGCTCCACGGTGCCGGGCGTCGCTCACGCCTGCGGCCACGATGTCCACCTGACCTCTCTCATCGGGGCGGGAATCGCCCTGCAGAAGATCCACGACTCACGGCCCGGCGGACTCGGCGGACGGGTGCGCCTGATCTTCCAGCCCGGTGAGGAGGTCACCCCCGGTGGGGCACTGCGCGTGATCTCCCAAGGCGTCCTCGACGACGTGCCCGAGGTCTACGCCGTCCACTGCGACCCGAACGTCGACATCGGCAAGGTCGGCTCACGCATCGGCGCCATCACCGCCGCCGGTGACACCGTCATCATCCGCCTGTCCGGCCACGGCGGGCACACCTCGCGTCCGCACCTGACCGAGGACCTCGTCTACGCGCTGGGCAAACTCGCCACCGACCTGCCCTCGACGCTGGGCCGCCTCATCGATCCCAGGCACGCGATCTCTCTGGTGTGGGGCGAGATCAGCGCCGGCCATGCCGCGAACGTCGTCCCCAGCGAGGGGATCCTGCGCGGAACCCTGCGCTGCCTCGACGTCGACGGCTGGAACCAGGTCGCCGAGGTGCTGCCTGAGCTCGTCGATCGCATCGCCGGTCCCTACGGAGTCGAGGTCGACCTCGAACATCGCCGAGGCGTCCCACCGGTGGTCAACACCGAAGACCAGGTCACCCTCATCGAATCCGCGGTCCGCGGCGAGCTCGGAGAGAACTCGGTCCAGCTGACCCCGCAGTCGATGGGCGGTGAGGATTTCGCCTGGTACCTCACCCACTGTCCGGGTGCGCTCATCCGGCTGGGCACCCGCACACCCGGCGGCATCACCTATGACATCCACCAGGGCGATCTGCTCATCGACGAACGCGCCGTGGAGATCGCCGCACGCGTGTTCACAGCCACCGCGCTCAAGGTCCTCGACCGCGAACGCTGATTACCCGACCGAGGTGCCGGGCCGATAATCTGGATGCCATGAGTCCCAGAGCCCGCAGCACCTCCGTCGCCGCCTTCGCCGCGGCAGGCGCACTGGTGCTGACCGGCTGCTCGGTCGCCGCCCCCGAAGCCTTCGAGGAGGAGCGACTGGGCTGCCTCGTCTCAGCTCCGGCCGGATTCGACGATCACTCCGCCGGTGCGCTGACTCTGGAGGAGGCGGAACTGGCCCGCGGAGCAGGGGTCTTCTCCGGCACCTCGAGTCAGCGCGTCTCGAGCGGGTCGGCCACCTCGGCGGCATTGGAACGGATGCACAGACACGACTGCGCACTGACCACGGTCATCGGACCCGGCGGAGCCGACGAACTCGCCGACTTCGCCGCAGCTCACCCCGACGATCTGTTCCTCGGGGTCTCCAGCGGCACCGATGAGCTGCCGAAGAACGTGCTGAGCATGAATTTCGACCTCGTGCCGCCGGCGTTCATCGCCGGCTACACCGCGGCCACCGCCTCGGAGACGGGGAAGGTCGGGGTCGTCGTCTCGCACGGATTCCCGCAGTCCTCAGGTGTCCTGAGCGCCTTCGACGCCGGCGTCGATCTGTACAACAAGGAGAAGGACGAGGACCAGCCGGAGGCGGAGTCCTACCGTCCCTCGGAGGGGGCCGCCTCAGCGGTGGGGTCGCCCCGGGCGATCGCCGATACCCGGGAGGCGGGGCAGGAGTACTTCGAGGGGTCCTTCGACGACGACGTCGACGTTCTCGTCCCGTTCGGTTCGGCCGCCGCAATGGGAGTGGTCACCTCGGCGGATGAGAAGCGGACGGATCTGACCACGGCCACGGAGGATCCGGAGGGCGACGAGGAGGGGCCGAGCCTGCCGAAGATCGTCTGGTACGGCACCGCGGGCGGATTCTCCAAGGCGATCGTGGCCACCGTGGAGCCGAACGTGCGCCGTGGACTGCGCACGATGTTCCCGGATTGGCCGCAGAGCAAGAACCCCGACGAGGTGGCCCCCGCGCCGCAGAGCGGGCCCGAGGAGATCGGCGACTTCCGCGTCGCCGATCGCCACTACCGGGGCACCCTCGACAACGGCGGGGTGCGCATCGTCGCCGAGGACGGATTCCTCTCCCGCGTCTCCGACGCCGGGCGCGGAATCACGGACCTGCGGGAGCGGATCAAGAGCGGGGAGATCGACCCGGAGAAAGGATGAGGGGCTCACGCGTCATCGGATAAGCTGAGACGGTGATGAATGTACCCGCCGGCGTCGCATCGGACGACCCCATCCTGCAGCTGCCCAAAGTCTCCCTCCACGATCACCTCGACGGCGGTCTGCGCCCGTCGACGATGATCGAACTGGCCGACTCGATCGGCCACACCCTGCCCGCCAGCGATGCCGAATCGCTGCGGCGGTGGTTATCGGAGTCCGCGAACTCCGGTGACCTCGTCCGCTACCTCGAGACGTTCTCGCACACAGTCGCGGTCATGCAGAGCGCGGACAACCTGCGTCGTGTCGCCAAGGAATGGGTCCTCGACCAGGTGGCCGACGGAGTGTTCTACGCCGAAGCTCGGTGGGCACCCGAACAGCACCTCGAAGGCGGACTCGAACTCGACGCCGTCGTCGAAGCCGTCCAGGACGGTCTGGAGGCCGGTGTCTCCGAAGCCGCATCCGATGGCAAGTACATCCGCGTCGGACAGCTCATCACGGCCATGCGTCAGGCCGACAACTCGCTGGCGATCGCCGAACTGGCCATCCGCCACCGTGAGAAGGGCGCGGACTCCGGCGTCGTCGGCTTCGACATCGCCGGGCCCGAGAACGGCTTCCCGCCGTCGTCCCACCTCTCCGCCTTCAATGCCCTGCACCAGGCGTATGTGCCGGTGACGATCCACGCCGGCGAGGCTGCCGGCAAGGAATCCATCCACGAGGCGGTCACCATCTGCCACGCCCAGCGTCTGGGCCATGGTGCTCGCATCGTCGAGGACATGGACATCGTCGACGGTCAGGGTCAGCTCGGCAGCCTCGCCGCCTGGGTCCTGGATCAGCAGATCCCGCTCGAGCTGTGCCCGAGCTCCAACCTGCAGACCGACATCGGCGGCACCATCGCCGGCCACCCGATCACCGGCCTGAAGGACCTCGGCTTCGCGGTCACCATCAACCCGGACAACCGGCTCATGTCAGGCACTTCGGTCTCACGTGAGATGCGTCTGCTCGTCGACGAGGCCGGCTGGAACCAGACCGACCTCGAATGGGCGACGGTCAATGCTGTGACCGCCGCCTTCCTGCCGCTGGATGTGCGTGAGCGCATGCTCGATGAGATCCTCATCCCCGGATTCGCCCGGGTGAACATTTGAGTTCACGCAATGGCCGGGCCGCCGCACCCGGTGCTTCACCGGATCCTGAGGGGCACGGCGTTCCGACCCCGCGGGTGATGCTGGTGCCCGTGACCGTCCTCGGCATGCAGGCGCTGGCCTTGGTCGGGGCGGCGGTGTCGTTCGTCATCACGGCGATCAGTGCAGGTCCGCTGGCGACCTCGCTGATCGGTCTGGCCG
This sequence comes from Brevibacterium sp. S22, assembly GCF_004745485.1. Classification (GTDB taxonomy): domain Bacteria; phylum Actinomycetota; class Actinomycetes; order Actinomycetales; family Brevibacteriaceae; genus Brevibacterium. Next base: position 30,785 of record NZ_RHFG01000005.1, read on the forward strand.
TCATGTTCCTCATCTTCGCGGCTGGTGTCGGTGCCGCGGCCAGAGGCGCCTGGCGTCTGCACCGGTGGGCGCGACCGGCGTCGATCGCCTTCGAGCTGCTCGTCATCGTCTTCGCCTTCAGCGTCATCGGCGGCTCCCTGTTGCTGGGGCTGGCCTGCCTGGTCACTGCCATCGCCGTGATCATGGGGTTCTTCCTGCCCGCTGTCGTCGACGCCTACAACCGCGCCCTGACCGACTGAGGCGCCGGAGGCGACCACTTCTGCACGCTCGCGGCCTGAGCCGCAATGATTCTCGACGGAACCGCTGAGAAGACAGCATTGCGCAGACGCGCCAGCAGCGGCGACTCGAGTTGGAACAGCTGCCCCATGAGGCGGGACTTCTGTGCGATCGACTGCGTCCGCGGCCGGCGCAGCGAGTCATAGCGGCCCAATGCCGCAGCGAGGTTTGGCGGTGCTGAGGCGCTTTTGCCCGGGTCCTGGTCCGGGGTCACACCGGCGCGTGGGCCCGCACCTGTGGCGGAGTCTTGCTCCACCGTTCGTCCGGGCCGACTCGTCCCAGATCCCGGAGACTTCCCAATCAGCGGGGTCAGCAGAACAGTGAGCGTGGCAGCGTCCTCGAGTGCCTGCCCGCCACCTTGGCCGAGGTTCGGCGTCATCGAATGTGCGGCATCGCCGAGGAGCACGACACGCCCACGATGGAATCGGGCCAACCGACGGGAGAGGTCGGAGATCGGAGTGCGGCGGACCTCCTCGGCGGGGGTGGCGGCGATGAGGTCGGCGATGGGGGAGTGCCAACCGGTGAACATCTGCTCGACGGTGGCCTTCTCATCGGCGAAGACAGCGTTCTGCGGCATGTTGGCCACCCCGAACCAGTAGACGCGGCCATCGGCGAGTGGGGCGATGCCGAAGCGGCGTCCGTGCCCGACCGATTCCCCGGCCTCACCGGCGAGATCCACCGGCACCGAGGTGATGCCCCGCCACGCGGAATACCCGGAGTACTGCGGTGCCGCCGGCTCACCGTCGACGACGGTGCGGACCCGACTGTGCAGGCCGTCAGCACCGATGACAAGGTCGAAATTCTCCTCGGTGGACGGGGGCGCGCCGGAGTTCTTGGAGCCGGATGCGGAACCGGGCACCGGCGTCGAGGTGGTGCCGGTCGTGTCGACGGATTCGGAACCTGCGGTGATCGACAGTGTTCCGTCGGTGCCGGTCACTGTCACCGCGGAGCCGGTGCGCACCGTCTCCGGTGCGAGAGCGTCGAGGAGGATGCGGTGGAGATCGGCACGGTCGACGATGCGCAGCGCACCGACCGAATCGTTGGGCACCTGGGCGATCCAGCGTCCGTCGGCGCGCCGCTGACCTGCGGCGAAACCTTCGACACTGGGGTCGGTCACGGCATCGAACGCTTCGCGCAATCCCAGCGTCTCCAGAGCGGACAGACCATTGGCGAAGATCGACAGCCCCGAACCTCCCGCCCGCAGCGTGCGGGCACGCTCGAACACAGTCACGTCGGCACCGGCTCTCTGCAGGCCCACGGCCGTTGAGAGTCCGCCGATTCCAGCTCCGACTATCGCGATCTTCACGATGCCATCGTCGCATGCAGGACGCCGGCGGGCGAGGGGGCTCGGAATCGCAGCTGAGCGGCACCTTGCACACGGGACCTGTCACAGGACGCTCAGGTGGTCAGAACGCTCACACTGGGTGGTCGAAATAGTCACGTCCGCCACAGTTTTCTGTGACCATTTCGACCACCGAGGCAACGGCAATCGGCAGTGCCGTGGTGAGCTACTGGAGGAACTCTCCGCAGGCTTCGGTGAGGAAGTCGCCGGCGACTCCGCCCTCTTCGCCGAGGCTGACGGCGGTCTTCTGGATGCCCCACCACACGCGCGGCGAGCCGCCCCACTGCTGGCGGAACTCCTCGCGACGGCCGGGATCCTCGGCGAGGTCGTCGGCGGCCAGACCGATGCGGTCCTGAGCGTCATCGGCGGTGCAGCGCTTCTCGTCGTCCGGACCCTTCGGATCGAGCTCGGGGATGTCTTTGTCATCGACGGTCTTGAGCGTGTAGGCGGAGTTGCCGATCTCCTCGACGTCGAAGGTGCCGTGGATGAGCAGGAATGGGGAGGCGCCGTCGTCGACGTTCTCAGAATCGACGGTGACGCTGACGCTGTCGGGGCTGTCGGCGGTCACGGTCATCTCGCCGGAATCGGGGACCTCTGGGTTGCCGGTGTGCACATAGACCTTGAGGTAGGCCTCGGTCTTCTTCTCGGCCGCCTCGGCGAGGCCCTGCCACAGCGGATCGGTGTCCTTCTCTCCGCCGGGGGAGGAGTCGACGATGGTGACATCGGGTGCGTCCTTCGGCGTCTCGATCGGAGTGACCTCCTCCTTGCTCACCGAAGGACGGGGCTGCGGGCGGGTCTCCTCGGGCGTCGACACGCACGCCGATGTCGTGGCCAGCAGAGCGGCGGCGGACAGCAGGGCAAGGGGACGAAGTCGCATGGTTCCTCGAGATGTCGTCAGGGTCCGAGTGATATCGCTCCCAGCCTAATGCGCGGGACCGCTCTCACTCCGGCGGACGCGCGGTGGAGGGTCGGAAAGCGACGGGAAGCGCGGTGCTGCGCCTCAGCTGCAGTCTGCCGGGAGCGATGGCTGCCTGCGCCTCAGCTGGGATGACCGTCGAAGCTTCAGCCGCGGCGGGCTGCGGAGATGAGGTCGCGCAGGCTCCGGCGCTGGGCACCTGAAGCATCGAAATTCGCTTCGTCGAGCCACGTTTCGTAGGCCGACCGCAGCACGGGCCACTCGGTGTCGATGATCGAGAACCACGCGGTGTCGCGGTTGCGGCGCTTGTACACGAGGTGCTGGCGAAACACTCCTTCGAAGGTGAACCCGAAGCGTTCAGCTGCCCGCTTCGACGGCGCATTCGCGTCATCGCACTTCCACTCGAAGCGGCGGTAGCCGTGGGTGAACGCGAATTCGGCGCAGAGGAAGAGCGCCTCGGTGGCCGCCCGGGTCCGCGACAGGGCAGGGCCCCACAGGACGTGTCCGATCTCGATGACGCCGTTGTCCGTGTCGATGCGCATGAGCGCCTGCCGGCCCACAGCGTCACCGGTGGACCGGTCGACGACGGCGAAGAAGAGGGGATCGGGACTGGCGGTCGCCTCGGCGATCCAGGAATCGAAGTCCGCACGACCGGTCTGCGGGGCCTGCGGCAGGTAGCGGAACCGCTCCTCGATCCCCTCGGGCGCGGAGACCGCGGCGAAGAGCGCATCACCGTGCGCGGCGGGGTCGAGCGGTTCCAGGTCGACGGAGCGACCATGGATCGTCTCGCGCCGAGGCGGCTGTGCGCCCGCGTAGTCCGTGAGCTCATCGGTCATGGTCGGCTCCTCGTCGTCGGGGTCGGCGGTGTGGGCATGTCGTCGGGGTTCGCCCGGTCGCGGGCGGTTTGAGGCCGGGGCGGTCGGGGCCGGGGGATCGGCGGGTTCACTCTTCGTCGCTGTCGAACCCGGTGGACAGTTCTCGCAGGAGTATGGCGAGCTTGCGGCTTCCGGCGGGGGTGAGGCCGCTGAGGATCTCGCGTTCCTTGACCAGCAGATCCGCCAGAGCGGAGTCGACGGTGGCACGGCCGCTTTCGGTCAGCTGGACGAGGACCCCGCGTCGATCTCCGGGGTCGGGGCTGCGTTCGACCCAGCCGCGGGCGACGAGCCGGTCGATGCGATTGGTCATCGTGCCGCTGGTGACCAGCGTCTCCTGAAGGAGCGTCGACGGTGAGAGCTGATAGGGCTCACCGGCTCGGCGGAGGGCGGAGAGCACGTCGAAGGCCCACCCCTCGATGCCGTAGTCGGAGAAGCTCGACTTCCGTGCCAGGTCCAACTGTCTGGCCAGACGCGAGACGCGGGAGAGGATCTCCATCGGGGAGACGTCGAGATCCGGGCGTTCACGTCGCCAGGCTGCGACTATTCGATCCACTTCGTCCATGAATCGATTTTACGTCCATATCAAGAATCTTGACCACAAAGATACTTTTTAACGAGAGATTCCTTACGCTCAGGGTCCATTTAACCTGCAGGTTTGGATGGACGGGTGCGTTTGGGAATATGGTTGTCCTTGGTTGTTGCATCCGTCAACGAACCTGCAGGGGCCAACCACCCGGCAGCAGAAACGAAGGAAAACACGTGGATCTTTTCGAGTATCAAGCACGTGACCTGTTCGAGAAGCACGGAGTGCCCGTGCTCAAGGCCCAGGTCGCGACGACGCCAGAAGCAGCGAAGAAGGCAGCCGAAGATCTTGGCGGCGGAGTCGTCGTCGTCAAATCTCAGGTCAAGATCGGTGGCCGTGGAAAGGCCGGCGGCGTCAAGGTCGCCAAGAACCCCGACGAGGCCGAAGCGCGCGCTGAGGAAATCCTGGGACTCGACATCAAGGGCCACATCACCGAAAAGGTGATGATCGCCGAAGGTGCCGACATTGCTGAGGAGTACTACTTCTCCGTCCTCCTCGACCGGTCCAACCGCACCTATCTGGCCATGTGCTCGAAGGAAGGCGGCATGGAGATCGAGCAGCTGGCCGTCGAACGTCCGGAAGCGCTCGCTAGGATCCCCGTCTCCGCCATCGACGGAATCAACGATGCCAAGGCAGCAGAAATCGCCGAGGCGGCCGGCTTCGACGCCGACACCGCAGCGAAGGTCGCCCCCGTTCTGACCAGCCTGTGGACCGTCTTCGAAAACGAAGACGCCACCCTCGTCGAGGTCAACCCGCTGGTCAAGACCGGAGCCGGCGACATCATTGCGCTGGACGGCAAGGTCTCCCTGGATGACAACGCCGACTTCCGTCACAAGGAGCACGAGGAGCTGCGCGACATCAGCGCGGAGAACCCGCTCGAGCTCAAGGCCAAGAAGCTCGACCTCAACTACGTCAAGCTCGACGGTGAGGTCGGAATCATCGGCAACGGTGCAGGACTGGTCATGTCGACCCTCGACGTCGTCGCCTACGCCGGTGAGAACCACGACGGGGTCAAGCCCGCGAACTTCCTCGACATCGGAGGCGGCGCCTCGGCCGAGGTCATGGCCAACGGACTCGACGTCATCCTCGGCGATGACCAGGTGAAGTCCGTGTTCGTCAACGTCTTCGGCGGAATCACCGCGTGTGACGCTGTGGCCGACGGCATCGTCAAGGCCCTCGAGATCCTTGGTGACCAGGCCACGAAGCCGCTGGTCGTCCGCCTCGACGGCAACAACGTGGAAGAGGGACGCGCGATCCTCGAGAAGGCCGCGCACCCGCTCGTCACGCTCACTGACACGATGGACGGTGGAGCCGACAAGGCCGCCGAACTGGCTGCTGCCAAGTAAGGAAAGGTCTTTACAACAATGTCTATCTTCCTGAATTCCGATTCGAAGATCATCGTCCAGGGCATCACCGGCGGAGAGGGCTCGAAGCACACCGCCCGCATGCTCGCCGCCGGATCGAACGTCGTCGGCGGTGTCAACGCCCGCAAGGCCGGCACCACCGTGACGCACAACGATAAGGACGCCAACGAGGTCGAGCTGCCCGTCTTCGCCTCCGTGGGCGAAGCCATGGAAGCCACCGGTGCCGACGTGTCAGTGGCCTTCGTGCCGCCGGCCTTCTCCAAGGACGCCGCGATCGAGGCCATCGACGCCAAGATCGGTCTGCTCGTCATCATCACCGAGGGCATCCCGGTCCAGGATGCCGCCGAGGTCTGGGCCCGTGCGCAGGCCGCCGACAATGCGACCCGCATCATCGGACCCAACTGCCCCGGCATCATCTCGCCCGACGCATCGCTGGCCGGCATCATCCCGGCCAACATCACGAAGAAGGGCAAGCTTGGCCTCGTCTCGAAGTCCGGCACCCTGACCTACCAGATGATGTACGAGCTGCGTGACCTCGGCTTCTCCACTGCCATCGGCATCGGCGGAGACCCGGTCATCGGCACCACGCACATCGATGCGCTCGAGGCGTTCGAGAACGATCCCGAGACCGAAGCCATCGTCATGATCGGCGAGATCGGCGGCGACGCCGAAGAGCGTGCCGCTGCCTACATCAAGGACAATGTGTCGAAGCCGGTCGTCGGCTACGTCGCAGGCTTCACCGCTCCCGAGGGCAAGACCATGGGCCACGCCGGCGCCATCGTCTCCGGTTCCTCGGGAACCGCGGCCGCCAAGAAGGAAGCCCTCGAAGCTGCAGGCGTCAAGGTCGGCAAGACCCCGACCGAGACCGCCGAGCTCATGCGCGGACTCCTCGCCTGAGTCGAGCACTCCCGCAGGCAGCCTGTCTGCACGTCACTGTCCCCTTGAAGTGCACACGTAGTGAATCTATGCACTGCGTATGCACTTCAAGGGGACAGTTGTCGTTTGGAAGCCCTGCAGGCAGGCATCGGAAGCGACGACTGACGGTGCTGTGTGCCGCTGTGGGGAGGGGATAGTCTATGGATGTGAACTCCCAGACATCTGACCAGACACCGCAGTCCCAGAATCCCACGGAAACTCTCACCAACACCGGCACCGCGGCCCCACCTGTCGACACCAACCCCGAGGCGCATCCGCGCAACTTCGGCTCCGACAACTGGGCAGGTGTCCACCCCGAGGTGCTCGCCGCCGTCGCCGAGGCCAATATCGGTCACGCTCCCGGTTACGGCGGAGACCCCTGGACCGCCCGCTTCCACGAGGTGATGAAGGCCCACTTCGGCCCCGATGCCAACGCGTTCCCGGTCTTCAACGGCACCGGTGCCAATGTTTTGGCCCTGCAGTCGGCGCTGCCGCGCTGGGCCGCGGTGATCACGACCGCCTCGGCGCATATCAACTACGACGAGACCGGCGCTCCGGAGAAGGTCGGCGGACTGAAGATCGTCGGTGCCTCCACCGAGAACGGCAAGCTCACTCCCGAAACCATCAAGGGCGCGATCATCGGCCGCGGCCACGAACACAATGCGCAGCCGCTGGCCGTGAGCATCTCCGAGTCCACCGAATGGGGCACCACCTACACCCCTGACGAGATCGCGGCGATCACCTCGACCGCCCACGACCTCGACATGATCGTCCACGTCGACGGGTCCCGACTCGGCAATGCCGCCGCCCACCTCGGCGTCGGCCTCGGCGACATCACCACCGCGGTCGGTGTCGACATCGTCAGCCTCGGCGGGACGAAGAACGGACTGCTCGGCGCCGAGGCGGTCGTCGTCCTGAACCCCGATGTCGGCCACGGCATGCGGTTCCTGCGCAAGATGAACCTGCAGCTGGCCTCGAAGATGCGGTTCCTCTCCGCGCAGCTGAACGCCCTGTACGAGGATGATCTGTGGCGGAACTCCGCCACCCGGTCGAACGCGATGGCACAGTATCTCGCCGACAGCCTCGCCGAGGCGGTCGCTCAGGGCCGTGTGCACGGCGTCGAGATCGTGCAGAAGGTCGAGTCGAACGTCGTGTTCGTCCGCATGCCGGCCGAGGTGGCCACTCGCGCCAGGCAGAAGTTCGCCTTCGCGGACTGGCCCTTGGAAGAGGGCATCGTCCGCCTCATGTGTGCCTTCGACACGACCGAGGACGACGTCGACGCCCTCATCGCCGTGATCGCGGGAGACTGACCTAGAACACAGCCGCCAGCCGCGGGAATCGTCGAGACAACGGCGGAGCGCCGAGACCACTGTGCCCACAGCGTGGTCTCGGCGCTCCGCCGTTGTCTCGAGGAGGTGCCGGCTACTTCTTCCGGCGGTCGACCTTCACAGAGACGACGGGGACCTCGGAATCGAGGATGATGCGCTGAGCGGTCGAACCCATGATGAGCTTGCCGACAGGGGAGCGGCGACGCGAACCGATGACGATCATGCGGGTGTCGGCGGTCGCCTCGGCGAGAGCCAGGAGCTCTTCGACGGGATCATTGCCGCGGAGGAACTGGAGGATCTCGTGGGAGACCTCGGATGCCTGCAGGGTCTCCTTGAGCTCGTCGATGTCCTTGCTCGTGGCCACGCCGCGTTCGTCGGGGGTCTCACCGATTCCGGCATTGAGCACGACGAGGACGTCGTCGAATGCGCGGGCCTGCTTGATGCCGAATTCGACAGCGGCCTTGCCTTCGGGCGAGGGGGAATAACCGACGAGAATTGTCATGATCTCTCCTGGTGCGACATTGGACGAAGCTCCCTCAATTTGTAGCACATCCGGCCTGGTCGCTCGGGTGGCGGTTCACTCTGCGGGGAGGGAATCGGACTGGTTCGTCTGAGATCTTCCTCACCCCAAACGATGAGAAGTCGGTCACCATCGGGCGATTCCGCGCTGTACCCGCGCGGAATCGGGCTTCGGAGCGCGGATCTCAATTTCTGACCGAAGCGTCGGCCGCGCTGACGCAGCAGTAAGGTGACCTGGGCACTTTGTGCCTCTCCTCATGTATTAGAAAGTTGTATCAGTGACAGAATCGAATAAGAACCCCGGCGCTGCCGACGCACACGGCGCGAGTACCGGCAAGGGCGAGAAGAAATCGGAATGGCAGACGGTCAAGGCCATCATGGCCGCATCCTCGGGCAACCTCGTCGAATGGTTCGACTTCTACATCTACGCCTTCTTCAGCGTCTACTTCGCTGACCAGTTCTTCGTCGGTGACGATGAGGCTGCCAAGCTCATGCAGGCGGCGGCAGTGTTCTTCGTCGGCTTCCTCATGCGTCCCATCGGCGGGTACATCTTCGGGCGGGCCGCCGATCGCATCGGCCGCAAGAACTCCATGCTCATCTCGATCCTGCTCATGTGCGCCGGATCGCTATGCATGGCGATCCTGCCCACCTACGCAGCTGTCGGTGTCTGGTCGCCGCTCCTGCTGCTCCTCGTGCGTATGATCCAGGGACTCGCCGTCGGCGGCGAGTACGGTGCGACCGCGACCTACATGTCCGAGGTCGCCACCGAGGGCAAGCGCGGCTTCTACTCTTCGTTCCAGTACGTCACCCTCATCGGCGGTCAGCTGCTGGCCAGCCTGCTCGCCGTCGTCATGACCCACACGCTGGGCACCGACCAGATCGAAGCCGGCTGGTGGCGACTGCCCTTCGTCATCGGCGCCGCAGCCGCGATCGTCTCGCTGTGGCTGCGTCGCGGACTCGAGGAGACCACCTCGGCGGATACGCGCAAGGACGAGAACTCCGGAAGCTTCCGCGAGGTGCTGCGCCACCCGCGGGCGTTCCTCGTGGTCCTCGGCATCACCAGCGTCGGCTCGCTCGTCTTCTACGTCTTCACCACGTACATGCAGAAGTACCTGCTGCTGTCCAACCAGGGAACGCCGAGCGAGGAGGTCTTCGACAAGGGCTCGATCGCCGACCTGATGTCGGTCTGCCTGCTCATCTTCGTCGTCATGCAGCCCATCGCCGGAGCTATCTCGGACAAGATCGGCCGGAAGAACAATATGCTCATCTTCGTCATCGGAATGATTGCGCTGCCCATCCCGCTGCTGAGCATGATCGGCAAGGCCGAATCCGTCGTCACCGCCGGTATTCTCATCATCATCGCCATGGCATTCATCAGCATGTACACGTCGATCTCCGGCATCGTCAAGGCTGAGATGTTCCCGGCCCACATTCGTGGAATCGGCGTCGGATTCACTTACGCCATCGGCAACTCTCTGTTCGGCGGATCCGCCGAGTACGTCGCCCTGTGGTTCCGAAACGCCGGAATCGGCACATGGTTTGCGGTCTACGTCGTCATCATCGCGGTCGTCGGCTTTGTGGCCGTGCTCTATATGCACGACAACCGCAGACACTCGACGATCGACAACGCCGAATCCTCGGCGTACAAGCGCATCGGCAGCTGATCCGCAGGCAGCCGACCCCTCGCCGAGGCGGCCCACCTCAGCCGTCCCGACGAACCTTGCGTAGGCGCTGGCCGTCCAGTCGGTGCGGGGCCGCGCCCCGTCGGCGCGACGCCCCGGGCTGTGTCCGGCCCAGTCATTCGTGCCCCGGAGCTTCGGCTCCGGGGCACGAATGCGTCCCAAGTGCGCTGTGCCTGTTTCTTCCCGCGCGTCTCGAGTGCGCTGTGCCTGTTCCGGCCTCTGAGGTCTCTGCGCACTCAGGTCTGTGCGCACTCCACCCAACGGGTCTCCGCCACATGGTCATGTTGGAATGATTGGAAAAATGTTGGAATGTGATTGACCATAGATGAATGCCGCCCTAAGATCAATCAAACCAACAGATAGCCAAGTGGCTGTCGGAGGAGAATCATTGTGGCCCGACAGGGGAGTCGGAGTGGCCACGCGGAAGAAAGGGCCGGACATGTTCGCTGAAGAACGGCAGCGCCGCATCGCTGAACTGGTCAGCGACGCCGGACGAGTGAACGTCACCGACCTGGCCGCCGACTTCGACATCACCACCGAAACCGTTCGCCGCGACCTCGCCGCACTCGAGAAGGCAGGAATCCTGCAGCGCGTCCACGGAGGCGCCGTCCCGAGGCGCGCCGACAGCGTGGACGAGCCCACCTTCGATGACCGGGAGATCCACCGCCTCGAGGAGAAGACGGCGATCGCGCAGTCCGCTCTCGGACTGCTGCGCGAGACGATGAGCATCTCCCTCGACGGCGGAACCACCTGTGCCGCACTGGCCCGCGCCATCGCGCAGGAGGCGAATGAGCGCAAGACCGCCGGGCAGACTCTGCGTCGGCTGCGGATCATCACGAACTCGCTGTCCGCGATCGACCACCTGGCCAATGCTCCGGGCATCGAGATCTTCGTCCTGCCGGGACGTTTCCGCCCCGTGACCCGAGCGATGGTCGGCCCGCAGACGATCGCAGCCATCGACGAGCACCGGGTCGATCTTGCCGTTCTCGGCGCCAACGGACTGAGTGAAGACGGGCTGTCGACTCCCGACCACGACGAGGCGGCGACGAAGTCTGCGTATGTGCGCTCGGGTCGCAAGGTCGCTGTGCTCGCCGACTCCGCCAAGTTCGGGGAGATCTCGCTCGTCCGCTTCGCCGGTCTCGACTGCATCGACCACCTCATCACCGACACCGTGCCGCAGTCGCCGATGTCCACCCACCTGGACAACGCAGAAATCGAGGTCCGCACTCCATGATCCTCACCCTGACAGCCAATCCGAGCCTCGATCGGACCATCGAGCTCGCCGGCCCGGTGCTGCGCGGACAGGTGCAGCGAGCCGTCTGGGCCGGCCAGCAGCTCGGAGGCAAAGGCGTCAACGTCTCCCGCGCGGTCGCCTCGGCGGACCGTCCCACCCGGGCAGTCCTGCCCGGCGACGGCGGAGACCCCGTGCTCAGCGGCCTCGACGCGATCGGACTGGCCCATGACTCGGTGCGCACGGGTGCTCCCATCCGCTCGAACATCACCGTGACGGAGCCGGACGGGACGACCACGAAGATCAACGAACCCGGCTCGTGCCTGAGCCCGGAGACGCAGGCAGAACTGCTCGACCTCGTGGCCGCACACGCGACCGACGCCGACTGGGTGGTCCTGGCGGGATCGCTTCCTCCCGGCGTCGACGATGACTTCTACGCCCGTGCCATCGCCGTCATCCGCACACTGCCTCAGCCGCCGGCGATCGCCGTGGACACCTCCGGGGCACCTCTGGCCGCAGCGCTGACCCAGTCGCCGGACCTCATCAAACCCAATGCCGAAGAACTCGCCGAGCTTCTCTGCGCCGCCGGCCTCCTGGCCAAAACCGGGTTAGCCGAAACCGGACTGGACGAAGCCGGGCAGGGTGAAGCCGCAGCGCAGCTGACGACCGGTGAACTCCACACGATCGCCGCACGCCTCGAGGCCTCACCAGAACTCACCGCGCGGGCCACGCGGGCGCTGCTCGACGCGTCCGTCCCCGGGCCGCGGTCGATCCTGGCCACGCTCGGTGCCGGGGGAGCGGTGCTCGCCACGCGCGATGCCGCCTGGCATGCCTCGCACCCGCCGATGAAGGTCGTGAGCACCGTGGGCGCAGGCGACTGCACCCTGGCCGGCTATCTGCTCGGCGGCACCGATGGTGAGTCACCGCAGGACGCCCTGGCCAGGGCCGTCGCCTACGGGGCAGCGGCCGCATCCTTGCGCGGCACCGGCGTGCCGAAACCCGATGACATCGACCTCGGCGCCGTCACCGTCACACCGCTGACGGCTCCGGCTTCGACATCCGCCCCGACACAGCAGTCCACACCGACCCCAGCACCGGGGTCCACACCGACCACCGACCAACCGAACCAGCACGCGGGGACAGCCCCCGAAGCCGAGGAGGCACGATGACATCGCTCATCACAACAGAACTGGTGACCCTCGACGCGGACCAGGGGACGGAGTCGTCCACTGTCATCCGCGCCCTGGCCGCCGTCGTCGCCGAGCAGGGACGGGCGACGTCCGCCGAGGACCTGGCCCAAGCGGCGATCGCCCGCGAAGAGAAGACCCCGACCGGTGTGCCCGGCGGCATCGCCATCCCGCACGCCCGCACCGAGGCGGTCACCGAACCCAGCCTGGCGATGGCTCGTCTGAACCCGCCGGTCGACTTCGGAGCCAAAGACGGCCCCGCCGACCTCGTCTTCATGATCGCCGCTCCCGACGGCGCCGGGAAGGACCACCTCAAACTGCTGTCGAAGCTCGCCCGATCGCTGGTGAAGAAGGACTTCGTCGCTTCCCTGCGTGCCGCCGGCGATCCGCAGGAGGTCGTCGACCTCGTCGAAACCGCGCTCGGCCTGCGCGAATCGGCAGAAGCGCAGACCCCCGCCGAGGCAGCCCCCACCGAAACTTCCGCCGCACCGTCGGCAGCCCGGGCCGGTGCCGACACACCCACAGGCACACCGACCGACACCCCCGACGAGGATCCGACTGCCTCCGAGCGCCCCCGCCGCGTCGTCGCCGTCACGGCCTGCCCGACAGGGATCGCCCACACCTATATGGCCGCCGACGCCCTCGTCCAGGCCGGGTCCGATCTCGGAATCGACGTCGTGGCCGAGACCCAGGGCTCATCCGGCACGACCCCGATCGATCAGTCCGTCATCGAGGCCGCCGATGCCGTCGTCTTCGCCGTCGACGTCGACGTCCGCGACAAGGCCCGGTTCGCCGGCAAACCCTATGTGCAGGTGCCGGTCAAGGCCGGAATCGACGACCCGCAGGGGCTCATCCACAGTGCCCTCGCCGAGGCGGACGCCCCGAACGGCCGCAGGATCGCAGCCGCTCACGCCGCCGACGAGGAGGACACGTCGTCCTCGGCGGGCTCACGTGAGAGCGTCGGTGCCCACCTCAAACGCGTTCTGCTGACCGGTGTCAGCTATATGATCCCCTTCGTCGCCGCGGGCGGTCTGCTCATGGCGCTGGGCTTCCTCCTCGGCGGATTCGACATCCCCGACTACGCGGAGGACATCGTCCTGGGCAACTCCCTGTGGAACCTGCCCACCGAATACGGTGACCTGGCACTGGGGCCGGTCGGCGCCTATCTGGGTGCCGTGGCCTTCCAGATCGGCAACCTGTCGATGAGCTTCCTCGTCGCCGTCCTGGCCGGCTACATCGCCTACGGAATCGCCGACCGTCCCGGAATCGCCCCCGGCTTCACCGTCGGCGCCGTGGCCGTGCTTATGGGAGCCGGCTTCATCGGCGGCATCATCGGCGGACTGCTGGCCGGCTATGTCGCCCACTGGATCGGCTCCTTCGCCGCCCCGAGGTGGCTGCGCGGGCTGATGCCGGTCGTGATCATCCCGCTGGTGGCCTCCCTCGTCTCCTCGGGCCTGATGTTCATGGTCCTCGGCGGACCGATCAGCGCACTGACGACGGGACTCGATGCGTGGCTGAGCTCGATGACCGGAACCGCCGCCGTCATCCTCGGACTCATCCTCGGCGCCATGATGGCCGTCGACCTGGGCGGACCGGTCAACAAGGTCGCGTACTCGTTCGCCGTCGCCGGACTCGCCGCAGGCTCCGTCGAGAACCCCGTGCCGTGGGAGATCATGGCCACGGTCATGGCCGCCGGAATGGTTCCGCCCTTGGCCATGGCGTTGGCCACCGCACTGCGTCCTCGCATCTTCTCCCAAGCGGAGAAGGAGAACGGGAAGGCCGCGTGGCTGCTCGGGGCTGCGTTCATCTCCGAAGGAGCGATCCCCTTCGCCGCCTCCGATCCGCTGCGTGTGATCCCCGCCTCGGTCGTCGGCGCCGGCGTCACGGGCGGGATGACGATGGCCTTCTCCGTCACCAGCCAGGCCCCGCACGGGGGAGTGTTCGTCTTCTTCGCGATCGACTCGTTCCTGCTGTTCCTGCTCTCCGTCGTCGTCGGCACGATCATCAGCGCCGCGGTGGTGCTGGCGCTGAAGATCTTCGTCCGCAAGGGTGGAGCGGCAGGCCTCGCCGAGGCGGCCGATCCGTCCGCAGCGCCGACGACCGCAGCCGCGTCGACCGGTTCTACCACGGGATCCGATTCGGCCGACGAGGCGAAGACCGCCGAACCGGTATCGTCGACCGCTGACGCTTCGCGAGTCTGAATGCTTTCTCAAGGAGAGGCAAGAGAGGAAGGAATGGGGATGTCCGCAGAGTTCCCAGGCATCGGTGTCGTACCCGGACGGGTCATCGCCCCGGCGCTGAGCATGCCCGAGACCGTGGCAGCACCCGTGGCGAAGCCGGCGCCTGCCGACACTGAGGCGGAGGCGAACAGGATCCGTGAGGCCTCGGCCGCCGTGCACGCCGAACTGCGTGAGCGGGCCGAGACCGTCAACGGGGACGCCCGCGACGTACTCAGAGCCACAGCCCTCATGGCCAAGGACCCCACCCTGGTGAAGACGGCGATCAAACGCCTGTCCGAGACCGACGCGGAGACCGCGATCTGGACCGTGGCCGCGGAGACCGCAGCACAGCTGGAGAAGCTGGGCGGCTATATGGCCGAACGCGCAGCCGATGTCCTCGACGTCCGTGCCCGCCTCGTCGCCCATCTGCGCGGAGTGCAGGCACCCGGCATCCCGCACTCGCAGGAACCCTTCGTGCTCATCGCCGCCGATCTCGCTCCTGCCGACACCGCGACCCTGGACCCCGCGCTCGTACTCGGCCTCGTCTGCGAAGAGGGCGGACCGCAGAGCCATACGGCCATCCTCGCCCGGGCCTTGGGTATCCCTGCCGTGGTCGCAGCCACCGGGGTCCGCGACATCCCCGACCACACGCCGGTCTTCGTCGACGGCGGCTCCGGCATACTGCGCACCGAACCCGGTGCGACAGAGACCGGCCTCGTCGAGGCGTGGACGGAGACAGCCGGTCGGCTGCAGTCATTCACCGGACCCTGTCTCCTGAGCGACGGCACACGGATTCCGCTGCGTGCGAATGTCGGAGACGGCGCTCAAGCACGGGCAGCGGCGGCCGCCGGTGCCGAAGGCGTCGGTCTGCTGCGCACCGAGTTCTGCTTCCTCGATCGCGACACCGAACCCAGCGTCGAAGAACAGGCCGAAGCCTACGGGCAGGTATTCGCGGCCTTCGACGATCACAAGGTCGTCGTGCGCACCCTCGACGCCGGAGCCGACAAACCTCTGCCGTTCCTCACCGACTCCGATGAACCGAACCCGGCCCTGGGTGTACGTGGCTTCCGGACCAGCCGCAGGGCTCAGGGCGTCCTCGAACGTCAGCTCGAGGCAATCGCGCTGGCCGCCTCGAAGCATGCGGTGACCGTCCACGTCATGGCTCCGATGATCGCCACCGCAGACGAAGCCCGGCAGTTCTCCGAACTCGTCCATGCGGCAGGACTCCCCACTGCCGGTGTCATGGTCGAGGTTCCCTCAGCAGCGTTGCAGGCGGCCACGATCCTCGAGGAAGTCGAGTTCGCGTCCATCGGCACGAACGATCTCACCCAGTACGTCATGGCCTCCGACCGCATGCTCGGCGGTCTGGCCGAGCTCAGCGACTCGTGGCAGCCGGCAGTCCTGCAGCTCATCGGCATGGCCGCAGCCCAAGGTGCTGCGGCGGAGAAGTCGGTGGGCGTGTGCGGAGAGGCTGCGGCCGATCCGGCATTGGCCGTAGTGCTCGTCGGCCTCGGAGTCACCAGCCTGTCCATGGCGCCCCGAGCACTGCCTGCCGTCGCCGAGGTGCTGTCCGGTGTCTCCCCGAACCGGGCGCAGCAGATCGCCCGCAGCGCACTTGCGGCACGCAGCCCGAGCGAGGCGAAGGCCGCAGTCCGAGCCGAGCTGCCGATCCTCGACGAGCTCGGCCTGTGAGTCCGGCCGTCGGGGGAGTGACCCCGTGACATACTCAGCACCACCACAGACACCACCAACAGAAAATGCCGAAACACCGGGCAGGCCGAACCACGGCCGGTCTGACAAGGAAGGACAACTCATGGCAGAGACCATCGCAACAGTCGGAAGCACCGTCGGCCTGCACGCCCGTCCAGCAGCACTTCTGGCCGAGGCCGCCGCAGACTATGACCTCGAGATCACCATCGCCCTGGAGGGCGAACCGGCCGAGGACGCCCTCGATGCGGCCAGCGTGCTCTCCCTCATGGGCCTCGGCGCGGAATACGGTCAGAAGGTCGTTCTGCGCGCCGAGGGTGACGGAGCCGACGAAGCACTGGCCAACCTCAAACAGCTCATCGAGACCGACCACGACGCCGAAGGCTGAGCGGCGAACCGTCGAGGAGGCGGCGACCGGTCCGCTCGGTTTAGACTGATCGAATGTCCGCCTCCCTGCTGCCTCCTGACTCTGCCGCCGCCCTTCGCAGTCGGGATCTGCTGGCGGTATTCCCTCAGCTGAGCGACTTGCCCGGTCTGCCGCAGGCGCGGATGCTCATCGACTACGTCCTCGGTCGTCGCTGCGGAGCCCTCGACGTCTCGGGCCGAGACACCGAAGGCACATTCGTCGCCGCCGAATTCTCAGCCGAGGTCCCCGAGAACCTCATCCTCGTCGACGATGCGCACGGTCTGCAGGCGACCCTGCTCAGCCGTCTGACGCAGGTATGCACATACAACGACCGCATCGACGAGGCACGAACCTTGGCCGCGGCGGTCGAGTCCCTGGCCGGAGCCGGCGAATCCGCCGGAGAGGTCGTCACCGAGGCGGCCCCCGTGCTGGCGGTGAGCGAGCTCAGTGAGATCGCGGGACTGGCCGAACTCGGTGTGGGGGAGACGTGGGCCGTCGTCAACGTTCCGAAGGCGATGAATGCGCTCACCGAGACGATCGCGGTGCTGCAGCCATTCGTGAGCACCATCATCGTCATCGGCCGCAGCGATGCGATGAGCCGCGGCGTCAACAAGGAGCTCGCCCGCGGCTTCGGCCGAGTCGATGTCTCGCCCGGGGTCGGCAAACACCGGATGATCATCGGCAGCCGCCCCCTGTCCTCGCCGAGCCTGCCGGAATTCCCGCGCCGCGGGGTGATCACCCAGGGCGGCGTCGGTGAGCTCGAAGTCCGCGCTCATGGGGCCTGCTTCTCAGGGACTAAGAGCGACGAGGGCTCGGAGCTGCTCGTCGACGCGCTGCTGGGACTGCTCGCTGACGATGCGCCGGAATCCGTGCTCGACCTCGGCTGCGGCAACGGCTGGCTGCTCACCGCGGCCATGCGAGCCTCGGGGGCGAATACGGGACTCGGCATCGACGTGTCGAAGGCGGCGGTCGCCTCGGCGAGGGCCACAGCGGAGGCGAACGGAGTTGGAATCGACGTCATCCTCGGCGATGCCGCGGACTCGGAGGAGCCGGCGCTCGCGGGACTGGGTGAATTCGACCTCATCCTGCTCAATCCGCCGTTCCATCAGGGGACGGCCATCGAGACCGAGACGGCCGCGGCGCTCATGGCCGCGGCCGCCGAGCATCTGGCTCCGGGCGGGCAGGTGCTCACGGTGTTCAATTCGCACCTGCGCTACCGGGATCGTCTCGAATCGATCATCGGACCGAGTCGGCAGCTGGCCCGGAACAAGAAGTTCACGGTCATCGCCAGTCGCCGCGACTGATATCTCTCAGCAGCTGTGCGATCGGGTCGGCTGGTGGCCGTCCCGATCGCATAAACTCACCGACGATTGCGGCGATAGATCCGCCAGGTGCTCGCCTGGTCCCAGACGGTGATGATCCAGATCGCGATGGCTGTGATGATCTGCTGGATGTCGGCATTCGCGGTACTCGTGAGTTCCGGGTGGAGGACGGGCTGGGTGAGCAGGGCGATGGTGAGGAAGATGGCCATTGCCACATCGATGATTCCGCCGATGATCGCCACTGTCGGTTTCGCCGAGGCAGTCGTGAACTTGATGATCTCCACTGCGGCCATCAGGGCGAGGAAGGCCCAGTAGCCGATCAGCCAACCAAGGCCCAGATCGGGGTTGATGAAGGTTCCGCCGCGGTTGAGGTGGCCGACGTAGAGCAGGGTCGTCGGGATGAAGGGAACCGTTGCCAAGGCCGCGATGAAGACCAATCCGAGGGCCGCCTCGGCGCGGATCTGCTTACTGCGGTAGTCACGACGATCGAGGTCATCGATCGACCATGTCCGCGTCTTCCGTCCCCGCAGGGTTGCGGTCGTGCCACCGTCCTTTTGGCGGTCGCCGAGGCCGATGATGATCGTGATGACGGCGAAGGTGGTCAGCAGGGCGTTGACGGTATTGCCGACCGCCGGCCCGATGGCCGCGCCGAGCTGGGTCTGCGGGGCAGTGGCGAAGGTGGTGATGAAGCTGGCGATCAGGGCGATGAAGCCGACGATGGGCAGGGCCCAGCGCAGCGCCCAGATGAAGAGCGGGTACGAGTTGGGGCCGATGAGGTGCTGCGGGGTGTTCGAGTACTCCCGCGACAGCACTACCGGATCGCCGAGTTCTTCGAGGACTTCGCGTTCGACGGCGGCTGAGCGATCGGGGGAGGGATTCGCATCCTCGCCGAGGCGGTCATCGACCATGTCATCGATCGTGGCGGTGATCTCGGCGGCGATGTCCGGGCGAGTGTCTTCGGGGAGGTGGCGGGTGACGTTGTCGACGTAAATGTCGGTGAGGGCACTCATGGTGTGCCGTCCTTCCATAGCGTTGTGATGCTGGAGTTGAGTTCGAGCCAGTGGGCGTGGAGCGCGGCGGCGACTTCGGCACCGCTCTCCGTGACCGTGTAGTACTTGCGGGGGCGGGCCTGCTCGGTGTTCCACTCAGCTGTGAGCAGGCCTTGTTTCTCGAGTCTTCGCAGCAGGGGATAGAGGGTGTTGGCCTCGGTGGGGATGCCCGCTTCGGTCAGCGTCGTCAGCAGCGAGTAGCCGTACTGCGGGCGTCTGCAGGCGACGAGGCCGGCGAAGACGACGGTACCGCGCCGCAGCTCTTGTTCGTGCGTGGCCAGTGCCTTGTCTGTGTCCTCGTCCATGTGTGACACGATAGTGTGTGCCACACAGTATTACAAGAGGCGGGGTATTCTTTGCTGCGGCACGGTGCGCGGCACGGTTTAGGGTGAGCAGCCCACGTTGGAACATGGGCTATTCGCCTCAACCTGGGCTTTCCGGCACACGAGTAGCGCGAGCATCGGTAGGTAGTCTTGCCTCATGAGTTTGAGGAAGTGGGTGCTCTTCGATATCGGGGGAGTGCTGGAGGTCGTTGATGATGACACCTGGGGACAGCTTTTCGTTCGCCGGTGGCAGGAGCGCTCTGGATTCTCAGCGGAGGAGTATCGGGCGCGCATTCTGGCGGCGGACTTGCCGGTCATCGACCGTAGAGCGGACACGCGGGACGAGTACTGGTCGAAGCTGGGTCGAGCGCTCGAGATGGATTCGAACCTGATCGAGGCTATGCAGGCCGAGATGTGGGACGAATACTGCGGGAGTCTCAATACAGAGTTGTTTGAGTATGCAGCTGCGCTGAGGCCACGCGCCGGTGTGGCGATTCTGTCGAACTCAGTGGACGGGGCGCGGCGCGAGGAAGAACGGCGGTTCGGGTTCAGTGAAGTCTTTGACCCGATTCTCTACAGTCACGAGACCGGTCTGCTCAAGCCGGAACCGGAGGCCTATGAGAATGCGCTTGAGCGGATGGCTGCGGACGCCGGAGACGTGTTCTTCATTGATGACCACGAAGTCTGTGCTGAAGGCGCCCGTGCCGTCGGCATGGATGCGATCGTGCACCGTGACAATCGGTCGACGATTGATGAGATAGAGCAGTTTCTTCTTTAGGCGGCTTGACTGAACAGGAGTGAATGAAATGGCGAACAACAGTGCTTTGGCTGGTTTCATCCTCGGGCTGGCAGTGTCTGCTGGGGTGTTGATGCTGTTGATTCCTGGGCTTCTTGAAGAGCCTGAGGCATGGCAGGTGTGGGTAGCTTGGATGGCTGCCGGATGTGCCATCGCCTGCGCGCTCGGGACGGTATTGTCTCGAGCCCGCGGGCGATGATCGAAGCGCATCCTCTTCAGGCTTTTGCCACGGATCCCGGCTGATCTGAGTCGGCCGAGTCAACGGCGAGCTCGGACGGTTGGGTGCGGAAGCCCTTCGTTGTCACCGCGAGGATGACTGCGCCGATGACAAGCCAGATCGTGCCGAGGGTGATCGCGTGCCCGTTGAGCCGAGTAGGTCAATGTCAGTCCGTCAGGTCGAGCATTGGTGTCGGCCGACGGAATCCCCGTGTGACGAAAGCGAGGTATCCGACTCCGAGAACCAGCCAGATGGCGCCGATGAGAAGAGTTCGCGGAGACAGGCTCGTCCACAGCCACAGGGTCAGACAGAATCCGATTCCCGGTAGAACGATCGAACTGAGAACAGCACGTGAACCACGATTCTTCTCGTCGATGATGAAGTGCTTGATAACCGACAGATTCACTGCTGAGAACGCGATCAGAGCACCGAAGCTGACCATCTCCGATATGAATGCGAGGTCGACGGCGAGTGCGAGCAGGGAGACTGCGCCGACAGTCAGGGTTGCAATCGTGGGTGTGTGAAAGCGCGGTGACAAGTGGCTGAAGTAGCTTTTCGGGAGCACGCCGTCTCGACCCATCGCGAAGAGAATGCGTGAGACCGATGCCTGCGAGGTCAGAGCCGAGCCGCATGCTCCGGCGACATAGGCGGCGGTGAAGAAGGCGGTGAGGAATTCGCCGCCGGCCGCCGCCATGACGTCAAGCGCGCCTGAATCGACATCGGCGAACTGATTCGACGGGTAGACCAGCTGAGCCAGGTACGACAGAACAATGTAGATGAGGCCGCCGGTGACAGTGGCGATGACGATCGCGCAGGGAACTGCTCTCTTCGCGTCCTTGGCTTCCTCGGACAAAGTCGAGACCGCATCGAAGCCGAGGAAAGACAGACACAGAATCGCTGCGCCGGCCATGACGTTGTCGAATCCGGGTGCAGAGCCGTCACCGGTGAAAGGCGCCGCTAGGTCGACAGAACCGGATCCGGTGAACGAAGCGATGCCCAGTGCTGCGAAGACAACGATGAAAATAGCTTGAGCGGCGATGATGACGATGTTGGCCCGCGCAACGGAAACGATTCCGATGACGTTGAGGACCGTGACGAGAACAATGGCAGTGACGACGAAGACCCAGGCCGGAATCATTGGGAATGCTGCGCTGAGGTAGATGCCGATGACGAGATAATTGATCATCGGCAAGAACAGGTAGTCGAGAAGCAGTGCCCAGCCGGCAACGAAACCGATTCCAGCTCCGAAGCTCTTCTGCGTGTACGTGTATGCCGAACCGGCAAACGGCATCGCCCCGGCCATCTTCGCGTATGACCTGGCGGTGAACACCATTGCCAGCAGAGTGATGACGTAAGCGGCCGGGACGCGGCCGCCGGTGACCTGAGTGACGATTCCGTAAGTCGTGAAGACGGTCAACGGAACCATGTAGACGAGACCGAAGAAGACGAGCGAAGGTACTCCGAGCGCTCGCTTCAGCTGGGTCTCGGAGGTGTCTTGGGTGGTGGCGCTGTGATTGGAATGGGACATCATTGTCCTTTCGATTCAGTCCGCTGAATGGACGGCCACGCCGCGCAGGTATGTGCGGCGAACAGGGGCATCAGACAGTTCTTGGGGGAGCAGTGTTCGAGGATCCGAATCGAGAATGATGAAGTCGGCGCTCGCGCCCGGACGGATCACTCCCCACTCTTCGGGTCTACGGTCTGCAAATGCTTGGTGGGCCACCGCAGTCGAGTAGGCGTCGAGAGAGCGTTCGATGTCAAGGATCTCATCGGGAGTCCACCCGCCGTCGGGCTCACCGTCGTCGGTCTGTCTGCTCACGGCAACCGCGAGACCCTCGAACGGGGTCCCCGAAGTGCAGGGCCAGTCCGAACCGAACGCAAGGTGCCCGCCGCTGTCGAGGACACTGCGCATCCGATATTGCGCCACGGCGCGTTCTCTGCCGATCCGGGGGACGGTGAGGACCGTCATGAGGTCATCGAGCTGAGCCCACAGGGGCTGCATATTCGCGATGACGCCGAGTTCAGCAAAGCGGGACAGGTCGGCAGAGTCGATGATCTGGGCATGTGCGATCACCGGCCGCCGATCACGGGCACCGTTGTGCCGGATTGTGTACTCGATGGCATCCAACGCCTGTCGAACGGCCGCGTCGCCGATGGCGTGGATGTGGATCTGAAACCCTGCCGCGTCGACCTCGCGAACCGCCTCCGCCAGCGAATCTCCTTCCCAGACTCGCATGCCGTGGTTGTGAAGGGAGGCGCAGTAGGGCTCGATGAGCGCACCGGTTTCGTTCTCAATGACTCCGTCGGCGAAGAACTTCACGGTCTGAGCGGTCAGGAACGGATCCGAAAGTTCTTCGATCCGTTGCCGCGCAGAGAGCATTTCGCGCAGCTGTTGCGTGAAGCGGCGGGGATCGGCGTAGAACGCGAGGTTGAATCTCAGTTTGAGCCGATCCTGCTGAGAGGCGGACACATAGGTCTCGACATCGGCTGGCTCCACCCACGCGTCCTGGACCCAAGTGACACCTCGAGCGAGGTAATATTCGGCTGCCCGATCGAGAGCGCGGAGTCGGACGGATTCGTGGTGCGGCGGACGAAAAGCATCGATCAGATCTACCGCACCCCATTCACGCAGAGTGCCAAGCGGTGAGCCGTCGTCTCGACGAGGAATCTCGCCTATCTGCGGTTCGGGTGTTGCAGCGGTGATCCCTGCCAGTTCCAATGCTCGAGAATTGCACCACACGGTGTGGTAGTCCCAAGCGCGAAGGACGACCGGTCGGTCGGACACGGCTCTGTCAAGCCATTCGGCGTCGAAGAGGCCGTCGCGTACGAGGCTGCCGTCATATGAGGCACCAGTGATCCAGTCGTCGTCGGGATGAGCCTCGGCGTACCGTTTCACTTCAGCGATGATCTCTTCGACGCTCGTGCACGATCTCACCTGTGGGCCCTCTGCTTCCATGCCACCGAAGATCGGATGAGCATGGCCGTCGCCGAAGGACGGCATGAGGAACCCGCCGTCGAGATCGATGGACTCAAACTCTGCGCCGTCGTGGCTCGAAACTTGATCGAGGACGGCCGCCACCGCATGTGAACCAGAGGCAACGACTATGCCATCTTGAACCACAAGGGAATCCTCAGTTTGGGCGCCGGCGCCCAACCAGATGGTGCCGTTGTGGAAGTGCTGCGTCGTCAAGACTGCCGTCCTCCTGCTCCATTGCTTGTGGCCGGCCGCACCGGCGTTTACACGAACAGTGTTCGTATGTGACTGGGAGCACGATACACTGCTCGAAAGATGGAGGGAAGTGCGAAATTGAGAGCGAGCATTCTGTGAGATTGAATCAGGATCGGCTGGTTGATGCCGCGCTCGCGCTTGTCGACGACCTCGGCGAAGAGTCATTGTCGATGCGAACTCTGGCGGCTCGCGTCGACAGGCAGGTGTCCTCTCTGTACAACCATGTCTCCGGCCGAGGTGAACTCATCGAATTGATGCGCGCACGTATCGTGGCCGGAATCGACGTTCAAGTATTTTCTGGGATCGAGGAATCGTCGGAGAGCGTGCCGTGGGACAGAGCTCTGGAGCTGTGGGCCCGGTCGTATCTCAGGGCCTTTGCCGACCATCCGAACCTCATTCGATTGTTGGCCACGACCTCGATTCGAGACCTCTCAACGTATGAAATGTATGACTCAGTGATCGGTGGACTTCGTCGAGGGGGGTGGCCGCAGGGTCGGACTGTGGCGGTGATGCGGTCCGTTGAGGCCTATGTCCTCGGTTCCGCTCTGGACATCGTCGCTCCGGTCGACCTCATCACTCAAGAATCGGCCGGAGACAGATTTGCGGAGATTCGAGGTGCGCTGGATCCTCGATTCGGCGAGAACTCGTCAGCGGTGGCGTCCTTCGAGTTTGGGCTGACTAGCTTGATCCAAGGTCTGAAGCATCGGCTTGAGGCCTTGTCGTGAGTCATTCGGCAAGGCTCGATGTCACACTCGACTCGTTCTGGGTGCGGGTCCGCACCCGGAATCCAGACCTTCCGGAGAGGATGCCTGAAGCATGGGCCTTCGGCGCGACTCCCGAGCATGCGGACGACCTCCTCGCTCTCCTGCTGGCTGGGACCAAGACGGGCACCGCCTCGGCGCTGTGGGACATCGAAGCCGACGACGAATCCGTCCCCGAGGTGGGCGAACTGAGCATCATCCTCGACGGCCGAGACCGGCCGAGAGCCCTCATTGAAACCACGGCGATCGACATCGTCCCGTTCTCCGAGGTGACCGCCGAGCATGCCCATGCGGAAGGGGAGGGCGACCGAACCCTGGCCGCCTGGCGCGAGATCCATGAGCGCTTTTGGCAAGAGCATGGCCGGCGCGGGTTCTCGTTCGAGATGCCGGTCGTGTGCGAACGCTTCCGGTTGCTGTTCGACGGAGAAGACGAGGGGTGCGTCAGCGTCTCCGGCGACGAATCACAGGGGACGAGCAGATGAACGAAGCCGAATACTGGGACCTCCTCCACGCGGAACGCGCGCGCCTGGCCGATCTGCTCTCCACGCTCGAAGCAGAGCAGTGGGCGCTCGCCACTCTGTGTGCAGACTGGACGGTCGAGCAGGTCGTCGCCCACCTGACAGCCGCAGCTAACACCGGGAAGTGGGCCTGGATCCGCAGCATCGTTCGGGCAGGATTCGACCCGGCAAAGCACAACGCGCGACTGCTCGAGCGCCGCCTCGGTGGCTCACCTGAGGAGACCCTGGCGAAGTTCCGCGACTCGTCCGCTCTGACGATCGCCCCGACCAAAGACTTCGCAGCCTTCCTCGGCGAAGTCATCGTCCACGGACAGGACATCGCACGACCACTGGAACTCGACCTGACCCCTGGCGCCGAGGCGACCGTCGAGGTGGCCCGATACTTCGCCGCAAAAGACTTCGCAGTGAACTCGAAAACCCTGGTCAAAGGGCTGAAGCTCAGCGCTGCCGACGCCGACTTCGAATCCGGAAGCGGGCCGGAGGCGACCGGTCGTGTCCTCGACCTCGTCATGGCCATGGCCGGCCGACCGGAATCACTGACAGAGCTGACGGGCGGCGGAGCCGCCGAGCTCCGGCGACGGATGGACTGAAACCTCAGCGGTCGGAGCACTGCGACGCGCGTGCCGGAACAGCCCTGACGACGAGATGAACGTTGACGGGTGCTCAGCCGAACCCGACGACTCCGATCGCCACCAGGACGAATCCGATCAGCTGCAGTGAAGCGCGCACGATCTGGAAGGCATCCCACCGTCTGCGCATGGCGATGAAGCCCTCGGGAGCGGTCTCCTCGGTGATTCGTCCCGTCCGGGAATTGATCGGGACGTTCCCGACGATCGTTACGACGAGAGCGACGCCGAGGCTGATTGCGGCCGAAACCAGCCATGCATTGGGCTCATCGATGGCAATGATAATGGCCAGCGCGGTCGCCGCGGTCATCCCCACCGGCATCACCCGGCCGAACGTCTTCAGCAGGCCCCTCTCCATGACCAGCTGATCGTCCGTCCGCAACTGACGGATTACGGGATGAACCAAGGCGGCCGACCCGGATTCCGCTGAACCGACGAAGCCGGTGGCGAGGACCGCAGCCAATGTCAAGGCATCCATGGCCCCTCCTCTTAATAGGTAGCTGAACTATCCATAATAGATAGTAGAGGTATCTGCTAGGGTCGAGCAAGGAGGGAATGAGCACAGGCGCGCGGTTGCGGCGGCCGTAACAAGAAAAGGAGCTGGGTTGTCGGAGTCCGCGGAGAAGTCGGGGATGAGGATGGCGGAGCTGTCCCGTCGTTCGGAGCTCAGCGTGCCGACCATCAAGTACTACCTCCGCGAAGGACTGCTGCAGCCGGGACGACGGACAAGCGTGAATCAAGCCGTCTATGATCGCACTCATCTCGAGCGGCTGCGCCTCATCGGGGCGCTGACGTCGGTGGCCGGACTGCCGTTGGCGAAGGTGCGAGCCGTCGTTGATGCTGTGGACGGGCAGGCCTCGGAAGTCGAAGCGATGGGCGTCGTCCAGGACGCGCTCATCGACGAGGCCGAGGCGGACGATACAGCCGCCTCGGCGATACTCGACCGCGCGATCACTGCGCGAGGGTGGCACTGCGCGAAGTCGTCACCGGCCTATCGGGCGGCTGTGAAGGCGGTTGCCATGTTGACTGCGGAGAACCTGACTCCGATCCTCGACCGGCTCGACGCCTATGTCGAGGCCGCTGAAGACGTCGGTCGCACCGACCTCGACGCGATCAGCGACGCAGACAGCCTGGAGGAGCGGATCCGCGGAGTCGTCCTCGGCAGCGTGCTGCGCCGACCGCTGCTCGAGGCGCTGGTCCTGCTCGCACAGCAGCACTTCGCGCAGGACCTCACTCGGTCGGAAGAAAGCTGACCGGGAACAGCTCCGTCCTGGCGATGACGCGATCGCGTTCGGCGGCCTGCGCCTGACGTCGCGGATCTGCGAGGTAGGAATCGAGCGCTTCCGTGGATTCGAACCGATAGAACTGCACCTCGTTGGGACGCCCCTGGGCCCCGTCGCTCTTGGCACGTTTGACGACGCGCCCTCCGTGCTCGGAGATGAGCGCGAGAACACCGTTCTCGTAGGCTGTCAGTGCCTCGGCCTGCCCTTCGCGCGCCCACAGCAGGCAGCACAGAAGCACCTCGCGGTCAGCGCTGGTCTTCGCTGAGCTTGCCTGTTCTTCCGACTCCACCGAGCTGGGCCTCTCCTCACTCGGCAACTCCGCGCTCACGAGTTCGTCGGCTTCGCGTCGTAGGTGAGCCAGTTCGTCTTCGCTGCGACATCGTCATAGAGCACCTGAGCCTGAGCGTTGTCATCGGCGGTGATCCACCGGACCACCGAACAGCCTTCGGCAACCGCGATCGTCTGCAGCCGGGAGATCAGTGCGCGACCGGCGCCTCGGCCGCGCGCCTCGGGGTCGGTGAAGAGATCGTCGAGCCAGATGCCGACGCTGCCGGTCGAGGGACGGGAGAAACGACGGTAGTCGGCGATTCCGACGATCGATCCGTCCGCCTCGGCGACGAGTCCCTGGCACTCATGGGCGGAGTCGGTCAGCCACGACCACACGCGGGAGACGATCTCCTCGGACGGTTCCAGTCGGTAGAACTCACGGTAGGCGCGGAAGAGCTCCTTCCACCGGGCCTCGTCGGCGGGCGCGGTGGGGCGGACGGAGAGTGTCTGGAAATCTGTCATGCGAGTATGACCTCTCTGTTTGCTGGCTGCTGCCCTAGGACGGAGTCTGCATTTCACTGTATGCCCATCAGGTGGCCTTGCAACACTCTTCGGGCGAAATCCTTATTCGATCTTGTCAGCCCGCGCTGATGACTCGGCTGATGGCATCACGCGACTGAGTGAGAGACTCGATTGATGCTTCTATCCGCGCCCGTTCGCGTTCGAGATCGGCGACGGTGACCGAGCAGGTCGGTGCAAGCTGACCGGCCTTGTCCCTCAGGCAGGGGAGGACAGTGCGAATTGCGGCGGTGCTCATTCCGGCATCGAGCAGCTGGCGGATGTGTGTCGCGATTGCGACGTCTTGTTCGCTGTATTCGCGGTATCCCGAGGAATTGCGGGAGGGGACCAGAAGGTCCCTTTCTTCGTAATAGCGCAGCAATCGGGATGGAATGCCTGTTCGTTCGGCGACGTCAGAGATCCTCATCGTTTCGGCCTTTCTGCTTCAGCCACTTGCCTTCACATCGATGTGAAGGATCAGTCTATCAGTATGAATGTCGAACAAACAGCAAATGCATACCTCCTCAAACGGCCGATTCTCATCCTGGCGGGATTCGTCCTGTTGGTATTCTGCACCGGAACTGCTGAATACCTCGTTGCCGGTATCCTGCCGCAACTGGCCGCCGATCTGGACGTGAGCATCGCGACCGCCGGACAGACCGTTACCGCCTATGCGCTCGGAGTTGCGATCGGCGGCCCCATAGTGACCGTCATGACAGCACGGTTCCCCCGCAAAGGACTCGCTCTCTGCCTGGGACTTCTATTCGTTGTCGGCACGTTGGTGACAGTCCTGGCGCCGACTTACCTTGTGGTGATCATCGGTCGAGTGCTGTCCGCGTGCAGTCAGGCCACACTGTTCGCGATCGGGCTCACCGCGTCCGCAGAGATCATGGGACCCGGCCGGCAGGGTCAGGCGATTGCCATCGTCGGTTCCGGACTGACCGTCGCAACCGTGCTCGGCGTGCCGCTCGGGGCCCTGCTGGGCGGCAACACGAACTGGCGGATTCCGTTCGTCTTCGTGGCCGTCGCCGCAATCATCGGTGTGGGGTTGCTGGCAGCGGCGATGCCGCGTACTCCGGCCCCTGCGACCGGGGTCAGAGACGAGATTCGAACCCTCCTGCGAGGGCCGGTTCTGCTGGCCGTGGCGACGACGGTCATCGGTTTCGCCGGGGTGAGCATCGTCTTCACCTATCTGGTGCCGCTCCTCTCGGACATCAGCGGCATCACCGACGCCGCAATTCCCGGACTACTGTTGGCCTATGGGGTCGGAGGCTTCGTCGGTAACCTCATTGCCGGGCGTCTCGCCGATCTCTCACTCGGCAGAACCTTGGTGGGAGTGTTCTGCGCACTCATCATCACATTGTCCGCGTTCCCCTTGTTTGCAAGGCTCCCGGTGCCGATGATCGCCCTCGTTCTCCTCTTGGGCCTTTTGTCGACGGCGACCATTGCACCATTGCAATCGCTGGTGATGCGTCACACCGGTGCTGCGCCGACGCTGTCGCTGGCGGTCAACGTCGGAGCCTTCAACCTGGCGAATGCCATCGGCTCCACCCTCGGCGGCTTCACCGTTGCTGCAGGTCTTCTGCAGTGGGGCGGGTTCGGTGGCGCCGCATTCGCACTGTTCGGCCTCGTCCTCACTGCTCTGGCGCTGCGGGCTACCCCGCAATCAGAGTCTGAGCCGGCGGTCTCGGCATGAGGAAGGCCCCTGATCGGAGCTGAGGAGCTCACGGTCAGGGGCCAGTCGTGTCGTACGCGAGAGGGGACTTGAACCCCTACGTCCGAAGACACTGGAACCTAAATCCAGCGCGTCTACCAATTCCGCCACTCGCGCCGAAGCTGCCACAGACGCGGCCACAACGTCCTCAAGATTAGCAGGGGCGGCCCGAGTTGTTGAAAACTCGGACCGCCCCGGTGCTCACGTTGAGCACGGGCAGTTCAGACCGCCCGACGCCCAAACGGCAGCCGACTCAGGCTGCGTCGATGCCGAGCTCCTTGCGCACGCGGGCGACGTGCCCGGTGGCCTTGACGTTGTACTGGGCGAGTTCGACCTTGCCCTCGGCATCGACGACGACGGTCGAGCGGATGACACCCTGGACGACCTTGCCGTAGTTCTTCTTCTCGCCGAAGGCGCCCCACTCGGTCATCATCGTCTTGTCCTCATCGGAGAGGAGGTCGAAGTTGAGACCCTCCTTCTCGATGAACTGCTGCAGCTTCTCCGGCTTGTCCGGGGAGATGCCGACGACGGCGATTCCGGCGGCCTTGAGTGCCGACAGCGAGTCCCGGAAATCGCAGGCCTCGGTCGTGCAGCCCGGGGTCATAGCGGCGGGGTAGAAGTACACGACGACCCGCTGACCTCGGAAATCGCTGAGGCTGACGGACTTCCCGTCCTGATTAACGAGGGTGAAATCCGGGGCGGTGTCGCCGACCGACAGACGTGACATGAATGCTCCTCCTGATTGGGGTGGTCTCCGTGATGGACCACCATTGCTGACCACCACTCTATTCCGTTGCCGAGCCCGATGCTCAGGCCGATGCAGACAGCCGCCTCGACCGATCCTTTCGCCGAGGCGGCTCGCCGTCTCAGTCGACCCGTGCGATGGCCTGCCCGACCGCTACGACGTCGCCGACCGCCGCGACCTGGCGCAGCGTTCCCGCGACCGGTGCTTCGACCCGGGTCTCCATCTTCATCGCAGAGAGCACCGCGACCTCGTCACCGGCCGCCACCTGTGCGCCATCCTCGACGAGGAAGTCCACAAGACTGCCCGGCACAGGTGCGGTGACATCTCCGGCACTCGCCGAGGCGGCTCCACCGTTTCCGGCGCCACCGGCCTCGCCGCCCTGACCCGTGCCGCCCTGACCGGTCCCACCGACCGAGCCGAGGGCAGCGAGCAGTCCGGCGGGCAGTCCGATCGTGGTGAGCTTCCCATCGATCTCGATCGACATCCGCTGCATCTCGCCATCGGCGACCGGGTCCGGGCGGTCCTGAGTCTCGAAGCGCGGCAGCAGCTCGGCCTCGATCCACTGCGTGTGGATGCCGTCGACACCGTCGACGCCGAGACCGGTGAACGCCTCATCGGTGAGGATCGCCAGGGAGCACGGCACCACCGTGGCCGGACCCTCGACATGGAGTTCCTTTGCCGCTGTCACGGTGCGCGCTATCGCCTGCTCACGGTCGGGACCGTGGACGATGAGCTTCGCGAAGAGAGAATCGAAGGTCGGCTGTACGGTGTCACCGGCACGCACACCGGAATCCCAGCGCACGCCGAGGCCCCCGGGCACGTCGAGGACATCGATGCGTCCCGGAGTCGGCAGGAACCCGCGGCCGGGATCCTCGGCGTTGATGCGCAGCTCGATCGCATGGCCGACCGGCTGCGGGGTCGACTCCAGCGACAGTCCCTGTCCGAAGGCGATGCGGAACTGTTCGGCGACGAGATCGACCCCGGAGGTCACCTCGGTGACGGGATGTTCGACCTGCAGTCGGGTGTTGACCTCGAGGAACGTCATGGTGCCATCGGCAGCGAGCAGGAACTCGACGGTGCCGGCACCGCGGTAGTCCACCTCGGCGCCGATGGCTTCGGCCGAACGGTGCAGGCGCTCACGCTGCTCATCCGTCAGTCCCGGGGCGGGGGCTTCCTCGATGAGCTTCTGATTGCGCCGCTGAGCGGAGCAGTCGCGGTCACCGACGGCCACGACCCGCCCCTGACCGTCGCCGACGATCTGGACCTCGACGTGACGCGGACGCTCGAGGAACTTCTCGACGAAGCACTCGGGCCGACCGAAGGCCTCGACCGCTTCACGGGTCGCCGATTCGAAGGCACCTGCTAGCTCGGCGAGGTCATGGACGATCTTCATTCCGCGTCCGCCGCCGCCGTGGGCAGCCTTGATGATGATCGGCAGTCCCGCCTCGGCGGCGAAGGACTCGACCTCGGCCGCGTTCTCCAGGGGACGGTCGATGCCCGGCGCCAGGGGAGCGCCGACCTTCTGCGCGAGCTGACGGGCCGTGACCTTGTCGCCGAGGGCAGTGATCGTGTCCGCGGTCGGACCGATCCAGATGAGGCCGGCGGCTTCGACGGCGGCGGCGAAATCGGCGTTCTCGGACAGGAATCCGTAACCGGGGTGGACGGCATCGGCACCTGCGGACTTCGCTGCGGCGAGGATCGCATCGATGTTGAGGTACGTGTCGCCCGCTGTCGTCCCGGGCAGGGCGTACGCTTCGTCGGCGAGCCGGGCATGCATGGCGTCGGCGTCCTGATCAGCGTAGACAGCCACCGAAGTGTGCCCGTGTTGGGCGCAGGCGCGGATGATGCGGACGGCGATCTCGCCGCGGTTGGCGATGAGGATTCTCGACATTGTTCAGCCTTCGTTCTCGTTGGTGCGGGGTCCTGCGGCGGTGCGGGATGCCTCGGTCGGATGGGCGTTCGGCGTTGGTTCGGCAGAGGTGGTGAAGCGCAGCTTCAGGCCGGGAGGCAGCTGCGCGGCGAGGTCGACATCATTGACGCTGGCGATGATCGGATAGCCGCCGGTGAGCGGATGGTCGGGCCCGAAGAGCACCGGCTGACCGTTCGGCGGAACCTGCAGGGCACCGGTGACCGCGCCTTCGCTGGGCAGCTCTCCGATTCGGGCACGTTCGAGTGGAACCTCACTGTCCAGGCGCAGTCCGACCCGGTCGGATTCGTGGGTGACCGTCCACTCCTGTGACAGCAGAGTCTTGATCCCGGCTTCGGTGAACCAGTCCTCACGCGGTCCCAGCGTCACGCTCAGGGTCACGGTCTCACCCGCCTGCGGCAGGTCCCTTGGCTGCGTGGGATTGGGATCGACGAGGTGGGGCGCCGTCCGCGGATCGTGCACTTCCACCGTGGTGCCTTTGTCGACAGCGGCCGGACCGAGCCCGGCCAGGGTGTCGGCGGAGCTGCTGTCGAGAGCCGTCTCGACAGCGATTCCACCGCGCACGGCGAGGTAGCGGCGGACTCCGCGCTCGGTTGGTCCGAGCTCGAGTTCGTCCCCGTCGGCCAGGGCAAAGGCCTCGCCGAGGCGGGGCGTGAGCACCGTGCCATCGGCAGCGGTCACGGTGATCGCTCCGGTGGCCCCGGTGACAGCGGCGACGCCGTCACCCGTGGAGCGCAGGAGCACTGCGCCCCCGAAGCTCTCCAGGCCGGCAGCAGACTCGGCATTGCCGACGAGACGGTTGGCAGTCGTCAAGGCGGTGCGATCGGCGGCACCGGCGGCGGAGACTCCCATCGAAGCGAAACCGGGGCGACCGAGATCCTGGATGAGCAGCTGCAGCCCGGGACGCAGCACCTCGAGGGAGTGGGAAGCCGCGGCGAAGTCGGAGGTGGCAGCTGCGGACTCTGCAGCATCCGTCGCACCTGACGAACCCTGCGAACCTGGGGCACCCGACCCCACACTCGAGCTCGCGACCTCCACCGTCTGGCGCCCCGCCTCGGCGAATTTCACGATCGTGCCGGGGACGAACAAGGCCGGCGGTTCCCGTTCGAGGTCCCACAGCTTTGCATCGGTGCGGCCGATGAGCTGCCAGCCGCCGGGGGAGGAACGAGGGTAGACGCCGGTGAACTCGCCGGCCAGAGCCACCGATCCCACGGGCACGCGGGTGCGCGGGGAGGAACGGCGGGGCACGTTGAACAGCTCATCGTCACCGGCGAGGTAGCCGAAGCCGGGAGCGAATCCGGCGAACGCGACCTGCCAGGTGGCGGCTTGGTGGCGGTTGACCACTTCGGTGGGGGAGACGGAGAGGAGGTCGGCCACCTCGGCGAGGTCGTCCCCGTCGTAGTGGACATCGATCGTCACCTTACGGGCCGCATCCGAGGCCGACTCGGTGTGCCCGAGCCCGCGCACTGCCTCGGCGAGGATCTCGGCGTTCGTGCGTGCGGGATCAAAACTGATCAGCACTGTTCGGGCGGCGGGGATGAGTTCGGTGACGCCGGGCAGATCGGCGGCTTCAAGACTGTGGTGCAGGGCCATCGTCGTGCCCAGGTCCGCGCATTCGACGAGGAGGTGGCGCGTGGAGGCGGTGTGGAAGGTCAGGGAGTCGGCCGGAGGTGTCGAGGTCATTGGCGGTAGGTGTCTTCCGGTTCGTCAGTGATGAACATCTTCCCAGGTGAGTGGGTGATCGCGAAGGGGATTCCCGACGCCTGGATGGCTGCCTGTGGAGTGACTCCGCAGGCCCAGAAGACGGGAATGTCGCCGTCTTCGATGACCGGAGCATCACCGAAATCCGGGGCGCCGAGGTCATCGATGCCGATCTGGGAGGGTTCGCCGATGTGGACGGGGGCGCCGTGGACGGCGGGGAAGCGGTCGGTGATGCGCACTGCCTCGGCGACCTGGGAGGCCGGGATCGGGCGCATGGACACGACCATGTCTCCGCTGATCCGGCCGGCGGGACGGCAGGCCGTCGACGTGCGGTACATCGGCACGTTGCGACCGGCCTCCTGGTGGCGGATCGGGATGCCCGCTTCGGTCAGGCCGTTCTCGAAGGTGAATGAGCAGCCGATGAGGAAGGACACGAGGTCCGGATGCTGCTCCCACACTTCGGTGGCGTCGGTGACCTCGCCGGTCAGGGCGCCGTTCTCCCAGATCCGGTAGCCGGGGATATCGGTGCGGATATCGCTGTCGGGGGCCAATGCGGATGCCAGCTGCCCGGGTTCGAGGACGTCGACGACCGGGCACGGCTTCGGGTTGCGCTGGGTGAAGAGGAGGACGTCGAAGGCCCAGTCCGCGGGGACGGAGATGAGGTTCGCCTGGACGAGTCCCGGTGCCATCCCCGAGGTGGGACCGTCGAATCCTGCCCGGATGCGTGCGCGGGCTTCCGCACCCGCAGCCCGCATCGTGTCCATGGCAGATGTGCTGGTGGGCGTGGCAGCGCTCATCGTCCGGCTCCGGCGAAGGCGGAGATCGTGACGCCTTCGGACTCGAGGAGATCCCGGGCCGCCCGGGCCATGTCGATGGATCCCTGGCTGTCGCCGTGGAAGCAGATGGACTGCGCGTCGACGTCGACGAGGGTTCCGTCAACGGCTTCGACCTGACCGGTCTGGACGAGGCGGAGGACGCGCGCGGCCACGGCTTCGGGATCGTGGAGGACAGCGTTCGGCTCCGACCGGGAGACCAGGGAGCCATCGGGGTTGTAGGACCGATCGGCGAAGGCCTCGGCGGCAACGGTCAGTCCCGCCTCGGCGGCGACGCGGTTGGCCACACTGCCCGCGAGTCCGAGGAAGACCAACGAGTCGTCGATGGCTGTGATCGCGTCGACGACGACCTTCGCCTGCGCCTCATCATGGACGATCGCGTTGTAGAGACCGCCGTGGGGTTTGACGTAGGAGACGGTTCCGCCGACGGCAGTGGTCAGGCCGATGAGCGCGCCGATCTGGTATTCGACCTGGGCCTGCAGGGTGGCAGCGGGAACGTCGAGGGCGCGGCGGCCGAAGCCCTCGTAGTCGTCGTATCCGGGATGGGCCCCGATGACGACTCCGCCCTTCGTCGCGGCCCCGACGGTGGCGCGGATGCCTTCCGGATTGCCCGCATGGAACCCGCAGGAGACGTTGGCGCTGGTGACGAGGCCGAGCATGGCGGCATCGTCGCTGACGATGCGGTCGGGAACGTTCTCCCCGAGGTCAGAGTTGAGGTCGATTCTCAGTTCGCTGTTGACAGACAATGTCACCCTCCGATTCCGATCATGGCGAAGATGGGGCCGATGGACTGTGTGGCCGTGTACCACGTGACCAGTGTTGCCGCGGTGCCGATGATGAGCAACCACTTCGGGTACGAATCAGTGCGCAGCAGCCGGGGCCTGAACCAGCCGATGTACATGAAGATCGTCAGACCGATCGGCAGGATGAGGCCGTTGAAGCCGCCGACGAAGACGAGCAGAGTGGCCGGGGCGGTGCCGAGGACGAGGTAGACGACGAGCGAGACGACGATGAAGGACACGGTCGCCAGCTGCAGCGGCCAACCGCCTTCGAGACGCTTGGAGAACGCCGAGAGGAACGTCGCCGAGGTATAGGCGGCGCCGATGACCGAGCTCAGTGCCGCGGCCCAGAAGATCGCTCCGAAGATGCGCATTCCCGCATCGCCGAGGACTGCGGCGAAGGCCTGACCGGCGGGGTTGGCCACGCTCGAGTCGAGGTCGAGTGCGACGCCGGAGGCGACGACGCCGAGGATGGCGAGGAAGAGGACGTAGCGCATGATTCCGGTGACGAGGATCCCCGACAGAGCCGAGCGCATGACAGAACTGGCGTTCTCCGGTCCGGTCTTGCCCGAGTCGAGGTAGCGGTGGGCGCCGGAATAGGTGATGTAGCCGCCGACCGTGCCTCCGACGATCGTGGTCACCGTGGCGAAGTTGATGGTGTCGGGCACGAATGACTGTTTGATCGCCTCACCGACCGGAGGGTTCGAGACGATGGCGACGATGCAGGTGAGGATGATCATTCCGACACCGAGGACGAGGACGACGGTGTCGACGACCTTACCGGCGCGTTTGAACAGGAAGATGCCGACTGCCAGGACGCCGGTGAGCAGTCCGCCGAGCTTCGGGTCGATGCCCAACAGCGCATTGAGGCCGAGGCCGCCGCCGGCGATATTGCCGATGTTGAAGGCCAGTCCGCCGACGACGATGAGGACGGACAGGAGGATGCCCGAACCCGGCACGGCTGAGGAGGCCAGCTGTGCTGCGCGTTTGCCCGAGGAGGTCACCATCCGCCAGATATTGAGCTGGATGGCGATGTCGATGAGGATCGACGCGAAGATCGCGAAGGCGAAGGCCGCACCCATCTGAGCCGTGAAGGTGGCTGTCTGGGTGATGAAGCCCGGACCGATCGCCGAGGTGGCCATGAGGAAGATGGCGCCGATGATCGCGCTGCGGCTGATCTTGGATCCGATTTCGCTCTTGGCATTGTCAAGGCGCGGGGCGGCCCCATCCGTAGAAGAGGATTCCGGCGGTTGGGATTCCGGTGCGTGTGACATAGGAGTCTCCGACTGTCTGGTGGTCAGTTGTTCCTTCGTGTGCGCCGATGGGGTGAGGACAGCGATGACTGTGTCCTGGCACACGTGAAATGGTAAACAATCTAGCACTCATTGTTCAACAAACATAGACGGGGGTCACACTTTTCGTCGTCTCTTTGTCAACGGATGGACGGGAGTTCGGGGTGCTGTTTCAGTAGAATGGAGAGGTGAATCACGATTCGTCCCTGGTCAACAGGCTCACTGACCGCCTCATCGCTGGAGAGCTGCGCCCCGGTGAGCGGCTGTCCGAAACCGCGCTGGCGAAGGAATTCGATGTTTCGCGCAATACTCTGCGTGAGGCGTTCCGGGTCCTCGGGGAGCAGGGCCTGGTCACGCATATCCCGCACCGAGGCGTCTCAGTGGCGTCACCGAGCACCGCCGATGTCGTCGACATCTACCGGGTGCGCCATCATGTCGAGTGCTCGGTGCTCGAGCACGCTCCGCGCAATCATCCGAACGCCGTGAGGATGGAGGCGGCCGTCGAAGCGGCGGAGAGGTTCGCTGCCGAGGAGAACTGGCTGGAAGTCGGTACGGCGAATATGGCGTTCCATAATGCCGTGGTCTCGTTGTCGGACAGCAGGCGGCTGATGCAGTCGTTTTCGAATGTGCTCGCTGAGCTGCGGCTGGCATTCCTCAAGGTCGAGGTCCTCGACTTCCTCCACGCGCCGTTCATCTCTCGCAATAAGGAAGTCATCGAGGTCTACCGGACAGAGGGCTCAGCGGCTGCGGCGAAGATCCTCGGCGCGTATCTCGGGGATTCCGAGCGTCAGGTGCTCGGTGCCTACGCCCGCGCCGGTCAGGACTGATTCGCCTTTCGCCGGAGACCGAAAGAACCGCCTCCGACCGAAGTCGAAAGGCGGTTCTCTCTGCGCTGTGCGCCCCCCGGGACTCGAACCCGGAACCCACTGATTAAGAGTCAGTTGCTCTACCAATTGAGCTAGAGGCGCCTGCCGCGCTTGTTGCGCAACGAGAATTAATATTACTCAGGTGTCTGTCGATCATGCAAACCGAGATCGAGCCGTATCAGATTTTGTGATGAAGGTCGCAAGCCCCTGGTCAGAGGCCTCGCTGCAACGACCGGTGCCACCCGGAACCCACTGATTCCGAGTCTCCCGGAACGGTGGTTCGTCCGGGCGAAGTCGCTACAGATACATGCCTGAACTCGACTGTTCGGCCGGTTCGGAGATGGCATGGACGTCGCGCTCACGCAGGAGCACATATGCCCGTCCCTCGAGCTCCACCTCGGCGAGTTCCTCGGGATCGTAGAGGACGGTGTCGCCGAGGTTGGCCTGCCGCACGTGCGGACCCGCGGCGACGACCTTGCCCCACACAAGACGTCTGCCCATGCTGGCGGTGGCGGGAATGACGATGCCCGCCGAGGACTTGCGTTCCCCGGCCTCCTCGCTGGGTTCGAGCAGGATCCGGTCATGGAGCATCCGGATCGGAAGTGCGGCATCAGCCACGCTTGCGACCGGAGAGTCCGACGACGAGGGCGGCCACACCGAGGACGGCACCGGCGCCGAGTGCGATGATCTCGGGCTTGGGGGAGCCGTCTTCCTCGACGACCTCGGACTTCGCCTTGTTGACGGCACGGGTCGCCAGCACCTTCGGGTGGATGCGGCCGACGAGTTCGTCGATGTTCTCGGCAATGCGCTCTTCGCGCAGTCGGATCGACTCCGCGAGCTGTGTGGTCGTCGCCTGGTCGACGGTCACATCTGAGGTGTAGACGTTGTCAGTCATCGGGTCGAGTCCTCCCGGTCGAGAATGCTTTTCTGCGTCTGTGACCTTGTGTCACAGTGCTTCGCTGTCCAGCTTAGCGGCTGGGCACTGCGAGTGTCAGATATCGGCCGCGGTTCGACGGAATCTTACGATCTCGACGTTCGCGTCCGCGGGCATGGTCGGGTAGCGGGAGCGGAGATTGCCGATATACCGGTCGAGCCCACCCGGGCGGACGAGTTCGAGATCCTCGGGGCTGACTTCGTCGAGTCGTTTCACCATCACCGAGGTGACTTCCACGGGGAGGGCGCCATCCTCGGTGTCCTCGAAGTACGCCAGAGTCTGGCCCGCGCGGTGCGATTCGTTCCATCGCACGGTGAGCGTCTTCGTCCCGTCCGCAACCGCATCGAAGTAGCGGGCATGGAACCTCAGCAGTCGTGTCGGTGCTGATTCCGGATGCCGATAGGAAGAGGGGAGCAGCTCGGTGATCGGGGCGATCGACCGCTCGCCTGTGGTGTCATCCGGAAGTGCGACGAGCACATCGGGATGGAGGTCGAGGATGACCTGACGGCAGCGTCCGCACGGAGCCAGCAGGCCGCGGTTCTGGTCGCCGACCGCGGCGATGGTGACCAGGGGACCGGCCTTCGCGGCTGCGGCGGCACCGATCACCACGAGTTCCGCGCAC
The DNA here is from genome assembly GCF_004745485.1 of Brevibacterium sp. S22. Lineage (GTDB taxonomy): Bacteria > Actinomycetota > Actinomycetes > Actinomycetales > Brevibacteriaceae > Brevibacterium. Next base: position 69,697 of record NZ_RHFG01000005.1, read on the forward strand.
GGTCCGCCGGTGAAATGATCGACGTTGACGCCGGTGTGGATGGCCTCTGTGGTGTCCATCGCGGCTGCGGCGACGGTGTGATTCTCATCGGTTCCGAGCCCGCGTACGAGGTGCTCGGCAGCGGCGATCACGCGCAGTTCGGAGTCGAAGAGGTCCATATGGACTCAGTCCTGTTTTCCGCGGCGTCCCATGAGGTAGATGATAAACCCGACCGCGGCCATACCGGAGGCGGCGAGGACGAAGATGGGCCACGAGCTGACGATCGTGGAGATGATGGATTCGCCGAATGAGGTCGCCGGATTCTGGTTGGCACGCGGGGACGGCTGATCGCCACCCGTGATGAGATCCGTATCGTCTTTGGGCGTCTGTTCGTCGGGGTTGCGGGGCACCGGGTCCGAATAGTCGGGGTGTTCGCTGTCGTCGTCATCTCCAGGCAGCCACTCGTCACCCGCGTTGCCGGGGATGGTTTCGCGTTCATCGGGAGTGCCGTTGCCGTTCGCCGGGTCCGGCGTGGTGCCGTCGGCGTCGGAGGCGCCGACCGACGACCCGGAGCCGTCTGTGTCCGCATCCTTCTCTTCGTCCTCGTCGGAACCAGAGTCGGAGCCTGAGGTGTCTGAATCGCTGCTGCGTGAGCCGTCGGAATCGCTGTCGCGTGAGCCGTCGGAGGCTGAACCGGTGTCGGTGTCGGATTCCTTGCCGTCGGAGTCCTTGTCGCCCGACGTATTCGCACGGTCCTTCGCCCCCGAATCCGAGGAGGTTCCACCATCGGTCGAGCTGGCGCTGTCGTCAGAGGTGTCGCTGTCCGAAGTCGATCCGTCCTCGTCGGCCCCGCGGTCGTCGGCAGAGCCGTTGTCGGAGGTGATCCCGTCCCTGCTGGCGGTCTTGTCGCCGCGCGTGTTGCTTTCGGAGCCGTCAGCCGTAGACGACTCATCGTCGGATGAGGAAGAGCCGTTGTCGGCCGTTCCGTTGTCGGCGCCGGTTTCTGAGTCGTCTGAAGTGGAACCGTCTTTATCAGCGGATGCTTCGGCCCCTTCATCGTGTTCCTTGTACTGCTCACCGCTGGCAGTGATCTTCTTGCCGTCGGCTTTGAACTTCCAGTCCGGTTTGGGGCCGTTGGTCCCGAATCCCTTGAATTCCATGGCCTCGTCTTCGCCCGCGGCTCTGATCGTTCCGTCGGGGCCGAACTCGAATCGTGTGGGTGCGTCGGCTTGCGTGGTCGCATCAGACACGGATTGACCACTGTCGTCAGTGTCCGATTCGCTGCTGGCCGAGTCTCCGGTGCCGTCGGACGACGCGCTCTGGGCTGGAACTCGGACCATTCCTTGATCGGTCGGTCCGTCGAACTTCACACCGACCCAGCTCTTGGGCAGGCTTCCGGGTTCGCCATTGTTCGGCTTGACTGAGAGATGTTGGGTCTCGGAGTCCCATGTCGCTTCGAGCTCACCGTCAATCTCACAAGGCTGATCTATGCGGAGAAGAGACGATCCTTGGTCCGAATCCGCACAGGCTCCGTCTTCATCCGGATCAGAATCGGAGTCGTCGTCCTTACCGTCGACCTCGGTCACGCCGTTGTCGGCGGAGTTCGAATCAGCCTCGGTGCCGTCCTCGCTGTCTGCCGTCGGATCAGCGCCGTCGCCTGAAGTGGAATCAGCCCCGGCAGACGTCTCGGCGTCGGCGTTCGAACCGGCTTCGGCCGTGGGAGGGGGACTCGGCTGGGCGAGTGCAGGAGTGAGCGTTGCCGAGATGGGAAGTGCCGCCAGGGCAAGCGCAGCGCCGATTGCGGCGGCTCTGCGGCTGAACCGGTGTGAGACTGGCACTACGTTCCTTCGCGGTGGGGATTCCGACTTCAATGGGTCAAGGGGACATGACGTTCAGACACATCGGTCCCCATCTTAATGTCTCGACCAGATGTGTTAAAGCCGCGGGCGTGTTCCGCCGTGGCGTGGGACCCATGAACGGTCGGCGGTCGGCGGCCGACATTCCGCTGCGGGAGACCCCTGCACAGGGCTAACGGTCCTGCTTGTCGGACCTCTTCGGATACGCCCGAACGGTCGAGTCGTCACCGAGCACGAGTGCCTCATTGCCGTCGTCGACGATCGCCAGCAGATCGGTTTCGGTCTTGAACGCCTGTTTGCCGGCGAGCAGACACGAAGTGTTCGTGTCCATCGTGCAGGGGACGATGGTTCCGCGCGGCTCGGAGAGGTGGATATCGCGACTGGAGACGTCCATGAGCAGCAGACCCGACTCCAGATCGAAGAGATACGGGCCGATATAGGCACGTTCTCCACCCTGTCCGCGCACCCAGGACTTCTCACCGACGATGTCGGTCGTCGTCACGGTCGACAGGATCGAACCGTCTTCGAGCGAATGGACGACGAGCTGGATCCTGTGGCCCGAGTTCGTCGACGCGCCTTGCTCGCCCCACAGCGTTATCGCCTTGCCATGGCCGGCCGAGATCCAGTCGATGATCTTCAGTTCGTCGCCGGGTGCCTCGAGTTTGATGCTGCGCTCGTCGCCGGTCTTGATGTTCTTCGCCTTGACCGGACCGTTCCAGTCCGAACTGAAGAGCTCATCGTCATCGATGGCCATCGGTGTCGAGCCGGCCTGCGGGGTGGGCACGTTCTCCAGTCCCTCGGCGCCGAAGGTCGAGAGCTTGTTGCCCGTCTTGACGAGCACGCTCTTGCCGGCCGAGGTGATGCGCGCCTTCTCCGGAAGCTGATAGGTCTTGGGCTTCGAATCTCCGTCGAAGAGCGCCTCGGCGGTGTCGCCAGACTGCCACAGCAGGGCCGGACGACCATCGATGACGGTGTCGACGGCGAAGGTCGGGGACTCACTGATCTTGGCCTTGTACCGAGACTTGCCGGTGTCCGAGTCGAGGACCTCGAGGCGGTTGTCGTTGACGAGGAGGACGCCGCGATCCGAGGCCGTCACCGAGGCGTGCTTGGGCACTTCGGCTTCCCATGCGGGGGAGTTGTCGTAGCTGGGCACAACGTCTTTGGTCTTGTCGACGGAGAGTTCGGATGCGGGGTTGATCTGCTGTTCCGAACCGATCGTCTGCGGGGTATCGGGGGAGTCGATGGGAACGATGTTGGGAACAACGAATGCGCCGACCATGAGGATCGCCAGACCGATGAGCACAAGCCCTGGAATGGTGATCTTCTTCAGTCGCTGCGGGCGGTTGCGAGCCGACCGTTTCCGCACCGGCGTCTTCTTCACCGCCGGCGCGGCTGGCGCGGCCGGTCCTGAGAATGGGGTGCCCATCGGGTAGCTGTCGCCGTTCGAGTTCGAGGGATCATCCAGCGTGGCCGAGCCGTCCTGCTCATTCGTAGGCTGCCCGTTCGAATCCTGCTCGACCTGCCCGGCAGATCCGGTCTCCTCATTCGAAGCGTGACCCGCATGACCGGCCGCCTCATCCGAACCATTCGCAGCCGCAGCGGTGGCCGAATCGTCCGCGGCCGCCTCGGCGCCGGCGTCCTGTGTGGGAACGGCTCCGACCCTGCCGTCCTCGTCGATGCCGATCTCGGTCTTCTTCGTGCCGTCGTCGATCGTCACAGTCAGGGGAGTCGCGGTCTCCTTGGCGTAGTCGCCGAGGTAAGAGATGGCCTGCCCGGTGTCCGAATAGCGACTCGTCGCCCCGTTGAGGGTGGTGTAGGTGAACCCGTCATCGGAGACGGAGATCAACGCACGAGGCATGTACAGGGTTCCTTGACAGTTATCGAGGACAGGGCCGAGTCAATACTAATGAATGTCGCGGGGCGCTCCTACCAGTTTTCCGAAACCGTTATAGATCGCTACTGAATCGTTGCATGTATTGAGATCTGCGTCTCATCGGGTCCGAGATGCGGTTCTGGTTTGCCCGGGTGAACCGGGTGAGGTTAGGATATATCATGCTGTCTGCGCCTGAGGCGCAGCGCATGTGGTGGGTATAGCTCAGCTGGTAGAGCGCCGCGTTGTGGTCGCGGATGTCGCGGGTTCAAGTCCCGTTACTCACCCCGATCGGGAGGCCCCGTGATCCGCTGGAAACAGCCGGATCACGGGGCCTCTCTCATTCCCGCAGTCTTCCCCTCCTCGGAGGGTTATCGCCCTCGGCCCACCCAGATCGTCGATAATGGGGCCATGACCATTGATTGTTCCCTGGCGGTCGTCGGCAGCATCAACGCCGACATCACTGCCACCGCCGGCCGACTGCCGGGCCCCGGCGAGACCGTGGGAGGTGGCCGGCTCAGCCGTTCGCCCGGCGGAAAGGGCGCGAATCAGGCTTCCGCTGCCGCCCGCCTCGGTGCGCGCACCCGCATGATCGGTGCGGTCGGTCGCGACTCCGACGGCCAGGCGATGTGCGATGCCCTCCGCGCCGCCGGGGTCCACATCGATGATGTCGCCGAGGCGACCGCCGAGACCGGGACCGCGCTCATCATGGTCGACGCGGCGGGGGAGAATCAGATCGCCGTGTGCGAAGGTGCGAATGCCGAGGTCAGCCTCGCCGGAATCGAGTTCGGCGCCGACGAGGTCGTGCTCACTCAGCTCGAGATCTCCCTCGGCCTCATTGCCGAGCTTGCCGACCGCGTGCCCGGGTTCCTCGCCGTCAACGCGGCTCCCGCCCTTCCTCTGCCCGCCGAGGTGGTCGACCGCGCCGATCTCATCATCGTCAACGAATACGAATACTCCCAGCTGCCGCAGCTGAAGACCGCGAAGCTCGTGGCCGTCACGTATGGGGCCAAGGGGTCGGCGCTGCTGGGCAACGGTGAGCAGATCGCCTTCGCCGAGGCGGTGCGAACGAAGCCCGTGAGCACCGTCGGTGCCGGAGACGCCTACTGCGCGGCCCTGACCATCGGCCTGACCAGCGGACTCGAGCCGGAACACGCACTGCGCGCGGCCAACGCCGTCGGTGCGGCGGCCGTGGAGGTCGTCTCGGCCCAACCGGAGTTCGATCCGTTGGAGACCTATCTGTCGGCTCCGGACTGACCTGGCAGACTGAACACCGGCGGACCCATCCGCCGCCACCATCCGAGGAGGAACATTGACGAACGCCCCCGCGTACGACCCGACCCTGTTCACCGGGCTGAGTGCCTTCCCGCTCACCCCGCTGAACGGTGAATCCCTCGACGAGGATGCCTTCGTCGGACTCATCGAACGCCTCGTCCTCGCCGGCGTCGACTCGATCACAGCGCTGGGATCGACTGGTTCCTACGCCTACCTCAACACCGACGAGCGTGCACGGGTGGCGCAGCTGACGGTCGAATCCGCCCTCGACATCCCCGTCCTCATCGGAGTCGGGGCGCTGCGGACACGAGACGTGCTGGCCAACGTCGCCTCCGCCGAGGCCGCCGGTGCACAGGGACTGCTGCTGGCACCTGTCAGCTATCAGCCGCTGACCGAGAACGAGGTGTTCGAACTCTTCCGCGCGGTCACCGAATCCACCGACCTGCCCGTCGTCGTCTACGACAATCCCGGCACCACACACTTCACGTTCACCACTGAGCTCTACTCACGCCTGGCGGCACTCGACGGAGTGGCCTCGATCAAGATCCCCGGGGCCCCGGCCTCACCCGCCGGATGGGACGAGCGCATCGGTGAGATCCGAGCAGCCATCGGCAGCGAGGTGACGATCGGCATCTCCGGCGACGTTCATGGCGCAGAGGGCCTCATCGCCGGCTGCGATGCCTGGTACACAGCCGTCGGCGGCACCATTGCCGAACCGCTGCTCGAGATCACGCGGGCCGCGGAACTCGGCAATGCGCAGCTGGCCCGCGAACTGACTGCCGAGCTGCAGCCGTTGTGGGATCTGTTCACCGAGTTCGGCGGGAGCCTGCGCGTGAGTGCTGCGATCGCCGAACATCTCGGGCTCGTCGGGCCGGCATGCCTGCCCCTGCCGGTCCGTGACCTCGATGAGGCGGCGAAGCGCAGGGTCGCCGAGGTGGCCGACAGCCTCGACCTCGCCTGACCTGCGTCGCCGCAGCTGACTCTCCGGCTCAGTCGATCTGGCCGATGGGTTCGCGCTTCTCGGCCTGGAACTGGTCCTCGGCGCGGCCGCGGGCCCAGTAGGCGGAGATCGACAGCGACTCCCGCGGCACTTCGCGGTCCTTGAGGATCTTGCGGACCGCCTTGATCGTCTCGCGCTCGCCGTGGGCGAAGACCTGCGGAGTGCCCTCGAGCCAGTTGAGATCGCGGACCGCGGCGATGAGTTCGTCGTCCGAGTCCACCCATTTCATCTCAATGCCTGCAGGCACCTCGGGCAGAACGCGGTCGGCGGTATCGACATTGGCCAGGACGACTCCGCGCGCGCCCTCGGGCATCGCCTCGAGGGCCGAGCTCACAGCCGGGATCGCAGAGAGGTCGGCGATGAGCAGATGCCAGTCGGATTCGGCGGCTGGGGCGTACTTGCCGCCGGCGCCGGAGAGGACGAGAGTGTCTCCGGGCTTCGCGTTCTTCGCCCAGGGGCCGGCGATCCCATCCGCGCCGTGGATGACGAAGTCGATGGTCAGCCACTTCTCCTCCAGGTCGATCTCGCGCACCGTGTAGGTGCGGCGGCTCGGCAGCTTCTCGGGAGACTGCTCACGCAGCTCGGTCAGGTCATAGGGCGGAACGAGTTCGTGTGCCGGGTCGGCGAAGAGGAGTTTGACGTACTTGTCGGTCGCATCATTCGAGTTGATGTTGTCGAACGAATCATCACCGCCGAGGCGGATCCGCACCAGATCAGGGCTGATCTCAGTCGTTTCGAGGACGGTGAGGACCGCCTGTCGCAGGGCGGGTCGTGCGGTGCGCTCGGGGGTGTTGGGTGCGGTCGTCACAGGCGGCCTTTCTCAGACGGGGTGCCCCTGGGAGCTCGTAGTCGGCTGAGCCGCCTCGGCGCAGGGGTGGGTAAGGCTCACCTTATCAAACTCCCGTCGGAGCCCGACGACCCCCGTCAGCTGGAGCGGTCGGCCATCTCTCGGCGACGATCGTCACGGATGCGTTTGAGTCCCTTGACCGATCTGAGCGAATCGAGGATCTGCACGCCCGGCAGCGCGGAGTTCGGTCCCTTGCACGCCATCATGTCCTCGGGATCGAGCAGCACCACGCGGATTCCGTCGTCCTCCATCCGCGACAGCGCTTCGGTGAGCATGCTCCGGGCCACGGAATTGATCTCGTTGACTCGACGCAGGTCGAGGACGAAGGTGTTCGTGCTGGAGCCGGGGTCGTCCATGGCGCGCAGGACGTTCTCCGAACCGCTCCACTGGATGAGTCCCTGCAGGCTGCAGATGCGGACCATCTTGCCTTGCGCGTCGACGAAGCGACGGTCGCGGCGGATGATCGAACGGGCCGGTTCCGGGGCATCCATGATGTGCAGGCTCAACCGGTTGGACAGGTCCTGGAAGATCTTCGCTCCGCGCACGCTCGTGCCATGTCTGTCCAGACGCGGAGAGAACGTGGCGATGCCGACCTGACCGGGCATGACACCGAAGACACCGCCGGAGACGCCGCTCTTGGCGGGGATCCCGATCTCTGTCATCCAGTCGCCTGCCGCGTCGTACATGCCGCACGTCATCATGACTGCGAGCACCTGCCGATTGACCCTGGGGGAGAGCACCTGTTCACCGGTCAGCGGGTTGATGCCGCCGCCGGCCAGCGTCGAGGCCATGATGGCGAGGTCCTTGACGGTGACGGTGACCGCGCACTGTTCGATATAGCCGCGGACGACCTCGTCGGGGTCGTCGAAGAAGATGTCGTAGGACCGGAGCATGTTCGCAATGGCGACATTGCGGTAGGCCTCACGCCACTCGCCGTCGGCCACCGATTCGTCGATCGTCAGCTCTCGACCGGCGAAGCGGGAGAGACCGGAGCGCACGATCTCCGTGCGTTCGGCCAGTCCGGCACCGGGATCGCCGAGGACGGAGTGGATCGTCATGGCCCCGGCGTTGATCATCGGGTTGAGCGGGCGGCCCGACTTCTTGTCCAGGGAGAGCTCGTTGAACTTCTCACCGCTGGGTTCGACGCCGACCTTCTCGAAGACTCCGGCCAGGCCCTCCTGTTCGAGGGCGAGGCCGTAGATGAAGGGCTTCGACATCGACTGGATCGAGAACTCATGATCGGCATCACCGGACGTGTATTCGACTCCGTCGAGGGTGGAGATGCAGATCGCGAGCTTCTCCGGATCCGCTGAGGCGAGATCCGGGATGTAGTCCGCATTCTCCCCGGACCGATCCGGTCGGAAACGGTCGAGCGTCTCATCGAGGAAATCCGGGATGGGCGATCGCATGGCACCTCCTTGAAGTCGGGATCCGGTCGGCACAGCGCGGCTTGACGCAGACTGCCATTCTCACACACTCTCCCGTCGCTCGCCGATCTGCGGTGACGCGGCCGACAGATCGGCCGATTCGGTTCCCACATGTTCCAGGTCTGGCACCGCGTGTGCGGCTCCTGTGACGCGACCCGACCATAGTGTGAACTCATGACCCGCTCCAAGCGCTCCTGCTCATCGGCATCGCGTTCACCGCTGTCGCTGTCGTCGTCACCGTCGTGATCGTGGCCGCGCTGATGCTGCGGTACACACCTTCCGACCATGAGACCAAGAGCCTGTCCGAGCATGCGCTGACCCCGCAGGAAACCGTCACCGAGGTGGCCCCGCACAGGGACGGCACCGTGCAGGTCCGCCAAAGGCTGATCTTCGAAACCCCACCCGAAGACGGAAAACCGGTGGGTCTGTGGATCAGCGGGAGAGGAGTGGGCAAAGATCCCCGGACCGATCGCCGACTGGTGATGATGCCGAAACTGTCTTCGCTGAGTGCGGTCGAATTGAGCACAGCCGACGACTCGATTCGGACCTCACCGAAGACACTCGGAGAGTTGGACATCGTCGTCGAAGAGTCAGCGAAGAAGGGCTTCGACCATCCGGAGGTGCATTTCATGTTCACCCCGAAGGATTCCGACGGAGAAGCCGCGCAGTGGAGCAGAGGCCGGCATGTCGTCGAACTCGAATACGTCCTCGACGAGGTGTTCATGACCGTGGCCGGCGAAGAGTTCTTCGCCTTGCCCATCCCGACGATCGGCAATGGTCAGCACACGCTGAAGACACACACTGTGGACATCGACACCGACGGGCCGGTGTACTGTCCGGCCCTGCGCGCCGAGTACTCGGACCCGCAGGGAAGCATCGATTCGACCCCCGCCGAGGAATCCCCGACTACGAGGTCACCGGGGCTGCTGTGCCGGCAGAAGACGGGAGAAGGATGGGCAGTGCCGGGTGAGGAGCTGCTGCACGACTACGCCGTCATCGACGCCGTGCGGATCATGATCGATGCTGACCCGGAATCGGTGCCTGCATCAGACATCGATCCCTGAGTCTGCGTTGCCCGCGCGGCCGCATCGCCGATCAGTCGAAACAGAAAGTCAGTGTTCAGCGGCTTCCGGCAGAACCAGTGCCCTCGTCGTCCCCATGCTCGGCTCCGCGACCGTCTGCTCCGCGATTCGTGTCGTCGCGGTCTTTGTCACCGGGCTGATTCGCTCCGCCGGTCTGACCACGGTAATTGCCGATGGCGTCATCGGCCGCATCCCGGGCCTTCTTGATCTTCTCGGAGTGCTTGCCACCGGTCAGGGAGTCGGCGACACCTGCGGCCTTGTCGAGGACCGAGTCAGTGACCTCCTCGGCCTTGTCCGAATTGAGCTTGTCCTTGACCTTGGGATCCTTGGCGAGGTTCTTGGCCTTGTCGAGGAATCTGTCGAATGCCATGGCACGGTCCTTCTCAGTTGGTCGAATGCTCTGTCGATGCTGATCGTGGGGATGGACTTGGACGGTTCGAATCCTAGTGCGGCAGTCTGTGACGGGACTGGCAATCGACAGCGCTCGCCACCGACCCCTTCAGGACTGAGACTTGCGACGGTGGTGGGCGTTCCGGACGATGAGGATGAGCGCGGCGAGCACGGCGGAGATCAGCGAGGCACTGAGAACGGCGACCTTCGCAACATCGTGCTCGACGGAACCGGCTGTGAAGCTGAGTTCGGCGACGAGGAGTGAGACGGTGAAGCCGATGCCGGCGAGCAGTCCGATGCCGGTGAGGTCGGCCCAGCGCAGGCTGGGATCCAGACCTGCGGTGAACCGGGTGACCAACCACGTGGAGGCGAGGATGCCCACCGGTTTGCCCACGATCAGCGCCATCATGATCCCGTAGGTCAGGGGATGGGTGAACGCGGCGGCCAGTCCGTGAGGTCCTCCGATATCGACGCCGGCGGCGAAGAAGGCGAAGACCGGGACGGCGAAGCCGGCAGACAGCGGTCGCATACGGTGCTCGAGCGCCTCGGCGAGGTCGACATCGGCCGTGCGGTTCGAATAGCGGCCGACCATTGCGGGGATCGTGAAGCCCAGCAGCACTCCGGCGATGGTCGCATGGACACCGGAGGCGTGCATGAGTGCCCAGGCGGTGAGCCCGAGGGGGAGGAGGACGACCCATGCTGCCCACGCACGGTCGACGAAGAAGCGACGGAAGCGGCTCGCGATGAGCCCGTAGACGATGATGACACCCAGTGCCGCGGCGAGGGGGAGAACGGCGATCGTCTCGGTGTAGAAGATCGCGATGATGGCGATCGCCAGCAGGTCGTCGACCGCTGCCAGGGTGAGGAGGAAGAGGCGCAGCGCCTTCGGCAGGTGAGAGCCGACGATGGCGAGGACGGCGACGGCGAAGGCGATGTCCGTCGCGGTGGGGATGGCCCATCCGCGCAGCAGCTCCGGGCGGATGAGCAGAAAGCTCGCGCAGGTGAGCGCGGGGACGAGGACTCCGCCGACCGCCGCGGTGATCGGGACGGCGGCAGTGCGGAGTCGACGCAGGTCACCTCGGGTGAACTCCGCCTTGAGCTCGACGCCGACGAGGAAGAAGAAGATCGCGAGCAGCCCGTCTGAGGCCCATTGGCCGATGCTCAGCCTCAGGTGCCAGGGTTCATAGCCGACTTCGACGTCACGGATCGCGAAGTACCCGGGCGAAGCCGGAGAGTTCGCCCAGATCAGGGCGGCAGCGGCGGCAATGAGGAGAAGAGCGCCGCCGACGGTGTCGCGGCGGAGCACAGCCAGAAGTCGCTGACCCGCATCGATCAGTGAGGCCGGCCGTGAAGTGGTCGCAGAAGTGGTCGTCACAGTGATTCCGTTCGTATCGGAGGAGAAGGGAATCCGACCCGAAGGAGCAGCTGTGCTGACTGAACTCAGTTCGTCGACGCTGAGCGTCCGTGCGACGTCGCCGGCACGGACGATGAGGACTGTGGGAGTGTCACACCAGGGGTCGGAGCGGAAGATCTCCGCGCGCGAACGGCTGCGTGCCCGACTGCATCTCGCCCCACGACGTGATGTAGCCGTTGGTGCCCGGGTGCGGAAGAACCCACACTTTCGGGCGGAAGGCGGCATCGGGGGCTGAGTGTGACATCGCGGACAGTCTACCCCAGCCCGCCGGAGAGCCGGGCATGCAGAGTCTAGGTATACGCGTTCATTCCGGTGATCTCCACGCTTGTGCCCAGCGTCTCGTACTTCGTCACGATCGCATCGAGGGCAGCCACGGTCGAGGCGTCCCAGACATGCGATTGCGTCATATCGATGACGACCCGACGGGGATCGTGGGTGTAGTGGAACTGAGTGGTCAGGTCATTCGAGGACGCGAAGAAGAGCTCGCCGCGGACGACATAGCGGGCGACCGCCTCGGTGCCGGTGGAATCATCGTCATCCTGGTCTGCCTCGGGCGCGGTGAGCGTGCGTTCGACGGTGACGAAGTGGGCGACCCGCCGCACGAAGAGCACACTGGCCACGAACACTCCGACGACGACGCCGATGGCGAGGTTGCCGGTGGCGACGACGACCGCGACGGTGGCGATCATGACGAAGGTCTCGGACTTCGGCAGCGTCCGCAGCGTCGAAGGTCGGATCGAATGCCAGTCGAAGGTGTCGACGCAGACCATCATCATGATCGCCGCGAGCGCGACCATGGGGATCATGCCCACGATGTCGCCGAGCACGACGACGAGGATGAGCAGGAACGCTCCGGCCATGAACGTCGAGATCCGGGTCCGGGCGCCCGAGGCGCGGACGTTGATCATCGTCTGCCCGATCATTGCGCAGCCGCCCATCCCGCCGAAGAGTCCGGAGATCATGTTCGCGGCCCCCTGTCCCCAGGATTCGCGGGTCTTGTTCGAGTGCGTGTCGGTGATCTCGTCGACGAGTTTGGCCGTCATGAGCGATTCCATCAGGCCGACCAGCGCCATGGCCAAGGAATACGGCGCGATCGTTGAGAAGGTCTGCCAGGTCAGCGGGATATTCGGAATGAAGAGCTCGGGCAGGCTGCGCGGCAGTTCGCCCTGGTCGCTGACGGTGGGGACGTCGATGGCGAAGACGACGGCGATGCCGGTGATGAGCACGATCGTGACCAGCGGCGCCGGCACGACCTTCGTCAGCTTCGGGATGAACACGAGCACGACGATGCCGATGGCCAGAAGCGGGTAGACCATCCACGGCACCCCGAGGACATGCGGAACCTGGGCTGCGAAGACGAGGATCGACAGGGCGTTGACGAAGCCGACCATGACGCTGCGGGGAATGAAGCGCATGAGCTTCGCGACCCCGGCCACGGCCAGCAGGATCTGGAACACACCGGCGAGCATGACGGTGGCGATGAACATGTCCATCCCGTGCTCGCGGGCGACCGGTGCGATGACGAGTGCCACGGCCCCGGTCGCCGCTGAGATCATCGCGGGACGTCCGCCGAGGAAGGCGATGGAGACCGCCATGACGAAGGCGGAGAACAGGCCGACCTTCGGATCGACTCCGGCGATGATCGAGAACGCAATCGCCTCAGGGATGAGGGCCAGGCCCACGACGAGGCCGGCCAGGACCTCACGGGTGAGCAGCCTCGGTGAGGTCAGCGCGGTGAACACGGTGGGATCGGGGCGGTAGCGCCTGGAATCGTCGGCGGTTTCGGCAGGAACAGGAGTCGTCACGTCGGGAACACTACCCGATCGCCGAGGCGGCCCGAGCATGGCCGTCTGCGCGTCCGGCCGGTCACGGCAGGCTCACGTCGGATCCGTGGAGGCGGACCTGCAGCCCCGCCTCGGTGGCGGTGATGTCGGTGAGTTCGAGACCCGCGGGCAGGAAGTCGAGATCGATGACGATATCGGAGATCGCCGAGGTCAGGAAGGCCGGCAGGCGGTCGAGGGAGATCTCCGTCGTACCCAGTTTCAGCGTCGTCGCATCGACCACGGCCCGACGGCCGTCGGCCTTCGGGTCGATGCCGACGAGCAGATCCTGACCGAGCATCGATCCCTTGAGGAAGAGCTCACCGTCGACTGTGGTGAATGACATCCCCTCCGGCAGATCCGCATGCTCGGCGGCGAGTTCGTCGAGAGTCGAGTGGGGGAGGACCGCAGTGCCGTCGACGGTGCCGATCGGCTTCGACCCGCTGGTCGGCACGTCATAGAGCTTCGCATCGACATCGGTGAAGTCGACTCCCTCATAGCTCGCTTCGGCGGCGGTGACATGCACCGAGTTCAGTTCCCCGGAGGCCAGCTGCGTGAGGACGGGGAAGCCTTCGACGGAGACCTCGGCCTCACCGTAGTCGGCAAGCCCGTCGGCGATGCGCTGCTCCGTGGTGTAGTCGACGATGCGGTCGGCCGCGATCACCCCGATGATGAGCGTGAGGACGATGACGACCGCGGAGACGATGACCGTCGTCCGACGGCTGCGACGTCGTGGCCGGTCATCCGGCCGCGGATACTGAAGGGTCTGGGCCGTGGTCATGGGCTCCATTGTTCCGCACTCGCCGATCCGTTCGCACACGGAGGTCCGGCAGAGCCGACAGCTCCCGGTCTGTTCAGGCCTCGAGGATGATGACGTCGAGGGTGCGCGGACCATGCACACCTTCGACCCGGCTGAGTTCGATATCGCTCGTGGCCGAGGGCCCGGAGATGAACGTCAGCGGCGCGTGCGCGTCGAGTCGGGCGATCCCCTCGGGGACGATGTCGACGATGTCGCCCGTCCGGACGATGCACACGTGATGGTCGGGCACGAGCGTGATCGCCCGCCGCCCGGATGTGGAGGATCCGTCGAGGACGATCGTCCCGGTCTGTGCGATCGCCACCGCCGAGGCGGTCACCACCGCCCCCTGAGCATCGAGCTCGTCGACACTGAGTTCCTCACCCGGAGAGTCGACCCGCACATCACCGGAGAACCCGGCCAGCCAGGTCTCGTCGAGACCGCGGGGCACGACGACCGAGGAATGGTCGCCGATGAGTTCGGCGATCGTCTCCCCGGGATCGCCTGAGGCGCGGTGGACGTTGGCCTTGTAGTCGACGAGGCGGTCGATGAGCAGGTCGACGAGGTCCTCACCCGTGTGCGCACCCTCATGGTGGTAGCCGGAGTCGGCTGCGGTGGCCTCGGTGGCTGCGGGACCGTCCGTCGTATCGACGTCATCCGCGTTCGCCGGGGCGGCAGACGCCGACGTCGTCCTCACAGTCGAGGACACGTACTCTCCGCCGCCGCGGCGACCGAGTGCCTCATTGATGCGGGCGAGGATCTCCTCGCGGGCGGTGTCGGTCATCGCTGTCCCTTCTCGTCGCTGCCGTCAGCTTCCTCTTCGGCCCACAGCTGCCGGAAGCTCTTCTCCGGCAGGGCTGGGATGTCACGGCTCGACGTCCAGGCGCCGGCGATTCCGGGCAGGTCGTTGATCTGCTCACCGCCGGTGACCTTGTGCGCCAACGGCAGGCCCTTCTCCGCAGCAGTCATCCGCTTCCCGTCGCTCATCATCCACGATGCACCGGTGAGGGCGGCATCGAGCTGGGAGGACACGGGGGAGTGGTTGGCCTTGACGTCTTCGCCCCGCAGGTGGACGAGGATCTCCGGGATGTTGATCTTCACGGGACACACGTCGTAGCAGGCCCCGCACAGACTGGAGGCATAGGGCAGCGAACCGTTCGCCTCGTCCTCGACTCCGGTGAGCAGCGGGGAGAGGATTGCACCGATCGGTCCCGGGTAGGTCGAGCCGTAGGCGTGACCGCCGGTGCGTTCGTAGACGGGGCACACGTTCATGCACGCCGAGCAGCGGATGCAGTTGAGCGCGGTGCGGCCATGCTCGTCGGCCAGTGCTCGGGTGCGGCCGTTGTCGAGGAGGACGAGGTGGACGTTCTGTGGTCCGTCACCCTCGAACTTGCCGGTCCAGAACGAGGTGTACGGGTTCATCCGCTCACCGGTCGACGATCGCGGCAGCAGCTGCAGGAAGACCTCGAGGTCGGCGAAGCGGGGCAGCAGCTTCTCGATGCCCATCACGGTGATGAGAGTCTCCGGCAGGGTCAGGCACATGCGCCCGTTGCCCTCGGATTCGACGACGCCGAGGGTGCCGGTCTCGGCGATGCCGAAGTTCGCTCCGGAGATCGCGACCTTCGTGGTGAGGAATTTGTGGCGCAGATGTTTCCGGGCCGCCTCGGCGAGGACAGCCGGTTCGTTCGTCAGCTGCCCGGCATCGGGCATCTTGTCCATGAAGATCTCACGGATCTCATCCCGGTTGCGGTGGATGGCGGGAACGAGGATATGGCTGGGCTTGTCGTCGCCGAGCTGGACGATGAGTTCGGCCAGATCCGTCTCGAACGCATCGATGCCTTCGGCCTCGAGGTGTTCGTTGAGCCCGATCTCCTGGGTGGCCATCGACTTGACCTTGATGACCTCGCGGCGGCCGGACTCGAGGACCGGGGCATTGTCTTCGACGAGTTCGGTGACGATGGCATTGGCCTCATCGGCGTCCCTGGCCCAGTGGATGATGCCGCCGGCGGCGGTGAACGCGGCCTCGAACTGCGCGAGGTATTCGGGCAGGTTCTCCATCACTTCGTTCTTCGTGGCCTCACCGGCGTCGCGGAGTCGCTCCCAGTCGTCGAGCTCGGAGACGACCTCGGCGCGCTTCGACCGGATCGTCGAGGTCGCATGGCCGATGTTGTTGCGGAGCTGCTGGTTCGACAGATGCTGCTGCGAGGCCTCGGGGAAGGCTTCGGCTTCGACGATATTGCCCTGCCCGCCGGGCAGATCGCTGTGCGCGTGCTTCGAACGCAGCAGCGGCATTCCCAGAAACGTCATCGCAGACTCCCTCCGCTCACTTCGGCTCCTTCGCTGGGCACCCGCAGCGGGTCCTCCTTCGTCGAGGCGAGGATCCGGGCCAAGTGGACCGCGGCCTGACCGACGCGGAAGCCGGCCTGGGCGCTGCTCGGTTCGGCCGGGGCGGTGCCTGCCTCACCCGGGGTGAGATGGTCGTCGTCGACGGCCCCGACGACGGTCGTCAGCGTCTCTGTCGTCCGGCCCCGGTCATCGGTCGAGCTCGTCTCCTTGACGTGCACGGCCGTGACATCGGGAGTTCCCCCGAAGCCGCCGGTGCGTTCGAACCGGGACATTCCGCCGCCGATGTGCAGCAGACAGGAGGCGTCGCCGCCGGTGCAGACATCGGCTTCGGTGGCTTGGACGGTGCGGACTTTGTCGGCGAGCATCGCCGAGGAGACCTCCGGGTTCTTCACGGAGAAGGTGCCGCCGAATCCGCAGCAGGCATCGGCCAGCGGCAGTTCGACGAAATCGATGCCCTCGACGGACCTGACGAGCGAGGACTGCCGGTCACCGAGGTGGAGCAGCCGCATTCCATGACAGGACGGGTGATAGGTCACCCGGTGCGGGAAGTACGAGCCCAGGTCGGCAGCGGCATCCGTGACGCCCTCGACGTCGGTGAGGAATTGGGTGAGCTCATAGGTGCGGTCGGCCACCTCGGCGGCCTCAGAGGCCAGACCGTCGTTGCCCATCCTGCGCGCGACCATCGGCTGCTGATGGCTCAGGGAGGCCACGCATGAGGCGGAGGGAGCCACCGCGGCGTCCCATTCGGTGCTGGTGAAGGCACGGACATGGTTGGCGATGACGGGTTCGGCCTGCGCGAATTTGCCGGAGTTGATGTGCATCTGCCCGCAGCAGGACTGGCCCTCGGGAAAGATCACCTCATGGCCGAGGCGGCGGAGTACTCTCACGGTTGCCTGAGCAACTTCGGGGTACATCGCATCGACAATGCAGGTGGCGAACAGTGCGATCCTCATCTGACCTCCAAGCCGGACGCTGTGGGCGGGATCGCTGGCCGACCGGGACGATGCCGAGGGCACAAACGGTCCGTGTCTTTCCTTGCCCAGACGGTAGCACCGGGGGTCGGGCCTGCAAATGCGGACGACCGAACGGGCGCGCCGATCGGCGAATCGACGCGGAAGACCAGTCGCCTCGGGGGAGGGCAGAGCGATTTAGGTCCTAAGTCACTGCGCTAAGTCACGGCACGCTGTGGCGCATTTACCTGGGACGGGACCGCCCATAGGATGACGATATGGATTCCCAGCGCACACAGAACATCAGAACGGTCTCGGCCCGCATCAACTCCTTCCACTCGTCGATCTACTTCTCACAGACGGTCGGCGCCGAATATGCCGCGCACGGACTCGAGCCGGGTGTCGAGGGCAATATGGCCGCGCGATCTGCTCCGTTGGGGAGGGTGAATCCCGGAGTCGTCAGCGCCGCATACTACAACTACTCCCCGGATTTCGTCGCCGATATGCTGCCCCGTCTGTGGGAGACGGTGTCCCCGGAGCAGATGGTCCAGGCCCGCTTCGACGCCGTGAGCGCGTACATGTCCGAACTCTTCGGCGACCGTGACGACATCGCCCTGCTCACCGAGGCCGCCACCCAGATCACGGAGACGCTGGCGCCCGTGCTCGCCGCCATGGACTTCTCCGGACGCACCCTGGCTGCGGCCACCGCCGATGTCATCGGCGGCCACCAGGCGAACACCGCGTTCGAGAGGATGTGGGACGTGGCGACCGTGGCCCGCGAATTCCGCGGAGACGGCCATGTCGCCTCGCTCGTCACCGCCGGCGTGCCCGGAATCGACGCCCTGATGCTCGACGTCGCGACCGGCGCCGGGTTCCGTCCGCGAGCGGCGCAGAAGACCCGCGGCTTCACCGACGAGGAATGGCAGACCGCGCAGACCAGGCTCGCCGAGGCGGGGCTGATCACCGTGGACAAGGACGACCGCGGATTCGACCTTCCCACCATCACCGAGGCGGGACGTGACCTGAAGGAACAGGTCGAAGTCCTCACCGACGGCACTGTCGCAGCCGCGTGGTCGGTCCTCGACGACGAGACGATCGAATCGCTTCGCTCACCGAGCCGTGACCTGCTGCGTGTCATCGCGAAGTCCGGTGCCTTCCCCTCGACCATCTTCGCTCGTCCCGAGAAGAAGGCCGGCTGAGCCGCGATCAGGTCTGCCGTGCCCGCTCCACATGGGATCGGGCATGGACGATGGCCGTGGGCAGATCGTCGAAGAGATGCTTGTGATGTCGCAGAGCGTCGAGCACCCCGACGCGGCGGAAGAGACCCGCGTGCCCGTCCTTGACGCCCTTGATGAGCACCGTGATGCCGCGCCGCTCGAACGCCCGGACCATGTCGCTGAGGATATGGGCCCCGGTGGCATCGACGAGTTCGAGCTGGGACATGCGCAGCACGACGACCGTGACACCGTCCAGCCGCATCACCTCGTCGAAGATCCGATCCGCCGAGGCGAAGAACAGCGGTCCACGGAAGTGGACGATCGCGATCGATTCGTCACTCGGACTCACCTCGGTGCGGTCGGAGAGCCGTTCGATGCGCACCGAGGTGGCAGATGAGAGTTTGCGCAGAGCGAAGAACGCGGCCACGACGACACCGATGCCCACGGCCACGATGAGGTCGAAGGACACGGTGATGAGCGCAGTGATGACGAAGCCTGCGGCATCGGACTTCGTCGAGCGCAGGATCGAGAGCATCGTGCCCACGCGGACCATCCGCACGGCGGTGACGAAGAGGACCCCGCCGAGAGCCGCCAGCGGGATCTGGCTGACCGGAGCTGCGGCGACGAGCACGATGAGCAGCAGCACGAGCGCATGGACGATGGACGCCAAGCGGGTGCGGCCGCCGGCGCGGATATTCACCGAGGTCCGGGCGATGGCACCCGTCGCCGGGATGCCGCCGAAGAGTGAGGACCCGATCGAGGCGATGCCCTGACCGACCAGTTCCCGGTCGGGCTGATAGGCACCGGCATCGGACATCGACGAGGCGACCCTGGCCGAGAGCAGCGACTCGATGGCCGCCAGCGCCGCGATAGTCCCGGCCGCCGGCAGCAGCGTGGGCATCGCAGACAGATCGATGACCGGCAGGGTGGGACTCGGCAGGGACTGCGGAATGGTGCCGATCGTCGCCAGGGGAGTGGGGACGATGCCGGCGATGACGGTGACGATGATGATGCCGACGAGAGAGCCGGGGATCGAGGCGTGGATCTTCGGTGCCACCACCATGCACACGGCGACGATCGCCACCGCACCGAGCGAATAGGGCAGATAGGACCAGTCCGCCTCGGCGATGAGCTGAGTCGCGGCGACGAAGGCGTTCGTACTGTGTTCTCCCGGCCGCGAGGATTCGGCTGTGGTCACGAACGGCACCTGCTGGAGGAAGATGATCGCGGCGATGCCCACGGTGAAGCCCTCGATGACGGGCCAGGGGATGAACGAGACGGTGCGCCCCAGGCGCAGCAGACCGGCGACGACGACGATGATGCCGGCGATGAGGGTGACGGCGATGACCGCGTGCGCTCCGTGGCTGGCGACGATGGGCACGAGCACGACGGCCATCGCCCCGGTCGGTCCGGAGATCTGCAGATGGGAGCCGCCGAAGACCGCGGCGAGGAATCCGGCCACGATGGCGGTGATCAGACCCTGCTCAGCAGTCAGCCCGGAACTGACACCGAAGCCGAGTGCCAGCGGGAGGGCGACGATGCCGACGGTGGCCCCGGCCAGCAGGTCCTTCGGCCAGGAGCGCCGGGTCTCTCGGTAGTCGCCGAGCGAGGGCAGCATGGAGCGAGCGCGCAGGAGAAATGATGCTGCGCTCATGCGGTGTCCGTACCCGAGATCTGCGGGAGGGTACGGGCCTGGCTGAGCCGTTCCTCGTCGTCTTCGAGCATGCTCAGCAGCAGACCGCGAGCCACAGCCAGCAGTTCGGCGGTGCGGCGGTCGACCAGTCGGTAGTAGACATGGCTGGCCCTCCGTTCGGAGACGACGAGGCGGTGCCGACGCAGCACAGCGAGGTGCTGAGACAAGTGCGAGGCCTCGAGGCCGGTCTCCGACTGGAGGTCGGCGACGCTGACCTCCGAAGCACCGGAGAGGAGCTCGAGAATGCGGATGCGGAACGGGTGGGCGAGGCCCTTGAAGAGGTTCGCCTTGACCTCATAGAGCGGCTGCTGAGAGTGATTCAATGGCATGATGAAATCATCATATCGAAGAGTGAGAGATGCGGTGGGGCGGTCTCAGTCAGTGAAAAGCCCGGTTCCGCGGGTGCGGAACCGGGCTGTGCCGGCGCAGTCAGGCAACGACTGCGTGGAGGAGGTGCTCAGCCTTCGTCGGACACACTCGTATCGGTGAGATTCGAGTAGTTCTCGGCCACCTCGGCGGCAATCGATTTCGCCTCATCGGAACTCGGTCCCTCGGCGGAGAACACTGCCCTGCGGTAGTACTGGAGCTCGATGATCGAGTCGATGATGTCGCCGAGCGCGCGGTGTCCGCCGTGCTTGGCCGGAGCCTGGAAATAGGCCCGGGGGAACCACTGCTTGGCCAGTTCCTTGATCGATGAGACGTCGATGATCCGGTAGTGCAGGTGCTCGACGAGTTCAGGCATCTGCTTGGTGAGGAACACCTTGTCGGTGCCCACGGAGTTCCCGCCCAGCGGAGCCTTGCCCGACTCGGGGACATGCTTCTTCACGTATTCGAGGACCCGGGTCTGCGCCTCGGCGACGGTGGCGCCCGCATCGAGTTCGGTGATCAGGCCCGAGGTGGTGTGCATATTCGTGACGAACTCGTTCATATTCGCCCGTGCATCCGCCGAGGGCCTGATGACGATGTCGATTCCGTCATCAAGGGGGTTGAGCTCGAAGTCGGTGACGATCGCAGCCACCTCGATGAGTTCGTCCCGCACCTCGTCGAGGCCGGTCATTTCGCAGTCGATCCACACAATTCTGTTGTTGCTCACCCACCCAGCTTAGGGCAGGCAACGGCGATCGGGACATTCCGGGGTGGAAACTGCGCCTGCCCGCGGCCGGGTCACGGCCGCCTCGGCGAGGGCCGAGGATCGGGTTGGGCGTGTGAACGTCGACACACACTGAACGTGCGCACAAAGGCGATGTCCGGAATGTGACTTAAACTTGAAGTGTCCCCGAACCAGGGGTGCCATTTTGCTCGGCTGAGGGAAGGTTCGCACGTGCGCTACACATTCGCTGTGATTCTCATGGTGGTGGGTGTCATCGTCGGTGGCCTCGGCATCCTGCAGAAGACCCTGTGGGCGCCGGAGGATACGATCACTGCCACTGCGCAGATCGACGCCGACAAACCGGCAGTCATCGTCGACCCCGGAATGCTCAACCTGTACGAAACCCCTGCGACTCTGACGGCCGAGGGCAGCGGTGATCTCACGATCGCCCAAGCTCCGATCGAGAACGTCGAAGCCTGGGCGGGACAGTCTGCCTATGATCGTGTCACCGGCCTCGCCGAAGGCGGCAAGCTCACGACTAAGGCCACCGACGGTGAGGGCAAGGTGTCCGATCCGTCCGGAGACGATCTGTGGCAGTCGCAGGTCACCGGCACCGACTCGGTGGAACTGGAATGGAACGACGATGCCAACCGCACCGGTTTCCTCATCGCCGGTGACGGCGAGGCAGGACAGGTCAAGTCCGTGACCCTCACCTGGCCCAACCATGCCGAGACCCCCTGGGCGATCCCGCTGATGATCATCGGCGGCGTCGTCTTCATCATCGGCGTCGCCCTCCTCTTCCTCGGCGCGAACAGATCGAAGAAGGAAGCGGACCGACGCAAGGCACGCCAGGAGCGTCGCCGCAAGCTCGCCGAATACGGCACCGCATTCGCCGTCGTCCCCGTGCTGGCGCTGAGCGCCTGCGGTCCCGAAGAGCTGCCGAAGCCCGAACCCTCCGAGGCTCCGAGCTCTGCGGTCGCAGGAGTCACCGACGACCAGGCCAAACGGATCCTCGATTCCGTGGCCGAAGACGTCAACGCCGCGGACAAGAAGACCGATGGGAAGGCGCTGGCCCAGCGCGCCGCCGGTC
The DNA here is from genome assembly GCF_004745485.1 of Brevibacterium sp. S22. Taxonomy (GTDB): domain Bacteria; phylum Actinomycetota; class Actinomycetes; order Actinomycetales; family Brevibacteriaceae; genus Brevibacterium. The sequence continues at coordinate 91,839 of NZ_RHFG01000005.1, forward strand.
CCGCACTCAAACAGCGTGAAGACCTGTACAAGGTGAAGGAAGACGTCGAGGATCAGAAGATGGCGCCGGCCGTGGCCAGCGAAGAGATCGTCGCCAACTACACCACCGCCACTGATGCGTGGCCGCGCGTGACCAGCCTGATCACCTCCGCCGGCGGGAACTCGCAGCTGCTCGTGCTGACCCAGGAGGATCCGCGCAGCAACTACAAGCTGTGGTCGCAGACCCAGCTGACCAGCGGCACGGAGCTGCCCGAACTGCCCGACTCCCGTCAAGGCGCGAAGATGCTCGAGCCGGGAGCCGACGAGTTCGCCACCACCCCGGAGAAGGCAGTCGCCGACTATGCGAAGGCCCTCGGCAACGGGCAGGATTCGAAGGAAGCGAAGAAATTCGAGTCCGACGACTTTGCCAAGTCCATCTGGAAGAACCAGAAGGAGCAGAAGGACAGCGCCGAATCCGGCAAGGCCGAGGTGAAGTACAAGTACACCCCGGGCAAGGAACTCGTCGCCCAGGGCACGGCCGGTGACGCCGCCATCGTCACCGGAGTCGTCGACGCCGAGTCGACGATCAGCCCCGAGTCGAACGACGGACGCACAGGCACCCTGTCCCTGTCGTCGCCGCAGAAGGAACTCGTCGGTTCCGGGTCGACTCAGGAACCGGTGACGACGAAGACCACTCAGGTGCTCACTTTCCTCGTGCCCAAGGACGGCAAGGTCAAGCTCATCGGCGGTCTCGAGACCCTCGCCGGAGCCGAGGCCGGCTGACGGCTGAAGAATCGGCACCGCAGCACTCGGTCCCTGACGGCTGAGGAAATAGCCGCAGGCGCACCGGTGTTGATACGTTCTGTTGGATGAACATGGACCAGGGGCGGGACGGATTTCGCCGGGCCCACAGACCGCGTCACAAAGGAGACCACGTGTCAATGGATCCCTCACAGGAGAACACGCAGCCCGATCAGGGACTCGACCTGTCGGCTGTGCGCAGCAAGAACATGCCTGCCGAACAGGATGGATCGACAGGTGCTGCCGCGGCGAGCGCCGGCGGTCCCGCAGGTCAGGATCCGAACGCAGTCGACGTTCCGGGGCTGGTCTTCGACGTCGACGAATCGACGTTCACCAGCCTCGTCGCGATCTCCGACCGAGTGCCCGTCGTCGTCGATCTGTGGGCCGAATGGTGCGAGCCCTGCAAACAGCTGTCGCCGATCCTCGAACGCGTCGTCACCTCCTACGGGGGCCGGCTCGTGTTGGCGAAGGTCGACGTCGATGCGAACCCGCGCCTGCAGCAGGCCTTCGGCGTTCAGTCGATTCCCACGGTCGTCGCCCTCATCAAGGGCCAGCCCGTCCCGCTGTTCCAGAGCGCTCTGCCCGAACCGCAGGTCCAGGCCTATTTCGATGAGCTGCTCAAACTGGCTGGCGAGAACGGTGTGACCGGATACGCGGTCGCCGGCGGAGCCGAACCCGAACCGGCGGGCCCCGCCCACCCGGAGGCTGAAGAAGCACTCGCCAACGGCGACTTCGACACCGCCGAGAGCCTGTTCAAAGCCGCACTGGCGAACTCTCCGGCCGACGAGGACGCGAAGTTCGGTCTCGCCCGGGCAGGGCTGGGCCGCCGCCTCATCGACCAGGAACCGACCGATCTCATCGCCGCCGCAGATGCGGCCCCCACGGACGTCGAAGCCGCGAAGGCGGCCGCAGATGCCGAGGTCGTCAGCGGTCATGCCGGCAGCGCCTTCAACCGACTCATCTCCCTCATCCGCACCTCTGCCGGTGATGAGAAGGAGTCCCTGCGCCTGCGGGTCCTCGAACTCTTCGAGGTCCTCGGCGCCGACGACCCAACCGTGACCAAGGCACGGACCGCACTCATGAGGGCACTGTTCTGATCCAGAGAATCCGACTCATCACCGCCATCCTCTTCGGCGTAGCCGCACTCACGCTCGTCGGATTGGTCATCTCTGCGCTCTCGGTCGTCGGCACCGACGAGATCACCGAGACGCCTGCGTTCGAAGTCAAGGACGGCGCCTACGCCGTCGTCCTCGATGAAGCGATCGTGCCCTATTCGGGTTCGAGCGTGACCGTGACGGCGAAGAACTCGAAGGGCACGGAGCTGTTCGTCGGCACCGCCAGCGGGGTGGATGCCGACAGCTACCTCGACGGGGTGGCGCAGGAGCAGATCAGTGATGTGTCGTTCCCGAATTCGGCCTCCCACCGGTTCACTCCCGGTGATGAGAAGCCGGAGGCCGATATCACCGACCGCGACTGGTGGATCAGCAAGGACACGGGCCCAACGGTCGCGAAGACCTTCGACCTCGATGCCGAGCCGCAGATGCTCGTCATCGCCCCTGCGAACTCCGATGACAGTCTCGATGGAACGACGGTGAGCCTCAAGATGCGCGTCAAGGGCGTGTTCGCACTCAGCCTGCTCGGCATCGCCGGCGCCATCATCCTCGCCGGATTCTCCGTGTTCTTCTTCATGCGCTGGTGGAGCTCACGCATCCGCCCACCTAAGAAGGACTCCGGAGGGACAGGCAAGGACGACGACGGCAGCGGTCCTGTCAACGGTGACTCCGGCCGGGGGTCTGCCGACGGGCGTGCGGTCACAGGCGAGCCGGGTCCGGCGACTCAGCCGATCTCGACAGTGCAGCCGGGCATGGGCGGCCAAGCCCCGCCTCGGCGACGGGATCTGCGGAATCGTCGTTCCCTGCGCGCGGTGACGGCGGCCATGATGGGCACCGGACTCGTGCTCAGCGGCTGCGCGAACATGCCGGTCGCCAAACCCAGCAGTCCCGATGTCACCCCGTACGAACGCACAGCGGTGCGCCCCGGCGAGGCTGGGAAATTCATGACGAGCTACACGGAATCGCTGGACAAGACACTCGGGGACAAGGGCAGCGACCTGGACAAGATCCAGGCGGCACCGCTCATCGACCACACCCGCGCACAGATCCAGATCGCGGACAAGGCGAAGCAGAAGCTGCGCGCACCGGATTTCACCGAGGTCGTCGCCGGCAGCCCGAGCTTCACTGAGTACCCGATGTGGTTCTACGCCTTCGGCACCGCGGACAAGAAGTCCACGGACGGGGACAAGCAGCTGACTCAGGTGATGCTGGTGACGCGGGAATCGGCATCGACCGATTCGCTCGTGCGCTCAGCGTCCTATATTCCCAGCGATCAGATGCCGACCCTCATGGCCGATGACCGCGGCGCGGTGGAGAAGGGGCCGGAGGAATTCGCCGCCGATATGACCACCGCATCCGATGACGTCTCAGCGTTCCTCGTCGACGGCAAGGGGAAGTCAGGGGGGCCCGAAGGACTCAAGGAAGGCGGATTCAAGGGGTTCCGCGATTACGTGGGCGACCTGCGGGACAAGGACTCCGGCTTCGACAAGGTCGACGTCGACTGCAAGCCCTATGAGGACCTCAAGTTCGAGGACATGAGCTTAAGCACCGAGAACGGTGCGATCGGGATGGGCGAAGTCCGCTGCACGCTGACGATCAAGGCGCCGTCCGACTACGCTCTCGACCTCGGCGACACAGTCGAAGCAGTGAAGACGAACGACAAAGAGGGCGACACCATCAAGGTCGACACCGCACACCCGTATGTGCTGATGAAGACCGATGACGAGCTCACCGCCGTCGCCACTGACTGGAACGTCCTGTCCTCCCGCGTCGAGTGAAGCGGGGCCGCGGTCGGCGCGACGAGAGAGGCTCGTGCTCAGCCGCGGTGGGCGCGACGGCCGACGCGCAGCAGCCACCACAGGCCGATGAGCGGCAGGATCAGCGGAATATAGCCGTATCCGCTGCCGAAGTTCGACCACACCGACGGCTTCGCGAAGTCCTCGGGGTGGGTGTGGCTGAGGATGCCGACGACGATGACGCCGACGAACTCGATCGCGCAGGCGGCAACGGCGATCCGGTGCGAGACACGGTTGCCGATGACCAGGCAGATGGTGGCGAGGATGTAGATCACCGCAGCCATTGCCGACAGTGAGTACGCGATCGGCGCGACGTCGAATTCGCGGATGAGCTGGTAGCCCGCCCGCGCGGTGGCCGAGAGCGCGAAGACCCCGTACACCGCGGTCAGTGCCCGTCCCGGTCCGGTATGCATCGCCGAGTACGGGGACCGTCCCGTCTTTTCCGACTTTCCCGTCGCCGAGACGGCCATGGAGTCTCTGCTGCCCGTTGAGTTCGCATCGTCGGCGGAGTCCCCGCCGAACCGGTTGCTTCTGGTCACTGCCAAATCTGGTCCAATCTCTCGATCATCACGATCACCGTCAGTCCCGCTGCGGCAAGCACCCCCGGCCCCCAGCGGCTCAGTTCCGCAAACGCCCAGAATCCTGCCAGCGCCATGACCATGATCGCGGTGATGATGTAGCCGAAGTAGAGCAGCGGGTCGACATCATGCGTGGAGCCGAAGGTCGCGATCGAGATGATCAGCTGCACGATGAGCAGCAGCAGAAGCAGGGCGGCACCGCCGAGCAGGGCTTTGCCGGCCGGGCGGTTGCGGATGGTCTCGATGAGCGACCACAGGGTCAAAACGCCGGTGACGGCGTAGAGGACGATGGTGAAAACGGTGAACACCCGACCCAGTTTAGTCGGCCTCAGTGCTCGCCAGCTTCTCCGCATGCGCCGCTTCGCGGGTGAGATGCCGCACGGATCCTGGCCGCAGCCCGGATCAGGGCCTAAAATTGCAGGGTGCCCATCTATCTTGATCACGCCGCCACCTCGCCGATGCCCGCCGAGGTGCTCGAGGTGTACACGCAGGAGCTGGCCCGCAGAGCCAATCCCTCGGCCCTGCACGCCGTCGGACAGTCGGCGCGCATGCGCATCGAAGAAGCACGGGAGGTCATCGCCCGTGCGGTCGGTGCGGCCACCTCGTCGGAGGTCATCTTCACTTCGGGAGGCACCGAGGCGGACAATTTCGCGCTCAAGGGCCTCTACCTCTCCCGCAATGACGGGACGTTCACCGACCCCGCCCGGCCGCGGGTGCTGACGACGACGATCGAACACCCGGCGATCCTCGAGACCGTGGAATGGCTGGAGGGCTTCGGCGCCGAAGCCGTCTACCTCGACGTCGACTCGACCGGACGTCTCGACCTCGATGCTGCGACCGCCGAGCTGCGCAGGGATCCCGAGCGCACCGCGCTCATCAGCGTGATGGCCGCGAACAATGAGATCGGGACCCTGCAGCCCGTGCGTGAGATCGGTGAGCTCGCCGCCGAACTCGGCATCCCCTTCCACATCGACGCCGTGCAGGCGCTCGGGCAGATCCCGTTGGACTTCGCGGCATTCCGGGCCACGGCGATGACGATCACCGCGCATAAGATCGGCGGACCGGTGGGCATCGGTGCACTGCTGCTCGATCGGTCGGCGACCCCGACCCCCATCCTCCACGGCGGGGGACAGGAACGCGGAGTGCGCTCGGGAACCCTCGACGTCGCCGGGGCCGTGGCCTTCGCGGCGGCCGTCGACCTCGTCACCGGCGATCTCGAAGCGCGGGCGGCTCGTCTGTCGGGTCTGCGCGACCGCCTCATCGCCGGCATCGAATCCGCGATCGACGGCGCAGTGCTGTCCGGTCCGCGCGGTGAGGGCCGACTGCCGGCCAATGCCCACTTCACATTCCCCGGCTGCGAAGGTGACACGCTGCTGTTCGGCCTCGACGCCAGGGGCCTGGCCACCTCGACGGGTTCGGCCTGCTCGGCCGGGGTCTCCCGTCCCTCCGCCGTGCTGCTGGCCTGCGGACTGGATGAGGACACCGCCCGCTCCACCCAGCGTTTCACCCTCGGCCATGACACGACCGAAGCCGACGTCGAGGCCCTGCTCGAGGCCCTGCCCGAGGTCGTCGAGCAGGCACGCCGAGCCGGGATGGTCTCGGCAACACCCCGATGGATGCAAGGAGCATCATGAGAGTACTCGTCGCCATGTCCGGCGGAGTCGATTCGTCCGTAGCCGCGGCGCGCGCCGTCGATGCCGGACACGAAGTCGTCGGCGTCCACCTCGCCCTGTCCCGGATGCCCGGCACCCTGCGCACCGGATCGCGCGGCTGCTGCACGATCGAAGACTCCCGCGACGCCCACCGCGTGGCCGGGATGCTCGACATCCCCTTCTACGTCTGGGACTTCTCCGAGAGGTTCAAGGAAGACATCGTCGATGACTTCATCGCCGAATACGCCGCCGGTCGCACCCCGAACCCGTGCATGCGCTGCAATGAGCGCATCAAATTCGCCGCCCTCCTCGACCGGGCGCTGGCCTTGGACTTCGACGCCATCGCCACCGGCCACTATGCCGAGGTGCTGCGCGATGACGACGGTCGGCCCGAACTGCACCGCGGCGAGGACCTGGCCAAGGATCAGTCGTACGTCCTCGGTGTGCTCACCTCCGATCAGCTCGAGCACTGCTATTTCCCGATCGGTGCGACCGCTTCGAAGGCCGAAGTGCGCGCCGAGGCGGCCGATCGCGGGTTCTCCGTGGCGAACAAGCCCGACTCCTATGACATCTGCTTCATCCCCGACGGTGACACGAAGGCGTGGCTGGCCGACAAGATCCCGATGCGTCCCGGACTCATCAAGGACTCCGAGGGCGAGGTCCTCGGCGAACACGACGGGGCGATGACGTACACGATCGGTCAGCGCAAGGGCCTGGGCATCGAGAAGCCGGCCTCTGACGGCAAGCCGCGCTTCGTCACCGGTCTCGACCCGGCCACGAACACCGTCACCGTGGGATCGCGTGGCGATCTCGCCGTCTCCCACCTCACCGGCATCCGCACCTCGTGGGCCGGGTCCGCACCGTCGGATATGGGAGACACCCCGGAGGCAGGCATCGACTGCGAAGTGCAGATCCGCGCCCATGCCGATCCGGTGCCGGCCCGCGCCTGGCTCGGCGAGTTCGTCGCCGAAGCGCCCGAGCATGAGTCGAACCCGATCATCGACGAGGTCGAGGTGCCGGCCGCACGCCCGGCCGGACAGCTCATGCACGTCGACGTCGACGAGGAGCTGTCCGGAGTGGCCCCGGGCCAGACCATGGTCATCTACCGCGGCACCCGGGTGCTCGGCCAGGCCACCATCGACTCCACGGCGAAGGGCCGTATCACCCCGGCCCCCGAATTCGCCGACGCCTGAGCCCGCCCCACCTCACCGAGGTGAGGCGGTTCAGGGCCGATGTCGGCCACTGGCGATACTCTGGGGACATGAAGGAATGTCCCCAAGATGTCGTCACGGCACCTTATGGAACCTGGTCTTCGCCTCTGGGCGCCGCCGAGGTGGCTGCCGGTGCCGCTCCGATCTTCGATGCCGCCTTCCGCGGGGATGAGATCTTCTATTCGACGAAGATCCCCACCGAGAAGGCCCGCACCGGACTCGTCCGCACATCACTGTCGCGTCCCGGAGACAGCGAACAGGTCATTCCGGCAGGCTTCAACATCCGCTCCGCCGTCCATGAGTACGGGGGAGCGTCGTGGGCTCTCGACCAGAGCAGCGAGGTCATCTACTTCGTCAACGCCGCTGATCAGCGCGTGTGGCAGATCATTCCCGGTCGTGCTCCGCACGCCCTGACCCCGGACACTTCGGGACGGATCCGCTACGGGGATCTGCACATGAGCCCATGGGGTCTGCTGTGCGTGCGTGAGGACTGTCGGTCCACTCGCCGTGAACGCGCCATCGTGCTGCTGACGAAGCACGGGACGACGAATGTGCTGTCGACCCACTCTCATTTCATGGCCTGGCCCAGGCTCTCACCCGATGGCAGCACCTTGGCGTTCATCGGCTGGGAACACCCGAACATGCCCTGGGACGGAACCACCCTGTGGCTGGTGGATGTGCGCATCCCCGCCACACCCGCGGTCGCTGTGCTCAGCGGCGACGGTGTCAAACGTCGACGGTATTCCGAACCGGCGATGCCGCGCCCGACCGATCCGGGGATCTCCCTGTTACAGCCGGAATTCACCTCGGACTCCTCCCTGCATGTCATCTCCGACCACGAAGGGCACTGGTCTCTGTTCGCCCTCGACATCGACCTCGTCGCCGCGCGTCCCATCGTCACCGACGAACCGAGGCCACCGGCACCCGAACAGCTCGGCGTCGACCGTCTGCGCCCGGTCATCGACACCGGTGAGGAGATCGGCGGCGCCCTGTGGCAGCTGGGCGCCCGTTGGCACCTCAACGACGATGACGAGGTGTGGGCACACTCGCAGGCCGCGACGGCGACGCTCGTGCGCAGCCGACTCACGGACACCCCGACAGATATGATCTCCGAGGCCGTGACCTGGGAGGCCATCGACACACCGCGGGAGACGTTCGGCACCATCGAACTCCACGACCTCGGGCGCACCCACCTGCTGCTGACGGCGAAGTCGACCAGGCGACCCGGAGTCCTCTGCGCCGTCGATCGGAGGACCGGACTGTTCACCGAGATCGCCAGCGAACGCCTCGACACCCATCAGAGCTACTACTCCCGCCCACGGGTCGGTGAACTCGGGGGAGTTCCCGTCGTCATCCACCCGCCGCACAACCCCCGCTTCGCGGCGCCTGAGGACGAACTCCCACCCTTCGTCGTCTCGATCCACGGCGGTCCCACGGGGCAGGCGACCCCGGAGATGACGGCCCGCACGAGCTTCTTCACTTCCCAGGGCATCGGCGTCCTCGAGGTCAACTACGGCGGCTCGACCGGTTTCGGCCGCGCCTGGCGCGACCGACTGCGCGGGCAGTGGGGAATCGTCGACGTCGAGGACACCGTCGCCGCAGTCAACGGACTCGTCACGGCCGGACTCGCCGACCCGCAGCGCATCGCGATCTCGGGAGCCTCCTCGGGCGGGTGGACCGTGCTCTCGGCCCTGGCCTCGACGAACGTGTTCGCCTGCGGCACCTCATACTTCGGCGTCACCGACCTCATGCGCTTCGTCATCGACACCCACGATTTCGAGTCCCATTACATCGACGGACTCGTCGGCCCCTGGCCTGCGGCGCAGGACGAATACATCACTCGCTCACCGATCCGGCGGGTCCCCGACATCACCGTGCCGGTGGCGATCATGCAGGGCGACCGCGATCCGATCGTCCCACCCTCACAGGCGCAGGATTTCGTCGATACACTCGAACTGGCAGGAGTGGAGTACATTTACCGTCTGTACAAGGGCGAATCCCACGGTTTCGTCCGTGCCGAGACCATCATCGATTCCTTGGAAAGCGAGTTCGGATTCTATGTCGACGTCTTCGGAATCCCGCGCACCCGCTGAACTCGCCCCGACCACGGTGCTGCCGGCGGCCACGACCACCGGCCTCTGGCTGCCGGGGGCGCGTGACCCCCACCGCAGCTATATCGCCACGAGCCCGGTTCGCGAGGCCGCAGCGGCCGGATTCGACATCCTCGCCGATCAGCTGCCGCCTGTCCCGCTGACCGCTCACCTGTCCGAGGACCGGTGGGGCGCCGATGCCATCGGCCGTGCCGTCGGCCTGCTCACCGATCTCCACGTCGACCGCACCTCCTACGGGTGGCGGCTGACCGCCTCGGCGGGCAAGGACGAGAGACTCGAGGACTCGGCGCTCGTCGAAGCCTTCGACGCGATCGCCGAATACGGCCAGACCCGCCCCGGACAGGTCCAGATCAGCCTGCCGGGACCGTGGACGCTCGTGACCGCGCTGAGCCTGAGCTCCGGTGCCCGCGTGCTGGCCGATCACGGTGCGCGCCGTGATGTCGTCCAGGCCTATGCCTTCGGCATCGCCGCCTTCACCGACCGCATCGCGAGCCTCGGTATTCAGCCGACCGTCCGCCTCGTCGAATCCCGGCTGGCCCCGGTCCTCACCGGCACTTGGCCGACCGTGTCCGGGTGGGCGAGCCTGCCGGCGATCAGCGAGACCCAAGTGTGGGCGGCGCTCGAATCCACGCTGCGCCACCTCCCGCCCACCGTGCTCGCCCTGCCGAATCTCGACCCTCTGCACCTGCAGGGCAAGGAGATTCCCGCCGCCGAGGCGCTGCGCCGCACCGGTGCGACCTCCGTGTCCGTGCCGTTGGCTACGCTCAAGTCACACAGTTGGGAACAGCTGGCCATCCTCGCCGAGGCGGGGCTCGGCACCTGGATCCACCTGCCGTCGACGGCAGGTGGGCGATCGGACGCGGTCAATCACTGGTGCGAGCGGATCCGCACCCCGTGGTCGCGCATCGGCATGGGGGTCGCGAGTCTGCGCGAATTCGGGATCATCGCCGGTCCGGAGCTGCCGATGACCTACCCGCCGCTGCTGGACGACCAACAGGGGATCGGCCCCGAACACAACAGGGGAACCATGACCGTCGCCGCCGGTCTGCGGCGGGCTCTTGAGGAGATCGAATGACCACGACACCGGAGAATGCTGACCTGTCCGATGCGACCGAACGCGCCCAGGTCCATGCTCAGCTGACCGAGAGGATCGAAGAGCTTCGGGCCGCGTACTATCAGGACTCCCTGCTCGCCTCCGATGCCGAGTACGACGACCTCGTCCACCGTCTCGAAGACCTCGAGGCGAAGTACCCGGAACTCATCACCGACTCCTCGCCGACGCAGACCGTCGGGGGTGTCGTCGACACCTCGACCTTCGACCCGGTCGAACACATCGGTCCGATGTACAGCCTCGACAACGTCTTCGACTATGACGAACTGCGGGCCTGGTACGAACGGGTCCGGTCGGCCACCTCGGCGAAGTCGAAGTTCCTGTGCGAACTCAAGATCGACGGACTTGCCGTCAACCTGCTCTACCGAAACGGCGAACTCGTCCGCGCTGCGACCCGCGGCGACGGACGCATCGGCGAGGACATCACCGCGAATGTGCGCACGATCTCCGATATCCCGCACCACCTCGACACCGAGCACCCTCCGGCCGAGGTCGAGATCCGCGGCGAGGTGTTCTTCCCCGTCGAGGAGTTCGCCGAACTCAACGCCTCCCTCGTCGACGAAGGCAAGGCTCCCTTTGCGAACCCGCGGAATTCCGCCGCCGGTTCACTGCGGCAGAAGGACCCGGCGGTCACCGCCCGCCGCCCCCTGCACATGCTCGTCCACGGAATCGCCGTGTGGACGCCGGCCGATGATTCGCATCCGGAACCGGCCCACCAGTCCGAGGTGTACGAGCAGTTCCGAACGTGGGGTCTGCCGATCAGCGACTATTTCAAGGTCCTCGACACCGTCGAAGAGATCGAAGACTTCATCGGCTACTACGGCGAGCACCGCCATGACGTCACTCACGAGATCGACGGAATCGTCATCAAGATCGACGATATCGCCGTGCAGGAGACCCTCGGGTACACCTCGCGCGCGCCTCGGTGGGCGACCGCATTCAAATACCCGCCCGAGGAGGTCACGACGAAACTCCTCGATATCCAGGTGCAGGTGGGGCGGACCGGGCGGGTGACACCATTTGCCGTGATGGAACCGGTGACCGTGGCAGGATCGACAGTGGAGCGGGCGACCCTGCACAACGGGTACGAGGTCACACGCAAGGGCGTGCTCATCGGCGACACGGTCACCCTGCGCAAGGCCGGCGACGTCATCCCCGAGGTGCTCGGACCGGTTGCGGACCTGCGTGACGGGTCCGAACGCGAATTCGTCATGCCCACTCACTGTCCATCCTGCGGGACCGAACTCGGGGAGCAGAAGGAAGGAGATAAGGACCTGCGGTGCCCGAACTCCCGGTCCTGCCCGGCGCAGCTGGCCAACCGCATCTTCTACCTCGCCTCCCGGGCGGCCTTCGACATCGAAGCCCTCGGCGAGGAAGCGGCACTGGCGCTGACGGCCCCGGCCGAACCGGACACGCCTCCGCTGACCTCCGAGGTCTTCCTCTTCGATCTGACTCCGGACGATCTTGCCGACGTGAAGATCTGGCGGAACAAGAAGGTCAAAGGGGTGGAGACCGGTGAGCGGGAGCTCGTGCCCTACTTCTATACGCGTGAGACTGCGAAGAAGCCGAGCGCCCCGAGCGCGAACACGAAGAAGCTGTTCGACGAGCTCGAGAAGGCGAAGGACCAGGATCTGTGGCGGGTGCTCGTGGCCTTGTCGATCCGTCATGTCGGCCCGACGGCCGCCCGGACCTTGGCTTCGAAGTTCCGGTCCCTCGATGTGATCCGGGATGCCGGCCTCGAGGAGCTCTCGGCCGTCGACGGCATCGGACCGACGATCGCCGCGAGCATCCGTGCCTGGTTCGAGATCGACTGGCACAACGAGATCGTCGACACCTGGAAAGCCGCCGGAGTCCGGATGGAGGACGAAGAGGTCGAATCCTCTGCACAGACTCTGGACGGGCTGACGATCGTCGCCACCGGTTCACTGAGCACTTTCACCCGCGACGGCATCAAGGAGGCGATCCTCGGCGCCGGAGGCAAGGCGGCGGGTTCGGTCTCGAAGAAGACAGACTATGTCGTCGCCGGTGAGAACGCCGGTTCGAAGCTGGAGAAGGCGGAGTCGCTGGGAGTGCCCGTGCTCGACGAGGACCAGTTCAGGGTTCTGCTGGAGACCGGCAGCCTCGACTGAGCGCACGCTCCACCACTGAGTTCGTCCGTCACCGGAATAGATGGCGGCACCGAGCGGTTGACGAATGTGACTGCCGACCGATTCGTCACCGAATTCAGAGTTCGAGTCCAGACTCAGTCAAGCTCAGAGACAGATTCGAGTGGAAGAGTGTGGGACATGAGATGGATTCCGCGACTCCTTGCCGGCACCGCCGTCGTCGTCGCCGCGGCACTGACCGCAGCTCCCGTGACGGCAGGCTTGGCCGATCTGGTGCTCAACCCGGGACCGCCGACGACCAAGCGAAATGCCCAGCAGGCTCTGACCTCCGTGCCCACTCCGGCCACTCCGGTCACCGGGCGAACCGAGGAGTCGAGCACTGACGACGGCGGTTCGCATCAGATCGTCGAAGGCACCATCGTCGATGACTCGACCGACGGGCCTGCTTTCACCGGAAGCCGGGCGACCGGCGCTCTGTCGATCGGCGCACAGTCGACCGGTGCACTGTCGGCCGGCACCGAACTCGTCGCCGCCACCACGGCCGACGCCCAGGATCGCATCGCAGGCCTCTCCGCCGATCTGCAGGCCGGAGTGGCGGCCGGTGAGTTCACTCAGGCCGACGCCGACCGGGTGCTCACCGACATCGCCGGCTACATCCACGGCGACCGCACCTGGCCCGAACGCCTCACCCCCTAAATTTGCTACCCGACGGCGGCTCTGCAACCCCGCGCGAGGTTGCAGAGCCGCCGTCGGGTAGTTCTGGGAGGGGGTCGGGGAGAGACTAGACTGGGGGCGAGTGAAAACGACGATGAAAGGCAGGGAATGACGGAGTCTTCCGCAATCACCCCCGAACAGGTGGAGCATCTGGCTTCACTGTCTCGGATCGCCATGGGCGAGGACGAGCTCAAATCGCTCGCCGGTGATCTGAGCACAATTCTGGGAAACGTCGCCAGGGTCAACGAAGTGGCCGGCGACGACGTGCCCGCAACCAGCCACCCCATCCCGCTGACGAACGTCATGCGCCCCGACGTCGTGGGCGAGACGCTGACCAGCGAACAGGCACTGGCCTCGGCCCCGGCCGCCGAGGATGACAAGTTCCTCGTCCCGCAGATCCTCGGGGAGGAATGAGATGACCGAACTCACGAACAAGAGCGCCCTCGAACTCGCTGCAGGACTGGCCTCCGGCGAGTTCTCTTCCGTCGAGGTCACGCAGGCCCACCTCGAACGCATCAACGCCACCGAGGATGACTTCAACTCCTTCATCACCGTCACCGACGAGGCGGCCCTGGCCACCGCAAAGGCCGTCGACGCCAAACGCTCCGCCGGTGAGGACCTCCATGCCCTGGCCGGTGTGCCGGTGGCGCTGAAGGACCTCGTCGTCACCGAGGGCGTGCGCACCACCGCCGGGTCGAAGATGCTCGAAAACTGGGTCCCGCCCTACGAATCGACTGTGCACAACAAGGTCAAGGACGCCGGTCTGCCGGTGCTCGGCAAGACCAACCTCGACGAATTCGCGATGGGATCGACGACCGAGCACTCGGCGTTCGGCAACACCCGCAACCCGTGGAACCTCGACCACGTCCCCGGCGGTTCCTCCGGCGGTGCCGCCGCGGCACTGGCCGGATTCCAAGCGCCCCTGTCTGTGGGCACCGACACCGGCGGATCCGTCCGCCAGCCCGCTGCGTTCACCGGCACCGTCGGTGTGAAGCCGACCTACGGGTCGATCTCACGCTTCGGCATCATCGCCATGGCCTCGAGCCTCGACCAGGTCGGACCGATGGGCCGGTCGGTCACGGATGCCGCGGCCCTGCACGAGCTGCTGGCCGGACACGATCCGCTCGACTCCACCTCCCTGCCCGACGAGGTCGGCGGCTACCTCAATGCCGCGCAGACCAGCGAACTCAAGGGCAAGAAGCTCGGCGTTATCAAGCAGCTGGCCGGTGAGGGCTACCAGGACGGAGTCCGCACCGCGTTCACCGCCGCTCTTGAAACCGCCGCCGCAGCAGGCGCCGAGATCGTCGAGGTCGACTGCCCGTCGATCTCCTATGCCCTTGACGCCTACTACCTCATCATGCCCTCCGAGGTGTCCTCGAACCTGGCTCGCTACGACGGTATGCGCTACGGACTGCGCGTCGAACCGGAATCCGGTCCCGTCACCGCCGAGACCGTCATGTCGGCCACCCGCGCCGCCGGCTTCGGCGACGAGGTCAAGCGCCGCATCATCCTCGGCACCTATGCACTGTCAGCCGGTTACTACGACGCCTACTACGGTTCGGCACAGAAGATCCGCACCCTGGTGCAGAACGACTTCGCCAAGGCCTTCGCCGCGTGTGACGTCCTCGTGTCCCCGACGGCCCCGACGACCGCGCTGAAGTTCGGTGCGGAGAAGGCCGCCGATCCGATGGCCCTCTATCTCGGCGATGTCGCGACGATCCCGGCGAACCTCGCCGGAATCCCGGGCCTGTCCCTGCCAGCAGGTCTGGCCGACGGTCTGCCCGTCGGCTTCCAGATCCTCGCCCCAGCCCGAGAGGACGTCAGACTCTACGAGGTGGCCGGACCCCTGGAAGCCACACTCGAATCCGCCGGCGGACGTGTGCTCGACACTCTCGCGGAAGGACTGACCAAGTGAAATACGAAGACGCGATCAAGAGATACGATCCGGTCATCGGCATCGAGGTCCACGTCGAGCTCGGCACCGCGACCAAGATGTTCGACGCCGCCCCCAACACCTTCGGCGGCGGACCGAACACGAACGTGACCCCGACCTCCCTCGGCCTGCCCGGCTCCCTGCCCGTGGTCAACGAGAAGGGCGTCGAGTACGCGATCAAGATCGGCCTAGCACTCGGCTGCGAGATCGCAGAGACCTGCCGATTCGCCCGCAAGAACTACTTCTACCCGGACGTGCCCAAGGACTTCCAGACCAGCCAGTCCGACGAGCCCATCGCATCCGAAGGCCAGGTCGAGGTCGAACTCGAGGACGGCACCATCGTCACCGTCCCCGTCGAGCGCGCCCACATGGAAGAGGACGCCGGAAAGAACACGCACGTGGGAGGGGCCACCGGCCGTATCCAGGGCGCCGACCATTCCCTCGTCGACTACAACCGCGCCGGAGTGCCGCTCGTGGAGATCGTCACCCACCCGATCACTGGGACAGGGGACCGGGCCGCCGAGGTGGCCGCCTCCTATGTGCGCACGCTGAGGGACATCTTCCGCGCCCTCGACGTCTCCGAAGCCCGCATGGAGCAGGGCAACGTCCGCGCCGACGTCAACGTGTCCCTGCGCGAAAGCCCCGACGCACCGCTGGGGACACGGACCGAGACGAAGAACGTCAACTCCTTCCGTTCGATCGAACGCGCCGTGCGCTTCGAGATCGCCCGCCAGGCGACCCTCCTCGAGGCGGGGGAGAAGGTCGTACAGGAGACCCGGCACTTCCACGAGGAGACCGGAGAGACCTCGTCGGGACGTCCGAAATCCGACGCCGACGACTACCGCTACTTCCCGGAACCGGACCTCGTGCCGCTGCAGCCGGCCCGGGCATGGGTCGAGGAGCTGCGGGCGAGCCTGCCGGAGCTGCCGGCGCAGAAGCGTCGCCGCCTCCTCGGGGAATGGAAGTTCTCCGACCTGGAGATGCGCGACATCGTCAACGCCGGACTCCTCGAAGCCATCGAGGACACCGTCACCTCCGGTGCGAAGCCTGCTCAGGCACGCAAATGGTGGACCGGTGAGGTCGCCCGCCTGGCCAACCAGGAGGACAAGCACCCCACCGAGATCGTCACACCCGTTCAGGTCGCCGGTCTCATCGACCTCATCGATCAGGGCAAGCTCAACGACAAACTCGCCAAGGACGTGCTCACCGGAGTCGTCGCAGGCGAGGGCGAGCCCGCCGAGGTGATGAAAGCCCGCGACCTCGAGATCGTCGAGGACACAGGTGCCCTCGAAGTCGCCGTCGAGGAGGCCATCGCGGCCAACCCCGATGTGGTCGAGAAGATCAAGGGCGGAAAGATGCAGGCGATCGGTGCGCTCATGGGCCCGATCATGAAGGCGACGAAGGGTCAGGCCGACGCCGGAAAGGCCAAGGACCTGATCCTGGCCAAGATCAATGGCTGAGAACCGACAGCAGTGACCGATCCTGCCCACAGTCGGACTCTGAGGCGGCCGACCGAAACTCAGGATTGATCCAGCCGCACCCTCTAGACTGTGCGTCCAAGGGAACCGACCGGTTCCCGAGCACAGCGGAGGGTGTGGCTGTTCGCACTCCCCGCAGCTGATGGCCCAGAGGGCAGGGCCGAGTGCGTGACGCACACGCGTGGAGGTGAAGCGGTGTCCGAGTGGAAGTCGCTGTGGAAGAGCGAATGCGGGAAGTCCGCGCCGATCTATCGGGTGCTCGTGCCCGACAGCGTCAACGAGGCGGTGCTGCGCGCGTGGAGCGCCCGCGGATACCGATATTCGGCCGGAGCCCCGAGCGCGATCATGCTCACCGGTGGGATGAGTCGGAACTTCTTTCGCTCCAGTGTCCTGTTCAAGGGCGGCACCGCCGCCGGCACTGCTGCGACCGCAGGATTCGCTGCACCCGGGGGACTGGCACTGGTCTCGGGATTCGCCGATGCTGCACTGACCTTCGGCGGGATGGGGGCGGCAACTGCCCTGGGCACCGGGATCTTCGCTGCCGTCACCGGCCCCAGATACCTGCGTGACCCGAAGCGTCTGAGCCGGAAGAACCGGCGCAAGGTCGCCGGCGCCAAATGGGTGACCCCGGCCAGCCTCGGCTACCTGCCCGGTCGCAAGGAAGGCCGCGACACCGACGAACAGCGTCTGTTCCATCTGGCGGTCACAATCGCCCGCAAGATCGTGCGGACCCGGGCGTGGACCCACCCGATCCTCAAAGACCACGTCTCACGCGTCGACCTCGACCACGCCGTGGCCTCCATCGGAGTGCGGCTGCAGGAACTCGTCAGCCTCCGCGAGGAGATCGAAGGAATCCGCGATGCGGGAACCGCAAAGTCGGTGGAGACATACCTGTCGAAGCTGGCTGTCGCATTCTCGTCAATGGCGCGCCGCGTGGAATCGATGCACGAATACTATCAGCGGCTGCTCGAGCTCGATCAGCAGCTCATGCTGCTGCACAACTCCGAACGCTCACGCGAGCTCGGCGACCGGGTGCTCGACGTGCTCTCCCGCACCGCCGCTGATGATTCCGCTGATTGGCAGTTCCGGGAGCTGCGCATCGATGCGGATTCGCAGTCGTCGATCATCACCGGACTCGTCGCCGAACTCGAGCAGACCGCCGATGACTTCGATGACTTCGACACCCGTCTGGCCGCGGCGCAGAAATCCATCGACGAACTCGAAGCCTAGGCACATGCCCGTCTCGGCTCAGTGACCGAAGGGGTCGGGGTCGACTCCCGGCTGCCACGAGAGTCCCGGCTGGTTGTAGCCATGAGCCTCCTGGGCCTTCTTCCACTTCCTCGACCAGCGCTTGTCGAGACGGTCGACATAGAGGGTTCCCTGCAGGTGGTCGTATTCGTGCTGCATGATGCGGGCGAACCACCCGTCCGCACTCAGCGTCACCGGCCGACCTGTCTCATCGAAGCCGTTGATGGTGACCCTCTCAGCTCGTTTGAGAGGGAAGTCGAGAGACGGCACCGACAGGCATCCTTCGGACTCGTCATCCGGATCGGGGCGGGTGTCGGGCACCTTCGACGAGATGAGCACTGGATTGACGAAAGTGCCGCGGCGGCGCACACCGTGATCGTCATCGGCGTTGAAGACGAAGACGGATCTGCCGATTCCGATCTGCGGTGCGGCCAGTCCGACACCGTTGCTGGCGTCGAGAGTCTCGTGCATGTCGGCGACGAGTTCGGCAAGACTCTCGTCGAACTCGGTGACCTTCTCGGCACGGCGATGCAGAACGGGCTCGCCGTAGACGACGATGGGATGAATAGCCATGAGGACAATCGTATCGGTCTCCACGGCCGTCCCAGCCCTCGGGACCGGGGCCACACTGGGCGGCGTCTCAGATCACTTGACCGCGATCTCACAGCGGCCGTCGCGAACGCTGCCGCCGCCAATGCCACGGTGCGGCCACCTCGGTGATTGTGTGCACTGATTGCTCAGCGGATGACCGGAACTGACGCTCAAGCGAGTGGATCGATCTGCAGTTGTTCCGGGTCTGTGATACTGGTTGTCATAAAGTTTCGCCCCCAGCGAACAGAGATTGTTGAGCAACATATCTGGGAACATGTTCAGGGGCGGCGAGGTTATGATGAGGGCAAGCCGTCTCGGACCACGAGATGAAAGCTGTCGCTCAACCCCTGCCGGAGCAGTTCTGCCGAGTGGTGAGAGGCCTGTGACGGCGGGTGCACACAGTAGCGTGAAAGGACTTACTTTGACCATCTTCAACAACGTCTCCGATCTGGTCGGCCGTACTCCGCTGATCCGCGTCAACAAGGCCAGCGAGCGCTCCGGTGCCGAAATCGTTGCGAAGCTCGAATCGTACAACCCGGGCAACTCCGTCAAGGACCGCATCGGCGTGGCGATGATCGATGCAGCCGAGAAGTCCGGCGATCTGCAGCCCGGCGGCACGATCGTCGAAGCCACCTCGGGCAACACCGGCATCGCTCTGGCGATGGTCGGCACCTCCCGCGGCTACACGGTCAAGCTGACGATGCCCGAGTCGATGTCGAAGGAACGTCGCGCCCTGCTGCGCGCCTTCGGAGCAGAGCTCGTCCTCACCGACAAGGCCGAGGGCATGAAGGGCGCGGTCGCCAAGGCCGAGGAGCTCGCGGCCGGCGGCGCAGTGCTCGTGCGCCAGTTCGAGAACCAGGCCAACGCCGAGATCCACAAGTCCACAACCGGCCCCGAGATCCTTGCCGACACCGACGGCAAGGTCGACATCTTCGTCTCCGGCATCGGCACCGGCGGCACCATCACCGGCGCCGGTGCCGCTCTGCGCGAGGCCAACCCCGATGTGAAGATCATCGCCGTCGAGCCCGCCGCTTCGCCGCTGCTGACCGAAGGCAAGGCTGGACCGCACGCGATCCAGGGACTCGGCGCGAACTTCGTGCCCAAGGTGCTCGACACCGAGATCTACGATGAGGTCGTCACCGTCGACAACGACGCAGCCATCGAACGTGCCCGCGAGGTGGCGAAGGAAGAGGGCCTGCTCGTGGGTATCTCCTCCGGTGCGGCACTCTCCGCAGCCGAGGCTGTTGCCGCGCGTCCGGAGAACGCCGGCAAGCGCGTCGTCGTCATCGTCCCCGACTTCGGCGAGCGCTACCTGTCGACACCGCTGTTCTCCGAATACCTCGACTGACAGCGAGCGACCGGCATGAGGGCGTCAAACTCAGGTTTGGCGCCTTCGGCGTCTCGGAATCCGCGACGGACAGAACGAAGAGCAGAACAAGGACGGACAAGATGAAGGCACTGTGGGCGGCGGCCGCCGCGGTCGCGGGAGCGGCAGTCTACGGGTTGAGCCGACCCGGAGTGCGGGAGACCCTGCGCGAAGACCTCGACACCGTGCGGCGACGTGACCCCGCGGCGACGAGCGACTTCGTCTCGCTGGTCTCCTATCCCGGAATGCACGCCATCTGGGCACACCGCGGACTTCACCGGCTGTGGCAGCACGACGCAGGGAAGACCCCGGCGCGACTGATGTCGCAGCTGGTGCGGACGCTGACCGGTGTGGAGATCCACCCGGGGGCGGAGATCGGGCGTCGATTCTTCATCGACCATGCCAACGGAGTCGTCATCGGCGAGACCTCGGAGATCGGCGACGACGTCATGCTCTACCACCAGGTCACCCTCGGCGGCACGTCGATGGCACAGACGAAGCGTCATCCGACGATCGGCAGCCATGTGCTCGTCGGCGCCGGGGCGAAGATCCTCGGCCCGGTGGTCGTCGGCGACAACTCCGCAGTCGGGGCCAATGCCGTCGTCGTCAAGGACGTGGCGGCCGACTCGAGCGCCGTGGGCATTCCCGCGACCGTGCGTTCGAAGAAGAAGGGTGCCACCTCCGAGGCCGAGGCGAAGGCTGAATCTTCATCGAGGCGCCCGGACTTCGTCCTTGAGGACCCTGCTCTCTGGATCTGAGTTCGCACCAGGCTCGGTTTCACTCCTTCGGCGTCACTCGGCTGAGTCTCCGGACTACGGTGGACTGACCGCACGCGGCTCCTGCTTACCGGCGGGAGCCGCTTTTCGTGCATTTCCTGGTCGATCCACGGCGCTGGACCTCGGAATATCGCGGTGGATCGACCAGACAATCCGCTGAATGGCCCGCTACGTCCTTGCAGGAATACTTTCGCGACCAGTTCTGTTAAGATTTCAACTAGTTACTTCAAAATTGAAGTTAGTTCAGTCAGCAGGGCAGCCGCGAAGGCCGCAGGCACCCGGAAGCAGGAGGCGTCATGGAATTCGGAATCTTCACCATCGGCGATGTCACCACCGACCCCACCGACGGCACCACCGTCAGCGAACACCAGCGGATCAAGAACACCGTTGAGCTCGCGAAGAAGGCCGAAGAGGTCGGACTCGACGTCTTCGCCACTGGTCAGCACCACAACCCGCCCTTCGTGGCCCCCGCGAACCCGCCGGTCCTGCTGGGGAACATCGCCGCACAGACTTCGACGCTCGAACTCTCCACGGCGACCACGCTCATCACGACGACGGATCCCGTGCGCATCGCCGAAGACTACTCCTATGCGCAGCACCTCTCCGACGGTCGCATCAGCCTCATCATGGGCCGCGGCAACACCGGTCCCGTCTACCCGTGGTTCGGCAAGGACATCCGTGCCGGAATCCCGCTCGCGGTCGAGAACTACAACCTGCTCTACCGCCTGTGGCGGGAGAAGAACCTCGATTGGGAGGGCAAGTTCCGTACGCCGCTGAATGGGTTCACAGTGACCCCGACCCCGCTCGACGAGGTGCCGCCGTTCGTGTGGCACGGGTCGATCCGCAGCCCCGAGATCGCCGAACAGGCCGCCTACTACGGTGACGGGTTCTTCCACAACAACATCTTCTGGCCCACCTCGCACACCGCCCGGATGGTCCAGCTCTACCGCCAGCGCTATGAGTACTACGGCCACGGCAAGGCCAGTCAGGCGATCGTCGGCCTCGGCGGCCAGGTGTTCATGCGCAAGAACTCCCAGGACGCCGTCCGCGAGTTCCGCCCCTACTTCGACAACGCTCCGGTCTACGGTCACGGACCCAGCCTCGAGGACTTCTCGACGCAGACCCCGCTGACCGTCGGTTCGCCGCAGCAGGTCATCGAGCGCACCCTGAGCTTCCGCGACTGGGCCGGGGACTACCAGCGTCAGCTCTTCCTCATCGACCATGCGGGGCTGCCGCAGAAGACGGTGCTCGAGCAGCTCGATCTCCTCGGCGAAGAGGTCATCCCGGTGCTGCGTGAGGAGTTCGCGAAGGGCCGTCCCGCCGACGTCCCCGATGCCCCGACCCACGCATCCCTGGTCGCCCGGCATCAGGAAGGCCGCGACCCGATCCCCGGAGGCGGAGAGGGATCCCGTGCCTTCGAAGACCGACAGGCACGCGCCGCCGAAGCGGCGAAGGAAGGAGCCGACCAAGCATGAGCACGAAGGCGATGAACATCGTGGCCGTGACCACCTCGCTCAGCGAGGACTCGACCACGCTCAAACTCACCGATCGGATTCTCGCATCCGCCGCCTCGGCGGGGGAATCGGTGAGCATCGACGTGAGCGCGGAGGTCATCAACATCCGCAACCACGCCACCGCGCTCACGGACATGACCCTGACCGGGTTCCGCTCCGAAGAATTGGAGGCGGCCTTCGCCACCATCGCGGCAGCCGATGCGATCGTCACTGTCGCCCCGGTGTACAAGGCCGCCCCGGTCGGACTGCACACCCTGTTCTGGCAGCTCATGGACGACAAGGCGCTGAGCCGCAAGCCCGTGCTCATCGCCTCCACCGGCGGCACGGCGCGCCATTCGCTGGCCGGGGACGCGGTGCTGCGGCCGATGCTGTCCTACCTCAAGGGCATCGTCGTGCCCACGACGGTCTTCGCCGCCACCGACGACTGGGGAACCGTCGAAGGCGGCCGGGCGCTGACCGCCCGGATCCGTCAGGCGGGGGAGGAGCTCGTGTCCCTGACCGCGACGATCATCGGAGCCGGAGACGACGACCTCGCCGAGGCGGCCGATCTCGATTCGCGCGCCAGCGCAGGGTCGGGCGCGACTCCGGGGGCCGCTGCGAACCGCGGAATCGTCGACGAATTCGACCCCGCGAACGTCACTCCGTTCGCGCAGCTGCTCGAGGGCTGAGATGACGGAGATCAGATTCGGACGCGGACGAGAGGCGCTGGCGCAAAACGCGTGGCGGACCTACTTCGAGACCTCGCAGCGCATCCGCCAGGCCCTTGAGGCCCAGCTCAAGGACGATGCGGGCCTTGACGTCAGCGACTACAACACACTGCTCCTGCTGTGGGAAGCGCCGGAGCGGACGCTGACGATGAGCACCCTGGCGAAGAAGCTCGTCTTCTCGCCGTCGCGGCTGAACTATCGGATCAAGGTGCTCGTCGATGCGGGTCTGGTGACGAAGACCCAGTGCCTCGAGGACGGGCGTGCCCACAATGTGGCGCTCACCGAAATGGGGGCGCGGGCATTCCTGTCCGCTGGGTCCGAGCACAAGAGCTATGTCGACGAGATCTTCTTCGACCATGTCAGCGATGCCGAACTCGAGGTGATCGAGGCCGTCTTCACTCGGATCGGGAACGCTCTGCCCGAGCGCTGATGCGGGTTCTGCTCCAGTGACGAGGCCCGCCATCTCAGAGTGACGAAGGTCTCGGCACCGAGTGCGGCGGCGTGCCACAATGAGGGCATGTCCATCACCACAATCACCTTCCCGAACTCCGAGCTCCGCAACCGTGTGATCGCTCAGATCCCCGCTCACCAGCGTGCGAACGTCGACCTCGTCGTGTTCTCCGATGCCGAACGTTCGGCAAAGCTCAGCCGTGACGATGTCGACGTCGTCATCCTGCCGTACCTGGAATCCGGGCCGACGATCGAGCTGCTCGACGAGCTGCCCAACCTGCGCCTGGTCATCACGCAGACGACCGGATTCGATCCCGTCGCCCACCTGCCCGAACGGGGGATCCAGGTCGCGACCGCCTCCGGCGTGCACACCGGAGGGACCGCCGAGCTCGCCCTGGCGCTGACCCTGGCCAGCCTGCGTGGAATCGACGACGCCGTGCGCTCGCAGGTCTCTCGGGTGTGGGAACACCAGCGCTACCGTTCGCTGCAGGACCGGCGCGTGATGATCATCGGCGTCGGTGAGATCGGCGCGGCCATCGCCGACCGCTTCGACCCCTTCGAAGTCCAGCTCACCCGTGTCGCCTCGACCGCGCGTGAGGACAAGCGCGGGAAGATCCACGGCGTCGACGAGCTGCCGACGCTTCTGCCCCACACCGAGGTGGTTGTGCTTATCACCCCGCTCAACGAGGGCACCCACCGCCTCGTCGACGAGGAGTTCCTCAGTCTGCTGCCCGACAATGCGCTCATCGTCAACGTCGCTCGCGGCAAGGTCGTCGACACGGATGCGCTCGTGGCAGAGCTCGCCACCGGGCGACTCCACGCCGCCCTCGACGTCACCGACCCGGAGCCGCTGCCGCGCAATCACGCGCTGTGGGGAACTCCGAACACCCTCATCACGCCCCATGTCGGAGGCGACACCTCGGCGTTTGAGCCACGGGTCGTGAAGATCCTCGCCGGGCAGGTCAGGCGGATCAACGACGGCGAACAGCCGGTCAACCTCGTCAGGGTCTGAGACCCCGACAATAGGTCACGCGACTCTGCCCTAAGCGGGCCCGGAACACCGCCTCGCTGTCGGACTCTCGCATGGTGCCCAGGAGAGGTTCCACCATGCGAGAGTCCGGGGTGCGAATGCTGAAATCGGGCGTAGCATGCCTGCATGAGCATCGATACAGACACCACCACTCCAGACATCAAACCCCGTTCTCGCGATGTCACGGACGGCCTCGAAGCCACCGCCGCACGCGGGATGCTTCGCGCCGTCGGCATGGGCGACGATGACTGGGTGAAGCCGCAGGTCGCGATCGCGACTTCGTGGAACGAGATCACCCCCTGCAACATGTCGCTGCAGCGTCTCGGTTCGGCCGCCAAGGAAGGCGTCCACGAGGCCGGCGGCTTCCCGCTGGAATTCGGCACCATCTCCGTTTCGGACGGAATCTCGATGGGCCACGAGGGAATGCACTACTCGCTGGTCTCCCGTGAGGTCATCACCGACTCCGTGGAGACCGTGATGAGTGCCGAACGCCTCGACGGCTCCGTGCTCATGGCCGGCTGTGACAAGTCGATCCCCGGAATGCTCATGGCCTCCGCGCGTCTCGGCCTGTCCAGCGTCTTCCTCTACAACGGTTCGATCATGCCCGGCACCGCGAAGATGGAGGACGGCTCGGAGAAGGAAGTCACCCTCATCGACGCCTTCGAAGCTGTCGGCGCCTGCCGCGCGGGCACCATGTCCCAGGGCGACGTCGACGCCATCGAACGCGCCGTCTGCCCCGGTGAAGGCGCCTGCGGCGGAATGTACACGGCGAACACGATGGCCTCGGCCGCTGAAGCCATGGGGATGTCGCTTCCCGGTTCGGCCGCTCCGCCGGCCATCCACCGCAACCGCACGATGTTCGCCCGCAAGTCCGGTGAGGCAGTGGTCAACCTGCTGCGTCAGGGCATCACGGCGCGTGACATCATCACCCGCGAATCGCTGCACAATGCGATCGCCGTGGTCATGGCCTTCGGCGGTTCGACCAACGCAGTCCTCCACCTGCTCGCGATCGCGCACGAGGCCGGGGTCACCCTCGAACTCGACGACTTCAACCGCATCGGCGACAAGGTCCCGCACTTGGGCAACGTCAAGCCGTTCGGCCAGTACGTGATGAACGACGTCTTCAAGATCGGCGGCGTGCCCGTGATCATGAAGGCCCTCCTCGACGCCGGTCTCCTCAACGGCGACTGCCTGACCGTGACCGGCAAGACGGTGGCTGAGAACCTCGAGTCGATCAACCCGCCGGACCCGGACGGGAAGATCCTGCGCGCTCTCAACAATCCGATCCACGCGACCGGCGGCCTCACCGTCCTCCAGGGATCGCTGGCTCCCGAAGGCGCGGTCGTGAAGTCCGCGGGCTTCGATGCGGACGTCTTTGAGGGCACCGCTCGCGTCTTCAACCAGGAGAAGCCGGCGATGGACGCCGTCCTCAATGGGGAACTGAAGAAGGGCGACGTCGTCGTCATCCGCTACGAAGGGCCGAAGGGCGGACCCGGAATGCGCGAGATGCTCGCGATCACCGGCGCCATCAAGGGCGCAGGCATCGGCAAGGACGTCCTGCTGCTCACCGACGGTCGTTTCTCGGGCGGCTCGACAGGTCTGTGCATCGGCCATATCGCTCCCGAGGCTGTCGACGGCGGTCCGATCGCGCTCGTCGAGGACGGGGACAAGATCACCGTGGACATCGCGGCCCGTTCGATCGAGCTGCACGTCGACGAGGAGGTCCTGGCCGAGCGTCGCAAGACCTGGACGCTGCCGGAGAACCACCGCCTCACCGGTGTGCTCGGCAAGTACGCGAAGCTCGTGCAGTCGGCGTCGAAGGGCGCGGTCTGCTTCTGATTCAGTTCATGGTCAGCCGCTGACGTCGCCCAGTTCCGGGTGATGCCCGGCAGAGCGGGCCGGTTCCACCATCGCCGAGGCGGTGCAGACGAAGAGTCTGCACCGCCTCGGCGATTCTGCGGTCGAAATTCGAAGATGGCCGCATACGCCATTCCGGACCCCGCGATACGAAACTACAGTTACTGAAAAGTTACTTCGGCGTGTCGCGCGGATATCCGGGCGACACGCGGCCTTGTCGCAATCGGTACTGCAAGGGAAGTTTGTGTGACTGATCACATGGGGCTACAGTGCGAACTACGTTCAGTCGTTTATAAGGAGCCATTGAGGTTCTGCACATCTCGGCTGGTCTGCGCACCGCATATCCCAAAGGACCCTTGATCATAGATGATTGTCACCTCCTTCCCGATCCGCCATGAGATCTATTCCCAGCTTCCCGGACCGATGCACCATTCCGCTGACAAGGGCGAAGGCAGTCTGATCGCAGTGTCGTAGTCGACGCTATGGGAAAATACGTTCTGCGGCGGTTCATCAACTACTTCATCCTCGCGTTCATCGCGACGGTCACCGCCTACATCACGTCCAGCTCGTTCATGGATCCGGCATCCCGATACCGCGGCCAGAATCCGCCGCTGTCGGAAGAATCGATTCGATCCATCCTCAACGGCCACGGCACGAATCCCGAGGTCCCAGTCCTCGAGAGGACCTGGGATTGGCTGACGAACATCTTCCTCCACGGTGATTTCGGCACGACGGTGCACAACTCTCCGGTGCTGCAGGAGATCCTCGTCCGTGCCGGTGTCAGTCTCAAACTGCTGCTCATCGGTTCGATCATCGGAGCGATCCTCGGTGTGATCCTCGGCGTCTGGGGAGCCGTCAGACAATACAAGGCATCTGACCAGGTCGTGACCTATGCGTCCTATTTCATCATCGCCACTCCGACATTCGTCATCGGTGTGATCCTCATGATCATCGCCACCGGTTTCAACAATGCCCTCGGCACGACTCTCATCCGCTTCTCGGGTGACTATTCGGCGAATATCGACCCCGGGTTCATCCCGTGGTTCACCGATCAGATATCGCATATGCTGCTGCCGACTCTGGCGCTGGTGCTCATGGGTGCCGCGACGTACTCGCGTTACCAGCGTTCGGTCATGCTCGACGTCTTGGCATCGGATTTCATCCGCACCGCCCGGTCCAAGGGTCGCACCCGCAAGACCGCGCTGGTCAAGCACGGCGTGCGCGTCGCACTCATCCCGATGTCGACTTATTTCGCCTATGCATTCGGAACTCTGGTCGCAGGATCGTCGATGCTCGAAGTCGTCTTCTCCTGGAACGGCATGGGCCAATTCACCATCAACTCGATCCTGCAGTCAGATATCAACGCGGCCGCAGGGTCTGTCCTCTTCGTCGCAGTGCTCACACTCATGGCCTCGACCCTGTCCGAGGTGCTCTACGCCGCGCTCGACCCGAGAGTGAGGATCTGACATGGCAACAGACATCCCGATCTCCACAGAACCCGACACCGAGGTGGTGTCGAAGCGCTCAAAGCCGACCTCTCGGTCTATGCTCATCTGGCGGCGTCTGCGCTCGACACCACGTTTCTGGGTCGGCGGGATTCTGCTCGCGTTCTTCGTCCTCTTCGCGCTGTTCGGAAATACGATCAATATCTACTCTCCGACCGATTAGGACGTCTTCGCCCTCAACGAAGGTCCGAGCGCCCAACATTGGTTCGGCACGAACACGATCGGCCAGGACATCTACGCCCAAACCGTGGTCGGACTGCAGAAATCGCTGCTCATCGGCATCATTGCCGGCCCGTGTGCGAGCATTCTGGCTGCGATCATCGGATCGACGGCGGGGTATTTCGGCGGTCGTGTCGAAACGATCATCGTGTGGTTCATCAACCTTCTGCTCGTGCTGCCGTCGTTCTTCATCCTGGTGCTCATGGCACCGCTGCTGCGGCAGCTGTCGTGGACAGCCAGCGTCGTCTTCCTCGTCCTCTTCGGCTGGATGATCATGGCTCAAGTCGTGCGCAATCAGACCAAGGCGATCAAGGACCGCGACTTCGTCCGAGCCGCACGCTACATGGGAGTCTCGACTCCGAAGATCCTCAGCCGTCACATCATCCCCAACGTGGCATCGATCCTCATCGTCGACGCAACTCTGGGTGTGGTCTCGGCGATCCTCGCCGAGACCTCGTTGAGCTACTTCAATCTTGGGATCCAGAAACCCGACGTCTCGATCGGCACGCTGCTGGCCGAAGGCTCCGGCGCCGCCGCCACACGCCCCTGGCTGTTCGTCTTCCCAGCGGGTGTGCTCGTGCTCATGCTCTTCGCGATCAGCCTCATGGCCGATGCCCTCCGGGATGCGATCGATCCGACCTCAGGAGTCAACCGTGACTGAAACCCTCGACATCGATCTCGACCCCGTAGCCGCGGCCGAACCCATCCTCGAGGTCAGAGACCTGACGGTGACCTTCCCCAACCCCAAGGGTGATGTCCGCGCCGTGCGCGGAGTCAACTACGAGGTCAGGCCGGGCGAATTCCTCGGCATCGTCGGAGAATCGGGCTCAGGCAAGTCCGTATCGTCGATGGCTGTGATGGGTCTGCTTCCCTCGACCGCCCAGATCGCGGGATCCATCCGGTACCGCGGACAGTCACTGCTCGATATGAGCGACCACCAGATGTCCAAGCTGCGCGGTCGTGAGATCGCAATGGTCTTCCAAGATCCGCTGTCGGCATTGACCCCCGTCTATACGATCGGCGAACAGATCTCCGAAGGGCTGATCATCCACGATCCGAGCCTGTCGAAAGAGGCGGCGAACGACCGGGCGATCGAACTGCTGAGGATCGTCGGCATCCCCGGCGCAGAACGGCGCGTGAGATCCTACCCGCACGAGTTCTCCGGAGGTATGCGGCAACGAGCCATGATCGCCATTGCGATCGCCAACGATCCGGACCTCATAATCGCCGACGAGCCGACGACCGCCTTGGACGTGACGATCCAGGCCCAGATCCTCGACGTGCTGCAGAAGGCGCGTGAGATCACCGGTGCCGCGATCGTGCTGATCACCCACGACCTCGGAGTGGTGGCCGGAAACGCCGATCGGATCGCCGTGATGTACGCCGGCCGCCTCGTCGAGACCGGCGGAGTGGAGCAGGTCTTCCACCGTCCGCAGATGCCTTACACAACAGGGCTGCTGCGGTCGGTGCCGAATCTGGCGACCGCGGGAACCCAACGACTGGTTCCGCTTGAAGGCAAACCTCCGTCGCTGTCGAATCTGGCGCCGGGGTGCCCCTTCGCCCCTCGCTGTCCGATCGCAATCGACAGATGCCGAGAGGTCGAGCCCGAACTCATCGAACACGGAATCACCGGAGTGCAGGCTGCCTGCCATCGTGCTGATGAGATTGCCCGGGGCGATCTGTCAGCCACAGACATCTACCCCCGCCCTGACCCGGTCGCGACTCGGGTGAAGGACGATGCGGCACCGAACATCCTTGAGGTCACTGGTCTGCAGAAGCACTTCCCTCTGCTCAAAGGCGCCGTGTTCAAGCGGCAGATCGGCACGGTGAAAGCCGTCGACGGAATCGACCTCGAAATCAGGGCCGGACAGACTCTCGGCCTGGTCGGCGAATCCGGCTGTGGGAAGTCGACGACGATCGGTGAAGTCCTGGAGATGGTCGCTCCGCAGAAGGGGAGACTGGTCATCAACGGCATTGATGTCGCGGACCTGAACAAGCGTGAACGTCTGGCCATGCGCAGAGACGTCCAGGTCGTCTTTCAGGATCCGATGGCCGCGATCGATCCGCGCCTGCCGATCGGCGAAGTGATAGCCGAACCGCTGACCGTGCACAGGGTGCCGGCCCAGGAGCGCAGCGACAAGGTTGCCGAGATGCTCGAACTCGTCGGTCTCGACGCAGCGATGGCCGAACGCTATCCGCATGAGTTCTCCGGTGGGCAGCGTCAGCGCATCGGAATCGCTCGGGCCCTGGTGACGAACCCGAAGCTGCTCGTCCTCGACGAACCCGTCTCTGCTCTCGACGTCTCCGTCCAAGCTGGTGTCATCAATCTGCTTGAGGATCTGCGTGACAGTCTCGGGCTGTCCTATCTCTTCGTCGCTCACGACCTCGCAGTCGTGAGACAGATTTCGGACTATGTGGCCGTGATGTACCTCGGCCGGATCGTCGAGTACGGCGAATCCGATGCGCTCTATCGTCAGCCGCGACACCCCTACACACGGGCTCTGATGTCGGCGATCCCGGTCCCCGACCCCGAAGTCGAACGGTCACGGGAGCGGGTTCTGCTCACCGGCGACCTGCCGAGTCCGACGGATGAGATCTCGGGCTGCAACTTCCGCACCAGATGCCCGCTGTTCAGCCTGCTGCCAGACGGTGACAGGCAACAGTGCCTGACCGATGACCCCCGTCCACGTCCGGTGGAAGGCGGTCTCGTCGCCTGTCACCATTCAGAGCGGATCACTGAGCTCGACACCGCTACCTGAGGACGCACCCACAATCCACCTCGAGGAACACCACACTAGAAATGAGGAACTCATGACAATGAGGAAGAAGGCGACAATGGTCGTCGCCGCGACTGCTGCGCTGGGCTTGGCACTGTCCGGCTGTCAGCAGGACAACAAGGACTCCGGCGGCGTCGACAGCGACAATGCGGACAAGGAGATCTCGGGTCTCCCCACCACCGACTACCAGAAGGCCGGGTACGACGAGGTCAAGGACGGCGGAACGCTGACGTACCCGATCACCGAGATCCCTGCGAGCCTCAACTACTACCACGCCGACGGCGCGCATGTGGACAACAACAACATCTACGGCACGACCTTGGGCGGACCGGTCACGATCAAGGAGGACGGCACCTGGGAAGTCGATAAGAACTACGCTGAGAGCGTCGAGATCGCCAGCGAGGATCCCCTGGTCATCGACGTCAAGCTCAACAAGGATGCCGTCTGGGAAGACGGAACGCCGATCGACGTCGACGACTATAAGGCGTTCTGGCAGACTCGCGACGGCAAACACGAAGAGTTCGAGGTCGCTTCGACCAAGGGCTACGAAGACATCGAGAAGATCGAGTCGGGCAAGGACAAACACGAGGTCAAGGTCACCTTCAAGACCCCGAACATCGACTGGCCGAACTACATCGGCGCCTTCCTGCCCAACGAGATCACCGAGGATGCCGACACCTTCAACAAGGACTACACGAAGAAGGTCCTGCCCTCGAACGGGCCGTACAAGGCGGACAAAGTCGACACGAAGTCCGGCGTCATCACTATGGTCAAGAACGACAAATGGTGGGGTCAGGAGCCGAAGCTCGACAAGGTGATCTTCAAGGTCGTCTCTCAAGCACAGCAGGCTCAGGCCTATGCGAACAAGGAGATCGATCTCGTCGACGTCGGAACCGACGGCGACTCGTACAAGACAGCCGGCAAACGCGAAGACGGCGAGATGTACAAATCGCAGGGCATGGAATACACACACCTGACGATGAACGCGAAGAAGGGTGCGCTCAAGGAGCAGGAAGTCCGTGACGCGATCGGCCATGCGATCAACCGCGAGGCCATCGCCCAGGCGGCGATCGGTCCTGTGGAGGCGCCAGTGACTCTCATCAACAACGTCACGTTCATGCCGGGTCAGGAAGGCTACCAGGACAACTCCGAAGGCAGCCTGGACTTCGATCCGGACGCGGCGAAGAAGATCCTCGACGACGCCGGCTGGGAGGAAGGCGACGGGGGAGTCCGCGAGAAGGACGGAGAGAAGCTCAAGTTCAAGATCGTCGTCCCCGCCGACACCGCGTCAAACGCTCAGCGTGCTGAGCAGGTGATGAAGGATCTCAATGAGATCGGCTTCAAGGTCGAGATCCAGACCGTTCCCGTTGCCGCGTACTTCGCCGACCACGTGCTCAACGGCAACTTCGAGATGGCGACGTTCACCTGGCAGGGCACCGCCTTCCCGATCTCATCAGGATCGAACCTGTTCTATCCTGCGGATTCTGCTCAGAACCACTCAAAGATCTCCAGTGATGCGATCGGCGAGAAGTTCAAGGCCGCGACGAAGACGCTCGATCCGGAAGAGGCCAAGAAGCTGGCGAACGAAGGCGACGCCGAGGTGCTCAAGCTCAAACCGCTCATCCCGTTCTACCCGACACCGTACGTGTGGGGCGTCAGAGGCGATGTCCTCAACCTCGGGCCGCGTCAGCTCGAAACGCCTGACTGGACACAGATCGGCTTCAAGAAGTGAGCCACTGATCGAGTGAAGTCATCCGAGACAGCCGGCCCCGTGGGATCACGTTCCCCACGGGGCCGGTTCCTCGTCGGCGTGAGCAGTTCAGATGAAGCCGACTGCCACCAGGAGCACCAGCACCAGAGTCACACCGATGACGCCGGGACTCCACCGAGTCCTGACCTCGTCGACACCGGCAGACGGATCGGTTCGCGTCGACTGGTGCGGCGCATCGGCTTGAGTCCGTTCCCATCGACGCAGCAGATCGAACGCGGGGTGATTGTCCACAGACTCCGGTCGGGTTCCGCCGGTGAGCCCGGAATCGGTCTTCCTCCGCGGCATTCCAGGGGCGTTCCACGGTCTGATGGTGCGTGTGGCCCCTTCCGGCAAGGTCGCCTCGATCGTCACGACGGATCCCAGCCGGATATCCCGGATGCGGGTGAAAGGCACCGTCGTCGTGCGAAGGATCTCCCGGGCCTCGACCTCCTCGGCGCCGACGATGAGCGCCGGCCTCCAGAGGATGGCGAAAGCGAGCCAGCCGATGAGCAGAAGCGCGGGTCCGAAGCGGCCGACGGTCTCCCACGCGCCGCGCAGGATTGCATCCCCGAGGAGGAAAGCGAGGAAGGCCCACACGATGACCGTGATGATGGGGCCGCTGCGTTGTCTCAGGACGATCGGTGCACTCACCAGCCCAGCCTATCGGCTTTAGGATGTAGGTCACACGAGTTCAGGAGAGGATCAAGATGCGCATCGTCGTTCTCGATGACTATCAGCAGGTGGCAGCGGAGTTCGCGGACTGGAGCGGCCTCGATGCCGACGTCGAGTTCATCTCGCGTCCCATCGTCGACGACGATGACCTGGTCACGGTCCTCACCGGCGCCGAGGTGGCTGTGGCGATGCGTGAGAGAACGGCCTTCACCGCCTCGCGACTGGCACAGCTGCCGGACCTGCGTCTGCTCGTGACCACGGGCAGGGTCAACGCCTCCATCGACATGGAGGCGGCGCGAACGCAGGGGATCGTGATCTGTGGAACCGAGTCGACCACCTCGGCGACACCGGAGCTGACCTGGGGGCTCATCCTCTCGGTCCTGCGCAGCATCCCGACCGAGGACGCCTCCGTCCGCAGCGGTGGTTGGCAGTCGACGGTCGGGGGAGACCTCGATGGGCACCGCCTCGGCGTGGTCGGTCTGGGCCGTTTGGGAACGAAGGTGGCACGGGTCGGTGCGGCATTCGGCATGGAGGTCGTGGCGTGGAGCCAGAACCTCGACGCCGAACGGGCCGATGGTCTGGGCGTGCGCGCGGTGAGCAAGGACGAGCTGTTCTCCACCGCGGACGTGGTCACGATCCACTACAAACTCAGCCAGCGCAGCCGGGGGCTCGTCGGAGCCGCGGAGCTCGCCGCGATGAAGTCGGACAGCATCCTCGTCAACACCTCACGCGCGGGACTCGTCGACACCGACGCACTCATCCCAGTGCTGGAGGCGGGCGGGATCCGGGGCGCGGGACTCGACGTCCACGACGAAGAGCCACTGCCGGTCGACCATCGGCTGCGCAGCACGCCGCGGACGGTGCTCACTCCGCACCTGGGCTATGTCACCGAGGATACGTATCGGATCTTCTTCACCCAGGCGGTCGAGGACATCGCGGCCTGGATCGCGGGTGCGCCGATCCGCGTGCTCGGCTGAGCAGTGACACCCGCGGCGGTCGTGACCGTCGGTCCGGCCGGCGGCAGTCGACTCTGCACGAACGGCTATGGTGAGGTGAGAGGGGCGCCACACATATCGCCCCTCAGAGACAGCGCAGTACGAACGAAGGCAGATGCACGATGTCCGATGACTCCAACAGTGAGAAGACAGTCCTCGACGCGAGTCTGGAGGTCTTTCGCGCTCACGGGATGACGACGATCTTCGGGAATCCGGGGTCGAACGAACTGCCGTTCCTGGCGGG
Organism: Brevibacterium sp. S22; assembly: GCF_004745485.1. Lineage (GTDB taxonomy): Bacteria > Actinomycetota > Actinomycetes > Actinomycetales > Brevibacteriaceae > Brevibacterium. The sequence continues at coordinate 126,120 of NZ_RHFG01000005.1, forward strand.
ACTCGGGGACGACTTCCGGTTCATTCTCGGTCTGCACGAGCAGGTCGTCGTCGGTATGGCCGAAGGATACGCACGGGCCACGGGACGCCCGGCGCTGATCAATCTGCACGCCGCCTCGGGGTCGGGCAATGGGATGGGTGCCTTGACGAATGCCCACTACGGCCACGTTCCGCTGGTCGTCCTCGCCGGTCAGCAGGTGCGCCGGACCGTCGGGCAGGAGGCGATGCTGGCCAATGTCGATGCCGCGACCCTGCCCGCGCCGCTGGTGAAGTACTCGCACGAGCCGCTGTCGGCCGCCGACGTCCCGCGCACACTGTCGCAGGCGGCGTTCGAAGCCGTCACTCAGCCCAGCGGCCCCGTCTATGTGTCGGTCCCGCTCGACGACTGGGACCACCCCGCACTTGCTGACGATGAGCTGTTGGCGCAGCGGTCGGTGACGACAGCGGGGACGATGTCGGAGTCGCTGCGCCGCGAACTCGCCGCCGCCCTCGATGGGGCAGAGAACCCGGCGCTCGTCCTCGGTCCCCAGGTCGATGCCGCAGCGGTCGAGGATCCGAGAGTGTTCGACGATGCGGTGATGTTGGCCGAGCGTCTCGGAGCCTCCGTCTATGTCGCTCCCTCGCCGACGCGGTGCCCGTTCCCGACGACCCACCCGAACTTCGAAGGCGTCCTGGTGCCGGGAATCAGATCGGTGCGTGACCGGCTGTCCGGTCACGACGTGGTCCTCGTCATGGGGGCCGCCGCGTTCCGGTATCACCGCTGGGAGCCGGCGAACTACCTGGAATCGGGCACCGAGGTCATCCAGATCACCCAGGATCCGCGGGAGGCGACTCGGGCGCCGTTCGGTCGCGCCGTCGTCGCGGATATCGCAACCGCGATCGCCGACTTGGCGGAGGCGACGACGGATCGAGGAACTCGCCGAGGTGACCGCGGGTCGCGAGCCGTCACTGCCCATCCGCGATCGGAGCGGGGAATGGCCGGCCCCGAGGTGCTCGAGGTCCTCAACGAGCACGTCGACGACAGCGTCGTCTACGTCAATGAGACGACCACCCTCGACCTCGACTACCTCGAGCGGATCGTCATCGACAGGCCCGGAATGTATCACTTCCCGGCCTCGGGAGGACTGGGGTTCGGGCTGCCGGTCGCGCTCGGTTTGGCCATCGGCGACCCGGAGAAGACCGTGGTCGCCACCGTCGGCGACGGTTCCGCGAACTACGGAATCACCGCTCTGTATTCCGCAGCTCAGCTGGGCACGAAGACGATCTTCGTTATCGTCAACAACTCCGGCTACGGTGCGCTTTCCGGATTCGCCGAGCGGATGGGAGTTCCGGGCACCCCCGGTCTGACCTTGGGCACGATCGATTTCGTCGCCTTGGCGCAGGGGTATGGGGTTTCGGCCAGCAGGACCACGACTCGCGAGGAGTTCGACGCCGCCTACCGTGAGGCGCTGCAGGCAGACGGTCCGGTGCTCATCGACGCCGTCGTCCTCGGCGTCGGGGGCCGACCGGTGGAGTGATAGACAGGCGAAGCCGCCGGAGACTCGGAACTCTCCGGCGGCTTCGTCATTGCTCAGCGGACCTGGTCTCGCCTCGGCGAGGTCTCAGGTCAGGACGATGTCAGTTCACTTCGGCTGGGTCGGCCGAGACCCGGCCGCCGTTCTCCAGCGCATCGATGGCTGCCACCTCGGCGTCGGTGAGTTCGAAGTCGAAGACGTCGAAGTTCTGTTCCATGCGGTCGCGGTTGTTCGACTTCGGGAAGACGATGTGTCCCTTCTGCAGGTGCCAGCGGATGATCGCCTGCGCCCAGGACTTCTCGTGCGCGGCGGCGATCTCACCGATGACGCTGGAAGCGTAGTCGACCTTGCCCTGGCCCAGTGGACCCCAGGCTTCGATCTTGATGTCGTGCTCGGCCAGCAGCGGACGGGTGTCGACCTGCTGGAACTGCGGGTGGACCTCGATCTGGTCGACAGCCGGGATGATGCCGGTGTCGAGGATCTCGGGCAGGAAGCGGTGGTCGAAGTTCGACACGCCGATCGAGGTGGTCAGGCCCTGATCACGGTACCCGGGGAAGGCCTCCCACGTCTCCACGGAGTTCTTGTTCTCCGGGGTCGGCCAGTGGATGAGGTAGAGGTCGACATGGTCGAGGCCGAGCTTCTCGAGGCTCTCGCCCAGTGCCCGCTTCGACTCCTCGGCGCCGTGGCGATCGTTCCAGAGCTTCGTGGTCACGAACAGCTCATCGCGGGCGATGCCGGACTTCGCGATCGCCCGACCCACACCTTCCTCATTGCCGTAGACGGCGGCGGTGTCGATGTGGCGGTAGCCGACCTCGAGAGCATCGGTGACGATGCGTTCGGTCTCGTCGGGATCGACCTTGAACACGCCGAAGCCGAGCTGAGGGATGGTCTTGCCATCGTTGAGAGTGAGTGTGGGAACCGTCATGGTGCCGCCTTTCGTCACATTTGCTGTGGTCACGTCGGGTCCGAGGATGCTCGAACCCGCCGGTTCGGCACCCGGTGGGGTGCCGAACCGAGCCTATAACGTCACCGGCACCCCGCAGCATTCCACGCAGTCGACGCGACGGTCAGCTTCGTCCTTCGTCCTGCGCGCGCTTCTTGCCCGTGGACTCCTCGGCGGCGACCTGAGCTTCATCGAAGACCGACGGAGCCCCGGTGCCGGTGTCGGTCTCGTCCTCGCGCCCCGGTGTGTGCAGATTGAACTTGATGATCGCCCAGCGGAAGAGGAAATAGTAGATGACGGCATAGGCCAGACCGATGACCAGCAGGAGCAGGACCGGGCCGATGCCTCCGGACAGTTCGGAGGCTCGGCCCAGGTTGAGCAGATAGTCCAGGGCACCGGCGGAGAAGCCGAATCCGGATTTGATGCCGAGCGCATTCACCAGCGCCAATGAGGTGCCGGTGAGCACAGCGTGGACCGCGTAGAGCGGGAACGCGACATAGGCGAATGCGTACTCGAGCGGTTCCGTGATTCCGGTGATGAAGGCAGTCAGCGCCACCGAGAGCATGATGCCGCCGACGACCTTGCGGCGCTTCGGATGGGCGGTGCGGTAGATCGCCAGGGCCGCGGCCGGCAGGGCGAACATCATGATCGGGAAGAAGCCGGTCATGAATGATCCCGTCCAGTCTGCCGTGCCGTCCACTCCGGAGAAGAAGCAGGTGATGTCGCCGTGCGCTGTGTCGCCGGCCGAGTTCGTGCAGGAACCCAACTGGAACCAGGGCAGATTGTTGAGGAGGTGGTGCAGCCCGAACGGAATGAGGAGGCGGTTGATGGTGCCGAAGACGAAACCGGTGCCGGGATTGGCTCCGTGCTCCATGAGGAAGCCGCCCACGCCCTTGTTGATGAGGGCATCGAAGACGGGGTAGAGGAGCCCCATGACCACGGCGATGAGCATCGACGCGACCGCGGTGACGATCGGGACGAACCGTCGACCGCCGAAGAAGCCGAGATAGTTCGGCAGTTTGATCCGGTGGTAGCGCTGATAGAGCAGGGCGGTGACGATGCCCACGACGATTCCGCCGAGCACTCCGAAGTTGATGACGTTCTCACCCTCACCGTTGTCCGAACCGAAGCTCGGCGCCATGGCCGTGAAGACTCCGGTGAGGACCATATAGCCGACGACGGCGGCCAGTGCCGTCGACCCATCGGCCTTCTTCGCAAAGCCGATGGCGACACCGACTGCGAATATCAGCGGCAGGTTGTCGAACAGGGCCGAACCGGCGGCCGCAAAGACCGTCGCCACAGGCAGCAGCCAGTCCGCGAACCTGCCCAGTCCATCGGGGCCGAGCATGTCCGGTTGGCCGAAGCGCATCAGCAGCGCCGCGGCAGGCAGCACGGCGATCGGGAGCATGAGAGAGCGACCGACGCGCTGGAGCTGGGCGAAGCCCGGTATGGCTCTCTTGCGCTTCTTCGGTTCCTCAGCAGACGCGGTGGTCATCGGATTCCTCCTCGGGTCAGTCGGCGGATTCGGATCGAGCGATGGCCACCAGTCGCCGTAGACTTGTGACGCAGATCGCAGAACGAGAAAACGACGCCGGCACATCAGCGCCGGAGATGAAGGGGACAGACATGGACAAAGCAGAGCAGATCCTCGCCGGCCTCGGCGGTGCCGACAACATCGATGACATCGAAGCATGCATCACCCGGCTGCGCGTCGAGGTCGACGACGACTCGCTGGTCAATGAACAGGCGCTCACCGCCGCCGGCGCGTTCGGTGTCGTGGTCCAGGGCAGCGCCGTCCAGGTCATCGTCGGTCCGGAGGCCGACAACCTCGTCGATGACATCGAAGACCTCATGGGCTGAGTCACGTCTTCGTCTCCTCTGCTCGCCGGTGAGCATATGCTGGTCGACAGCGTGCCTTGTCTGTAGTCTGAGGTCAGTCTAGGCGAAATGCTTCTGATTGTGGAGAAAGGCGGCCGACTGACAATGACAGTCACCATCGCTGCACCCATCGCCGGTACCGTGATCCCACTGACGGAGGTCCCCGACCCCGTCTTCGCAAAGGCGCTCGTCGGGCCCGGGGCCGCGGTCGACCCCGGCGATGCAGCGACCTTGAGGGTCACGGCTCCCGTCTCCGGAAAGCTGACGAGCCTCAAACCCCACGCATTCGTCATCTCCCATCGGCCCGATCAGGGGGTGCTCGTTCACCTGGGCATCGACACCGTCCATCTGAAGGGCGCAGGTTTCATGCTCCGTGCCGAGGCCGGGCAGCAGGTCGAAGCCGGGGACGAGATCATCGTCTGGGACCTGGAGGCTGCGAGGGAGGCGGAGAAGTCACTCGTCGTGCCGGTCATCGTCCTCGACGCCGATGTCGAGGAACTGAGCGTCGCCGAGGAGGGGCCGATCGATGCGGGTGGCGTGCTCATCCGCATCAGCTGATCCGTCTCACTCGGCGAAGAGGGTGTGGACTTCGCCCGTGCGCTTCCGTCCGCCGAGGTCGGTGAGCTCGAGGACCACGGCGGATCCGACCACTGTCGCGCCGAGGTCGGTCACGACTGACTGAGCGGCGGCGAGGGTTCCGCCGGTGGCGAGGATGTCATCGATGAGGAGGACGCGCTCGCCCTCCTCCAGGACGTCGGGACCTTCGATGGTGGCGGTGCCGTATTCGAGGGAATAGGAGACCGCGGCCGCGGGCTTCGGAAGCTTGCCGGCCTTGCGGATCGGCAGGATGCCGACCCCTGTCATCGCGGCGATCGTCCCGGCGAAGAGGAAGCCACGGGCCTCGAGGCCGCCGACGATGTCGAACGTGCCCTCGAATGGGGCGATGAGCGCCTCGGTGACGGCTCGCAGCGCTGGTCCGTCGGCGATGAGCGGTGAGATGTCGCGGAAGTTCACCCCTGGCTCCGGGTAGTCGGGAATCGAGGTGATGAGGGCCTTGGCGCGATCGAGCTCGTGTGATGTCACGGGACAACGATACTCGACCGCCTTCCCGCCTCATCTCACGAGGAGTATCGTCGAGAGCTCAGCAGCATGACATGCCGGGTTCGGTGAGGAGGCCGAAATGAACCGCCCTGTGAGGACCGTGACCCTCGACCGGGCATTCGCGCGAGTGCACAGAGAGCTCTTCCTGCCTGAAGGTCAGCGGGCGTGGGCGGTGGCGGATGTGCCGTTGGAGATCGGGTGCGGGCAGACGAATTCCCAGCCGAGCACGGTTGCCGACATGCTCGAACTCCTCGCGCCGGAGTGCGGGGACTCGGTCCTCGACCTCGGATCGGGTTCGGGATGGACGGCGGCCCTGCTGGCCGTCATCGTCGGGCGTGACGGGCGGGTCACCGGCGTCGAGCGTCATCCCGAGCTGCTTGCGCGAGAGCAGGAATCCGTTGCGAAGTCCATCACCGAGGCGGCCCCCGAGTCAGGCGCCGATGCAGAGTCGGGTGAGTCACCGGCACCGATCGAGTTCGTCGAGGCACGGGCGGGGGTTCTCGGGGCACCGGATCGCGGTCCTTTCGACCGAATCCTCGTCTCGGCTGGGGCCGATCATCTGCCGGAAGAACTGGTAGATCAGCTGGTCATCGGGGGAGTGATGGTCATCCCAGTCGGCGGTGTCATGCTGCGCGTCGTGCGCACCGGTGAGGAGCCAGGGGATGTTGAGGTCACTCGGCACGGGCGCTACCGTTTCGTCCCGCTGATCGTGGAGTAGAAGTCGTCAGTCGCATTGCTCCCGGAGCTTTCTCTTGAGTTTCCGGCGACGGCAGATCCAGCTGAAGCAGCTGCCGACGATGAGACCGCCGAAAACCCAGATGAGAGTCTCATCGAACTTGGGGAAGACTGTCGCCCACCCTGAAGGAATCAGAGGATGCCCCAACGCGGCGGGGAGTGCGATGAGCCCCACTAAGAGCGTGAACATGATTATCTCGCCGAACAGTCCCGCCACACTCAGTTCATTGCGGGCGAGGCCGGACTGCCAGAAGAGATCGACCCCTCGTCTGCGGGCATAGTGGTTAGCTACTATGCCGGGAATCGTCATCGCTAGGTAGACGACGATTCCGGCCCACCACAATCCTGATGCGAGGAAGATGAACGCAAGCACCCACGCCATCATCTTCGCGACCGAGTAGCCCACCGCCAGAGCGCGAATGATGACCTGTTGCTCGTGGTCGTCGGCCAGCGGCATCTCATCGATCCCGGCCGAGCGTTCGAGAACCTTCTCAAGTCGCGTCGGCCCAACCTGCACGTGACGATTCTGCCGATCTCCGAGTTCGTCGTTGTCGAATCCCGAGACCCCGCCAGATGCGCGGTCTGTGTGCGCAGTCATTCGTGCCCTCCTCGCGAGCCAAACTCATCCCGGTTGGGTCGGGACGCTCTGCGCCGGCGGACGAACCAGCCGATGATGATGACCACCCCTGCGGCGCCGAACCCCCAGAGCATGTAGAGGTCGCTCTCGTCGTAAGGACGGTTCTTCCACGACCATGGAAGCAGCGGGTGCCCGAGCTTCGCTTCGGCCACAATGAGCCCGCAGACGGCGGGGAGGAACACGGCACCGAGCAGCAGCCCCGTGATGTTGCGCTTCTCGACATCGTCGATGGAAGGAACGTCTAATCGGATTCCACGTTTGCGGGCATAGCGCTGAGTCACCACGCGGGGCAGATCAAGCGTTGTCACAATGATGACGAGGATTCCCGCCCACCACAGACCTGAGGCGATGAACAACAGTCCGATGACCATGGCAGTCCACCGTGTCACCTGATAGCCGCGGGCGATGGCATCACCGATGATCCGTCGTTCGTCGGCATCGACGCTGGGCGCGGCATCGGCGTCCGCCGCAGACCTGTTCTCCGCCTCGGTCGGTGGGTCGAACTCACTGTCGACCGAGGAATCGCCCTCGGTCCTGTTCTCCGTCTCGGCGTTCATCTGCGTCCTCCTCGTCGAATCGACTCGTCCGCTGATTAACAACATACATTGTTGAAACGGAGGTGTCGACCAGGAACTGCAGAGCCTCGACTGCACGAGAACTACACGAGCGAGTCGCGCCAGGCCTGGTGCAGCTGCGCGAACTTGCCGGTGCCGGAGATGAGCTCGTCCGGTGTCCCGTCCTCGATGATCCGGCCGGATTCCATGACGAGCACGCGGTCGGCGATCTCGACGGTGGACAGGCGGTGGGCGATGATGATCGCCGTTCTGCCCTCGAGCACCGTGGCCAGGGCGTTCTGCACCAGCCGCTCGGACGGGATGTCGAGATGCGCGGTCGCTTCGTCGAGGACGACGACATCCGGGTCGGCGAGGAACACCCGCGCGAACGACACGAGCTGACGCTGCCCCGAGCTCAGCCGTCCGCCGCGCTTCTTCACATCCGTGGCATAGCCTTCGGGCAGCCGGCGGATGTATCCGTCGAGGCCGACGGCGGTCGCGGCGGCGACGACCGCTTCGTCGCTGGCCCCGGGATTGCCGATGCGGATGTTGTCGGCGATCGTGCCGGCGAAGAGGAACGACTCCTGAGTGACCATGACCACCGACGAGCGCAGCTCCGCATCCTCAAGGTCGCGCAGATCCACTCCGTCGATCCCGACGCGCCCCTCGGTCGGGTCGTAGAACCGCGTGACGAGCTTGACCAGCGTCGACTTGCCGGCGCCGGTGGCGCCGACGAGGGCGACGATCTGCCCGGCAGGAACTTGCAGATCGAAGCGGGGGAGCACATCGGGTCCATCGCCGTAGGCGAACCGGACGCCGGCCAGATCGAGTGAACGCCCTGATCCTGTGCCGCCTGCCGCCCCCGACTGTGCGGGAAGGCGAACAGGTCTGTCCGGTTCGGCCACTGCCGGTTCCGCGTCGAGGACCGCGGCGATCTTCTCCAGCGCCGCCGACGCGGACTGATAGAGATTGAACGCCTGCACGAGTTCGTCGAGCGGGCCGTAGAAGCGGCGCAGGTAGAGGATGAACGCGGCGAGCACGCCGATCTGCGTCCACCCTTCGATGACGAGCCACGCGCCGATGACGATGATCACCGTCTGCGTGATATTGCCGATCAGCCGGGTCCACCCGGCGAACCACGCCACCCCGCGCAGGGCATCGGTGTTCGCATCCCGGTACCGGGAGTCCTGATCGCTCAGGGTCCCGCGCCGCTCGGGCTGACGCCGGTACGCCTGCACGGCGCGGATGCCGCCCATCGTCTCGACGAAATGGACGATGACCTTCGCGATCGATGTCCGCGTCCGCCGGTAGGCACTGCGCTGAGTCGAATGCGCGGCCTTCGTGATGAAGAACAGCGGTACGAAGCCGGCGAAGACGACGATCGCCAGCGGCACATCGAGGACGAGGAGGGTGACGGCGATGAAGAGCATCTGCAGCACCGCAAGGGCCGTTTCGAACAGCGAATACGACAGGAACTGCTGCACCGATTCCATGTCCGAGGTCTGCCGTGACACGAGCCGACCCGAGGTCGACTTCTCGTGATAGCCCAGGTCAAGACGCTGCACATGGGTGAAGACCCGCTCGCGAAGAGTGAAGAGGATCTTCTGAGCGGTGATCCCGACCAGTCTGGTCGAAGTGAAAGCCAGAATCGCCGAGGCGACCGCTGAGAGCACGAAGAGCGTGACCGCCCGAAGCAGCGGATCGAGATCGCCGTCGATCGCCGCGGGAACGCCCGTGTCGAGGGCATCGGCGATGAACACCGGCCCGATGACGAGCAGCGCAGCAGTGAGAACGACGATGACGGCGAGGAAGGCGAGCATCGCCAGGTGCGGCCTGACCAGCGACATCAGCAGGGCGCGTGCCTTCTTCGCGATGTCGGCAGGCAGTGCCTCGACCTCGTCGTCACTGTCGAGACGGGGCATGCTCATGAGTGTCCTCCTTCCGTCACCGAGGCGGTTGTGTCCGTTTGGGTGTGTGCTGAGTCGGCACTTGCGCTCGCCCCCATGAGTTCGCGGTAGAGCTTCGAGGACTCGAGCAGCTCTTCGTGTGTGCCCAGGGCCGCGATCCGGCCCTCATCGAGCACGGCCACCACATCGGCCAGCGCCGCTGTGGAGGGGCGGTGGGCGATGATGAGGGTCGTCGAATCGGGCAGAATCTCCCGCAGCGCACGCTGCACCCGATCCTCGGTGTCGACGTCGACAGCCGAGAGCGGGTCGTCGAGGACGAGGATGCGCGGACGTCCGATGACCGCGCGGGCCAAAGCGAGACGCTGCCGCTGACCGCCGGACAGGGCCAGACCCTGCTCGCCCACCGGAGTGTCCAAACCATCGGGCAAGCGGGAGACGAAATCCTTCGCCGCGGCGATCTCGAGGGCCTTCCAGATCTCTTCTTCGCTCGCGCCCGGGGCGCCCATCTCGACGTTCTCGGCGACCGAGGTCGAGAACAGGATCGGATCCTCGAAGGACACGGACACGAGATGGCGCAGCTCGTTGACCGGCATGTCCCGGATGTCGACGCCGTCGATGCTCACCGTGCCGGCGGCGACGTCCTGCAGCCTGGGCACGAGAGAGGCCAGCGTCGTCTTGCCCGAGCCGGTCGCCCCGACGAGAGCCAGAGTCTGACCGGGTTCGATGGTGAGGTCGAGACCCTGCAGGGTCAGTCGATCGGTATCGGCGAAACTGAAATCGACGTCGTCGAAGCGCAGCTTCCCGCGGTAGTGCCCGACCTCGGGAGCATCGTCGACACCACCGTCGGCGTCAGTGATGTCGTGGCGGATGTCGATGACCTCCCAGTACCGGCCGGCGGCGGTCAGCGCCATGAGCGCATCGGCGAGCAGGAAGCCGAGCATCTCGATGGGCATCCGCAGCACCATCGAGATCGTCACTGCGGCCACGACCGTGCCGATCGTCGTCCAGCCTTGGATGACACCCCAGGTGCCGACGGCGACGATCGCGGCCTGAGCCAGAGTCGGCAGCAGAAGGAGCACGCTCCACAGCCAGGAGTCGAGCTTCGCTTTGCGGATCTCCAAGGACTTCAGCCGAGTCGAGATCTCGGAGAAGCGCTCGGCGGCCCAGGGGGAGCGACCGAACGACTTGAGTATGCGGATGCCCTGGATGGACTCCTCGACATCCGTGGTCACTTCGCCCATGGTGTCCTGTGACCGGCGGGAGGTCTCACGGTAGTGCTTCTCGAAGACGGCGACCGCGATGATCGCCGGCACCGCCATGATGATCATGATCAGACCGAACACCGGCTGCATGAGCACGAGCATGACCGTGCCCACGGCGAGCACGATCGGCGTGGAGAGGAGGAACGGCAGCCCGAAGGCGAAGAAGCGGCGCAGCTGGGACAGATCATTGACCGCGCGGGAGAGCAGCTGACCCGACTCCCAGGAGTCATGGATCGCCACCGAGGTGTACTGCAGACGATCGAACAGACGCGAACGCCACGTCACCTCCCAATGAGAGACGACAGGAGCCACGATCATCCGCCGCGCCCACATTCCGACCGCCTCGGCGATGCCGATGAGCAGCACACCGAGGACCGGCAGCCACAGGCCGGACAGATCCCGGTGGGCGATGGGTCCGTCGATGATATGACCGGTGATGATGGGGACGACGAGCTGGATGCCGTTGGCCAGGAGAGTGAGGACGAGTACGAGGATGTACACGCCGATGCGGGAGCGGAGATCGGGCCAGAACCGAAAGAGGGGACGCACGATTGACCAGCCTAGTCGTGGGGTATGACACAATCCATGGGTCCAGCAACCGGACTTCCCGTTTCTCTCACCGCTGAATCGGCAGGGTCTCACCTGACAGACCTCCGACATCCCAGGATCCGAGACGATCGATTGCGAGGTTTGACACCCCCATCGGCCGCGGTGAACTATTGAGGCATGACTCACCTTCTTGTCGTCGTTATTACTCAGCGCGCGGATCTTCCGTAGCCTGTCGAGACGACACGTTCCGCGCGCCCCTACCGAATCCGGAGGGGCTTTTTTAATGCGGAGATGAGAAGGAAACCTAGGAAGGATAGGAATCGATGGCAGCCAAGCCCTCGACCGCGAAGGACACGGGCACTCAGCCCGCGGCCTCACCGGTCACAGCCACACCGTCCAGCATTCGCCGCAATACCGGCCCCGAGGTCCTCACCGGTGCGCAGGCGATCGTCCGCAGCCTCGAGAAGCTTGAGGTCGACACGGTATTCGGGCTTCCCGGCGGCACCATCCTTCCGACCTACGACCCGCTGTTCGAGACCGACGAGATCCGCCACATCCTCGTCCGCCACGAGCAGGGCGCCGGCCACGCGGCCGAAGGCTATGCGGCCGCATCGGGCAAGCTCGGCGTGTGCATCGCGACCTCGGGTCCGGGAGCGACGAATCTCATCACGGCTCTGGCGGACGCGAACATGGACTCCGTGCCGATGCTCGCGATCACCGGTCAGCAGGCTTCGTCTCTGCTCGGCACCGACGCGTTCCAGGAAGCCGATATCGTCGGTATGACGATGCCGGTGACCAAGCACAGCTTCCTCGTCACCCGCGCCGAGGATATCCCCGGAGTCCTCGTCAACGCCCACCACATCGCGACCACCGGCCGTCCCGGACCCGTGCTCGTCGACATCACCAAGGATGCGCAGACCGGCACTGCTCCGTTCGTCTGGCCGGAGGAGCCGGTGCTGCCCGGCTACCGCCCGATCCTCAAGCCGCATGCCAAGCAGATCCGTGAGGCCGCGCGCCTGATGTCGCAGGCCCAGCGTCCGGTGTTCTACATCGGCGGCGGAGTCATCCGCTCGGAGGCCGAGAAGGAGCTGCTGCGGCTGGCCGAGGCCACGAACATCCCCGTGGTCACCACGCTCATGGCCCGCGGAGCCTTCCCCGACTCGCACCAGCTGCACCTGGGCATGCCCGGAATGCACGGCAGCGTGCCGGCGGTCACCGCGTTCCAGAAGGCCGATCTGCTCATCGCCATCGGTGCCCGCTTCGACGACCGCGTGACCGGCAAACTCGATTCCTTCGCCCCGAACGCACAGGTCATCCACGCCGATATCGACCCGGCCGAGATCGGGAAGAACCGCGAGGTCGATGTCGCGATCGTCGGTGACGCCCGCGAGGTGCTCGCCGAGATGCTTGCGGAGATGCGCAGCAAGTTCCCCAAGGCCCTCGAGCGTCAGCTCGAACCGTGGTGGCGCTTCCTCAACCGTCTCAAGCAGACCTATCCGCTGGGCTATGAGACGCACGGCGAACTGTGCGATCCGCAGTATGTGATCTCCCGGATCTCCGCTCTCACCGGCCCCGAGGCGGTCTATGCCGCAGGCGTGGGACAGCACCAGATGTGGGCGGCTCAGTTCGTCGAGTTCGAGCGCCCCAAGTCCTGGCTGAACTCCGGTGGACTGGGCACCATGGGCTACTCGGTGCCCGCAGCCATGGGTGCGAAGGTCGGGCAGCCCGACCGTGTGGTGTGGGCGATCGACGGCGACGGCTGCTTCCAGATGACGAATCAGGAACTGGCCACCTGTGCGCTCAACAACATCCCGATCAAGGTCGCGATCATCAACAACTCGTCCTTGGGCATGGTCCGTCAGTGGCAGACCCTGTTCTACGACGGTCGGTACTCGAACACCGACCTCAACACCGGTCACGAGACGATCCGGATCCCGGACTTCGTCAAGCTCGCCGAGGCCTACGGCTGCGAGGCGCTGCGTGTGGACCGCAACGAGGATGTCGATGCCGCGGTCGAGAAGGCGCTGTCGATCAATGACCGACCGGTCGTCCTCGACTTCACGGTCCCACCGGACGCGATGGTGTGGCCGATGGTCGCAGCAGGCGTGTCGAACGATGAGATCGAATACGCCCGCGGCATCCGTCCCGAGTTCGACGGGGAGGGCGAAGAGGAAGCCGAGGCCGCCATCGCCGAGGCTGGAGCGAACGAAGACGGCACGGTGCGTTCCGTGGCTCAGATCGAAGGAGGCCTGGAATGAACAACAGCCGGCACACACTCTCTGTCCTGGTCGAGAACAAGCCCGGCGTGCTCACCCGGTTCACCGGGCTCATCGCCCGCCGCGGCTTCAACATCCACAGCCTCGCGGTCGGTGTGACCGAGCACGACGAACTCTCGCGGATCACCGTCGTCGTCGACGTCAACGATGTTCCGCTGGAACAGGTGACGAAGCAGCTGAACAAGCTCGTCAACGTCATCAAGATCGTCGAGCTCGAACCCGAGACCTCGGTGCGTCGGGCGCACATCATCTACAAGGTCAAGGCGAATGCGGCGACACGTCCGCAGGTCGCCTCGGCCGTCGAGATGTTCCGGGCGAAGATCGTCGACGTCGGCCCCGAATCCGTCAGCGTCGAGGCCACCGGCGAACTCGGCAAGGTCGAAGCGCTGCGCGAGGTCCTCGAGCCCTTCGGGATCAAGGAGATCGTGCAGTCGGGAACTGTGGCCATCGGCCGCGGTGCGAAGTCGATCACCGACCGCGCCCTGCGCAGCTGATTTCGCGTTCCAACTTGTGGAACCCCTCCCATCTCAATAAATGAACAGCAGTACCGAACTGTGAAACAATGGGGGCATCACCCCGTAATCCAAAGGAGCTAGAACTATGGCAGCAGAACGCTATTACGACGACAATGCCGACCTGTCGATCATCCAGGGCAAGAAGGTCGCCGTCATCGGCTACGGCAGCCAGGGCCACGCCCACTCGCTGAGCCTGCGCGACTCGGGCGCAGAGGTGCGCATCGGCCTCAAGGAAGGCTCGGCCAGCCGCGACAAGGCAGCAGCCGAAGGCCTCGAGGTCGGCACCCCCGCCGAGGTGGCCGCATGGGCCGATGTCATCACCATCGCCGCTCCCGACCAGGTTCAGGCCGACATCTTCAACAGCGAGATCAAGGATCAGCTGGCTCCCGGCAAGACCCTCGTGTTCATCCACGGCTTCAACATCCGCTACGACTACATCAAGGCTCCCGAGGGCGTCGACGTCATCATGGTCGCCCCCAAGGGACCGGGCCACGTGGTCCGCCGCGAGTTCGTCGACGGCCGGGGTGTGCCCGTGCTCGTCGCGGTCGAGGTCGACGCCTCGGGCAAGGCCTGGGACACTGTCCTGTCCTACGCCAAGGGCATCGGCGGCCTGCGCGCCGGCGGCATCAAGACCACCTTCACCGAGGAGACCGAGACCGACCTGTTCGGAGAGCAGACCGTGCTCTGCGGCGGCGTCTCGCACCTCGTCCAGTACGGCTTCGAGACTCTGACCGAGGCCGGCTACCAGCCCGAGATCGCCTACTTCGAGGTCCTCCACGAGCTCAAGCTCATCGTCGACCTCATGGTCGAGGGCGGCATCGCCAAGCAGCGTTGGTCCTGCTCCGACACCGCTGAGTACGGCGACTACGTCTCCGGCCCGCGGGTCATCACCCCCGAGGTGAAGGAGAACATGAAGGGCGTCCTCGACGACATCCAGAACGGCAAGTTCGCCGAGCGCTTCATGAACGACCAGAAGAACGGTGCACCGGAGTTCAAGGAGCTGCGCGCCAAGGAAGAGCAGCACCCGATCGAGGCCACAGGCCGCGAGCTGCGCAAGATGTTCGCGTGGCTCAAGGACACCGATGACGACTACACCGAGGGCACTGCCGCTCGCTGAGTCTGACCCTCACCGAGGCGGCCCCGCCCGCTCCGTCGGGCGTCGGCTTCGCCGCACCAAAGGGATCAGAACGGGCCCCGGACACCGCTGAGGTGTCCGGGGCCCGTTCGCGTACGCGCATCCTTCGCCGAGGCGGTTCCGGCGCACCGGATAACGACCGATCGGGAGATTGAGCCCGCCACCGGCGCCGAACTGGATTACTGTGGATGTGTGACGAATTACAGATTCGAAGACTTCAAGCCCACCATCGACGAGTCCACGGGAGAGCCGGACGAGCGCACGAAGGCGTATTTCGCCTCGACGAGCGTGGGCTTCCACGACGTGCGGTCGACCGATAAGGCGCTGAAAGCCCGCGTCGAACGGGCGATCGCCGATGGGCGCAACCTCACCGCCGTCTACGCCGATCAGGAGTACGACCACGGGCTGGACTCCACCATCCCGGTGGCGACGTTCGCGTGGTTCGAGAAGCTCGTCAACGTCGGCGGGGGACGGCTGGTGCCCGGTCACCTCATCACCTGGATTACGGTGCGCCCGACTCACCGGCGGCGCGGGCTGCTGCGGTCGATGATGACCACGGACCTCGCCGAGGCGAAGGCAGGCGGCTACCCGTTCGCCGCACTCACGGCCACCGAGGGCGGGATCTATTCGCGGTTCGGCTTCGGAGTGGCCACGTGGTCGCATTCGATCGAGGTCGACACGTCGCCCGGATTCAAGATGGTCCGCGAACCCGACCGCCGCGTCGAGATGTGCCTGCCGAGTGAACTGCGGGAGCTGGCACCTCAGATCTACGACCGGTTCATGCGCACCTCGCCGGGAGCCATGCAGCGACAGCAGACCTATATCGAACT
Source organism: Brevibacterium sp. S22 (assembly GCF_004745485.1). Lineage (GTDB taxonomy): Bacteria > Actinomycetota > Actinomycetes > Actinomycetales > Brevibacteriaceae > Brevibacterium. The sequence goes on from NZ_RHFG01000005.1 coordinate 141,955, forward strand.
CGCCACCGGAGCGCTCAACACCGAGACCGGCGAGGAGGACCGCGGTGTCCGCGCGGCCCTGCACTTCGACGAGCAGGGTGAGCCCGACGGCTACGTGTCCTATAAGTTCGCCGGGTGGTCGAAGACCCCACCGACCGTCGACATCATCGACTTCGTCGCCGTCACCGATGCCGCGTATGCCTCCCTCTGGTCGTTCCTCGCCGCCATCGACCTGTCCACCCGGGTGACCTTCGGCCAATCGGCCGAATACTCGCCGTTGCCATGGCTGCTCACCGATTCCCGGCGGGTGAAGACAGTGGCCACCGAGGACAACATCTGGATCCGCATCCTCGACGTCAAGGCCGCGCTCGAGGCCCGGCCCTGGTACGTGCCGGGGACGCTGACGATCGACGTCGACGACTCCCTCGACCTCGCAGGGGGTCGGTTCACCATCACCTCGGACGGTGAGAGCGCCGAGGTGACTCCCGCGTCCGAATCGACGCCGGCTGACCTGGGTCTCGGGATCGCCGAGCTCGGATCCCTGTACTTCGGCGGTGCCGACCCGGTCATCCTCGCCCGGGCCGGGCGCATCGACGAGCAGACGCCGGGAGCGGCCGTGCTCGCCAGTGCGATGTTCAGCCTCGGGCGGGCACCGTATTCACCGAACGGGTTCTGAACACGGAGTTTCGTCCCGCGCAGTCTGTTGAGCGATCCTGCCCATAATCTGAGACCCTGTGAAGGAAATCCGAAAGTCTCATAAGGTGGACGCGTCCCGGACGCAACAGGAGGAAATCAGTGCCCAAGCCCGTCGTGCTCATCGCCGAAGAACTGTCACCGGCTACCATCGAAGCTCTCGGAGGAGACTTCGAGGTCCGTCACACCGAGGGCGCTGATCGATCCCAGCTCCTGCCCGCCATCGCCGACGCCGATGCGATCCTCGTCCGCTCGGCCACACAGGTCGACGCGGAAGCCATCGGAGCGGCGAAGAACCTCAAGGTCATCGCCCGCGCCGGAGTCGGACTCGACAATGTCGATGTGCCGGCAGCCACCTCGGCGGGTGTCATGGTCGTCAACGCCCCGACGTCGAACATCATCTCGGCAGCCGAACTGACGATGGCCCACATCCTGGGATCTGCGCGCTACTTCGGTGCCGGCAACACCTCGCTCAAGGCGGGGGAGTGGAACCGGAAGAAGTACACCGGCGTCGAACTCTTCGAAAAGACCCTGGGCATCGTCGGCCTCGGACGCATCGGCGGACTCGTGGCCGAGCGGGCGAAGGCCTTCGGCATGCGGCTGGTCGGCTACGACCCCTACATCACGCAGGCCCGCGCGGCGCAGATGGGCGTCGAGGTCGTCGACCTGCCCGGACTGCTCGCCGTATCCGACTTCGTCACCGTGCACATGCCCAAGACGCCGGAGACGATCGGCATGATCAGCACCGAGCAGTTCAAGGCCGCCAAGCCCGGAGCCCGGTTCATCAACGTCGCCCGCGGCGGCATCATCGACGAGGCGGCCCTCGCCGAGGCCGTGGCCAACGGAGAGGTCGGCGGCGCCGGAATCGACGTGTGGAACGTCGAACCCCCGGAGCACTCGGCACTCATGGACCTCGACGCCGTCAACGTCACCCCGCACCTGGGTGCCTCGACTCATGAGGCCCAGGAGAAGGCCGGTGTCGCCGTGGCGAAGTCCGTGCGCAAGGCCCTGGCCGGGGAACTCGTCCCCGATGCGGTCAATGTCGCCGGCGGCGCCATCCACGAGGATGTGCGTCCGGGCATTCCGCTGGCCGAGCGTCTGGGTCGAGTCGTCAATGCCCTCGCCGACTCCTCGGTCACACACTTCAAGGTCGAGGTCAACGGCGAGATCGCCGACAAGGACGTCTCCGTCCTCAAGCTCTCGGCGCTCAAGGGCCTGTTCAAGGACGTCGTGTCCGATCAGGTCTCCTACGTCAACGCTCCGCTGCTCGCGGAAGAGCGCGGGATCGGGGTCGAACTCGTCACCGATCCCTACTGCGAATCCTTCCGCAACATCACTCGCCTGACAGCGACGACGAGCACCGGGCAGCGGATCTCCGTCTCCGGAACCGTGACCGGGCCGAAGCTCGTGCAGAAGCTCACCGAGGTCGACGGCTACTCGCTCGAGATCGAGCTGACGGACAACCTGCTCATCTTCCGCTACGAGGACCGCCCCGGCATCATCGGACAGCTGGGCCTGGCGCTCGGAGCGAACAACGTCAACATCGCCGGCATGCAGGTCTCGCCCGCATCGACGAGCAACGAGGCGCTGTCCGTCCTCGCGGTCGATTCGGTCGTCTCCGACGAGGTCGTCAAGGCCGTGGCCGGAGCCGTGAATGCCTCGGCGTTCACCGGCGTCTCCCTGCAGGAGGACTGACTCTCGGTCAGCGACTGATGCCGACCCGACAGGGCCCGCTCACCCGGCAAGCCATATGGCGAATCGGTCTGAGCGGGCCCTCGTCGCTGCCAGCGACCACGCTTCGTCGACGGCGACAGCCACGGCGATGCCGATGAGCGCCCCGGCGATGGTGTCGGTGAGCCAATGCACCTGCAGGGCTGTCCGTGACCACATCATCGCGAGGATCCACACGGCCGCAAGAGCGAACGACCAATGGAACGGCAGCGGGAAGACAGCGGTGGCATTCGAACGGTCGACCTGCCGGCGCGCGGCCGGGTCCTCACGGATCGTCGGGCTCTGCTGGGAAGGCGGGTCCGCCTCGGTGCTGGTGCGACGATGATGAGCCCGGGCGGCGATGATCGCCAGACTCATCGCCAACGCGGCCGCTCCCATCGAATGCCCCGACGGATAGGAGTAGCCGAGGGATTCGTAGAGCTGATCGCCCGGCCGCAGCCGGGTGACGATCGCCTTGAGCACTTCTGAGGTCGCGATCCCCGCGAGCATCGCGGTGACGAGGAAGATCGCGGCACGGAACCGCTTGGCGATAAGGAAGACGGCGGCGAGCAGGCCGGTGCAGATGACCACACCGGTCCCTCCGCCCACCTCGGCGAGGGTGACGGCGGTCCAGTAGGCCACGCTCCCGCGGTCGAGGCCGACGAGGCCGAGCCAGGATTCATCGAGCCCGGTGGGCCCGATGTGATCGAGACGCAGCCACAGACCGAAGGCGAAGACGATGAGGATCGCCGGCAGGGTCGCCCACAGCAGCCAGGCAGGCTGGCGGATCAAGCGTTCCAGAGACCGTAGGTGTCGGCCAGGGAGGCGATCTTCTTCGCACGGGCCAGACGCGGCAGGTAGGAGCCGTCGGTGATCTCGGATCCGCCCTCGGCGGCTTCGAGCATCTGGCGGGCCCAATCGCGCTCGTCCTCGCTCGGGCTCATCGCCTCGTTGAGAGTGTTGACCTGGTCGACGGAGAGGACGAGCTTTCCGGTCATGCCCATCATGTGGGTCACCTCGGCGTCGGCCCAGACCTTGTCATCATCGGCATCGGCGGTCGAGGGCCCGTCGATCGGGCCGGGCAGGCCGCCCATCCGGGAGGCGATGGTCAGCCGGGAACGCGCATAGGCCAGGGCCATCGGGTCACCGGAGAAGCCGGTGTCCTTGCGGAAGTCGTTCGTGCCGAAGGCCAGGCGGAAGGTGCCGGGGGCCTCGGCGATCTTCGTGGCGTTCTCCACGCCGCGGGCGGACTCGAGGAGGCCGATCACCGGCAGACCGGCCTTCGCACGCATCGCGGTGTACGAGACCTGTTCGGGACGTTCGGTCTCGGGCAGCATCACTCCTCGCAGGCCGGGGAGCATGGCGATGGCGGCGAGGTCGTCGTCCCAGAACTCGGAATCCATCTTGTTGATGCGCACCCAGGCCGACATTCCGTTCTCAAGGGCCCGCACGACATTGTCGCGGGCGTCGAGCTTCTTGTCATCGGCAACGGAAGCTTCGAGGTCGAAGATCACCGAATCCGCTTCCGAAGTCTGCGCGGGAGTGAAGATCTCCTCCCTCGCGGCATTGACGAGCAGCCAGGACCGGGAGAGCTTGGCGGGCAGGGCTGCGGCACGGGCATTGCGGATGGTTTCGGTCAATGATCGACTTTCTCTCGGGGCCGGACGGTGGCTGCCCCCACGGGGTTTGGGGTGCTATATTCCATCTTCGTCCCTTGCGCGGCAGTTTTGTAGCCGTCGTCGGGGTTTGGGACGTGAAATTGTTCATGTCGGCGACGTCGTGCCGGGTTTCATGAGGGACCGGGGCCGGTGTTGGTGGGCCTTGCTCGGCCATTGTCCGAACTGTAGGACGGAATAGTTGCATGGTGAGATAGCGCCCTATTCTGTCAGCATGAAGTTCTCAATCGCAGTCATGCCCGGAGATGGAATCGGCAACGAGGTCGTCCCCGAAGGCCTCAAGGTCCTCCGTCGTGCCATCGAGGTGTCAGGCGAGCCCGTCGAGCTCGAACTCACCGATTACACGGTCGGCGCCCAGCGCTACCACGAGACCGGTGAGACGCTCACCGACGAAGAGCTCGAATCGCTGCGCAACCACGACGCTATCTTCTTCGGCGCCTGCGGAGACCCGTCCGTGCCTTCGGGTGTGCTCGAGCGCGGAGTCATCCTCAAGATGCGCTTCGGGCTGGGGCATGCGGTGAACCTGCGTCCCTCGAAGCTCTTCGCCGGGGTGACCAGCCCGCTGGCGGACCCGGGGAAGATCGACTTCGTCGTCGTCCGTGAGGGCACCGAAGGCTCGTACACCGGCTCCGGCGGATCCGTGCGCACGGACACCCCGCAGGAAGTCGCGACCGAAGTCTCGGTCAACACCTGGTACGGAGTCGAGCGCGCGGTCCGCGATGCCTTCGCCCGCGCTCAGGCTCGGAACAAGAAGCTCACCTATGTGCACAAGCACAATGTCATGGTCCACGCCGGTCACCTGTGGCGTCGCGTGGTCGAGAAGGTCGGTGCCGAATACCCCGAGGTGGCCGTCAACTACGAGCACACCGACGCATGCACGATCTACATGGTCACGAACCCGGAGCGCTACGACGTCATCGTCACCGACAACCTCTTCGGTGACATCCTCACCGACCTCGCAGCCGCGGTGACCGGCGGGATCGGTCTGGCCGCCTCGGGGAATCTCAATGTCGAAGGAACGGCGCCGAGCCTGTTCGAGCCGATCCACGGATCTGCTCCGGATATCGCGGGCCAGCAGATCGCCGACCCGACGGCATCGATCCTCTCTGGCGCGCTCATGGCCTCTCACCTGGGGCTCGAGACAGTGGCCAAGGCGATCGAGACGGCCGTCGAGGCCGACCTCGCCGAGCGTGATGGAACGAAGCGGTCCACCACCGAGGTGGGCGACGCGATCGCGGCACGCCTGGGCTGAGGTGGACGACCGCCTCGGCGAGGGGCGGGCGGGTGACGATGGGGTCACATATTCCCAATCGACAGACACCCGTTCTCAGGGATGACGACATCACCCCGGTGCTCCGAGCGCCGGGGTGATGGACTACCCTGACAGTGTCACTCATCACAAATGAGAAAAGAGTTTTCATGACAGACTTCACCGTTCTTAAGAACCTCCAGCCGCAACCCGAGCTGGTGCGCGAGAACATCAAGAAGGACCCCGGCTTCGGCCAGTACTTCACCGACCATATGGCGCACATCCGATACACGGTCGATGACGGTTGGCAGGGACACGAGGTCAAGCCGTACGGGCCGTTGGTGCTCGATCCGGCGGCCGCCGTGCTCCACTACGCCCAGGAGATCTTCGAAGGGCTCAAGGCCTACCGTCATGCCGACGGTTCGGTGTGGACGTTCCGACCTGAGCGCAATGCCGCGCGCATCAACAAGTCCGCCGAGCGCCTGGCGCTGCCTCAGCTGCCCGAAGAGGACTTCATCAACTCGCTCAAAGCGCTGGTCAGCCTTGACCAGGCATGGGTGCCGACGCCGGAGTCGGAAGCCGATGAGTCGAGCATGTACCTGCGCCCGTTCATGATCGCCACGGAGCGGTTCCTCGGCGTTCGGGCCAGCCATGAGGTCGACTACTACGCCATCGCATCGCCGGCCGGGCCCTACTTCTCCGGCGGCATCAAGCCGCTGTCGATCTGGCTCTCGCCCACGCTCAAGCGGGCAGGTGCGGGCGGCACCGGGTTCGCCAAGTGCGGCGGCAACTACGCGGCATCCCTGGTGGCCACCAACGAGGCGGCGGCCAAGGGCTGCCAGCAGGTGCTGTTCACGGATGCCGTGGAGAACAAGTACATCGACGAGCTCGGCGGCATGAACCTCATGCTCGTGACCAGGGACGGCAAGCTGCTCACCCCTGCGCTCAGCGACTCGATCCTCGACGGAGTCACCCGTCGTTCGCTGCTCGATCTGGCGCCGCAGCTGGGCCTCGAGCCCGAAGAGCGCCAGATCTCCATCGAGGAGTGGCGTGAAGGTGTCGCCAGCGGCGAGATCGTCGAGGCCTTCGCCTGCGGCACCGCTGCGGTCATCACGCCGATCAGCAGGCTCGTCAGCGAAGACTTCACCATCGACCACGGTGAAGACGCCGGTGAGAAGACCATGGAACTGCGCAAGACGCTGCTCGACATCCAGTACGGACGCGTCGAGGACCAGAACAACTGGCTCGTGCGCCTGGCCTGAGGGTCTGGCTGGGGCCTCGGTTGGAAGCGGCGCGGTCGTCGATTTCGATCCAGTCTGCGATTTCGGCCCAGTCTGCGCTGGTCAGCCCACTTTGTTAGCCCACTTTTGAAACTGAGCTGACCAGTGTGGCTGACCAGCGCGCACTGGGCCGAATCGTATTCAGAGCCGCTGTCCGGGGCGATCGCGGCCCTGTGCAGGTCGGCTTATGGGCTTTTACGCAACTGTGCGTTAAATGGGGTACTGTGGCCTCGTGCACACGACCACCTCGGCGTCGGTTCCGACAGCCTCCGAAGTCATCGCTCACCTGCCATGGAAATGGCGCACTCAAGGCGCCATCTTCATCATCGGCGGGCTCGGTTTCATGTTCGACGCGTGGGACGTCGCCCTCAACGGGTTCCTCATCCCGCTGCTCAGCGACTATTGGGACTTAAGCGTCGGCCAGGCTGCGTGGATCGCGACCGCCAACCTCATCGGGATGGCACTGGGTGCCTTCATCTGGGGCGGCATCGCCGACGTCATCGGGCGGAAGAAGGCGTTCACTCTCACGCTCCTCGTCTTCTCGATCTTCACCGTCGCCGGAGCCTTCTCGCCCGCATATGGATGGTTCATCCTCTTCCGCTTCCTCGCCGGATTCGGGCTCGGCGGATGCATCCCCGTCGACTATGCGCTCGTCGGGGAATTCACTCCGAGCCGCCACCGTGGGCGCGTCCTCACCGCGATGGACGGATGGTGGCCCATCGGCGCCTCACTCTGTGCTTTCGTCTCGGCTTATCTGCTCGACTTCGGCGACTGGCGGCTGATCATGCTGGTCATGATCGTGCCGGCCCTGCTCACCGTCGCCGTACGATTCGGAATCCCGGAATCACCTCTCTATCTCGCCTCCGTCGGCCGCTATGCCGAAGCCGACGCCGTCATCGCCCGCCTCGTCGAACGCACCGGTGCCGACGTGCGCGAATGGACCCATGAACGGCCCGCCGCCTCAGCGAGTAAGACTGCTGAAGTCCCCGTCGCCGGCATTGCTGAAGTCGTCGGCGCGGAGATTGCTGAGGTCCCTGGTATGGAGACCTCTGAGGTCCCCGCCGCGGAGGCCTCCGCAGCGGACTCTGCCGGCGCCGATGTGAAGTGCACAGCGCCGGCCGAACCCAAAGTGAGCCGACAGCTGCGTGCCGCAAGCGGCCAGCTGGTGCAGCTGTGGCAGCACTCTGCGAAGACGACTCTTGTCTCATGGTCGCTCTTCGTCTCCGTCCTCCTTGTCTACTACGCGGCACTGACATGGCTGCCGGGAATCCTCAAGAAGCAGGGCATGGCCGACCAAGCGGCCTTCCTTGTGACGGGATCGATGACTGCGGTCGGCATCCTCGGGGTGATCGCCTCGGCGCTCATCGTCGAGCGATTCGGTCGCAAGGTCGTCCTCGGCACGTCATCCATCATTGCGGCGGTGCTGCTGGTCGGAGCGGCAGTATTCATCGAAGCCTCTGCGGCGGACCTCACCTTCGCAGCCAAGGCCACCATCATCGGATTCGGATTCGTCGTCCAGATCGCGATCCCGACCCTGTACACATATGTGTCCGAGCTCTACCCGACACGACTGCGTGGTTCGGGGTTCGGCTGGGCTTCGGCGGCTTCGCGGTTGGCGACGGGAATCGCTCCGATCGTTTTCGGCGCCTTCATGTGGCCTGTGCTGGGTCTGACCGTGACGTTCGTCCTCACCGGAGCGCTGGTCATCGTCGCAGTCGTCCTGATGGGCCTCTTGGCACGAGAGACGACAGGCGAAGAGCTGAGCTGAAGCAGCCAGGAGGCTGACGGGCCGCTGGACTGCTGATTCTGCTTTCATAATCCTCTGACCAGGGTAGACGCGTACGAGGAATCTCGTGTCAGTGTCGACCGGTAGTGTTCCGGGCATGGAGGCAGAGCAGGTTCCAGACGTACTCACCGAGATCCGTCGGTGGCGCGAAACGCTGTCCGAACTGCGTCCGGCGGCGACCGAAGAAGAGGCGATCGATCGCATCGCCGCTCTCGAGGAGCTGACCTCCGCGTGTTCCGCAGCGCAGGCTCGCGAGACCCTGACGTTCGATATGCATCGCAGGAATCGGGAAGCCGAAGACGGTGTCTCGAGCAAGAAGCAGGGGCGCGGTGTCGGTGCTGAGATCGGCTTGGCCAGAAAGGTCTCGCGGCATCGTGGCAACTCCCTGTTGAAGTTCTCGCGCACTCTTCTCTTGGACCTGCCTAATGTCTACACGGCGATGAAGGGCGGCGACATCTCGGAGGAGAAGGCCCGCACGGTCGCCAAGGAATCCGACTGGCTGCCACGGGAGAAGAAGCACGAGCTCGACGAACGCATGGCCGAACGCCTGCCCGAGGTGGGCGTCAGGCGACTGGGCAGCGAAGTGCGTGCCCTGGCACAGAAACTCGACCAGAAGGCCGCCGTCGACCATCTCGAGCGCTGTGTCGAAGAGCGCTCGGTCAGTGTGCGTCCGGCGCCCGGCAATATGGCCTACCTGACCGCTCTGCTGCCGATGCCCCAGGCAGTGGCCGCCTACGCGAACCTGAAGAAGTCGGCGCAGACTGTCATCGCCACTGGCGCAGCCGATGGCCGAACTCAGAACCAGATCGCTGCCGACTTGGTGGTCGAGCGACTGACGGGTCAATCCGCCGCTGCGGCCGTGCCTACCGAAGTGCACCTCATCATGCAGGACAGCAGCCTGTTCGGGCCCGGAGACGAATCGGCCCGGTTCCCCGGAGTCGGCCCGATCCCGGCACAATCCGCCAGAGACTTCGTGGCTGAGAACGAAGCCGCCACTTTCATCCGCCGCCTGTACACGCGGCCTGAGAATGGTCAGCTCGTGCGGATGGACTCGCGTCGGAGGGAATTCTCCGGTCTGCTTCGCCGCATGGTGGTCTTCCGCGACGACGTCTGCCGCTCGCCCTGGTGCGAGGCCCCCATCAAACACGCCGATCATGTTGACTCCGTGGCCGCCGGCGGTGAGACCGACTGGGACAACTCGTCCGGACTGTGCGCGGCCTGCAATTATCTGAAGGAACTCGACGGCTGGCGCCATCAGGCGACAGCCGAGGCCCTCGAGGTGATCACACCGACCGGCCACCGCTATAAGACCCGCACCAAACCGCTCAGCGGTCCCGATCCGGGGCAGACCCACGGCGACATCGTGGCCGAGACGACCGCGCCGCCGGGCGACAGAGCTCGTGCTGCACCACCGAGTCGCGATCACGAGTTCTCGGTGATGATCCCATGGAGATACATTCGCCGGACCTCGCAGCCCGCAACCGTTGATATCGGCGGGTCGACGGTTGGAATCGATATCTATGATGCCGACGAACGGCCGATGAGTCCTACGGAAGAGCTCCTCTGCGCAGCAATTCTGGAGAAGCGTAACTCTGGAGGAGAAGGGCAAGCAGCGAATCGATATTTCGGGCAGGAACGTTAGCGGCGACCCACACTGATGCAGTCGACCCACACCACACTGATGCAGTCGACTCACACCACACTGCTGCAGAGAGGAAAGACGGAAGAGGAGATGGCTGCGTACAGCGGAGGACTGGTCCGACGCGACGACGGCAAGTGGTCACCGAGAGTTCAACTGCCTGCTCCAGTGCGGGACTATGGTGATAGTCATGAACGACCTCAACGGGCAGTCGTCGCCTGGTGACCATTCTGCGCTGCGGGACCAGTCTGCGCTCCGGGACCAGTCTGACGTCCCCGCGGTCGAAATCGTGTGGGGACTGCCGATGGGACTGGGTCCGCTGTGGCGAGGCGTACCCTCGGGGCCGGGTATCTGCGGTGTCCTCCCGCCCCGCAGCGAGGTAGAAGCACTCTACGGTGCTGCAGCTGCAGAACCGCCTCTGGGGGAGGATCCGAGGTTTGCGGCCCTGTTCGCCGACGTCTACGAAGTCTCTGTCCGCAATGGCCAGGTCCTCATGACGTTGACACGGACTCAGTCCGACGGGCGCCTGAGCTCATTCGCCTACGGCCACCATTGGAAGTGGGAAGAACAGAAGTATCCTTGGGCATTCGAACTGCAGAGCCGCCTCGGCGAGGCTTCGATCGAACTCGAATCGACCTTCGCTCTCAACCTGCTCGCCCGCGACCCGCACCAGAGCGAACGAGGCTTGGGGCGGCGCACCCTCGAGAGGTGGATAGGGGAGGTCGGACGATTCGGCTGCTGGCTGCAGACCGACGATATCGACAGCCCCGCACGCCGCCTCTACGAGAGCCTCGGCTTCACCGAGCTCGGGCACGGCCCCGAAGCTCCCGACGGGCGGCCCGGCCTGGTCATGTTCCGCAGTCCGCGGTGAAATCGCGCCGGGCCCCGCGCCCACGTCAGTGAGGGTCACTAGGATGGGATCATGCGTGAAGAAGACTCCCCATCGACGGCCCCGACGACGAGCGCCGATCTGCCCGAAGACGAAAACCTCTGGCTCGAAGACATCCACGGCGAGAAGCAGATCGCCTGGGTGAAGGACCAGAACGCGAAGACCCTTGAACGATTCCACGACGACCTCTTCGACAGCATCTCCGGTGACCTGCGCACCGCGCTGGACGCCGACGACCGCATCCCGATGGTCACCAAACGCGGCGACCACTTCTATAACTTCTGGCGCGACAAGACGAACCCGAAGGGCCTGTGGCGACGCACCTCCTGGGACAGCTACCGCACGGCAACACCCGACTGGGACGTGCTGCTCGACCTCGACGAACTGGCAGCAGACGAAGACACCGCCTGGGTCTGGTCCGGCGCGATGGTTCGCCGCAGCGACAATCGGCGTGCACTCGTCCTCCTGTCCCCGGACGGCGGCGACTCGCACAGAGTCCGCGAATTCGACCTCGCAGACCGTGCCTTCGTCGACGGCGGCTTCGATATCCCCGCCGCCAAGACCCGACTGGCCTGGCTCGACGATGACACCGTGCTCGTCGCCACCGAAACCGACGCAGACTCGTTGACGACCTCGTCCTATCCTCGCCAGGCCCGAGCGCTCCGGCGCGGGCAGAGCGTGGACGACGCCCCGATCGTCGCCGAAGTGCCCCGCGACCATGTGGCGATCTTCGTCGGCAGCGACATCCGCCCCGAGGCCGAGACCACCGACCGCGCCGTCATCGTCGACGCCATCGACTTCTTCAATTCGAGAATGAGCTTCCTCGACCTCGACGACATCACTGCCGCTGACGGTTCGCTCTCCACCGAACCGACGACGTGGGCCGACGCACTCACCCCGGTCGAGGTCCCCACCGACGTCGAGGTCGGCTTCGAACGCGACCTCGTGCTCTTCCGGCCCCAATCGACGTGGAACTCCACCACCACCACCGAGGTGGCCGCAGGCGGCCTTGCCATCGCCGATATCGACGCGGTCAAGGCAGGCGAGATCGCCCCGCGCGTGATCTTCACCCCGGATGCCCACACCTCACTGCAGTCCTTCACATTCACCCGGGACTACCTCGTGCTCGAACTGCTTTCCGACGTGCAGTCGAAGCTCACGGTCCTCGACCTGGGCAGCGACTTCGCCGAATCCGCCCTGCCCGGGGTCCCCGCCAACCATATGGTCGGCCTCGGCGCGGTCGACAGATTCGACCCGGCCACCGCCAATGACTTCTGGATGGTCAGCACCGGATTCCTCACGCCCTCGACCCTGTCGTACGGGACCCTGGGTACGGGGTCCGACGACTCCACCACCGAGGTGATCAAATCTGCACCGGCAATGTTTGCCGCCGATGGGCTGAGCGTCGAACAGCACTTCGCCACCAGTGCCGACGGAACGAAGATCCCCTACTTCCAGATCGGTGCCGCCGACCTCGTGCTCGACGGAGACAATCCCACACTTCTCGACGGCTACGGCGGTTTCGAAGTCAGCCGCACTCCCGGATACTCACCCGTCGTCGGTGTCGGCTGGCTGAGCCGGAACACCACCGGGAACACCCTCCCGGCCGGCCGTCGAGGCGTCTATGTGCTCGCGAACATCCGCGGCGGCGGCGAATACGGTCCCGATTGGCATACCTCCGCGATGCGGGAGGACCGCATGCGCTGCTACGAAGACCACTCGGCCGTCGCCCGTGACCTCATCGCCCGCGGAGTCACGAGCCCGCAGACGCTCGCCTGTGCCGGCGGATCCAATGGTGGCCTGCTGGTCGGCAATATGCTCACCCAGTATCCCGACCTCTTCGGTGCAGTCTCCTGCGGGGTCCCGCTGCTGGACATGGCCCGGTACACGAAGCTGAGTGCCGGCTATTCGTGGAAGGCCGAGTACGGTGATCCGGATGTGGCTGAGGACTGGGCGTTCATCAGGGAATTCTCGCCCTACCACCTCCTCGAGGACGGGCAGAGCTATCCGCCGGTGCTGTTCTGGACGGCCACTTCGGATGATCGAGTGGGACCGGTGCAGGCTCGGAAGATGGCCGCACGGATGCAGGCGCAGGGAATTGAGAACGTGTGGTTCTTCGAAGACACAGAAGGCGGACACTCCGCTGCTTCGGACAATGAGCAGACCGCGTTCACCCGGGCACTGAGCTACCGGTTCATGTGGAACGCACTGACAGGGGAGTAGGTTGGCAGATATGACGAACGAGACGCAGCACTTCCACGGCGAATACAAGGTCATCGGCGGCAAACTCGTCGTCGCCGATGTGACCACCGACGGCAAGACCATCACCGAGGTGAAGATCTCCGGTGACTTCTTCCTCGAACCGGAAGAAGCCTATTTCGACCTCGCCCCGGCACTCGTCGGTGCCAGCGTCACCGCCGACAATGCGTCGCTGCGCGGTCGCCTCGACGATGCCTTGGCCGGCTACGGTGCGGAACTGGCGATGCACGGCTTCTCCACCGCCGATGTCGCCACGGTCGTGCGGCGGGCACTGGGATCGGCGGCGAACTTCACCGACTTCGATTGGCAGGTGATCCGCGGAGAGGTGCTGCCCACGCAGCTCAATGTGGCTCTCGATCAGGTGCTGCTCGAGGAGGTCGCGGCAGGTCGTCGTCAGCCGACCCTGCGGTTCTGGGAATGGGAGGACACCGCCACCGTCATCGGCGCCTTCCAGTCCTACGTCAACGAACTGCGGCCCGAAGGAGTGGACAAGCACGACGTCCAGGTCGTGCGTCGCATCTCCGGAGGCGGAGCCATGTTCATGGAGGGCGGCAACTGCATCACCTACTCGATGTTCGTCCCGCCTGCACTCGTCGCCGGTCTGGACTACGAAGAGTCGTACGTCTTCCTCGACCAGTGGGTGCTCGCGGCGCTGAAGACCCTCGGCGTGGAAGCGTTCTACAAGCCGATCAATGACATCTCCTCGACCGGCGGCAAGATCGGCGGTGCCGCACAGAAGCGGATGCGCGACGGCACTCTGCTCCATCACGCCACGATGAGCTATGACATCGACGCCGACAAGATGGTCGAAGTTCTGCGCATCGGCGAAGCCAAGATCTCGGACAAGGGAGTGGCGAGTGCGAAGAAGCGCGTCGATCCGCTGCGCAGCCAGACCGGTGAGGCCCGCAAGGACATCATCGATGTCATGGCAGACACGTTCGCTGCCCGCTACGGAGCCACCTACGGCACCTACACCCCAGAGGAGCTCAGACGGGCGCAGGAACTCGTCGATGAGAAGTTCGCGACCGAGAAGTGGACGCACAGAGTGCCGTGAGCGGATCTGAACCCGCCGGACTCCGCGGCACGATCGTCGCTCTCGGCGGGGGCGGCTTCTCGATGTCGGAGACCGGGGAGTCGGCCATCGACGACGCCCTGCTGCAGATGGTCAGCCGGGAGAGCACATCCGGGCTCCCACACGTCTGTTTCGTCCCCACTGCATCCGGCGACAGCGGTGACTACATCGAGAGGTTCGAAGCGGCTTTCGACGGCCGCGCACAGACTCATGTGCTCTCCCTGTTCGGACAGAGCCCTTGGGACTATCGGGACCCGGCGATGCTCCTTGACATGGACCTCATCTACGTCGGCGGCGGGTCGACGGTCAATCTGCTGGCGCTGTGGCGTCGCCACGGAGTCGACGAGGCGATGCGAGACGCCGTCGCCGGCGGCACGATACTCGCCGGGATCAGTGCCGGCGCGAACTGCTGGTTCGAGGCCTCCTCGACGGATTCGTTCGGTCCGCTGGCCCCGCTGAACGATGGGCTCGGATTTCTGCGGGGGAGCGCCTGCCCGCATTTCCACGGCGAACCCGGGCGGGCGGAATCCTTCCAAAAGTGGATCGCGGATGGAAGTCTGCCCGGCCCCGGCACCGCCATCGACGATCATGCCGCGGTGGTGTATGAGGACGGCAGAGCCACCTCGGTGATTGTCGAATCTGCATATGCGAGGGCCTCTATCGTCGAAGCAGACGGACGACTCCGGGATCTTCAGCCAGGATGAATCGGCGGGAACGGAAATACTGAGAGCCACGATGGTCCCGGCTGCGCCCGGGAAGCCATCATGCACGGTCGAACTGAAGAAGATCTCGGGACGGACCAGTCCTCGATTCGGCTCCGGCTGTCTGTAGGATTGGGAATCAATCACGTCCCCTGCACTAGGAGAGCCATGCGCCAGGTCGAACCGTCCGTTGAACTGCTCGCCAAGCCCGATATCGATTGGGAAGCGATGAGGACTTACCTCGACGAGGTGGGCGGAACCTCTTGGGCGGACCGGGTCGAGGACGCGGAATCTCCCGACGCCGAGGATCTCCTCGAGTTCTCCGGACGCATGTGCTACCGCTCGTGGGAGCCGGGACTCAACCCGAACGTCTCGCGGGTGCGCACCGATTCCGCGCAGTACATCGGCAACGTCGTGAAGTCCCAGCACGGATCCGTGCTCGAACACGCGAATTTCACCTTCGTCCTCCACAACGTCTCGCGCGTGCTCACCCACGAGCTCATCCGCCACCGTGCAGGATCGGCATTCTCGCAGGAATCGCTGCGCTACGTCCGCCTCACCGACATTCCGTTCTGGTTCCCCGAATGGGCTCGCGAAGATCCCGAACTCATGGAACGCTCGCTCGCGGTCCTCGACACCCTCGAAGAGCACCAGAAATGGATGACCGAGCACTTCGAGCTCGACGAGGAGGGCACGAAGTTCTCCCACAAGAAGCACATGACCTCGTTCATGCGCCGCTTCGCTCCCGAGGGCCTGGCCACCGGAATCGTCTACACGGCGAACCTGCGCTCCCTGCGCCATGTCGTCGAGATGCGCACCGCGAAGGGCGCTGAGGAGGAGATCCGCCTCATCTTCAACAAGATCGGTGAGGTGATGCGGGAAGAGGCCCCTGCCGTCTTCGCCGACTACGAGGTCGTCGACGGCGAATGGATCCCCGGAACCCGGAAGGCCTGACCCGAACAGCGTCACACCTACGACCAGCAGCACCTGACACCAGCAGCACCTGACGCCGACGTCAGACAGATCTCAGGAGGAACCGCCATGGCAGATATCTACGCAGCTCAGCTCGACCCCGGCAAGCTCGACGTCGTCACCGACTGGGTTGCCGAGCAGGACTGGGCCACCGAGCTCGACCTCGAGGCGAATCCGCTCGAAGCCGTCACCGCGTACCGGTTCGACGACCCCGCCGGCGAGGTGGGCATGGAGATCCACATCGTGCGCAGCGGCGACCAGCTGCTGCAGGTGCCGCTGACCTACCGCGGTGCACCGCTCGAGGGTGCCGACGAAGCGTTCGTGGCGAACATGGAGCACTCGATTCTCGGCAGACGGTGGGTCTACGCGGGCATGGGCGATCCGCTCTTCCGGCAGCGCCTCGACCACACCATCGCCACCGCGTCGACCGCGGCGAAGCAGTACCGCGTCGACGATGAGGGCAACAGAGGAGAAGAGATCACCGAGGTGGCCCACGCCTTCGGAACGGGTCCTCTGCCGGGTGCCGGCGACGTTGAGATCCTCTACCGCCTGTCGCCGGACTCACCGGCCGAGAAGTCCGACGCCGGTCTGCTGCTGGGCCGCTGGGACGGCCAGGACACGAACGTGGTTCTCGCGATCATGGTGTGAACGCCGAGGCCGGACCCCTGGAGTCGAATGTTGAGCGCGGTGGACAGTACGGAGAACACGATGAGGGGGAGGAAACAATGAGCGAGAACTGCATCTTCTGTCAGATCATCGCAGGTCAGGCACCAAGCGCGCCGATCGCCGAGACCGAAGCGACGTTCGCGTTCATGGACATCCAACCGGGATCCGACGGGCACCTGCTCGTCGTACCCAAACGGCACAGCACTGACCTGCGCGATATTCCTGCCGACGATCTGGCCGCCGTGGCAGTCGAGTCACAGCGACTCGCCAAGCACGCCTTCGACGCGTGGGATGCCGATGGGGTCAACCTCCTCAACTGCTGCGGAGCCGATGCCTGGCAGACCGTCTTCCACTTCCACATGCACGTCATTCCGCGCTACCGCGACAAGGGCAGAGACCGCCTTCGTCTGCCGTTCGAACCGGGCATCCGCGGGGATCAGGAACTCATCGATGAACTCGCCGCGAGCATGCGGGGCTCGATCGGCGAAGCGTGAGACGCCGTCTTCGTCACCGGGCGAGGTCGATGATCGTCATCCCGGCCGTAGGGGCCGGGACGTTCATCGCCTCCATCGCAGCCGGTGCCTCGTCGAGGCCGATGACGTTCGTGACGAGATCCTGCGGTCGCAGCCTGCCGCGGGCGACGAGGTCGACGAGCTCGGGATAGTCTGAGGCCGCCATTCCGTGCGAGCCGAGCACGCTGAGTTCGAGCGCGATCACCCGCGGCACATCGACGACCGGGTCGGCGGGAAGCAGCCCGATCTGCACATGCCGACCCAGAGGAGCCAGAGCTCCGATCGCGGCCCGGATCGTGTCCTCCCGACCCAAGGCGTCGACGGTCACAGCCACACCGTCCGGGCAGTCGTCGGCGAACTGCGCGACCACTTCGGCGCTGAGCTCGGCCGGGTCGAGATCGCCGGCATTGACAGTCCTGGCGGCACCGAACTCACGAGCAGAGGCCAATGCCGCATCGCTGACGTCGATGGCCACCACCCTCGCCCCGAGGGCCCGGGCGATCATGATCGCCGACAGTCCCACCCCGCCGCAGCCGAACACCGCAACCGTCTCGTCGGCGGCAAGGCGAGTCCGCACACGCAGACCGTGGAAGGCCGTGGCGAACCGACAGCCGAGCCCGACCACTGCCGCGGCGGGCAGATCCTCGGGTACGGAAACGAGGTTCGCATCGGCATTGTGGATGACGACCTGATCCGCCCACGACCCGAAATGCGTGAACCCCGGCTGCGTCTGATCGGGGCACACCTGCGCATTGCCGGAGGCACACCACCGGCACGTCCCGCATCCGCAGACGAATGGCACGGTCACCCGCTGACCGACGTGGAATTCCTGTACCCCGGCCCCCGCCGAGGCGACCCGACCGACCAGCTCATGTCCGGGAACGTGCGGCAGGGTGATCGTCGAGTCGTGGCCGGCCCATGCGTGGTGATCGCTGCGGCAGACTCCGGTGGCTTCGACGTCGATGACGACGCCGGCATCGGGAGCCGTGGGAGCAGGCACCTCCTGCAGCTGAGGGCGGACGGAGAACTGATCGAAGATGATGGCGCGCATACCGTCGATCGTAGGCGGAGCAGCCGGCCGGAACCGAGCGTGTCCGCTCTGCGGAGCGGGCTCGATCAGCGCGGATGGACTCCGCCTCAGCGCGGATGGACTCCGGCCGCTGCCAAGGCGTCGAGCAGCCTCGACCGCAATGCCTGTGCCCGGGCGGAGAACATCTTCTGCCGTTCCATGTATTCGGCTTTGCCCGCGGCGGTCTCGACGGCGACCACCCCATAACCCCATCCGCGCAGGTCATAGGGGGAGGCCTCCATATCCAGCGTCCGGATATCGAGCGCCAGGTCGAAGCAGTCGACGACGAGCGCCGAATCAGCGATCGGCGAGATCTTCATCGCCCACTTGTACAGGTCCATCCCCGCGTGCAGACAGCCGGGCTGCTCATTGGCGATCATGCCTTCGCGGCTCGGCTGCAGAGTGTTGAGAGGTCGGGCCGGCTCGGTGAAGAAACGGAACGCATCATGATGCGAACACTGAATCCGGTGGCCCTCGACCACAGCATCGGTCTCGGCCGGGCTCAGCCGCAGCGGCACCTGCTGATGCCGACGCTGCTCCTCGGTGAGCTTATAGACCATCGCCCATTCATGGATGCCGAAACACCCGAAATTGGCCTCCCGATTCAGCGTCGACGACAGGAGGGAGGCGATGAACTTCGCCCCATCCCCACGGTCGGCGCGCCAGGAGTCGAGGTCCACCTCGGCGAGGTTCCGGTCGTCGTCGATGCGGTACCAACGCCGGTCGAAATACCGGTGATCGGCCGCCTCGGGGAGTTCGATGCGCACGCCCGGCCCGGGATGCCATTTCTTCAGCTGTCCGACCTTGAACGGGTAATAGGTGAAGAGGAAATCTTCGACCGGATGGCTCTCCTGCCGCATCCGACGGGCGATGTGCGCATCCGTGCGCTCGGCGATCGCGGCCTCGTGAGCATCTCGGCGCATCTGCCACTTCGAAGCAGGCACGACCCCATCGCCGAGGTGGCCCGAACCACGCTCGGCTGCGCTGGGGATCACGGACGGGGCAGAGGTCACCGCTCCATTGTTTCAGATCAGCGTCCGGAGCGTTTCGTGCCCTTCTGCGCCGGTGCGGCCAGGGGGTCCTCCGGCCACGGGTGCTTCGGGTAGCGGCCTCGGTTCTCGGCCCTGACGTGGGCATACGCGTTTGACCAGAATGACGCGAGGTCGCTGGTCACCGCCAAAGGTCGCCCGGCCGGCGAGAGGAGGTGCAACGTCACCGGCACCCGGCCGTCGCAGATGCGGGGAACATCGGTCCACCCGAAGCACTCCTGGAGTTTGACCGCGAGGACGGGGCCCTCTGTGCCGAAGTGATCGGGATCGGCATAGTCGAGGCGGATGCGTGACCCGGTGGGCACGTCGACATGAGTCGGGACGAGCTCGTCGAGCCGGGCCGCGTCGGGCCAAGGCAACAGTGTGCGCAGTGCAGAGACGAGATCGACCCTGCCGGGATCGGTGCCCCTCGCGATCCGATCGAGCGCGTCGGGGCACCATTCGGGCAGCGTCTGTGACAGGTGCTGCCACGTCACGATCGGCCACGGCTCACCGAAGACGTGCCGCAGCAGACCGAGTCGCGCTCGCAGTGTTTCGAAGGTCTTCGACGGACGCAGAACCTCGCGGGCTCCGCGTTCGAGGACCGATTCGGCGATGGCTCGGCGCGCCAGTTCGGCGTTCGCTCGGATCGGGGTGGCCGAGAGTTCGATCCTGCCGAGGCGCTCCCGCCGGATGGCACGGACCTTGCCGCCTTCGAAGCTCGCGGTCTCCTCCGTGGCCAGCAGTCCGGCACCGGCGAGTTCCGCGGTGTCCTGATCGATGGGGACCGCAGCGCGGATGATCGCGCGCGATCCGGCGAGCCCCACCTCGGCGATGGCCAGCCACGGACTGCCCAGCAGGGAGGAATCACGCGGCAGACTCGCCGCGGTGCCCGAGGCCAGAAGGTACTCGGAGTCCGAAGCACTGCGCAGGCGTGCGATCTGCAGCGGGAAGGACAGGGCTGTGACGAGCCCGAGGTCGTCGGGGCTGAGAGTGCGGGCCTTCGTCGCGGAGCCGGTCGCTGGGTCGACGTCCTTCGCCGGCACAGCTCCGCCCGTCGCGAACTCCCGCGCCAGCCCGGCGAAGCGTCTGCGGTCCTGAGTGAAGCGGGCATCCTTGCTGCGGCGCAGCTGCCGCAGCAGAGCGGTGAGATCGGCGCCGGGAGCGCGCTGATCGGACTCGATGACGGCGATAGCCTCGGCCGCAAGAGCGGGAGAGAGCAGCGCAGCCCCATCGAGCAGACCCCGCGCCGACCACACCGATGCAGGAATCGACGCGATCGCACGCCCGGTCTCGGTCACGTGCAGGTCGAAGATGCGAGGGCCGCCTACTCCGGCACCTCCTGCACCGTCGACACCGGCGCCGCCCGCACCTCCGTCACTGACCGAGTCGCCCGGTCCGTCAAGGCTCTCTGACTCGTCCGCGGCAACGGGATCGAGGGCGCCGAGCGCGACCAGATCGTCGATCGCCTGCCGCTTCGGCCCCGCCGGCAGGGGCTCGGGCAGCAGACTCTCATCGCCTCCCCACACCGCCAGGGCCAGCACCGCGGCGGTGAGGTCCGAGGTCGCCACCTCGGCGGAGGTGTGTTCGGGCAGGCTCGCCCAATCTGCTTCGGACATGCAGCGATACGCGACACCGGGGCCCTGCCGCGCAGCACGACCGGAACGCTGCGTGCCCGCGGCCTTCGACTCACGCATCGTGACCAGCCCTGACATGCGCCGCCGCGTATCCAGCCGCGGCCCGCGAGAGAGCCCGGAGTCGACGACGATCCGCACCCCCGCAACGGTCAGCGCCGACTCGGCCACCGAAGTCGAGACGATGATGCGGCGAGCGGCCCCAGTCTCCGACGGGCGCAGGATCGCATCCTGCTCCTTCGCTGGAGTCCGCCCCGTCAGAGTGTGCACCTCCACCGGGCCATCGCCCAGACGCCGCCGCACCCGTGCCGCCACCTCATCGACCTCACGAGCCCCGGGAGCGAAGACGAGCAGGTCCCCGGAAGCGTTCTCCTCCACTGCGCGCACCGTCGTCGCCGCCAGATGATCAAGGAAATCCCAGGTCACACCCCGGGCATCGAGCGGACGTTCCTTCGCCGGTGCCCACCTGACCTCCAATGGATGAGTATCGGCGGCCACCGACAGCAGTGTCGCCGGTGCCTGCGGCCCGTCCCCGAGACGCCGCGCCCACAGCTGCGCATCCAGGGTCGCGGACATGACGACCACAGAGAGGTCCTCACGCAGATCCGCCAGCTCCCGACACATCGCGAACGCGAGATCCGTATCCAACTGCCGCTCGTGCACCTCATCGAGGATCACACCGGCCACTCCTGTCAGCTCCGGATCGCGCAGCAGCCGGGACAGGAGCACACCCGTGGTGACGAACTCGATGCGAGTCGCCGCCGAGGTCCGCGACTCTCCGCGGACGGTGAAACCCACGACTTCGCCGAGGCGGCTGCCGGTCAACGACGCGAGCCGCCTGGCCGCGGCGCGAGCGGCCATCCGTCGCGGTTGGGTGACGATGATTCGTCCCGGTTTCCAGCCAGAACCGGACGGGCCGGCCGCACCGGCAGCCTCGGCCGGGCCGGCGGCTGACACCGCCAGATGGGCGGCGATCATCGGCGGCACCACGGTTGTCTTACCGGTTCCGGGAGGACCCTCCACGACCAATCTCGGGGCGGGGGCCGCCTCGGCGAGGGACAGCTCATCGATGAGCGCGGCGGCGGGCAGTCCGGCGCCGATGCGGGCGAGATCGAAGGTGTGCGAGAGGTGCGGCTCGGGCATGGCACCAGTCTCTCAGCCGCGCGACCTCACCCGCACACGGGACGTCGTGGTCGGCTCTCGCACGCCCGATCACGGATCGATGTGCACCGACGCGCGGACGGCGCCCGACACTGACTAGACTGGGGCACATGCGTATCGCCAGATTTGTACATCAGGACGAGCCCAAATACGGAGTCGTCGAAGGTGAAGTGCCGCCGATCACCGACGGCAGATGGGACACGTCGGGACTCGAACTCGCCGTTCTCGACTCGGATCCCTTCTTCTCTCCGGCCCAATCGACGGGGGAGAGGCTGAAGCTCGACGATGTGCGTCTGGTCAGCCCCATCCTGCCGCGGTCGAAGGTCATCGGCGTCGGCCGTAACTTCGCCGACCACGCCGCCGAACTCGGCAACGAGGTGCCGGCGTCCCCGCTGACCTTCTTCAAACCCAACACCGCGGTCATCGGCCCCGGCGATCCCATCCGTCTGCCCGCCGTCAGCGAATACGTCAGCTATGAGGCCGAACTCGCCGTCATCATCGGTCGTGTGGCCAAAGGCGTGAAGGCCGAAAACGCCTTCGACCATGTCCTCGGATACACCGCCGGCAATGATGTGACCCTGCGCGACATCCAGAAGGCCGACAAACAGTGGTCGCGGGCCAAGGGCTTCGACACCTCCTGCCCGCTGGGGCCATGGATCGAAACCGAGCTCGACGTCGACGATCTGGGCATCCGCTCCTGGGTCGACGGGGACCTCAAGCAGGACGGCACCACCGCTGATTTCATCTTCGAGATCCCGACCCTCATCGAACACCTGTCCGAGACGATCACGCTGCTGCCCGGCGATGTCATCCTCACCGGCACCCCGGCGGGAGTCGGTCAGATCGTCTCCGGCAACCGCGTCGACATCGCCATCGAAGGACTCGGCGTCCTGTCGAACCCGGTCATGGACGCGTAAGAACACCACACCACCGACTCACACCCGAGAAGATCACGCAAAGGACAATCGTGAGCGTCAAAGTTCGTTTCTGCCCATCACCCACCGGCACCCCGCACGTCGGCATGGTCCGCACGGCCCTGTTCAACTGGGCCTACGCCAAGCACACCGGCGGGAAATTCGTCTTCCGCATCGAGGACACCGACGCCGCCCGTGACTCCGAGGAGAGCTTCGGCCAGGTCGTCGAGGCGCTGAAGTGGCTGGGCCTGGACTGGGACGAAGGCATCGAGGTCGGCGGGCCCGACGGACCCTACCGCCAGTCGCAGCGGGCCGAGATCTACGCCGACGTCATCGAGAAGCTCAAGGCCGGCGGCCACATCTACGAGTCCTACTCGACCAACGAAGAGGTCGAGGCCCGTCACAAGGCCGCCGGCCGTGACCCCAAGCTCGGCTACGACGGATTCGACCGCGACCTCACCGACGAGCAGAAGGCCGCCTTCCGTGCCGAGGGCCGCGAACCCGTATGGCGCGTGCGCATGCCCGATGAGGACATCACGTTCACCGACCTCGTCCGAGGCGACATCACGTTCAAGGCCGGCACCGTCCCCGACTTCGTCGTCGTCCGTGCCAACGGCCAGCCGCTGTACACCCTGGTCAACCCCGTCGACGATGCGCTCATGGGCATCACCCACGTGCTCCGCGGCGAGGACATCCTGTCCTCGACCCCGCGCCAGATCGCGCTCTACGAACACCTCAAGGCCATCGGCATCGCCGAGGCGACCCCCGAGTTCGGCCACCTGCCCTACGTGATGGGCGAAGGCAACAAGAAGCTGTCGAAGCGCGACCCCGAATCGAACCTGTTCCTCCACCGCGAGAACGGCTTCATCCCCGAGGGACTCATCAATTACCTCGGACTGCTCGGCTGGTCGATCGGCCCCGACCGCGACATCTTCAGCGTCAAGGAGTTCACCGAGGCCTTCGACATCCACGACGTCCTGCCCAACCCGGCCCGCTTCGATGTGAAGAAGGCCACGGCCATCAACGCCGACCACATCCGCCTCCTCGAACCGGGTGACTTCCGTAACCGCCTGGTGCCCTATCTGCAGGCCGCCGAGGTGCTGCCGGAATCCCCGACAGATGCTCAGCTGACGATCCTCGATGCCGCAGCACCGCTGGTGCAGACCCGGATGAAGCTGCTCGGTGAGGCCCCGGACCTGCTCGCGTTCCTCTTCACCTCCGATGATGACCTCGTCATGGCCGAAGACGGGATGAAGACGCTCAAGGACTCCGCCCCCGAGGTGCTCGCCGCCTCCATCGAGGTCCTCGAAGGGCTCGACGAGTGGACGACGGAGAAGCTCGAAGAGGTTCTGTCGGCGAGACTCGTCGATGAGATGGAGATCAAACCGCGTCTGGCATATGGCCCGCTGCGTGTGGCCGTGTCCGGTCGCAAGGTCTCCCCGCCGCTGTTCGAGTCGATGGAGATCCTCGGCAAAGACTCCTCGCTCACGCGCCTCAAGGCACTCGCGGCACAGCTGTGAATCAGGCGAACTGGAACCGTGGGGGACTGCACTTCCGGGATGTGACGATCGAGGTGCCCTTCGACCATTTCGACGGTGCGAATCGGGCCGACGGGGCGTCGGCGCACCCTGCCCGGCTGCCGCAGACCCTCGAGGTTTTCGCCCGGATCATCGCCGCCGAGGCGGACAGCCAGAAGCCCTACCTCGTGTACCTGCAGGGTGGGCCCGGCGTGGAAGCTCCGCGCCCGGGCATTTCCGGCGGCCCCGACGGTTGGGTGAAGCGTGCCCTCGAGGAATTCCAGGTCGTCATGCTCGACCAGCGAGGAACGGGACGGTCGAATCCGATCGGCTCGGTCGACGGCGCCGTCACCGGCCTGGATGCTGTGGGGGAGGATCCGGCCGCGATCGCCGAGGCGCTGTCGTGCTTCCGTGCCGATTCGATCGTCGAGGACGCCGAGATCCTTCGCGGCCACCTCGGCGTGGAGACGTGGTCCCTGTTGGGGCAGTCCTTCGGCGGATTCACGACTCTGCGGTATGTCTCCGCCCATGCCTCATCGCTGCATGAGGTGTACTTCACTGGCGGTCTGCCGGCGATCGGCCTCGACCCGGCGACCGTCTATGGGCGGACGTGGGAGGGGATGATCCGCAAGTCCGAACAGCACTACCAGGCGTTCCCCGGCGACCGGGAGAAGATGCGCAGGCTGGTCGAGCTCGCGTCCGTCGGAGACGGCCTCGCCCTGCCTGGGGGAGCGCGGGCGACGCCGGAGCGGATCCGTCTGCTCGGGCATTTCCTCGGGGCTTCCGACGGTCCGGAGAAGCTGCACTATCTGCTCGACCTCGACCCCGCCTCGGCGGCGTTCCGGCATGACCTTGCCGCCTCCCTGCCGTTCTCGGGACGCAACCCGCTCTACGCGGTCATCCACGAATCCTGCTGGGCCGACGGCGCGGCGACGAACTGGGCGGCGCGGCGGGCGATGCCTGATGCCGTCCGGGAGGACCCGACCCTGTTGGCAGGTGAGCATGCCGGGCCGGAGTCCCTGCACGAGGATCCGGAGCTCACCCCCTTCGCCGAGGTGGCCGAGCTCATTGCCGCACGTCAATGGCCTGATCTCTACGACGTCGACGCACTGCGGGCCGCCTCGGTGCGCGGTGCTGCGGCGGTGTATTTCGAGGACGCATATGTGCCTGTGGAGTATTCGCTGGCCACTGCCGAACACCTGTCCGGGGTGCAGCCGTGGGTGACGAACGAGTACGAACACAACGGTCTGCGAGCCGACGGATTTCGGGTGCTCGACCGGCTCATCGGCCTCGCTCGCGGTTGAGATCCGGGCGGTGTGGCTGGGGCGCTCGAGTGTTAAGAAGGTCACACCGAAAAGGAGCCTCTCTGATTTGTCGTGAGGTGGTGTGCTTGTGTAGAGTTATATCTCGTTGCTCAGGGAATTCCCCACGAGGATGACCTTGAAAAACATTGGGCTATGGTGTAATTGGCAGCACGAGTGATTCTGGTTCATTTAGTCTAGGTTCAAGTCCTGGTAGCCCAGCGGACATCATCCGGAGGTCTCTCCAGGTGAGTTGTTCTGAGCCCCCGTCGTCTAGTGGCCTAGGACGCCGCCCTCTCAAGGCGGTAACGGCAGTTCGAATCTGCTCGGGGGTACGGTTGAGCCCCGCATCGAATTTCGATGCGGGGCTCACTCTAATTCACCGCGCTGCGTATCCCGCGCGCACCGAGCCGCGCTCCAGTGCTGCCGAGTGAAAGCGGCACACTTGAGGCTGGAAAGCCCTGCTTTCTCTGTGTGCTGTCTGGCGTGAAGTGTGCCGCTTTCGGCGAGAGGACTGACTTCAGCGGGAGACGGAGTCGGCGATGCGCTTCGTGTTCTCGGCCGTCTTGATGTTGGAGACGATGAGCTCGAGCACGAGACGGACGCCGATGACCCACAGGGCCGGGATGATCCAGCCGAAGACGATCGAGAGGATCAGCGGCAGCACATTGAAGCTCGGCCCGTCAGTGAAGTAGGCCGCGGCCGAACCGGCGGCGACTCCCGCGCTGATGCCGGCGATGATGGTGCCGAGGTAGGACAGGGCCGCGACGACGATTGCGATGATGTAGATGAAGCCCGCCCACTTCACCGCGATGAAGCTGTCGAAGCGAATGTCGAACAGCGACTTGAAGAACCCGGCCCGCTGGGGCGTCGACTGCGGTGCCTGACCATACGCGGGCTGGCCGTAGACCGGCTGACCATATGCCTGCTGCTGTGGCGCACCCTGCGAGTAGACGCCCTGCTGGTAAGGATCCTGCTGGTAGGGGTCCTGCTGGTAAGGATCCTGCTGATAGGCGCCGGGCTGTGAGTATCCGGCCTGCTGGTAAGGCTGTCCCTGTGCCTGATAGGCATTGGGATCATAGGTGCCCTGCTGGTATCCGGGCTGAGCATCCTGCACTGCCTGAGCCTCCTGAGCCGACTGGTGCGAAGCGTCCTGACCCTGGTGCGCATCCTGGCCCGGCTGGTACTGAGCATCCTCAGGGGCTTGCGCATCCTGGCCCGAGGCGGACTGGTCCGAAGCAGGCTGGGTGCTCTGCGGCTGGTCCCCGGTGCCCGTGTTCTGGCCGTCGAGATTCTGCTCAGCCGAGCTGCTGTTCGGGTCGTTCGGGTTCTGCGGTGTCGACATGATCGTCCTTCTCGAGAATGGAACGCACCCCAAGCAGGGCACGCTCGCCTGATATCTGCCTGCAGTCGCAACCTATCAGGATGCGCCGACTCCCGGCAGGGCGGCTGTCATTTTGGGAAGAAGATCAGCTCAGCTCTCGGTGCTGGCCCGAGTCGAGAGGCCCTGACCCGCGGAGTCCGCCGACATCGAATCGGCACGCTCGCAGTCCGTTCCGGTCAAGGTGATACTCCACTCGACGGCAAGCTCGTCACCGGGGGAGACGACGTCGAAGTCCTCGCCTGCTGCGAACGCATTCGGCGGACACGTCATCGGCTCGATCGCGATCGCCCGACGAGCCAGATCCTCTTCGAGGCCGTCGCCCGTGCACACCTGCCAGGTGCGGAAACCGGGACCCATCCCGACGATGACCTCACGGGAATCAGCGCCTTTCAGCCGTGCTCGTGACCACCCGTCGCCCCCGCGTCGAGGCTGGCCGAAGGCATCGTCGAGGACCGTTCCGCCGATTGTGCGCAGCGCCCGGAAGTCCTTACACAGCATGCACGCGGAATCATCGGAGACGTGGTCGACCGGGACCGCGGTGCCGTCATCGAAGGGGCGCACGGCCGTGGGGATGAGACGATCATCGGCCTCGAGCCAGTGCGCAGCGGGAATGACGAGCTGAGACTCATCGACCGACCCTGCAGCATCGACCGACCCTGCAGCAGCTGCGCCGCCACACTCACCGGGTGAGAGCCACGGGTGAAAACCGAAACCGAACGGGGCGGGACCCGACCCCGTGTTGAGGGCACGGGCGCGTATGCGCAGCTCCGCCTCGGCGAGCTCGAAGTCCACCCGCAGACTGAACTCGAACGGATACCCTGCCGTCGCCTCCAGCGCATATCCGAGGCCGAGGGCGGAGTCGGTCCGCTCGATGACAGACCATTCGACGTCGGCGACGAGGCCGTGCAGCGCCGTATCGCGCTCGGGCTCGGTGATCGGCAGCTGATGGCGGGCTCCCGCGAAATCGAAACGGCCCCCATCGATCCGGTTCGGCCAGGGCGCGAGCACGGCTCCGTCGAAGGCATTCATCGGCACCACGACCGGCCGCTCGCCGACGCTGAAGCGAAGCAGGCTCGCACCGGTGGGGGAGATGACCGCGACAGACTCGCCGCAGGCGAGTTCGATGGTGGCGGTCATGGGTCTCCAGGGGGCTCGACGGAGGGAAGAGGCAGTTGCGGATATTCTACGCTCTCCGCGCCTGTCCGAGCCGACAGATGTTAGCATTATGATCGAAAATGATAACTTTTGGGAGGTCTGATGCCAGCGTCGCATCGCAGGACAAACCTGTCCGATGGTCGTGAAATCCTGTTCTTCCAGGACCCCGACTCACCCGCTCCGGTGATCGCCGCCGACCCCCGGCCTCACGAATCACGACCCGACAGCGGCACCCTGCGCTTCGACGTCCTCACCGGCGAATGGGTCGCCGTGGCCACGCACCGGCAGACCCGCACCCACCTGCCCGCCGCCGCCGAATGCCCGCTGTGCCCATCGCTTCCGGACCGTCCCACCGAGATCCCAGCCGCGGACTTCGACGTCGCCGTCTTCGAGAACCGCTTCCCCTCACTCGGGCCCGGCCTCGGTGGTGTTCCGTCGTCGCACACAGTGGACAACACCCTCGCCGAGGCGGCCCCCGACTCCATCGATTCCGTGACCTCTGCGCTGTCGGGACCCGGATACGGCCGCTGCGAGGTCGTCGTCTTCTCCTCCGAGCACACCGGATCCTTCGCCGACCTCGGCACCGATCGCGCCCGCACCGTCATCGACGCCTGGGCCAACCGGACTGCTGAGCTGTCGGCGCTGCCGGGCATCGAACAGGTCTTCATGTTCGAGAACCGCGGGGAGGAGATCGGTGTGACGATGAATCACCCGCACGGACAGATCTATGCTTACCCCTATGTCACCCCGCACACCGCGATCACCTCGGCCCGAGCCCATGAGCACCTTCGCCGGACCGGCCGGCCGCTGCTCGGCGACGTGCTCGCCTTCGAACGCGAGGCAGGGGAGCGGATGATCATCGACACCGATCACTTCTCCGCCTTCGTGCCCTTCGCGGCACGCTGGCCGATCGAAGTCCACATCGTCCCGCACCGTCAGGTGGGAAGTGTCGACGAACTCGACGACACCGAACGAGACGACCTGGCCCGCGTCTACCCGGAGGTGCTGCAGCGCATCGACGGACTCTACCCGAGCCCCACTCCGTACATTGCGGCCTGGCACCAGGCACCGGTCAACAGCGCCGACCGCCGCGCCGAATGGCTGCACCTCGAGATCACGAGCCCGCGCCGAGCGGAGAACAAACTCAAGTTCCTCGCCGGGTCGGAGGCGGCCATGGGTGCCTTCGTCGGTGATGTCTCCGCCGAGGAGACCGCAGCCAGGCTGCGCGCGGTGACTCTCACACCCATCGCCGAGGCGGTTGTGCCCGTGACAGCCAACGAGACCCTCGCAGCGAACGAGACCCTCGCAGCGAACGAGAGCCTCGCCACGGACGATCAGGAAGGTGGCCGTCGATGAGCACCGAGACACCGAAGACAGCGGCCGCCCCGACCGCCGATCACCTCGCCGGCGAGTTCGAAGCCCTGTTCGGATACCGGCCGCTCGGGTCCTTCCGCGCGCCGGGGCGCGTGAACTTCATCGGCGAACACACGGACTACAACTCAGGCTTCGTCCTGCCCATCGCCATCGATCGGGCCGTGTACGTCGCCATCGGTCAGCGCCCCGAAGGCAGTGCTGAAGGAAGAACCGAGGGCAGCGCTGAAGAGATCGGAACCGCGGAGCCGCCTCGGTGTGGGGAGAGCATTCGCATCGTCTCCGATCATCGCGATGAAGCTGGTCGGCGTGTGTCGGGTCAGTTCACGGCCGCGGAACTCGTGCCCGGAACCCTGGCCGGCTGGCTCAGCCACCCCGCGGGAGTCGTCGACGAGATTGCGAAGTCCACCGGCGCGCTGGTCGGTGGTGTCGATCTCTACATCGAGTCCACTGTGCCCGTCGGTGCCGGACTGTCGTCATCGCATGCGCTCGAAGTGGCGGTGCTCATCGCCCTCGACGAGGTGTTCGGACTCGGCCTCGACGATCGAGAGAAGGTGCTGCTGACGCAGCGGGCCGAGAACGACTTCGTCGGAGCGCCGACGGGAATCGTCGACCAGGCCGCCTCGATCATGACCGAGGCCGGGCACGCGCTCTTCCTCGACTGCCGCGACCTCAGCGCTCGCCAGATTCCCTTCGATCTCGACTCCGAGGGGCTCAGACTCCTCGTCATCGACTCGAAGGTCTCCCACTCGCACAGCGAGAGCGGGTACGGGGCCAGGCGGAAGACCTGCGAGGAATCTGCCGCGATCTTCGGCGTCGACAGTCTGCGGGAACTCGCCGATGACGTCGACCTGAGCGAACTCACCGAGGAACAGCGCAGGCGAGTGCGACACGTCATCGCCGAAAACGCACGAGTCCGCGCCACCGTCAAACTGCTCGAAGACAATGACCGCGCCCACGGCAGTGAGCATGACGCGCGCATCCGCGCGATCGGTGATCTGCTGGTGGCCTCGCACGAATCGCTGGCACATGACTACGAAGTCTCCTGTGCCGAACTCGATGTTGTGGTGACGGCCGTTCTGGGAGCCGGAGCGCTCGGGGCACGGATGATCGGCGGGGGCTTCGGCGGCTCGGCGATCGCCCTCATCCATGCAGACCAGGTCGATGAAGTAGGCGACGCCGTCACTGCGGCATTCGCCGAGCACGGCTACCGGGAACCGGACATCTTCGCTGTCAGCGCAGGCCGGGGCGCCGCCCGGTTCGACTGAGTCTCAGGTCCGCCTGAGCTTCCGGTCTGCCTGATTCGCCGGTTCGACGAGGCCGCGGTCACAGCGGCGTCGGTGCAGCAGCACTGTTCGGCGAATCGGTACACCTTCTTCTGAACTGCCCACCGAAGAACGTGATGATTCCAGAGCAACCGGGACCACAACAGCCTTCGCCGCCGGACACCTCGCTGGGACGCGGAGTGCCTCATGTCAAGATCCCCGGGAAATGAGGCCGTGCCTCACAGACATTTTCCCCGCCAGCCGGGTCTTAACCGGCCCGGGTGTGATGGACCTTGATGCCCGCGGGATCCGGCAGGGCTTGG
>NZ_RHFG01000057.1 GCF_004745485.1 Brevibacterium sp. S22
GAGCCTGTTGCCGAATTGATTGGGCGTGTTTGTCAACAGGGTCCATTGCCGTTTTTGAGACAATGGACTATGGCTAAGAACTACCGTCCGGTCGATCGTGACCAGCAGTTCCTCCTCCCGCCTGATATGCGGGATTGGCTACCAGCCCATCACCTGGTGTGGGTCATCGAAGCCTTGGTTGCTGACCTCGACACCAGCGCCTTCGCTAAGCGTCGCCGCCGCATGACCTCGATCTCGACGGCAGGTCAGGCCGGATATGACCCTGACATGCTGCTGGTGTTGCTGCTGTATGCCTACAGTGTCGGTGTCCGCTCATCCAGGGCGATCGAACGGCAATGCCACACCGATGTTGCTTTCCGCGTCGCTTGTGGCGGTGACATTCCCGACCACACCGTGATCGCACGCTTCAGGTCCGAACACATCGACGCTTTCACCGGCTTGTTCACCCAGGTGTTGGGCGAGTGTGTGCGGGCAGGTATGGGCAATGTCGGTGTCATCGCCATCGATGGCACGAAGATCGCAGCTGATGCGTCGACGGGGGCGAACCGGTCCGAGGAGTACTACCGGTCACTGATTGATGAGATCACTGCCGAGGCTGTCGCTGCTGATGATGCTGACGAGGAACTGGGTGTGGATGATGATGACTCTGACGATGAAGCGGCCCGGGCTGGACTGATCCGGTCGGTGGAGTCGAGGAAGGGCCGGTATCAGGCTGAACGAGTCGAACGGGCACAGGATTGTGTGACGTCGTTCGAAACGGCTGAGCCGTCGTTTGACGAACGTGAACTGGCCCAGTCGGAGACAGCGTTGGCGAAGAAGATTGAGAAGTATGACCGTTTGTATGCTTTCCTGAAGCACAAGTACGACTCGTTCCACGAGCAGTTGAAGACCACTGGGAAACGACCTCGCGGAGGTTCTCCGCTTCATCCGGATGACCAGGAACGGTTGCACTCACGGAAACGAGCCATCGATGAGATGCGGGCCAGGATAGCTAAGCGGCGTCAGGGTGTGGCCGGGAACAAGTCGGCGCAGGCGAAGAACCGGAACTTCACGGACCCGCAGTCACGGTTGATGAAGACCCGTCAGGGGTTCATGCAGGCGTATAACACGCAGTTCGCGGTATCGGATGATCACCTGATCATGGCCGCGGAAGTGTTCACCGAACCGATTGATTTCCGCTTGTTCCAGCCGATGTTGGCTGCGGTGGGTCGGGAGTATGAGTCCGCGTGCGGTCGGCCGGCGAAGATCGGGATGGCGTTGGCTGATGCCGGGTACCACACGATCGACAATCTTGAATGCGAAGGACCGCCTAGGCTGATTAGTGATCGGAAGTCGAGGCGCCTGGCGAAGACGGATACGACGACGGAGGTATCCCAGCACGAAGCGGTGCAGTCGATGCGACAGAAGCTGGCCGATCCTGCCAACAGTGAGTTGTATAAACGTCGTGGTGCGTTGGTGGAACCGGCGAATGGGTGGGTGAAGGAGCAGCGAGGCATGCGTCGGATGAGTATGCGTGGGCTGGTCAAAGCTGTCGGTGAGGCCAAGCTCATGGCCACGGTCGTCAATATTGGCCGGTTGTGTAAGGTGCGGGGCCTGACGGCTCCGGTGTGAGGGTCCCGCACCGGAGCCGGGAAGCCCCGATTTCCTGTGGTGAGCGGCTATTCGCGACTGTCATGGGTGCAATACCGCGCCGAGGGCTGTTTCGTTGACGACTATGTCGAGATCCCAACCGTCTGGGTGCCGGGACTTCGACGTCGCTGAGGTTTCCTGCAATTTCGGGTCCAGAACCGAAACCATTCGGCAACAGGCTC
>NZ_RHFG01000058.1 GCF_004745485.1 Brevibacterium sp. S22
CACCTGACTTTCACAACTGGATGCTGATTTCGCGATTCTATTTGCATTTGTGCTGGTCACGAGGTCGGGGATTCTGTTGGTGGGACACTAATCTGCTGTCTACGATGGGGTTATGTCGCCTCGTCTACGGAAAGTCACCACCGGTTCCGGGGCCACTGCCGTGCAGATCGTGCGCAAACACCGTGGCAAAGTCACCGTCCTTGAACACCTCGGGTCCGCTCATACAGAAGCAGAACTGACAGCTCTGCTGACCGCCGGGGAAGAGAAGCTCGCTGACTACGGTGCAGCCGAACAACTCGAACTCGAACTGGGCCTACCCACCGATGCTGCTGCACCACCACGAGTGCGAACCGTTGTGGGATCACGATCATCCGTCCTCATCGACGCCATCACCCAGTCGTGGAAGAGACTCGGCTTCGGCAAGGTGATCAAAGACAACGCCTTCTTCCACCTCGTGCTGGCACGACTCGTTGAACCCACGTCGAAAGTCGACAGCCTCCGTGTCCTTGCCGAACTCGGTATCGAGCCACCACACCCCAACACGTTCTTCAACTGTCTCCGACGGGCCAACGAACGCGACTACCGCGGGAAGATCGCAGACACATGCTTCGCCCACAGTGTCGCCACCACCGGCATCAGCCTGCTCCTCTACGACGTCACGACGCTCTATTTTGAGGCTGAAAAGGAAGACGCGCTGCGCCAGGTCGGGTACTCGAAAGAACGCCGTGTCGACCCCCAGATCGTCGTCGGATTGCTCGTCGATCGGACCGGGTTCCCACTCGAGATCGGGTGCTTCGAAGGATCGAAAGCCGAGACCCACACGATCATTCCCGTGATCAAAGCCTTCCAAGAACGGCACCACGTCACAGACATGGTCGTCGCCGCTGATGCCGGAATGCTCTCAGCCAAGAACCTCAAGGAACTCGATGATGCCGGGCTGCGGTTCATCGTCGGGTCGAGGCAGACGAAAGCCCCGCACGATCTGGCGACCCATTTTCGGTGGAATGGTGAGTACACCGACGATGGGCAGATCATCGACACGATCACCCCGAAGGGTGTGAAGCGACTTGACCCGGATCGGGTGAAGAAGAGACGCGAACCCGTCTGGTCAGCCCAGGAGCATCCGGATGCGTGGCGGGTGGTGTGGCAGTACCGGCGTAAGCGTGCGATGCGTGATGAGCAGACGCTGAACCTGCAGCGTAATCGGGCATTGGCGATCATCGATGGGGAGAAGCCGGCGAAGAAGGCACGGTTTGTCAAGGTCACGGATGAGGAGAAGGCCTTCGATGAGAAGGCTTACGAGCGGGCGATGAAGCTGACTGGGTTCAAGGGCTACGTGACGAACATTCCGGCCGGGACCATGTCGGCTGCTGAGGTGATCAGCAGTTATCACGACTTGTGGCATGTCGAGCAGTCTTTCCGGATGTCGAAGACAGACTTGAGGGCCAGGCCGATCTTTCACCGGAAGAGGGATGTGATCGAGGCGCACTTGACGCTCGTGTTCACCTCCTTGGCTGTGTCGAGGTTCATGCAGGAGGCGACCGGGGCGTCGTTGAAGAAGATCATCACGAGCCTGCGGCCGTTGCGAGAGTTCACCGGGCGTGTGGGTGGCCAAGACATCACCTTCGATCCCGAGGTCACTGGCGAGGCGAGAGAAATCGCGGCGGAGCTACTGCCGGACCGATTTTCGGGACACTAAAATTGTGAAACTCAGG
>NZ_RHFG01000059.1 GCF_004745485.1 Brevibacterium sp. S22
TTTGCCTACGTCAAGCAATGGCGGGGGTTAGCGACGAGATACGACAAGCTCGCCATCACCTATCGAGCGGCCGTCGTGATCAGCGCGATCCTGACATGGCTCCGCCAATAAAGGAGACATGCCCTAGCGACGAGATACGACAAGCTCGCCATCACCTATCGAGCGGCCGTCGTGATCAGCGCGATCCTGACATGGCTCCGCCAATAAAGGAGACATGCCCTAGTGGAAGCAGAAAGACACGTTCGTCGTTTCCTCGAATATCTCTGGCAATCGGGCAACCATACAGGCGTGTTCACCACCAGTGAAGTGCTCACGTGGATCCACAGCGGCGGGCCCCGACAACGCTCTTACCAGGCTCAAATGCTGATCTCGATGCGGGGATACACAAAATATTGCCTCGGCTGTGGCACCGACGTTCAAGTCCCGGGCCTTCGCCTCTTACCTGGTGCTCGGTCGCGGCGTACACCTCACATCTACACCCAGCAAGAGATCGATGCCCTGCTCAGCACCTGTCCCATCATTTTCGACCCTCTCACAGCAGCCACCATGGCCACGATCATCGGGCTCCTGGTCGCCACAGGCCTACGAATCGGCGAAGCTCTCAGGGTTGAAACCAGCGATATGAACCGTGAGGACACCACGTTGCTGGTACGGGCAAACAAAGGAGGACCTCAGCGAATCATCCCACTCCATCCGACAACGATCGAAGCATTGACCGCGTACGAGACATCCTCACCCAGAAGACGTCTCGACCTCCAGACCGGCGGGCCGCTGTTCGTCAGCCGTCGTAGACGACCACACCAGGTGCCGACTATCGAAAGCTATTTCGCCAAACTTCGCAGGGCTGCTGACTTCGACTGGAACGGGACCACTCCGTGTCTGCACGATCTGCGACACACATTCGCGACTCGCGTAATGATTCACGCCTACACCTCCGAAGACGGTGTCCCTGCGAACACAATGGGACTGCTTGCCAACTGGCTCGGCCATTCCCAACCCGCTCATACCTATTGGTATGTCCAGGCCGTGCCCGAACTCTTGGCACTGGCCGCACAACGGCGGACGAATCATACGAAC
Organism: Brevibacterium sp. S22; assembly: GCF_004745485.1. Taxonomy (GTDB): domain Bacteria; phylum Actinomycetota; class Actinomycetes; order Actinomycetales; family Brevibacteriaceae; genus Brevibacterium. The sequence goes on from NZ_RHFG01000059.1 coordinate 1,078, forward strand.
ATGGAGTCAGAGTCATGACCTATTTGGCAACGATTCTGCAGTCGTTCTTCACCGACTACGTTCACACTCAACGGTCCTTGTCGGCCAATACCATCGCCTCCTACCGCGACACGTGGAGAATCTTCATCAAACATCTCACCACCCTCAACAGGGTCTGTGCCGATGAGCTTCGCCTCGACCACCTCGATCGGGCCACTGTCACCGGTTTCCTTGCCTATCTCAGAGATGTCCGGGCTAATACTGCGGCTACCCGCAATCATCGGCTCACCGCGATTCGTTCTCTCCTGGCTTACGCTCTACCCGACCACCCTGAATACGCGGAAACTATCCGCCAGATCCTCAGCATCAGACCGTCGAAGACCGCCACACCAACATTGGCCTACCTGAGCGAAGAAGGGACTGATGCAGGGTTAGGTGACATCTAATCTGGCTTGTTCATAGGCAAGCCTGGAAGGATAGACACCATGCCACAGCCCTACCCGAAAGAATTCCGCGACGACGTCATCCAGGTCGCTTTGAACC
>NZ_RHFG01000060.1 GCF_004745485.1 Brevibacterium sp. S22
TGGACTGGTCCCGGAAAGTTGGACTGCTTGGGTCAGCATAGTTGATAGACATGCTCACCATCCTTGGCGGTCTTGGTCCGATACTCCATCGGGGCAAGACCGCCAAGTCGTGATGAGGATCGTTCGTAGTTATACCAATGAATGTATTCCTCGACCGCGGCCTTGAGATCCTCGATGGTGTTAAAGGATTCCAGATAGAACATCTCGGACTTCAACTGCCCGAAGAAGTTCTCCGCGACCGCGTTATCCCAACAATTCCCCCGCCTGGACATCGACGCCTGCGCACCATGATCGGCCAGGATCGCCGCCCAGGACACGTGCTGATACTGAAACCCCTGATCGGTGTGCACCAGGGGTGCCTGCCCGGGGCGCAGCCCCTGACAGGCCCGGGTCAGTGACTCATTCGTCAACGCCGTATTCGGTGACGTCGACATCGTGTACGACAGCACTCCACGGTCGAAGAGATCAATGACGGGTGACAGGTACAGTTTCCGGTCTTCAACAGCGAATTCCGTGACGTCAGTGACCCACTTCTGGTTCGGTTCCGCCGACTCGAAGTCCCGGGCAAGGACGTTATCGGCGATGGTCCCGACCGTCCCGCGGTGAGAGTTGAATTTCTTCTGCCGCACCCGGCTGAGCAGACCCAGCTGACGCATCAGGACCAGCACCGTCTTCTTCGACACGAACACTCCGGTCTTGGCCAACTCGGCCCGCACCCGACGGTGCCCATAACGTCCACGAGTCCGGTCGACGATGTCCTGGATGAGGGTCTTCACGTGGGCGTACCGGTCGGGTTTGTCCCCGAAGCGGTTCTTCTGGTGGTAGAAGAACGTCGACCTTGCCAGGCCTGCGATCTGTAGCAGCATCGCCAGCGGATAGTCAGCCTTGAGGCTGGCAACAATGCGTGCTTTCACTGCTGCCCTTGTTGCCTCAAGGCCCGAAGTTTTTTTAAGTACGCGTTCTCTGCTTCGGCCCGCAGCAGGCGGTCTTGAAGCTGTCGGTACTCAGCCAGACTGATGTCCTCAGCACTGGTCTTCGGCGCCAGCACATCCGGTTGCGACGGGTGTGGGTGCGCATCGGGGTCCTCACCCTTGTCGATGGCGCGTATCCGAGCCGTTTCACCCTTCGCAGTTGAGGGCTTCGGGGCGAATGCGTCATCGCCTTTGTCACGGTATTCCTTGGCCCAGTCGACGACCGGTCGAGATGAAGCCAGGCCGAGTTCCTGAGCCAAGGCGACTTTGTGTTCGCCGGCGAGATAGCGTTTGGCGGTCGCGATCTTCGTCTCTCGGGTGACTCGACGTGGCTGGTGGGGTTTCATGACCGCCATTGTTCCACGCACTAACCAGCGGTCATGGAGGAGTTTGAGTGTGGGTTTGTGCACGGCGAGTCTCGTGGCCGCAGCAGAGTATCCGTACCCGTGATCGAAGAGTTCGACCGCGGCTTGGGCTTGCTCGTCGGTGATCAGACAGTTGTGACGCATGGAGTGGTCCCTTCAAGTTGTCCTGTGTTAATCACAGTCCAACTTTCGGGGACCACTCCA
>NZ_RHFG01000061.1 GCF_004745485.1 Brevibacterium sp. S22
CGACGAGACTCGTAGAAAGTCCCCGCGTTCCAAGGGGTCGTGCCTCACAGAAAAATCCCCGCGAAACACTTCCGCCGGGCAGCAGGGCACGCCGACGATGGGGTCATGGTCGATAAGGACGTTTCGATGACCACGAGAATCGAGATCACGAAGAAATACGCCACCGCCTACACGACGGCCTCGAAGAAGAGCAAAGCTGCGATCCTCGACACCGTCACCACCATCACCGGGTGGAACCGTGACCACGCCCGCCAACAACTGACCCGCCGCACCCGACAACCCAAAGGACGGGCACAAGCGACAGTCGCGGTCATCGACGGCAGGAAGACGAAGGCCCGCAAATACACCTACGATGCAGTCAAGATCCTGCAGTACGTGTGGTCGATCGCCGGTGGTATCTGCGGCAAGTACCTCGCCGCGGCCATGGACGGCCTCCTCGACTCCCTCGAAGCCCATGACCACCTGATCCCGGGCAAGGGCCGCTACAGCCACACTGTGCGGGCAGAACTGTTGGCGATGAGTCCGGCCACTATCGACCGGTATCTCAAACCCGTCCGTGACAAGGACCCCCTGCGCGGGAAGTCAGCGACGAAGCCCGGCCCTTTGCTGCGGAACTCGATCACCGTGCGCAAGGCCGGTGACGAAGTCGAAGACGAACCCGGCTTCTTCGAAGTCGACACCGTCGCCCACTGCGGTCCGACGCTTAAGGGTGAGTTCGCTAGGTCCGTGAACTACACCGACATGCACACCGGATGGGTCTACACCCACGCGATCAGAAACAACGCCGCGACCCACGTCATCGATGCCTGCACCCAGTTCGTCGATACCGTGCCCTACCTGGTGACCGGACTCGACTTCGACAACGGATCCGAGTTCATCAACCACACCCTCATTGACTGGGCCGCCGAACGCAAGATCTTCTTCACCCGGGGACGGCCGTATACGAAGAACGACCAGGCCACGATCGAATCGAAGAACAACCACCTCGTGCGTCGATACGGGTTCTACTACCGCTACGACACCCCGACCGAACTCGAGCTGCTGCAGCGCCTGTGGCCGCTGGTCAATGACCGGTTGAACTACTTCACCCCGACGAAGAAACCGACCGGGTACTCCACCGACCGTGTGGGCAGGCGCAAACGCGTCTATGACGCCCCGAAGACCCCGTACCGGCGACTGCTCGATTCCGGCATTCTCAGCGGCGAGCAGAAGGCCGAGCTTCACCAGTATCGGGCAGGCCTGGATCTGGTCGACCTCGCCGCGAAGATCGACCAGATCCAGCAACGGCTGATCAAGCTCGCGGCGGGCAAGACCGCGAGGATGGAACGCGAGATCGAGAAGGCCCAAGCCCTGCCGGATCCCGCGGGCATCAAGGTCCATCACACCCGGGCCGGTTAAGACCCGGCTGGCGGGGAAAATGTCTGTGAGGCACGGCCTCATTTCCCGGGGATCTTGACATGAGGCACTCCG
>NZ_RHFG01000062.1 GCF_004745485.1 Brevibacterium sp. S22
GGCTCTTCGGAATCAAGTGTGGTGACTCGTTGGTAGGTTTCTCTTCAACCCCGACGCTACGGTGAGGATCCTCAACCGATAGTTCTCGAAGTTGCGAAACCCATGAGCGACTCGTCGCGTCTTCTCGATCAAGTTGTTGACCGCTTCGACAGGACCATTGGATGCACCACCTGTTGAGAAATACGCGAGGATCTCCTTCCGCCACCGCTTCAACGTCCTCACGAGCCGATTTACCTCGGGAACTGGACAGGACCCGAACTTCACGACCAGACCCTCGAACAATCGGGCCCCCTTCTCACTCGACTCTGCCTGATAGACCCGGCGTAGGCTCTGATAGCAGTCCCAGGCGATCGTGACCTCACAGTCCGGATCCCCAGCCCGCAGCTTGCCATCGATGCGCTCAAGCATCCCCTCCCGCAAGTGCTCAGCTCCCGTCGTGAGCAGTCGCCGAATTGTGTACAGCGGGTCATCCTTGCGACCCCGATGCCCTGTCGTCGCGTTCTGTACTCGCCGCCTGGTCTCGTCGAGGGCTTCGATGCCGAGTTTGACGACGTGGAAAGCATCGAGGATCGTGACCGTGTGCCCCAACTGGTCAGTGATCGCGTTCCTGTATCCGCGAAACGCATCCAGAGTCGTGTGCTTGACCCCCGCCCGGAACTGCGGCGTCTGAGCTTTCAACCAGTTCGAGTAGACCGGGCCGGACCTGCCGGGCACCACGTCGAGGAGCCTCGCATTGACGTGCCCTTTCTTATCGCGGCTGATATCGACCATTCCGGTGAGCATCCGCGGTTTCTGCGGGCCGACATGTCGCCACACATGCTCGTCGACGCCGAGCGCTGTGACGTTCTCGAGCCGCTCCGGTGCCCTGGTGCGGGTCTCAAGGACGGGTTTCGCTGCCGCCCAGCAGGTGTGCCAATCGACTCCGAGTCGGCGGGCCAGTGCTGCCACGTGCGCGTCATCGTATTGGAGCCGATCGGCGACCCAATCCCCGACACGGAGGGTGACCTTCGCGCGGACCGCGATCTGGTCACTGCCCTCGGACCACGTTGTTCGCGGGCACAAGGCCTCCCAGCAGCGCCAGATTCTCTTGTGCCACACGAGTTCGACCGGGCCACGTTGGCCGGGGATGTCGTGGACGGTGTGCCGGCGGCGGTGATGAAGCTTCGCGACGACGCCGCAGGCTGGACAGCCGGTCATAGTGACATCAGTTTCGATATGGATACGGATGCCGATCCTTGTGTCTTCGACGCTGAGCACGTGGAAACCGTCCAGTCCCACGAGCGCGTCCGCGCGTTGAGAGTAGGCGGGGTAAGCGAGGTCGGGGCAGGTAGGATCGGACACGGTCGGAGTCTCCATCGGTGGGTTGTTTCGTCACTTCCGATGATGGGGGCTCCGATCCTTCGTTGCCCTCATCGACACACCGACTGGACTACTGCTCAGTCACCACGCTTCATTCCGCAGAGCC
>NZ_RHFG01000063.1 GCF_004745485.1 Brevibacterium sp. S22
GGGTTATAGGCCGAAATGTGTGTACAGGATAGCCCGTTTGCCCAGTAGTCAGTAGGGCAAGACCGGGTTGAACATGCTCTGCAACCATGTTCAGTGCCCAATCCCAGAAATCACCCCGTCTGTGGTGTATGTGCCAACAAGCTCGTCAAGAACGGCAAAACCAGTGCCGGACGTACCAGATGGCGATGCAAACACTGCGGGTCCTCAGCAATCCAGACCCGCACCGATTCAGCGAAGAAGGCAGACTTCACCCGCTTCATCGCATGGCTGACCAGCACACAACCACGAGGCAATTTCGCCACCAGCACTCGCACCTTCACACGAAAGTCTCAATGGTGCTGGAACGTGACCCCCACAGTGGCCCCGACGGGTGAGGTCCATGACCAGATCATGCTCGATGGCACCTACTTCAACGGCTGGTGCGTCCTCATCGCTCACACCGGCACTCACGTCATCGATTGGCAATGGTGCGACCAGGAGAAGAACGCGTCCTGGACAGCTCTCATCGACCGCATCCCCGCCCCAGCAGCTGCGATCGTCGATGGCAACGGACCATTGACGACAACGATCAAGCGACTCTGGCCGACCACCCGGATCCAACGGTGTCACTTCCACATCCGACAGGCCGCCCACCGGTCCCTGACCATGCGACCCGTGCTACCGGCGAACAAGGAACTGCTCAGCCTGTACAAGATGCTGTCGAAGGTGGCCACCCTGGATGAGGCTGCGAAGTGGATGGGCGCGTTCACGTCGTGGGAAGCGACGTGGGAATCGTTCCTCAAACACCGCACCCAAGTACGGGCAGGAACACCCCGACCAGCACACGTGAAGCCGGGACAGCACTGGTGGTACACGCATTTACGGACTCGTCGGGCCCATAACCTGCTGACAGGGTTAATCCGTGACAATCACTTGTTCACGTGGCTGGAACTGGCCGAAGACGGCTACACGATCGCGAAGACCACGAACCCGTTAGAGGGCGGACCGAACAAAGCGATCAAGGACTTCCTACGAGCCCATCGAGGACTGGACATCGATCATGCCCGTCGTGGAGTCGATTGGCTGTTGTATCTGCGTACCGAGGCCCCCAAGGACCCATGGTCGTTCGTTACTCCACGAGCGTGGACACCATCGCGCAGAGTCCCAAAGGTTGTAAAACCCGAAACGGGGAGGGAGGAGACGAGCCTTCTCTACGGGACGGGATTCAGTGTCGAAGATGGCAACGGGATCCAGAAGGGTTGGGGCGGCAGATCCCGGTGAGGACCAGTGCCGACACGCCCTGCCCATACACACAATTTGGCCTATAACCC
>NZ_RHFG01000064.1 GCF_004745485.1 Brevibacterium sp. S22
GGGACTGATGCAGGGTTAGGTGACATCTAATCTGGCTTGTTCATAGGCAAGCCTGGAAGGATAGACACCATGCCACAGCCCTACCCGAAAGAATTCCGCGACGACGTCATCCAGGTCGCTTTGAACCGGGACTCGAAGACGACGATCGGACAGATCGCCAAGGACTTCGGAGTCCACGAAGGCACCATCAACAAATGGATCCGCCAAGCAGAAATCGATGCCGGCAACAAACCCGGCAACACCAGCGACGAGTCCGCCGAACTACGAGAGATGCGTCGGCGCAATCGTCTGCTGGAGCAGGAGAACGAGGTCCTACGCCGCGCGGCCGCCTATCTGTCACAGGCGAACCTGCCGTCAAAAGGCTCTACCCGCTCGTGAGAGAGCTCGCCGTCGACGGGATCCCCGTCGCGGTGTCGTGCCGGGTATTGAAGCTCTCCCGCCAGCCCTACTACCGGTGGCTGGCCGCGCCTGTCCCTGATACCGATCTCGTTGAGGCATATCGGGCCAATGCGCTCTTCGATGCCCACCGTGATGATCCCGAGTTCGGGTACCGATACCTCGCCGACGAAGCCGAAGCGGCCGGCCAACCCATGGCGGCACGCACTGCGTGGCGGTTGTGTTCGGCCAATGCCTGGTTCTCGGCCTTCGGCAAGGGCCGGGCCAAGAACGGGAAGAAACCCGGCCCACCCGTTCACGACGATCTGTGCGCGGTTGTCGATGCCGACGGGCGGACCAGGCACGAGTTTCGAGCTGATGGCCCGAACCAGCTGTGGTTGACCGACATTTCGGAGCACCATACGAATGAGGGCAAGCTGTACCTCTGCGCGGTCAAGGACGCCTACTCGTCACGCATCGTCGGCTATTCGATCAGCTCGAGGATGAAGGCGCGCCTGGCCGTTGATGCCCTCGAGATGGCTGTGACCAGGCGCGGTGACGTGGGCGGATGCGTGACCCACAGCGACCGCGGCAGCCAATTCAGATCGAAGAAATTCACTCGGGCTTTGGCCCGTCACGGCATCATCGGGTCGATGGGACGAGTCGGCGCAGCGGGCGATAACGCGGCCATGGAATCGTTCTTCGCCCTGTTGCAGAAGAACGTTCTCGACCGTCGCCGGTGGGTCACTCGCGACCAGTTGAGAATCGCGATCGTGACCTGGATCGAGCGGACATATCACCGACGTCGCCGACAAGCCCGGTTGGGTCGATTGACACCAGTAGAGTACGAAGCAATCATAGAGCCAGCTGCACTCGCAGCATGACACTCACGCTGTCACCCTTCTTTGCATCAGTCCC
>NZ_RHFG01000006.1 GCF_004745485.1 Brevibacterium sp. S22
ACTCCCTTGGTTTCAGGGGGTGGACAGCCTTCTGATCAAGTTACCGAGGTGGGCCGAGCTGGTGCCGGCCGCACCATCCATGTGATCGGACAAATCGAGGTCACGACACCACTGTGTGGGTCAGCGCGAGGTGGAGTCACGATCACGGGATGGAGAGGCCAACACCTACTCTGCCAGCCAGTCCCAGACCAGCCACTGTCAATACTCACAGCGCGAGGTTGCTGGGCCGCCGTCAGGCAGTAATCAGGGGGCGGTGCGGAGGGTTCTGGCCAGTTCGCGGCGCTCAGCCTGCTCCTTCGGGTCCGGGACCGGCAGCGACGCGATGAGACGCTTCGTGTAGTCGTTGTCCGGTGATCCGAGCACCTGCTCACCCGTGCCCTCTTCGAGCAGCTCACCGTGGAAGAGCACCCCGATGCGGTCGGAGAGCATATCGACCACGGCGAGGTCATGGCTGATGAACAGGGCCGCGAAGTCGAAGCGGTTCTGCAGCTCGACGAAGAGCTCGAGCACCTTCGCCTGCACCGACACGTCGAGAGCCGAGGTCGGCTCATCGGCGATGAGCAGCTCCGGATCGAGCGCCAGCCCACGCGCCAACGACGCCCGCTGGCGCTGACCGCCTGAGAGCTCGTGCGGATAGCGGGCCGCATACGCCTTCGGCAGCTGCACGGAATCGAGGAGTTCGAGCACTCGCTGCGACCTGTCGGACGGGCTCATCTCCCGCCGGTGGATCGCGAACGGTTCGGCGATGCACTCCCCGATCGTCAGGTGCGGATTGAACGAGGCCGCCGGGTCCTGGAACACAAACCCGATCCGTCGCCGGATCTTCGAGAACGCACGCTCCTTGAACCCGACCATCTCGTGCCCGAGCACCGCGAGGCTGCCGCCGCTGGCCCTGGTCAGGCCCGCGATCGCACGCCCGATCGTGGTCTTGCCCGACCCCGATTCGCCGACGAGTCCGTAGACCTCGCCGGCCTTGATGTCGAAGCTGACCTTCTTCACCGCGTGGAAGTCCGATTTGCCGATTCCGCCCGGATAGACGATGTCGAGATCGCGCGCGGTCACGATCGATTCGCGTGCATCTCTCTCCTTCGCCGAGGCGGTCCCGACCGAGGTCTCCCCCGCTGAGTCGGTGCGGCGTGAACCGGCACCGTCCGATGTCTCACCCGTCGACGACGGATCCCCCGCGGTCGCACCGGACCGGGGTTCCGCCTCGGCGGCGGCCGCCTTGCGACTGCCGGCCACGGTCGACCCGATCCGCGGCACTGCCGCGAGCAGCTCACGCGTGTACTGCTCCTGCGGATCATTGAAGAGCTGCTCGACGGACGAGACCTCGACGAGGTCGCCGCGCAGCATCACGGCCACGCGATCGGCGAGGTCGGCGACGACGCCCATGTTGTGGGTGATGAGGACGATGGCCGTGCCCGTCTCGTCCCGCAGTTCGCGCAGCAGGTCGAGGATCTCCGCCTGCACGGTGACGTCGAGGGCGGTGGTCGGCTCGTCGGCGACGATGAGCTTCGCGCCGAGAGCCAAGGCCATGGCGATGACGATGCGCTGCTTCTGCCCGCCCGAGAACTGGTGCGGATAGTAGTCGAAACGGCTTTCGGCATCGGGGATCCCGACCTGCTGCATGGCCGTGACGACGCGTGCCTTGAGGTCGGCCTTGCTCGCCTTCCTATCGTGGGCGCGCAGGCCTTCGGCGATCTGCCATCCGACCGTGTACACGGGGTTGAGCGCGGTCGACGGCTCCTGGAAGACCATCGCCACATCCCGGCCGCGCATGGCCCGCAGCTCATCGGCGGAGACGCTGAGCACGTTCTGCCCGGAGATGACGATGGCTCCGGAGCGCTGTGCTGTCTCCGGCAGCAGCCCGAGGATGGACCGGGCGGTCACGGTCTTGCCGGACCCCGACTCGCCCACGATCGCCAGCACCTCACCGGGTGAGACGCTCAGCGATACGTCTTTGACGGCGTGGACGTCCCCGCCGTCGGTGGAGAAGGTGACGTCGAGGCCGTCGACGTCGAGGATGCTGCCGGTCGCCGAGGCGGTCTGCTCGTGTTTCTGCTTGCTCATGCCGTGACCTCCGCGGACTTGGTGTTCTTGAGCTTGGCTTTGCGTCGCACGCGCAGACGCGGATCGTTGAGGTCGTTCATCGACTCACCGACCAGGGTGATTCCCAGCACCGTGAGCACGATGGCCAGGCCCGGGAACACCGCCGTCCACCACACGCCGGAGGTGACGTCCGGCAGTGCCTTGTTGAGGTCGTATCCCCATTCCGACGCCGAGGTGGGTTCGATGCCGAAGCCCAGGAACCCGAGTCCGGCCAAGGTCAGGATCGCCTCGGAGGAGTTGAGTGTGAAGATCAGCGGCAGGGTCCGCGTGGCATTGCGGAAGATGTGCTTGGAGATGATCCGCGTCTTCGACGCGCCGAGGACGATCGCCGATTCGACGAACGGCTCGGCCTTCAGACGCAGGGTCTCGGCACGGACGACGCGGAAGTACTGCGGGATGAAGACGACCGTGATCGAGAACGCGGCCGCGGCGATGCCGCCCCACGCACTCGACTGACCGCCGGAGATCGCGATCGACATGACCAGCGCCAACAGCAGGGTCGGGAAGGCGTAGACGGCATCGGCGACGACGACGAGGATGCGGTCGAGCCAACCGCCGATGTAACCGGAGATGAGACCGAGGATGACACCGGCGAAGATCGACATGACCACGGCCACGACGATGACGGCCACAGCCGTCTGGGCGCCCCAGACGACACGGGAGAAGACATCGTAGCCGCCGACGGTCGTGCCCCAGATGTGGGTTCCGCCGGGCGGCAGCTTCGAGCCGAAGTTGCCCTCGGAGGTGCCCAGCTGGTTGAACCCGTAGGGGGCGATGAGCGGAGCGAAGATCGCGCAGATGAGCACGATTCCGCACAGCACCAAGCCGGTGATGAGCATTCCGCGCTGCAGACCGACCGACTGCCTCAGGTGGGAGATGATCGGCAGGCGGGAGAACCAGGATTTCCTGGTTCGGTCGTCGAACGCCACTGCGGGGACACCGGAGCCGGGAGGCTCCTCGGCGAAGGTCTGGGCCGTCTCATCCGGGCCCGGGTTCTGTGGAGTCTCTGGAGTGGACATCAGTACCTCACTCTCGGGTCGATGAACGCGGCGATGACGTCGACAAGGAAGTTCGTGACCGCGACGATGACGGCGAGGAAGACGACGATTCCCTGGACGGCCACGAAGTCACGGGCGGTCAGGTATTCGGCGAGTTTGAAGCCGAGTCCCTTCCACTCGAACGTCGTCTCCGTGAGCACGGCGCCGGCGAGCATGAGCGCGATCTGCATGCCCATGACGGTGATGATCGGGATCAGCGCAGGACGGTACGCATGCTTGGTGACCAGGCGGTATTCGGAGATTCCGCGGGATCGACCGGAGTCGATGTACTGCTGTTCGAGCGTGCCGATGAGGTTCGTGCGCACGAGTCGGAGGAAAACTCCGGCGGTGAGCACGCCGAGCGCGATCGCCGGCAGCACCGCATGGGCGAGGACATCGCCGAGGACGGAGAAGTTGCCGATGCGCAGAGCATCGATGAGGTAGAACCTCGTCGGGCCGACGACACCGGACATGATGTACTCGGTCTCCGTGGTGCCGCGGCCGGCCACCGGCAGGACCGGCAGGAAGACGCCGAAGATGAGTTTGAGGATCATGCCGGCGAAGAACACCGGGGTCGCATAGCCGAGGATCGCGAGCACACGCAGTGCCGCATCCGGGGCCTTGTCGCGGTGGTAGGCGGCGAGCATGCCCAGCGGGATGCCGAGGATGAACGCGACGATGAGCGCGTAGAAGACGAGTTCGACGGTCGCCGATCCGTAGTTGAGCAGGATCGACGAGACGGGCTGGCCGTCGGAGACCGCGGTGCCGAAGTCGCCCTTGAGCAGGTTGCCCATGTATTCGAAGTACTGGACGAGGATGGGCCGGTCGTAGCCGGCGGCGTGGACGCGCTCGGCCAGCTGGGCCTTCGTCAGGCGTCCGCCCAGCGCTGCGGTGATCGGGTCACCGGTGATGCGCATGAGGAAGAACACCAGAGTGGTGAGGATGAAGATGGTGGGAATGATGAGGAGGAAGCGGATGAGGACATAGCGTCCCAGACCGCCTCCCGAGGGCTTCTTGACCGCGACCGAAGTCTCGGCGGCCTCTGCCCCTGGTTCGCTGATGGCAGCAGACATGTGTTCCTTATGGGATGTGTTTCGAGGCGCTCGCGGCGAGGGACGGGCAGAGGTCGCCTCGGTGAGGGGTCACTGCAGATGTACGGACCTCACCGCGAACGCGCCACGAGGTGCAGGCGAACCGGTCGGCTCACCTGCACCTCGTGTGGGTGATCACTTGCTCAGCAGCGGCAAACGGAACTGGAAAGCGGGGTCGAGGGTGTCGTCGACGCCCTTGACGTCCTTGCCGGACACGGCGATCTGGTTGCCCTGCAGCAGCGGCAGGGTCGGCAGTTCGTCAGCCAGCTGACCCTGGATCTTCTTCAGAGCCTCTTCGCGCTTGCCCTCATCGGCGATCGAGGACTGAGCGTTGAGCTCCTTGTTCATCGCCTCGTCACGGTAGTGGTTGGCGAGGAACGACGGAGTCTCATCCGTGTCGTAGAAGAACGGCACGAGGTAGTTGTCGGCATCCGAGTAGTCCGGGAACCAACCCAGCTGGTACATCGGGTAGACGTCGTCGGTGCGGTCCTTCGAGTACTGCACCCACTCGGTCGACTGCAGCTTGACCTTGAACAGCCCGGTCTTGTCGAGCTGGTCCTTCACCAGGGCGTACTCATCGCCCGAGGACGGACCGTAGTGGTCCGGGTTGTACTGCAGCTTGAGCTCGACCGGGGTCTTGACTCCGGCGTCCTTGAGCGCCTTCTTCGCCTTCTCGACATCGGCGCCGCCCTTGCCGTCGCCGTATTCGGACTTCAGCGGCTCGTCGGAGCCGGGCAGTCCGTCGGGCACGTGCGAGTACAGCGGGGTGAAGGTGTCCTTGTAGACCTGGCTGGCGATGGCCTGACGGTCGACGGAGTCGGCCATGGCCTTGCGCACGGCGAGCGCCTTCTTCTCATCGGCCTCATCGGTCTTCGCACCGAAGGGCATCGTGTCGTAGTTGAACACGATGTAGCGGATCTCGCCGCCGGGGCCCTTGTGGACCTTGAGGTCCTCGTTCTTGCCGAGGTCCTCGACGTCGGTGGCCGAGAGCGAACGCCAGGCCACGTCGATGGTGTTCTCCTGGACGTCGAGCTTCATATTGTTCGCGTCCGAGTAGTACTTCATCTGCACGGTCTCGGTCTTCGCGGGCTCGATGAAGCCCTTGTAGTCCGGGTTGGCCTTGTAGGTGATCAGCTCGTTGAACTTGAAGCCGTCGATCGTGTACGGACCGGCGAAGGCCTTGCCGTCGACGATGTCCTGATCCTTCGTGACCTTGTCGGCCGAGAACACGTCTTCGTCGACGATCGGTCCGGCGGCGCTGGCCAGCACTCCCGGCCAGGTCTGGTCGTTCTTGCGCTTGAGGTTGAAGACGACGGTCTTCTCGTCCGGGGTCTCCACGGACTTCAGTCCGCCCAGCAGCGAGGAGGGCCCGTTGGGGTCCTGGATCTTCAGCTGCCGGTCGAAGGAGAACTTCACGTCCGAGGACGTCAGTTCGTTGCCGTTGGCGTATTTGAGCCCGTCCTTGAGCTTGACCTCGTACTTCGTCGGCTCGGTGAAGTCAGCCGATTCGGCGATCGAGGGGTTGAGCTCGGCCGTGCCCGGCTTGTAGGCGAGGATATACGGGTAGATCTGCTGTTCGACGAGCGAGCTTCCGTTGTCGTACGCAGCAGCCGGGTCGAGAGCCACGACCTTGTCCGTGGTTCCGACCGTGAGCATTCCGCCCTTGTCGTCCCCGCCGCCGCCTCCGGTCGTCGAGGTCGAGCAGGCGGAGAGGAGCAGAGCTCCGGCTGCGGCGATGGCCACAGCCTTTGCACCGGTTCGTCGTTTCATGGTGTTCCTGTCGTTTCAAAAGTGCTCTTCGTGTCTTCTTTGCTCGAAGAGATCCGCACCACATCATACGGTTCCCGTCCCAAATAGTGAACTGACCCACATGAAGTGATCCAGTTCGCAATGACTTCGCAACAATTCGCCGAGGCGGCCCTGCCCGGCACAGCGAAACCTCTTTTGCCGGAACGGGAAACTGCGTCGGCGAATGCGATTTGCGTCACCGATGACAATCGGTTTGACTTATGAGGTGCATCACAGAGAACACATGGGAAACACTCGTGATACTGGCCGCTGAATCGCCGGCCGGCGCTCTGGCACAGACGCTAGATAAGCAACACCGTGTCGGCGATCCCGGCGCGGAAGAACGAATGGAGAAGCGTGTCCGCTTTCATCGACTGGCTCAACGGAGTTGTGTGGTCCTCCGCCCTCGTCTACCTGTGTCTCGGCGCGGGTGTCTATTTCACGATCCGCTCCCGCGCGGTTCAGATCCGCCAGATCCCAGCCATCTTCAGGCAGATGTACAGGGGCAAGAGCTCCAATGAGGGAGTCTCGTCCTTCCAGGCCCTCGCGATCTCTCTGGCCGGCCGTGTCGGCGTCGGCAATATCGCCGGCGTCGCCACCGCCATCGGCTTCGGAGGCCCGGGTGCCGTCGTCTGGATGTGGATCTCGGCCCTCCTCGGCGCTTCGACGTCCTACGTCGAATCCACCCTGGGACAGATCTTCAAGGAACAGGATCCCCGCACCGGTGAGTACCGCGGCGGCCCGGCCTTCTACATCGAGAAGGCCTACCGCCACACCAAGGCCCGCGGCCTGTTCAAGGTCTACGGCATGGTCTTCGCTGCCGTGACCGTCATCGCCATGTCCTTCATGCTGCCGGGCATCCAATCCAATGCGATCTCCGGCGCCGTCGAGAACGCATGGAGCGTCCCGACCTGGGGCACCGCCATCGCGCTCGTCATCATCATGGGCTTCATCGTCGTCGGCGGAATCAAGCGCATCGCGCACTTCGCTTCGCTGGCAGTGCCCTTCATGGCCGTCATCTACATCATTGCGGCCATCGCCGTGACGATCATCAACGCCGACCAGATCATTCCGGTCGTCCAGCTGATGTTCACCTCGGCCTTCGGCATCGATGCCGGACCGGAAGCGGCCTTCGGCGGCATCATCGGCATGGCCGTCCAGTGGGGCGTCCAGCGCGGCATCTACTCGAACGAAGCCGGGCAGGGCACCGGACCGCACGCGGCATCGGCCGCCGAGGTCTCGCACCCTTCGAAGCAGGGACTCGTCCAGGCCGGCTCGGTCTACATCGACACCCTGTTCGTGTGCTCGGCGACCGCGTTCATGATCCTCTCGACCGGCATGTACAAGGTCTTCGACGCCGACGAGACGACGATCATCGGCACCGGCCGCGGACAGATGGCCGAGGAGATCGCTGCGACTCCGGGCGAGAAGTGGCCGCAGGCGGGACTCGACTCGATGATCCACGGCTTCGGTGCCAGCTTCATCGCGATCTCGATCTTCCTCTTCGCACTGACCACGATCGTCGCCTACTACTACATGGCCGAGACGAACCTCGTGTACCTGCTGGGCAAGGTCAAGAACACCTTTGTGATCGCTGTCGGCAAGCGCGTGCTGCAGCTGCTCATCCTCGTCGCCGTCGCCGTGGGTGCGATGTCCACCGCGGGCAGCGCCTGGGCGCTCGGTGACATCGGCGTGGGCCTCATGGCCTGGCTGAACATCATCGGCATCCTCATCCTGCAGCAGCCGGCGTTCAAGCTCCTGCGCGACTTCGAACGCCAGACCAAGCACGGCCTGGACCCGGTGTTCGAGCCCGAGAAGATCGGCGTGCGCAACGCCGACTTCTGGGATCAGCGCGTGGCTCGGCTCAAGGCCGGCGAGGCGGTGCCGGAAGGCTGATGACCCTCGCGGTCGGCTGACGATTCGTCATCGCCGATCCGCGGGACACCACGAGGCCCGGGACAATGGCGTCCCGGGCCTCGTGCCATTCACAGTGGAATCTCGCCGAGAAACGGGCTGAGCGCCGAGACACGGGTGTGCACATGCGTTTCTCGACGCTTGGCCCGTTTCTCGACGGTTCACGGGGCAGGCTCTGCTGCCCGCCGGCTCACTTCTTCAGGCTGGTGCCTGCCGAGCCGAGGTTCTGGCAGGCTTCGACGACGCGTTCGGCCATGGCCTTCTCCGCCGCCTTGCCGTAGGAGCGCGGGTCGTAGAGCTTCTTGTCCCCGACCTCGCCGTCGATCTTGAGCACTCCGTCGTAGTTGCGGAACATGTGCTCGACGACAGGGCGGGTGAAGGCGTACTGGGTGTCGGTGTCGATGTTCATCTTCACGACTCCGTGGCGGACCGCCTCGGCGATCTCCTCTGCGCTCGAACCCGAGCCGCCGTGGAAGACGAGGTCGAAGGGATCTTTCTTGCCGACCTCGGCGCCGACCTTCTCCTGGATCTCACCGAGGAGCTCGGGGCGCAGCTTCACATTGCCGGGCTTGTACACGCCGTGGACGTTTCCGAAGGTGAGAGCCGTGAGGTAGCGGCCCTTCTCGCCGGTGCCCAGCGCCCGCGCGGTGGCCAGTCCGTCCTCGACGGTGGTGTAGAGCTTGTCGTTGATCTCGTTCTCGACGCCGTCCTCTTCGCCGCCGACGACGCCGACCTCGATCTCGAGGATCGAGTGCGCTGCCGCCGAGAGCTCGAGCAGCTCCTCGGCGAGGACGAGGTTCTCGTCGAGCGGAACCGCGGAACCGTCCCACATGTGCGACTGGAAGTAGGGCTCGCCGCCGTTCTTCACGCGCTCGGTCGACGCGGCGAGGAGGGGCTTGACCCAAGCTTCGACGGCGTCCTTCGGGGCGTGGTCGGTGTGCAGCGCGATGTTGACGTCGTAGCTCTTGGCCACCTCGGCGGCGAAGACGGAGAACGCGATCGCACCGCGCACACGGTCCTTGACCGTCGGCCCGGACATGTATTCGGCGCCTCCCGTGGAGATCTGCACGATGCCGTCGGAACCGGCTTCGGCGAAGCCGCGGATGGCGGCGTTGATCGTCTGCGAGGAGGTGCAGTTGATCGCGGGGTAGGCGAAGCCCTGGGTCTTCGCGCGGTCGATCATCTCGGCATACACTTCGGGGCTGGCAATGGGCATACTTGCTCCTTGGTCGGGGTCGGCCGTTTCTGCTGCCACCAGCCTACTCGTTCCGTCCTGCCCATGGCAGGAGGTCCCAACGGGACCTTCCCTCGCCGAGGATGCCCACCCCTGACATGGCCCGTGAACGTCGAAACCGCTCGACCGGTCGGTCGAGCGGTTTCGTCGGTGATGAGCCGCCTGGGCGAGAGACTCTGCCCGATGGGACAGTCAGGGTGTAAGCCTCGGACGGGCCGCCTCGGTGCGGGTCAGGACTCGGTGTCCGGAGGGGTCTCCGCCTCCCGGGTCGGGACCTCGCGGACGCCGCGCTTGGTCTCTCGGGAACCAGACTTCGATCGCTGTTTGCCAAGCAGACCCTGCGAACTGCTGAGGCGGTAGTCGATGCGTTCGTCGACCTTCTCGCCCAGGTATTCGTCGAAGTCGTCGGCCAGGTGCTCACCGACCGCACGGTAGCGAGCGGCCCGTTCGATCGCGGCGGTCCGCTTAGCCTCCTTTCCGAAGGCCTTGAGCGTGGACACACAGACAAGCAGCAAGATGATGGAGAACGGCAGAGCCGTGACCAGCGAACCCGCCTGCAGAGCGGTCAGTCCGCCGGCGACGAGCAGAGCGATGGCGATCGCACCCTCCATCACTGCCCACAGCACGCGCGACCAGATCGGCGGGTTCGGGTGTCCGCCCGAGGCGAGCATGTCGACGACAAGCGAACCCGAGTCCGAGGAGGTGATGAAGAAGATCGCCACGAGGATGATCGCGACGACCGAGAGGATCGAGCCCAGCGGCAGAGCACCGAGGACGTCGAAGAGTACACGTTCGGCGACGACGCCTTCCTCTGGATCGACGAGATCGCCGGCACCGAAGATCTGGCGGTAGATTCCGGTGCCGCCGAGCACGGAGAACCAGAAGAACCCGACGATCGAAGGCACGAGCAGGACGCCGGCGATGAACTCGCGAACGGTGCGGCCGCGGGAGATGCGGGCGATGAAGACACCGACGAACGGCGCCCAGGCGATCCACCAGCCCCAGTAGAACAAGGTCCAGCTAGAGTTCCAATCAGCGCCTTCCTGACCGGAGTAGGCTCCGATGTCGAAGGTCATATCGAGCACGTTGGCCAACCAGACGCCGAGCGATTCGACGAAGTTCTGGAACAGGAACAGGGTCGGCCCCAGCACGAGAACCGTGATCAGCAGGACGCCGGCCATCGTGAGGTTGATGTTCGACAGCCACTTGATGCCCGCACCCACACCCGAGACCACCGAGGCGGTGGCAAGGAAGGTGATGATGACAATGAGGATGATGAGGAACGTGTTGTCGTAGTCGCCGACAACTCCGATGTGCTTCAGCCCCGCGGAGATCTGCTGGACGCCGAGGCCCAGCGAGGTGGCGATGCCGAAGACCGTGCCGAAGATCGCGATGATGTCGATGAGGTCACCGACCCAGCCCTTCACCTTGTTGCCGAGCAGCGGTTCGAGCGCCCAGCGGATCGACAGGGGACGTCCACGACGGTGGATGGCGTAGGCCAGCGCCATGCCGAGCACGGCGTAGAGAGCCCAGGGGTGCAGTCCCCAATGGACGAAGGTCTGCGCCATTCCCATCTGCGCATTCTCGACCTCGCCGCCCGGCCAGCCGGGTTTCGGTCCGGTGGTGGCGTAGGTCAGCGGTTCTGCGACGCCGTAGAAGACGAGGCCGATGCCCATGCCGGCGGCGAAGAGCATGGCGAACCAGGACATGAGCCCGAATTCGGGCTGGTCGTCGTCTTTGCCGAGTTTGATCTTGCCGTACTTCGAAAAGCCGACGATGATCGCGAAGGCGACGAAGAGTCCGACGACGAGCATGTAATACCAGCCGAGCTGGGAGACGATCCAGTTCTGGACGGTCGAGATGACATTGCCTGTGCTCTCGGGCAGGGCCACGGAGAACACGACGATGGCAACGATGATGACCAACGCAGGCCAGAACACACGTGGGGCGATCATGCCCTTGCCGATGCGCACACCCTGACGCTGCAGCTTCTTCGTGATTGCGTCATCGGAGTCGGTGTCTCCGATGTGGTACTTCTCAGGCAGGTGCAGTTCGACGGGGTCGGGTTCGCCGAACAGCAGCTGCTCTTCTGGACCCGGGCCGAGCCCGTTACCCGGCTGGGAGTTCGTGTCGGAGTCGCTCACTTCGTCCTCCTGATCGAATGATGGGATTACCGCTTCACTCTGCCCCATTCCTCAGCCACCTTCAAGACAGCTTTCAGCTGGAACCCGCATGCCAGGGGTGTTATCCCTGGTCACGAATGGAGTTCATCAGTTCCGGAATCGGGAGACATTACTTAAGGGAATGAAAGTGCGAACGAGAGAATCAGCCCGAGATTGAGACCTCGTTTCGGACTCTGCATTCAGTACAGTGGCCTCATGGCCTCGACTCTGACTCCGCCCGGTTCGGGAACCGGTTCGGGCAATCGCCTGCGCATCTTCAACTGGGCTCTATGGGACTGGGGTTCGGCGTCCTTCAACGCCGTGATCATCACCTTCGTCTTCGCTCCGTATCTGACGAAGTCCGTCGCCGCCACCGAGGAGGCAGGCTCCTCGGCCTTGGGCTGGTCGATGGCCGCGGCCGGTTTCGTCATCGCCGTCATCGCTCCGGCCGCCGGCACCCGGGCCGATGCCGGAGGTCGGCATCGCCTGTGGCTGGGCGTGCACACGGCAATCGTCGTGCTCACGATGTTCGGGCTCTTCTTCGTCCGCGATTCCCCCGACTATCTGTGGCTGGGTCTGCTGCTCCTGGCCGTGGGCAGCGTCTTCTTCGAATTCGCCGAGGTGTCCTACAACGGCATCATGGTCCGCATATCCCACCCCGACAACGTCGGCAAGGTCTCCGGATTCGGTTGGGGCATGGGCTACGTCGGAGGGCTGGTCCTTCTCGTCATCCTCCTCGTCCTCGTCATCCAACCCGAGGTCGGCTTCCTCGGCGCCAGCGACGAGGAGGGACTGAGATTCCGCATCGTCGCGGTCCTGTCCGCCGTGTGGTTCGCGATCTTCGCGATCCCCGTCCTGTTCTCGGCACCGGGCGCGAAGGTCAAGGGCACCTCGGGCGGGCACCCGATCCGCGCGTTCCTCTCCGATTATGCGGGCCTCGTGCGTCGTCTCATCCGGATGTGGTCGAGCGAGCATCAGACGCTGCGGTTCTTCATCGCCTCGGCGGTCTTCCGGGACGGACTCGCCGCGATCTTCTCCTTCGCCGGTGTGCTCGCTGCCGGCAGCTACGGGTTCTCCGCCTCGGAGATCATCATCCTCGGCGTGGCCGCGAACGTCGCCGCCGGTGCCGGTGCGATGATCGCCGGCTGGTTCGATGATCGCCTCGGACCGAAGCCCGTCATCATCGCGGGCCTCGTCGTCATCATCCTCGGCGGGCTGCCGATCCTCTTCAGCGCCGAGGCGGCCGTGTTCTGGGTCTGCGCCCTGATCCTGAGCTTCTGCGTCGGTCCGGTCCAGGCGTCGAGTCGGTCGTTCCTGGCCCGCATCACCCCACCGGAATCGGCCGGGGAGAACTTCGGCCTCTACGCCACGACCGGTCGAGCCGTGAGCTTCCTGGGTCCGGCGATGTTCGCCCTGGCGATCATGATCTTCGGTTTCCAACGGGCGGGGACGCTGGGCATCCTCGTCGTCCTCGCCGTCGGTCTGGCCCTCATCATCCCGGTCCGACCCGACGCCCCGGCGCATTCCATGCAGGCGCGCACGGAGGCTTAGCCGGCGAGCAGCTCGTCGATCTGGTTGAGCGCTCCTGTCGTTCCTTCGACGGCACCCATCTCCACCACGGTGCGCAGTGCCTCGACGGAGTCGAAGATCGATTCATAGGTGGCTCGGGTCCCGTTCTCGGTCGCTTCGAAGCTGTAGACGCACCTGCTTCCGGGCATCGATTCGACGATGGCGAAGTTCTCATCGGCGAAGTAGTCGCGGAATTCCAGGCGCGTGGGACGATCAACAGCGGTCACCTCCCACAGTCCCCAGAACTTCTCACCTTCCGGGCTCGTCATGAAGTACGTGACTCTGCCGCCGGACTCGAGCGAATGGTCGACGACCGTGGCCGGGTACGTCGGAGGGCCCCAGATCTGCTCGAGCTGGCGGGGGTCGGCGTAGATCTCCCACACCCGGTCGAGCGGCGCCGCGAATTCGGCGACGATCGTCAGCGTCAGTGTCTCTTCGTCTGTGAAAGTGTCGATGACCGGCATTGCTGCTCCTCGAACATTGTGTTGGCTGGCTTCACGACCCGGCCTGGTGATCCCCGGCCAGAAGGTCGTCGATCCTCTGCACCCGGTCGACCCATTGGTCTTCGAGCTCGGCGAGCATGCTCCTGATGGCGCGAAGCGGACCCACCTCTGTGTGGGCGATCTGCGCTCGACCGACTCGGCGCTTCGTCACCAATCCTGCACGTTCGAGGACGGCGACGTGCTTCTGCACTGCGGCGAAGCTCATTTCGTAGTCGGCTGCCAGATCGGACACCGAAAGGCCCTCCCCCGCGACTCTGCGCACGATATCGCGCCGGGTCCGGTCGGCCAATGCCTGGAAGAGCGCATCCGCCTCGTCATCGAGAAGTCCTTTCATACAATCCATCATACAACCGAATGGTTGTATGTAAATAGAGGGAGCGGAATTTTCCGGCTGCGCCATTGACATCCACGATTGCACACGCGTTTAATATTAAACATGCGTTCAACGACTTCCGATTCCAGCCCGCGCCGCTCTCCGAACTCCTCCCCGGAGACGGCGCAGAAGATCCTCTCCGCCGCCGTCGCCGAGTTCGCCGCTCATGGGTTCACGAAGACAACTGTCCGCGGCATCGCCGCTGCGGCCGCGGTCTCCCCCGGGCTGGTCATCCACCATTTCGGTTCCAAGGACGGGCTGCGCAGCGCCTGCGATGATCACGTGTTCGACCTGATAACGAGCGCAAAGGCGCGCAATGCCGAATACGCCACCATGGCAGTGCAGATGATGTTCGACGACCCCGAACTGGCCACGGCAGTTGACTATCTCGTCAAGTCCCTGCTCGAGCCCAGCGACCACGGACAGCGCTACTTCGACCACTATGTCAACCTCGTCGAGTCCTATATCACCGAGGGATTCGCCGGATACACCTTCCGACAGAGCGAGGACTCCCACGGACAGGCGGCGACCATCGCGGTCATGGCTCTGGCACCCTCCCTGCTCGAACATCGTCTGCATTCGGTTCTCGGCACCGAAGACACTGCCGGAACGATGGCCCGACTCGCCCCGCATCTGCTCGATCTCTACCTGCATGGAGCGCTCGAATCCGTCCCCGACAACTCTGACCTAGGAGATGAGGAACCATGAGCACTGTGACCCGCACCCGTCGTACCGACGACAACCGAGCATCCGCCTCGGCGGCGATCTCGATGCACGAGGTCGTGAAGTCCTTTGGACGTGTCCGCGCACTCGACGGCCTCGACCTCGAGGTCGACCGCGGCGAGGTCCACGGCTTCCTCGGCCCCAACGGCGCCGGCAAGTCGACGACGATCCGGATCCTGCTCGGAATCCTGCGGCACAACGCCGGTACGGTGCGCCTCCTCGGCGAGGATCCCTGGTCGAAGGCGGTGCCCCTGCACCGCCGTCTGGCCTATGTACCCGGCGATGTCGAACTGTGGCCGGGGCTGACCGGCGGTGAGGCGATCGACCTGTTCGCCCGGCTGCGCGGAGGGGTCGACAGACGACGTCGCGATGAACTCATCGAACGCTTCGACCTCGATCCGCGGAAGAAGGGCCGGACCTATTCGAAGGGCAACCGGCAGAAGGTCGCGCTCATCTCCGCACTGGCCTCGGACGTCGAACTGCTGCTCCTCGACGAACCGACGGCCGGGCTCGACCCGCTCATGGAGGCGGTGTTCCAGGACTGCATCCGCGAGGCGAAGGACGCCGGCCGCACGGTGCTGCTCTCCAGCCACATCCTCGCCCAGGTCGAGGCACTGGCCGATCGGGTATCGATCATCCGCTCCGGTCGCATCGTCGAGACGGGAACTCTGTCCGAGCTGCGGCACCTGTCGCGGACGACGATCGCCGTCGGTCTCGAACACGATGCGCCCGCCCTGTCCGAGATGACCGGAGTCCACGACCTCGTCCGCGAAGGTTCGCGGCTGCATTTCAGCGCCGATACGGCGCAGCTGCCCCGTATCATGCGGGCACTCGGAGAGCATGATGTCGAATCGCTCACCGCGACCCCGCCGACCCTCGAGCAGCTGTTGCTGCGTCACTACGGCAAGGAGGAGTCATGAATCTGCTGGCCGCGCACACGGACGATGGGGATCGCCCCATCCACGGCGGTGGGCCCACAGCACCTCGGTCGTCGCGCCATCGTGGTGCACATGAACGCGAAGGGGCCGGCCGCCTCGGCGAGGGGAACCTGGCAGGGCTGGGCCATCTACTGCGGTTCATGCTGCGGCGGGACCGGCTGTGGCTGCCGATCTGGGTGCTTGCCCTGTCTGCGCTCACCGCGTATTTCGCGAATGCGATCGCCGTGGTCATGGACTCGGATTCGCTGCAGGCGATGACGGCGTTCGCGAAAAATCCGGTGATGGCGCTGATCACGGGTCCGGGCTACGGGCTCGACCAGGTGACCGTCCCGCGGTTCATCGTCGGCATGTACGGAGTGTTCCTCATGATCGGGGCGGCTCTGATGTCGATCCTCACGGTCTCTCGGCACACTCGCGCCGAGGAGCAGACCGGGCGGGCCGAGCTCGTCCGCGCGAGCGTCACCGGTCGGCATACTCAGCTCATTGCGGCCCTTGTGCTCACGGTGTTCATGAATCTCCTGCTCGCTGCTGGGATGGCGGCGGCGTTCGGATTCTCTCAGGCCGAACCGGATTCGTGGTCGGCGACGGTGCTGTTCGCGGTCGGGATCGGCGCGGTGGGCTGTGTCTTCGCGGCCGTCACCGCGGTCACGGTGCAGCTGAGTGCCTTCGCCAGGGCCGCCTCGTCGATGGCCGGCGCGGTGCTGGCGCTCAGCTTCGTCCTGCGCGGGATCGGCGATATGTCGCACGTTTCCGGAGGTTCGCTCGATTGGCTGTCGTGGTTCTCGCCCTTGGGGTGGGCGCCGCAGACGGCGCCGTTCACCCTCGACCGCTGGTGGCCGCTACTGTATTCGGCCGGTCTGTTCGCAGTCCTCGTCGTCGTGGCCGTGGTGCTGCAGTCCCGTCGCGATCTGGGTGCCGGGATCGTCGCCGAACGGCTGGGCCGGTCGCAGGCAGGACTGCTGCTGTCGACGCCGCCCAGTCTGGCACTGCGCCTGCAGGCATCGAGCCTGATCTGGTGGTCGCTGAGCATGCTGGTGATGGGGGTGGTGTTCGGTTCGTTCACCGGCCCCATGGACGAAGGCGCGGCGGGGATGCCGCCGGAGATTCTGTCGATCATGGGCGGACGGTCTGGCATCGTCGACGGGTACCTCGGCTATATGGCCCTGTACTTCGCGATCATCGTGGCCGCTTATGCGGTCATCGCCGCTGGCGGGCTGCGGTCTGAGGAGTCCGCGTTCCACACTGAGCCGGTGCTCGCCGCCGCGGTTTCCCGTGCTGGCTGGTTGGTGTCGTGGGCTGTGGTGACTCTGTTCGGGGCGGGGTGGCTGCTGGCTATGGCCGGTCTCGGCGAAGGGGTGGGGGCCGCGGTGTCGATGGACGATTGGTCCCTGCTGTGGCCTGCCCTGCTCGGACACCTCGCGCAGGCGCCGTCGATCTGGGCTCTGCTCGGCTTCGCCTAACTGCTCTATGGCCTCGCCCCGCGGCTGATGAGCCTGAGCTGGATCGTCTTCGGCGCCTCGGCGGTCCTCGCCCTCTTCGGCGGGCTGATGCAGCTCGACGATGCCATCCTCGATCTGTCCCTGTTCACCCATATCGGCCAATACCCGGCTCAGGATCTCTCCGCCGAGGCGGTGCTGTGGTTGGTCGGCATTACTGTGGTCCTCGTCGGGCCTGGGATGGTCGGGTTCCGGAGGCGGGACCTTGTGACGGCGTGAGAGCCGGGGCGGGTGCGTCCCGCCTGGTCTCAGGTATGCGTCTCCTCGGACTGAGAATCGGCAAGGAATCCGGAGGATCGGGCCCGGCGGAGGACCCCTGCACGGTTCGTCACCCCGAATTTGCGATACAGCGCCGAGAGTCGATTCTTCACGGTGCCAGTGACTTGGTTGAGTTCGGCTGCGATCTCCGCAACGGAGAGACCGCGAGCCAGGAGATCGATGAGCCGGGCCTCTCCGGCGTTGAGCTGCTGTTGATCATCGCTGCCGCATCGGCTTCGTCGATACCGTCCAGATCGATCCTGACGACACTTCCGGCCAGCCACAGCCCGGCGATGAGGTCGACCGGGGAGCGCACGGATTCTGCGGCGATGACGAGCTTGATCCTGCGCGCGTCCGTCAGTTGGGCCAGCACCGCCAGGGAGTGATCGTCGACGAGATCGGCATTGTCGACGACGACCAGAAAGTCTCCTCCCTCAGCTCGCCGTTCGAACAGATCACCGATCACCGACAGCGCTCGACCGGGCGGAAGGTCTGTGTCGATGCCTTCCCGGGACAGCAGGATTTCGAAGATTCCGAGGTTGCGCACCCGCGCGGTCTCCGATCCGCGCAGGCGGGTGACCGACAGATCGGGGTCGAGACGGGAGAGTGCGGCATTGAGCAGCGCGGTCTTCCCGACTCCCGCCGCGCCGACGATGAGCGCACCCAGATGCTTCTGTCCGGAGATCGCGTCGACGACCGTCGAGAGTTCGGATCCATAACCGAAGAGTCGTCGCGACGGTGCGACTTGGGGGATGCGCGTGGTCCTGCCTGACACGTTGCTCAGCTTTCCGTACCCCTGGGGATCTTCTGCGGCGGGGAATGCGGGGCCCAGCGGCACGGGGTCCGGCCGGAGGGACTCTCAATCGGATTCGACAATGGAATTCCTGAGTTAGTCTTACCACTCGCGATAGGTGTAGTAATACATTCTTGAAACAAAGTTAGCCGATTGTGATATGAACATCCGATCGGACAGGAGGGCCGCCTCGGCGAGGATCTCAGCCTCACCCACTTGTGAGCCGGAACACCGGACCGTACCATTGAAGGAAAGTTACTGAACGATCTATAAGGAGTTCACATGGACACACTACTGAATGCGGAAGAGCGCGATTTCGCGCAGCAGATGCGTCAGTTCTACCGCACGGAGATCCCTGAGGAACTCCGCCTCAAGGTCGCCACCGGCCAGGAGCTGACCAAGGAAGACATGGTCACCTCGCAGCGGATCCTCAACCAGCACGGCTATGCCGTGCCGAACTGGCCGGTCGAATGGGGCGGCCAGGACTGGACCCCCGTGCAGCGTCACATCTGGCTCGAAGAGATGCAGCTGGCCTGCGTTCCGCAGCCGCTGCCGTTCAACGTCTCCATGGTCGGTCCTGTCATCGCCACCTTCGGTTCGCAGGAGATCAAGGAGCGCTTCCTGCCCGCCACTGCGAACATCGACATCTGGTGGTCGCAGGGATTCTCCGAGCCCAACGCCGGTTCGGACCTCGCCTCCCTCAAGACCACCGCGGTGCGCAAGGGCGACAAGTACATCGTCAACGGTCAGAAGACCTGGACGACCCTGGGCCAGTACGGCGACTGGATCTTCAACCTCGTGCGCACCGATCCGGATGTGAAGAAGCAGGCCGGCATCTCCTTCCTGCTCATCGACATGAAGACCCCCGGCGTCACCGTCCGTCCGATCCAGCTCATCGACGGCGGGCATGAGGTCAACGAAGTCTTCTTCGACAATGTCGAGGTGCCCGTTGAGAACCTCGTCGGCGAAGAGAACAAGGGCTGGACATACGCGAAATTCCTCCTCGGCAACGAGCGCACCGGAATCGCCCGCATCGGCGGCTCGAAGGTCAACCTCGCCCGCGCCAAGGCCTATGCCGCGGTGACGAAGACCGCTCGCGGCACACTCCTCGACGATCCTCTGTTCTCCGCTCGTCTGACGAAGATCGAAGCCGAGCTCACCGCGCTCGAGATGACCCAGCTGAGGATCCTCTCGACCCAGGCCGCCGGGTCCGACAAGCCGGATCCGCGCTCCTCGGTGCTCAAACTCAAGGGCTCGCAGCTGCAGGAGGACATCTCCGAACTCCTCGTCGACGTGCTCGGCCCGCAGGGCCTCGACTTCGTCTCCGACCGCGTGCAGGGTCAGGGCCTGTCCGACCTGCCCAACGGCGCCGTCGATGCGCTGCCCGCCTACTTCAACACCCGCAAGGTCACCATCTACGGCGGTTCGTCAGAGGTGCAGCGCGGAATCATCTCGAAGGCACTGCTCGGTCTCTGAGATACCGACGCTCATCCGATCTCCCAAGAAGGACAACCATGGATCTTGAACTCAACGACATTCAGCAAGAACTCTCCAGCACACTGAACAAGTACCTGCGCACCGAGTACGACATCGCCAAGCGCGAAGAGATCCTTCGCAGCGACGAGGGCATCTCCCGCGAGAAGTGGCAGGCATTCGCCGAGATGGGACTGCTCGGACTCGCGATCCCCGAGTCCTACGGCGGCGCGGACATGACCTTCAACGAGGTGGCCGTGGTCGCCGAGGCGTTCGGGCGCTCGCTCGTCCTCGAACCGTTCCTGGCGACCGCAGTCCTCGGCGCCAATGCCGTCCTGCTCGGCGGCAGCGAAGAGCAGAAGCAGGCCATCCTGCCTGGTGTGGCAGAGGGCCAGACCTTCCTCGCTCTCGCAGCGCTCGAGCCCGGACTGCGCTACGCCGTCGACGCCCCGCAGACTCAGGTCTCCGGTGCCGACGGCAGCTTCACCCTCACCGGTGAGAAGAACAACGTGCTCGGCGGAGACGTCGCCGACCACTTCGTCGTGACCGCTTCGCAGAACGGCGAACTGGGACTCTACCTCGTCGCCGCCGATGCCGAAGGTCTGACCCGCGTCGCTCAGCGCCAGGCCGATGGCCTGGGCAGCGCGAACCTCAAGCTCGACGGTGTCGCCGCTCAGCGCCTCGACGCCGCCGATGCCAACGCCGTCCTGTCCGAGGTCCTCGACCTGGGCAACGCTGCGATCATGGCCGAGGCCGTCGGTGCACTCGAAGCCTCGCTGACGATGACCGCCGAGTACCTGAAGACCCGTGAGCAGTTCGGTGCTCCGATCGGTGCGAACCAGGCTCTGCAGCACCGCGCCGCAGACCTCTACGCCGAGCTCGAGTACGCACGCAGCATGGCGCTGTACTCGCGTCTGGCCGTGACCTCCGAGGTCCCCGGAGCCGAGAAGGACCGCCACCGCGACGTCATCGCTGCGAAGATCATCGTCGACCGGGCAGCTCGCAACATCAGCCAGGAATCGATCCAGATGCACGGCGGAATCGGTATGACCATGGAATACCCCATCGGTCACTACGCCAAGCGCCTGACGGTCATGACCCGCACCTTCGACGACGCGGATTCGCTGACCGCGGAGCTCGCCGAACTGGGCGGACTCATCGAGCCCCAGGCGGCCGACCTCAGCTGAGGCAGCGACCGAGTCGCTCCGGTTCCGCCGAGGACCCGAGCGACTCGGTCCGGCAGCACAGAAGCGCCGAGGCGGCACGAAATCATTCGTGCCGCCTCGGCGCTTCTTCGTGTCCGCTTCGCACAGTCAGCATCGTCCGTGTCTACTCCGCCCAACCCCGGCGAAGGTACAGCACCTTCGGCGCCTCACCCACCGGCTGATACGCTGCTGCGCCCGGCGGAGTTGGATTGTGGGGTCGATCCACGGTGATTTCCGCGCTCAGAACACCGTGGATCGACCCAACAATGGCATCAACCGCACCTGCCCGAGGAGGCCACAGCTTCCTCGGCGCGGGCAGCACCTCCGCCCCGACGAAACCGTCAGTTCACGGGCTGGTCGTACACGTGGCGGCGGACCCAGGAATGCATCGTGATCGCGGCAGCGGCTGCGGCGTTCATCGACCGCGTCGATCCGAACTGCGCGATCGAGAGCACGTCCCGACTCGCCTGATGCGCTTCCTCGCTCAGCCCCGGTCCTTCCTGGCCGAACAGGAGCAGGCAGCGCTTGGGCAGGTCGTAGGTTTCCAAAGGCACGGAGTCCGGGAAGTTGTCGATGCCCAGCAGCGGCACGTCGTTCTCGGCGCACCAGCTGAGCAGGTCGTCCACGCTCGGATGGTGGATGACGTGCTGGTATTTGTCCGTGACCATCGCCCCGCGCCGGTTCCAGCGGCGTTTGCCGACGATGTGCACGGCTGCGGCGTTGAACGCGTTGGCGGTGCGCACGACCGAACCGATGTTGAGGTCGTGCTGCCAGTTCTCGACTCCGACATGGAAGTCGTGCCGCGAGGCATCGAGGTCGGCCACGATCGCATCGTGCTTCCAATACCGATACCGATCGACGACATTGCGCCGATCGCCCTCAGCCAGCAGCTCCGGATCGAAGTGCTCTTCCACAGGCCAGGGGCCGGTCCACGGACCGACCCCCACCTGCGGTTCAGCGCTTTCGGTCACTTGTCGTCGCGGGACTCATCCGCCGACTTCGCGTCCTCTTCGTCCGTCGCGTCGGACTTCTCGTCCGACTTCTGGCTCGATCTCTTCGCGCCGGATTCCTTCGCCGAGGCGGCCGTCGACTCCTCATCGACCGCTGTGTCCGAATCATCGGTCGAATCCTCGGCGGTGTCCGAATCATCCGAATCGGCGTCGTCCGAGTCTGTCGCGGTCGAATCGGACTTCGCGGAGCTCTTCGGCGAGGCGACGGCACCGACCTTCTGTGCGCGCTTGCTCATCTTCACGGTCTTGCCGCCGCGTCCGCCTCCGGACAGCACCGAGCGCACGTACGCTCCCGAGGCCAGAGCGTGGAGGATGACGGCGAGGACGAGAGCGATGCCGGCGGCGACGAGGCCTTCCCACCAATCGGTCTGACCGGCGAAGGAGCGGCCGGCGATGCCCAGCGGCGAGGTGAACGGCGTCCACGACAGCACCTTCGCGACGGTGCCCGTGGGGCCGATGAGGACCGGGGCGAAGAAGCCCGCCACGGTGATGACGCCGATGATCGTGAGGAAGGTGGCACGTGCCTTGGACCCGACGACGGTCGACGCCCAGACCAGCAATGCGAAGACCGACCAGGCGGTGAGCAGCAGGGCCAGCGCGAACCAGCCGAGGCCCGGCAGCATGGCGAAGGCCAGAGAGGTCTTGCCCGACAGCGAGAGTCCGAGTTCGGTGATGACGGCCGCCACGACGAGGTGGACGATGACCAGGGTCAGCATGCCGGTGATCCGGCCCGAGGCCGAGGCGCGCGGCGGAATCGTGGCCGCGATGATCTCGGTGATCCGGTTGCGCTTCTCCAGGCGCAGGTTCTGGTACAGCGCGGTGCCCAGAGTGGCGACGACGAGGAGCGAGAGTGCGACCATTCCCCACAGCAGCGGAGTGGCCACGGCACCGTCGACGGCCGGGGTCTCGAGCAGCGTCGCCTCGGTCTTCGGCGCGAGCTTCTCGAGCAGGGCATCGGGCTGTTTGTCCAGCGCAATGATCGTCGGCTGTCCCTGACCGCTCGGGTCCTGGATGAATGCGGCGTCGACCTTGCCCTCACGCACGAGCTTCTCGGCTGCGGGCGCATCCTTCGCATCGGTGATCTCCACACCCAGCTGCTGTTCGTACATCTGAGCCTGCTCGCCGACTCCGACCATCGCCATGGTCGGGGTGCCCGAATCCTTCTGCGCATCGGCAACGATCCCGGAGACGATCGCGGCCAGTACGCCGAGGATGATCACAGCGGCGGTGACCAGGAAGTACGGGCCGCGCATGGCCGTGGTGCTCTCGCGATTCGACACGAGCCACGCGGCCTGGCGGCTGCCGACGTCGACGAATTCCGAGACCAGCCCGGTCTCCGGCAGTTCGTCAGGGTCGGGGGTGTCCTCGGCCAGTTCGAAGGGAACATCGTCGAGGCCGTCGGTGGCGTCGGACTCGTCCGCTTCCTTCGCGTCGGAGGCCTTCGCAGCTGGATCCTTCGCCTCGGTGCCCTGCTTCGCCGAGGCGGCCGACCCCTTGGTCGCACCGGTCGCGGTCGCCTCGTCGTCCGACTCGGCCTCGTCAGTGGTGGCCTCGTCTTCGATCACATCGTCGTCAACCGGAATACCGAGGTCGTCGATGCCTTCACCGGCAGTGCCCTTCGATACGCGCGGTTCCTGGGACTCGTCATTCGCACCATTGTCTTTGCGCGCCATTACAGAGCCTCCTTGTACTGCTCGGCCAGTGTCGGGCGGACACTTTCGAAGTTCTTCACACTCTTCAGCTCGGCCACGGCAGCGGCGGCTGTCTTCGCATCATCGGCACGGAAACTCACCGTGGAGCCCTCGCGCACGTCGCTGATTCCCGTCCGGGTCCTCAGCGCGGATGCGGCCGCCTCGGTGTCGGTCGTCTCGATCCGGTAGTGCGGGGCACCGAGCAGCTTCTCGACGCTGCCCGAGGCGGTCACCCTGCCCTGGCTCAGGATGATGACGTCGTCTGCGAAGGTCTGTGCGGCCTCCCAGTCGTCGGTGGCCAGGATGACGGGCGCTCCTGAGGATGCGTGGGCCCGCAGCAGGGCCGTGACCAGTCGCAGCGAGGCCGCGTCGAGGCCGGCGAAGGCATCGTCGATGACGACGACGTCCGGGTCGGCGGCCAGAGTCGCTGCGATGTCGACGCGGGCGACCTCGGCGCCGGAGAGGTTCTTCAGCGGAGCGTACCCGCGGTCGGCGAGTTCGAGGTGACCCAGCAGGGTCAGCGCATTGCGTTCTGCCGCACCCAGGGTGATCCCGTGCAGGCGGGCGAGGTAGACGATCTGGTCGAGCACGCGCATGTTCGGGTATCCGCCGCGTTCGGCGGGCAGATAGCCGAAGTTCTGCCGGTCGCCGAAGTCGAGTTCGAAGTCCTCGAGTTCGACGGTGCCCTCATCAGCGGCGATGAGGCCCATGATGATGCGCACCAGTTCGGTGCGGCCGGCCGAGCGGGTTCCCACGATTGCGGTGATCCGGCCCGCCTCGGCGGTGAAACTCGCCTCGTCCAGATATGTCCGCTTCCCTTTGCGCAGGGAAACCTCTTTCAGTGTGAGCACGCGTCATCCTTTACATCAAACAGTTCTTGGGGAGTGTCTCATCTATCGTGTTGAAATAAGAGACTTGTTTCAAACCACGCCCTCGATTTCGACAGAATTGCCAGTCGAGTCCCAGGTCGTGATCGGTGAGCCGATCCACATCGTGCAGGCCCACCTCGCCGAGGCGGGCCTCAGTCCAGTCCGAGATCCTTCGTCGACAGCGCGGTCAGGTACGGGATCCCCGTGGCTTCGACCCGTTCCTTGGCGCCGGTGTCCCGGTCCATGACCACGGCCACTGCGACCACCTCGGCGCCGGCTTCCTTGAGCGCGTCGACGGCGGTGAGCACAGAACCGCCCGTCGTCGAGGTGTCCTCGACGGCGACGACTCGCTTGCCGGCGACATCGGGGCCTTCGACGCGACGGGACATTCCGTGCTTCTTCGCCTCCTTGCGGACGACGAAGGAATCCAGCGGTGTGCCGCGCACAACCGAGCGGTGCATGACAGCTGTGCCGACCGGATCGGCCCCCATGGTCAGGCCGCCGACGGCGTCGATCTTGTCGAGCAGATCATGAACCTCGAGGAGGTCGAGGACGACGTCGCCGACGAGCGGGGCCGAGCGGTGGTCGAGGGTGACCCGACGCAGATCGAGATAGTAGTCGGCCTCCTTGCCGGAGGAGAGAGTGACTCTGCCGCGCACCACAGCGAGTTCGTCGATGAGGTCGAGCAGTTGTCGGCGAGTGTCAGAGCTGTCGGTCATGGTCTCCAGTCTAATGCGCGGGACGCGAGCCGCCGTTCAGCGCCGTCTCAGCGAGGGTGACCTGATCTGGAACGCGGTCGGAGTCGGTGCGGTCGGACCATGTGTGGCGGACCGCACAGATTGAGAGCGTGAGGATTCCGCCGTGGCCGCGTCCGTATAGATGTCATAAAGAATCAACGCAGGTTGGCACTTTCGGCCACAATGCGTTGTAGAGTGTCTACAACACCGTGCAACCCAGCCGGTCAAGTGCCTTCAGGAAGGACGTGAGCAACATGGGTTTCATCGCATATCTGATCCTCGGTCTCATCGCCGGAGCCATCGCCAAGGCGATTCTGCCCGGCAAACAGGGCGGCGGCATCTTCGCCACCCTCATCCTCGGCGTCATCGGCGCCATGCTCGGCGGCTGGCTCGGCGGCATGATCTTCGGTGCTGAGATGAATTCGTTCTTCTCACTGTCGTCCTGGCTGTGCGCCATCGGCGGCTCGCTGATCGTGCTCATCGTCTGGGGCTTCATCACCGGACGGTCGAAGAGCAAGACCGCCTGAGCCGGACTCCCCTGAGAGCTGCTTCGCGGCGGTCACCGTCACCGCCGCGAACGGCAGAGAAAAGGGCGAGCAGCTCCTGGTTGAAACCGGGCTGCTCGCCCTTTTCTGTGCCGTTGCTCGCCCTTTTCTGTGACGAAAGCACGCGCGCCCGCACCAGTCACAGCTGAAGCGGGTGTGTGGCACGCCCTTCTCTGAAATGCCCAGTTTCCTCAGTGCGCAATTCTGAGCAAGGTGTACCGAAAGTGGAATCCACTGTCTTCGGGTGGCCGCCGCGGGGCGGACCGGCCTCAGGAACTGCGGCTGACGATGCGGACGTCGATGTCGATGCCCCCGAC
Source organism: Brevibacterium sp. S22 (assembly GCF_004745485.1). Lineage (GTDB taxonomy): Bacteria > Actinomycetota > Actinomycetes > Actinomycetales > Brevibacteriaceae > Brevibacterium. The sequence continues at coordinate 25,836 of NZ_RHFG01000006.1, forward strand.
GGGACCGTCGACCGCGGCCCGCAGGTCGACGGCGATGACGGCGAAGAGCTCATCGACGACCTCGGTCACGGCTCGACTGTCATCGAGGTGAGCATCGACCCGGATGCTGAAGTCCTCGTCCGTCCGCCATACCTCGACGCGCAGCGGTTCGGAACCGGACCTGCGCATCACTCGTGCAGCCGCACTGGCGATCATGTCGCGCAGCCCCGGCGCCAGACCGGTGACACCCTCGACTCCGGTGACTGAATCGGTCAGGCGGGCCGAGACCTCCGCCTCGTCGAATCCGCGTGGGGCCTCGTTCTCAGCCATCGGTTTCTCAGCCATCGGCGGCCTCCTCAGCAGCGAAGACGTCCTCGACGGTGATGTCGATCCGCATCGCGGGGATCCCCAGCTCCGCGGTCAGGGCATCGGCGACGCTGCCGCGGACCTCCTCGGCGGCGGGAACGAAAACCGTCCCCGCTCTCATCGCCACGGTCAGGGTGATGTCGACGGCGCTGCCCTCGGGATCTCCGGTCGGGGTGGCGGTGACGCTGCGGGCGCGGATTCCGGGCACGGCGTCGACGGCTCTGCGGACGATGCCGCGCACCTCGGCCGTCGAGATCCGAAAGGGGTTTCCGTGTTCGGTCGTCAGCTTCGTGGCCGGGGCCAGGGCGGCGTCCTCGCGCACGATCTGGAAGATGCGCTCGCGCAGAGCGACGGACTCTTCCGGGTCGGGCTCGAAGGCCCCCATGTATTCGTCGATGATGCCGCGCAGGTGGGCGTCCGTGGCGTCGACGGACTCGTCGCTCATACCCATCCTTCCATGCCCTCAGCGATGGCAGTCCGGGCGCGATGGATGCGTCCGCGCACACTGCCTTCGCTGATTCCCAAGGTCTCGGCGACCTCGGAGTAGCTGAGACCTTCCATCTGATGGAGCACCCACGTTACACGCTGCTCCGATGACAGAGTCTTAAGAATCTCGGAGAAGTGCTCGAGCGCCGTGCGGGCCTCGACGGAGCGTTCGACCGAGACGGCGCCATCGACGTGATGACCCAGCTCCTCGGGATCCGAAGCGTCGGAGGGCCTGGACGTGCGACGGCGCAGCACATCGGTGCAGCGATTCGAGGCCATCCGGTAGATCCACGTGCCGAACGCCGCGGGTTCGGTGAGGGCGTCCAGCGACTTCCACGCCTTGACGAGTGTGTCCTGAACGACGTCCTCGGCATCCTGTCGATCCCCGAGCGTACGCCAGGCGAAACGCAGCAGCTTCCGCTCGTATTCGTCGACGAGGGCTTCGAAGGAGGCGATATCTCCCTCGCGAGCACGCACGACCAGGGTGACGACGTCGAAACGATCATCTCCCCTGCTCATACCCTCATCGTAGGCCACTCAGAAAAATTTCTGCGAAGTCCGCGTGAGGATTTCACGACACCCGCGTCTGTACATATGTCAGCAACTGCGAAAGCAACGACGAAAGGGAAGAAGCAATGCCAGAAGCAAAGCAGTCACCGTCGAATCAGAACCCGACCGAAGACTCCGTGCGCAGCCCGCTCGTCACCGAGATGGGCACCACCACCATCGCCGAGAACGTCGTCGCCAAGCTCACCGGAATCGCCGCACGTGAAGTTCCCGGCGTCTTCGGCATGGGCAATGCCGCACGCCGCGCCTTCGACACGCTCACCGACCGCATTCCGGGATCGCAGACGAACGTCTCCGGCGGAGTGTCCGTGGAGAAGGGCGAGAAGCAGACCGCCATCGACCTCACCATCGTCGTCGAATACGGCACCTCCATCGTCGAGGTCGCCGAGGCGATCCGCCGCAACGTCATCCGCGCCGTCGAACAGGGCACCGGGCTCCAGGTCGTCGAGGTCAACATCGACGTCACCGACGTCCACCTGCCCGAGGACGACGAAGAGGCCCCGGACAAGGACTCGCCGGAACTCAACTGACCCTTATCCGCAGCACCACCTCGGCAGAAGGAATGCCATGTCGAAAACTCTCATCGGACTCCTCGTCGGCCTGACGCTGGGAATCGTCGCCTACTTCGGCGGCTTCCTCGCGTTCCTCGTCGTCGCCATCTGCGGCGGACTCGGCCTGGTCATCGGCCTCGTCCTCGACGGGCGCCTCGACCTCTCCGCGCTGAGCTCACGCTCGACGACGCAGAGGTAGCGCCGTGGCCCCAACACTCGACGACGCTCCCGCTCGCCGAGGCGGCCTGACGATCGCGGACAAGGTCGTGGAGCGCACCGCCGGGCAGGTGCTGAAAGATCTGCCCGGTGTCGGCGGCACGAGCTCGGGCCTCTTCGGAATCGGAGCGAGCTCCAGCCTGGACACCCGACCGTCCGTGGATGTCACCCTGTCCGGACGCAGCTGCACACTCGCCGTCCAGCTGGGCCTGGCCTACCCCACCCCCATCGCCGAGGCGACCGAACGGCTGCGCACCACGCTGAGTGCCGAAGTCGAACGTCTCACCGGAGTCACCGTCCGCCAGGTCGACATCAGCGTGCGGTGGCTCGCTCCGGATTCCTCCGGTGCGAATCGAGGAAGGAATCGCCTGCAATGAGCACACGCCTGCTGCGCAAGCGGCCCGCTCGCATCGGACCGGCCACGCTCTCAGCGATCGTGCTGCTGGCTCTGGCCGTGGGGCTCGGCTGGGCCGGCATCGCCGCTCTCGTCGCCACCGGATCCGCCGCTGCTCCACTGACCGGCACCTCCACCGCCGAGGCGGCAGGGGGACTGCATTGGAACTCCGCCCTGGTCATCGCCGTCGGGGTGGTCCTGGCTCTGCTCGGACTCGTCGCCCTCATCCTCGGCCTCTCCCCCGGAGCTCGCCGGATCCTGGGTGTGAGTGCCGACGGCTCCGACCACATCGATGACTTCGAGGTGGCCATGCCCACCTCGGCGCTGTCGCAGATCGCAGCGGCTGCCGCCGACGGAGTCGATGGTGTCAGCGGGGTCAAGGCATCGTCGAATGCGAAGTCGACGATCGTGACGTTCTCGACCCCGATCCGCGACTCTGAGCCGATCCGCGCCGAGGTCGAAGCCGCTGTGAAGGACCGCTTCGCCGCGATCTCGTTCGACCGCACCCCTGCGGTGAAGGTCCAAGCCAGAAGGAGCCAGTCATGAGACGCACGGCCGCCGCCGCGAACCGCACGGGGCTGATCATCCTCGGCCTCATCGCCATGGCTCTCGGGCTCGCAGTGCTCGCCATCGGCTTCGGTCTCACCGCGTCGATCGATCCTGCTCTGGAGGCGGGAGCCGATCTCGGTCCGGTCGCCTCGGTGCTTGCGCTGCCCTATTCGGCGCTCATCGCGGTGATCGCAGCACTCATCCTCGCCGTCATCGGACTCCGCTGGCTGAGTGCGCAGGTCCCGCGGAAGGACTTCGCAAAACCGTTCCGGATGCAGGCCGACTCCAGGACGGGCCTGACCACGGTCAATGCCGAAGTCATCGCCGAGGCGGTCGCCGCCGACCTCGAATCCGCCGACGGTGTCTCCGATGCCCAGGTGATTCTGCGCGGCACCGCACGCCGCCCGGAGCTGCTCATCCACGTCGCTGCCGATGAGCGCGCCGACATCGATGCGATCATCGCCGATACCGCGCAGCGCGCCGCCGGCAATGCGTCTCTGGCACTCGGTGCCCCGCTGAGCGCGGTGGCGCTCGAGATCGCCATCGCCCGCACCCGTTCGCGCCGCCAGCGCACCGTCAACATCCAGTAGCGGCCCGAATGCAGGTCACCATCGGATACTTTCCGACGTCAGAAATGTCCGTTCGCGACCCAGATTCGGGCGACGGTGTCCGATGGTGACCTGACGTCGGACAGAAGCCGCGAAGAACTGCTGTGAATGACAAGAACCCCGGGGCGCGTAATCGCGACATCCCGGGGTCCTCGCAGCACTCCCCTCGAGTACCCGGACGCATCCCCATACGTCCGTTATGTCCGCCCGATCCCCACCGGGCGAACATCATAATTTGACCACACTTTCGTGTCGCTTGTAAAGAATCTCACCTACTGTCTTGAATCCTGTCAAGACTCATAGCACAGAAGTGAACAGAATAAAACCCCTGGTCACAGGCTCAGACTCCGGTAGTTCAATCCTCAACCCGATTGAGCAGTGCTTGCGGGAAATTGCATATAGGTCACTTCTCGCGGGTGCGGGCGAAGGAGAATCCGTTCGACCCCCAGCGCATGAGCGGACGCGGCACTGCGGGGGCCACGAGTGCGGCCACGCGGTAGCCCCACCCCGGCACCGAGACGATCTTTCCCGCACGCGCATCACGCAGCGACTCCCGCACCACCTGATCAGCGCTGAGCCAGATCAGACCGGGCCCGGGACGCTCCACGCCGAGGCGGCTGTGGAATTCCGTCCGGATGAAACCGGGCAGAACTGCCGTGACCGTCACCGGCTCGTCCCTGAGCTCGCCGGCGAGTGCCTCGGTGAACACCAGCGTCGAGGCCTTCGAGGCTGCATACTGCCCCATCGTCGTCATTGCCGCCAGCGAGGAGACATTGACGATGCCACCGCGGCCGCGGGCCCGCATGCGCCTGGCCGCAGCCAGCGACAGCTCCCTCACTGCCCCGGTGAGCACCTGATCCTGATCGTTGAGTTCGGCGATATCGGAGCTCAGCAGGGTCTCCCGCAGACCATAGCCGGCGTTGTTGATGAGCACATCGATCCGCTGCTCCGCGATGATCTCGACGACGGCGTCGATGCCGTCACGGGTCGACAGATCGGCCACGGCCACCTCGGCGAGGATGTTCTGAGTGGCCCTCAGCTGCTCGGCCAGCTCCCTCAGCCGGGCTTCCTGCCGGGCGACCAAGACGAGGTCGTAGCCCTCAGCGGCCAGTGTGCGGGCATAGCCGCGCCCCAGCCCGGAGCTCGCCCCGGTGATGAGGGCACGCGGCCGCCGGCTCATACTGCTCCGCGGCCCCTGCGCACGGTCAGGGACTGCACCGCGGTGCCGACGGGACCGCCGGCGTCACTGAGCACGCTCGTCGTCTGGCCCAAGCCGGTCGGCCCGAAGGCGACCTTGGTGTCGAAGCCGATCCAGCCGGAAACGGGAAGGCGGGTGAGGTGGATGGAGAGGTCGACGTTCGGGAAGAAGGTCGTCTTCGGGTCCGCGCGGACGGCCAGACCGTTGGCGGTGTCGACGAATTTGACGAAGGCCGCGGTCGGCGGGTCGATCTCACCGTCGACCAGAGGGTAGGGGCTGCGCAGCCAGGACTGCGCGCAGCCGGGATGGGCGTCCGCTGCCTGACGGCCTTCGAGTGAAGCGATGTAGCCGCCTCCCCAACGGTTGGTGAACGGAATCTCGGGCACCTCGGACACGGGCGGCAGCGCCGACCATTCGTCGCCGGCGACCTCTTCTGTGTCCGAGGCCTGCAGTCGCCAGACTCGCGCGGTCACGCTGGTGCGCTCACCGTGGCGCATATGCGCTTCGACGAGTTCGATGGTGCGGCCGGGGCGGACGACGTTGACGTCGATGGTGAACTCACCGGAGTGGATGACGCCGAGGACGTCGAAGGTCACCCGGGAGATCAGCTTGTCACTGGGCAGCCGACGTTCGATCTCTGCGAGCACGATGCCGGAGGCCGGGGCCAGGTGCTGTTCGCCGGGCTGCCAGGCACCCTGGCTGTGCAGGGTCGAGATGAGGCGGTCCTCGGACAGGCGCACATAGTAGGAGTCAGGGCAGGCAGCCCCGTCGTGGCCGAGGTGTTCGTTGGGAGCTTCAGGCATGGTCCCAGCTTATCGATCCCGCACCGGTCGATTCTGCACAGGGGCCAGGCGATCGCCGGCACAGCCCACGAGGCAACTTCGCCCGCCGCGGCGTTTTCACCTCCGGCGCGGACGGCTTAGGGTGGGAGAGTGAGAATCGCTACGTGGAATGTGAACTCGATCCGCGCCCGCCACGACCGCATCGGGGCCTGGCTGGATCGTTCGGATGTCGATGTCCTGGCCATCCAGGAACTCAAGTGCAAGGACTCGCAGTTCCCCGAGGAGCTGTTCACCGAGCGCGGCTACGAGGTCAGCTATCACGGCCTCAATCAGTGGAACGGCGTGGCCATCGCCTCGCGCATCGGACTGGCCGACACCGGGATCGGTTTCAAGGACATCCCTGCCTTCGGCTCGGAAGAACCCGTCGTCGAAGCCCGGGCCCTGTCGGTGACCTGCAACGATGTGCGCGTCTATTCGCTCTATGTGCCCAACGGCCGCGAACTGGATCACCCGCACTACAGCTACAAGCTGGACTGGTACAAGGCTCTGACGGCCGATATCACCGCGCAGCTGAGCGCCGAGCCGGAGAAGAAACTCGTCCTCTGCGGTGACTTCAACGTCGCCCCGCTCGACGAGGACGTCTGGGATATGGCCGAGTTCGACGGCGCCACACACGTCTCGGATGCCGAACGCGCCGCCTTCGAGGACCTCCTCAGCGCCGGCCTGACCGAGGTCACCCGCCAGTTCACGCCCGGACCCGGCGTCTATACGTTCTGGGACTACCAGAAGCTGCGGTTCCCGAAGAGGCAGGGCATGCGCATCGACTTCCAGCTCGCCTCACAGGCACTGGCTCACACGGCGACAGCCGGCGAGATCGACCGCGAAGAGCGCAAGGGAAAGGGAGCGTCCGACCACGCCCCCGTCATCGTCGACTACGACGTCTGACTCACTCGTCTCACCCTTTGGCACCGGCGCGGCAACATTAGCGGCCAAGCCATAGACATCCTCGGCGTCTTCTGGTGAAGTTGAATCAGGAGCTAGGAAGGTGACGAGGATGTCAGCAACTGTCCGCGAATTGGTCGATGAAGCCTACGACCGGCGCGAGTCCACGTGGAGGGCCGCCCTCGAGACGGTCAACGACTGGGTCGAGTCCGCCTGCGCCGCATCGGCCCTGCTCTCCGGCGACCGGGTCCGCGTCGCCGACGGTCGGATCAAGGACCGACTGCGCACGGGCGAGAAGCTGCGGCGCAAGCTCGCCGATGCGAACGACGAGATCCACGAATCCGTCGAGGTCGAGAACCAGGTCGTCGACGTCGTCGGCGCCCGCGTCATATGCCGCACCGAACGCGAGCAGTCGGCCCTGTGGGATCTGCTCACCGAGGCGGGCGACGACGCGAACCTCTCCATCGCCGAGGTGCGCGACTACTCCGCGACCCCGAAGCCTTCCGGGTACCGTGGCCGCCACCTCATCGTCGAGGTTCCCTTCGACTCCGAGCCCTCCGTCCTCGTCGAACTCCAGCTGCGCACGATCATGCAGGATGCGTGGTGTGTCCTGGCCGAGGAGCACCTGTTCAAACCGGGCCAGGCCCTGAAATCCGATGCCCAGCAGGAACGGCTGTCTGTGATCCTCGCGGGCCTCATGGCGCAGGCCGATTCCGTGGCCGGCTTCATCGCCGACGATGTCGGCGCTTACCTGGGCATGGGCAATTCCGCTCAGCCCCGAGTCTTCAACGCGGCGGACGAATCGACCGATCCGGCCATCGAGGTCACGATCCGCGAACTCAACCACTCCTATGTCCTCGCCGCCGACGAGGTGGGTCGCCACGGAATCATCCGTCTGGAGACGCTCGGGCTGACTCCCGACAATCCGGAGCGCTCCGCCTTCCCTCATCCGGGCGACAAGCTGCAGGTGCGGATGGACGAGTCGAACACCACCCGGTACTTCATTCCTGTGGGGCGGCAGAGTTAGACGCGGGTGAGTCCGTCGAGCGTCCAGGCGAAAGTGTTCGGTCCGTCCCAGATCGTCACCAGCCACTCATCGGCGGTGAGGTCATAGCCGATATCGAGACGGTGCGCCTGCGTGTTCCTGCTGAGTTCGGATCTCACTTCGTCATGCAGCGCGGCCACATCGACATCAGGGAACTCGTCGGGGTCGAGCCATCTGTCCGACGGACTCTGATTCTCATCGGTTTCGACCGTCGGACGGTTGTCCCTGCGGAATCTGACGGTCATCCACTCGTCATTCTCATCCGACCCTTTGACGGCGAAGTCATCGCCCCCGCCCTCGATTCGTCGGATCATCGTCAGCCCCATCCCGCTCGCATGGTCGAGCGCGGTCGACACCGTGTCCTTCTGCCAGTTCTCCACCTGCACCAGATCGGTGGGAACGGACCTCCCGTCAGCTGTCTCCGGCGAAGGCGCGTCTCCAGCACCGGAGTCTGATCGTCCGGCCGCCGCGGCGTCGTCGTTGCCCTTCACCCACGTCCGGGTACCGGCCCAGGACGCGGCGGCGATTCCGAGCAGGGCGGCCCCGCCGAGGATGAACCGGCGACGGTCGGTCTTCTGCACTCTGTCGAGTTCCGCGTCATGCCATTCGAAGGGGAGGTCGGCGACGAGGCTGTCGAGGTCATCGAAACTGGTCGCCTCCTCGGCGCGGGCGATCCTGGTCTCGTGTTCCGCTGTCGTGAGTCGTTCGTCGGCGAGCGCTTGGTTGAGCGCGGAGAGATAGGGTGCGCGTTCGTCGCGGGAAGGGCGCCAGTCGTGCTTCTTCCTCAGCTCATTCATCTGTGTCTCTCAGCCCCCTTCAGCCTTCGTCCGACCGATAGATCGAGATGAGTTCCTGCCCGTCGCCGGTCCAGCGCAGGTAGCCCCCGTTCCTGCCGTATTCGCCGCCTTCGACGGTCACGGTGATCACCGGCTCCACAACCGGTTCGCCGCCCCCGTCCTGCCCGCGCGGTCCGCGCTCGACGCTCAGCTCGACCCTGCCGATCGTCGGACCGCCGAGCTCCTTCTGCGCCGCCTGCGACATCGCCGGGATGAGGTCGACAGCGAACTCGTCGAGCGTGAAGAGGTCGGTGTCCTTCGAGAGATGACCGGCATCGGCGATCCTGAGGTCCCCTTCCCCGTAGTCGGTGAGGCTGTCGACCCCGCTCGAGGTCTTCAGGCTGCGGGCCCTGGCTTCGAACACATCCGGGCCGATGGATACCTGTGTGAAATGGGTGTACCCCTTGTCCTCGATGTTCTTGAGCACGGCTTCGAGGGCAGCGGGGTCGTCGATGAAATCGGCTGCGGGCTCCGCCGGATCCGCGGACTCCGCATCGGCTCGGCCCCCGCCGAAGAGTTCGCCGAGTCCGCCGGCGACGACGAATCCGAGGGCCGCAGCGCCTCCTGCCAGCAGCAGTCGCCGGTTGAGTTTCGGGGAGTCCTTCTGTCCCTTCCGCCGCTGACGTCTGATCGCCTCGGCGCGGGTGAGGGTGGTCGGGAAATTCGACCTCGGGTCGGGGAAGATCCTCGAGCGCCTTCTGCAGATCCGAGGCGCGACTGCCGGTCTCGATGAGAGTGGAGCGACGCTCGAACTCCTCATCGTCGATGCGTCCATCGGCAAAGGCGTTCGACAAAGCAGTGCGGAAGGCATCACGTTCGACGAATGAGGGGCGCATTTCAGACACGACCCCATGATGCCACCGATGTAGTCGCGGGAAGCATCCGGCTCCCGCCGCGTGACGCCCGTCAGCCCCGAGTCCCTCTCATCCGCACCCCCGAACCCCACACCCATCCACACGCCCGCGGACCCGTCGGCCCGGCATCCGCTGCACCGACTAGACTTGCGTCCCATGGGAAAGAAGTCGAAGCGCTCCAAGGAAGAACTCATCGCCAAACGCCTCGCCAGGGCGCAGGCCACGGCATTCGTCGCACGTCCGTTCGCGGACCTGCCGTTCGAGGCCGACCTCATCTGCCTGCGCGAACTCGTGCCCGCGGCCACCGCGACCGCGAAGCTGAATGAGGAGTACGGCGGCCACGAGGTGACCATTGCGTCCCTGCTGCCCGCCGCGTGGCAGGCCTGGCGCCGCGACGACGGTGAGATCATGGCCGGAATGCAGGTGCCCGTGTCCTCGACCGACGCCTCCCGCGATGTCGCCCGCGGCATACTCGCCGCCGTCGACGCCGAACCCGGCACGTCGATCGAAGCGACGACCGAACCCGGTGAGGGTCCGCGTCTGCAGGACATCCTCGACACTTCGCACCCGTTCGAGGTCCGCGTGCTCGAGAACTTCGACTACTGGGCCCTGCCCGAGGCCGAGAACGACCCCGAGGTCGGCGCCGCCCTCCAGCAGGCCAACGACTCCGTGGCCCCGACCGAGAAGCTCGCCTCCGTCGACTCCGCCTACTGGACCGAGATGTCGGGCCGCACGTACGTGCGCTGGGCCCGTTCCGAAGGTGAGGACCGCATCGTCGACGCGATGGCCCGCCTGCAGGCCGAGAACGCCAACGACCTCGGCGGCATCGGCACCTTCCTCGGCTACTTCCGCGCACACGGGATCATCGTCCCCGCCTGGGAGCTCGAGTTCGGCACTCAGGTCGACGACGTCGAGGAGCCCATCGCCGCGTTCGGCAAGCGCATGGACGAAGCGCTGAACACGACCGAGCCGATGAGCACCGAGGCCCGCCGCGTCCGCTCGGGCATCGTGTCCCGCCAGCTGACCATCCACTGACATCCGCCGCCCCGCCGGCGGGGTTGGGCACGGAATCGTCGGTGCCCGGCCCCGCCTCGGTGCCGGTGACGGACAGGAGAACCCCCATGAGCGCACAGCCGCACCCTGCCCCCGAGGCGGTCGCCGCCGTCATCCCCGCGATGAACGAAGCCGACCGGATCGCTGCCACCGTGATCGCGGCCAAGCAGATCCCCGGCGTCGACATGGTCCTCGTCGTCGACGATGGGTCGCACGATGACACGGGAACCCTCGCTCGTCGGGCCGGCGCCGAGGTGATCACCCACCCGAAGAACAAGGGCAAGGCAGCGGCCATGATGACCGGGGCGTTCGCTCTGCGCAATCGGGAGATCTCCGACGCCGACCCGGGCGTAGAACCGCACCACCGGGCGCTGCTGTTCATCGACGGCGACCTTGAGGACTCCGCCGTGAACACCGCTCCCCTGGCCGCTCCCGTACTGGCAGGCGAGGCGGACATGACGATCGCGATCCTGCCTGCTCAGAAACGCAAGGGCGGGGGCTTCGGCTTCGTGGTGGGATTGGCGAAGAAGGGCATCGCCGAACTCTCCGGATTCGAGGCCACCCAGCCCCTGTCGGGAATGCGCTGTCTGTCACGGGAGGCCTTCGACGCGGCCCTGCCCTTCGCCGCCGGATGGGGTGTCGAGGCGGCCATGACCATCGACGTCGTCAACGCCGGACTGCGCGTGGCCGAGGTCGAATGCGACCTCCACCACCGGGTCACCGGCCGCGACCTCAAGGCGCAGCTGCACCGCGCCGCCCAATACCGCGACGTCGCCCGCGCAATCCTCGTCCGCCGCGTGCGCGCGAAGAAGGAGACCGGCAAGTGAGTCTGAACCGTTTCGCCTATCTCGGCCCCGAGGCCACCTTCACCGAGGCGGCCCTGCTCAGCTTCCTCGACTCCCGGAACCTACGCGACGGCGCATCCACGCACCCGATGCGCAATGCCGCCGCCGCACTCGACTCGGTGCTCGAGGGCGACTGCGATGCCGCCGTCGTGCCGATCGAGAACTCCCTCGAAGGCGGAGTCCCGGCCACGATCGATGCTCTGACCGAACACGGACGTCTCCAGATCATCGCCGAGGTGGTCGTGCCCGTCCGCTTCGTCCTCGCGGTGAAGCCCGGGACGACGAGGGAGGAGATCACCACATTCGGCTCCCATCCGCACGGTGAGGCACAGGTGCGGGCGTTCATGAACGAGAACTTCCCCGAAGCCGTCTACCTGCCGACCTCCTCGACCGCTGCGGCCGCCCGGGATCTGGCCAATGACGCCGGTGACCATGTGGCCGCAGTCTGCCCGGCCCTGGCCGCGCAGCGTTACGGACTCGACGTCGTCGCCGAGGACATCGGCGACCGCCAGGATGCTGTGACCCGCTTCGTCGTCGTCACCCGACCGGGTCCGCTGCCCACACCGACCGGCGCGGACAAGACGACCATCGTCGCGGCCCTGCGTTCGGACCGAGCGGGTTCACTGCTCGAACTGCTCGAACAGTTCTCCAGCCGCGGGGTCAATATGTCCCGCATCGAATCTCGACCGACCGGCGACGGACTGGGTCTCTATCAGTTCTCGATCGACCTGCTCGGACACATCCATGAGGCCCGGATGGCCGAGGCTCTGCAGGGCGTGCATCGGGCGGCGCTCAAACTGCACTTCCTCGGCAGCTACCCGAGCTCCGATGGTGCCGTGGTGCCGATCGATCCGACGACGTCCGACGAGTCCTTCACCGCCGCCGCCGACTGGCTGGAATCCACGCTGGGCGGCTGATTGCCTCCCTCACCGGGAGAGTCTGCGATACTGATTCCTACTGGCAAGTAAGCGACAGAGGAGTCGACGATGAGTTCTTTCGGCAGCACAGGCCCAGACAGCCGCACATCGCCCGATGCGATCATCGTCGGTGCCGGACTCGCCGGACTCGTCGCCGCTCATGAGCTCACTCTGGCCGGCAAGCGCGTGCTCATCCTCGACCAGGAGAACCGGGCCAACCTCGGCGGACAGGCGTTCTGGTCCCTCGGCGGACTCTTCCTCATCGACTCCCCCGAACAGCGGCGGCTGCGCATCCACGATTCGCTCGAACTCGCACGAAGCGACTGGGCCACCTCGGCCGGCTTCGACCGGGAGGATGATCACTGGCCGAGGAAATGGGCCGAGGCCTACCTCGAGTTCGCCGCCGGGGAGAAACGTCGGTACCTGCGTGACCTGGGCCTGCGCCTGACCCCGATCGTCGGCTGGGCCGAACGGGGAGGGTCCGGGGCGGGCGAACACGGCAATTCCGTGCCCCGTTTCCACCTCACCTGGGGCACCGGCCCCGAGGTGGTCCGGGTCTTCCGCGAGCCCGTCGAAGCCGCCGAGGATGCCGGCCTCGTTGAGTTCGGCTTCCGTCACTGCGTGGACGAACTCATCACCGAAGGCGGTGCCGTCGTCGGCGTCCGAGGGCGCGTGCTCGCGCCCTCCCCCACGGCGCGTGGGGTGGAGTCGAACTGCGACGAAGTCGCCGACTTCGAGCACCGCGCACCCGCCGTCATCGTCACCACCGGCGGGATCGGACACAATTTCGACCTCATGGAGAAGTATTGGCCGGTCGACCGCCTCGGCGAGTTCCCGGATACGATGCTCGCCGGTGTACCCGCCCATGTGGACGGACGGATGCTGCAGGTCGCCGAGGATGCGGGGGCGAGCCTCATCAACCGGGACCGTATCTGGGCGTATACGGAGGGCATCGAGAACTGGAATCCGATCTGGCCGGGGCATGGGATCCGCATCATTCCGGGGCCGTCGTCGATGTGGTTCGATGCCGAGGGCAACCGCTTCCCGGCGCCGAACTATCCGGGTTTCGACACGAACCGGACGATGAAGACGATTCTGGACACCGGGCACGACTATTCGTGGTTCGTGCTCAACGAGTCGATCATCCGCAAGGAGTTCGCGCTCTCGGGTTCGGAACAGAACCCGGACCTCACGGAGAAGGACATCCGGATCACCCTCGACCGCGTGCGGTCCTCGGATGCTCCGGGACCGATCGAAGCATTCAAGAAGTACGGTTCGGATTTCGTTGTAGCCGATTCATCCGAAGAACTCGTGACGGGGATGAACGAACGCTCCCGCGGACCTGTCATCGACCACGACCGGCTGGTCGAACAGATCGTTCAGCGGGACCGGCAGACCGAGCACGCCTATTCGAAGGACGCGCAGGTCCAAGCGATCCACAATGCGCGGGCCTACCTCGGCGATAAGATCGTGCGGGCCGTGAAACCACACAAGATCCTCGACCCGGACCACGGGCCGCTCATCGCGGTGCGGCTGAGCCTGCTCTCACGCAAGACACTCGGCGGGCTGGAGACGAACCTCGACGGGCAGGTCATTGCGGGCCGAGGCTCCGCCGGCGACGCGGACGGTGCGAGTGATTCGCGTGGCAGCGACGCGCCTGCGGGCGATGCACGTGCGGGCGGTCGCCGTGCCGGTGGCGGCACACCGATTCCCGGTCTCTATGCTGCCGGCGAAGTCACGGGCTTCGGCGGTGGCGGCATGCACGGGTACAACGCGCTCGAAGGAACGTTCCTCGGCGGGTGCATCTTCTCAGGCCTGCGCGCCGGGCGTGCGGTCGCAGCCGGTGAAGGATCGACGGGATCTGACGGGACAGCCGAGTCAGACGGACGCGGGACGGCCGCACGCGGAACGAGAGGAGAAGCGTGAGCACCGCGCAGGCAGATCTCACCGTCCTCGTCACCGGGGGCACCTCTGGAATCGGCAAAGCCGTCGCCGAGAAGCTGGCCGCGAAGGGGTGCATGGTGCTGGCGACCAGTCGGAATCCCGACCGCCTCACACCTGCCGACCGCATCCCCAGTGTCCGCTACCTGCGACTCGACCTGGCCGATCCGCGCGGCCCGGAGGCACTGGCCGAAGAGCTGGATGAACTGGGCGTGCTCGATGACATCGATGTGCTCGTCAACAATGCCGGAGAGAGCCAGTCAGGTCCCTTCGAAGAGCTTCCGGCCGAGGCGATCGAACGCCTGTTCCGCACGAACGTGTTCGGACCCGTTCGGCTGAGCCAGCTCGTGCTGCCCGGAATGCGGAATCGTCGACAGGGACGCATCATCATGGTCGGGTCGATGCTCGCGAGTTTCCCCCTGGCACACCGCAGCTCGTATTCGGCGGCGAAGGCGGCTCTGCGCGCCTTCGCCACGGCCGCCCGACAGGAGCTCTCCCCCTTCGGGGTGTGGGTGAGCACCGTCGAACCGGGATCGATCGCCACCGGCATCGGCCTGCGCCGGACGAAATACCTCGACGAAGGGTCGCCCTATACGGCGGACGTCACGACGATGCTCGAGCATCTCGATGCCAATGAACGTGGCGGCATTCCGGCGGAGAAGGTCGCTTCCACGATCGTCGATGCCATCGTCGCGCCCAGGCCGCGGGAGTTCTATGCCGTCGGCAGCCGGGCCCCGCTGCCGTTCCTGCTTAAGCGCGTCCTACCGAGGTCGCTGATGTCGAAGATCGTCGCCGCCCAACACGGCCTGAAGCGCTGAGCGGCAGGGCCGCCCGACGCCGAGGTGAGCCCTGACCGCCTACCCTGCTGGAACCAGGGCTCCTGCTGGAACTGGACCCTACTGGAACCGGGAGGGGATGAGATGCTGGGTCGTCGAGATCCCGAGCACCCGCTGCTGCCGCGTCAGGTTATAAGTCCGATCGGACTGCAGGTACGTGACGAGGAACAGCTTCGCCCGGTTCCCGCGCTTGAACATGCTCTTGATCTTCAGGCCGAGCTTCGCCGACACCAGCGCCTTGTCCTTCGCGACCCCCTCGATGACGACCTGGTCATAGCCCATCCGCGCAAAGTGTGTGACCACGGCGTCTTTGAGCCGGTACGGCATCGGGTCACCGATATTGAAAGGTCCCGCCGCCGACGGCACATCGAGGCAGGCGAGCGCGGCCCGCACCACATTGTCGACGTGGGTCAGGGTGAGTTTCTGCCGACCGCCACCGGGCAGACGCAGCACACCCTTCTTCGACAGTCTCGCGAGGAACGGCATCAGCATCGTCTCCCCCGGACCATAGACCGCCGCGGGCCGCAGGATCGCAGCATCGGGACGGATCCTCGCCACGAGCTGCTCGGCGAGAGCATGAGTGCGAGAGTACGCGTCGGAGAATTCGTTGGGATCCTTCGGCCCGGCTTCCTCCCACAGCTCGGAATGGGGTTCGGTCTCCGAATACACCGTCGTCGATGACAGGTGGACGACGCGCGCCTGCGGGAAGGCATCGAGGACATTGCGAGTGCCCGTCACCTTCACGTTGTAGAGGGCGTCATCATCGGCGCTGACCGACGCGATCCCCGCACAGTGGAAGACCGCTGTCACGTTCTTGGCCAACGAGGCCACCGACGCAGGAGCGGGTTCCAAGATGTCCCAATGTTGGAAATTCACCCCGGGAATCTCCGGGTCTCTCCGACACAGGGCATAGACCGTCTCATCCCGTTCGGCGAGCGCCCGTGCAATGGCACCACCGATGAAGCCGCTGGCTCCGGTCACTATCACCGCCACGACGGTCCCCTTCTCATCGTCACACCCACCGCCTCAGCGGCGGTGCTGCCACTGCGGTTCCCTCTTCGTCAGGAAGGCGTCGATCCCCTCCTGTGCATCAGCCGCGACAGCGTTGTCCGCCATCACCTGGGACATCCGCGCGTAGGCATCGGTCACAGGCAGTTCCCGCTGTTCGTAGAACGCGGCCTTTCCTAGGGCAACTGTAGCCGACGAGGCGGACGCGACCTTGAGCGCCAAGTCCAAGGTGGCGGACTCCAGGTCGGCATCGGCGACGACATCGGAGACGAGACCATACTTCAGCGCGTCCGCAGCGGTCACGAAATCACCGGTCAGCAGCATCCGCATCGCCTGCTTCGCCGGCACCGCACGCGACAGCGCCACCATCGGAGTCGAACAGAACAGACCGATCTTCACCCCGGGGGTCGCGAACCGTGCGGATTCGGCCGCGACGGCCAGATCGCATGTCGCCACGAGCTGACAGCCGGCTGCCGTGGCCACTCCCTGCACCTGCGCGATGACCGGCTGCGGGATGCGCTGAATGAGCTGCATCAGCCGTGCACAGACATCGAAGGTGGCCTGCTGGGACTCATGATCCGCCCCGCGGATCTCGGTGAGGTCATGACCGGAGCTGAACACATGACCCGCGGTGATGAGGATGACTGCACGCACATCCGTCCGGTCGGCCACCTCGGCGAGGGTGTCGATGAGGGATTCCATCACTTCAAGCGACAGCGCGTTGCGCGTGGACGGCCGATTGATCGTCACGGACGCGACCCCGTCGTCGAGCGGCGCGAATACAATTGATTCCGACATAGCCTCATTCTGCCAAAGGTCACCGGACCCGGCGCGGAATCTGCGCCAACATTTTCCGCCCGCCTCCGGACACATCCGTCCCGGTGGGAGCGGTTCGGAGGGACTGGCATGACCACGCTGCTGATGATCATCGGATTCGGTGCCGCCACCTCGGTGGTGGTCGGACTGGGACAGAAGCTCAGGCTTCCGTGGCCGGCACTCATGGTCCTCATCGGCGTCGCCGGCGCGTTCATCCCCACCTTCGCCGAGGTGGCCATCGACCCCGAGCTCGTCCTCCCCCTCTTCCTGCCGCCCCTGCTCTTCGCCGCCGCACAGAAGACGTCGTGGGCGCTGTTCGCGATTCGGTGGCGCACGATCCTCGGCATGTCCGTGGCCCTGGTCGGGGTCACCGTGGCCGCCGTCGCCGGGTCCGCGGTCTTCCTCATCCCCGGAATCACGATCGCCGCGGCCATCGCGCTCGGCGCCATGCTCGCCCCACCCGACCCCGTCGCCGTCGAGGCCGTGGCCAGCACCGTGTCGATCCCGCGCCGCATCATGTCGACCCTCCAGAGCGAGGGACTGTTCAACGATGCCGCCTCCTTGGTCATCTTCCAGACCGCGATGGCCGCGGTCCTCGCCGGCACCGAGGTGCACTACGCAGATCTGGCCGTGTCCTTCATCGTCTCCGCAGTCGTGGCGATCATCGTCGGCCTGGTTCTGTCCTTCGCCGCCTGGTGGGTGATGGAGAAGATCGACCATACGATCGCCCGGTCCTCGCTCATGCTCGTGCTGCCGTTCGGCGTCTACCTCGTGGCCGAGCACTTCCACGCCAGCGGAGTCATCGCCGTCGTCGTCGCGGCCCTCGAGGTGCGTCGCCGCGATGTCGAAGGCAACTCGGCGGAGCGGGTGACGCAGAATTCGACGTGGCAGGTCCTCGAGATGCTCATCACCGGAATCGCCTTCGGACTCATCGGACTCGATCTGCGCCTCATCGTCGAATCCGAACACGCCGACCTCGGGCGGGCGCTGCTCGTCGGCGGGCTCATCGCCGTTGTCGTCGTCGCCGTCCGTTTCGTCTGGCTGCTGCTGGGCACCGTCATCGAACGCAGGAGACGTGGGGAGGATCCCGACGCCGCGCCCCTGAGCGTCCGCGATGCGACCCTGATGACCTGGGGCGGGATGCGCGGCCTGGCCACGGTCGCCCTGGCCCTGTCGATCCCGGCCACCACGGGTTCCGGTGCCCCGTTCCCCGGCCGGTCCTATATCGTCGTCGCGGCCGCAGTCGTCCTGCTGGTCACTCTTGTGCTGGCCGGTCTGAGCTTCCCGACCGTCGTCGGCGTCCTCGGCATCGACGACGAAGCGGAGAAGGAGCACCAGGCGACGAGGGACATCGCTCTGCGCGCCTACAAGGCGGCGATGCGCGAGATCAAGAACGATGACAGCCTCCCCGACGAGGTCATCGAACCGCTGCGCGCGAGATTCAAAGTCCTTCACGACCAGCTCAGCGGAACCACCGACGAGCAGGCGAGCTCGGAGCAGGTGACGGCGTTCAAGGAACACCGGGAGCAGATGATGCAGGTGCAGAAGAAGGCCATGCAGTCCGCTCGCGCCGAGGTGCTCAAGGCGCGGCGTGAGCGCGGCACCGACCCCGAGATCGCCGATCGGGTGCTCCACCGCTTCGACCTCCAATCGGTCATCGCACGGTAAGCGCGGAACACGGGTCCGGCACCACAGTCCCGGGTCGGCAGGGCAACGGGGCTGGGCGGTCCCGGACACGGGTCCGGGCGGGCCGCCTCGGCGATATTCTTCCTCGAAACCCAAGGTTGAGTGGAATAGACTCAACTTTGTTGGTGTTGATCCTTTCGAGAGCTGAAATCAGCACAGATCTTCATGAAGGAGATGCGCATGGACGCACAGATGACAACGAAATCCCGGGAGGCACTGCAGACTGCGGTCAATGACGTCGTCGCCCGGAAGAACAACCAGATCGAACCGGCCCACCTCGTCGTCGCCCTGCTCGGCCAGCCCGATTCGCTGGCTGCGACCCTGCTGACGAAGGTCGGTGCCGACCCGCAGACCGTGCTGCGGTCCATCGGATCCGTGATCAGCGGGTTCCCCACCGTCAGCGGTTCCACCGTCAGCCAGCCGGGACTGTCCCGGGCCGGGCTCGAGATGATGAACCTCGCACAGGAGGAGATGACGGCGCTCGGCGACCAGTTCGTCTCGACCGAGCACCTGCTGCTGGCTGCCGCGGCCGGCAAGGACGGCACCGGTGAGGCACTGCGCTCGAACGGGGCGAACCGGGACGCGCTGCTCGCGGCCCTGCCCGAGCTGCGTGCCGGAAAGAAGGTCACCTCGGAGAACCCCGAGGAGACGATGCAGTCGCTGGAGAAGTACGGAATCGACCTCACCGCCGTCGCCCGTGAAGGCAAGCTCGACCCGGTGATCGGCCGCGATAAGGAAGTGCGCCGCGTCGTGCAGGTGCTCTCCCGCAGGACGAAGAACAATCCCGTCCTCATCGGTGACCCCGGCGTCGGCAAGACCTCCGTCGTCGAGGGCCTGGCCCAGCGGATCGTAGCCGGGGACGTGCCCGAATCGCTGCGCGACAAGACCCTCATCAGCCTCGACCTCTCCGCCATGGTCGCCGGTGCGAAGTACCGCGGCGAATTCGAGGAGCGGTTCAAGGCCGTGCTCGAGGAGATCAAGAACGCCGACGGGCGGATCATCACCTTCATCGACGAGCTCCACACGATCGTCGGTGCCGGTTCCGGCGGGGACTCCTCGATGGACGCGGGCAATATGCTCAAGCCCATGCTCGCCCGCGGTGAGCTGCGCATGATCGGTGCCACGACCCTGGACGAGTACCGCGAGAACATCGAGAAGGATCCTGCCCTGGAGCGGCGGTTCCAGCAGGTGTTCGTCGGTGAGCCCAGCGTCGAGGACACGATCGCGATCCTGCGCGGGCTCAGGGAGCGCTACGAGGCCCACCACAAGGTCACCATCAATGACGGCGCCCTGGTCGCGGCGGCGACGATGTCGAACCGGTACATCACCGGCCGACAGCTGCCGGACAAAGCCATCGACCTCGTCGACGAGGCGGCTTCCCGCCTGCGGATGGAGATCGATTCGGCTCCGGTCGAGATCGATGAGCTCCGTCGTGCCGTGGACCGCCTGAAGATGGAGGACATGGCCCTGGCGAAGGAGACCGACTCCGCGTCGATCGAACGTCTGAGCGCTCTGCGCGCCGATCTCGCCGACAAGGAGGAGGAGCTGCGCGGCCTCGAGGCCACGTGGGAGTCCCAGCGTGCCGGCCTCAACCGGGTGGGCGAGCTGAAGACGAAGCTCGACGAACTGCGTTCGGCCGCGGAGAAGGCTCAGCGCGATACCGACCTCGAGACCGCGTCGCGTCTGCTCTACGGGGAGATCCCCGCCGTGCAGCAGGAGATCGCCGAGGCCGAAGCCGCCGAAGCCCAGGCCGAAATGGGACAGAATTCGGATCAGATGGTCTCGGACAAGGTCTCGAGCAATGACATCGCCGAGGTGGTCTCCTCGTGGACGGGCATCCCCGCCGGACGCCTCGTCCAGGGCGAGGTTGAGAAGCTGCTCGGGGCGGAGAACATCCTCGGTCAGCGTCTCATCGGGCAGAAGAACGCCGTCGCCGCGGTCTCCGATGCCATCCGCCGGTCGCGTGCCGGTGTCGCCGACCCGGATCGTCCGACCGGTTCCTTCCTGTTCCTCGGGCCCACGGGCGTCGGCAAGACGGAGCTCGCGAAGTCGCTGGCGGACTTCCTCTTCGACGACGAGAAGGCCCTGATCAGGATCGACATGAGCGAGTACGGTGAGAAGCACACTGTGTCCCGCCTCGTCGGTGCCCCTCCGGGATACGTCGGATACGACGAAGGCGGCCAACTCACCGAGGCGGTCCGCCGGCGCCCGTACTCCGTCGTCCTGCTCGACGAAGTGGAGAAGGCGCACTCGTCCGTGTTCGACATCCTGCTGCAGGTCCTCGACGATGGTCGGCTCACCGACGGCCAGGGACGCACGGTCGATTTCAGGAACACCATCCTGATCCTGACCTCGAACCTCGGCTCGCAGTTCCTCGTCGACAAGAACCTCTCGACCGAGGAGCAGAGGTCCAAGGTGCTCGATGTCGTGCATTCGACGTTCAAGCCCGAGTTCCTCAACCGCCTCGATGACATCGTGCTCTTCGACGCGCTGAGTCAGACCGAGCTCGCGTCGATCGTCGATCTGCAGATCGAACAGATGTCACGCAGGCTTTCGGATCGTCGTGTCTCACTCGAGGTCACTCAGGGAGCCGAAGACTGGTTGGCCCTCGAAGGATACGATCCGGCGTTCGGCGCCAGGCCGCTGCGCAGGCTGGTCCAGCGCGAGATCGGCGACAAGCTGGCCCGCGCCCTGCTGGCCGGCGACATCGTCGACGGGGACACCGTGGTCGTCGACCTGCCCGAGGACCCCGAGTCGACCGGCCTGGAGCTGCGCCCCAAGCGGTGAGGCGCCCGGCTCGCCGCGCAGCGCGGGTTCTGAGCGCCCGGCCGCGGCGCGGCTCGGGTTCTGAGTCGCCCGGGTCGCTGCGCAGCGCGGGTACTAAGTCGCCCGCTCACTGCCCGACCCGGGTTCAGCCCAGTCTGAGGTGAGCAGCCCATGTTCAAATATGGGCTACTCACCTC
Organism: Brevibacterium sp. S22; assembly: GCF_004745485.1. Classification (GTDB taxonomy): domain Bacteria; phylum Actinomycetota; class Actinomycetes; order Actinomycetales; family Brevibacteriaceae; genus Brevibacterium. The sequence goes on from NZ_RHFG01000006.1 coordinate 47,274, forward strand.
AGACTGGGCTGTTTCGGTTTCGCCGGCGGCCGGCAGCGTGCCTGCGCAGCTCCGTCTGCAGCGTGCCGCCGGCGGCTGAATAACACAAAAGGTGTGGTGCATCAGATTCGGTTCTGATGCACCACACCTTTTGTGACGCTGGTCTGCACCAGCTGTGATGCGGTGTGTACGGAATGTGATGGGGTGTGCACGGAATGTGATGCAGCGCCGACAGCTGTGGCTGACTACTGTCTGCGCTGCTCGGATGAGGTCTTCGCTCCGGCCTTCGCGGCACTGCCCTTGGAACCACTGCCCTTGGAACCGCTGCGACCAGCGGAGCCGGACTTCGCCCGGGCGGACCCAGTCGAACCGGCCTTCGTCCCGGCACCGCGAGCGGTCGAACCGGACTTCTCAGCAGCCCCGGCGGCTGACCGCGGTGCCGACGACGCCCACCAGTGCCGCAGGTAGGCGCTGAGCTTCGCGAACGAGCGGTCGCGGATGAAGATCGCATCGACGGCGATCATCGTCAGCGAGAACCACGGCAGTCCCATGAGCAGCGCAATGCCCAAGTGGAAGGAAAGGATGCCCAGCAGCGCGATGATACGGGTGTAGCGGTTGAACAGCATGAATGGGAAGGCACACTGGAAGAGGATCGATCCCCACGAGATCGCCACGACCATCGGCCCCCACGCCGTCATCAGATCGGACAGGACCGGCCACGTGCCGAACTGCTGAGTGTGCAGCGGGTTGTAGACGGCGAAACCGTGCTGCCAGGCCGAGCCGCCGGCCTTGTACAGCCCACCGGACATGTAGATCGCGCACACCTGGAATGCGAGCACCACGATCGCTAAGTTGTTGGCCATGATGAGGGCCCAGCGCCACTGACCGCCGTCGTTGTCCGGGAACTCCGGATTCCGCGCCCGTCGTCGGGCGTCGAGGGACCACCTGCGGGTCGTATCGGCGAAGAGCATCGCGATCATGAACATCCGGTAGGCATTGTCACCCTGATCGCCGGCACCGTCGTTGAGCTCGATGAAGCTCACCCACAGCACGAGGTAGACCGGCAGGACGATCCGGGTGCGCCAACCGAGGATGATGACGATGGCCAGCAGGGCGAGTCCGATGATCATCGCAGTGAACAGCGGCGGGGTCGTCACCGCCTGGTGGAAGAGGGAGAAGAGCCAGATGGTCGGGAAGTCGCTCTTGGGTTCGGCGATCTCCCCGTTCCAGGCCGAGCCCACCCCGAACGCGTAGTGCCGAGCGCTGAAGTTCGTGAGGATGAGGCCGAGCCCGGTGAATCCGATGAGGATCCGCGTCACCGCGAGCCCGTACGTCGCGTGATACCGGCCGGTGAGCATCTCTTCGAGCCAGTTCCACCCGCTCGCGAGCTTCGTCCGCACCAGGGTCGTCACCGGGACGAGCCCGATTTCAGGAGCAGAGTCCTTCGCCGAGGCGGCCCTGTCGTTCTCGAGTTCGGCAGAGTCCGTCGCCGAGGCGACCGTGCCGGACCCCTGGTCCGTGACCTCTGCGTCGCGATCGTCACCGTCCCTGCGGTTCGTATCGTCACTGTTCACCGATGCACCTCACTTCATCGGAGGCGCAGAAGTACTTCGTGAACTCCTCCTGGGACTGATGATCCTCCACGACGAGTGCGCGCCACCCCACGGGGACGGGCTGGATCTTCGGACGCTTCGCGTCTTTGTCGTTGCGTTCGGCGAACGGCACGACATTCTGACGGGCGGCTTGGTATTGGACGCGCTGGACGTCGTCACCCCAGATGGCCTTCGCCACCTGCGTCGCATACGCCGTGGCCAGGTGTTCACTCTCCAGGTACTCAGGAATCGCGTTCTCCGGGTCCTCGTACTCCTCCAGCTTCGTCTCCAAACGGTCGACGGAATCGTCGCCCTTGAAGTAGTCGAGCTTGACGATGGCCTTCTGATCATCGGGCAGATCATCCCAGGAGCCCTTGATGTCCGAGGCCACACCGATGCCCAGTCCAGCCGACCGCGGTGGGAACAGCTTGTAGGTGGAATGATCGAGTTCGACGTCGGTGGCTCGCACCCATTGGGTGATCTCCTCGCCGCTGTCGGTCGTGATCACCGCACGCACGTCGAAGTAGTAGTCGCCATTGATCGGCTCCGGGGCGAACACGCTCCACGACTGCCCCCACATCGGGATCATGTACTTGGAGAGGAGGTCACCGGGAATCACCTCCCGCATCGTCGAAGCAGGGGCGATCCACAGGAAGCTGGCGAAGATATGGAAACCCGTGATCGCCATAGCGATGACCATCAGGGTCCGTTTCACCGCCGAACGTCGCCGAGGTGTGACCTCGGTCGGCTCATTGTCCATCTCGGTTCCGGAATTCTCTTGGGAATACGACTGCCGTCACCGCGGGTTCCACGCCTGGCAGGTCGCTCTGGAGATCCCCACGGTGACAGCGCACAGTGACTAGCGTACTTCAGCTGTGGGACCGCCTGCCCGGGTGTCAGCAGAATCATTCGCGGACACAGGGCCTGCGATGACTTGCCGCTTCGCGACGTACGGCCGAGGTCCGCACAGCCTCCCTCAGCCGGGTCCGCTCAGCCTCCCTCAGCCAGGTCCGCACAGCCTCCCGCAGCCGGGCCTGCTCGGCTGCCCGCAGCCAGGTCTACTCGGCTGCTCGCAGCCAGGCTTTGACCGCGTCGGTGGACTCGCCGAGCGTCGGCGGAGCCAATTCGTAGCTGGTCGGGGTCTCGGACAGCCGGATCGGGTTGGCCACGGTGGGGATGACGCGGTCTCCTGCGCCCGCCTCGGCGACGGGTTCGAGTCCCAGCGACGAAGCCAGGTCCACGCCTTCGGCGATCGAGTTGATCGGCGCACAGGGCAAGCCAGCCTCGGTAAGGATGTCGAACCATTCCTGGTTCGTCTTCTCACTCAGCGCGGCGATGAGTTCGGGCTCGAGCTCATCGCGGTGGACATTGCGGTCGGCGAAGTTCGCGAAGCGATCATCGGCAGCCCATTCGGGATGGCCGAGCACCTCGGCGAGGCGGGCGAACTGCTTGTCATTGCCGCACGCGATGATGATCTGCCCCTCAGCGGTGGGCATCGGCTGGTACGGGTAGAGGCTCGGATGCTTATTGCCCATAGCCTGCGGAACCACACCACCGGCCACATACGCCGAGGTCTGGTTCGCCAGCCCCGACAGGGCCGAGGACAGCAGGTTCGTCTCGACGAGCTGGCCGATTCCGGTGTCCTTGCGGTGGGCGAGCGCGCCGAGGATGCCGACCGCCGTGTGCAGCCCCGTGATCACGTCGACGACGGCGACACCGGCCTTGACCGGACCCGATTCCTCGGAGCCGGTGACGGACATGAACCCGGACAGGCCCTGGATGAGCAGATCGTAGCCCGGCTGCGGATTGTCCCGCCCGAAACCGGTCACCGAGGCGTAGACGATACCCGGGTTGCCGGAGCTGACGGTGTCAAAGTCAAGGCCGTACTTCGCCAGTCCCCCGGCCTTGAAGTTCTCCACGAGCACGTCTGCCCGCGCGGCCAGCTGCTGGGCCAAGGCGAGGTCGTCTTCGTCCTTGAAATCGAGGACGACCGAATGCTTGTTCCGATTCGCCGTGAGGAAATACGTCGCATCATCCCCTCGCCGAGGCGGTGCCCAGTGCCGTGTGTCGTCCCCGGTCTTCCCCTCGACCTTGATGACCGTGGCCCCGAGGTCCGCAAGCATCATCGTCGCGTAGGGTCCGGCGAGAACTCGGGAGAAGTCGGCCACGATGGTGCCGGCCAGAGGCCCCGTCCCCCGCCTGCCGAACATCTCCTGCAGATCCTGGTCTTCCACTTCCTGCCTCCTTCGCACACGATCGAACACTGACTCCATGACCGGCGGTCCGGTGTCCAGCTCCAGTGCCCCGTGTCCGGCCCGGTGCCAGATCTATGACTCCCTGCCAGACTATACGGACTCTCGTGACCGCCGACTGTCCCAGATGACTACGTGGACTCCCCTGGCAGGCACGGCCCCGGATGACGTCGGGCACGGGCACCGATGACTACGTGGACTCCCCTGGCCAGCCGGTGCGCAGATGCCGTGACGGACCTGCGAAATCCGTCGACCGCCTCGGCGACATTCTGGCTACACTCGGGGTCAGTGACAGGCCAAGCGAAGGGACGAACAATGACGTTGCACATGCCGGCGGAGACCGCCGCCCAGGATCGAGTCTGGATGGCGTTCCCATCCTCCGGCTACGCCCTCGGCGACACGGAGCCCGAAGCGGAGGCCGCACGTGCCACCTGGGCCGCTGTTGCCCGCGCCACCAGTGAATTCACCCCCGTCACGGTCGTCGTGACCAGTGCACAGACCGAGCATGCCAAGCGCCACCTCGGCGAGGGGATCGCGCATTCGATCACGCTCGTCAATGCCGAACTCGACGATGCGTGGATGCGCGATATCGGGCCGAGCTTCGTCGTCGACGAGGCGGGGGCGCTGCACGCAGTCGACTGGGTGTTCAACGGCTGGGGCGCCCAGGAGTGGGCGAGTTGGGATCACGATGAGCACATCGGGGAATTCGTCGCGGACCTCGCCGGAACACCCGTGGTGTCCTCGGATCTGCGCAACGAAGGCGGCGGATTCCACGTCGACGGGAAGGGCACGGTGCTCGCGACCCGCAGCGTCCAGCTCGATCCCGGACGCAACCCGGAACTGACCGAAGCCGATGTCGAGGCCGAGTTCGCGCGCACGATCGGGGCGAAGAAGGTCATCTGGCTCGACCGCGGACTGCACCGGGACAACCAGACCTTCGGCACTCGGGGACATGTCGACATCGTCGCCACCATGCCCAGCCCCGGGGTCGTCCTCGTCCACGATCAGCGAAATCCCGAACACCCGGACTTCGAATTCAGTCGCGCACTCAAGGAGCAGTTCGCGGCTGAGACCACGGCCGACGGCATCCCGTTCGAGGTCGTGCCGATTCCCGCCCCCGAGGTGCTGCGCGACGAGGAGGGCTGGGTCGACTACTCGTATGTCAATCATCTCGTCACCAACGGCGGGGTCATCGCATGCACCTTCGACGATCCGATGGACGCCGAGGCGGTCGCCGTGCTCGAGCGCGTCTACCCGGGCCGGAAGGTCGTCGGCGTCGATGCGCGCGAACTCTATGCTCGCGGAGGCGGAATCCACTGCATCACGCAGCAGCAGCCGAGCATCGACGATGCCCGCTGAGGACTGCGCGAATCCATACCCGCACGGGCCCGACACGGTATAAGCTGGGGCCGAGGGCACAATTCCCGTGCAGCTGCCACATCGTTGCCCGGACCTGTGCCGCACAGCAGAGCCGAATACGGTGACGTCTAGTTGCGAAGAGGAGCATGACCATGAAGAAGAGATTGATTCTCCTGGCCGGTCTCGGAGTCGGATTCATTCTGGGATCACGCACCGGGCGCCAGAGCTACGAACGGCTGAAGGCTCAGGCTCAGGATCTGTGGACCGACCCGCGCGTCCAGGACACCGTCGAGAAGGCCAACCAGTCGATCCGCGAGAAGTCACCTGCTGTCGCCGATGCTGTGCAGACCGCGGCCGACAGGGTCAATGCCGCCGCTGCCACGAACGATCCCGTCTCCGAATTCGACGGTGACGAGGATTCGGCCGCGGCGACGACAGCGGACGGTGCGGACGAGCAAGCGCCGTCGCCGAAGGCACAGGACTCGATCGCCGACCCCGAACGTCACCTCGATGACGAAGGACCGGCGGGAGTCGCCGACGATGACTGACCGTCTGCCGCGTCTACAGCAGTGAGCTCGTCAGTCGGGCCACGTTCTCCAGGTACTTCTTCAGCAGCGGCCGCGCCTGCCACTCCTCGACATTGAGTTCGACGGAATTCGGTGCGTAGCGTTCGGCTTCGAGGTCGTACATGCGCTGCGTGAATTCCTTGTCGACGATGAAGAGAGTGACCTCGAGGTTCATCGCGAAGGACCGTTCGTCCATATTCGACGAGCCGATGATCGAGACGTCGTCGTCGATCATGAGGAACTTCGAGTGCAGCACCGTCGGGGCGTGATACATGAAGATCCGAACCCCGGCCCGCACCAGTTCGTCATAGTAGGACTGCTGAGCTTTGTGGGTCAGCCAGTGGTCGCTCGTCTCACCGACGTAGAGGCGCACATCGACACCCGATCTGGCCTCTGTGGTCAGCGCGTGCAGCAGTGACTCATCGGGCACGAAGTACGGTGAGCAGACGACGACGCGGCGATTCGCGTTGTAGATGAGGTGGTTGAACAGGCGCAGATTGTTCTCGTCTTCGAAGCCCGGGCCGGACGGCACGACCTGAGCCTGGATGCCGCCGAATTCCGGGACTTCGAGCTCGAAGCTGTCGGGCTCCTCGAGGATCTCGTCGGTCTCCGAATACCAATCGGTGGTGAACACAGCATCGAGCTCTTCGACGACCGGACCGCGGCATTCCACCGACAGGTCCTTCCATTGGAAGCCCTTCCGGCGGTTGCGGGCCTTGTTGTAGGTGCGGTCGATGATGTTCTGCGAACCGGTGAATGCGACTTCGCCGTCGACGACGATGATCTTGCGGTGATTGCGCAGGTCAGGCCGCTGATATTCGCCCTTCCAGGGTCGGATCGGCAGGGCTCGGCGCCAGCTGATGCCCGATGAGTCGAGCCGCTTCACCAGGTCCGAATAGCCCGGGTAGCCCAGCGATCCCACATGGTCGATGAGGATCCGCACGCTCACCCCGCGCCGATGCGCGGCCAACAGCGATTCGAGCAGCCGCCTCGTCGTGTCATCGATGGCGACGATGTAGAACTCGAAGTGGACGTACCTCTGGGCCCGGTCGACGGCCTCGGCCATCGCGTTCATGCACTCATGGTTGTCGACGTGGAGGTCGAAGGAGTTGCCGTGGACCATCGGCAGGGCCCCGAGGTCGAAGTTGAGCTGCGCGGCGGTGCTCAGCGGTTCGGGCATATGGTCCTTCCGCCCGAGAATCGCCTGGTGGCGGATCTGATCGCGGAAGAGGTCGTTCATCTTCGCCTGCTTGTCCCGCCGCCGCTTCGGCAGCTTCGCCGATCCCAGAAGGAGGAACGCCGCAATGCCCACATAGGGGATGAGGAAGATCGCGAGCAGCCAGCCGAGCGCGACCGAGGGTCTGCGATTGTGCGGAATCCATCCGAGCGCGATGATGCGGATGATCAAGTCGATCAACAGCAGGATGATGATCAGCCAGTTCGGCCAGGCCTGGTCGATCGTGAAGAACGGATAGATCCCGAAACTGCTCATAACTTGCCCGTTCAGCCCCGTCCTGTTCGTCATCGGTCGGGTTGTCGGCCTCAGATGGAGGATGTCAGATTGTCCCCATCGTATCCTGCTCACCCCGCGTGCACGCGGCCCACCCCGCTGTCGGTCGCCGGCTCGAGTCCGGGCATACTGGAAGATGACATCAATTGCTGAGAGCGAAGGTGCTGATCGTGATTCGAGATATCAACCCCGAGGGCTCCGACCGTGCGGACACGGCCGACAGCGCGAGCCGCGGTCCCGATATCGCCGACCCCGAGTCAGTGCCGATCAGGCCCGCCGTCAGCGTGCTCATGCTCCGCGACGGGGACGAGGGACTCGAGGTCTTCGTCCAGCACCGCGTGTCGACCATGGATTTCGCCGCCGGTGTCGTCGTCTTCCCCGGCGGTCGCGTCGACCCCGTCGATTCCACGACCGCTGCCACCATCACCGTCCCCGAACCGCAGGTGCACACCTCCGCATGGTCCCGATCGACCATCGCCGAGGATGCCGAGGGCTGGCGCGTCCTGCTCGCCACCGCGGTGCGCGAGGTCGAGGAGGAGACCGGCGCGGTCCTCGATCCCGCCGGTCTCCTGCCCTGGGCGAATTGGGTGACTCCCGTGGGTCGACCCAAACGCTTCGACACGTATTTCTATACGATCGCGGCCCCGGAGCTCGACTCCGCTCACCATCAGACGACGGAAGCCCACACGAGCGAGTGGCGCTCAGTGACCGGAATCCTCACTGATGAGGGAGCCGGACGGCTGAAGCTCATGCGCCCGACATTCGTCCTGCTGCGTGAGCTCACCGAGTTCTCCACCGTCGCCGAGGCGATCGCCTCCGAGCGGATCATCGATCCAGTCCGACCGGAGTTCCCTTCCCAACGCGGTTCCTGAGTTCGGACCGCCGGTCACTGCCTGCGCAGCACGATGCGCGCGAGACCGACCTCAGCCCTTCGCGCGGGTCTTCATCGCAGCCAGGCGGGCAGCGACGACCTGTTTCTGTTCGTCGGTGCCCAGCAGCTCGGCGAGCGCTTCCTGTTCGGCGTCGAGTCCGGTGCTCAGCTCGGAGTCGTACGAGAGGTCGACGAGGCGTTTGGCCCACACCAGCGCCGACCGAGACTGTCCGGCGATCTGCCCGGCCAGGTCGAGAGCACGAGCGAGGGAATCCTCGACGACCTCGTCGACGAGGCCGATGCGCAGCGCTTCTTCGGCACCGATCGTATCGGCGGTGACGATGAGCTTCTTCGCCTGTGCCGGTCCGACGAGTCGCGGCAGCAGCTGAGTGCCGCACATATCGGGGATGATTCCCCAGTTGAGTTCCATGAGCGAGAGCTTCGCATCGGGGCCCGCCACGCGCATGTCCGCTCCCAGGGCGATCTGCAGTCCGCCGCCGAGCGCTGCCCCACGCAGAGCTGCGATGACCGGCACCTCGACCAGTGACCACACGTGCACGGCCTTCTGCGCCAGGGCCCTGGCCGAACCGAGTCGCTCTCCGACATCGACGACGGTGGCCACGGAATCCGCCGCACCCGACTCACCGGCAGCAGGGGCGTCCACGGCGGCAGTCTCAGCAGCCGCTTCCTCAGCCGACGAGCGGGTCGCGGCCCCCGCCTCGGCGATCCGCGCGAGTTCGGTGAAGTCGAGACCCGCGCTGAAGGCACGACCGCGGCCGGACAGGACCACGGCCTTGACCTCGGTCGCGTCCTTGAGCGCCAGCCCCGCCTCGACGAGGTCTTCGAAGACCTCTCGGGTGAGTGAATTGAGTGTGTCGGCACGGTCGATCTCGACGTGGGCGACGCCGTCGGTGATCGAGTAGACGACGGTGGAGTGCGTGGTCTGGGTCTGGGTCTGGGACATGGGCGGACCTTTCGGTGGCGGTGCCGGCGGGGTGGCGACCGGCGTCAGCGTGGCACCGACCGGCCGGAGCCCCGGGCGAGGCAAGGCAGCCCGGAATCCCTGAACGACCGATCAGTTGCGTTTCCTGAACCCTATCGGAGCTCCAGTCAGCGTCAAGACCAAGACCGCGATCAGGGACGCCGCGCACATGCCGACGACGCCGGGCCAGGCGAAGTCGGCGAAGAGTACCGCCGAGAGCCAGGCGCCGAGGCTCGTGCCGAGGTAATACACCGTGAGGTAGATAGCCGCCGATCGGGTCGAATCCACTCCCGGACGGGCGGCGCTGGCAGCCGCGGAGGCTCCCGTGTGTCCGAGGAAGAATCCGGCGGTGAGCAGCGACATGCCGAGGATGATCACCCCGAGCGAATCGACGAGCGTCAGTCCCGCACCGGCGAGCGCGATGACCATTCCGGCCAGGGTGATCCGGGTCCGCGGATACTTCGTGGCCAGGCGTCCGTAATACGTGGTGACGACGGTGCCGACGAGATAGATGAGGAAGAACAGGGCGACCGCGCCCTCGCTCAGGTGCCACGGGTCCTGCTGCAGGCGGGTGCCGAGCATCGTGAATGATCCGCCGAAGACGATCATGCACAGGAATCCGGTGAGGTAGATCCGCCACAGTCCGCCGCCCAGTGGAATCGCGCGCCGAGGCGGCTGTGCACTCCCAGCCCCATCGTCGCCGGCAGGGTGAGTGTCACCGTCATCGCCGTCCGCGGAAGCGTCAGCGACGTCGTCGCCCGCGGTGACAGCGTCACGGTCGGCCGCCTCGGCGATGGTGGGATCCGTGTCCGTCGGCTCGGGGACGCCGGGATCCGTGTCGAGGACGGCGCGGCTGCGGGAGGTGGGGAAGAGATCGTGTCGCAGCAGCCAGACGACGATGAGGCCGAAGACCAGTGACACGACCGCGGTGAACGCGAGCCCGCCGTGCCAGCCGAGGAATTCGGAGGCCAGACCGGTGAGCAGCCTCGAACACAGTCCGCCGATCGTATTGCCGGCGATGTAGACGCCGATCGCTCCGGGCAGGGCGGCGGGCGGCAGCCGCAGGGACAGGTAGGCCATGGCCGTGGCCGGCACCGAGGCGATCGCCAACCCCTGGAGGAACCGGACGGCGATGAGCAGCTCCGGGGTCGGAGTGAAGGGAAGGACGAGCGCGAGGATCGCCGCGACGATCACTCCCGCACCGATCTGCCGGGCGTGGCCGATGCGCGGGGCGAGCATGGAGAACGGGATGAGGAAGCAGGCCATGGCCACGTTCGTCGCGGATACGGTCAGGCTCGCGGTCGGGCCGTCGATTCCGTAGGCGTCCCGGATCGCCGGCAGCAGGCCCTGGGTCTCGTAGAGGACGAGGAAGACCGAGACTCCAGCGAGGAAGACCGCTGCGACGGTGCGCCGAGTGCTCGTCGGACTCGGCTCACCTGTGCTCATGCTCCCAACGCTATGCCTGCGACGAGCTTCGGCCCAAACGATTCCACGCTCCGGACCGTGTGAGACCGGACACCGCGGATGCGGCGCTGAGGCCGACCGCACGGTCGCACGGTCGATCTGCTGCGCGGATGCGGAGGATAACCCCATCGCCGAGGCGGCCCGCCGCTTCATAGGCTGAGACCATAAGTTCGACGAGCAGTGAATGGAAGACCACAGCGATGACGGCGACCAGCGAGATCCCCGTACCCAGCGAAGCTCCCGCGAACCGTCCTGCCGCGTCGCTTGAGTCCCCTGTGGAACACAGTCCTGCTGCTCCCTCCCCCGCTGTCTCCGCCTCGTTCCTCGAGTCCCTCGCCCCGCTCGACGATCGTGACAGGGACGCATCCGGTAACCGCTCCTTCGTCATCACGTGGCTGCTGTCCCTGCTGCTGGGCTTCCTCGGTCTCGACCGGTTCTATACCGGCCGGTACCGCACGGGCGCACTCAAGCTGGTCAGCCTCGGCGGGTTGGGGATCTGGTGGATCATCGATCTCGGCATCGTTCTGGCGGGCGGTCTGCGTTGTGGGCGGGGTCCGCTGCGCGGCTTCGCTCAGGACAAGGAGATCGCGTGGATCGCCACCGGATTCACCCTCATCGTCGCCTACTCGCTGCAGGTCGACGAACTGGTCGGGGCGCTGCTCACCACCCTGTTCTGAGTCTGCTTCCCAACGGTTCGCCGCCTCCTCAGGGCTGCCTTTCCTGAAATCTGTGCCGTCCAGGTCTACGCTCGAAGCAGGGACAGTTCAAGGAGGCACAATGAAACGGCAATTCCCCATTGTCCGGATGGTCAGCGGTGACTCGGCGGGCAACAGAATCGCTGGGGTGGCGGCGGCCGTATCGGCGCTCGGGCTCGGCGCACTCGCCGCGTGGGATCTCACTCAGAAGAAGCATTCGATCCTGCGCAACTATCCGATCGCCGGACACGCCCGGTTCCTGCTGGAGTCGATCCGGCCGGAGATCCAGCAGTACTTCATCGAACGCAACTGGGACGGGCGCCCCTTCAGCCGCGACACCCGCACCACCATCTACGAACGTGCCAAGGGCACCCACTCCGAGCACGCATTCGGCACCGAACGCGATGTCGACCGCACCGGCTACGAGGCGCTCATGCACTCGAACATGCCGATCCCCAATCCGCCCAGGCCGCCGCGAGTGCGCATCGGCGGCGACGAATGCACGCAGCCGTACGACATCTCGCTGCTCAACGTCTCGGCGATGAGCTTCGGATCTCTCAGCAACAACGCCGTCCGGGCCCTGAACAAGGGCGCGGCGATGGGCGGATTCGCCCACGACACCGGCGAAGGGTCCATTTCGCCGTATCACCGTGAACACGGCGGTGACCTCATCTGGGAGCTCGGCACCGGTTACTTCGGTGCCCGCACCCCGGACGGCCACTTCGATCCGGAGGTCTTCGCGGAGAAGGCGCAGGATCCGCAGGTGAAGATGACCTCGCTCAAACTCTCCCAGGGCGCGAAGCCGGGCATCGGCGGTGTGCTGCCGGGGCCGAAGGTCACCGAGGAGATCTCACAGATCCGCGGAATCCCCGTCGGTCAGACCTGCATCAGCCCTCCCGGGCACACCGTGTTCTCGACTCCGATCGAGCTGCTCGAGTTCATCCGGAGAATGCGAGAGCTCTCCGGCGGCAAGCCCGCCGGCTTCAAACTGTGCGTGGGTTCGCGCACGGAATTCCTCGCGATGGTCAAGGCCATGGTCGAGACGAACATCCTGCCGGACTTCATCATCGTCGACGGCTCCGAAGGCGGCACGGGTGCGGCCCCGCTGGAGTTCGAGGACAATGTGGGGCTGCCGCTGACCCAGGGGCTGACGATCGTGCACAATGCGCTCGTCGGGGCGGGACTGCGCAAGAAGATCAAGGTCGGAGCCTCGGGCAAGGTCGCCACGGGCACCGACATCGTCAAACGCCTCATCCAGGGTGCGGACTTCACGAACTCCGCCCGGGCGATGATGATGGCCGTCGGCTGCATCCAGGCCCAGGCCTGTCACACCGGAAAATGCCCCGTCGGCGTCGCCACTCAGGATCCGCGGCGAGCGCGCGCCATCGACGTGCCCACCAAGGCCGATCGTGTGCGCAACTACCACGACGGAGTCGTCGCCGAGGCGGTGCGCCTCATGGCGTCGATGGGCGCCGCCGCGCCGGACGAACTCGAACCGACGATGCTGCGACGCAACATCTCGGCTTCCGAGTCCTGGTCGTATGCTCGCCTCTACGATTGGCTGAAGCCCGGCGAGCTCCTCGACGACGCTCCCACGGAGTGGGCCGACGACTGGGCCACCGCCCGAGCCGACACCTTCACCATCCCCCACGGCCACAGCCGCTGACCCACCGGCCGGCCGCTGCGGCGCCGACCCCGATGTCCCTTCGAAAGGAATTCTCATGAGCACTCTCATTCTTCTCCACTCAGCCCTGGGGCGGACGTCCGGAATGGACGCCGTCGCCGAACGCTTCGCCCTGGCCGGCCATGCCGTCCATACACCCGACGTCTACGCGGGCAAGACGTTCGACGCCGCAGAGCCGGGAGTCGCCCACGCCCAGGAGGTCGGGTTCTCGACCCTCGTGGATCGGGTGAAGGACGCATGCGAAGACCTCGGCGACGACCTCGTCTTCGGCGGATTCTCGCTGGGGGCGGCGCTGGCACAGCAGATGGGCAAGAACGATCCGAGGGCCCGAGGAGTCCTGCTCTTCCACGGCGGCGGCTTCCCGAAGCCGACCCGCTGGCAGGCAGGGGTGCCGGTGCAGGCTCATTTCGCCGTCGATGACTCCTGGCGCACCCCCGGCACGATCGAGACCCTGATGGAATCCGCGGCAAAGGCAGGCACGCAGGCCGAATACTTCCTCTACCCCGGCGATTCCCACCTGTTCAGCGACCCGACGACCCCGGACTACCGCGAGGACAGCGCGGAACTGCTCTACGAAAGGGCCTTGGCCTTCCTCGACCGCTTCTGAGCGGTCGACACTGAGTCGAGCGGTCGTCGATTCAAGCGCCTGGGAATCCCAGCGCCTGTCGGCGGTCACAAGCCAGTTCATGACGCGGTTGGCGGTCGCATGCACCCTATGACGAGGTTGGCGAGCTTTCTCAGCTCATGACGCGGCCGTTGTCGACGATGAGGTTCTGGCCCGTGACCGCCCGGGAGGCCGGGGAGGCGAAGAACACCACCGCCGAGGCGAAGTCCTCCGGAGTGGTCACCCGTCGCAGCGCACTGGAGGCGGCGATCTGGTCGAAGACCTCTTCCGGAGTCGCCGACGAGGCATCCGTGGTGCGCAGCAGTCCGCCGGAGACCATGTTCACCCGCACCCCCGCTGGCCCGAGATCCTTCGCAAAGGTCCTGGTCAGCGACAGCAGAGCCGCCTTGGCCGCGGTGTAATCGTGATAGGGGACGACCGGGTCCTGGAACAGGTTGGTGCCGATGTTGATGACGCGTCCGGAACCGAGCTCACGGAAACCGTGCATGGCGGCCTGGATCGTGTTGAGCGCGCCCTCGACCGAGCCGCGGAACTGACCGGCGAAATCCGCATAGTCGATCTCATCGGCCGGTTGGCGCTCATCGCCGTTGAACGAGAAGTCCACGAGTGCATTGTTGACCACAGCCGACACGGGCGCCCCGAACTCGGCGGCCGCCTCCTCGAACATGGCGTCGACGGCGCGGGAGTCGGTGACATCGGCCCCGATGGCCACCGCACGCCCACCGCGAGCGCGGACCGCCTCGGCGAGCTCTTCTGCGGCTTCGGCCGAGTATCGGTAGTTGATGACCAGCGCCGAGCCTTCCGGGGCGAACGCCTTCGCGATCGCAGCACCCAGGCCGCGCCCGGATCCGGTGACGAGCACAACCTGCTCATCAAGAGGCAGTGCCTCGGAGGTGAAAGCCTGTGGGTTGCTCATCGCGTGTCTCCTTCGGACGTCGGTGGGCGGATCCTGTCCCCACCATACCCAGGAACCGCAGGTGCCGGGATCGAACAGTACCGGGGCAGACCGCGAGACCTCGAACGTACCGGGTTCCGCCCCCGCGGACCTCGGACGTACCTGGGCAGCCCACGAGACCTCGGACGTACAGTGTTCTGCCCCCGCGGACCTCGACGAGCCCGGATATGCGCGCTTTTCGACTCGCGGGACCGTCGAACAGGCAGCTGCGGGCGATTTGCTGGTCGATCCACGTGGTTCTGGGCCCGCTGAACACGGTGGATCGACCAGCAAATCAGCTCCGAACCGCGCGCCCAAGCGCCATAGAACGTGCTCTGAGCGACATGAGTCCATAGACTGAAAGGAAGACCACCGTTGTCCATCCCCAGGAAGTCACCCTTATGAACGAGCTCGGCGCCGGCATCTCCATCGGAGTCCTCGCGGCTCTCGTCGTCTTCGTCATCTACTTCATCGGAGCGAAGATCGGGCGATGGCAGCCCCGGAACCCCGCAGTCGGGCCGGGCGCTCAGGGCGGCTACCCGCAGGCTCAGGGCGGCTACGGCCAGAACCCCTACACCCAGTCCGGCTACGGCCAGTCGGGCTACACCCAGTCCGGGCGCCCGTGGAGCAGCGAGGATGAGACCCGTGTGCTTCCCAGCAGCGCCCAGGGCTATGACGACGTGGACGGTGAGACGCCGCGGGCGAAGAAGAACGAACTCGCCGCCAACATCCAGCATTCCGGGCAGATGATCGAAGCGAACCGGCGGGCTGCCACCGCGGCCAACGGCGACACCGTCGCAGTGTTCACCTACATCCTCGGGGCGGCACTCATCGCCGTCGTCGCCTTCGTCTTCTTCAACAATCTCCTGCTGCCGGCCACCATCGGGGCGCTGACGGGCGCCATCATCTGCGTCGCTCTCTCGGCGACCTATACGATCAAGCACCTGGACTTCTGGCCGGACAATGCGACGATCTCGATCATCAACCTGCTCGTCGCCCTCGCCGCCTCGATCTTCATGTACATCGGCTCCGTGCAGACGGTTCGCGACAACATCAGCCTGTCCACGATCACGGACTCGTTCGATGCCCTGCCCTTCAGCGACGGCTTCTCGGCCTTCGCCGTGGCCATCGGCGACCGGGTTGTGACATTCTTCAAGGACTTCGGCTTCTTCGGCTTCGTGTTCCTGCTGTTCATGGGCATCGGCTGCATCATCGTGTTCACCCTCGCCGCGAAGTCGCTCATCGACGTCATGGACTGGCGGATCTTCGCCCAGTTCGGCCATAACGTCACCGATCGCCCCATGTCGTATTCGCGTGCCGTGCGCTTCCAGACGAACAAGGTCTCACACACTGTGACCTCGCTCGTTCTTGCGGCCATCGCCGTGCTCGCCGCCACAGGATTGCTCTACGACGGCTTCACCTGGTTCACGCGCTGAGGGACATCTCAGAAACCGGGCGGTAAGATAGGTCCGGAATTCCCCCGTCGTGACGCGTCACGCGCGCGCCCCTGCGGCCAATATCGACACCGACGAACGACCCGAAAAGGGATGAGTACCTCAATTGGCGAACGGCAACGCAACATTTCGGCACTCGAACGTGGCCCTGCTCGGCCTGACCGAGACCCTGGCCCCGAACGAAGTGACCTCGCAGGAATTCGACGAGCGCCTCGCCGATACGCTGTCATCCCTCAACCTGCCGCAGGGTCTGCTCCAACGCGTCGCCGGCGTGTACGCCCGCCGCAACTGGGATGAGCCCCACCAGTTCGCCGATGGTGCGGTCGCAGCCGGAAAGAAGGCCCTCGCCGAGGCGGGGGTCCCTCCCGACGCCATCGGACTGATGGTCAACACCTCCGTCACCCGTGAACACTTGGAACCGTCCGTGGCCGTCGGTGTCCACGCCGGAATCGGCCTCGGCCCGCAGGCGATGAACTTCGACATCGCCAACGCCTGCCTCGGCTTCGTCAACGGCATGACCCTGGCCGCGAACATGATCGACGCCGGGCAGATCGAATACGCGCTCATCGTCGCCGGCGAAGACGCCTCCCGCGTCCAAGAGGCCACGCTGCGCCGCCTCAACCGTCCCGACATCACCCGCGAGGAATACCTCAACGAATTCGCCTCCCTGACACTGGGATCCGGGGCCGCTGCCGCCGTCCTCGGCCCCGCGGACCGACATCCGGAAGGCCACCGCATCCTCGGCGGCATCACCCGCGCGGCCACCCAGCACCACGAACTGTGCGTCGGCGACCACAATGGAATGTTCACCGATACGAAGGGGCTGCTCTCCGGCGGAATGGAACTCGTCGTCGCCGCGTGGGAGGAAGCCCACGAGACCGGTTGGGACTGGCGGGAGATGGACCGCTACGTCATGCACCAGGTCTCCGATGTGCACACGAATTCGATCACGAAGGCCGCGAACCTCGACCCCGACCGGATCCCCGTGAGCTACCCGGAACTGGGCAACGTCGGCCCCGCCTCCCTGCCCATCACCCTGTCCCGTGAGGCCGAGAACCTCAGACCCGGCGACCGCATCCTGTGTATGGGCGTCGGCTCCGGCCTCAACACCGCAATGACCGAGATCGAGTGGTAGAGACCTTCATGAAATTTCCTGCACGGCCGGCCACGATTCCCCCGCAGCTGCCCGAGTGGGACCCCGCCTGGTCCCGAATCGTCGAGGCGAGAACCTCCGACGGGACACATGCGTTCCACGTGCTCGATACCCTGCCCGCCCTGACCGCGGCCGGTGTGGAGCCGGCGGGCACGATCGTCGCCCTCCACGGCAACCCGACCTGGTCGTATCTGTGGCGTCGGCTGGCCCGCGCCACCGTCGACGCCGCCCAGTCCGGCGGTCGCGCCTGGCGGCTCATCGCCCCCGACCAGCTCGAGATGGGCTTCTCCGAACGGCTGCCCCATTCGGCGATGCCTGACCCGAGGTCCGCCGAGGTGCGTCGGATCGCCGATCGCATCGCTGATTTCGATGCCGTGGTCTCCGACCTGTTCGCCGAGGTGGGCGACAGCGGATCTGCCACCCACCCGATCGTGACGATCGGTCACGACTGGGGCGGGGTCCTCTCGCTCGGCTGGGCGGCCCGCAACACGGATCTCGTGTCCGCCGCGATCAGCCTCAACACGGCCGTCCACCAGCCCGACGATGCCCCGGTGCCCGCACCGCTGCGCGCCACTCTGACCGGCCCCATGCTGCCGACAGCCACCGTGCTCACCGACTGGTTCCTCAAGGTCACCATGTCCCTCGGCGATCTCGATGCCGAGACCAAGGATGCGTTCCGCGCCCCGTACCGTACGGCTGCGGACCGCTGGGCGATCGGCAATTTCGTCGCCGATATCCCCGTCGATGCGAACCATCCCTCGGACCCCGAGCTCCAGCGCATCGGAAAGGACATCGAGGCCTTCGACAAGCCCGCACTCCTCGTCTGGGGCCCGAAGGATCCGGTGTTCCTCGAACGCTATCTGCGGGATCTGCGTCAGCGCCTGCCACAGGCCGATGTGCACCGATTCGAAAAGGCCTCCCACCTCGTCAGCGAAGACCACGATGTTTCCGGCGTGGTCCTCGACTGGCTGAACGCTCAGTTCGATTCGCCGGACACCGTGAACACTCCCACCGAGGCGGCCCCGCCCCCGTCCGAGCGCTCGAGCACGGCCGCCTCGGCGCAGGAATCCGGCCCCGCATCACCCATCCGCGCTGTGACGGCGATCCTTGATGCCCGCAGTGACGACGAGGCGATCGCCTCGGTGGACTTCGCGCAGAACCCGGCGCAGCAGATCACGTGGCACCACCTGTGGCACGTCACCACGTCGATCGCGAACGGCCTGCTCGACCTCGGTGTGAAGCCCGGGGATCGCGTGTCGATGCTCGTCCCGCCCGGCAACAATCTCACCGCCGCGCTCTATGCGTGCCTGAAGATCGGTGCGGTCGCCGTCGTCGCCGATGCCGGCCTCGGTCCGAAGGGGATGACCCGGGCGATCACTTCGGCGGATCCGCAGTGGATCATCGGCGAACTGCCCGGACTCACCCTGGCACGCGCCTTCGGCTGGCCGGGGAAGCGGATCTCCGTCAGCCCGCTCGGGCCCGTCCGCTCCCGGATGTTCAAGACCGAAACGAGCCTCACCGAGCTCTCCCGCACACCGCACAGGGACGAGCTGCCGACCCCGGCAGCGGATGCCGATGCGGCGATCCTCTTCACTTCCGGCTCGACGGGACCGGCGAAGGGTGTGCGCTACACGCATGCGAATATCTCCGCACTGGCAGCGGTGCTGACCAGGGTCTTCGATGTCCGCGAGGGAACCGGTCTGGTGGCCGGCTTCCCACCGTTCGCTCTGTTGGGCCCGGCCATCGGGGCCACCTCGGTGACTCCTGACATGTCCGTGACGAAACCGAAGACGCTGACGGCCACTGCGATCGCCGATGCGATCATCGCCGGCCGGGCGACCATGGTCTTCGCCTCCCCCGCCGCGTACCGGAATGTCGCCGCGACCGCCGCGGACCTCGATGCGCAGCAGCGGGCAGCGTGCGCAGGGGTCGAACTCGTGCTCTCCGCCGGCGCACCCGTGCCCCTGGAGCTCATGGACTCCATCGCCGAAGTGTTCCCGAACGCGTCCATCCACTCCCCCTACGGCATGACCGAAGGTCTGCTGCTCACCGACATCGACCGGGCGGGAGTGGCCGAGGCCGAGGCGACCGGCGGGCTCGGAGTCTGCGTGGGGCGGCCCATCGACGGCGTCGAACTCGCACTGGCGCCGATCGATGAGTCGGGCGAGTCATCCGCTGAGCTGCTGCAGGGAGATGCCGCGCGGAGCCGCCTCGGCGAATTCGTCGTCAGCGCCGCCCATATCAAATCCGGCTACGACAATCTCTGGCGCACCACCGCGGATTCGTCACGCGATGACCTGCACGGCCTGACCTGGCACCGGACGAACGACATCGGCCATATCGACGATGCCGGTCGGGTGTGGCTCGAGGGTCGCCTGCAGCACGTCGTCACAACTGTCCGGGGGCCCGTCGGCCCGGGCGGTCTCGAGGCGCTCGTCGACACCGACGCGCAGGTCAGCCGCAGCGCCGTCGTCGGCATCGGTCCGGTCGGCACGCAGGCACTGGTGGTCGTGCTCGACGCCGAGGGCACAGAGCTCTCACCCGGTCTGGCGCCCTTGGAGCTGACGACACGTCTGCGGGAGAAGGTCGCCGAGGAGGGTGGTCACGATCTGACCGCGGTGCTCGTGGCACCCGTGTTCCCCACCGACATCCGCCACAATTCGAAGATCGACCGTTCCCGCCTCGCCGCCTGGGCCGACAGCGTCCTGGCTGGTGGGCCGGTGCGGGGAAACGTCTGAGGAGCGCAAGTGAGAATCACCGTCACCGGAGCCTCCGGGCTGCTCGGTTCGTCCGTCGCCCACGCCCTCGTCACCGCCGGTCACGAGGTCACGACTCTGCAGCGTCGCCCCTCCGGAGTCGCCGGGGCCACCGATGTGCTGGGTTCGGTGACCGATGCGGAATCGGTAGAGCGGGCAGTCACCGGCGCCGAGGCGGTCGTGCACTTGGCCGCGAAGGTGTCCATGATGGGCGATCCCAAGGATTTCGAAGCCGTGAACATCGGCGGCACCCGCACTCTCGTCGATGCGGCTCGGGACTCCGGTGTGCAGCGTCTGGTCCATATCTCATCGCCGTCGGTGGCGCATACCGGTGATTCGATCATCGGCGACGGTGCCGAACCGGCGTCTCCGGAATTCGCACGCGGTGAGTATGCACGGACGAAGGGGGCCGGTGAGCGGATAGCTCTGGGGGCGGATGCGCCGGACTTCCGCGTGCTGGTCCTGCGTCCCCACCTCATGTGGGGGCCGGGTGACACTCAGCTCACGGAACGGGTCATCGACCGCGCGCGTGCCGGTCGGATGCCGGTGCTCGGATCGGGTGCGGCGCTGGTCGACACGCTGTTCGTCGACAATGCCGTTGAGGCGATCGCTGCTGCGGTGACCGCTGTCGACTCCACCCATGGGGAGGCGCTGGTGGTGACGAACGGTCAGCCGCGCCCCATCGGTGAGCTGATGTCACGCATCGCGATCGCCGGCGGCGCTTCGCAGCCGAAGCTGCGCGTTCCGGTGGCTCCGGCGCTGGCCGCAGGAACCGTGGTCGAAAAGGTGTGGGAACTCGGAGAGCATGATGACGAGCCCCCGTTGACCAGATTCCTCGCCGAGCAGCTGTCGACCGCACATTGGTTCGATCAGCGGCGGACTCAGGAAGTCCTCGACTGGACTCCGCGCATCAGCATCGAAGAGGGTCTGCAGATCCTCGCCGACCACTACGCCTGACCAGATTCGCAGGCCGGAGAGCCGGCAGTGGCTCAGAGCCGGTACTGGTTGTTCTCTTCGGTTGAGGGACCCTCGCGTTGAGGATCCTGAGCATCCTCGGCTCTGTCCTCGGCAGGCTCTTCGTCTGCCGAGTCCGCGGATTCGTCGGCCTCTTCCGGCAGTTTGCCGGCGAGCGCGTCGGCTGACATTCCGGGCTCACCGGTCGGCGGCGCCTCGAGCGAGGAACCGCCGGCGGATTCGTCGAATTCCTCCGGATCGAGCGTCGCCGGATCCTCTGCCGGCCCTTCGAGGCCCGGGTCGGACGACGAGGCAGAGGCAGAGACTCCGGCTTCGTCGTTGTTCAGCTCCGGCGTTGCCGTGCCGTCGTCGTTCTTCGCATCAGCGGCACCGGCCTGCGGGGCGATGGTGGGCCGGGCAGGGACCGACGGCGGCATCGGCGGAGGCGGTGGCACCACTTCAGATGACGTGTCCCCATTCTGCTCCGCTGTCTGCTCGGCTGCGTCTGCCTCGGGAGCGTCTGCCTCGGCCGCGTCTGCCTCGGGTGCATCTGCCTCGGGTGCATTCCCTTGGGCGGATTCCCCGCCCGCGGTCGTCGCCGCAGCCTCAGCCGGGTCCTTCCCTTCGGAAGACTCGCCTTCGGAAGCCTTCCCTTCGGAGGACTCGCCTTCGGAAGACTCACCTTCGGAGGAATCCGCCTCGGCGGCGGTCTCATCGGAGGAGTCCGCCTCGGCGGGTTGGGTGGTCGATCCCGGCAGTGCGCCGTCGATGCCTTCGAGACTCACTCCCGCCTCGGCGGCCAGTCGGGCACGCCTTTCGGCTCGGGCACGGGCCCGCTCGTCTTCGCTCTTCTGCGCCTTCTCCTTGGCCTTCGCCGATTCGCCCTTCGGCGGGGTCGGGCGCACGGCCTCCCAGATGAGCAGGACGATGAGCATAGTCAGTCCGACGATGACACCCATGAGGATCGAACCCCACGGTCGCGCCATCGCGAAGAAGTCGAAGATGGCGTTGAAACCGAACATGACTGCCAGGCCGAGGATCAGTGCAACCAGGAATCTCATATCCCCATTGTGCCCTCTCCTGGCTCGAGTGCAGGGAATTGGGTCCACTTTCGTGCCGCCTCCGCTCCGCCGAGGATGTGCCCCCACCTCGGCACGAGACTGTGCCATGCGTCACAATGGGATCATGAATGCCACCACCGAGAACCCCACCCCCGGCTACGACGACGTCGTGGCCCGCATCGACTCGGACCCCGAGGGGTTCTGGCTCGACCAGGCCACGAGCCTCATCGATTGGGTGAAGGAGCCGACCCGCGCGGTCGATGACTCGAACGCCCCGATCTACCGCTGGTACCCCGACGGCGAGCTCAACGTCTGCTACAACGCGATCGACCGCCATGTCGAGAACGGCCGCGGCGACCAGGCCGCGCTCATCTACGATTCGCCGGTGACCGACACGGTCCGCTCGATCACGTACGCCGAACTCCTCGACGAGGTCTCCCGCTTCGCCCGCGCCCTGTCGGACAAGGGCGTGACCAAGGGTGATCGTGTCGTCATCTACATGCCGATGATCCCCGAGGCGGCCGTGGCGATGCTCGCGTGTGCCCGCCTCGGTGCGATCCACTCGGTCGTCTTCGGCGGCTTCGCCCCGAACGAATTGGCCGTGCGCATCGACGACACCGCGCCGAAGGCCGTCATCTCCACCTCGTGCGGCGTGGAGAAGAGCCGGGTCCTCGAATACAAGCCGATGCTCGACGAGGCCATCGACATCGCGGAGAACAAGCCCGAGTTCACCGTCATCGTCCAACGCGACGAACACCGCTGCGAACTCGGCGAGGCCGACGTCGACTACGCCGAACTGCTCGCCCAGACGCCCGAGGGCATCGCTCCGGTGACGGTCAAGGCCACCGATGAGCTCTACGTTCTCTACACCTCCGGCACCACCGGGAAACCGAAGGGCATCGTCCGCGATTCCGGCGGCTACGCCGTGGCCGGTGCGTTCTCGATGCCGGCGATCTTCGGCCTCCACCCGGGCGACACGATGTTCACCGCCTCGGACGTCGGCTGGGTCGTCGGGCATACCTACATCGTCTACGCACCGCTGCTGGCCGGCGTCACCTCGGTGCTCTACGAGGGCAAACCCGTGGGCACACCCGACGCGGGCGCATTCTTCCGCGCCATCGAGCAGCACGGTGTCAACGTCCACTTCACCGCCCCGACGGCCATGCGCGTCGTGCGCAAGGAGGACCCGAACGGCGAGCTGATGAAGAAGTACGACCTCTCCAGCCTGCGTGCGGAGTTCCTCGCCGGCGAGCGGCTCGACCCGGATACGTACGAATGGACGACGACAACCCTCGCCGAGGCGACCGGACGTGACATCCCCGTCGTCGACAATTGGTGGCAGACGGAGACCGGGTGGCCGATCGCGGCGAATCCGCTGGGTCTGACCCGGTTCCCCCTCAAGCCGGGATCACCGACGAAGCCGGTGCCCGGGTATCGGATCGAGGTCGTCGACCCCGGCGGCACACCCGTCAGAGCCGGGGAGGAAGGACTCATCGTCATCAGGCTGCCGCTGCCTCCGGGCACGATGGCGACTGTGTGGGGTGATGACGAGCGGTTCATCTCCTCGTATCTCGCCGCCTTCGACGGTTACTACCTCACCGGCGATTCGGGTTATCTGGACGAGGACGGCTACGTCTACGTCATGGGACGCACCGACGATGTCATCAACGTCGCAGGTCACCGCCTGTCCACCGGCATCATCGAGGCCGTGGTCGCCTCCCATCCGGCCGTCGCCGAGGCGGCTGTCATCGGTGTCCACGATGAGGTCAAGGGGCAGTCCCCGCGTGCTCTCGTCGTGCTCGGCGACTCCGCCGAGGCGGCCGATCCCGCCACCGTCACCGACGAACTCGTGGCGCTGGTGCGCAAGGAGATCGGTCCGGTGGCCGCATTCAGACGCGTCGACATCGTGGCGGGGCTGCCGAAGACCCGTTCGGGCAAGATCCTGCGCAAGACCATGCGCGAGATCGCCGACGGCGCCGAGAATCCGGCAGTTCCGTCGACGATCGAGGACCGCGCAGTGCTCGACGACCTCTCATCGGTGCTCTCGCGCGGCTGAGAAGTCGGAGGCTTGCGCGTGCAGATGCAGACGCAACCTGGTCGAACCGTGGCGGCCGGCCGTTTCGGCTAGGAGCTGCGTCCTTGTTCGAAGCCCGCGGCGAATCCCCGCTCGAAGGCCTCCTGGACCTCCTGCTCGCGGCTGCGACGCTCATCGGCCCAACCGAAGGGGTCGAATCCTCGTCGGCCCGGACCGAATCCGGGACCGAAGTTCGGGCCGAACCCGCGTCGTCCGCGGCCCCCTGAACTGCGGCCGTCACGATCGCCGCGCCCTCCGTGGGGCCCGTGAGCCTCGTGACGGTCAGAACCGCCTCGGTGGCCGTCATCATCATGGGGGCGTCTGCGGTCATGCGGTCCGTCGTGGCCATCCGAGTCGTCTCCGCATCCCTCGGGGCCGAAGTTCTCAACGATCTTCGACAGCGAGGCCTTGAGGTTCTCGAACTCTTCGGAGGTGAGCACCTCTTCGATGCGATCGCCGACTCCATCGCGCATATCGCGGAAGCGCTGGCGCAGCTCTTCGCGATCGATGTTCTTCGACGGCCCCCATCCGCCCCGGCCGCGCGGCGGGCCATAGGTCACCGGCTCTTCCGGGTAGGCGGCGCCGTCGGCGACCACCTCATCGGCATCCCAGCGGCGGCGGCCTCGCCGCAAGCGCCCGAGGTCGCGAGGGTCGAAACCGGAATCGGCAGCGGCTGAGCGGAACTCGCGGCGCAGCACGTGGCTGAACTCGCGAAGCAGCTGCGGCAGATCGGCATCGGAGTCATCGTCCTTACCTGCGCGGGCATCGTCATCGCTCGCGGGGTCTCCGCTTACGGCCGTGTCATTCTCCGTCGCATCGCCCTGATTCGCTCCCTCGGCACGATCGGCATCGAGGCCCGAGGCATCGTCTGCGTCTGTGTTCTCGCCAGTGTTCAGTGAGCCCTCCTGGTGGTCCGCACCTGGTGCGTCGGCGCCTGCGGGCGGGGTGGTGACGTCGTCATTGTCATCGTTGAAGTCGTTGTGGGCAGTCATGTCATCTCCTTTAGTTGTCATCTGACATGTACATGCAGAATGACATGCAATAGAGGAACATGTCAAGTAACATGTAAAATCGAATCATGAGCACGAACGATGACATTCAGGCGATCGCCGAAGCGCTCACTCGCCTGCAGTGGCGGCGCGGCTCCGGCGGTCCGCGGGGTTTCGGACCTTTCGGAGGTTTCGGTGAGCACGGCGAGCGCGGGGGCTTCGGTGACCGCGGAGGCTTCGGGGGCGGTCGGCACTCGGAGGACTTCCCTTTCGGCGGCAAACGTCATCCCGGCGGACCGTTCGCCGCTCACGGTCGCGGGCGTGCGCTCATCCGTCTGCTCATCTCCCTCGTCCAGGCAGGCACGGCGCTGGGGGTCAGCGCTCTCGGTGATGCGATCGGCGTCGACCAGCCGCGCGCGTCCCGACTTGTGTCCCAAGGTGTCGAGCTCGGATTTCTGCGTCGCGAGGCCGACCCTGATGATGCGAGACGCACCCTCATCGCGCTGACGGACAAAGGTCGTGCAATCACCAACAGGTTCCGCGGTGCTCAGCGTGAGAACGTCGATCAGGCGCTGAGCGCATTCACCGAGGACGAGAGGGCGCAGCTGGCATCACTGCTCACGCGTTTGGCCGACGCTTGGCCGAAGTGACCCGGCCGCTCGGGTCTTCGATGGTGAGGCTCGGGCTGCGGCTCAGCGTTCGGCGAGCTGTTTGAGCCTCTTGAGTGAGGCGAG
Source organism: Brevibacterium sp. S22 (assembly GCF_004745485.1). Taxonomy (GTDB): domain Bacteria; phylum Actinomycetota; class Actinomycetes; order Actinomycetales; family Brevibacteriaceae; genus Brevibacterium. The sequence goes on from NZ_RHFG01000006.1 coordinate 72,962, forward strand.
CAGATTCGCCACCGTCGTCGACTGCGCCCGAGACAGGCGCTGCGGATCGCGCAACTTCGTCCAGTCGTAGATATGGCGAACGAGGACTGAGTCTCCTCCGATCGGTTCGATCTGCCACACCCACTTCTGTCCGAAAGGCTCTCCCCCGACCTCGGAGGGCTTCCAGGCGATGAGCCGCCCCTCTTCGAAGTCGGCGATGTGGTTCTCCCGGTCGACGCCTTTGGTCAGGGTCGTGATGAAGGAACCGCCCGTCCCACGCACTCGCTGCCCCTCGACGGCTGTACCGAGGTTGTCATTGCCGTCCCATTCCGGCTGCCGCTGCGGATCGGCGATGAGTTCAAACACCGCTTCGGCCGGCGCTGAGATTTCGATCTCGGCGGTGACGACCTTGAGTGCCGGGTCGATCGAATCGAAGACGGAGGCATCGGGGATCTGGTCGGTCATGGAGTCCTGCCTTCGTGAGTGTTCCGACCTCGGCGTCGAGGTGAGATGCGGAGTGGTTCGGACACGGTCAGAATACACGGGACCGCAGCGTCAGTCCTCGAGGGCTCGGTCCTGCCGTTCTGCGCGGAGTGCGGCCGTGCTGAAGCGGGTGAACATCCGGGAGGAGTCGCTCGACAGCGCCAGCAGCACTGCCACCTGCATGGCGATCGTCGTCAGCGCATACATGTTCGTCGCCAGGTCGCGGTCCCCCGTGAAGTAGTTCGTCATCGACACGATCACGGAGATCGTCGAGAGAGTGAGGATCCACAGTCTGGCCCGGTTGCTGCCGCGGAACACCGACGCCGAGGCGACGACCTGCAGACACCCGATGAGGAGGCTGACCCCGATGAGCACCCCGGCGACGATGCGTGTGGCCGTGTCGTCGCTCAGCGCCGCAATGTCCGAGCTGTAGCCGACGACTTCGGTCCGCAGTCCGTTCCAGTCGAGGAGTGTGCTGGTCACGTCCCATGCCTGGAAGATCAGGAGGATGAGCACGAGCGCCGCCCCCACGACGGTCTGCAGCGGTCGCTGCCGCCACAGTGTCTTCGTCACCTCGGACACGGTTCGTGACTCGGAGTAGATGCGGGTGGCGTCGAGGGCCAGTTCCAAGCGCTCGGGGTGGTCGGCGTCGTCGGCGACCACCTCGGCGACGTCGACGATCGGCAGGTGCCCATCGGTGATGATCGCGTCGCCGCCGCCGTTGCGGGAGTGGTAACCGGTGGAGAAGTCCTTGATCCGATCGACCGAGATCGCGTCATTGACGGCGGTGACGGTGTCGACGATGTGGTCGCGTTCGACGTCGGTGTTCTCTTCGATCTTATGGGTGAACTGGAGAGTGAACAGGGAGATGCCGACGGCTTTGTCGTAGGTTCCGGCAGCCAGCCAATCGGCTTGGTGTCCGCCGGGCAGCAGCCAGCCGTGCGGGCATTTCCAGAACCGCACGTGGTGACGCTGACCCGGATCGCCGTCGACTTCCTGCTGGTAGGCGAAATCCTGACGTCTGCCGAACAGCAGCAACGGGGACACCGGAGCCTGCGGGTAGCTGCGCTTCGTCACCGTCGACCGGATGATCTCCCACGTCGATGCGGGTGTGATGCTGTCGGCGAGGATCCAGCCGGCCTCCCGCATCGCGTGGTGGATCTGCGCCTCCTCACCGCGCCAGGCGAGGTTGACCGGATCACCGAGCAGACCGTCGGAGGTGCGGGTGCGACCGATGAAGTAGTTCGGCACGTAGATCTGGGACAGGATGCGATGCAGCCTGGGCAGAGCGAGATAGGACAGGACTGCCCAGAACACGAGCAGCGTCAGCACCTGCCACCAGCCGAGGCTGAACCCTTTGAGCAGAATCAGCAGCGCCAGCCAGGTCGATGCCGCACCGGCGAAGAGGAAGAACAGGTAGTCGAGCACCCCGGTGGGTGTGAAGTGGTGTCGCCGATAGACGAACGGCTGCCTCAGCCGCCGTTTCTGCTCACCGCTCACAGTCATGGGTGCCAGTTTAGTCAACCGCAGGCAGCGGCCGGAATGCGGATTCCCCGCCGTTGGCTCACCGAGGTGGCCCGACCGGATTCGGTCAGGTTCGCCCCCTGCGCGGTGCCTGTTCCCGTCGGCGGCGGTGGAGTGCGACGAGTGCTGTGGCCGCGAGTTCCGGACTGTCGTCGCCGCTGAGTTCAGAGATGAAGTCATCGCTGTGTTCTCCGGGGATTTCGACGAGGACTTGGAGCACCCGAAACCGTATCGTCGTATCGCCGGAGGCCGCCCGCCGGCGCAGCTCGGTGAGGATCTGGTCGCCGATGCCGGCGTCCGGTCCGTCTGCGACGACGAATGCGGCGAGTGTCTCTGCCGCTTCGATGTCCTTCGGCCCGTTCATTGCCATGTCGAGCAGTATGGGCACGGCCTTCGCCTCGCCTGAGTGGCCGAGGGTGAGAGCGGCGAAGCTGCGGATCTCTGGGACGTCATCGTCGATCCCGCCCAGCAGCGCCTGCCGGATCATCGACTTCGCGCGTGAGCCGAGTTCGTCACCCGAGGAGGTTCTGCGGATCTCGTCGAGGGCGAGCAGCGCATTGCGGCGCACGAGCGCAGATTCGTCCTCCATGCCCTTCATCACATGAGGCACGGCTTCGGCGCCGGCTTGGGCGAGCGCCCATCGCATTGCTCCTGCGGCGTTGAGCATTGGTTCGTGCAGAACCGCCTGCACCAGAGTCTCGACCGGAACTCCGCCGTCGACTCCGCTGCCGAGTGCGGCTTTGTGCCGTTGGATGACGTCCCCGGATTCGATGGAACGCATGAGATCGATGGTGTACAGGAGCGACTCACCGTCGGTGCGGCAGAGCCTGTCGACGGCCCGGAGGTGGTCGAGCAGGCGTTGTTCCGCAGCGATCCGAGCTCGAGCCTGGTCGATGAGGTCTCCGAGCACACTGCTCGGGTCGAAGTCCGCGTCGGACAGCACCCGGCCGACTTCAGTCAGAGACATGCCGAGTTTGCGCAGGCCCTCGATGTGGAAGATGCGGCCGATATCGGCATCGGAGTATTCGCGGTAGCCGCCCGGCGTCCGCTGGCTGGGTGTGACGAGGCGCAATGATTCGTAGTGACGCAGCATGCGTGCGCTCACGCCTGAGCGCCGGGCCACCTCGCCGATGAGCATTGCCACCTCTTCTCTGCTGTCAGCCACTCTATGCCGCCGTCCCCGCCCGGCGGCATCATTGCTCCGAAACTCTTCGCGATCGCAGACACTCCGGACTCTGCACAACGACCGAAGAAGAGGTCCATGCACGCACTGGAGGAAGGGATCCGAGACCTCGGCCGTGTGTCGGCGGGCTTGCCCCACCCGCCGACACACATGATCAGACCTTCCCTGTACCGATCTGGACCGAGGTCTCGGGTCCCAGTGCGACCACACGCTTGGCTGCGTCCAAGGCGTGAGCGAAGCCGGCGTCCGGGTCATCGAACATACCCCGAGTCGCCATGGCGTGAGCCCGCACTGTGTCGTCCTCTGCATGAAGCCTCTCATCGACCACTGACACGAGGTCCTCACCGAGGGCCACGAGCGCCCGGCTGAGGCTCTTCTGCATCTCGATGTCTCCGCGGCCCAACTGTGTCACCAGGGACGATGCCAACTCTTCACGGCTTTCACCGGGCACCACGGCAACCGCGGCTCTCCACGCACTGCGGGCCACCTCGGCGTCGGAATGGGCGATGAGAGCCGTGCCGATCCGGGTCGGGTCCATGGCCGGCCAGGCACGGACGTCGCCGATCTTCGACAGGGTGTGCAGGGATTGGCTGATCGCCTGCGGCAGCGTCGAGTCGAGTTCGGCGATGAGGCGCGGGACGGCGTCATCGGCGGGCAGGCGGGTCAGCGCCCAGGTGAGCATGTCCCGGACGAAGAAGTCCGGTTCGACTCGACACCGGGCGATGAGCACGTCGAGGTCACGGGCCTCGGCGCGTGTGCCGACCGTCATCGCCGCCTGCAGACGCTGCTGCGGGTTCGATGCGCCCAGTGCCTCGATCAGGCGGTCGTCGTCCTTCCGACGGTCGACCCCGGCCGGCAGCTCCGGTTCTCGAGCCTGATGGTGCTTGAGTGGATGTGTCATGGTCTCCACCTCCTTGCCATCCAGTGAAGACCTTGTCATCGTGTCAAGGTCAAGGGGACTAGACTCGTTTCATTCCCACCCCTGGAGCGGAGCCGTGAATGGACAAGGTCGATTTCAAGAGATCGCTGCCGAGCTTTCGCGCGAAACAGGGACGGTTCGATCTCATCGAGGTGCCGGATTCGCAGTACCTCATGATCGACGGCCGCGGTGATCCGAACACTTCTCCGGCTTTCGCAACGGCGCTGACCAGCCTCTATCCGCTCGCCTATGGGCTGAAGTTCTTCAGCAAGCGCGAACTCGGTCGGGACTATGTGGTGCCTCCGCTCGAGGGGCTGTGGTGGGCCGACGATATGGCGGCGTTCACGAGCGCCCGAGACAAATCCGCGTGGGACTTCACGCTCATGCTGTTCGTCCCGGACTGGTTGGACGGCGACCACGTCGACGGCGCGATCGACACGGTCCGGGCGAAGGGGTCGGCGCCCCGCCTCGGCGAAGTCCGGTTCGGTGCGCTGCGGGAGGGAACCTGCGTCCAGACCCTGCATATCGGCGCCTTCGACGACGAAGGGCCGGTCCTCGAGCGCATGCACACCGACATCATTCCCGGCGCAGGGATGACGATGACGGGGAAGCATCACGAGATCTACCTCAGCGACGTTCGCCGCACCGCCCCGGAGAAGCTGCGCACGATCCTCCGTCAGCCGGTGGCTCCCGCGGCTGGTCCGGAAGGGTGGTCCCCGGACTCAGCCTCCGCTCGACCAGCCTCCGCTGACCGGGGCGGTGGTTGAGCCGCCGTCGGCGCCGGCGTTCGGGGGTGGGGATCCGACCGACGAGGAGTTCTCGGTCGGCGATGAGTCTGACGAGTCCGCGGAGAGGAAGACGAGGGCGATGACGATGCCGGCGATGGTCATGATGCCGACGGCGACGAATGCGAAGACCACGATGAGGCAGGTCATCAGAGGCGGACGGTTACTGCGCTGAACGATTCTCACCATGGGTCTAGACTAATGGGCGCCGCTGACAACGCACCGCCGTGACCTTGCTGTGACAAAAACCTCGGCATGGTCCCATGCACTCTTAAGTTTGTTGCATTATCGTTATATTCATGCCTCGTCTGACATCATCTCGCAAGGGCCGCCGGTCCGTGCTCACTGGTGCCCTGATCGGGCTCGGGGCGGCGGTGATGGCACTGGTCGTGGGCGCCGTCGTCGTCCTCAATTCGCCCATCTCTTTCGGCTCCACGAAGATCAGGCAGATGCAGATGGCTTCGGTCAATCAGCTCAGCGAACAGCAGATCGACAATGCTCGGCTCATCATCGGCGTCGGTCGCGGCGGTGACTTCGACGACTATGCGATCCGCATCGCCCTCATGACGGCTCTGCAGGAGTCTTCGCTGCGCAATCTGGATTCCGGCGACCGCGATTCGGTCGGTCTGTTCCAGCAGCGGCCCTCTCAGGGATGGGGCGAACCGCATAAGCTCACCGACCCCGTCTACGCGACCAAGGCCTTCTACGGGATCAATCCCGAGGTCGAGAACCCGGGTCTCAACCAGATCGAGGGCTGGGATGCGATGTCACCGACCGAAGCCGCACAGTCGGTACAGCGGTCGGCGCTTCCCGATGCCTACGGGCAGTGGGAATCCTTGGCCGACGACCTCCTCGGCTCGCAGGCCGACGTCGAAGCCCTCGACTGACGCTGATCACTCCGGTTGTCCGGTAATCTGCACTCATGGCTTCCGTTCCCGATTCCGTTCCCGTCAATGACGAGGTCGAGCAGCTCCTGCTCAACCCCGAGGACCATCTCGAGGCCATCACCGAAACTGCGGACCTCTTCAAGGCACTCGCCACACCCTCTCGCCTGAAGATGCTGCTCGTCCTCACCCACGGCGAGGCCACGGTCACGCACATCGTCGAGGCGACCGGACTGTCCCAGCCGCTGGTGTCCCAGCACCTGAAGTTCCTCCGCGGGCTCCACCTCGTCGGAGTCAATCGGATCGGCCGCGAAGCCTACTACTCACTCAAAGACGACCACGTCGCCCACATCATCGTCGACGCCATCGCCCACACGATCGAAGCCCACGAGCACTGATCAGCACCGAGGTGGCCCGCCGCAGCGATCGACGCGCGGAGTTCGCCTCCGCGCCCTTGATCAGCGCCGCCTCTTCTTCGTCAGTGCCTCCGGCCCGCCGCCGACGACCCAGACGATCAGGGCCACGAGCACGGCACCGATCCACTGCGCCGTCTGCAGCCTCTCACCTGCGATGAGGGATCCGAGCACCACCGCTGACAGCGGCTGCAGCAGCATGAGCGCAGCCGTCGTGGGCACCGGCACCAGCGGGCTGGAGATGCTCAGCAGCACCCATGACAGCGCCTGGCCGCAGACGGCCAGGGCGATCATCCATCCCCAGCCGTCCCAACCGAGGTCGAAGTCGAGTCCGCCGAGGGTCAGCCCGGCCACCGCGGTCATCACACCGGCCGCGATCGTGCCCACCTGGACCGGGGCGACGATGAAGTCTCCGGCGACCTTCCGGCTGTGGTGGATGCCGAAGATGTACACGCCGTAGAGCACACCGGAGAGGACTCCGAAGATCGCTCCTCGCGTCGGGTTCGCCGCCGTCTCGTCGGCACCGAACACTCCCCCGGTCAGCAGCATGCCGATGATCATGATCGGCACGCAGCCGATGAACAGCCACCCGGGCCGGGATCCGCCGAACGCCCAGACCAGTGCCGGGAACACGATCACCTGCACACTGATGAGCACGGTGGACACACCCAGACCGGCGTCGAGGACACTCTGGGCCCACAGCACATAGTCGATCCCCAGCGCACCGCCGGAGACCGCGGCGATGAGGATCGCCTTCGGCGGGAACCGTCCGTGCCGACGCAGCTCGAGCACGGCCAACGGCGCGAGCACGACGACGGCGATCCAACACCGCAGGAAGGCAGCGGTGGGGGCGGTCGCCTCGGCGAGGATGACGAACAGACCGGCCGATCCGAGCAGGACCGCGGCCAGGATGACGCCGAGCACCGGCAGGGGCCTCGGCGCAGGAGGCGGCCCTCCCGCCCGCGACTGAAGTGAGCTCATCCCATGAAGTCGAGGATGCGGTCGATGGCCTCCGCCGTCCGGTCCGCCCCGACCGCCAGCGACAGGCGCACCGAACGGGAACCGTCGACGGAATCGAAGTCATCACCTGGGGCGAGCGCGACGCCGGTGGCCTCGAGCACCTGCTCACACCACTGACCGGCGGTCTCGAGCCCCGCTCGGTCGAGGATGTCGTCGACGCGGGCGTACATGTAGAAGGCGCCGTCGGGTGGGGCCATCTCGCCGAAGCCGAGGTCGGCGCGAGCGCCCAGCACATGATCGCGAGCTCCGGCGAAGGAGGCCACTGCGGCCTCACATTCGGCATATGACTCCGTCGTGAAGGCCGCGACCGCCGCGTGCTGCGCCGGCACCGGCGCACACAGCGACAGGTTGCCCGTGACGTTCTGTGCCGGAGCGACGAGCGCTTCGGGCAGGATCGCCCAGCCCAGGCGCCACCCGGTCATGCCCCAGTACTTCGAGAACGAGGAGATGACGATCGCTGAGTCGTCGTGGGCGAGCGCGCACTCGCCGCGAGTCCCGATATAGCTGATGCCGTGGTAGATCTCATCGGAGATCACCTGCACCCCGTTGTCTCGGCACCAGTCGACGAGTTCGCCGAGCGCCTCGGGCCCGATCATCGTGCCCGTCGGATTCGCCGGGGACGCGAGCATGAGGCCCTTGAGCGGCGCCTCGGCGTGGGCGGCTGCCAGCAGGTCGACGCTGGGTTGGAAGCCCTCGTCGGGTCCGCAGTCGAGTTCGACGACCTCGCACCCCAATGCGGCGAGGATGTTCTTGTACGCCCCGTAGCCGGGCCGGGCCAGGGCAACCCGGTCGCCGACGTCGAAGCAGGTGAGGAACGTCGTCTGGAACGCGCCCGAGGAGCCGGTGGTCACGGCGATGCGTTCGGGTGGGATGTCGAGCCCGTACCAGTCGCGGTAGTGGGAGGCGATGGCCTCGCGCAGTTCGGGGATGCCGAAGATCGGCGAGTAGCCGAGTCCCGTGCCGTCGCGAGTGACCTCGGCGGCGCGGGCCAGTACGGGGCTGGGCGCGCCCTGAGTCGGTTCGCCCAGGCACATGGCGATGGTGTCGCGGCCGGCGCGCTGCATCTGTCCGACCGTGGCGACGATGCCCATCGCCGCAAAGGGCCGGACGAGCCCGGACCGGGCGGAGGCGGCAGGGGTGTGGGCAGTCATCGTCTCACTTCTTCTCACGCGGGACGCGGCCGAGTGTGTAGAGCTCCGGGTTCGGGACCATCCCGGAGATGTGGGCCATACGGTTGGACAGGCCGAAGAAGCCGGTGATCGCGGCGATGTCCCAGGCGTCCTCGTCGTCGAAGCCGTGTTCGGCAAGTGTCGCGTGGTCGGCGTCGGTGACGGCCCACGGCTCTTCGCAGACCTTGACGGCGAAGTCGAGCATCGCCTTCTGACGTGGGCTGATATCGGCCTGGCGGTAGTTCGTGGCGATGACGTCGGCGATGAAGGCGTCCTTCTGGAAGATCCGCAGCATCGCGCCGTGCGCGACGACGCAGTAGAGACAGTGATTGATCGCCGAGGTGGCCACGACGATCATCTCCCGATCGGCCTTGGTCAGGTTCCCCGTCTCCTTCTCCATCAGCGCGTCATAGTAGGCGAAGAAGGCGCGGAATTCGGCAGGGCGGCGAGCCAGGGCGAGGAAGACGTTGGGCACGAAGCCCGACTTCTCGGCCACCTCGAGGATCTGTGTGCGGATGTCATCGTCGACGTCGTCGATATCAGCAAGTGGGTATCGCATATCCCTCATGCTAGCCCGGGAAGTTCGAGGCGCGTCGAGCAGTTCGTCCACACCTGTCGAGTGCACGGTGAGCGCGGGCTCGCGAGCGCGGAGTGCCCGGCGGTCAGCGCGCGTGCGCGCTCGACACGTGCGGGCGATACAGCTCGACACGTGCGGGCGATACAGTGAGATCGGTACGTTCGTTCACGTTTCCACGCGAGCATCGAAGGAGATCACCATGACCGCAGACAGTGCAGCAGACACCGGCTCGACCGGCGAGGTCCAGCTCGACAACGGCATGTTCCGAGTGACTAAATGGACGATCCGCCCCGACGGAGTCATCCCGATGCACAAGCATGAGCACGAATACGTCGTGGTGCCGATGGTCACCGACACGATGCACGTGCGCAATGCGGACGGCACCGAGATCCACGCCGAGCTCGAGGCCGGAGTCTCGTACACACGTCCGGCAGGGTCCGAGCACGAAGTCTCGAACCCAGGAGGCAGCGCCGATGTCGTCTTCGTCGAGGTCGAACGCCTCTGAGGCTGTGGCCGCGGCGCACAGGTGGCTTGGGTGGGTGAAATGGTCACGTCCGCAGCGAGAATCTGTGACCATTTCGACCTTCTGAGGCCGGGCATTCTGCCCGCGGACGGTGTGGGCAGACCTGCGAGGAGAAGTCAGCCTCGGGTGGGGATCTCCCAGGTGTGGACGGGCTTCCCGGTCGCCTGGTTCGCGAGGTAGGCGTCCATCATCGCCCTGATGCCCTCGGCACGTTCGGGGGAGTCCTGTCGGCTGTCGGGGGCGAGGCTCTCGAGGGCCTGCAGCTGCCAGGTCGCGCCGTTGACGCGGCTCTCCGCCCGGCCTTCGATGATCGACATGAATTCGTCGATGACGTCCTTGTCGATGTTCAGCCGTGAGAGCCCGCGCCTGGCCTGGGGTGCGAGCACATCGGTGACGAGGTCGGCCACGCCGATGCGTCCGATCTTCGGCCACGTCACTCGCGCCTCGATGCCGTCCTTGGCGCAGGCGTTGAAGTTCTCCTCCGCCTCGGCGAATGACATCCGCGACCACACGGGGCGGTTCTCTCCGACGAGGAACTCGGCCAGGCCGTAGTAGAAGGCGGCGTCTGCGACCATATCGACCGGGGTCGGCCCGGCCGGCAGCAGCCGGTTCTCGACACGGATGTGTGCACCGCCGTCACCGGAGTTGTAGATGGGCCGATTCCAGCGCCAGACGGTGCCGTTGTGCAGGTTGAGCTCGAAGAGCTTCGGGGCGTCGGCGGCGCGGAATTCGACGAAGTCCTTGATCTCGGGCAGCAGCGGCGGGAAGTAGCGGACGTTCTCCTCGAAGAGGTCGAAGACGCTGGTGATCCACCGTTCGCCGAACCACACACGGGGCCGCACACCCTGGTGACCAGTTCGGGCGTGCGGGTGTCGATGGACTGCGCGAAGATCGGGATCCGGGATTCGTGCCACAGCTTGCGACCGACGAACAGCGGCGAGTTCGCGGCCATCGCCACCTGCGCCCCGGCGATCGCCTGCGAAGCGTTCCACGCATCGGCGAACCGGTTCGGCGCCACCTGCAGGTGCAGCTGCATCGACGTGCAGGAGGATTCCGGGGCGATATCGGCGAACTCCGCCTTGTAGCGCTCTTCACGGCCGAACTCGATGCGGACGTACTCGCCGCGGGCGTCGATGACCGAGTTGCTCAGCGCCTCGTAGCGGTTCTCCTCGGTCATCCATTTCTCGTCGGTGAGGAACTCGGTGGTCAGCGTCGGCAGCGTGCCGATCGACACCACCTTGAGTCCGTCCTCCTCGGCGGCCTTCTGCGCTTTCTCCAAGCGCTGGGCCACACCGGCTTCGAGGGTCTTCAGCCCACGTCCGGCCACCTGGAGCACCGGGTGGTTGAGCTCGAGGTTGAAGGCGCCGATCTCGGACTGATAGTCGTCATCGAGGCGGGCGAGCACCTCCTTGTTGCGCGGGCTGGGCTGATTGCCCTCGCCGACGAGGTTGAGCTCGAGTTCGAGCCCGATCGTGCCCGCCGATTTGAAATCCGCATGACGAAGGTAGGTATCGAAGAGCTCGAGATTCTCCGCGAGCTTCTCCCGATACAGCGTGCGTTCCTCCGGCGTGTACCGCTTCGAGCTGACTGCCTCACCCATAGGACTAGCAAACCACAGACGACCGGGTTTGTGCGCGGACGCCGCCCACAGCACCATCCGGACACCTCCGCCGGCGGCAACCGGCCTTCCGTAGACTCGCCCTATGACTTCGACCACAACACCTGCCGCCCGGCCCGCTGACTACGTCGAACAGGCGAAGCGACGCCTGCCCGACATGCTCGCCGACATCGAACGTGTCATCTCCCTCGAGACACCCTCACACGACAAGACGGCCGTGGCCGCCGGGGCACGGGACTTCGCCGCGCTCCTGAAGGACCGCCTCGGCGCCGAGGCGGAGCTGATCGACATCGACGGCACCTCCCACCTGCGTCTGCGCTTCGGCACCGGTCCGGCCCGGGTCGTCCTCCTCAACCATCAGGACACGGTGTGGCCGCACGGCACGCTCGAGCGTCTCCCGTTCTCCACCGCGGACGGCATCCTCCGTGGTCCCGGCAGCTTCGACATGCTCACCGGGGCGATCATGAGCGTGCACGCGACCGCGATCGTGGCCGACCACCTCGGCGAGGGCGGGCTCGACGGTCTGTCGATCCTCGTCACAGGTGATGAGGAGATCGCGTCGCTGTCGTCGTCGGATCTCATTCGCGCCGAGGCGGCCGCTGCGAGGGCCGTGTTCGTCATGGAGGCGAGCGCCGACGGTGCGCTCAAACTCGAGCGCAAGGGCACGAGCAACTACGTCCTCAAGTTCACCGGCAGGGCCTCGCATGCCGGCCTCGAGCCCGAGAAGGGGATCAATGCGGGCATGGCTCTGGCCCTGACTCTGCCGCTGGTGGCCGACCTGGCCGACGCTGATGCCGGGACGACGGTGGTGCCGACCGTGATCAGCGCGGGGACGACGTCGAACACCGTTCCGGCCGAGGCCCGGGTGGACATCGATGTGCGCGCCCGCACCGCTGCCGAACTCGAACGCGTTGATACGCAGATCCGTGAGCTGGCCGCGAATCCGCAGGTGGCAGGCTCGACGATGGAGGTGCTCGGCGGGATCAATCGGCCCCCGTTCGAACGGGAACGGTCGGCTGGGCTCTTCGACCGGGCGACTGCTCTGGCCGGGGAGCTCGGGCTGCCCGCACCGCAGGGAGTGTCCGTCGGTGGGGCCTCGGACGGAAACTTCACGGCCGGCGACGGAATCGCCACTCTCGACGGTCTGGGTGCCGTCGGCGATGGGGCGCATGCCGAACACGAGCACGCCGTCATCGACGAGATCGCTCCGCGCACCGCTCTGCTCGCCGCCCTCATCGCCGATCAGCTGCAGACCTGACGCCGCCGGGGACGCACTTCAGTCCACGGGGTACCCGGCCGCCCGCATCTCGTCCGGAGATCTGAGTGTGAACAGCCAGTCGCGCAGCCGCGCATCGGGCCGGATCGTCGTCTGCGCGTACAGCCGATCTTCGCCGATGAGGTAGTAGTGGTAGCCGTACTCGCCGAGGTGGCCCATGAGTTCTCGTGGTTTCGCGCGGTCCTCGAGCACTTCGCACAGAATGTCCGGGTGGATCGCGGCGAGGAACTCCTGGCCGTGGGCGAAGACGTCGTTCTCCCCGCCTTCGACGTCGATCTTCACCGTCACATGCGGGGCCTCGCCTCGACCTGGTGCGCCGGGGAGGCCCTCCCCCGGCTGCGACTGCCCGTCTGCGTCCGACGTCTCACCGGACGTCTCGCCGAGCACTTCGGGCAGGAGGGCGTTGAGAGAGGTGAAGCGCACCTCGGCGTCGGAGTCGAACTGCATATCCGAGGAGTAGAACGACGGCAGAGCCGATCCCCCGTCCCCGATCGGCACATTCATCCAGGTGTCGGGGCTGCCCACTCCGGTCGGGTGAATGGTGACGCGTCTGTTGAAGCCGTTGCGATCGACGTTCTTCTCCACCCCCGCGACCACTGCGGGGATGATCTCGAAGACGTGGGCGCGCACGTCCTCATTCGCTGCGAGGACGGCCATGGTGAAGACCCCGGTGTAGGCGCCGATGTCGATGAAGACATCGGCATCGGCGCTGAGTGCGACCATGAGGTCGAGGGCGAACGCGTCTTCGGGTTCGGTCCGACGGCCCTTCCCCCAGTAAAACTCCTTGGCGATTTCACACCGGAAGGGTTCGACGAGGATGAAGTCCGCTCCGCCCGCCCTGCCGCGGATTTCGGTGAGTTCGATCGGTGCGGGCAGGCGGCCGATCTTCAGGCCCTTGATCCGGGGCGCGATCGTGCGCAGCAGAGGATGGAGCATCGGCTGTGCGAGGGCGGTCTTGACCGGCAGCTTGAGGCCGAACCAGGACTGTCTGCGCGCGGTCAGTGTGCGCAGGTGATCGTTCACGACGGTGGCCCCCTTGCTGACAGGAAAGCTTTTGTTCACACTATCAACAGCTGGGCCGCCGCTCCAGAGTTCTGGCCTAAGCTGAGGGAAAGAAGCAACTGCGGCAGTGCGGATCACCTGCGCAGGAATTGTGCAGAAGGAGTCATGATCATGAAGCTGAAGTCAGTCACTCTCCACCAGGTGTCGATCCCGCTGGTCACTCCCTTTGAGACATCGTTCATGAAGGAGACCGAGAAGGACTGCTACCTCGTCGAGGCCGTGTTCGACACTCCTCGGGGCGAGATCACCGGATGGGGTGAGTCAGTGGCGATGATCGCTCCCCTGTATTCCTCGGAGTACGTGGCCGCGGGCATCGACGTCACCCGCAGGTGGCTCGCGCCGCTGCTCTTCGACGTCGAGGAGCTGACCGCTGAGACCGTCGGCTGGCACCTGCGCCATGTCATCGGCCATCCGATGGCGAAGTCGGCGCTGGAGATGGCCGTCATCGAGGCACAGCTGAAGATGCACGACCAGTCGTTCAAGGACTACCTCGGCGGAGTCGTCGACTCCGTGCCCTCAGGCGTGTCGGTGGGCATCCAGGATTCCGTCGAGGAGACCGTCCGGGTCATCGGCGGCTACCTCGAAGAGGGGTACGCCCGGATCAAGCTGAAGATCAAGCCGGGCAAGGACATCGCCCCGGTGGCCGCCGTGCGCAAGACCTTCGGCGACGATTTCGGCTTCCAGGTCGACGCGAACGCCGCCTACACCCTCGTCGATGCCGCACACCTGCGTCGCCTCGACGACTATGGCCTCCTGCTCATCGAACAGCCCCTCGGCGAAGCCGATATCCGCCAGCACGCCGAACTCGCGAAGCTCATGGACACACCGATGTGCCTCGACGAATCGATCGTCTCCGCCGAGGCGGCAGCTGATGCGATCATGCTCGGGGCCACCTCGGTGATCAACATCAAACCCGGACGTGTCGGCGGGTTCATCGAGGCGAAGAAGATCCATGATCTGGCCGCCGCCCACGGTGTCGCCGTGTGGCACGGCGGAATGGTCGAAACCGGCCTGGGGCGGGCGGCGAATGCGGCGCTGGCATCACTGCCGGGCTTCACTCTGCCCGGCGACATCTCCGGATCGAACCGGTTCTTCCACGAGGACATCACCGAGGAGATCGTCATGTACGACGGCAAAGTCGATGTGCCCGCCGGCGTCGGCTTCGGCGTCTCGATCGACCCGGCCAAGCTCGAACGCTTCCGCACGGATTCGGTGGAGATCCTGCCCGGGCAGTGACCCGGCCTCAGTCGTGGGTATGGGTCTCCTCCGCGGCGTCCTCGGCTCGGTCGAACTGGAAGGTCGAATGCTCGATCGCGATCTTGTGGTGCTCGGTCAGGCATTCCTGCAGGGCCTTGAGGATGCGCGGGGCGTGCCCGTCATAGAAGCACTCATCGGCAAGCACCACGTGTGCGGTGAGCACCGGCAGGTTCGAGTCGATGCGGGTGATGTGGAGGTCATGGACCTCCTGCACATGCTCGACCGCCTCGAGATGCTCGCGGACCTTGTCCAGATCGAGCTCCTTCGGTGCCGCTTCGAGCAGGATCGACCCGGTCTCGCGCAGAATCGCGAACGCCCTGGGAACGATGAGCGCCGCGATGACCAGGGCCGCCACCGCATCGGCGCGCTCCCAGCCGAAGAGCCAGATCGCCAGAGCGGCAAAGATCACGGCCACCGAGCCGAGCGCATCGGCGATGACCTCGAGGAACGCCGCCTTGAGGTTGAGTGAGTCTTCCTTCGACGAGCTGAGGATGGCGATGGAGACGAGATTGCCCACGAGGCCGATGGCCCCGAAGAGCAGCAGCCCCGGTCCGGGCACCTCCGGCGGGGCGAAGAACCGACGAATGCCTTCGATGAGGCTGTAGACGCCGAGACCCAGCAGCAGGGTCGCTTGGGCTCCGGCTGCGAGCACTTCTGCCCGGCGGAATCCCCAGGTCTTCTGTCCCCCCGTCGGCTTGTTGACCAGCGTCGCCGCGAAGAGCGCGATGCCGATGCCGATGAGGTCGACGGCATTGTGGCCGGTGTCGATGAGCAGCGCAAGACTGCCAGTGACGACGGAGCCGATGAGCTGGAAGACGAAGATCGCCGCGACGATGCCGAAGACGATCCTCAGCTGCCGCCGCGAACCCGAACCATGCGCATGATCATGAGCCATAGAAACCTCCTCGACTCAATACATTAACATATGCACATTCGTTTATGCATCATCGCGAAGATTCTCTGGGCGATCCACGGCGTTTTTCACGCCTGGATCACTCTGGATCGCCCAGAGAATCGCACATTCCGCTGCTAGTCCGCGGCTTGCGGCTCCCTACAAGGTCCGGATCACGCAGGCCTGCGAGGTCCGCGACCAGCGGGGAGGGCCGTAGCCCTCAGCTGTCGGTGTTCGGGGCGCCCCCGTCGCTGCTATCGGGGTTCGGGGCGCCCCCGTCGCTGCTGTCGGTGTTCGGGTCTCCTCCGTCGCTGTCACCGTCCGGGCCGTCTGCTTCGCCCGAGTTGCCGCCCTGGTCGTCGAGGCGGCGCTTCGCCTCGTCGATATAGGACTGCACATCGAAGCCGGTGGCCTTCTTCACCTCATCACCGATCCGGTCGAGGTCGACCCCGCTGTCATCGAGGAAGGCCTTCGGGTCGAAGCCGGTGCGGTTCGCACGCGGTCCGGCAGACGTGCCGTCCGCGACGATCCCGTCAACGACATCGTCGGATCCCGCGTCCGCAGACGAAGAATCGGTCGGCCCTCCACCGTCAGATCCGCCGGAATCTGCAGGTCCTCCGGGCTCGCCCGAGGCGGGGCCACCGGATCCCTTCGCCTTGGCGACCAGGTCCGTGAGGTCGACGCCGGTCGTTCCGCGGACCACCTCGAGGACCTGCGAGAGGTTGTTCGACACGGAGTTCGCGAGCTTCGATTCTCCGTCGGTGGACACGATCGAGAGGTCCTTGATGTTCGCGTACGGCGCGACGAGCTCTCCGGCCACGGACGGCAGCACTTCGAGCACCTTCGACAGGACGGCCGCGTCGTTGAACTGCTTGTAGGCCTCGGCCTGCGCCCTCAGCGCCTCGGCCTCCGCTTCACCGCGAGCCTTGATCGCGTCGGCCTCGGCTTCACCCTCGAGACGGATCGCCTCGGCGTCCTTCGACCGACGATGCAGTTCGGCGGCCGCCTCGGCCCGACCCTGTGCCTCGATCTCGTACGCCCGGGCATCTGCGGCGGCCTGCTGGCGGTAGCGTTCGGCGTCGGCGGGGCGACGCACCTCGGCGTCGAGCTGCTCGGCACGCAGCTCCGCGGCTTCCTTGGCCACGACCCGGTCCTTCTCAAGCAGCTTCTGCTTCTCCGCAGCTGATGCCAGCGGGCCGGAGTTGTCGGCGGTCGCCTGCCGCTGATCGGCCTCTTCCTTCAGCGCCGCGCGCCGCAGGGCCAGCTGCTGCTGCTGTTCGGCGATGGCCTGATCGGTCAGCGCCTGCTGCTTCTGGGTCTCCTCGTTCTGCTGGGCCTCCTCGACGGCCGAGGCACGACCTGCGTTCGCCTCGGCGATGGCGGCGTTCTTGGCCACCTCGGCGGCCTGCGGGCGACCCCAGTCGCGCAGGTAGCTGCCTTCGTCCTCGACCGCGGAGATCTGGAACGTGTCGATGATGAGGCCCTGGTTGTTCATCGAGTGCGCGGATTCCTCCTGCACCTGCGCGGCGAAGGACGCGCGGTCTTGGATGATCTGCTCGACCGTGAGCGTGCCGACGACCGCGCGCAGCGTACCGGAGAGGATCTCCTTCGAGTAGTGGTCGATCTGCTCCTGCTGATCGAGGAAGCGCTGTGCGGCCTTGCGCACATCGTCCTCGGTGCCGCCGACCTTGACCTGGGCGACGCCCTTGAGGCGCAGCGCGATGCCGTTGATCGAGATGCCGTCGATCTCGACCTGGATCTGTCGCGAGGACAGCGAGAGGATGAAGGCCTTCTGCACGATCGGATAGACGACTGCGCGTCCGCCGATGACGATCCGCCCCGAACCCGGCGCTCCCGACGCATTGCGGCCGGTGATGATCAGCGCCTCCGAGGGTGCGGCGATCTTGTAGGAGCGCAGGATCACGAACAGCGCGATCAGGATGATGACAACGAGGACGCCGATTCCTCCGACGCCGAAGAGCAGGTCCATCAGGGGCCTTTCATCGCGGGTGGGATGTGCAGTCGGCCGATCATCGGCCGACCCCCTTCATCTTAGGCGAGCACCCGGACGCAGAACAGGGCGGGTTTCCTCCAATGAGAAAATCCGCCCTGTGTGACGATTCGCCGTTCCGGGCGAAGGGTCAGACCCTCGCCGAGGCGGCCCCGACGTTCACTTGCCCCATTCCCATGGCGGTCCGGCCACGAGCAGGCCCGAGAAGACGACGATGACGAAGACGACACCGATGCCGATGGCCAACCACGGGTAGCGGATGCACCATGAGGTGAACTTCTCGAACCAGCCGGAGGGCGTGCGTCCGTTGCGGCCCAGACCCCAGTCGCCTTCGAGGGATCCGGTCTTCTCGACCGAACGTTCGAAGGGGATGGTGGCGTAGGGGATGATCGCCGAGCCGAGACCGGTCGCGATGCGGCGGGCACTCCACTGCTGCGAGGTGCCGACGCCGATGACGGCGATGACGAAGCAGATGAAGATGAAGCCGTGGATGCCACCGCCGATGCGCACCCCCACCTCGGTGGTGTGGGTGACGTATTTGAGGAACATGCCGATGATGAGCAGAGACCAGGTCACGGTCTCGGCTATGGCGAAGAACTTGAAGAAACGTTTGGGAGTCACAGTGACTATTGTGCCTGGTGCAGGTGGGTGGGCGCTGAGTGCCGCCGACAGGCGAATCGCTCGGTCTCACATCTGTTTCACGGCAGACTCAGCTGCGTCATCCGTCCGCCGTCGACCGTAAAGACCTGCCCTGTGACGAAGCCGGCCTCCTCTGCGGCGAGGAAGGCCACCAGCGCAGCCACCTCTTCGGGCCGACCAGCTCTGCCGACCGGATGGATGTCTCCGATGCCCGCTTTGAAGGCCTCCGGGTCCGACAGGGAGTCGATGAAGGACAGATTGAGGTCGGTGTCGATCCACCCCGGCGCGACAGCGTTGCACCGAATTCCCTCGTCACCATGATCGACAGCCACCGCACGGGTCAGCCCGTGCAGTCCGGCCTTCGACGCCGAATACGCCGCGTGGCCGGGATTCGAGCCGAGTCCCTCGATCGATCCGACGTTGACGATGGATCCCTGAGTCTCTCGCAGATAGGGAAGAGCCGCCCTGATCATGAGGAAGGGGCCGGTGAGATTGACAGCGAGGTTCCGCTGCCAGTCTTCGACGGACATGTCCTCGACTTTTGATTCCTGCATCATTCCGGCGCAGTTGACGAGGATGTCGAGGGCTCCGGAACGCTCAACCACCTCGGCGACGGCGGATTCCGCACTCGCGGGATCGGAGAGATCGACGGCGATCGACGGGAATTCCTCGTCGGCACCGCGCTGAGCGGTGTAGACCTCGGCCCCTTCATCGTGCAGCCGACGCGCGATCGCCCGGCCGATGCCCGAGCGACCGCCGGTGACAAGCGCGACCTTCTGTTTGAACCGGTTCATGCCACTGCCTTTCCGCCGTTGACCTCGACGAGAGCACCGCACATGTATCGGGATTCCTCTGAGGCGAGGAAGAGGATGACGTCGCGGATGTCCTCGGGTTCGGCGATGCGCCCGAGGGGAACTGTCTCGCCGAGCTTCCCCACGGCTTCGTCGGGGTCGAAGCCGCGTTTGGCGAACCCGCTGCGCAGCATCGGGGTGTTGACCTCGTTCGGGCAGACGGCGTTGATGCGGACTCGCTGGTGGGCGTGGTCCATTCCCATGCACTGGGTGAGCGAGGCGATCGCTGCCTTCGTCATGCAGTAGAGGGCATGGTTCGGTCCCGGCGCCTTTCCGCCCCAGCAGGAGGAGACATTGACGATGGTTCCGCCTCCTGCATCAGCCATCAACGGGATTGCCGAACGGCAGAGGCGGAAAGGCGCCTCGACGTTGACGCCGAGCGAGCGCGACCAATCGGCGTCGGACGTCTCGGTCACCGGTCCGCGGGTGATGACGCCCGCATTGTTGATGAGGATGTCGAGGCCGCCGAGGCCATCACGGGCCGCCTCGGCGAGGCCGTCGGCGTATTCGGCTTCGAGAAGGTCCCCGGGAAGGTGGGCGTCGGCGATGATGCCGGCGACTTCCCGGTCGGCCACCGCGACGCGTGCGCCTTCGGCCCTGAACCTCTCCACGAGGGTGGTGCCGATTCCGCCGGCGGCCCCGGTGATGAGGACCTTCTTATCAGTGAAACGCATGGGTGCTCCTTTGCTGATCTGTGGGGTGTCCGCGGATTCTCATGCGTCTCCAACGGACGAATCGTTCACTTCGTCATCTGCTTCCGATTCGATTCCGGCAGCCGAGAGGATTGTTCGAGCAGCGGCTAACGCCGTCCCCGCGACTCGCTTCCGGCCCCATAGCTGCGCATTCTGCGTCATTCCCTCGTGAAGCATGAACAGCTGCTCGGCGAGGGGTTGGTTGTCCTCGCCCGGACGCACCCGGTCGAGGCGGCTGAGGAACTCCTTCGCCAAACGCTCCTTGTGCGTATGCACGACGTCGCTGACCGCTGCGCTCTCGGGGTACTCGGACAGAGCGTTGGAGAAGAGACATCCCGTGTTGGCGACCTCGGCTAACCAATCGCCGAGGCGGCGGAGCAGGTAGAGGACATGCTCAGCGCCGTCGTCAGGTCCACCCTCATACCAGGCAAGGTAAGCGCGATCGCGGTACTCCAGAGCACCGACGATCATCGCTTCCCGGCTGGGAAAGTATTTGTAGAGTGTGCGCAGCGAGACGTCTGCCTCGGCCCGCAGCGCCTCGACACCTTGCTCGGCGAATCCCTGTTCGGCGAAGCTGCGTTCGATGTCTCGCGCTATCTGCTGACTCGTCTTTGTCGCCATAACCCCACAGTAGAGTGATCGCTCTACCCAAGTAAAGCGATCACTCTACCTCAGTGAATCGAACCGTGAATGGGCACGTGGGCCGGCGAGCTTTCTCAGTCGCCGGCCCACGTGAATCAGGGCCTCACCTCAGGGGCACCATCCGGGAATCGATCTCGATGGCGCCCCGCTTCGGCGATGGTTCCTCTTCGGACGCTCAGCGCTTGCGGCGGCGCGAACCCAGAGTCATTGCCAGACCGAGCACGATGAGCGCTCCGGCCGAGATGACCAGCGGCAGGGCTTCATTGCCGGTGCGCGGCAGGTCTCCTCCGCCGCCACCGTTGCCTCCGTCACCGGCTCCGGGCCCGTCACCCTCGGCGACGACCTCGAAGGATCCGGTCAGCGGATCTCCGCCTTCGCAGTCGACGGAGACCTCATAGGTGCCGATGTAGCTGTCGACCATCGACGCGTCGAGTCCGCGGACTCCGAATCGCGCAGTGCCCTCGGCTCCGACCTCGGCGTCCTGTTCGAACTCCTCGATCTTCCCGTTGTTCGGCGTCACCGTCATCGTCGCTGCGGTGTCGGCGGTGCAGCCGGTGGCCGAGACCTGAACTCCCTGCTCACTGACGAAGTCCGGAGCTTCGATCGTCGTCGGATCGATGCTCAGCGCTCGTTCGGCAGGAGTCTCGGTCGGCGTCTCCGTGGGTGGATCGGTGGGGTCCGTGGGCGGAGTCGTCGGATCGGTCGGCGGATCCGTCGGGGCATCAGCGAGCTCATAGGCCAGCGCGTGGACGGCGAAGCCGATGGCGGGAGCGAAGATGTCGACGGATTCCCTGCTCACATTCTCGATCGTGTCCGTGGCCTGGTGGTAGTTCGTATCGTGCTTCTCACCGACGGTGCCGCCGAACATCTCGGCTTCCTCGGCGGTCTTCGTGCCGTCGGCACCGGAGAACAGGCCGCTGGCTGGGATGCCGTTGTCGATGAACGCCTGATAGTCCGAACGCCCGGAGAAGTCGGTGCCGACGTTGGGCTGATCGATATCGGCGAAGTAGTCGGTGAAGATCTTCTCGAGTTCTGCTGACCCTTCGGGAACGTTGACGCCGTCGGGGATCGGCACATCGGAGCCGTCGGAGTCGAGCGTGCCGACGATGTAGTTGTCGGAGCCGATCATGTCGAAGTTCATATATGACTTGACCTTGCCCAGCTCAGCATTGTTGAGGCTCGCGACGTATTCCGTGGATCCGACGAGTCCGACCTCTTCTGCGCCCCACCAGCCGAAGCGGATGGCGTTGTCGACTTCGCTCGGCTGCTCGGCGAGCGCCTCGGCGCTGGCCAACAGTGCGGCCGTGCCCGAACCGTTGTCGTTGACGCCGGGGCCCTCTTCGACGCCGTCGAGGTGGGCGCCGAACATCTGGACGTTGTCATGGTCGCCGGCCTTGGTCTCGGCGATGACGTTCCAGGTCTTCTCGGTGACGAACTCGGTCTCAAGCGTGAAGTCGGCAGTCAGGGCCGCCGCTTCGGCTTCGGCCCCGGCTTCGGCGTTGCCTTCGTCGGTCTCTTCGGCTCCCTGGCCGAGTCCTGCCTGACTGCCGGCTTGCGAGCCTGCGGCCTCGACCTTTTCAAGGAGGTCGGTGCCGACGTTGTAGGTGGCCGTCACCGTCGGAGCGCTGTTCTCCATGCGACCGCCGAGAGTGGCGTTGAGTTCCTCGTCGGGGTTGTCCTTGTCGTTGTTGTAGATGATGACTGCCGCCGCACCTGCTTCGGTGGCGGCCTTGGTCTTGTCGCCGAAGGCGCATTCGCCGCGGGCCACGAGCACGAGCGCACCCTCGGCGCTGTCCTCGAAGTCACCAGCCTGGCAGCCGAGCTGCCCGCCGGCCATATCGCTGTTGTCGTCATCGACCGGCAGCGCCACGGGCAGATCGGTCAGCGGCTCCGTCGTGCCTTCGGTGTATTCGGCGGTGGTCACGTCGACCTTCTCACCGTCAACGACGACCTCGACGGTGCCGAAGTCCTGACTCTCGACGTCGAACGCCTGACGCTTCACATCGAAGGCGCCGGTCGCCTCGAGGGTGGATTCGACGTATTCCACGGCTTCTTCGTAGCCGGGCGTACCCAGCGCGCGGAAACCTTCATCCGCATGCGAAGTGGAGATGTCGGAGATCTTCTGCAGATGCTCCATCACGGCGTCACCGTTGACGCCCATATCGGTGTGTTCGCTCGGCCCCGCGGTGCCCGCCGCCAATGCCGGGCTCACCCCGCCGAGGACCAGGCCGGCCGTGGCGGTGACCGCCAGCCAGCTCTTCGTGCGCAATTTCATGGAGTTCCTTTCGCTCCTTCGTCCGTGTCTGAGGAATCGCACATGACGGCGCAACGGAAGTGACCGCCACGGTATGACAATTCGTCCATACCGGTGTCGGCCTCTCTACGACTGCACTTGCGGGGAAGCTCGATTCTGACGTTCCGCTGTGACCCGCCATAGGTAACGAATCACATGCTTCTATAACGAAACGGTGACACAACTCACATTGGTCATTAATCTAACGCACCCCGGCCGGCTTTAATGTTACGAATTGATAACAACCGGTCACTGACCGGTTTCCCACCCACGGTCAGCGTCCGCTCCTCATGCAGCTGTTTCAACCGCGACCTCCCGCGTCCCCGCACCACACACCGCCGCCCACCCCGTGCCGAATCCGCACCGCCGGATTAGACTTGGACCAGTGATGACCAACGACTCCGCCGGAGGGACCCAGCCCGTCTCCCCCGACAGACGGACCATTCGCCGCTGGCAGCGCTACCTCGCCAACGAACGGCTCGAGGAACGTGTGTATCGCAACCTCGCCGAACGCCGCAGAGGCGAGGACCGCGAGATCCTGCTCAGCCTCGCCGCCGCGGAATCCCGCCATCAGGAGCATTGGATCACCCTCCTCGGCGAACATGCGCACAAGCGCCGCTCCGCCGATCTTCTCACCCGCTGCCTGGCCTTCCTCGGCGGAATGTTCGGCTCCGTGTTCGTCCTCGCCCTTGCCCAGCAGTCCGAGACGAGCTCGCCCTACGATGAGGACGAAGCCGCCTCGGCGGAGATGGCCGCCGACGAACGCATCCACGCCGAGGTGGTCCGCGCCCTGGCCGCCCGCTCCCGCGCCCGCCTGTCGGGAAACTTCCGTGCCGCCGTCTTCGGCGCCAACGACGGCCTGGTCTCGAACCTCGCCCTCGTCCTCGGTGTCGGTGCTGCAGGCGTGTCGAACACCGTCATCCTGCTCACCGGCGTCTCCGGCCTGCTGGCCGGCGCCCTGTCGATGGGAGCCGGTGAGTACATCTCGGTGCGCTCCCAGCGCGAACTGCTCGAAGCCTCCACCCCGGACCCCGAATCCCGGCACGCTCTGGCCGATCTCAACATCGATGCCAATGAGCTCGCCCTGGTCTTCCGCGCCCGCGGAATGGAGGCGCGCGAGGCTGAGGCCCGCGCCAACCGCACGATCGCGGCGGCGAAGAACAGACAGGCCCCGAGACTGCCGAACATCGATTCCGGAGTCGACCGTGACGAACTGGGCACCGGCATCGGCGCTGCCCTATCGAGCTTCTGCTTCTTCTCCTCCGGCGCGCTCATCCCGATCCTGCCCTATATCTTCGGCATGTCCGGGCTGGCCGCCGTATTCCTGTCCGCCGGCCTGGTCGGAATCGCGCTGCTGATCACCGGCGGTGTCGTCGGCCTGCTCTCAGGCAAATCGCCCGGCCCCCGAGCCCTGCGTCAGCTCGGCATCGGCTTCGGCGCCGCCGCCGTGACCTACGCCCTCGGCCTGCTCTTCGGAGGTATCGCATGACCGATCTGCTCATCCTCGTCGACCCGACCGCGGGCACGTTCGAGTTCACCGATCTCAGTGCCGCCCAACTGCCGGTCACCGATCTCTCCGCTCATCGTGGTGACGGGATCTTCGAAACCGTGCTGGTGAGCATGGGGGCGCACGGCGCCACCGTGGTGTCGAGACAACGGCACTTCACCCGGTTCCGTGCTTCCGCTTCGGCGCTGGATCTGCCCGATCCCGACCAGGGGCTGTGGGATCGGGTCATCGATTCCCTCATCGCCGAGGTGGCCGCCGCCGATCCCGAGACCGTCGAGTTCGGGATCCGCTACGCCCTCTCCCGTGGGGAGCAGAGTGGACACGGCGGGTTCCGCGCCCGGGGGTGGGCGTTCCCCGTGCCAGTGGACGACCACATCCACAGCGCCCGTGAGCAGGGCGTCACCGCCGTCAGCCTCGACCGCGGATTCGATGCCTATATCGGCAGCAAGGCTCCGTGGCTGCTCATCGGCGCGAAGACTCTGTCCTATGCGGTCAATCAGGCCGCCGGACGCTACGCCGGTCAGCGCGGAGCCGACGAGGCGCTGTTCGTCTCGCACGACGGCATCGTCCTCGAGGGGCCGACCGCAAATCTCATCATCCGCCGAGGCGACCGCCTCCTCACCCCGAATCCGGACGCGGGTCTGCTGTCGGGAACGACGCAGCGCCTGATCTTCGATCATGCCGAGAATTTGGGGCTGCGGGCCGAATATGCCGATCTTCGCCTCGAAGACGTCAAGATGGCGGATGGGGCCTGGTTCGTCTCGTCGATGCGCAGCGCAGTCGCACTGCGCGAACTCGACGGGAACGCGATATCTGTTGATCAGAGGCTGACCGAACGGCTCCAGGAGATCATCCGCGGTCGGTGACCAGCCGGCAAGGCTGTGGCTGTGTCCGCACAGGCTCAGCTGCCCGCAGCCGGTCTGTGGGGATGCGCCGCCCCGAGAACTCAGGCTCGGGGCAGGGCGCCGGCGGGTTTCGCCGAGGGGAGAGTGAAGGCGAGAACGAGCCCGAGGATGCAGGCGGCGCAGCTGATCAGCCACACCGGCCAGAAGACGCCGGACATTCCCGGCAGCAGCGCAAGCAGGAATCCGAGGGCGCCACAGACGAACAGTCCGGTGACGACACGCGTCTTCCACTTCCTCAGCATCGTGTGCCTTTCTCTTCACGTTCGGACTCGGACCTTCCCTTGCCCGGCCGAAGCGCAGTCTCACGCTATCGCCGTCCTTCTGCCCGGCACATCCCCCAAAAGTATGAAATGAGCGAACTTTCTTCAGCCTCGTTCAACAGCGGGTGGCCTCGTGGGCAAGGACCTGCGTTAGTGTTGTGACGGAATACGTTCCAGCGGCTCTAGAGAGCCCTGGGACCCGAGGTTCAAGGAAAGGACACGAGCATGGGAAAGCTCGCTTGGCAGATCATCGGCGTGGGAGCGCCCATCGCAGCCGCGTTCGTCGCTCGCAAGACCCTGACCTTCGCGTGGGAGAAGTCGACGAAGCGCCCGGCGCCGTCGAACCCCGTCGATGACGAGATCTCGATGTCCGAGGCTCTGGCCTGGACGATCGTCTCCGGTGTCGGTGTGGCCGTGGCTCAGCTCGTCGTGCAGCGCATCGCCGCGAACACTGTGCGCAACAACTTCGGCGATGAGGCCCTGCCGAAGAAGTTCCGCAAGCAGGTCGACGAGGTCACCGACTGAACCTCTGACCTCCGCGAATGAAATGACCCGCGAAGCTCATGCTTCGCGGGTCATCTGTGTCTTCGCAGCGCTGCCGGTCAGCCGGTGACGCGGTCGAGGATCTCCGCGAGGACGACGGCGTCGATCTGTCCCGGGGCCGAACCCTGACCGATCTGGGCGAATGTGGCGCAGCTGCCGAAGTCGGCACCCATGATCCGGCTCGTCCGGCCCGATGGCCCCATCGAGATCCCGATAACCGGAATCTCCGACGAGGCGTCCGCCGCGGCCGTCGCCTCCAGGAGGCGGAGAACATCGGACGGCGCCTGCGGCATCATCGCCACTTTGGCCACGTCCGCGCCGGCTTCGCTCATCGCAGCGAACGTCGCGAGCAGACGTCCGACAGAGTCCGTGGCCTCGAAGTTGTGGTGTGAAGCGACGACGGGGACGCCCGCTTCCCGCGCCGAGGCGATGAGGGAGCGGGACTCCGACCGGTCGATCTCGACGTCGACGGCGACGGTAGCGCCCGACGCGCCGGTCTCGACGTCAGCCTCGGTGCCGTCGACGGCATCGGATCCGGTCGCTTCCGCGACCTCGATGTCAGCGACTCCGGCGATCAGCGCGCGCACCGCCTCGGCGTAGTCGTCTTCCGTGATCTCCACCTGCCCGCCTTCGAATCCGGTGCGCACGGTCAGCAGGATCGGCAGCCCTGGCCTCAGCGCATGGGGAAGCAGACGCAGGGCCGCCTCGGCGCGGGTGAGCGCAGAGCCCGGAAAGGCGGCGAACAGCGGATCGATGCGCCATTCGATGGCATCAACGATCCCCGTCGCAGCGGCTGCGGTGGACTCGGCGGTGAGCTCCTCGGTGTCGATGGCCTGTGTCGGCACGATGACGGCCGGCCGTCCTGGATTGCGTACGGCTGGCGATCCTGCGGCAGGATTGAGGAACGGCAATGGTTTCATGGGTCAAGCGTAGGCGGTGACGCGGCGCGCGGACAGGAGGACACGGGTGGAGACGATGCAGGTGGTCAGGATCAGCGCACGCGATGGCTTCCCGCTCGAGGTCCAGGTCAGCGGGCCGGAAGACGCTCCAGCACTGCTCCTGCTGCAGGGCCAGTCGAACTCTCATGAGTGGTGGGACGATCTGCGCGGGGACTTCGCATCGGACTTCCGCACGATCACTTTCGACTATCGCGGAACGGGCAGCAGCCGCGGCGAGCTCGGCGAACTGTCGACGGCGAGTTTCGCCGACGATGCCGCGGATGTGCTCGACCACCTCGGTGTGGATCGCGCCGCGGTCTACGGCACCTCCATGGGTGGGCGCATCACGCAGATGCTGGCGCTCAATCACCCCGAGCGGGTGAGCGCGATTGTCCTCGGATGCACGTCTCCGGGCGGGCCGAATGCAGTCAAGCGCCCGCGCGAGGTCGGTCAGAACCTGGCCAAGCTGCGCGGCGAGGAGCACACTCAGTACCTCTTCGACCTCTTCTACACCCCTGCATGGACGGTGTCAGCCGAGTACAGCAAGATGCTCGGCGATGACACGATGACGGCGGCCGAGTCATCCGCCCATCTGCGCATGAGTGCCAATCACAATGCGTGGGACCGGCTTCTTGAGATCAAAGCGCCGACCTTGATCATGCACGGCGATGCGGACCGGATGAATCCGGTCGGAAATTCCCGCATCCTCCACGATCGCATCCCCGGTTCTCAGCTGCTCATCCTGCCGGAGGGCCGGCACGGATTCTTCGAAGAGTTCGCCGAGGTGGTCATTCCGGCCGTGATCCGCTTCCTCGACGAATCGCTCGGCTGAGACGCTGAGGACAAGGACTCCTCCTGCATCAAAATCCCATATCCGGTAGCAAACCCATTAACGCCATATCTACATGACCCAACTGATGATTATAACAATCAAGTAACGTAAGAATACTTGTTTTCCCAGGTCAGAGCACCAGTCAAGAGTGCCACACCGGATACTCGGGATAAAATCTCTACCGAAGTTCCTGAATAAAACTACAATGGTGTCTCAGATATCCGTGTGCGGTGAGGCCTGCTCGCAATCGAACCATTGGGATCTGTGACCACCGACCCGTGCAGACGGGGGCGGGACCTCTCGTTCTTGCGGAGTGCCAAGAATGCAAGGAGGAAGCACATGAGCGTTGTCGTCAAGGCATCGCATGTCTACAAGGTCTTCGGCAAGCGGCCGAATGAAGTCATCAAACGCCTCGAAGAGGGCGCCGATCGCAAGGATCTCACCAAGTTGGGAACCGCTGCCGTGATCGATGCGAGCTTTGAGGTCGAAGAGGGCGAGATCTTCGTCGTCATGGGCCTGTCCGGCTCTGGAAAATCGACGCTGATCCGCACGCTCAACGGACTCTGGGCTCCGACGGCCGGCTCGGTCGAAGTGCTCGGCACCGACATCTCGAAGGCCGATGCATCAACGCTGCGGAAGGTTCGCGGCAAGCACGTGTCAATGGTGTTCCAGCACTTTGCTCTGCTGCCGCACCGCACGGTGCGCGAAAACGCTGCCTATTCCCTCGAGATCCAGGGCGTTCCGAAGAACGAACGCGCCGATAAAGCAGAGGAATGGCTCAAGACCGTGGGACTCGACGGCTGGGGCGACAAGTACCCGCAGCAGCTCTCGGGCGGTATGCAGCAGCGTGTCGGGCTGGCCCGTGCGCTTGCGGCAGAAACTGACATCCTGCTCATGGATGAAGCCTTCTCCGCCCTCGACCCGCTGATCCGTCGCGAGATGCAGGAACAGCTCGTCGAGCTCCAGTCGAAGCTGAACAAGACCATCATCTTCATCACCCACGATCTCAATGAGGCGATGTTCCTCGGCGACCGCATCGCAGTGATGCGCGATGGCCGCATCGTTCAGATCGGCACCTCCGAGGAGATCCTCACGCAGCCGGCCGATGACTATATCGCTGAGTTCGTCCAGGATGTCGACCGCACCCGCGTCCTCACGGCATCATCGATCATGCGTGAGACCAATGCCACGATCAGCATCGAGGCCGGCCCGCGACTGGCGATGCGCACTCTCGAGGACAGCAACTCTTCGGGCCTGCTCGTCCTCGACGAGAACCGCACCGTCGTCGGCATGGTCAGCGACCGCAATGTGGTCAAGGCCGCCCGCGAAGGTCAGCACACGATCGCCGACATCGTGGAGAAGACAGACCTGTTCACAGTGCGCCCCGAGACCCCGATCTCCGAACTCTTCGCACCGAGCTCGACGGCCAAGGTGCCGTTGACCGTCGTTGACGACAATCAGCGCCTGCTCGGCATCGTGCCCCGAGTGGCACTGCTCAATTCAATGGCCGATCCGGGGCCCGCGACAGGCGAGATCCCGCCAGTCAGAGAGGAGTCCGAGCCCGTGGTCGTCTCACCCGGTGCGGCTGAGGCCGACAGCGAGAACGGTGCCGCCTTCACGGAGGAGCAGGTGGCCCCGACGGAAGTCGCTGCGGCGACCAACGGTGCGAGCGCTGACGCGACTGCCGCTGAAGACGGATTCGGAGAGGACACCGGATCGCCTGTCCGAGGCGCCGATGACGTTGAAGGAGGTAAGCACTGATGGACTTCATGAATCCGCGTCTGCCGCTCGGTGATTGGGTCAATGACTTCCTCACCTGGTTCACTTCGGCCTTCCAGTGGCTGCTCGACTTCATCAACCTCGTCCTGGGCGGTCTCTACGACGTCCTCTACCTGGTCTTCTCGTCGCCGATCTACCTCGTCATGATCGTCATCTTGGCCGCGATCGCCTTCTTTGCCGCCGGCTGGAAGGTCGCAGTATTCACTCTCATCGGGTTCTACTTCGTGCGAGCTCTCGACCAGTGGGACAACACGATGTCGACACTGGCCCTGGTCCTCGTCGCCGTCATCGTCGCGCTGATCATCGCCATTCCGCTCGGAATCCTCGCCGCCAAGGTGAGTTGGGTGTCGACGGTCGTCAAGCCGATCCTCGACTTCATGCAGTCGATGCCTGCTCTGGCATACCTGGTGCCTGCGATCCTCATGTTCGGCATCGGTCAGACTCCCGGTGCGATCGCGACGATCATCTTCGCTCTGCCCCCCGGCGTGCGACTGACTGAGCTCGCCATCCGCCAGGTGAACACCGAGGTCGTCGAGGCCGGCCAAGCCTTCGGCGCCAGCTCCGGACACATCCTGTCGAAGATCCAGATCCCCCTGGCCATGCCGACCATCATGGCGGGCATCAACCAGGTCATCATGCTTGCGCTGTCGATGGTCGTCCTCGCAGGTATGGTCGGTGCCGGCGGACTCGGTGGTGCCGTCGTCGGCGGCATCAGCTCCCTCGATGTCCCCCTGGCTGTTGAGGCCGGCCTGGCCGTCGTCGTGGTAGCGATCTTCCTTGACCGAGTCACAGCTGCTCTGGGCAAGAAGACGCCGATCGAACGGGCCCACAAGGCCGCAGCCGCCTGATCCGAAACCTAACCATCCGAGTACCAAAGGAGAGTCAGATGAAAAAGACAACCTTGACCAAGCTGGGAGGCATCCTCGCAGCCAGTGCGCTGGCCCTTTCGGCTTGTGGAGCGTCGAACTCCGGCGGCGGTTCTGCCGGTGGCGACGAAGACGCGAGCGCTGGAGGCAAGGACTGGTCTTCATGCAAGCCCGGTGAAGGCTCGGAGGACGTCGCCGACACCGAGGACGACGAGAAGAAGGTCTCTCTCGGCATCTTCAACGGCTGGGACGAGTCCTACGCCACCGTCTACCTCATCAAGAATGTCCTCGAAGAGGACGGCTACGAGGTCGAAACCAAGGAACTCGACGCCGGACCGATGTTCACCGGTGTGGCCAAGGGAGATATCGACTTCTTCACCGACGGTTGGCTGCCGCTGACCCACGAGAGCTACATCGAGCAGTACGGTGACCAGCTCGTCGATCACGGCTGCTGGTACGACAATGCGAAGCTGACCATCGCCGTCAACGAGGATTCACCGGCCAAGACCATCGGCGACCTCAAGGACATGGGCGACGAGTACAACAACACGCTGTACGGAATCGACGCAGGCGCTGGTCTGACGAAGACGACGAAGGAAAAGGCGATCCCCGACTACGAGCTCGACAACCTCGAGTTCAAGATCTCCTCGACCCCAGCGATGCTCGCTCAGCTGCAGAAGTCGACTGATGCAGATGAGAATGTTGCAGTGACGCTGTGGCGCCCGCACTGGGCCTACGATGCCTTCCCGGTCCGCGACCTTGAGGACCCGAAGGGTGCAATGGGCGAGGCCGAGCGCATCTTCAGCTTCTCCGGCAAGGACGCAGCTGAAGAGCACCCCTACGTCTCCCAGCTGCTGCAGAACCTCGTCCTCGACGACGATCACCTCGCCAGCCTGGAAAACCTCATGTTCTCCGACGATAACTACGGCGGCGATGACCATGAGAAGGCCGTCGCCGAATGGCTGGAGGACAACCCGGACTTCGTCGACCAGTGGAAGAAGGGCGAACTCGCCGAGTAGTCCGCTGACGCATAACACCAGCCGCCAGAGATCGCTCGCCACTGAGTGAAATCGCAATAGCGGCCGGACACGGACGGGGCAGGTTCACAAGCTCATGAGTTTGCGATCCTGCCCCGCTTCCATGCGACGACAGCGCGAGAAATACGATCACATCTGAATAGAGGAAACATCATGATATCGACACGCAGCACCCGTATCGGCGCGATCCTCGCCTGCGCTGCTCTTGCCCTCTCGGCCTGCGGGGCATCGAACTCCGGCGGAGGAGACAACGAAGACGCTCAGGGCAGTGGTGACAAGGACTGGTCGAACTGCACCCCGGGTGAAGGATCGGAGGATGCCACCGAGGTGGCTGATGACGACAAGGACGTCTCCTTCGTCATGTTCAACGGCTGGGACGAGTCCTACGCCACCACCTACCTCATCAAGAACGTGCTCGAAGAGGACGGATATACGGTGGAGACGCAAGAACTCGATGCCGGTCCCGCATACACCGGGCTGACCAAAGGCGACGTCGACTTCGTCACTGACACCTGGCTGCCGCTGACTCACGCGAGCTACCTCGAGCAGTTCGGTGACAAGATGGTCGATCACGGCTGCTGGTACGACAATGCGAAGCTGACCATCGCCGTCAACGAGGATTCACCGGCCAAGACCATCGGCGACCTCAAGGACATGGGCGACGAGTACAACAACATTCTCTACGGCATCGAAGCCGGTGCCGGTCTGACGAAGACGACCAAAGAGGCGGCAATTCCCGACTACGAGCTTGATGATCTCGACTACAAGATCTCCTCGACCCCGGCGATGCTCGCCCAGCTGAATAAGTCGACCGCGGCCGACGAGAACGTTGCAGTGACCCTGTGGC
Organism: Brevibacterium sp. S22; assembly: GCF_004745485.1. Classification (GTDB taxonomy): domain Bacteria; phylum Actinomycetota; class Actinomycetes; order Actinomycetales; family Brevibacteriaceae; genus Brevibacterium. Next base: position 105,168 of record NZ_RHFG01000006.1, read on the forward strand.
GCCCGCACTGGGCCTACGATGCCTTCCCGGTCCGCGACCTTGAGGACCCGAAGGGTGCGATGGGTGACGCCGAAGGCGTGTACAGCTTCTCGGGACTCGATGCAGCGGATGAACACCCCTACGTCTCCCAGCTGCTGCAGAACCTCGTCCTCGACGACGATCACCTCGCCAGCCTGGAAAACCTCATGTTCTCTGAAGACCACTACGGCGGCAACGACCATGAGAAGGCCGTCGCCGAATGGCTTGAGGACAACCCGGACTTCGTCGACCAGTGGAAGAAGGGCGAACTCGCCGAGTCCTGATGATGGCCTTGGTGCTCATCGGCTCTGAGCCGATGAGCACAGGGGACCGCCTCGGCGGACGGAGCAACAGAGAATGATGAGGGAGGCTGTGCAGCGACCTTAGGTCTGCAGCACAGCCTCCCTCGTCTTCTCACGAAGAATCAACTACCGATCTCCGGTCGCGGCCAAGAGAGCGAACCGGGGAACACACCACGGAAGAGGAATCTCATGAAACGCTCATCAACGTTGAAGTTCGGCGCTGCGATCGCTGCAGTTCTGCTGACGCTGTCGGCCTGCGGGGCAAGCAACAGCGGCGGTTCCGGAAGCGATGACGATACTGCTGCGGGAGACAGGGACTGGACTGACTGCAGACCCGGGTCGGAATCCGGCGACCTCGACTCCTTGGAACCCGATGATGACAAGACGGTGAACTTCGCGGTCTTCAACGGGTGGGATGAGACCTACGCGAGCGTCTACGTCCTCAAGAGTCTTCTCGAAAGAGACGGCTACACCATCAACATCAAAGAGTTGGAAGCGGGGCCCGCCTATCAGGCAGTGGCCAAAGGCGACATCGACTTCCATACGGACATGATGATGCCGACGACTCATGCTTCTTACTTCGACCAGGTCAAGGACGACATCGACGTCCAGGGCTGCTGGTACGGCGCGGCGCAGAACACCATCGCCGTCAACGAGGATTCCCCAGCCAAGTCGATCGCCGACCTCAAGGACATGGCTGACGACTACGACAACACGCTCTACGGTATCGAAGCTGGGGCCGGGCTGACCAAGGCAACCAAGGAAAAGGTCATCCCCGACTACGGGCTCGAATCCCTCGAATACAAGATCTCGTCCACTCCGGCGATGCTCGCGCAAGTGAAGAAGTCGACGGATGCGGGAGACAACATCGCGGTGACGCTCTGGCATCCGCACTGGGCTTACAGCAAGTTCCCCATGCGCGATCTCGAGGACCCCGAGAACTCCCTCGGGGAGAAAGAGATTCTCTACAACGTCGGCAACAAGGAGTCTGTCGAGAAGTTCCCATTCGTCTCGCAGGCGGTGAAGAATCTTGCTATGTCCGAAGACGCCCTGGCCGACCTCGAGGCACTCATGTTCTCCGAGGACGAATACAACGGTGAGAACCCTGAGAAAGCCGTAGCGGAATGGCTCGATGACAATCCTGATTTCGTCGATGACTTCCGAACCGGAAAGCTTGAAGGCTGAGCTCCACGCTGCGGTCGGTCTGAACGATTCTCCGTGAGGTCGGTCTCTCCGTGGAAGCGACTTTCCACTCTCATCGGACAACAGGGGCGGAGGCCGGAGCATGGGCCTCCGTCCCCGCATTCTTTGGTCTGCACCCGCCGCACCCCACCCCATGCAACGCGGGGACTTTCTACGATTCTCGTCGACCCCTTGTCAGTTTGTGATCACAAAAGTTACACTGGTGAAGAGCGGCTCTGCCGAGCATGTTGCGTTGCTCGAGACGGCACCGATCGACAGGTAGCTTCAACGAAGAGGACAACTGTGAAGACTCGAAATCTCGCTTCATTCGTCAGCTCATTGGCGGCAGCGGCGTTGGTGCTCTCGGCCTGCGGAGCGTCGAACTCCAGCGGAGGCGACGGAGGTGACGCGGAGGCCGGTCAGTCGGTCGACAAGGACTGGTCCGACTGCACACCGGGCGCGGAATCCGCCGATGCCGCCGATGCCGCCGATGCCGCCGATATCGGCGCCGACGATGACAAGAACATCACGATGGCCGTGTTCAACGGCTGGGATGAAACCTACGCCACGGTCTATCTGCTCAAGAATGTCCTGGAGCAGGACGGATATACGGTCGAAGTGCCCGAACTCGAAGCAGGACCGGCTTATCAGGCGCTGGCCCGAGGCGACGTCGACTTCATCACCGACGCGTGGCTGCCGCTGACGCACTCGAGCTACATCGACAAGGTCGGCGACAAGATGTCCCCTCAGGGCTGCTGGTATGACACGGCGCGCAACACGATCGCAGTGAATGAGGATTCTCCAGCGAAGTCGATCGAAGACCTCAAGGAGATGGGCGACGAATACGACAACACCATCGTCGGAATCGAAGCCGGTGCAGGGCTGACGAAGGCCGTCAAGGAGCAGGTCATTCCCGACTACGGACTCGGCAGCTATACCCATAAGATCTCCTCGACCGCGGCGATGCTGGCCGCCCTCAAGAAGGCCACTGACGGCGGGGAGAACATCGCGGTCACCCTCTGGCGTCCGCACTGGGCTTATGATGCCTTCCCCGTCCGCGACCTCGAGGACCCGAAGAAGGCGCTCGGTGAGAACGAGGTCATCTACAACTTCGGCAACAACGATTCGATCGAGGAGTACCCCTATGTCGGGCAGATCCTCAAGAACTTCGTCTTCCCCGACGAGGATCTCGCAAGTCTCGAGAACATCATGTTCTCCGAGGAGCACTACGGTGGCGAGAACTACGACGAGGCCGTCGCAGAGTGGTTGAAGGACAACCCCGACTTCGCCGACGAACTGCGTCAGGGAGAACTCGCTGAGAAATAGGAGCACACTGATGCTCCGCTCTCCGCTGCTCAATCCGAAGCGGGAACGAGACGCCTGCGGCCCGGTCGATTCGTCGACCGGGCCGCTTTCGTAGGCTAGCGTGGTGCCAACAGACTCGGCAGACGGAGGACGGACATGATGACGTCGGCTGCGATCGACACCCCGGTCGGTCCTCTGAACGTGACGAGCGATGGCCAAGCGATCGTCCGCCTCGAATGGGTTTCCCCTGCCGAAGCGGCCATAGGCTCTGGCCCCTCCCTCGAGATCCGGCAGCACCGCGGCGAGGAGGCCGAACCCGACGACGGCGATCCGATCCTCACCGAAGCGCTTGCACAGCTGCGCGCGTACTTCGACGGCCGCCTCGGCGATTTCGATCTTCCGGTCGATTTCGGTCGGATCTCCGATGTCGCTCGGACTGTCCTCACGGCTCTCGCCGGAGAGGTTCCGACAGGGACCACGATCACCTACGGCGAACTGGCCGACCGCAGCGGAACGGGGGTTCCGGCCCGCGCGATCGGCGGAATCATGGGTCTCAACCCGATTCCGATCATCGTCGCCTGCCACCGGGTGGTCGCAGGCGACGGCCTCGGCGGGTATTCCGGGGGACTGCCCGGACACGAACTCGAGACGAAGCGTCGGCTGCTCGAATGGGAGAACGCGCTGCCGCAGCCGCTGTTCTGAACAGCTACGAGGCGGCCCGCCCGGCCCCTCTCACCCCTCGAACAGCTCCTGCCCGACAAACCCGTCCTCGGTCGCTCCGGGCGGGATCGCCCACACGGTCGACCCGATCGGGGTGGTCCATTCGTTGAGCAGGTCCACCTCGGCGAGGCGGCGCTGGATCGGCAGGAACTGCCGCTCGATATCCGCCTGGAAGGACGCGAACAGCAGACCCGAATCCCCTCCCGCGCCGGTCTCATAGTTGAACGTGCGCCGATGGATCTGTACCTCCGGGCCCAGCCCGTCACGGGCCCGAGCGATATGTGCGACCTTCGAGATCTTCGTCAGCCCGCGCTCATCGACGGCGGTGAAATCCGGGACATCGAACTCGTCCTCACCCGACAGCGGTGCCCCGGTGTCCATGGTCCGCCCGACCGAGAACTCCCGTGCCGGACGGTCGGCGTGGTCCCAGGTGTCGAGGTTCATCGCGATATCGCGCAGAACGAGCGTCGTTCCCCCGCGCATCCACGACGGCAGATGTGCGCCGAGGTCGGCAGGCGGCGCCCCGCGTGCGGAGAAGACCGGGTCGGCGGTCTCGGTGCCCCGCCCCCAGATGATCCGCGCGAAGTCCTCGGACCCCGGCCCCGGATTCGCCGTGCCGTCGAGCTGACCGAAGAGGTTCCTTTGGGTCTTCCCCTCCCCCGTGCTGCCGTAGGCGCGTCGGAATCCGTCGCGCTGCCAGGCCACCTCGGCGAACGAGCGCGAGTCCTTGAACAGCATGCGCCGGGCGTGTGCCAAGGTCAGCGGATCATCGCCGCAGATCTGCAGGAGCAGGTCACCTCTGCATCGGTCCTTATCGAGGCGATCGATCGAGAACGCCTCCAAGGGCTTCAGCCAGTCAGGGACGTGCTTCTTACCGGCCAGCGCCACCAGATTCGATCCGAATCCGAAGGTCACCGTCAACCGGGCAGGGTCGACGGCGAGCTCGGATTCGGAATCGGCCAATGGCGCCTGCCCCTGGGTCAGCGCGGCCGCATCGGCGGTGAGCAGCCGCAGCCAGCGCACCGCCTCGGCGACCTTGATCCCGGGCTTGAGCGTGAACGCGATGAAGTGCGCATAGGCCTGCGCCGGGGTCTCGACCCCGGATTGGCGAGTGCCGTAGAACGGCTCGGTCTGCGGCCCGTTCGCCCCGTCCAGATCTCGCCGAGGCTGCCCGCCCTCGCGGGCTGCTGTAGCTTCAGAGCCGGGGCCACGGCCGAGTGCGAACCCGGCCGTGGCGCCGACGATTCCTGCACCGCCGGCGGCCGCCGAGGTCAGGAGACCTCGGCGGCTGAAGCCGGCGCGACTGGGCTCAGTGGTCACCGTGGTCTCCGTGATCGGAGTCCTCATGATCTTCGTGCTCGCCGTGGTCGTCATGCTCTGCGTGGTCGTCGCTGGAGCCTTCGGCTTCACCGGGCGCGTAGTCTTCCTGCGCTCCGGAGTACTCCTTGGCCACGGCCGTGACCTCGACGGTCTCGTCGTCGGCGGTGACGAGGTCGAGGCTGATCTTCTCGCCCGGCTTGATGGCCTTCTCCAGACCCATGATCATGATGTGATCGCCTCCGGGCTCGAAGTGGAGGCTCTCACCGGCCGGGATGGTGAAGCCGCCCTCCTTCTCCTGCATCGACATTCCGCCCGAACCGTCGCCTTCGGTTTCGTGGAGTTCGACCATCTTCGCGTCCGCGTACTTCGCTTCGACGAGGTTGATGTCGTGGTCGGTGTTGTTATGGAGTTCCCCGAAGACTGCGGTCATCCCGTCGTCGGCGGCCTTGACCCAGGCGCCCTCGAGGCTGAGCGCCTCGGCGTCGACTCGGCTTTCCGAGGAATCCGCCGAGGCGGAGCTGTCGCCTTCTGTCTGAGCTGATCCGGCGGCCTTGCTGTCGTCTTGACCGCAGCCTGCCAGGCCGATGGTGACGGCGATGGGCAGGGCGAGGGCCAGAGTGATGTTCTTTCGCATGATGTCTGTACTTTCGTGTCCAGGTGCAGTCGAGCATGCGCCGGTGCGCGCGACTCTGTGCACAGATGGCGCGGGCGGTCCCACGGGGTACCTGCCGTCAGACTGCGCGGGCGGTCCCACGGGGTACCTGCCGTCAGACTGCGCGGGCGGTCCCGCGAGGTACCTGTCGTCAGACTGCGCCGGCGTGCGGCCGCAGCGCATTCGCGTGCCCATACGCGGGGAGCCGGCAAGTGCACTGACGCGCAGGGCACGCGCTGTTCTGTGCGCACCAGTGTGCGCGGACGTGTTCGACTGTCACCGATGGTCGGTGCGCCGCCGTTGATTCGGCGGTCGCCCGAAGATGGATGGTCACCCGGAGTTCGGGTGTGAGTCGGCGGTGCAACCGCCGAGTGAGGTATCAGACCAGCGCGGGTGGTCCGCGACGATAGTTCGGACCGACCACCGCCGAGGTGACCGGCTGCGGCAGCCGGAACTGAGCGCAGACCTTACGGAACGGTTCGTCGGCCAGGACTCCGGCCGCCTCGGCGAGGGCACGCAGTGCGCCGATCACCGGGCCCAGGGCCAGCTGCAGAATGCTGAGGACGATGTCCTCACCGCGTTTGAGGATCACAGCGGTGATGAGGACGGCGGCGAGGTGGGCGACGATCATCCCCGCCGAGGTGGCGCCGTGGTTCGCGTGTCCGAGCGCGGATGCGGCCGGACCGAGATCAAGAGAGCCCGAGGCCGGGACGATGTGTCCGGCGTGGGGGTCGAGGGCTGCCTCGGCGGAGGTGGACCCGGCAACGGGGATGCTTGCGGCTCCGGCCTGCCCGGCCCCGGCTTGGGCGGTTCCGGCGTAGGAGCCCGCATGGGCGAGGGTGTGTGCGGACCAGCTCATCGTCAGGTGCATGAGCACCTGCCCGAGACCGAGCAGTCCGGTCAGAGTGAGATAGCCCAGGCGCCTGCCGGCAAAGATCATCGCCGCCCACAGGACGAAGACGAAGACGACTGCGGTGCCCGGAATCGAGGCTCCGCCACCGGCCCCGAGATGCATCACCAGGGCGAGGAGAGTCGTGAAAAGGGCGGCGAAGAGTGCACGCACGGACTTCGTCCATCCGGTCATGGGCCCTCCTCTCAGCTCGCACCCACATTCTACTCAATGTAGAAACATTTCGGGAAGGCGGCTGCGCTCACATCCGAAGCCAGGTGTCGGCGGTCTTCTTGACCATGGCTCCCGCGTTCGCAGCGACATCACCCCAGGTGACGAGCTCGCCGTCGGGGTCAGTGGTGGAGTCGGCGAGGATGATGACGTCGAAGTTGCATACGAGGGCCGCCATCGCCGAGGCGTAGACGGCTCCGGGCGCGCCCACCGAGGGAGCGCTGTCGTCGGCGGCCGCGGTTGTGGCATCCGCGCCGGCGATGATGACCCGGTCGACGGACAGGTCGTGCAGACCGGCGGCGAGATCGTCGATGCCCTCGAAAACATCGGGGATCTCGGACCGGAGCACGAGGTCTTCTTCGTCGGGAACGAAGATGCTCAGTTCCTCGTCCGGGGTATCGACGAGCTCGTCCTTCGTCGAGACGAAGATGAGTACGCCCCCGACAGCGCGGGTGCGGGTGACGATATCGCCCAGGGTTTCCATGGCGTCGTCGCTGGGGTAGCTGGCGTCGTCGGTGTCTATGAGGAGCAGGGCATCCATACCCCCATCGTGCCACGTCGGGCCTCTGCATTCGAGGCCGGAGGCGACGGCAGAGCCAGCAGGGGCCGAGCAGGCGGCGGGCCGCGCCAGCCATCCCCCGGCGGTGGGCCCAACCGCATAGGAGCAACATGTCTTGCTATTACGTCCGAACATTTGGGAATACGATATTTGTGTTCGAAATTCTTTTCGAGCATCTATAGACTTTTGTGGACTATGCAAGTAGACTGGATCTCAACAACAACGATGTTGGTGAACGGAAATCATCCCCATGACCCTCACTCCCGAACGCAGCTCCGATCATTCCGATCGGAACGTCGACAACTCCCCTCAGACCAGCGGTCACCCCCTGCTGGCCGACGAGGAGTGGGCAGATCTCAGCCGCTTCGCTCCCGAGGTCACCTCTGCCATCACCCAGCTGATGAGCCTCAAGGATCAGCTGCGCACCTTCGACCGGCCCATGGGACCGGACCAGGCCATCATGCTCGCCGACGGGGTCGAGGCGATCACACGCATCAATGATGCTCTGTCGACTCTTGCACTCTCCGTCTGCGAACGCGTCGGCACACCCAGCGACTTCGGCGCCAAGTCGACGAAGTCGCTCATCGAGAACCGATTCAACCTCACCGGCGCGGAGGCCAATCGCCGGACCGAGATGGCCAAGAACCTCGGTGGACGCGTCGACATGTCCGGACAGGCACTGCCACCTCTCTACCCGATCGTCGCGGATGCGCTCCATGCCGGCACCATCTCAGCCGCTCAGGCATCCGTCATCGAAGACTGCATGCGGAAGCTTCCCTCCTGGATCAGTCAGGCGATCCGCAATGATGTCGAGTCGCGTCTGGTAAACAACGCACCCAAGGTCCGCCTCAAGGACCTACGGGAGATCTTCGGCAAGCTCATGGGATACATCGACCCGGACGGCGAGGAGCCGAAGGACTCGGCTGACCGTGCTGCGTACTGCATGTCCATGCGCGCCAAGGCCAATGGTGATTGGGAGCTGCGGGGACTGCTCGACCCTGTCACCGGCGGCACCCTCAACGGACTGCTGACCTCTCGGATCCAATCCGCGAATGAGGGCGACAAGACTGATGCCGGTGAAAACTCCTCTGGCTCAGCGACTGCCGCGACGACCGCCGGGAACCCCACTTGTGGGACAGAGAACTTCGAACCTGAGGGCACGGCCGCACCGCTTCCGGACGAAGAGCTGTTCGAGATCGTCGACGCGGTGCTCTCCGGCGAGCGGTATGACGCGAAACGCGTTCCGGAGCCGAACCTCAGCACAGCTCGCACGGCCGCGGACCTGTCCGCCGTTCCCGGTGTCGGCATCCACACGGACGGCGGACTCGTCGACGTCAGCGCCGAGCAGCCTTCGGCCCGGGAATGGATCTATGAACGTTTCGCCGGCCTGGTCTCCACGATCGACAAGCAGCGGACGACCGCGGGAGCGCCATACGCTCTCGTCGTCACCGCCAAGGCCGAGGATCTGGCCAACGGCACGGGACACGGCACCACGGGAGCCGACAATCCCATCCCCATCAAGGAACTCATGACCGACGGCCTCAACGGCTCGGTGTTCTTCCACCTCATGACGGACAAGGCCAAGACCATGCAGGTGGCTACCGAACAGCGCTTCGCCAACCGGAAGCAGCTGGCAGTCATCACCGCTCGCGATCGAGGGTGCACCTTCCCAGGCTGTGATGCCCCTCCCGGCTGGTGCGACGCCAACCACGTGTACCCTTGGGCACGCGGCGGCAAGACCGAGGTCAACAATCTCGCACTGCTCTGCAGCTATCACCACCACCTGCTCGATCGTTCCGATTGGGACACCAAGATGCTTCTCGACGGACGACCTGCCTATATCCCACCCGCGGCAAAAGACCCCGCGCTCACGCCGATCCTCCACGCCCGCTTCGTCGCGGATGACATCGTCGACTCCCTGTTCGATGAATAGCTCCTCCCGCTCTCAGGGGACAACTGTGCCTACTTTCCGGGCAGAGACGAGCAGTGCCGCTTTTCAGCATGAACTCATCCGGCCGCCGTCCGGGATCGGTCTCGTCCAGCCACTCGGAATCGGTCGTGTTCAGCCGACGTCCGGGATCGGTCGTATACAGCCAGCCATCCGGTCTTTGCTGTGTTCAGCCAGCCGTCCTGGAACGGTCGTATTCAGCCAGCCGTCCGCGAGCCTCGGATACTCATATCGTCGTCGAGCAGCAGGAGGTCAGCAGGCATGCCGACCTCCAGCAGGCTGTTCGCATCACTACCGCCGACTGCCTGCAATGGAACGAGGCCCGCGGCCTGCACAGCATCAAACGGGCTGAGCCCCACCTCGGCGACGGCCCGCTTCACAGCCTCGTCCATCGTCAACGTCGACCCGGCGATGGCACCGGGAGAGCCGTCCGAGGTGACCAGGCGAGCCACCGAATCCTTGACCTCGACCGGGAGCGCACCGAGATGATAGTTTCCGTCGTGCAAACCGGTTGCCGCCATGGCATCAGTGATGAGCGCGAGGCGTCCGGGCACGAGGTCGTGCAGCATGCGTGCGACCGGGGCGACGACGTGGACGCCGTCATTGATGAGTTCGACGGTGACATGCGCAGCCTCGGCAGCGGCGAGAACCGGTCCCGGAGTACGGTGGTGGATGCCGGGCATCGCATTGAACGCGTGGGTGAGGATGCTCGCCCCGGCGTCGAAAGCCGCCGCGGTCAGCTCGAAGTCGGCGGCGGTGTGGCCGACTGCCACACGCACCCCGGCCGCAGTCAACCGAGCGATCGCGTCGAGGGCTCCGGGCAGTTCGGGAGCGATGGTGATCTGCGCGAGCGTTCCATCAGCCGCCTCCAGAATCGCCTCCACCGCCTCGGGAGTCGGCGACGTGAGAACCTCAGGCGCATGCGCACCCTTGAAGTCCGGGGACAGGAACGGACCTTCGGCATGCAAACCCATGACCATGGCCCGATCCCGGACGAGTCCGGCCCCGACACGCAGGGACCGGCACAGCCCGTCGATCGTGTCCGAGACGTACGACAGAGCGAGCCGGCCGGTTCCGTGAGCGCGATGCACCCCGAGGATCGCATCGATCTCCTCGGCTCCGCCCTCGGCACTCGCGCCGCCCGCACCATGACAGTGGATGTCGACGAACGCGGCAGCCACGAATCCGCCGGCCGCGTCGATGACGTCGCCCCTCGCCGAGTCGGCCCTGTCCTTCCAGCCGTCTCCGCGGCCTCGTGCGATGACCGTTCCTCCGGTGATCGCAATCCACGTGTCGGCAGTCTCCTCGGAGAAGTTCGCCCGGTCACCGTCGAGGATGCACGCATTGTGGATGACCGCCTCGGCGGGGATCTGTGCGGTCTGTGTCATCGGGGTCTTTCCATCGTTCAGCCCTCGCTCACCCGAGGGTGCGGACTCGGTTCGCGTCGATGCCGAGCACATGTGTGTCGAGGAACGCGAGCACGGTGCGATACCAGACTTCGGCATTGCCGCGCCCGAGGATCCAATGCCCCTCGTCCGGGTAATAGAGGAATCGATGCTGCGTATCACCGTCGGCATCGAGCGGAGTCTTCGCCTGAGTGAGCAGGTCCAGCCACAGCTCCTGCCCCTGCCCGATCGGCACCCGGTAGTCTTTGTCGCCGTGGATGACGAGCATCGGCACCTCGATGTCGCCGGCGAAGAGGTGCGGCGAATACTGCGCCGACTGCTCCCGCATCGCTGCATCCCAAGACGAATTGTCCGTCGTCCGCCCCATCGACGTGGTGTTCCACAGTGAGGCATGGGTGACGATGCATCTGAATTCGCTGCCGGTGTGTCCGGCCACCCAGTTGGCCATGTACCCACCGTAGGACCCGCCGGCCAGGGCGATGCGTTCGGCGTCGATGTCTTCCCGCGCCCCTGCCGCCTCGGTCAGCGTCATGATGTCGGTGAAGGGAGTGCCGCCGAGCTGCTGCTGACCGCGGTCGATCATCGCCTGACCATATCCGGTGGAGATCGCCGGATCCGGCAGCAGAACCGCATAGCCGGCAGCCGCGAAGGGCCCCGGATTCCACCTGAAGGTCCACGCATTCCACGATCCCCACGGTCCGCCATGGGCGAAGACGACGAGGGGATGCGGCCCTTCTCCTTCCGGCAGGACCAGCCACGCACGGATCGGCGTGCCGTCCTCGGCACGGACCTCCACCTCGGTGAGGGTGCCTTCTTCGTCGAGCACCGTCGCTGGGTTCGCGAGCTCGCTGATCACCCCGGTGTCGAGGTCGACGGAGATCGGCAGTGGTGCGACATCGATCGCCGAGGCGGTCGCCACGACCGTGTCTTCGCGCAGAGCCAGCCCCGAGAACGAATACTTCTGATCAACTCCCCCGACGAGCCGCCGCGGCTGGGCATCATTGATATCGCCGATGAAGATGCTGCCGCGTCCGTGGTCATCGGCGGTGGCCACGATCGTCGAATCGTCCACCCAGATCGGGGAGAACCAGAAGTCAGCGTCCGGCCACACAGGCTCGACCTCGGCGGTCTCGAGGTCGAGGACCATGAGCTGCATGGCGAGATTCGACTGTGGAGTCCACGACTGTTCGCGGGTGACCAGGGCTTTCGTTCCGTCGGGGCTGATGGCATCGATGCTGAAGTCGTGATCGGCGGCCGGTTTCGTCAGTCGGCGCAGTTCGGGTTCCCCGTCGAGGTCCACACGCCAGATCTCACTGGCTTCGAGCTGACCGGGGATCGGCTTCTCGAGCTGGACGAGGACGAAGCGGGCCTCATCGTCGACGGCCCAATCGACGAGTCGCCCCGAGGGCAGAGACAGGTAGCGGAAGTCCAGGCCCGCCGGGACACTGAGCTCGTCACTGACTTCGGGAAAGTCGGTGGCCGACTCATCGAGGGTGGCCACGGCCAGGGTCTGTCGGCCCGGCCCCAGATCGTGGTCCCAGCGGCGCACCGGAAACCCGGTGTGGAGGATTCCGCTGACCTTCGCGTCACTGCGTTCGGTGCTGAATTCCTGATGGTCGTTCTCGTCCGCGGCCCACGTGTGGACAGGGAATTCGACGATGATGGTCTCGCCCTTGATCTCGATGCGGGAGAAACCGCCGTCGTGATCGGCGAGTTTGCGGGCTTCTCCGTTGTCCGGCAGCGCCCACAGGCTCGGGCTCTCGGCTTCTTTTCCGTCCTCGCCCTTGCGTTTGGAGGCGAAGACGACCGTGCCGTTCTCACTCAGCGCGGCCGGCCCCACGGACTGGTCACCGCGAGTGATGCGTCGCGGCGTCTCTCCGCTGATATCGGCGAGGTGGCTGAGGGAGGAAGTGCCCTCGGAGTTGAGGAACGAGTACTGGGCGATGACGCGGCCACTCTGATTCGTCAGGAGTCCTTGCAGGCGGCGGGCGTCGAGGAGTCGGGTCACTGCGTCCTGGGTCGTCATCTTCCCATCCTAGATCCCAAAGGAGATTCCGGGGCGTTTCCCGGAGGGATTGCAATGGGGCTTGAGGTCCGGGGCAAAACCCCGAACGGTCCAAGATCGCCGAGGTAAGCGGCCGAGGCCTGCCCACGAGTGGCCGGGGCCTGCCCACGGGTGGCCGGCCGGATCCCGAGTGCCCGATGTCCGCATCGCTCGAAGTTCCCCGGGAGATCACCCGAAGCTCGGTGACGGAACCTTCTCACCATCGATCGTCACCGTCGGCAGCATCTTCTTATAGTCTTCCGCCGATTCGGTGTTGTCCTTGAGCGTGCGCATCTCGATGGAGAGATTCACCAGGCGCCCGTTGATCTTGTATCCCGTCTGCACCCCGAAGGCATAAGTGGGTTCGCTGTCGAGAGCGAGGATCTCGGTGGGACCGAGTTCAGCCTGATAGCTCCAGAACTCTCCCGCAGCCAGTGATCCCGTCTGCTCGGCCAGCACCTGTGAGTCCTGCTTGGAGAAGTTGAAGCGCCGTTTCTTATCGACGACTTCCTGAGCGCTGTCACCATATTCGTCGGTGCAGTTGACGAGGATGACGTCCGAACGGGTGCTGCCATCACCACGGCTGAAGAAGTGGAACTGTTCGGTGCTCCCGGAACTCTCCGTCCACTCGTCGCCGAGCGCGAAGCTGAGGTCGACCGGACAGCTGTCGCCGAACGACACCGACGTCCTCGACATTCCTTCGGGGACTCCGGCCTCGGTGGGTTTGCCCGTGGGCTCCGGTCCGGCGGTCTCCTGCACACCGACCCGGACGGGGCCGGCGGACTTGTCCTCGGTGCGGATCTGGAAGACCGAACATCCGCTGAGGAGGATGGTCAGTGCGAGCGCGCCGGCAGCCGTACGCGCGGTCACTGGTCTCACTGCTGGTCATCCTGCCGGCGACGGTACGAGTACCCCGCTTCCGGGCCGTTCTGGTTCGGCTGAGCCTGACCGTTCCCGTTCTGGGGCGGCTGAGCCGGACCATTCCCGTTCTGGGGCGGCTGAGCCTGACCGTTCCCGTTCCTGGGCGGCTGCGCACCGGGATTCGGCTGACTGCCGATCGGGGGCTGCCCGGTGAACTGGGGACCGCTGGAGGGCTGACTGCCCACGGGCGGCGCTCCGAAGTTCGGCTGGCCCGAGTGCGGCTGGCTTCCCACTGGCGGCTGGCTTCCGACTGACGGCTGCGGCCCAGAATTCTGGGGGCCTGAGTTCCGAGGTGGAGATTTCGGTTGGCTGCCCACAGGCGGCTGCCCGAAGTTCGGCCGGACCGAGTTCGGCTGGCTTCCTGCAGGTGCCTGGCTGCCCATCGGCGGCTGACCGTATCCCGGGTTCTGTCCGCCGACGCTCGGTGCCCGCGGCGGCGGTTTGAACTGCGAATGCTGGCCGGAATCCGGCGGGAACCCACCGGAGACGGATTCGCCCGTCCGCCGATTGACCAGGTTGCCGTCGACCCGCTCGAGGCGACGCTTCGACGTCCGTCGCGGGGTGCCGAGGATCCGCCCCTGCAGTTCGGCCTCATTCGGCTGACGCGGCGGCAGGAATCCGGGCGCCTGCCGCGAATCCGCCTGCTGCACCGGCTGGACCGCATGCGAACCGGCGGCGACCCGATCCATATGATCTGACATCTGCGGAACGGTCACGGGTGCGGCATCGGCGAGGACTGGAAGGACCATACGCACCGAGGTGCCCACACCCTCCTGGCTGAAGAGCTGCACTGATCCGCCGTGCCGGGTGACGATGGCACGCACGAGCGACAGCCCCATTCCGGAACCGGCGACCGCACGCACACGAGAGCCGCGAGAGAGCTCGTCCCACACGGCTTCCTGTTCGGTCAGCGGTATTCCGCTGCCCGTATCGGCGACCTCGACGACGACCCAGCGGTGTCCGTCGATGATCTGCTCATTGGCGCGCAGTTCGACGACCTCGGCCTGAGACGAGTATTTGAGGGCATTGCCCAGCAGATTGAGGATCGCGGTGAGCAGCAGATCCTCTTCACCGGCGACATCGGGCAGTCGCCACGGAGCGCGAGCCACAGTGGCCACGATCATCCGATCCTCGGCACCCGGCGCAGTCGAGGCATCCTCGACTGCCTGGTGGATGAGCGCATCGAGGTCGACGCGTGCGTATTCGATGATGCGGGTCTCGACATCGGCCAGCTTGCGCAGATCAGCCAGCAGACGGGCGACCCGGCGTGAGGACACGTCGACCTGTTTGGCAGCTGGCTCCACCTCGCTCAGGGTGCCGCCGTCACGAACGACCTCGCGGATGCTCGCCGCCGAAGTGCGCAGCGCAGTCAGCGGGTTCTTCAGCTCATGGTCGAGTCGGATGAGCATCCGATTGCGCTTCGTCATCGAGTCCTCGGCCGCGTCCGTCTCGATCGTTTCCCGCAGCGCGGCCTCGCGCCTCTTCAGGTATCGCCAGGCGAACCAGGCGCCGACGGCCAGACCGCCGAGCACGATGACCAGCAGCAGGAGAAACAGCCAGATCTGGATCTCGAAGACAAGGAAGTTCGTCATAGACGGCTCAGCCCGTCCTCGCCGCGGACCTCACCGACGAAGCGGTATCCGCGCCCCTGCACGGTCGCGATCCACCGCGGTTCGGCTGCGTCTTCGCCGAGCACGCGACGCAGTTCGGCCACGCGGGAGTCGACGGCGCGGGTTCCCACGGCCTCCTCGAATCCCCACAGCACCTCGAGCAGACGGGAGCGTTCGATGAGCTCCTCCTTGTGCACCATGAGGTACTCGAGCAGGGTGAAGCCCTTCGGGGTGATGACGAGCTCCCGCTGCCCCAACCAGGCGCGGCGTCCGACACGGTCGACGCGCAGGCCGAAGCTGGACACCAGCACCGGAGCCGTGGCCAGGGGCGGCCCGTCATTGCGGGTGCGGCGCAGCACGGCCCGGATGCGAGCGACGAGCTCGTGCGGGTCGAAGGGCTTATTGAGATAGTCGTCGGCGCCCTCTTCGAGGGCCATCGCCCGCTCGACCCCTTCGCCGACCTGGGTCAGCAGCAGCACCGGGACCCAGTTCTCCTCCTGCCGCAGTCGGCGCAGGACCTGCCGTCCGTCTGCTCCGGGCATGAGGACGTCGAGGACGCACACGTCGGGCCTGTGACGGTGGATCTCATCGAGGGCGAGCAGTCCGTCACTGGCGGGCAGCACCCGGAATCCGGAGCGTTCGAGGAACGGCACGACCGCTCCGAGCACGTCCGGCTCATCATCGGCGACTAAGACGAGGGGCTGGGGCTCAGTGTGATTGTCAGCCGTCATGATGGTCTGGTCCGATTCCTCTCTGGCGTTCCCAGGCGATCTCTCTGGCCTCGGCACGGTCGACCGCCTCGGCGAGTTCATCTCGGTACAGCATAGATCGACGCAGGTGTTTGGTGCGATATCCCGCGCGGCCGACCATATGGGTGGCGACGGGGATGGTCACGAGCTGGAAGGAGATGACGATCGCCAGAGTCGTCACCGTCGCCCAGGTCGGGAACTGGATGGCGATCGCCACTGCGATCAGCATCAGGCCCAGCACCTGGGGCTTCGCACTCGCGTGCATCCGTGAGAGGAGGTCGCCGAAGCGGACGAGTCCGATCGCGGCGGCCAGGGACAGAACCGCGCCGAGGAAGATGAGCACTGCCGAGATGATGTCAAGAACCACGACTGTTCCCCTCTCCCTTTTCGGTCGACATGTGTTCGGCGTCATCGGGTCCCGGGTCAGGCCCGGTGCCCTCGCCTTCACCGCCGCTGTCGGCGTGGACGTCATACGTCGGATCCGCGATCTCGGTGACCTCGTCGCTCGGGCGAGCCGCTCGCACCGATGTGGGCTCAGCACGGGGCTGTGCCCGGTCGGCCGCCTCGGCGGAACCTTCGACGGATTCCTCGGCAGAATCCTCAGCGTCCGCGTCACGCGGCATATGCCAATCCGTGTTGGAGAAGTCCGACAGTGCCCCCGCCTCGGCGCCGGGAGTCATCGAATCGGACTTCGACACATACCTCGACACGCTCACCGAACCGACGAAGCCGAGCATCGCGAGCACGATGAGCACGGGCAGCAGATCCGTCCGGTCGGACAGGGCCATGTACCCGCCGAGTCCGCACATGATCGAGGCGAGCACGACGTCGGTGCCGATCATGCGGTCGAGGATCGAGGGACCGCGGACGATGCGGTAGAGAGCAGCGACCACCGAGGCGGCCAGCAGCACCGCACCGGCGATGACGAGCGTGTGGAGGACGATCTCACTCATGATCGGCCCCCTTCGGTCTCATTGAGCGGATCCGGCCTGGCCCGCAGTGCGGCGAGGTCACGGTGCGAACCGAGGGTGCGGATGAGCAGCTCTTCGATGTGATAGACCTGCGCCTTGGCCTTGCGCAGCTTCTCCTCCGAATCGCAGTCGAGGAAGTGCAGGTACAGGATGCCCATCGCGCGGTCGCTGTCGATGATGATCGACCCGGGGATGAGGCTGGCGGTATCGGCGATGAGGGTGAGCACGAGGTCCGAGCTCGTGCGCAGATCGCAGGCGATGACAGACCCGGCTCCGACCGCTCGGCGGCGGAACGCGTACCAGGCGACCTCGACGGAGGCGTAGAGCACCGAGTAGAGGAACCACAGACCGAACACCGTCGCATGCCAGACGTTGAACCGTCCGGAGAGCACGATGGGCGGAAGGTAGAACACACGTGTGACGGTGAAGGCCAGCACGATTCCGGAGACCACGGTGAGCACCGTGACCGAATCCCACAGCATCAGCCACAGCAGAACCAGCGAGATCAGCAGCACGAGCTGCTGGATGATTCCGCGGCCCCGGCTCATCCGCGCGCGGTTGGGCGCCGGTGCCCGATTCTGTCCCTGCGCACGGTTCGGGCTCATGACTCATCACCTCCGAGCACGTTCGTGACGTACTGGATCGGGGTCGAGAGGTTCTCCGCCGCCCGGTTCGACATGTCCCACAGGGGTTCGGCGGCGACCGTGAGGGCGATGGAGGCGATCACCACCACCGAGGTGGCCACCACCATGGCAGGGGGAACTCCGATCTGAGACTTCCACTTCTTCCCCGCCAGCAGCGTCTTCTTCCGCTCCGTGAACTCTTCGACGAGGTCTTCGTTCGGCTCTTCGGCATCGGCCGGATCACGCCAGAACGCGAGGTTGAAGGTACGCCCGATGACGTAGAGGGTGAGCAGACTCGTCACGGTGCCGGCGACGATGAGGACCGTGGGCAGCCAGGCGTGATCGTCGAAACCGGCGAGGAAGAGCGCGACCTTGCCGATGAACCCGGAGAACGGCGGAATTCCGGAGAGGTTGAGAGCCGGGATGAAGAAGGTGATCGTGAGCACCGGCGAGAGCACCATGAGACCGCCCAGCGACCTCGTGGAGGTGGACCCGCCGCGCATCTCGACGAGTCCGATGGCCAGGAACAGTGCGGTCTGGACGATGATGTGGTGGACCGTGTAGTAGATCGCCGCGGACAGACCGATACTCGTCCCCAAGGCCACGCCGAAGAGCATGTAGCCGATATGGGAGACCAAGGTGAAGGACACGATCCTCTTGATCTCCGACTGTGCGATGGCACCGAAGATGCCCACGACCATCGTCAGACCTGCCGCGATGAGCAGCGGCACTCGCAGTGACGATTCTGCGAACAGCAGCGTTTCGGTGCGGATGATCGCGTAGATGCCGACCTTCGTCAGCAGACCGGCGAAGACCGCGGTCACCGGCGCCGGGGCCGTCGGATAGGAGTCTGGAAGCCAGAAGGACAGCGGGAAGATCGCGGCCTTGATGCCGAAGCCCAGCAGCAGCAGGACGTGGAGGATCATCTGCACATCGGCTGGCAGAGCCGACAGCCTCTCGGCGAGCTGGGCCATATTCACGGTCCCGGTCGCGGCATAGATGACGCCGATGGCGGCGAGGAAGATCACCGAGGACACCAGCGAGATGATCACATAGGTGACTCCCGCCCGGATCCGCTCCGCCGTGGCACCGAGCGTGAGCAGAACATAGGAGGCGACGAGGAACATCTCGAAGCCGACGTAGAGGTTGAACAGATCGCCCGCGAGGAACGAGTTCGCAATGCCTGCGCACAGCACCAGATAGCTGGGGTTGAACACGGAGATCGGAGTTTCGTTCGAGTCGTCGTTGGCGTCCTGACTCAGTGCGTAGACGAGCACACACAGGGTGACCAGGGAGGACACGATGAGCATGAGCGACGACAGCCGGTCGGCGACGAGCACGATGCCCGCCGGCGGCTGCCAGCCGCCGATCGCCACGACCTGCGGTCCGTGCGCATCGACGCCGAAGAGGATCATCGTGGCGATGACCATGACCGCGAGCAGGATCGCGATCGACACGAAGTTCTGCGCCCGCGTGTGTTTGGACAGGATCAGCGCGATTCCGGCACCGATGAGCGGCAGCAGCACGGGGAGGGGAACGAGCACGGGCAGCAGATCGATCATGCGTCGTCTCCCGGCTGCTTCGCGTCCCGAGCATCGTCGGCGGCCTCGGCCTCCTCGGCACTGTGGGCCTCCGTCTGCGACTCCGCGGCCGCCTCGGCGATGGCATCGGCTTCGGCCGGAGTCGGCGCATCCTCGATGTCCTCGGCGAGGTCCTCCCGCTCTGTGGGGGTGCCGTCGTCGTCGAGGTCGATGGCACCGGTGATCGGGGACTCCGCCTCGTCACCGAACTCGGTGTCATCGTAGTCGGTGCTCGCCTCCGCCTCGGAGTCGATGAGCTTCGTGATCGCCACCTGAAGGTCGGTGTCGTCGTCCTGCAGCGAGTCGGCGCGCATAAGCCTCCAGGATCGGTAGATCATCGCCAACAGGAACGCCGTCACGGAGAAGGTGATGACGATGGCCGTGAGGATGAGCGCATGCGGCAGCGGATCGGACATACCCTCGGTCGACAGGTTCTCTCCGTCTGTCAGGGGCGGAGAGCCACGGCCGGCGGTGAGGATGATGAGCAGGTTCACTCCGTTGCCGAGCAGGATGAAGCCGAGCAGAACGCGGGTCAGCGAGCGTTCGAGCATGAGGTAGATGCCGGCGGCGAAGAGGACGCCCATGGCCAGGACCATGACGAAGGGCACGCTCATAGGCGGCCTCCTTCCGCACCGTTGTCGACGTCGAGTTCATTGACCCGGTCCATGATCTCGGAAACAGCACGGTGTTCGGCAGTGGCGCCGATGTCCTCGGAGAAGTTCACATTGTCGTGGATGCGGCTGGTCAGCATCGTCTCGTCGCGCTCCTGATGCAGGTCGACTTCGGCTCCCAGCGAGCGGAGGATGTCGAGCATGAGGCCGACGACGATGAGGTAGACGCCGATGTCGAAGAACGTCGAGGTGCCGAAGGACAGGTGCCCCAGCAGCGGCAGATCGCCCTCGAGGTAGACGGAGTCGAAGACCGTCTCTCCCCAGACCCAACCGCCGATGACGGTCAGGATCGCGGTGGTCAGGCCGGTGCCCAGCATTCCCGAGGGAGTGAAGGGAGCCGCCTCGGCGAGTTCGTACTTGCCTCCGGCGAGGTAGCGCACGACAAGGGCGAGACCGGCGACGAGGCCGCCGGCGAATCCTCCGCCGGGCTCATTGTGCCCGGCGAAGAGGAGGTAGACGGAGAAGACGAGGACGGCGTGGAAGATCAGACGCGCGGTGACTTCGAGGATGATCGAACGGTTGCGTGGGGCCAGGGTGCGTCCGGCGATGAGCCAGGACACGCGCTTCTGCGACAGCCCCTCCCCACGGCCGGCGTGGTGGAGGTCGACGACGTCCTCGGATACGGGTTGGAAGCGGATTCGGCCGGCCGCCTCGGTGCCGTCCTTCTTCCGCTCGAAACGGTGCAGGTGGCCTTCGCGACCGCGCACGAAGATGAGGCCGGCGACACCGGTGCCTGCGGCCACGAGCACCGAGATCTCGCCCATCGTGTCCCAGGCGCGGATGTCGACGAGGGTGACGTTGACGATGTTCTTGCCGTGGCCGAGTTCGTAGGCGAGCTGCCCGAAGTCGGTGGAGACCGGGTCGCTCATGCGCACACCTGCGGCGATGAGGACGACGAGCATCACGGTGATGCCCACAGCACCGCCGATGATCGCCCGCCAGGCGGGGGTGAGGCGACCGGTGGACTCACCGATGCGCGCCGGCAGACGGCGGAGGACGAGGACGAAGACGACGATCGTGATGGTTTCGACGAGCACCTGGGTCAGGGCCAGGTCGGGAGCGCCGACGAAGGCGAAATAGGCGACCATGGCATAACCGGAGATGCCGGTGACGACGACAGCGGTGAACCGCTTCTTCGCTCGGGTGGCGCCGACCGCGACGATGATGAGGACGGCGGCGACGATGAAGTCCAACGGGGTGTCCCAGAGACGGAAGGTGATGTTCCACGTGTCGTTGGTGATGATCGCCAGACCCATTCCGGCGACGAGGACGAGGTAGACCACGCCCTGGTAGAACGGCAGCGAACCGCGCTGGGTGCGGGCGGTGACCCACAGCGCCAGAGCTTCCATCCAGCCGATGAGCATCCGGTAGAGCTCGTGGAAGTCCAGTCCCGACGGCAGGGTCTGCTGGATCTTCGCGAAGGGACGGCGGAAGATGAACAGGGCGGCGCCTGCGGCGACGGTCACGGCGGTGAATGCGAGTGCCGGTTCGAATCCGTGCCACAGCGCAAGGTGGTAGTGCCCGTCCCCCTCGGCCACGGCCGGAAGCCCGGTCGTCCACGCGGTGAAGTAGCCGTCGAGCAGTCCGACCCCCGGACCGAGCGCCAGGGTCAACGCAGTGAGGATGAGCGGAGAGACGACGAGGGTGAGCTTCTCGTCGCGTCGGGCGATGTCGTCGACTCCCGGCTTCGTGGCGAACGCGCCCCAGACGAAGCGGGCCGAATAGGCGACGGTGAGGATCGAGCCGATCATGATGCCGATGAAGGCGATGACCGAGGCCTTGTCCGGTGAGGACAGGAGGGTCGAGTACGCGGCTTCCTTCGCGGCGAAGCCGAGCAGCGGAGGCAGCCCCGCCATCGAGGCGGCCGCGATCGTCGCGCACACGGCGACGACGGGGAAGGCCTTCCAGCCGCCGGAGAGTTTCGTCAGGTCACGGGTGCCTGCGCGGTGGTCGATGATGCCCACGCACAGGAACAGGCAGGACTTGAACAGGGCATGGGCGATGAGCAGACCCAGGGCTGCTTTCGTGATGTCCGGGGTCCCGAACGAGGCCATGGTGGTGAGGAATCCGAGCTGGGAGACCGTACCGAAGGCCAAGAGCAGCTTGAGATCGGTCTGCTTCAGCGCCTGCCAACCGCCGATGAACATCGTCAGCAGACCGAGGGTGAGCAGTGTCTCCGACCAGCCGGGGACGTTGTTGTAGCCGGGCGCCAGACGCAGGACGAGGTAGATTCCGGCCTTGACCATAGCCGCGGCGTGCAGGTAGGCGCTCACCGGGGTCGGCGCGGCCATGGCGCCGGGCAGCCAGAAGTGGAATGGCATCAGCGCAGACTTCGAGATCGCGCCGACGAGGATGAGGATGACTGCGGAGACGATGACTCCGCCGGTGTCCATCCCCGATTGGGCACGATCGACCAGAGTCGAGATCTGCCCGGTGCCGGTGGCGGTGATGAGCAGGACCATGCCTACGAGCATGGCGAGACCGCCGGCGGTCGTGACGATGAGCGCCTGCAGCGCCGCCTGCCTCGAGCGGCGGCGGGACTGACTGTGCCCGATGAGCAGGTAGGAGAAGACGGTGGTGCCTTCCCAGAACAGGTAGAGCATGAGCAGTTCGTCGGCGACGACGAGTCCGTACATCATCCCGGCGAAGGCCATGAAGATTC
This sequence comes from Brevibacterium sp. S22, assembly GCF_004745485.1. GTDB lineage: Bacteria > Actinomycetota > Actinomycetes > Actinomycetales > Brevibacteriaceae > Brevibacterium. The sequence continues at coordinate 127,531 of NZ_RHFG01000006.1, forward strand.
CGGCGAACCGGGCCAAACCGGGCTCGTCGGGCGGGAAGTAGCGCGCGCAGTAGACGAAGACGAGGGCTCCGACCCCGGTGACCAGCAGCGTCATGATCCAGGAGAGCACGTCGAGGCGGAAGACTCCGCCGAGGCCGAGCTCGGGCAGCCAGTCGAAGTTCTCGACGAGCGACTGGGCTGCGGGGCCGAAGAGATCGGAGACCGTCGACAGGCTCCACAGGAGTCCGGCGAAGGGGACGAGAGCGAGGAAGAAGAAGGCGTTGCGGCCGAGCAGCCGTACCAGAGGGTAGGCGATGACAGATGCCCCGAAGAAGGCAACTGTCATGACTATCACTGGCGGCCACCTCCGTCATATGCCTGTTTGTGCAAAAGGTTCGTCAGGTCATTTTTGCACGGACAGGTGTCGTTTCCCCAATCGCCGAGTGTGTGCTGAGACGGGTTCTGCCCCGGCATGACACCGATCATGCACGCAGCTGTCGGCTTGTCACGAGGAAGCCGTTCTCGTCGACTCCGATGCCTGCGGACCCGACCAGCAGCTCGGCTCCGATCGCATCGGTCAGCTGAGCCACTTGACCGCGCATCCGCCGGAATCGGCGTCGCTGATTCGGCTGATAGCGCCTCGACTCGGCGTCCATCCAGTGGACATGATATTCGATCTGCGGGGCATCGGTGTGGGCGGCGACGATCGGCGGAACCACCTCGGCTTCCATCACACGGATCTCGAGGCTGCCGGCGGAATCATCGATCTCGCCGAGCGGGACCAGCAGGGCATAGCCGTCGAGGATGACCGGGGCGGAAGGGTCGAAGAGCGGGTCGTCGATGCTCGCCTGGGCCAGCACATCCTCGTCGGGGGTGGGCAGGGCCTGCTGGAAGGCCTGCGGGGCGTGACGGCGTACGAAGTCGAGAGCCACCGGCGGCTCCATCCAGTACGACGAGTAGATGTAGAGGTCGACCTTCGCCTCGGGGTCGGGGATGATCACCCGCGTCGGCAGTCCGGGCTCGTCGGCCAGGCGCACGCCCGTATGGAGACGGGAGGCGACGGAGAGCATGAGGCTGAGCATCCGCTCCTCCTCCCGGTCCGGCATTCCGCTGGGAAAGGCTTCGTGGAGTCCGTCGGCATCGGCGAACCAGTCCGGCGGTGGGGTCGGCTGCCGGTCACGGGGGCAGTCGATGACGATCGCATGCTCAGCCCAGTCGGGTACTTCGAGCGCGGCGGCATCGGCGGGATCGAGGGCGGCCCCCGAGCTCAGCCGGGAGTGCCGGCTCAGTCGCATCTGCCCGTGCTCGTCGAGCACCGGATGGAGATCGGGCAGCTTGTTGTGGATGAGCGCGAGCACATCGGAGACCTCGACGGCCTCATCGAGGAGGATGAGGTGGAAACCTCGCAGATCCGCCGAGGTGGCCGTGTCCTCAGGCGCGGACGCGTCACCGCCGTAGCCGGGTCGTCCCGTCGACGGCATCCCGGTCCGCCGCCGACTCGCGGCGTGGGCCTGGGCGGCAGAAGTCTGGTCGGCCGGGGTCCGGTCGGCCGGGACCTGATAGCCCGCGGCGTCGGCCTGGTGGTCAGGAGTCTGGTCGGCCGGGACCTGATAGCGCGCAGCGTCGGCCTGTGCGCGGGCGGCGCGTTCAGCGGCTTCGCGTTGCAGCCGCAGTTCGCGGCGGGTGATCACATGTCCCTCCGGTAGAAGTTGAGGTGCGAACGGGACGCGGTCGGACCGCGCTGACCCTGGTAGCGGTTGCCGGTGGCCTGGGAACCATAGGGATTCTCTGCCGCGGAGCTGAGCCGGAAGAAGCAGAGCTGGCCGATCTTCATTCCCGGCCACAGGGTGATCGGCAGGGTCGCGACGTTCGACAGCTCCAGGGTGACGTGGCCGCTGAAGCCGGGGTCGATGAATCCGGCCGTCGAATGAGTGAGAAGACCGAGACGCCCGAGCGAGGACTTGCCCTCGAGCCTGGCGGCGACATCGACGGGCAGCGTCACGAGCTCATGGCTGGAGGCGAGGACGAACTCGCCGGGATGGAGGACGAAGGGCTCCCCCGGAGCAGCCTCGACGAAGCGAGTGAGCTCGGGCTGCTCGAGGCTCGGATCGATGACCGCGTATTTGTGGTTGTCGAAGAGCCGGAAATAGCGGTCGAGACACACGTCGACACTGGCCGGCTGGATCAGCGACGGGTCGTAGGGGTCGAGGGCGATGCGCCCGGAGTCGAGCTCGGCGCGGATGTCGCGGTCGGAAAGGAGAGTCACGTCTCCGATGGTAGTCGTTCCGGGCCTCACACGCTCGAGATCTCATGCTTCAGACTCTCGAGAGTTCGCCTCCCATACGCTCGAGACATCGTGTCCCATGCGCTCGAAATACCGTGCTCCACTCGCTCATAGTCTCGTGTCTCACACGCTCGAGACCATATGCGCCGAGCACGCAGAGTCAGCGAATGATTTCGACCGACACGCCGATTCTATGTCACAAACCGATAACGATTTTCCGGAATTCTCCTGATTTTTACCCGTGTGTCTCCCCATAGCGGCGGATGAATGCTTTAGGGTAATGAGCTGTACGGACCCGCGCACGATGGTGCCTTCCCCTTCTTAAGCCAAGGAATGCCGGGAGTCCATCGTCTTTCGTGGGTAGACAACAATCGAAAGGCATTACTGTGAAGACCTCGCGTCTTGTGCTTGCCCCCGCAGTAGCCGTTGCATTGACAGGTCTTGCTGGCGCCCCGGCGTTCGCAGCGACAGAGTCCACCGCTTCGGTCCCTCAGCAACCGGTGTGCGCCCATGAAGATCAGGAGTCATCGAGCGAGTCCGAGTCGGATTCCTCGGTTCCCGACGAGTCGGACCCGCAGGCGACCCTTGCGCAGGCGCAGGTGACCCGCGCCGATATAGCGGATGACAAGAAGGGAATCGGCTTCTCCGGCACTGGTTTCACCGCGGACGAGAAGGCCACGGTGACCGTCGTCGGCACCGATGGCACCGAATACTCGCCGGATAAGAAGCTTACGGTCGACGAGGACGGAAAGGTCTCCGGCACCTACTTCTTCACCGTCACCGACGGCGCTCAGGTACCTGTCGGCAAATACTCTCTCTACCTCACCGACCTGAAGTCCGAGAAGAAGTCTTCCAAGGTCTCCTTCGAGGTCGTCTCCAAGGCCTCCGACGTCGACGACTCCGGCGACGGAGACGACAAGTGCGACTCGGCCACCGGTCCGATCAAGACCCCGGATGAGACTCCTGACGAGTCGGAGACCCCCGAGCCGTCGGAGTCGGAGACCGAGGATCCGACCACCGAGGCGCCCGAGCCGTCGGAGACGGAGACCAAGGACCCGACCACCGAGGCCCCGGAGCCGTCGGAGACGAAGACTGAGGATCCCACCACCAAGGCTCCGAAGCCGAGTCCGTCTGAGACCGACGAGGCTGACGACAAGGCTGATGAGGCTCCCGCCGACGACGTGAAGCCGGGACCGGCCAAGGCCCCGGATGAGGATCCCACCACTGAGGCTCCCAAGCCCACGGAGACCGAGTCCTCCGAGTCCGAGGCTCCGAAGGTCGAGGAGACGGACGAGGCCGACGACGCCGAGGACTCCGACGACGCTGGCCAGACTGACAAGAACCAGCCGGCAGAAGACGGCGCCGAAGGCGACGAGAAGGCTGAGGACAAGGCTCCCGAGTCCACCGGTCCGGTCAGCCCCGGCACCGAGGACAAGAAGCCTGCCGCAGCCGCGCAGGCCTCCATGTTCATCGACCCGACCGAGGTCAGCTCCGAAGACTTCCTGGGCGATGGCATCAAGATCGGCGTCAGCGGTGCTCAGCCCGGTGAGAAGGTCTCTATCACGGTCGAGCATGCTCAGGGCAAGGTCGACCGCTACACGATGTCCAAGGAAGCCGATTCCGAAGGCAAGGTCACGTTCGGTGTCCAGGCCAAGGTCAAGGCCGTGCTCGGCACCTACAACGTGCGTGCCCAGGCCGAGAGCTTCGATGAGCCCCAGGGTGGAAGCTTCACCGTGCTGACCAACGGCACCGCTGTCGACGAAGGCGGAAACGGAAACGGCAGCGGCCAGGACGAGTCGGGCAGCGACCTGCCGCGCACCGGTGCCGAGATGACCGGGCTGGCACTCGGTGTCGGTCTGCTCGCGGTCGGTGCAGCTGCCGTCATCATCACCCGTCGGCGGATGAACGCCTCCGACGATCCCGCGGAGTTCTAAGCTTCCGGTGAACGATGAATTGTCCCTCGCGGGGCTGCAGCTCGACGGACGCGAGATCGACCTAGGACGTCTGCGAGCAGGGACAATGCTCGGTCTCATGGGCAGCCCGGACAGCACCACTTCGGTGGTGCTGTCCGCGGCGGCCCTGCCTCATGTCGCACCACCACCACGCTTCCCGACCGGACGCCGGTCGGGTCGTTTGCGTGTGCGCAGCTGGATGAAGAGCTATCTTCGCGAAGCCGATGCCGGATCTGGGGAGGCGGCATCGGCAGCGGATCCATCGGCTGCGCTGACATCGTTCGGGCTGCGACCCGAAATCCTGCGCCATCGCCTCGAGGACCTCGATGCGACCGATCGTGCCCGACTCGCCCTGGCCGCGGCTTGGGCGAGCGGCGCGAAGTGGCTGACCCTCATCGACCCTTTCGGTTCGGTTCCCGGCCACCTGCGCACCGGACTGCGCAGCCGCTTCGCCGAACTCGTCGTCCAAGAGGGCCGAGGAGTCGTATTCAGCTCGAATTCGCTGACCGACCACACCATCGCCGAGGCGGGGGTGGCAGATATCGAAAAGGACCAGCTCGTCGCTCTCGGCTCCTTGGAGCAGATCGTCACGGAACCGCGTGGTTCACTGCCGGCCGAGCTCAGCGGAGTCAACGTCTATTCCGGACTGGCGCGGAAGGGATGGCTGTCCATCGGCCACTCGGCGGTGCGCGCCCGCACCGAACTCGACGGGAAGGTGTTCGTGACTCTCGGGTGGCGTGCCGCCCTCCTGTCACTGGACGAACACGACCCGGCGTTCACCTCGGCGACGGTGTTCGAAGCCATCGTCACCGGACTGCGCGACCGCGGTTCCTGCCTGCAGGCGAAGCTCTCACCGGTCGACACGGAGATGGGCCTCGCCCTCGACGTCGACCTCGCTGACCTCGCCGGAGTGCCGAGCTGGAGAACTGGGTCAGCGGTCGAGTCGACAGGATCAGGCGCCGCCGCGGATTCGGCTGAGACTTCGACAGCAGCCGCATCCCACACGGCCGAATCCGACACTGACGAGGAGCCTGCCATCGGCTTCGGTGTCCTGCATCCGGGACTCGGCGCGACGATCACCGAACTGCGCGCCAACGTCAGGGTCGGCACGCATGTCTTCGTCGAGGTCGACACCTCTGCCCTGCATGCCTACCCGGTTGAGTGACGCGCGGCAGATACACTGAGACCTGCCCAGTCCCCTTAAGTCCCCAACCGAATCAGGAGCGTCATGCGAACGTCGCGCAGACTTCTGATCTCAGCGCTGACGGTCATCGTCCTCACGGTTGCAGCGGTCCCCCTCCTCAACCTCACCGTCTACACTCCCGCCCGAGCCGCCGAGGCCTATATCTCGGCGATCGAGAACGGCGATGCGCATCGAGCCTTCTCCCACCTGTCCGCGCCGACTCCGTCGTCGACCTTGGGTCTCAGCGACGAAGTGCTCTCCGCGGCGCCCGATCTGCCGCGCGACCCCGAGGCCGAGACCGTCTCCGTCGACGGCGACCATGCCAAGGTCCGCCTCAGCTTCAACCTCTCCTCGCAGGAGCAGACCGTCGATCTCGACATGGTCCGACTGCCTGCCACCGCGGGACTCTTCAACCGGTGGGCCATCGAACAGCAGGAATGGCCGACGCTGACCCTGGACGTCTCCGGTTCGTCGACGGCGACGGTCAACGGGTACGGAGTGAGCACGGGAAGCGTGCCTGTGCTGTTTCCGGCGAGCTACCTCGTCGGGTTCGATGCGACGTATCTGAAGTCCAAATCCCAACGCGCCGAGGTGACCGCACCCGGCGATTCCCCCACCGTGAAGCTCTCGCCCGAGCCCACGGCCAAGCTCGAACAGACTGTGGAGGAGCAGGTCACTGACCATCTGCAGGACTGTATGAAATCGAAGACGCTCATGCCGGCCGGCTGCGTCTTCGGCTACGACACGGACAACGAGATCATCGGCGACGTCTCCTGGTCACTCGAGCGCAGCCCGCAGATCGGACTGACCTCGTCCGGAAACGATCTCGAACTCACTCCCTCGACGGTCGAGGTGCGGGTCACGGGACGCTACCGGGACATCGTCACCGCCGCCGAACACGACTTCGACGAAAAGCTCTCCTTCGTCCTGGGCGGATCGGTCGTCGTCAAGTCCTCGCAGGTGAGCTTCGAACCGCGCCGCCTCGGCGACGTCACCATCGCCTGACGGGGCGGCAGGAGCGACAGGCGCTGCAGGTGCGGCACGAGCGGCGGGAGCCACAATGCGGCGGGTGCTGCAGGTGCGGCGGCGCGGCAGAGCCGGAGGTTCAAGCGCGGCACGAGCGGCAGGAGCCACGGCGCGGCAGGTGCTGCAGATGCGGCAGGAGCCACGGCGCGGCAGGTGCTGCAGATGCGGCAGGAGCGGCACGAGCGGAGGCGCTGCAGATGCGGCGGTGCTGCAGAGCCGGAGTTTCAAGCGCCTCCAGCGTCTCCGTGCCTCCGTCGCCTCCGGGCACTCAGGAAATCAGCTTCCGACTCGATTGTTTGGTCGATCCGCGGCGTTCAGCGAGGCCAGAATCACTGTGGATCGACCAGACAATTCACCGAAGACTCGCCTCTGTCGCGTCTGCGGGAGCCCCACTCCTACGCCGATTCCTGTGGACAGACACCTCTCTCGCGTGGCTTCGTGCTGCGTCCGAGGCACAGGCTCATCAGCACCGGCCTGGCAGAACATCAGCACCGGCCTGGTAGAACATCGGCATCGGCCTGGCAGAACGGGATGCAGCACTCAGACGTCTTCTGCTGTGAACCTGCGAGGAGCTTCCACAGGCGGATTCCTGCTGCTTCCCCTGCCAGCAGCCGGAGGTCCACCATGTCACTCATGCGCAGAACAATTCAGTCACCTGCAGACTTCCAGACGGCCCCCGTCCCTTTCATGAGCAATGAGCTCAAAGCGCGGGGGCTGACAGAGTTCGCTTTGCAGGACGGATCTCGGTTCAGACAGGTCTTCCGCGGCGTCTGGATCGAAACAGACCCCACCACTATGGTTCTCTGTCCTCCATGGGCCGACCGCAGCTGGCTGGAGCAGCAGACCAAGTTTTCGGCGCTCCGCCTCCTGCACCCGAGTGTCTTCGCCAGTTCCCTGACAGCGGCCGTGCTCTACGGGCTGCCGCTGCCCAATCGCGTCATGGATGATCACACCCATGTCATCAGCGACGATACCGGTCTTCGTATCCGCCGAGCGGGTGTGAAACTCCGCCGAAGTACGGGCTTCGACAGCACTCGCTTCTACGAACTGCCGGTCATCTCCGCCACTGACCTGTTCTTCGAACTCGCCCCGCTGCTCAGCCACAAGGAACTGGTCGCAGCGGGCGACGCTGCCATCAGCCGTCGGAACAGCGGACCGCTCACCAGTCTCGGCCTTCTTCGCGCTCATGCCGAGGCCAGCAGCTACCTCCGGGCGCGGAAGACGGCGGAGCGAGCGCTGGCGCTGATTCGCGAGTCGGTCGACTCTCCTCGCGAGACGTGGCTGAGGCTGTGGATCATCGACAATGGCTTCCCAGAGCCCGTCGTCCATCCGTCAGTAGATTGCACGCTCGTTTCGGCGACTCTGCATCCCGACCTCGGATACCCCGATATCAAGCTCGCCATCGAATACGAAGGTGACCACCACAGGACTTCGTCCCTCCAGTTCGGTGTGGACATCGAGCGCCGTCAGCTGCTGGAGGCTGAGGGGTGGGTGGTCCTTCGTGTCTCGAAGCGCACCGACATGGTGACTTTCAAGCAGCTGCTCGCGTCTTACCTCGGTTGATCGCCTCGCCGGGGAGTCTCCATTGCCGCAGTCCTGCACCAGACGCTCGTCGGCGCCGCGTCTTCAGCGAATTGTCTGGTCGATCCACCGCGTTTTCCATCGGCCGAGCGCGGTGGATCGCCCAAACAATCGCTGACAGCAGGTCTCAGGCGCCACGGAGGTCGAGGTTGAGGTCGTCCGGTGCCGAGTCCACGAGGTCGACGGGGATGCCCCAGTCCTGCTGGTAGAGGTGGCAGGCGGCGTGCAGTGGGATCTCTCCCCCGGGCTCGCCATCGCAGGCAGCGGCCCGCGCAGTCACGTGCAGCACTCCCTCGTTGAGCTCAGGGTTGATGACGATATCGCGACTCAGCCCCTCGGCTCCGCCCTCACCGGAGACGATGAGCTCTGGCGGTGTCGCGGACACCTGCAGGAACGTCGGGTCGCCCCACCGGTCGTCGAGCTTCTGACCTGCGGGAACAGTGAAGTTCACGGTCAGCGACACCGGACCTGAGGCGATCTCGGTCGATGGGCGCTTCGTCGTCAGTGCGCCTTCGTCGACCCTCTGTGCATCCTTGGGCAGCTTCACCCGGGTCAGCGCGTGCGCGGCGGACTCCACGACGAGGAGTTCGGCTTCGCCTGCGATCTGTGTGGGTGTCTCGTCGGCGGCGCCCGATGCGGAGTCGACGACGAGGATGTCCGAGGGTTCGCGCAGGCCGCGCGCCAGAGTCGTGACTTCCTCGGTCGTCGGGTCGAAGCGGCGGATCGCACCGTTGTAGGTGTCTGCGATCGCAATCGATCCATCGGGCAGGGTGCGCACACCCAGCGGGTGCTGCAGGCGCGCCTCGGCGGCTGGTCCATCACGGAAGCCGAAGTCGAAGAGTCCGACCCCCACCAGCGTGGAGACCTCGCCGGTGGCAGGGTCGAGGCGACGGATCGCTGAGGTCTCGGAATCGGCGACGAACACCTCCCCCTCGGGTCCGAGGTCGAGACCGGAGGACTGGGCGAACCACGCAGTCTCTCCGTCGCCGTCGACCAGGCCTTCGTTCATCGTGCCCGACAGGATCCGGATCGTACCGTCCTTCGGATCGAATGACCAGATGGTGTGGTTGCCTGCCATCGCCACGACCACCTCGGCGGTGGAGGGGACGAAGAGGACATCCCACGGCGAGGACAGCTTCACATCGCGCGCGGGTCCGTCGTATCGTCCCAGCTCACCGGGCTTGCCGCGGACATTGTCGATGGCGCCGACCATGTGCTGCTGACCGGTGCCGGCGATCGTCGTGACCGTTTCGGCCTCGAGGTCGATCCCGCGCAGGGTGTGGTTGACGGTGTCAGCGACGACGAGCTGGTAGCCGACTTCGGCTGCCAGGTCGGCAGGCAGCACAGTGATGCCGCCGGGTTCGCTGAAGCTCGCCGAGGCGAAGTCGCCGTCATCGGATCCGCGAACGCCTGTGCCGATGCGGCGGATGATCGTGGCCGCATCGTCGTCGTATTCGACGAGGCTGTGGTGTCCGGAATCGGCGACGATGAGGTGGCCCGAGGGCAGGCGCGTGGCCTTGCCGGGGTAGAACAGGTCGGTCTCCGGGGCCGGTGGAGGGACGTAGGGTCCGTCGCCGGAATGGAGGGTGCCCTTGGCCGAGTGCTCTTCGATGAGACCTTCGATGATCTCGGTGAGTCCGGCCGCATGGCCCTCGCCGGACATGGTGGCCACGAGGTAGCCCTCGGGGTCGATGACGGCCAGCGTCGGCCAGGCGCGGGCGGTGTAGGCCTGCCAGGTGACGAGGTCGGGGTCGTCGAGGACGAGGTGTTCGACCTGGTAGCGCTCCACGGCCTGATCGACGGCCTCGACGGTGCGTTCGAACTCGAACTTCGGCGAGTGGACGCCGATGATGACGAGCTCACGCGCGTACTTCTCCTCCAGCGGGCGCAGCTCGTCGAGGACGTGGAGGCAGTTGATGCAGCAGAATGTCCAGAAGTCGAGCAGGACGACCTTTCCCCGCAGATCGGCCAAGGTCAGGTCCTTGCCGCCGGAGTTCATCCACCGACGACCGATGAGTTCAGGCGCACGGACCTTGATGTCCCGCGCCGAGGATGAGGATGCGACCGTCGCCGAGGTGGCCGCAGGCTCAGCGGCGGGAGCGGGGACGGTGGATTCTTCCGGGCTGGTGTTCATGCCTCAATGATCGCAGATCCTCATGCCTTGCGGCCGGGCCGGTGTCATGATGTGACCGGCCCCTCGTCCCTGTGGTCACGCGGGAGCCTGCGTTCGCACGGGGAGTCTGCGTGCGGGCGGCAGCCATCGCGCGGGGCAGCCGCACGGAGTCTGCGTGCGAACGGCAGTCGGCAGGCGGGCAGTGTGCGCTCACGCGCAGGAGCAGTCACACCGGGATGAGGATCGGGTGGTCGATTCCCTCCGGCTGCACACGGCGCACGGACTGCCCGTAGACCACCTCGACGAGGGATTCCGTCAGTGCCTGAGCGGGTTTGCCGTCGGCGACGAGCCTCCCGCCTCCGAATACGAGGACACGGTCGGAGTAGCGCAGAGCGAGATTGAGGTCGTGGAGGACGACGACGATAGCGGCCCCATCACCGCGCAGCTGGCGCACCGATCTCAAGAGAGATTCCTGATGCTTGAGGTCGAGAGCGGCGGTGGGTTCGTCGAGGAAGACGATCGGGGTGGTCTGCACCTTCGTCCGCGCAAAGGACACCCGTGCGGCCTCTCCGCCGGAGAGCGTCGTGATGTCACGGGCCTCGAAGCCGCGGAGATCGCCGTCGGCGATCGCCTCGGCGACGAGCGCAGCATCACGGTCGGCGTCGACATCCCAGGGCAGGCGTCCCATCTGCACGGCTTCATCGACGCTGAAGGCGAAGTTCGAGCTGTTGTGCTGGAGCATCACCGACCGGATGCGAGCCAACGGTCCGGATTTCCACTTCCCCACCTCGGTGCCGGCGATCTCCACCGACCCACGCGACGGGGGCACGTCCCCGGCCAACAGCGAGAGCATCGTCGATTTGCCGGCGCCGTTGGGTCCGACGAGGGCGACGACCTCACCCCCGTGCAGGTCGAAGGAGACCTCGGAGACGAGTTCCCGACCGTCGACGGCGAAGGTCACCTCATGGGCGCGCACCACCGCCTCGGCGGGAGTCTGACTGGTCTGATCCGTGCTCTCTGGCACCTCTCTCACCATGAGCTCTTCCTCATCCGCACGACCAGGAACAGGAAGAAGGGCGCCCCGACGGCGGCCGTGAAGAGACCGATCGGAACCTCGGAAGGCGGGGCCACGACGCGGGAGGCGCAGTCGGCGGCGACGATGAGGATTGCGCCGGCGATCGCCGAGATCGGCAGCAGACCGCGATGACCCGGGCCGATGACGATGCGCACGATGTGCGGGACGACGAGGCCGACGAAGCCGATGGCGCCGGCGAAGGCCACGGCCGCGCCGGTGAGCAGCGCGGTGGCGATGATGATGATCAGCCGGCTGCGTTTGACGTTGAGCCCGAGGTGCTGGGCTTCGCGCTCGCCGAGGGTGAGCACATCGAGGGTGCGGGCGTTGAGCAGCACGATGACGAGGCCCGCGACGAAGACGGGCAGGGTCGCCCAGAACTGCGGCCAGATCACCTTCGCCAGCGACCCCATCTGCCAGAACGTCAGGGTCTGGAGCTGTTGGTCATCGGCGATGAAGGTGAAGAATCCCGTCAGCGCCTGGCAACCGGACCCGACCGCGATGCCGACGAGCAGCATCCGCGAGGTCCCGGTGTTCCGCCCGGGGCGCGCGAGGACGTAGATGAGTCCGGTCACCGCCAGGCCCGCGAGGAACGCCCCCAGCGGCAGGAGCCAAGTGATGCTGCCGCCGGCGAGCACGATGACGCCGACAGCACCGGCCGAGGCTCCGCCGCTGACGCCGATGATGCCCGGATCGGCCAGAGGATTGTTGAACAGGCTCTGCAGCGCGGCTCCGGAGATCGCGAGCGCGGCTCCGACGAGCACGCCCATGAGGACGCGGGGAATGCGCAGCTGCCACACCACGGAGACGTCGCGCTGGCTCATCCCTGAACCGTCGCCCAGTCCCAACTGCGTCCAGACGATGCGGGTGACGTCGCCGAGCGGAATCCGCAGCGGTCCGACCGAGGCAGAGACGACCATGAGCAGGACGAGGACCGCGAGTCCGACGACCACACAGGTCAGCAGCGGAAGTCTCCTGATGCTGTGCCGTCTCTCCGCCTTCGCTGCGGCCCTGCTCGTCGCCGGTGCCGACACTGGCATCTGGGATTGGTTGAGGACCTTCGATGTCACGAGAGCTGCGCGACCGCCTCGGCGAGGGCCTGCGCACCGACCCCGATCTCAGGGCTCGAGTACTTCAGCTGGGCGTCGGGCATGACGAAGATCGACGAGTTCTGGCCGGCAGGAGTCTGGTCGAGCGTCGGGAACGCCTTCCACAGGCCGTCTTCGCCGCCCCACTTCTCGTAGTCCGATTCGGCCATGACGATGACGTCCGGCGCCGAGGCGACGATGCCCTCATTGCTGAACTCGCGGGAGTACCCGCGCAGCTTGGATTCGGCGCCCACACTCGTGTAGCCGAGGGTTTCGATCATCTCGTTGCCGGGGGTTCCGGTGCCGGCAACCGCATTCTGACCGCCCGCACCGGTGGCCGTGACCTCGATGATCGAGAGATTCTTCGACCCGGTCTCCTCGGCCGTCTTCGCCGCGTCGGCGAGCTGGTCGTCGACCGTCTTCGCGAGCTCCACTCCGGCATCCTTCGCACCGACGTACTCGGCGACGGCCTTGAGCTTCTCACCCTGCGACTGCTGGTCGTCCATGACGACCGCGTCGGTCCCGGCGTCGCGGAACTGTCCGGCCACATCGCCGTGGCGTTTGACGTTGTCGCCGATGAAGAGCGAGCCGTCCATCGCCAGCAGACCCTCGACGCCGGTGCTCTTGCCGAATTCGAAGTGCTCCGGGGCGTCCTTGGCTTCGGGAGAGACGGCGTCCTCGGGAGCGGCCGCGATCTTGTCGGCCAGGCCGAGCGCACCCAGCGTCGATGCGACGCCGTCACCGGCGACGATGATCTTGTCGATGTCCTTGACCTCGACGTCGGTGCCGGTGCCGTCTTCGACCTCGCCGGGCAGCTTCGGCTTCGCTTCGATCGCGGAGAAGTCGCTCTTCCCTGAGATCTGCTTCCAGCCCTCCGGAAGCGGCACGGAGAGTTCGGAACCCGAGCCCTGGTCGGAAGCGGAGTCATCCGCGACTCCGGAGGTCGACCCTCCGCATCCGACGAGTGCCAAGGCGCAGGCGGCGCCGATGAACGGCAGGACTTTTCTCATAGCTCTCCTAGAGGCGGTGCGGCGGCCGAGGGGCTGCGGCCGAAGTCGACGTGGCGTTCGAGGTCGGCGGGCCGGAATTCTCTCCGGCTGATTGGTGAGCCTAACCTAATCGCATAGACTAGCAATGCTGTCAGTCGGCTTGTCCAATTGACTTGTCCGACTGTCCGATATGCGATATTCCTCGCCCGTGGTGGGACTCTGTGCCTCGCTGCGGGACGAGGCCTGTCGCCTCACCATCCGACCTGCAAGGATCACGACGTGCGCTTCATCGACATCCTGGATGACTTCTCCGCTTCTGCCGCCGAGGAGTCCGGCAGTGCGGGCGATCACGAACGCCGGTTCTGGGATGAGATCACCATGCGGGGCACGCCTCTGGTCGACCCGTGCCCCGCGGATCCGGATCTGCGTGATGTCACATTTCTCTATCGGGCCGCCGATGCGCAGGTCCGCAGCGTCCGGCTCGTGGCGAACCGGGTCACCGACAAGGATCGGCAGGCAGCGGGCATCATGTCCCGAGTCCCGGGCACCGGCATCTGGGGTGTGACGCTGCGCCTTCCGGCCGCCCTGCGCTGCTCGTACGGCTTCAGTCCCTCATATGAGGAGGTCGCCCCGCCCCTGGGCGGTCCGGGTCGGCCGGGGCCCCCTGTGCTCGTCGACCCGTTCAACCCCGATCCTCCGCTCACCCGACCGGATCAGCCAGGTACCGGTGAGGGCTCATCTGTGTTCTCCGGACCGCTCGCTTCCGATCACAGCATGTGGCGGCTCGGCGGGACGCGAGTCGCTTCCGCTTCGCGGGGCGCTGTCACGGGCACTCCCGTCGAGACCGGTGGGACCCGCCTCGGCGAGGATCCCGGGGTACATCTCGCTGCGCCGACCCTTATGATCTCGGCCGACCGTGAGATCGGCGGCGGGACATACCCGGTGCGGGCGTCTCTGCCGAGTACACCCGCGGCCGGAATCCTCGTTCTCTTCGACGGCAGGCAGTGGTTCGACCACCTCGGCGTCGAACTGGCCGTGGAGGCCGCCGGGCTTCCCGGACTCATCGTCATCGGCATCGGCACATACACGACGGCCGAGCGGATACTCACCCTGGCCGGCAACGAACAGTTCCTTCGCAGCGTCGCCGCAGACCTCGTTCCCGAAATCGAAGCCGAAGCGGCCGTGTGGGGCTCCGCACTGCCCGCGGGCGCGCGTCGGATCATCGGCGGGCAGAGCCTCGGCGGCCTCGCGGCCCTGCACATGACTCAGACGTGTCCAGGGGCTTTCGACACGGTACTCGCCCACTCCCCCTCGCTGTGGTGGAGCCCCGGTGGGACCGCGACTCCGGCGGACCTGGCGAGCATCGATGGGGACGACTGGACCACCAGACGGTTTCTGGAACCGGGTGTCGGAGCGGGCACCCAGGAGTTCCATCTCGCCGTGGGCCGCCGGGAGGGACCCATGGTCGACCGTGCCCGTCGGCTGACCGAGGTGCTCGACGGTCTCGGGCACTCCAGTTCGCTGTCGGTCTACGAAGGTGGGCACGACTTCGCCTGCTGGCGCGGAGCGCTCATCGACGGACTCCGGGCGGTGTTCGCACAGGCGTGAGAAGGGGCAGGACTTCACAGTCGGCTCCTCGCAGGTGCGCGCGTCGCAGGTGGCCGCTCGTCGGGCGGAGGCGTCGCCGGCGGGCGTGCCAGCTCAGGCCGGGTGCGCCTCACGAGCAGTCGCGGGCAGGGTCGCCTCGGTCGCCTGCGGCTCAGGAGTAGTCGCGGGCGCCGAAGATGCTCGATCCGACGCGGACCGTCGTCGCACCTTCGGCGATGGCGAGCTCGAAGTCATTGCTCATGCCCATCGACAGCTCAGTCGCCTCGGCGGGCATGACCCCGGATCCACGCAGCTTCTCGCTGAGTCCGCGCAGGTCGGAGTAGCTGGGGCGGATCTCTTCGGGGCTGCTGCCGGGCAGGCCGATGGTCATGAGCCCGCGCAGTCGCATTCTGCCGAGTTCACGGGTTGCTGTGATGAGCTCCTCGGCGTCTTCGGGGTCGACGCCGAATTTCGAGTCCTCGCGGGAGGTGTTGACTTGGATGAAGTAGTCGACGGTCTCGTTGAGGACATCGAGGCGATTGTTGATCTTCTCGGCGAGCGCGAGGTTGTCGACGGACTGGATGCACTGCGCATGACGCAGGGTGTGGTTGACCTTGTTGCGCTGCAGGGGCCCGATGAGATGTGTTTCGGGGTTGAGGTCGGTGAGCGCCTCGGCCTTGCCGACGATCTCCTGCACCTTGTTCTCGCCGATGAGGGTGAACCCGTGCTCGAGGGCGACGCGGATCTTCTCTGCCGGCTGCGTCTTCGTGGCCAGCAGCACGCGCACATCGTCACTGCTGCGACCGCTCGACTCGGCGGCGGCACGGGAACGGTCGGCCACCTCGTCGAGGTTGCCGGTGATGGCGGAGATGTCATCAGGGGTCAGGGAGGAAGGCGAATCAGGCGTACTCATGCCTCCAGTCTTACATGAGCCACGGGAAGTTTCAGGTCACCGAGGATGCCTGGACAGCCGGGCCCTCGGACTCTGAGATGGCGGGTTCAGGCGGCGGGGCCCTGACCCCTCGGCCGGTCAAGTGCCTGACCTGTCGGTCGGCCGGTTCCCAGGCCTGTCAGTCAGCCGGTTCCTGGGCCTGTCGGCCGGCTCCCAGAAGCGAGCTGCGGACGGCCTGTGTCGAGATCATCTGGATTTCTCGACGCGGATCGTCCGCAGTTCGGTGCCGCCTCGGCGCTGGTGTCGGTGCCTGCCACGGCCGGCGCAGCCTCAGCTCAGCGCTAGCCAAATCCTCACTTCGGCAGACCCTCGGCGTTCGGGTCGATGTTCTTGATCAGCGCGGAGGTGTCGAGTCCGCCGAGGTCCTCGTCCATGAGCTTCTGCAGCTGCGCGTGGACGAGGGCGGCGGCGGGCAGGTCGACTCCCTGGGTCTCGGCGCCGGCGAGCGCGAGACCGACGTCCTTGTGCATGAGTGCGGCGGCGAAGCCGGGCTTGAATTCGTTGTTCGCGGCGGCCGTCGTGGTCACACCGGGCACCGGGTACCAGGTGCGCAGCGGCCAGGAGTCACCGGAGGACACTTTCGCAATATCGTGGAAGACCTTCGGGTCGAGGCCGAAGCGATCGGCGAGAACAGCTCCTTCGACAACGCCCTGAAGGCTGATCGAGAGCATCATATTGTTCACGATCTTCGCGGCCTGACCGGCGGCATCACCACCGGCGTGGAAGATATTCCCGGCCATCGCCTCGATGAAGGGGCGAGCCTCTTCGACATCGGCGTCAGCGCCGCCGAGCATGAAGGTCAGTGTTCCCGCCTCGGCGCCGGTGACTCCACCGGAGACCGGACCGTCGATGAGGCGGAAGCCTGCCTTGTTCGCCTCGGCGTGGAGGACACGGGCGGAATCGAAGTCGATCGTCGAGGAATCGACGAGGAGGGTCTTCTGATCCGCATTGGCCAGGACGCCGTCTGGCTCGAGGTAGGCGGTGCGGGCATGCTCCCCCTTGGGCAGCATCGTGAAGACGATATCGGCACCGGCGACCGCCTCGGCGATGGAATTCACGGGGTTGACGCCGTCCTTCGCGGCTGCCTCCACGGCTTCGGGGACGAGATCGTACCCGTTGACGGTGTGACCGGCCTTGACCAGGTTCGCGGTCATCGGGCGGCCCATATTTCCCAGGCCGACCCACCCAATCGTCGACATAATATGCCTCCTCGCATCATGTTCAGCAACTCTTACGTGTTCCCTCTCACAGTACGCCAGTCGATGTGTGGAAGCCCGGGTGGGCGCCTCACCTATTCCGCACCGGTTATGTGCGCGCACGCAGATAGAATGGACCCACTATGGCCTCCTATGCACCTGGCAGTTCCGGTCCGCAGATCGCTCCCGAGGATCTGCTGACTCTGCTCGCCGTCGCCCGCCTGGGGAAGTTCACAGCCGCGGCACACAGCCTCGGCCTCAACCATACGACCGTGTCACGGCGCATCGCCGCGCTCGAGAAGGCATATGGCGATCGGGTGCTCGTGGCCTCCCCCGACGGGTGGGAGCTCAGCGCCGCCGGACGTCAGCTGCTGCCGATCGCCGAGGACATCGAGGCTGCTCTGGGCCGCATCGACGCGCATTCGAACTCGGCCTTGTCCGGGACGATCCGGCTGGCCTGCCCACAGGCCTTCGCACTCGAGTTCGCCGTCCCAGCGCTCGCCGAACTGCAGGGTGAGCATCCGGGCCTGCAGATCGAGCTGATCACCGCCACTCAGCGGGCCCGGCAGTACCGGTCGGGCGTCGACATCGAAATCGTCGTCGGGCGCCCGGATGCCCCGCGATCGGTTGCCAAGCACATCCGCGACTACCGGCTGCAGCTCTATGCCTCGCAGGACTACATCGCCTCTCACGCGATGCCGCAGACACTGGATGATCTGGCCGATCACCGAATGGTCTACTACATTGAGAATTCGCTGCAAGTCGATGATCTCGACGAGGCGGCCGATGCTCTTCCGCGCGGGACCGGGTTCTTCAGGTCCACCTCGGTGCATGCTCATGTGCTCGCGACCTCGCAGGGGGCTGGGATCGGGATCCTGCCGGACTTCCTGGCCCACGGAAATTCGCGTCTGGTTCAGGTCCTGCCGGAGCTGTTCTCCAAGCAGGTGTCCTATTGGGCCTCGGTCCGCCATGAGTCCCTGCGCAACGCCGGAGTCCGCAGAGTCCTGGAATCCCTCTGAATTGCTACCCGACGGCGGCTCAGCAACGTGGCGCCAGGTTGCTGAGCCGCCGTCGGGTAGCAATTTGGGTCAGGTGGCGACCCAGCCGCCGTCGATGCTGTGGGCACTGCCGTTGATGACGGCGGCATGCTCCCCGGCGAGGAAGAGCGCGATGGCCGCGACGTCCTCGGGTTCGGCGAGCTTGGGCACCGCAGAATGGCCGAGGAAGACCTGCTCGAGGACCTCGTCCTCGCTGATGCCGTGCGTCTTCGCCTGATCGGCGATCTGCCCCTTGACCAGGGGCGTGAGCACATAGCCGGGGTTGATCGCGTTGCACGTCACTCCGTGCGGGCCTGCCTCGAGCGCGGTCGTCTTCGTCAGTCCCATGAGACCGTGCTTGGCCGCGACGTATGCGGACTTGTTCGCCGAGGCGCGCAGACCGTGGACGGAGGAGAGATTGATGATGCGCCCCCAGCCGCGTTCGTACATCTTCGGCAGCGCCGCCTTCGTGAGAACGAACGGCGCTTCGAGCATGAGTGTGTTGATGAGCCGCCAGTCCTCGAGTGGGAAATCCTGGATCGGGTGGATTCGCTGGATGCCGGCGTTGTTGATGAGGATGTCGACATCGAGATCGGTGCCATCCAGCGCCGAGGTGTCCGCCAGGTTGACCGCCCACGCTTCGCCGCCGATTTCGTCGGCAACGGCCTGAGCTGAGTCAGCGTCGACGTCGGCGACGATCACAGAGGCACCGGCCTGAGCGAAGGACCGAGCGATCGCCTTGCCGAGACCGGATGCTCCGCCGGTGACGAGGGCGCGTTTGCTGGTGAGGTCTCCCATGAGATGTCCCTTTCGTGGTACGGGCCTGTGGTACGAATCCATCTTCCACCTT
Organism: Brevibacterium sp. S22; assembly: GCF_004745485.1. Taxonomy (GTDB): domain Bacteria; phylum Actinomycetota; class Actinomycetes; order Actinomycetales; family Brevibacteriaceae; genus Brevibacterium. Next base: position 146,420 of record NZ_RHFG01000006.1, read on the forward strand.
GCCGGCGGCGATCGTTCGCCGAGGCGGGCACCGAGGCGGGTCGAACGGAGTGCCGAGGTGGGTCGGACGGAGTGTCGAGGTGGGACCGGTGGTGGCCGATCGTACGTCGCGACAGGTGCCGATCGTTCGCCGAGGCGGGCACCGAGCAGTGCGCCGAGGGTGAGCACCGATCGTGCGTCACGGCCCGACGGTCGTGCACGGCGACGGGCGACGAAGGCGGTGTCGGTCTTCCTCGGCACCGCCTCCGTCAGCTGGTCACCGTCCGGTTTCAGTCGGCCGTGGCGACTCCGCGGCGCACCTTGTCTGCATGGTCGAGAGACCGCAGGTCGATCCCCTTCGTCTCACGCGTGAACATCAGCGCGACGAACGAGACGGCTGCTGCAGCGGCGAGGTAGATGGCAATCGGAACCGAGGAGTCGAAGCCCTTCAGCAGCGCGGTCGCGATGAACGGGGCGAAGGACCCGGCGACGATGGCCGTGACCTGATAGCCGGTCGAGACGCCCGAGTTGCGCATTCGGGTCGGGAACATCTCGGCCATGATCGCGGGCTGGCCGGCGTACATCAGCGCGTGGAAGATGAGGCCGATGAGCAGGGCGAGGAAGATCACCCAGAAGTTTCCGGTGTCGTACATCGGGAACGCGAAGAAGCCCCAGGTGGCGGTGAGCACGATGCCCACGCCGTAGGGCATTCTGCGTCCGATCCGGTCTGTGGCGGCACCGACGAGCGGAACGATGACTGCGTGAATCGCGTGGGCGCCGAGCAGAGCGCCGAGGATCTCATCCTGCTCGATGCCGACGGCGATCGAGAGATACGTGATCGAGAACGTCACCACGAGGTAGTAGTGGATGTTCTCGACGAAGCGCAGCCCCATAGCCGCGAAGACCTCACGCGGGTAGCGCTTGAAGACGGCCTTGACCCCGTAGTCGACACCTTCTTCGACCTCTTGGGACTGCACTTCGTCGAAGATCGGGGCGTCGGAGACTCGGGTACGGATGTAATAGCCGATGAGGACGATGACCGCCGAAAGCCAGAAGGCCACTCGCCAGCCCCACGACTCGAACTGAGCGTCGTCGAGCGAACGGCTGAGGGCGAGCAGCACGCCGGTGGCCAACAGATTGCCCAAGGGAACACCGGACTGGGGGAACGACGCCCAGAAGCCGCGCTCCTTGTTCGGCGAATGCTCGGCAACGAGCAGAACGGCGCCGCCCCACTCACCGCCGACCGCGAAACCTTGGACAACGCGCAGGAGCACGAGCAGCACCGGTGCGGCATATCCGATCACACTGAAGGTCGGCAGGCACCCCATGAGGAACGTGGACACGCCGACGAGGATGATCGAGAGCTGCAGCAGCATCTTGCGCCCGTGCTTGTCACCGAAGTGGCCGAAGACGATTCCGCCGACTGGGCGGGCGATGAATCCGACCGCATAGGTGGCGAAGCCGGCGAGGATCGGCGTCAGCGGATCGTCGGAAGGCGGGAACAGAACGTGGAATACCAGCGTGGCAGCGGTGGCGTAGAGGAAGAACTCGTACCATTCGACGACCGTTCCGGCCATCGAGGCAGCGACGACCCTGCGCAGCTGAGCGCGGATCGACTTCCTCTCAGCATTGTTCTGAGTACTCATGGGACTCCTTCGTTTCCACAATCCGCGTCACCGTTGAATGCGCGAATCGACTTGCACTGGCACCGGCCGACTGACAGTTCGGAGAGCACAGTCCGCATCGATGCGGCTGGTGATCCCCGGCTTCAGCGGAGCATTTCGGGCGCTCGGATATTTCTCATCCAAGCATCAGTGTGCGCCACGTTACAGAGATTTTGGCAGCGACCTGGCCATAATCCGAGAATTTCCGGTGCAGATTCGTGCACAGCCGATGTGCAACAGTCAGATGTGACTGCCTTTATCTCGCAAGGTTCGCTGCGACACGATCCGAACTGCGCGGCAGTTCATCCCCCGCCTCGGGGAGATCTCCGCACCGATGCGGCCCGGCAGTCCGAATCTCACCGGCAGTCCGAATCACCGGCAGCCCGAATCTCACCGACAGTCCGATTCTCACCGACGGCGAGGAGGGGCCTTCGCATCGCGTTCGGCCATCGAAGCGAGCATGGCGTTGTAGGCGCGCAGCTCGGCGTCGTCGGTGCGGTCCTCGCTGCGGTCGATGCGTTTGGCTTCCCGATCCGAGGACTTCGCCCACTGCACGCAGACCATGATCGCGATGAACAGAGTCGGGAATTCGCCGATGCCCCACGCGATGGCGCCGCCGAGCTGCTGGTCGTCGATCGCCGTGTAGCCCCATCCGGCGCCGATATTGCCGAACCAATCACCGGCGATCAGCACGTTCGAGCTCATGATCGAGATGCCGAAGAACGCATGGAAGGCCATCGTCACCAGCAGCATCACGAGCCGCATCGGGAAGACAGGGCGCTTGACGCCCGGATCGACGCCGATGAGCGCCTGAGCGAACAGGTATCCCGCGCCGAGGAAGTGCGCGATCATCAGCTCGTGGCCGAGATGCGTATCGAGCGCGTAGAACATGATTCCCGAGTAGTAGAAGACCACCAGCGAACCGGCGAAGTTCACGCTCGCCACGATCGGGTGCGCGAAGAAGCGCAGGTACGGAGTCTGGACGAGCCAGAGCACCCATTCGCGCAGGCCGAATGACCCGTCCCGACGGGCCTTCGTGCCGCGCATGAGCATGGTGATCGGCGCGCCGAGCACCAGCGGCAAAGGCACGACCATGACCAGAAGCATGTGTTCGATCATGTGCGCGGAGAACTGCACCTCACCGTAGACGCGAGGTCCGCCCGAGGTGACGTAGACAAGGAAGACCATGCCCACCAGCCAGCTGATGAGGCGCAGCACCGGCCATTTGTCGCCTCGGCGGCGAAGGTTGATGAACGCCACGACATAGGCGATCGACGTGCCGATCGCGATCGCGATCCACAGCGGATCGATCGCCCATTCGCTGAAGTATCGAGCCAGGTTCGGCTGCGGGGGCAGCGGGTCACCGGTGAGGATCTCGGCCGGGGAGGGATCGCCCACCGGCTCCTGCGGCACCGGCGGCTGCGACCGGGCCAAGGCCACGGCCATTCCCATCGTGACCCCGAAGAGGATGAATTCGACGGTGATGAGGCGCCAGAACTCAACCGTCGCCGAGGCGGCCGTGCCCAATCGTGCAATGACGAACTGGCGGTGCCAGAATCCGATCAGCCCGAGCAGGACCGTCGCGAACGCCTTCGCGAGAATGACCTCCCCATAGGGGGTCATGAGGTCATCGAAGCCCTGCACGCGCAGGAGCGAGTTGATGATACCGGAGAAGACGATGAGGCCGAAGGAGATCAGCGCGATCGTCGAATAGCGTTCGACGATCGGCCTGAGATTCTTCGAGGCGGCCAGGCGAGTGCCCAGCAGGGCGATGGCGAAGAGTCCGCCGAGCCAGAGGACCGCTCCGAGGATGTGCAGACCGAGGCTGTTCACGGCCTGGGTGTGCCCGGAGGCTTCTGCGGAGTGGCCCATCGAGGCCAAGGGCAGTATCACGGCAATGCCGAGCACTCCTGCGGCTGCGATGCCCTTCAGGGAGCGGGTGCCGAAGCACAGGGTCGAGGCCACGGCGATGAGGACGACGATGAGCACCCACAGCTGTCCGTAGGCGATCTGCGTGACAAACACGCCGAGTTGGTTAGAGAAGTCAAGGTAAGCCTGGGCACCGACCGTGTCGACGAAGGAGAAGACGAGCACTGCGACCGCAGACAGCGTCCACACCACCGAGGAGTATTCGGCGATCTGGACGGACCGCGTCCACAGCGGATCGAGCGCCGCGTCCTCATCCGTCTTCTTGTGTCGGCGACCGCGCCCCCCGGCGGTGCGCGGAACGATGAGGACGGCGAACATGAGACCGCCGACGGTCAGCGACATCGCAGTGTTGAAGACGAACTTCGCGGCAGGCAGACCGAAACGGACGACGGAGCCGGGGTCGTTGAGCAGGGTGGGATTGGCTGCTCCGGTGAAGAAGAGCGCGGCCAGTCCGGCGATGAGCCCGAGGAATACGACGATGGGGACGGTCGCACGTCGAACGAACCGTGTGATCGGTTCGAAACCTGAAGAATTCACTGCGCGCAGACCGCCCCTTCTGACATGCCTCCAGGATATCGCTCGGCGACGGCAGACTGCCAACCGGCGGATCCGTTCGTGGCCGAGATCTCGGGGAGCCGCCTCGGCGAGGGTGGCTGATGTCCTCCGGAGTGCGGGTGATATCGCCCGGGAAGACGAGTCCACCTCTTCGGAGACAGCAAATGGCCCGGATCAGTCGATCCGGGCCATTCGACGCTGCTGCGTAGATCAGTTCGGGCTGCCAGCGGCACCCTTCAGCTTCGAACCAGCGGACAGCTTGACGGAGTAGCCGGCCTTGATCTGGATCTCTTCACCGGTCTGCGGGTTGCGACCCTTGCGAGCGGCACGCTCGGTGCGCTCAACGGAGAGCCAGCCGGGGATGGTGAGCTTTTCGCCCTTGGCCACGACGTCGGAGAAGACATCGAAGACACCATCGAGCACGTCCGAGACCTGCTTCTGGGTCAGGCCGGACTTCTCGGCAACTTCTGCAACGAGCTCACTGCGGTTCTTAGCCATAAAAGTGTCCTCCTTAGGACAAGTCGGTAGGTCACCGGTCCGTTTTTCCGATGACGAACTTCCTCGAGATTACCAGCTCGACTTAGTAACGCCGGGCAACTCGCCGTTGTGTGCCATTTCGCGGAAACGAACTCGCGAGAGTCCGAACTTCCGGAGGTAGCCACGCGGACGACCGTCAACCTGGTCGCGGTTGCGAACGCGGACCGGCGAAGCGTCGCGGGGAAGCTTCTGCAGCGCGAGGCGTGCCTCTTCGCGCTGTTCATCGGTGGAATCAGGGTGGGTCAGCTGACGCTTGAGAGTCGCGCGGCGCTCTGCATAGCGCTCAACGATGACGCGACGCTGCTTGTCTTTTGCGATCTTTGACTTCTTAGCCATGTGCGCTCAGCGCTCCTCTCGGAAATCGACGTGCTTGCGGACTACGGGATCGTACTTCTTCAGCACGATGCGGTCCGGAGTGTTGCGGCGGTTCTTGCGGGTCACGTAGGTGAACCCGGTGCCGGCCGTCGACTTGAGCTTGATGATGGGACGAACATCCTGTGCCTTAGCCATCAGAGCTTCACTCCCTTGGCGATGAGTTCGTTGACCACAGCGTCGATTCCGCGAGCGTCGATGACCTTGATGCCCTTAGCGGACAGGGTCAGCGTGACGCTGCGGCGCAGCGACGGAACGTAGTAGCGCTTTTTCTGAATGTTCGGGTTGAAGCGACGCTTCGTGCGGCGCTTCGAGTGGGACACATTGTGTCCGAAACCGGGGACTGCCCCGGTTACCTGGCAGGTTGCTGCCATGTCTCTCCTCCAGTTCACAAGTTACCGACTCTCGAAACAAGCTCCTGCGGGATCACACTTCAGTGTCATCCCCGCTCGCTTGCGCCGATGTCGGAAGACATCAACAAATTTTCTCGACTGTCACCGTGAAAATTGTGTACGCCGAAACAGGTCTGCCCGTTCGGGCGAGATGTCTCACCAGCGCTGAAGCCGTAGCCTGTGAGAGATGGCCGAAGCTGGAGTGCAGCGGTGGGTGAGCACCATGAGTGTCCCAGCAGATCGGTCGGTGACCTGGCTGCTACGACACAACAAGAATCAATCTTACTGAGATCGCGGGCCGGAGGGCAAATTCATCGCGGCTTCTGCGGTGGATCTTCGTCACTGACCTCTGCCACTCGGAAGGCCCGTTGTCGTCTCCATGGGCGCACGGAGGAACTTTCACAGCTGAGGTCAAGGCAACTCGGTGATTTCCGCAGTAGGCTTTCGTCGGCAACGCGTCCTGTCGGCGATCCTGTTGAACGCCTACGCGACTCGTGCCAAGGTAAGTAGATGATTGCCACCACACCTGGCATTCAGGAGGACTGATGAGCGACGTTCCACAGAGGCCGCGCATTCGTCCGGCGACCAGCGACGACTGGCACAAGGGTTCAAACGAATCCGCTGGTCAGAGCCTGTCGTACGGGAATGACGCGGACCGTTCGTCTGCCGATTTCGACAACTCGACTTATTATGAGTATCTCGAACGGCACACGGGGGAACAGTCGACCTCGAAAGCTCGCAGCGGCAATGTCTTCGCCCCTGCCGGGCACTCACCTTTCGATCCCGCTCACTCTTCCGGATCCGCTCAGCATTCACTGCCTCAGCAGGCTCAGCGATCTGCCGACGGCGGCGCCGGCGGTTCGGCCGGGAGCGGGCAGCAGACCCCGCCTCCCCCACAGTTTCCTCCCACCGTCCACAGCGAGTCGTCTTCGCGCAATGGGCTGAAGATCTCCGTCGTCATCATCGCCATCATCATGATCCTCGCGCTGGTGGGATTCTTCGGCATCCGGTGGCTTGCTCCGTCGTCGGGAACAGTTCCTGTCGATGTCGGTTCCAGTGAGCCGGCGAGCCCGTCCCCCAGTCCGTCCGAAGACCTCGTCCAACCGTCGCAGAGTCCGCAACAGCGTCTCGACGCCTATACGGAGCAAGGCAGCAGGACGGCCTCCGACCTCGAGGGGCAGTGGGTGAGCCAGGTGAGCGCGAAGAACGTCGGCCTCGAGGCTGACGGCAAGACGTGGTCGGCCCAGGACATCCTCAACGAATACGAAGCGAATAAGGTCAAGTATCCGGGCGCGATCCTCATCCACAGCGGCGATTGGGCCTCATATAAGGGCGACAGCTACTGGGTCACGGTCGTCGATACCGGCTACAGCGATCCGGAACCCGCTCTCGACCAGTGCCGCTCTTGGGGCCTTGACCGCAACCACTGCCTGGCCAAGCGTCTCGTCAAGGACGGCAGCCCCAAGGACAACAGCGCCTACCTCGACGAATAGAGCGCTCAGCCGCACCGAGACAACGACGGAGCGCCGAGACCACGTTGCACACACAGTGGTCTCGGCCCTCTGCCGGTGTTTCGAGGAACCTCAGCCCTCAGGCCAGCATCAGGGTCGGGTCCTCCAGGCCCCGCCCGACGTCGGCGAGGAACTTCGAGATGATCTCGCCGTCGACGACACGGTGATCGGCGCTGACTGAGAGCGTGGTGATCTCACGCGGAACGATCGCATCGTCGACGACCCAAGGCTTCTTCCGAACCTGCCCGAATGCGAGGATCGCGGCCTCACCCGGGTTGATGATCGGCGTACCGGCATCGACTCCGAAGACTCCGACGTTCGTGATCGTGATCGTGCCGCCCGCCTGATCGGCCGGCGGCGTCTTGCCCGACCGCGCCAGGGCGGTGAGGTCCTGGATGCCCTGTGCCAGTTCACCCAGCCCCTTGGCCTGCGCGTTCTTGATGTTGGGCACGATGAGCCCGCGCGGGGTGGCCGCGGCGATGCCGAGGTTGACGTATTTCTTCACCACGATCTCGTCGCCGTCGAGGCACGAATTGATCCGCGGGTTGCGTCCAACTGCCCAGGCCACTGCCTTGGCGACGATGAGCAGCGGCGAGACCTTGACGTCCTCGCCGAGGAACTTCGTCGACTTCAGCCGGCGGACCATGGCCATCGTCTCGGTGACGTCGACGTCGAGGAACTCGGTAACGTGCGGCATCGTGAATGCCGAGTCGACCATGGCCTTGGCCATCATCTTCGTCACGCCCTTGAACGGGATCCGCTCCTCGAGCGCTCCCAAATCACTCGCCGAGGCGGCTGCCGGTGCCGTCGCATCCGCCGTGGGAGCCGTCGTCTGGCTCGCGGCGGCGTGGACATCGTCGCGGGTGACGTCGCCGTGGGGACCGGTCGGAACGACCCGGGACAGGTCGACGCCCAGATCCTTCGCAAGCTTCCGCACGGGAGGCTTTGCCAGCGGCCTACCCGGCGAGGCAGGTGCCGACGCAGGCTGCGCTTCCGCAGCTGGAGCTGCAGAGGGCGCAGGGGGTGCTGCCGGTGCAGGCGAGGCCGCTGGGGCCGGAGCTGCCGACGCAGGCGAGGCCGCTGGCGCCGGAGCTGAGGGAGGGGCCGTCGGTGCGGCTGAAGCGGCAGGTGCCGGGACGGCAGCGCCCTTGCGCGGACGACGCTTCGCCGACGTCTCCTTCGCGCCGTAGCCGACGAGTGTGGCTCCGCCGTCGGCACCCCCGGATTCCTCGGCCGCACCGGAAGCGGGCGCACCGGCGGAGGCGGGGGCCGCCTCGGTGCTGGAATCATCTCCGCCGAACCGGATGATCGGGGTGCCGACCTCGATGGTCTGACCTTCCTCGACCAACAGCGCACCGACGGTGCCGGCCTGCGGGCTGGGCAGCTCGACGAGCGACTTCGCGGTCTCGATCTCGACGAGGATCTGGTTGACTGTGACGGTGTCGCCGGGGGCGACCTTCCACGCGACGATGTCGGCCTCGGTCAGGCCCTCACCGACGTCGGGAAGAGGAAATTCGAATGACATTCTTGACTCTCCTCGAAATCAGTAGGACAGGGCCCGATCGACACCGTCGAAGATGCGATCGAGGTCGGGCAGGTAATGCTCTTCCATCCGCGAACCGGGGTACGGGGTGTGATAGCCGCCGACCCGGATGACCGGAGCTTCGAGGTTGAAGAAGCAGCGTTCGGTGATGCGCGCGGCGATCTCCGAGCCCAGCCCCAGGAAGGTCGGGGCCTCATGGGCGACGACGAGCCGGCCGGTCTTGGTCACGGACTTCTCGATCGCAGTGAAGTCGATCGGGTTGAGGCTGCGCAGATCGATGAGTTCGACGCTCTTGCCCTCTTCGGCGGCCGCGGTGACCACGTCCTGCGCGGTCGGGACCAGCGGGCCGTAGGCGACGAGGGTGACATCGGCGCCTTCGGACACGACTCGGGCGTCGTGCATGCCCAGTTCGCCCCGGGCGGAGGTGTCGACGTCCCCACGCATCCAGTAGCGGCGCTTGGGTTCGAAGAACATCACCGGGTCCTCGCTCTTGATCGCGTCCTGGATCATCCAGTAGGCGTCATGAGCGTTCGACGGGGAGATCAGCCGCAGGCCGGCGTGGTGGGCGAACACGGTCTCCGGGCTCTCCGAGTGGTGTTCGGGTGAGCCGATGCCGCCGCCGTAGGGGACGCGGATGACCAGCGGGATGTTCTCTTTGCCCAGGGTGCGGTTGTACAGCTTCGCCACCTGAGTGACGATCTGGTCGTAGGCCGGGAAGATGAAGGCGTCGAACTGGATCTCGATGACCGGACGGTAGCCGCGGATGGCCATGCCGATCGAGGTGCCGACGATGCCGGACTCGGCCAGCGGGGCATCGATGACGCGCTGCGGGCCGAAGTCCTTCTGCAGGCCCTCGGTGACGCGGAAGACGCCGCCGAGTTTGCCGATGTCCTCACCGATGAGGACGACCTTCGGGTCGTCCTCCATGGCCTTGCGCATTCCGGCGGTGATCGCCTTAGAGAGGGGAAGTTTCTCCATCAGGCCTCACCCGCATCGGCGAACGAGGCCTGGTATGCCAGGAATTCGGCACGTTCCTCGTCGACGAGGGAGTGGGGCTCTGCAGTGACGTGGGCGAACATCTCGGTCGGGTCGGGGTTCTCCATGGTCATGCAGTTGTGGCGGATGCGGGCGGCGAGGGTGTCGGCCTCGGCGTCCACCTCGGCGAAGAACTCTTCGCTGGTCTCGGTGTGATTGTCCAGGTATGCCTTGAGGCGGGTGATCGGGTCGCGGTCCTCCCAGATCTCCTCTTCGGCCTTGTCACGGTACTTCGTCGGATCGTCAGCAGTGGTGTGGGCACCGCGACGGTAGGTGAAGGCTTCGATGAGCATCGGGCCGTGGCCGGCGCGCACGGAGTCGAGGCTGGCGCGGGCGACGGAGTACATCGCGATGATGTCGTTGCCGTCGACGCGGATGCCGGGGACTCCGAATCCTTCGCCGCGGGTGGACAGCGGTGCAGCGGTCTGGACGTGCGTGGGTTCGGAGATGGCCCACTGGTTGTTCTGGCAGAAGAACAGGACCGGGGCGTGGAAGGCTCCGGCGAAGGTCAGCGCTTCGGAGACATCCCCCTGCGAGGTCGCACCGTCGCCGAAACAGGCGATCGACACGGTGTCGCGTTCGATGTCACCGGTGCCGACGTCGCCGTCCATGCTCACGCCCATGGCGTAGCCGGTGGCATGCAGGGCCTGCGAACCGATGACGATGGTGTATGTGTGGAACCGGTGCTCCTGCGGGTCCCAGCCGCCGTGGTTCTGACCGCGGAAGATGCTCAGCAGGGTTTCGGGTTCGACACCGCGGGTGTAGGCGAGGCCGTGTTCGCGGTAGGTGGGGAAGACGAAGTCTTGAGGGCGGGCTGCCCGTCCCATGCCGATCTGGGCTGCTTCCTGTCCGAACAGCGGAGCCCAGAGGCCCAGCTGTCCCTGACGCTGCAGGGCAGCTCCTTCGGCGTCGATGCGGCGCACCAGGACCATGTCCCGGTAGAAGCCGCGCAGATCCTCATCGGTGAGTTCTGCCGCGAAGGCATCGTACTCACCGGATTCGACGCGATTTCCGTCTTCGGTGAGCATCTGAATCATTCTGGGCTCCTGGGACTGACTGTGGGCAGCCCCGGTTCCCACTGAAATGTTGGAGGTCATTTCAGTTCTCCTTTGTTCGAGGTCCATCTTCACCGGAGGTGACCAGTGGTGGACCGTGTCCGTCGGGCAGGGCCTCGGATGTGAGAACTCGCCCTCGAGTGATCTGATTCACAGGTGGTATAACAGTACCGAATCCACTCACTGCTTGCCACTCTCCCCATGCGGTTCGAGTATCAAAAGTGCAGGTCAGGAACAGACTATGGCCCGAGCTCGACACATGTGGTTCAGTTCCAAAGCGTTCCGTGGACAATTGTCGATCACGGCAGAGATGCTCCACCGTCCGACCAACGCACGTCCGAGCACCGAGGTGGTCCTCCCCTGGCTGGTCGAGTTCCGGTTCCGTGCAGTCCAGCCGCACACCGAGGCGGTCCTTCCCTGCGTGATCGAGTTCAGTTCCCGTGTACCGTGTCCGCGCGCCGAGGCGGCACTCTCCCTGCGTGGTCGGGTCCAGGTTCCGCGAGAGCCGGGTTCAGTGGCGTTTGCGCTTGCCCTGGTAGTCGCGCGTCTTCGTGAGGTCGCCGGTGAAGAACCCCGAGTTCTTCGAGGTGAACCGGTCGAAGCCGGAATTCCCGGCCCGCAGCAGCAGTCCGATCGAGGCGGCATAGGCCACGGAGGAGTGCGCCGCTCCGGCCGACGCGAACATCGCATCGAGTTCGGCATTGGTTTTGTCCGCGAGCTCGGGGGCTCTGCGCAGTTCGTCCGGGTCGTAGTCGACGGTGACCGTCGACCAGTTCTTCGTCGCCGGATTCTCGTTGCCGTCGAGGTCGGGCACGAGGTCCTGTTCGTGTTCGATCGAGAGCACGTCGATTCCGGAGTCGATGGGGAAATCAGAGACCGGAGCACCGACCGTCATCAGCGCCGTGACGTTGACATCGTCGAGGAACGCCGGATCCGCAGCCAGTGAGCCGGCAGTGATGCCTCCCTGCGAATAGCCGACGAGCATCACCTCGGCATTGTGCCCGATGCCGGCGTCGGCGATGGCTTGACGCACCATTTCGCGCATCGCCGTGTCATTTCCGGCCATGCCCTGCACGTTCGTCGTCAGGTCCGTCGTATTGTCCCCGGACTTCGCAGACCAGTCGGTGGTGGCAGGGACGTAGACGATATAGCGGGTCGTCCCATCCGGGCCGACGATCTCCTCGATGCGGACCTGCCCGGAATCGGCTCCGCGGTGGCAGTTCGCTTCGCGGATGAAGAGGTCTTCGACATCACGCGGCGGTTCCTTGTGCGGCGGAGTCAGCCCCTTCGCTCTCCACACCTCGACGTCAGAAGGCAGCAGCAGACCGAACGCGTTCGCACCGGCCAGCGCCCAGACCGTCATCGACGTCGAGTCGTGCGGCCAGAACGCGTGATCGCCTTCGGTGTTGAGGACGGACGGAGGCAGTCCTATGAATCCGACGACGATGCCCGGCAGGACGTGTTCGATGATGGCCCCACTGACGTCGGACTGTTCGAACACGAACGTGATCAGTGCTTCCTTCGCATTCGCCTTCGTCTTGCCCAGGTCGATCCCGAACTGCTTGGAGATGACATCGTCGAGTCCGGTGGCGTCGAGGATCTTCGTGACCACGACGACTTGGGCGCCGACGACGAGCGCGACGGGAATGATGACGGGCAGGCTGAGGGCGATGATCCGTCCGGTCGCGTAGCCGAGCGCGTCGAGCAGTCCGCCGAAGACCTCGCTGAGCCCCTTCTCTGCCTGACGGTACGCGAAGGCAGCGGCCCGAACGGCGAGCAGCGTGGCCTCGAGCTCGAGCACCGAGGCGGCCAGCTGGCTGTGGAATCGGATCCGGCAGGCATCGAGGTTGAGCGCCGTCACCGGCGCCGGAACCTGAGTGAGCAGGGTCGCGAGATCGAAGTCCCCGACAGCTGCCTCGACAGCCAGGTCGCCGACGTCGGTGATGACGGTCTGCAGTGCGTCTCCGCTGTCATCGGCGCGGTCGTCGACGGTGATCCGCCCACCGCCACGCGTTGTCGAATCGATCATCGCGGGTCTCTCCTCATGTCCCGGTTCGCTCGAGTTCGGATCGATCCTCGTCAGAGCCTGCTGCGGTCAATTCGGGGCTCCTGCCGTCAGCGTCCGGGTGAGCACGGTGCTCAGGAGCATCCGCACCGCTCCGTCCCCTGCGGCGATTCCGTCATCGACGCTGACGGAATCGCCGGCACGCTCGATGACTGGTCGGAACCAGGCCCCGCCCTTTCGGCGCAGGAACTCCAGTCCTGTGGCCCCCGGTCCGGAGGCCCAGCTGAGCGTGAGAACACAGTCGTGTTCGACGAGCTCGGCGAGATCCTCGACGACATGCCCGATCCGTCCCGGCTCGATCCGGCGCAGCAGCTGGTGCTGCGCGAAGTCCTCAAGCCCCTCGCCCTGCAGCGCCAAGATCGCATGCCCGATGCCCGGACCCAGGCATAGCCCCAGGTGGACGGTTTCGACTCCTGATGACACGACGACGCTGATGCGCGTGCTCACCCGGTCGAGTTCGGAGGCGAATCCTCGCAGCCAGGCGGTGAGCACATCGAGTTCCCGTTTCGCTCCTCGGCCACCGGCCGCATCCCTTCCCGAGGCCGCACCCTTTCCCGAGGCTGTGCCGGAGTTCCCCGGAGCCGTGCCGGCCTCCCCGGCGGCTGCGTCGGTCTCCCTGCCAGCCGTGCCGGTCTCCTCGCCCGACATGTCGGCTCCCCCGGCAGCGTCGGTTCTCCTGTCAGCTCTGGCTTCTCCCATCTCGGTCGGCCCGGCTCGGGACTCCCGATCGGCCCGGCGCGGGAGCAGATCGGGCGGCCAGAGCCGGCGCAGCCGCTCGGGCAGCCTGCTGATCCGGTCGAGGTCGACGACGATCCAGCTGTCGACTCCGGCGGAGGCAGATTGGGCAGTCACAGTTGGATCCGCCCTCCCACCGACACGACCTGGAGATGGAGGTCATAGGCCTCAGCGAGCTTCTCCGCCCGCTCACCCAACTCGTCGATGGACTCCGCGCACGAGGCCACCCGGTCATCAAGCAGCCTCCCCGCCGGCGAATCCCAACCGTCGATCTCTCGGCAGCTCTGCGCCAAGGAGTGCAGCACTTCCGCTCGCCGTCGCCACTGCTTGCGATTGCGCTCCAACTCGTCCGTGATCATGCCTCTGCCCTCCTACCTGTCTGTTCGGCATCCGTGTCCGATTCACTCGACCGTAGGAGGGCACGGACCGAGAGCGGAAGCCTCGGTTTCAGGGCTGGGGACGAGCCTTCGGCATCCACGGGCCACAGATGCCGAAGTCACCATCGAATCCACAGGCGGCGACGTCCGAGTCCCATCCTCGGCCTTCACCTACCTGTCGGTAGGTCCGGACGGGTGCCGCCCCGTTTCGCCGCTCATGAGAAAATGAGGGCATGCCGACTGTTTCCCTTGCCGAAATCTCGCCCGCCATCGCACTCGGACCGCTTGATGGTCGCTACCGCAAAGACACCGCTGACCTCGTCGATCACCTCTCCGAGGCGGCACTGAACCGCAACCGCATCACGGTGGAGATCGAGTGGTTCATCCACCTCGCACAGAACTCTGTGATCGAGGGTGTGCGCACCCTCACCCCCGACGAGGTCGACGGTCTGCGCGACTTCGCAGCCGACTTCGACGCCGACACCATCGCCACCCTGGCCTCCCACGAAGCGGTCACCGTCCATGACGTCAAGGCCGTCGAGTACACAATCAAAGAAGCCCTAGTGACGATCGGCGCCGAAGACCTCGGCGAGCTCGTCCACTTCTGCTGCACGTCCGAAGACATCAACAACCTGTCCTGGGCGCTGGGGATCAAGGGGGCCACCGAACAGGTGTGGCTGCCCCGCGCGAAGGCTCTCATCGACGCTCTCGCCGAGTCCGCCACGGAGCTGGCCGAGGTTCCGATGCTCGCCCACACCCACGGCCAGCCGGCCACTCCGACGACGATGGGCAAGGAACTCGCGGTCTTCATCCATCGCCTGCGCCGCCAGTACGAACGCATCGCGTCCACCGAGTTCCTCGGCAAGATCAACGGCGCCACCGGCACCTACTCAGCTCATCTGGCCGCAGTGCCGGGAGCCGATTGGCCGCAGATCGCCCGCACCTTCGTCGAAGACCGCCTCGGGCTGACCTTCAACTCTCTGACCACACAGATCGAGTCCCATGATTGGAACGCCGAGCTGTTCGCCGATATCGCCCGGTTCAATCGGATCGCACACAATCTGGCCACCGATATGTGGACCTACATCTCGATGAGCTACTTCAAACAGATCCCCGTCGCCGGTGCGACCGGTTCGTCGACGATGCCGCACAAGGTCAACCCGATCCGGTTCGAAAACGCCGAGGCGAACCTCGAGCTCTCGTGCGCCCTGCTCGATTCCCTGGGGTCGACGCTGATCACCTCGCGGATGCAGCGCGACCTCACCGACTCGACCTCGCAGCGCAATATCGGCGTCGCATTCGGTCACTCGGTGCTCGCACTCAACAACCTGGTCAAGGGACTCGGCGCCCTCGCCATCAACGAGGAGGCTCTGGCCGCCGACCTCGACAGCAACTGGGAGGTCCTCGGTGAAGCCGTCCAATCGGTCATGCGTGCCGCCGGTCTGCAGGGTGTGCCGGGAATGGACAACCCGTACGAAACGCTCAAGGAACTCACTCGCGGCAAGCGCATCAACCAGTCCGATCTGCAGAAGTTCGTCGACGGTCTCGGGCTGCCCGAAGAGCGTGCCGAACTGCTCAAGGCGCTGACCCCTGCCACCTACACGGGTGTGGCAGCTCAGCTCGCCGAGGCCGAGGTCTCGGACTGGAAGGCCTTCAGCGAAGGCTGATACGAAACACTGACGACGCATCGGGGCCGGTTTCCGAATTCGGAAGCCGGCCCCGATGCGTCTTTCGATGATCGACAGAAGTCACCCGTCGCAGGCGGCCCCGCCTGCCTGAGATCAGGCGGAGGGAATGTCGAAGGTCGTGGTGAATTCCGGGATCTTCTCGTCGGTTCCCATCACCTTGCCGGCTCCGCGTTCGTACCGAATCGTGTAGGTGTCCTGCTTCTCGTCGGGAACGTAGGCGAGCCAGCCCTGGTGAGTTCCGCCGTCGCGGCGAGTCACATCTTCAAAGGGTTCGTATCCGGCGGCCTTCATCTCGGCTTCGACACCGTCGGTCTGGTCGTATCGATAGTCGGCACCTCCGTCGTCGGAGATCTTGAAGGCACCCGATTGGATGAGTCCGCTGTATTTCTGTCCAGGGGTGATCTTGACCTCGAGGAGGACGACTTCGCCGCCGAGTTCGATGGATGTGGCCTTCTTGGACGAGTCGAAGTTCCGCACGGCCGAGAGCACCTCGATCTTGTCCTGCATCTCCGGGTCCTCGAAGCTTTCGCCGATGCTGACCTCGGCTTGGCTGCCAGACGACTGTGCTGCGTCCGAACCGGTCGTCCCGTCGTCCGAGCCTGCGGTTCCGCTGTTCGAACCGTCGGTTCCGGTCGATGTGCCCTCGGCCGTGGAGGACGTTCCCGAATCGGAGGAGTCTTCGCCCGCACCCGTGTCCTGCGCGGCTTCGTTCTCTCCGGCCGGCTGCTGGCCCTCGGTCTGCTGACCGTCGGCTTCGGCCTGCTCTCCGGCGGTTCCGTCCTGGTCCGGCACGACTTGGCTGATGAGCGAACAGCCTGAGAAGGCGAGTGTGCAGCTGAGCAGGGCGGCGGCGGTGAAGGCGGCGCGCTTCGTGCGTTTCATGATGACTCCTTGATCGGTCTCTCACACCCGGGAGCAGATCGCCCGAATGCGTGTTCTGAAACCAACTTATGAGCTCATCGCGCTCGATGCGTGCGCAGCGTGTGGCAGAACGGCAACGTCTGTCACCGATCCGGCGCAGCCCCCGATTCGGCGCCCTCCTCAGAGTGCCGCGCCACACGAAACGGACACTGCGTCGCCACACCAAGCGGACACCGCGCTGTCCCACGCGGACACCGCACGACCCTCAGCCGGCAGTCCGCCACCCGAGGCAGACATCGCACCACCCCATCGGGACAACCCCGACCACAGCGTCAGGCGGGCACGAGATGCCTGTCCGCGTCCACCTCCGCGAGGGTCTTCTTCCCCATGCTGCGGGCGAGGATGAGGGTGGGAACACCGGCGACGACGATGACGACGGTGGCATAGATCGCCGGCGCCAGGTTGATGCCCGTCGAGGACATCAGCGCCGTGGCGATGAGCGGCGAGAGTCCGCCGAAGAGGACTGTGGCGACGTTGTAGCCGATCGCCATGCCGGAGAACCGGCTCGTGCCGGTGAACTGCTCGGGCACCATGGCCGCGGCGACCGCGCTCCACCCGGCCGCTGGGATCGCCAGAAACGCAACGCCGAAGACCGCCCCACTTGAGGAGCTGCCGCCCAGCAGAGCGTAGGCAGGAATGATCGTGAACACGAAGACTGCCATGAGTACGGCCAGGGCGGGCTTGCGTCCGAATTTGTCCGAGGCGAGACCGAAGAACGGGGTGACGACGATGGCGACGACAGCAGCGACCGTACCCAGTGCCAGGGAACCGGAGTTCGGAACCTTCGCCACCTCTTCGATGTACGTGGGCACATAGGTGATGTTGAGGAAGTAGCTGACCGAGCCGATCGAGGAGATGAGGAAGGCGACGAGGATCGCCCGCGGCTGTTCGAGGATCGCGGTGATGAGCGGGGAGCGCTCGAGCGCGGTGTCCGTCTTCTCCTTCTCCGCCTGCTGCAGGCGTTTGAAGGTCTCGGTCTCCTCCATCATCGATCGCAGCGGAACCATGAGTATGGCGAGCACGGCACCGAGGACGAACAGCAGCCGCCAGCCCCACGAATCCATCGCCTCGGGG
This sequence comes from Brevibacterium sp. S22, assembly GCF_004745485.1. Taxonomy (GTDB): domain Bacteria; phylum Actinomycetota; class Actinomycetes; order Actinomycetales; family Brevibacteriaceae; genus Brevibacterium. Next base: position 163,851 of record NZ_RHFG01000006.1, read on the forward strand.
CTGAGCGTATTCGCCAAAAGCGCACCGGACCCCACCGCCAGGAGCGCACCGACCTCGCTGTTGGCCGCCGCCCAGCTGGCGGCGAGTCCGCGTTTGCCAGGACCCGCCGACTCCATGAGGAAGACCATGATGCCGGTGTATTCGGCGCCGACGGAGAACCCGGACAGGCAGCGCAGAGTGACCATGAGGACACCCGCCCAGATGCCGATCGCGTCATAGTTCGGGATCACCGCGATCCCGAGCATGGAGATCGCCATGAGGACCGCGGAGATGATGAGCGTGGACCTGCGTCCGATCCGATCACCGAGGTGGCCGAAGACCATCGCGCCCAAGGGCCGGAAGAGGAATCCCGCCGCGCCGACCCCGAGGGTGAGCAGCAGAGAGTCCGTCTGATCGCCGAAGAACTCCTTGGTCAGGGTCGTGGCGACGTAGAAGAAGATCGAGAAGTCGTACCATTCGACGACGGTGCCGAAGGCGGCGACGAACATCGACCTGCGCCGGCCCCTCTCCCGCTCTCGGCTGGTCGCAAGGGCGGGTGATGCAGGATGGTTCCGATCCGACGCTGCCATGGCCCGAGCGTACCAGCTGACCCGGACGCTGCGAGGATGCGCGATCCACCATCATTACCGATCAGTAGCATTCCTGTCTCCGAGTCATTACGCTTTGAACGCATGGACACGCTCACGCCACAGGCCCTGCGCATTCCGGTCTCGAGCCGGTACGGTCCCAGCGAGCTCGAGGGGCATCTCCTCCTCCCCGAGGGCGCTGCGCAAGCAGTGCTGACGATCCACCCGGCCACCGCGACTCCGGAACGCTTCTACTTCTCCTTCGCCGAGGCGGCCGCCGCCAGCGGGTTCGCCGTGATCACGTACGGCTTCCGCGGAGTCGGAGACCGTGCCACGGCCCGCGCCCATCGGCACATCCGCATGCGCGACTGGATGCTCGAGGACGTCTCGGCCGCGGCCGCCTGGGCCGAGGCCTCCTTCCCCGATCTGCCACAAGTCGCGTTGGGTCACAGCGTCGGCGGCCACGCCCTGCTCTTGGGCTGCGGCGGCGAGCGGCTCAGCGGCATCGTCACCATCGCCACTCATATGGCGGCGACTCGCGACATCGCTCCCCGCGGCGAGCGCCTGCGCGTCGGAGTCGGGCTCGGGGTCGCGGGCAGGGCCGTCACCCGCCTGCTCGGGTACATGCCGGGCAGCCGGGTGGGCCTCGGCGAAGACATCCCCGCCGCCGCGCTCTATGAGTGGACGAGCTGGCTGCGACGGCCTCACTTCTTCTTCGACGATCCGACTTTCGACGCCGAGGCGCGCATCGCCCGGCTGCGTGCCCCGGTGCTCTCCGTCGGCACGACCGACGATCTGTGGGCGGCTCCTGCACAGATCGATGCGCTCACCGACCGCCTACGGCTGGCGCCGGTGACGCGGCGGACCATCTCCCCCGCAGAGCTCGGCACCGAGCACATCGGGCATCACGGCCTCATGCGCAGATCCATCGCCGAGGAGGCCTGGCCGGAGATCTTCGACTGGCTCCGAGCGGCCGCCGGCACCTCGCACTGAGCAACACGCGCTGAGTACCACGTGCCCGGCCCTCAGCGCCGGGTGAGACCGAACAGTGAGTCTGTGAAGCGGTTGCCGAACATGGCCTCCGGGTCCAGGCGGGTCCGCAGGGCGCAGAAGTCCGCGAAACGCGGATAGAGTTCGGACAGTTCAGCGGCCGTGCGTGTGTGGATCTTGCCCCAGTGGGGCCGGCCGCCGTGCCGGCACAGAATCTCCTCGATGACGCGGAAGTACTCCGCGAAGTCCTCCTTGATGAAGCGATGGACGGCGATGTACATCGTCTCCCGCCCAGACGCCGTCGACAGCGGCACATCATCGGCGGCCGCACACCGCACCTCGAGCGGGAAGGAGATCGACCAGCCCTTGGCCTCGATGGTCTCGCGGATCTCCCGAATCGCTTCGGGCCCGGCGGCGAAGGGCAGTGCGTACTCCATCTCATTGAACCGCACCCGGCGTGGGGTCACGAACACATCATGCCCCGGCGCCCGGTACGTCCGATCCGCGACGACGGACTGGGCGATGCGATTGATCGGGGGCACCGCGGCCGGGATCTTCGCCCCGAGCTCGACCGCCAGGCGCAGCGCCCCGTTCTCCACCACCTCTTTGTCGAGGAGGTTGAGCCACCGATTGCGCACCCCCGCCTCGGCGAGGTGGCCCGGTCCGGACTGTCCCGGCCCCACCCGGGTGTTCGTCTTCGTCAGCACCGAATCGGTGTGCGGGAACCAGTAGAACTCGAAATGGTCGGCCCCGCGCATCCGCTTGGTCAGCCCGTCGAGGAGTTCGTCGAATCCGGCCACCTTCTCCTCGGCGATGAGGTCGAATGCCGGCACGCACTGGAGCTCGACCTCGGTGATGACACCGAGGACGCCGAGGCTGACCCGCGCGAGGTCGAAGGTCTCCGGGTCCGCCTCGGCCGACAGTGCCCGCAGCTGACCGTCGGGGCCCATCAGGCTCAGCCCGGTGACGGTCCCGGCGAATCCGGTGAACCCGATCCCGGTGCCGTGCGTACTCGTCGAGATCGCACCGGCCAGGGCCTGGGGGTTGACGTCGCCCTGATTCTCCAGGGCCAGGCCGAAGGGTTCGAGCAGGGCCGGAACGTCCCGCAGCCGGGTGCCGGCGCCGAAGCGCACCCGCATTCGCGGTTCGTCGACGGCGACGATCCCGGAGAGTGCGTCGAGGCTGACCATGACGTCGTCGCCTGCGGCCACGGGGGTGAAGGAATGTCCGGCCCCGACGATCCGCAGCCTGTCCCCTGCCGCAGCTGCGTCCGTGACGATTCCGGATAGTTCCTCCGCCGAGGCGGGGCAGGCGAATGTGTGCGGATGCGCATGGACGTGACCGGCCCAGTTCCGAAACGCGTGCCTGCCTCGGCCCGAGCCCCGATCGGACCGTTCGCTCCGTCCTGACTGCACTGTGCTCACAGAACGAGCCCCTCTCCCCGATAGGTCGTCCAGGAATCGCTGATGCGGTCCTGGGACACGATCTGGAATTCGTTGAAGTGTTCGGCCAGCTCCCCGGCCTTGGCGTGCCGGAACCACACAAGATCGCCGATGCTCAGTGTCTCAGCACCCGGCCCCGTCAGCGGCGTCTGCACCTCTCCGGGTCCCTCGAGACTCGAGTAGTCGAGGCCCGGTGGCCAGGCGATGGTCGGCAGACGGTCGGGGCCGGGGACTCCGGAGGCGACGAATCCGCCTTTGAAGACCGTCACCCAGCCGGGAGCCGGGCGCCGCACCACCGGGCTGACGAAGTAGGCGGCCGGGCGGTGTCGGAAGTGCGTATAGCCGTCGAAGAGCCCTGGGGAGAAGAGGCCGGAACCGGCGGCGAGTTCGGTCAGAGTGCCTTCGACGGAGCTCGATTCGAACGAGCCGGTTCCACCTCCGTTGATGAAGGCCAAGTCGGCGACGTCACTCACTGCGGCGATGACGGTTGCCCGGCGTTCGGCGAGTTCGGCGATCGAGGCTCTCTGCATGGCCCGTACGATCGTCTGCCGCACCGAGCGTCCGGCGTCGGCGGTGCCGGCGATCTGTCCTTCGTAGAACATCATCCCGACGAGGTCGAACCCGGGCCGGGCCGCAACCTGCCTGGCGAGCGTGACAGCGGATCTGGCGTCACGGATCGGTGAGCGCCTGGCCCCGATATGGACTCGATCGCCCAACCAGGACTCGGCCGGACGATACGAGGAATCGACGTCGATGCACACCCGCACCGAGGCGGCTCCCGCCTCGGCGACGGTCGCCCCGGTCTCCCCCGGACCGGTCCCGTCCGGGACGGAACCGCGCCCCGCCTCGGCGACGGTCGTGCGGACCTGTTCGATGATGTCGAGGTGATCTACGGAATCGATCATCACGGTGATGTTCTCGCACGCTCCCGCCTCGGCGAACATCCGAGTCAGGGCGGGCCGGTCGAGGCTGGGATAGCCGATGACGATATCGCGGATGCCGCGGGCGTGGAGGCAGAGCGCCTCGGGGACGGAATATGCGAGCACACCGGAATAGGCGGGATGGGCGAGTGCCCGGTCGATGGCGGCGGGCACGCGCAGCGACTTCGTGGCCAGGCGGATCGGCAGTCCGTGAGCGCGCTCGGCCAGGGCGTCGAGGTTCGCATCGAAGGCCTCGAGGTCGACGACGGCGGCGGGTGCACAGGTCCCGTTCAGCGCACGCCGGAGACCACTCGAAACCATATTCGGTAGTCTAGCCTGCGATGACCTACGTCACAGGAAGAGGAAGCCGATGAAATCAGAGACCACAGCCGACGCCTCCGCGGCGGGCACTGCCGGGACCGCATCCGCGCACGTCACCGCGGCACTGCGAGACTTCCTCGACACCGATCCGTACGCTGATGCTTCCGGCTCGGGTGAGGTGATGCGCGGCGTCGAGCCGTTCACCGGCACCGAGGTCGACCGGTTCGCCCGGAACACCTCCGGCGATATCGAGGCCGCTTATGCCACGGCCCGCATCGCCGGCAGCGCATGGGCCGCTCAGTCGGTTCAGCACCGGGCGAAGGTGCTCACTCGACTGCATGCATCGCTGCGCCGCCACGAGGATCTGCTCCTCGACATCATCCAGTACGAGACCGGCAAGGCCCGCATCCACGCCTATGACGAGATCCTCGATACCTTCAATGTGCTGCGCCACTACGGGGTGATGGCCGCCGGCTATCTGCGACCCGAGCGTCGCCGCGGGGCGATCCCCGTGCTCACCCGCACCGAGGTCACGCGGACTCCGCTGGGCGTGATCGGGTTCATCACACCGTGGAACTACCCGCTGACCTTGGGCGCGACCGACCTGTTCGCGGCCCTGACCGCCGGAAACGCCGTCGTCCACAAGCCCGATTCGACGACGACGCTGACCTCGGTCTTCATGCGCCGACTGGCGATCGCGGCCGGTCTGCCGCCGGAGGTGTGGCAGCTCGTGCCCGGCCCCTCCTCCGAGGTCGGGCCCGCTCTCATGGCCGGCGCCGATGGGATATCGTTCACCGGCTCGACCGCCGCGGGACGCTCGATCGCCGCCGAGGCGGGGCAGCGTCTGCTTCCGGCCGCCCTCGAGCTCGGGGGCAAGAATCCCCTGGTCGTGGCCTCGGACGCGGACCTGGCGAAGGCGGTCGAAGGTGCCGTGCGCGGGTCGTTCTCCTCGGCCGGCCAGCTGTGCATCTCCATCGAGCGCATCTACGTCCACGAGGACCTCTACGAGGCCTTCTGCGCCCATTTCGCCGAGGCGGCCCGCGCCTACCGTCTCGGCGCCGAGTTCGAGTACGGCCCGGACATGGGCACCCTGGCAGGACCGAAGCAGCTCGAGACCATCACCAGACATGTCGAGCAGGCTCGCAGCGTCGGAGCCACGGTCCTCGCCGGTGGATTCCCGGTGCCCGAGCTCGGTCCCTACTTCTATGCCCCGACCGTGCTCACGGGTGTTCCCGCCGCAGCGGAGCTGCACCGCGAGGAGACATTCGGCCCAGTCGTCTCCGTCTATCCGGTGCCCTCAGACGCCGCGGCCATCGCTGCCGCCAATGACAGCGAATATGGGCTCTCGGCCTCTGTGTACTCCCGTTCCCACGGACGCGAGATCGCGCGGCAGATCGAAGCCGGAATGGTCAACGTCAATGAGGTCTACCCAGCCAGCTGGGGGTCCATCGACGCTCCGGCCGGCGGAGTCAAGGCCTCGGGGATGGGCCACCGGCACGGGCCCGAAGGACTCTTTGCGTTCATGCACTCGCACACGATCGCCGAGCAGCGCCTCCACCCGATCGCACCGGCCGGCCCTCTCGATCAGAAGACATTCGCGAAGGCCATGACCGGGGCACTGTCAGTGATGCGGTCCCTGCGCATGAAGTAGCTGCGGCTTCCAGGGAGAAATGGTCGCAATCGGATACTTCTGACGCCGAAGAGTATCCGGTTGTGGCCTCAGACCTCAGTTTGGGCCAGAGTATCCGGTTGTGACCACTTCGGCGGCCAAGTCGGCTCGGTGGGAGACGCCTTGCGACGGATGCGGCCCGAGTGGGACTCAGTTGACGGCGGTGAAGAATTCGTCAGCCACCGGGACGGCCGCCTCGGCGCCGAATCCGCCGTCCTCGACGAGCACGGCCACAGCCAGATCACCCTGAAATCCGGCAAACCATGAGTGGGTGCGCGGCGGGGTGTCGCTGCCGTATTCCGCCGTTCCGGTCTTGCCGTGGACGGGATCACCGGGAACGCCCTTGATGTCGGTGGCGGTGCCCGCGGTGACAGTCTTGCGCATCATGTCCGCGATCTGCTTCGCCGCGTCCGCGTCGAGGGAGGCAGCATCACCGGCGGCCCCATCGTCGTCGGCATTCGCATCGTCGAGGGCTTCGCCGAGGATGAGCTGCGGGCTGATCGTCTCCCCCGCCTCCACCGAGGCGGCCATCGTCGCCACGGCCAGCGGGCTCGACTGCACCTTGCCCTGGCCGATCATCTGTGCGGCATGCGTGACCTCGTCGTCGGCGACCGGCACCGAGGCCATCTTCGCCCCGAATCCGGAGGCATCGCTGAGCATTCCGAGTTGGGCGGCGGCGTCGGCCACTTCGTCGCCGGCGACCGTGTCCCCGGAGGAGACGAACGCGGTATTGCACGAATGGGCGAAATCTTCGGCGAAGCTCACGGACCCGAGCACTTCGTCTTCGGCATTCTTGAACTTCTTTCCGCCGATGCTCACGGTCTTCGGGCAGTCGATGTCGTCGCCGGGCTTCACACCGCCGTCGAGAAGCGCCAAACCGGAGGCGATCTTGAATACCGAGCCGGGAGCGTATTGGCCGCTCAGTGCCCGATCCCAGGCGGCACCTTCCGGGTCATGGTTGGCCACGGCGAGCACCTGTCCATCGCTGGGGCGGATCGCGACCACGGCTGCCGGCTTCTTCGCGGTCGCCGCTGCCTCGTCCGCGGCGGTCTGAATATCGACGTCGAGGGTGGTTTCGAGGTCCTCACCGGCCTTCTGCTCGAAGGCGTGCAGGCTCGTGAGCTTCGTCTTTCCGCCTTTGTCATCGGCTGCGTCCCCTTTGCCGAAGACTTCGACGCTGCCCGGACCGCTGAGGCGCGCATCGAAGGTCTTCTGCAGACCGGTGCGGCCGACGATGTCACCGGCGATGATCGCGCCGTCGGACTCCTTGATGTCTTCGGCGCTGGCGGGCCCGACCGAACCGAGGGTGGCCTGCGCGAATCCGCGGGACCGGGTCAGGTTCTGGGTGCCCTCGGAGAAGAGGACGCCCGGCAGATCGTGGATCGCGTCTTTGACTTGTCCGTAGTCGTCTTCGCGCAGGGTGACGACGGGGACGAGCTGGTTGCCTTCGGCATCGTCGACCGTGTCTTCGATGTCACCGGCGTCGAGGTCGAGGGAGTCGACGCCGTCGTTGAGCCCGTTGACGAGCGTGTCGATGGTGTCGGGCTCCAAACGATTCGGGTGGACACCGATATCGACGACCGTCCCCTCTTCCATGAGCACCTCGCCCTCGGCGCCGAGGATGTTCCCGCGCTTCCCGGGATTCGCGCGCAGTTCGAAGCTGCCGCCCTTGCTCAGTTTCGGGTGGATGGCCTTCTCCGTGAGATTCGCCCACCAGAACAGTCCGTTCTTCTCCAACGGCAGCTGAGAGCTGTACTGCCAGGCCTCACCGTCGGTGTTCGCCCAGGTCCATTCGAGGCTCGCCATGGTCCGGCCGTCGGCTTCGGTGATGTCGTCGACGGAGACCGACCGCAGGTCGACTCTCTTGCCCAGCGCTTTCGTGACGCGGTCGAAGAGTCCTTGGGCGAGATCCTTCTCATGCCAGATGTCCGAGCTCAGCTGCTCTTCGGCGAGATCGTGGGCGGCAGCCTCGGCGGCGGAGGACTTGGTCATCGGGAGCCGGGCGAGCGCGAAGACTCCGGCTCCGACGAGCAGCACGAGGACGAGCGCGATGGCCAACCAGATCCGAGACTTCTTCGACATGCGACCATCCTCTACCGAGGTATCGTCGATGTCCATCGCGGTTCGCCGAGCTTGTCGTTGAGCCTCGGCTTCTGGACAGCCGGCCGCGGTTTGGTGCCGAGTTCTCCGTTGAGCCTCGGCTTCAGGACGGCCGGCCGCAGGTTGCCCAGTTCCCGGTTGAGCCTCGACTTCAGGACGTCTGGCCGCAGTTTGGTGCCGACGCGACTGCTGATGTGGCCGCCCGCCGTCGCGAAATGGGCCCCTCCCGCAATTGTCTGGTCGATCCACAGCGGTATCCGCCCGCCTTGGGTTCAAGGAGTCGTCGCAACACCTCCAGTGAGGAGGATGTTGCCATGGTCCGTCCCGGACCCCGTTCCCTGCCAAGCACGGTCGAGGCCCAATTCTGGGACCTGATCAGGACAGGGTTAGGC
>NZ_RHFG01000065.1 GCF_004745485.1 Brevibacterium sp. S22
GGATTCAAGCTATCGTTGCAACACCTGTCGAATCGTCGTGTTCGTTCAATAGTTTAGCCAGGGCCTCGGCCGGCGTCTTCCAACCCAACCGTTTCCGGGGCCGGGCGTTGAGCTCAGCAGCGACCATATCGAGATAACCCGATCCCCACTGGCTGAGATCAGTGCCCTTCGGGAAGTACTGCCGATACAGCCCATTGGTGTTCTCATTCGTCCCCCTCTGCCACGGTGAATGCGGGTCACAGAAGTAGATATCAAGGCCCGTGGCCTCAGCAATACGCACATGATCAGACAGCTCACTGCCCTGGTCCCAGGTCAGTGAACGCTTCAACTCAGCCGGCAGGTGCGCCATCTTCGCGATCATCGCCTCAGCCACCGCGTTGGCCGTGTGTGACTCAGGCAGATGCAGCAACATCGAAAATCCCGTGGCACGCTCGACCAGAGTCCCGATCGCTGATCCCGACTCGACTGTCCCCACAATGAGATCTCCCTCCCAGTCGCCCGGGACAGCCCGATCCTCGACCTCCTTGGGCCGGTGGGCGATGTTGACCATGTTCGGGATGCGTCCCCGCCGTTCCTGAGTGGTTCTGCGCGGTTTACGCAGACCGCGGCCCGTACGCAGATGCTTGACGAGTTCGCGTTTGAGTCCGCCTCGACCTTGGACGTACAGGGACTGGTAGATCGTTTCGTGCGACACCCACATCTCCGGATCATCGGGGTAGTCCACGCGCAGTCGTGACGCGATCTGCTCGGGACTGTGGTTCAGGGCCAATCGTGCCTGGACTTCACGGCGCAGGGCAAGATGGATACCCAGCTTCCGGTCCCGGTGGCGATGTCGCTTCGCATCAGCGTCTTCCTGGGCGATCCTGGGTCGATAGGCAGGACGGGACGGTCTGACGTTTTCCGGGGCGCGTGCGGCCCGGCGTAGTTCACGACTGATCGTCGACGGGCTCCGATTCAAACGGGCAGCGATTTCTCTTACACCCAGCCCCTGTCCCCGGTAGACCGCGATGTCTTCACGGTCATCGATGGTCAGGTAACGGCTTGGGTGACCATAACCGATTGGTGGTTTCACACCTCCACGATGGCGAAACCACCGCCGCAGGGGCGTTGGTGACACGCCCATTACTTCGACGGCTTCTTCGACGCCTAACCCTGTCCTGATCAGGTCCCAGAATTGGGCCTCGACCGTGCTTGGCAGGGAACGGGGTCCGGGACGGACCATGGCAACATCCTCCTCACTGGAGGTGTTGCGACGACTCCTTGAACCCAAG
>NZ_RHFG01000066.1 GCF_004745485.1 Brevibacterium sp. S22
CTGTATCGGTGGGAGACGTCGCCGATATCGTAGTTACGGACCTCGATCCGCGTGACTGCGACGCCGAGCAACTCAGGAATATGCCGGTGTCGGGGACTCTGATCGCCGGGGAAGCCACACACTGGTCAATCTAGTCGACGTGGGCTGACTTGCGACCGTGATGGTCGTGCTCGCACCGTCCGGACGCCGTTTTGGCCGATCGCGCTTATGAGTCCAAAAAGAGCCGCCAGGACTTGCTTTCACGTGACATTCGGGCATTGTTCCCGGAGAAGAATGGCCAGATCACGACGGGAAATATGCGCGGGAGCATAGGTGGGCAACCGCCGGCAATCGATGCCGCTGAGTATCAGAACCTCAACGTCGTCGAGCGTACGTTTGCCTACGTCAATCAATGGCGAGGCTCATATGTAGGTTGATTCGTCAAGCAGGCAGGGAAGAATCCCCTGCACCGATGTGGGCGCAGAGAATTCCGTGGCTTGGCCACCGCGAGACTGTTGGAGTGCGTGTCAATTATCGACGCGCGGTCAATCTCATATACGCGGGTTGGGTACCGCAGGACGGTGTTTCGGCAGGAGCGGTACCGCGGGTCTAGTAACGAGCGTGGCCAGCCCGATAGGGTCCCTCGAGCTGGTTACTCATAGCCTCGTCGCGGGTCACTCCACGCGCTGCCTCCAACAGTCACGTGGCGGCCAAGAATCACACCGAGCTTCTCACATATCCATCACCGCCAAAGACCAGCACCATCCCGCCATCTCCCTGGCAATCGCGGCATTCGCGGTGTTCGAGTTCTTCTCTCGGGCAAGGAACCTCGACCACCGCTGATGCAGCCTGCGGTTGCCCTCGTCTCCACGTGCCCGCGCTGCCGCCGGTGCCCGGTCGAATCGGGCCTGCAAAGCCTTTGACTTCCGGTATCGGCGGCGGTGGTGCCAGGCGGCTTCGATCAACAACCGGCGTACATGCCCGTTGCCGGTCTTCGTCACTCCGCCCTGGGACCGCGAGGCACCCGAGGAGTATTCCGTGGGGACCAGGCCGACGTAGGAGCCGATCGTGCGACCGGTGAACCGCGTCCAGTCTCCGATCTCGACGGCCAGGCCGAACCCGGTCAGGCTACCGATACCGCGCAGACACCGGGACTGATGCAAAGAAGGGTGACAGCGTGAGTGTCATGCTGCGAGTGCAGCTGGCTCTATGATTGCTTCGTACTCTACTGGTGTCAATCGACCCAACCGGGCTTGTCGGCGACGTCGGTGATATG
>NZ_RHFG01000067.1 GCF_004745485.1 Brevibacterium sp. S22
CAGCCCTACCCACAAGAATTCCGCGATGACGTCGTCCGCGTCGTGATGGGCCGCGACAAGAACACAACAATTGCCCAGATCGCCAAGGACTTCGGCGTCCACGAAGCCACCATCACCAAATGGGTCCGCCAAGCCGAGATTGATGCCGGCAACAAACCCGGCAACACCACCGACGAATCAACCGAACTGCGAGAACTGCGTCGGCGGACCCGCCTGCTGGAGCAGGAGAACGAGGTCCTACGCCGTGCCGCCGCTTATCTATCGCAGGCGAATCTGCCGTCAAAAGGCTCTACCCGCTCGTGAGAGAGCTCGCCGCCGACGGAATCCCCGTTGCGGTGTCGTGCCGGGTTTTGAAGCTCTCCCGCCAGCCCTACTACCGGTGGCTGGAAGCACCGATTCCCGAAGCCGACGTCACCGAGGCGTATCGGGCCAACGCCCTCTTTGATGCCCACCGTGATGACCCGGAGTTCGGATACCGGTACCTCGCTGACGAAGCCGAAGCGAGTGGCCAGCCCATGGCGGTGCGCACCGCGTGGCGGTTGTGCTCGACCAATGCCTGGTTCTCGGCCTTCGGCAAGGGCCGGGCCAAGAACGGGAAGAAACCCGGCCCGCCCGTCCACGACGATCTGTGCGCGGTTGTCGACGCCGATGGGAAGACCAGACACGAGTTCCGAGCCGATGCCCCGAATCAGCTCTGGCTGACCGACATCTCGGAGCACCATACCGATGAGGGCAAGCTGTACTTGTGCGCGGTCAAGGACGCCTACTCGGCGCGGATCGTTGGCTACTCGATCAGCTCGAGGATGAAGGCTCGGCTGGCTGTCGATGCCCTCGAGATGGCTGTGACCAGGCGGGGTGACGTGGCCGGATGTGTGACGCATAGCGATAGAGGCTCACAGTTCAGATCGAAGAAATTCACTCGCACACTGGACCGCCACGGCATCATCGGATCGATGGGACGAGTCGGCGCGGCTGGCGATAACGCCGCGATGGAATCGTTCTTCGCTCTGTTGCAGAAGAACGTTCTCGACCGTCGCCGGTGGGCCACCAGGGATCAGTTGAGAATCGCGATCGTGACCTGGATCGAGCGGACATATCACCGACGTCGTCGACAAGCCCGGTTGGGTCGATTGACACCAGTGGAGTACGAAGCAATCATAGAGCCAGCTGCTCTCGCAGCATGACACTCACGCTGTCACCCTTCTTTGCATCAGTCCC
>NZ_RHFG01000068.1 GCF_004745485.1 Brevibacterium sp. S22
CTAGTGTCGCGTGTCGTTAATTCCTGAATGGTTGGGTGTTTGGGAGAATTGGTTTATGGCGAATTCTCCCGCTCCGGCTCTGACCCTGCTCGAGGATGAGGAACCACTGCTGCGTGAGTGGTTGAGATCGTCGACCATCAAGGCCGGCCTTGCCAGACGAGCACGGATCGTGCTGTTGGCCGCCGACGGAGTAGCGAACACCCAGATCGCGAGGTTGACGGGCTCATCCGTGGTCACTGTCCTGAAGTGGCGGGCACGCTACGAAGAGTCGGGGATCGCTGGCCTCACTGATGACCAGCGCTCGGGTCGACCGAAGCGCCTCGATGACTTCGATATCGTGACCAGGACATTGATGCCGCCACCGAAGAAGTACGGAGTCACTCACTGGTCATCGCGTCTGCTGGGCACACATCTGGGTGTCGGCAACGCCACGGTGGCTCGAGCCTGGCGCGAATACGGGATCCAACCGTGGAAGGCGGAGACTTTTAAGTTCTCTACCGACCCGCAGCTGGAGGCGAAGGTCACCGATGTCATCGGCTTATACCTGGCACCACCGGAGAATGCGGTCGTGTTGTGTGTCGATGAGAAGTCTCAGATTCAGGCTCTGGATCGCACGGCCCCGTTGCTGCCGATGCGCATGGGTGATGCTGAGAAGCGCACTCATGACTATCACCGGCACGGGACGTCGACTCTGTTCGCGGCGCTGGAAGTCGCGACTGGCCAAGTCACGGGCGCGGTGAAGTCGCGGCATCGGCGACAGGAGTTCCTGTCGTTCTTGCGTCAGATCGACAGGGCTTATCCGGGCCAGGAGCTGCATCTGGTCATGGACAATTACGCCACCCATAAAACGGCGGAAGTACGTCAGTGGCTGGATAAGCATCCTCGGTTCCATGTCCACTTCACACCGACGTCGGGGTCGTGGCTGAACCTCGTGGAGGTGTGGTTCGGGATCATCGATCGGCAAGCGATCAAACGAGGTGTGTTCACTTCAGTGAAGAATTTGAACAAGAAGATCCGGGAGTTCATCGACGGGTGGAACAAACGCAAACACCCCTTCGTGTGGACGAAGACACCCGAGCAGGTGCTGGAGAAAGCGAAACCTAAACCAACTTCAGAAACGCGACACTAG
>NZ_RHFG01000007.1 GCF_004745485.1 Brevibacterium sp. S22
GCCTAACCCTGTCCTGATCAGGTCCCAGAATTGGGCCTCGACCGTGCTTGGCAGGGAACGGGGTCCGGGACGGACCATGGCAACATCCTCCTCACTGGAGGTGTTGCGACGACTCCTTGAACCCAAGCGCTGAAATCGCGGCGGATCGACCAGACAATGCGCTTTGCGGGCGCTCTCGGTGCGTTCTCGTGCTCCCGGCGGGGCCCGGCAGGCCCTCGCGCGGCTTCGCGAACGTGGCGTCGTGACGTCGTGGCCGCCGCCCGGCCTGCGCTGCGGGTGCTGCGTTGCACCCGGGCGTGGGGTATGCGACACTGATATCAACAATACAGAACAAACGGTCAGTAAATGGATGCCCCGGGGGAACCTCGTAGGATGGTTCGACCCGCACACGGAGTCGGCAGCCGCTGACCGTGGCAGGTCCGGACAAGGGCACATCCAAAGGTGGAGTGGTCATGACAACTCAAGTGAACGACAACCGCTACGACGAGGCGCAGCTGCAGGTGCAGTTCGACGCGACGATCGAGGCGAAGGATCGGATCGAACCCCGGGACTGGATGCCCGAGGCCTACCGCAAGACACTCATCCGCCAGGTCGCGCAGCACGCGCACTCGGAGATCATCGGCATGCAGCCCGAAGGCAACTGGATCTCCCGCGCACCCTCCCTGCGGCGCAAGGCGATCCTGCTGGCGAAGGTCCAGGACGAAGCCGGACACGGCCTGTACCTCTACTCGGCCGCCGAGACCCTGGGCGCCACGCGCAACGAACTCACGGAGAAGCTCGTGGCCGGCAGGCAGAAGTACTCCTCGATCTTCAACTACCCGACCCTGTCCTACACCGACGTCGGCACGATCGGCTGGCTCGTCGACGGTGCCGCGATCTGCAACCAGGTGCCGCTGTGCCGGACCTCCTTCGGACCCTACGGTCGCGCGATGATCCGCATCTGCAAGGAAGAATCCTTCCACCAGCGGCAGGGGTACGAACTGCTGATGACGATGATGCGCGGCACCGAGGCCCAACGTGAGATGGTCCAGGAATCGGTCAACCGCTTCTGGTGGCCGTCGCTGATGATGTTCGGCCCGCCCGACGACAACTCGCCGAACACCGAGCAGTCGATGGCCTGGGGAATCAAGACCCACACCAACGATGAGCTGCGCCAGAAGTTCGTCGACATGTCCGTCCCACAGGCCGAGGCCCTGGGAGTGACGTTCCCCGATGAGAACCTCAAGTGGAACGAAGAGCGCGGCCACTACGACTTCTCGACCCCGAACTGGGACGAGTTCTGGGATGTCGTCAAGGGCAACGGTCCTTGCAACGAACAGCGCGTCGCCCACCGCAAGCGCGCGTGGGACGAGGGCGCATGGGTGCGCGAAGCCGCGCTCGCCTTCGCCGAGAACCAAGCCGCCGAGGAGGCAGCGAAATGACCGAGACCAACTCCGGCCCCGCCTCGGCGAACGGATCCGCCGCAAAGGCGGCAGCCACCTCGGCGAATGGAACAGAGACGAAGGCGAGCTCGACCCGCGGAGAATGGCCGCTGTACGAGGTCTTCGTGCGCGGTAAGCGCGGACTCAACCACGTCCATGTCGGATCTCTCCATGCCGCCGATGATCAGATGGCCCTCCACCACGCCCGCGACGTCTACACCCGACGCAACGAAGGAGTGAGCATCTGGGTCGTCCGCGCGGCCGACATCACGGCCTCGAGCCCGGACGAGAAGGACCCGATGTTCGCCCCCAGCGGCGACAAGGTCTACCGCCACCCCACCTTCTACGACATCCCCTCCGATGTCCCCCATATGTGAGGAGGACGAGCCGATGACTGCGAACAACGAACCCACCATCCATGTCGAACACGACGAAGCCGGTACGAACGTCGACCACGATACGCACGACAACGCGTACTCCGGACTGCTCGTCAACGACGCGAACTGGGCCTTCGGCACCGATTTCGAAGACCCCCTGGCCGGTGTCGACACGACCGTGCCCGACGGCGTCGACCCCAAGGATCTCGGGGCGTACTGCCTGATGCTCGGCGATGACGCCCTCGTCTTCAGCCAGCGCATCTCCGAATGGTGCTCGAACGCCCCGGACCTCGAAGAGGACATCGCACTGGCGAACATCGCGCTCGACCTCCTCGGGCAGTCGAGGCTCCTGCTCGCCCGCGCCGCAGCCGCCGATCCGGAGCTTGTGCCCGAACTCCCCGAAGGCTCGCCGGTGCCCGACGAGGACCGACTCGCGTACTTCCGCAACGATCTGGCCTTCCGCAATGTCCGCCTGGCCGAGGTCCCCAACGGCGACTTCGCCGAGGCGGTCGCGAAGATCCTCATCTACTCCACCTGGCGCCTGTCGATCTTCGAACGCCTCGTGACCAGCCGCGACACCGTGCTCGCCGCGATCGCGGCCAAGGGTGTCAAGGAGATGTCCTATCACCGCGACTTCGCCGGACGTTGGGTGCTCACCCTGGCCCGCGGCACCGAGGAGTCCAGGTTCCGCCTGGTCACGGCTCTCGACGGACTGTGGCCGCTGTGGACCGAGCTGTTCGAGACCCATCCGGTCGAGGCTGCTGTGACCGCAGCCGGAATCGGAGTCGATCCCGCCGAGGTGGCCGATGAGGCATCCGTGATCATCGACCAGGTCTTCGCCGCAGCCGGAATCGACCGACCCGAGCGCGGAGGTCTGGCCGGAGTCGGCGTCCACGGCGGCAAGGGCCGCGACGGACTCCACACCGAGGCCCTGTCGAAGCTGCTCGCCGAGATGCAGGTCGTCGCTCGCGAACACCCGGAGGGACAGTGGTGACCGCCATGCTCGAGACGTACCCCACCGACACTCGCCCGACCGAGACCCGCCCGACCGACACTCGCCCGGCAGAGACCTCGGCCACCG
Organism: Brevibacterium sp. S22; assembly: GCF_004745485.1. Lineage (GTDB taxonomy): Bacteria > Actinomycetota > Actinomycetes > Actinomycetales > Brevibacteriaceae > Brevibacterium. Next base: position 2,880 of record NZ_RHFG01000007.1, read on the forward strand.
GCGCCGAGGCGATCGAGCGTGCCTGGGCCGCCGCCGAACGCGTGACCGACCCCGAGATGCCGATGCTCACTCTGCTCGACCTCGGTGTGCTCCGGGACGTGCAGGTCGAGGACGGCCACGTCGTCACGACCATCACCCCCACCTATTCGGGATGTCCGGCGATGGCGACGATGCGCGATGATCTGCAGCGCGAACTCCTCGAGGCCGGATTCCCCGACGCCGAGGTGCGCGTGTCGCTGTCGCCGGCCTGGACGAGCGACTGGATCACCGAAGAAGGGAAGAAGGCGCTCAAGGACGCCGGAATCTCGCCGCCCGGAGCCGCACCCGCCCGAAAAGGCCCGGTGGCACTGACCCTCATGCCCACCCGCCGCGCCGTGACCTGCGTGCTGTGCGGATCGGACGATGTCAGGCTGTCCTCCGAATTCGGTGCGACCGCGTGCAAGGCGATGTACCAGTGCAACGACTGCCTCGAACCGTTCGACCATGTGAAGGAGATCTGATGACCGAGCTGATCGATCAGACCGCCGAGGCGGCCCCCGCCGACGGACTCTCCCGGTCGGCCTTCTACCCGCTGACCGTGAGCGCCGTCGACCACCTCACCGAGGATTCGGCCGCCGTGACCTTCGACGTGCCGGCCGAATACGCCGAACTCTTCGACTTCGCGGCAGGACAGTCGCTGACACTGCGCCGCTTCATCGACGGTGAGGAGCACCGCCGCACCTATTCGATCTGCGCCCCGGCCGGAACCGCTCCGCGCATCGGTGTGCGCGAGGTCCCCGAGGGGCTCTTCTCCCTGTGGCTGGTGGGCGAGGTCCGAGCCGGCGACACCATCGAGGTGCAGCCGCCCTCGGGCAGCTTCCGCGCCGATGCCTCCGCCGGCGGCAGGCATCTGTGCATCGCCGCGGGTTCGGGAATCACCCCGATGCTCTCGATCGCTTCGACCGTGCTGTCCAACCCCGAAGCCTCGGTGACTCTGCTCTACGGCAACCGGCACACGAACACCGTGATGTTCGCCGAGGAGCTCGCCGATCTCAAGGACGCCCGCAACCAGCAGCTCGACCTCGTTCACGTGCTCTCCCGCGAACCCCGCGATGTCGAACTCTTCTCCGGCCGCCTCAACGAGAAGAAGCTGCGGGACCTGCTGACCGCCATCGTCCCGATCGGCAGCATGGACCATGTGTGGCTGTGCGGCCCCTTCGGCATGTTGGGCGACGCCCGGAAGGTGCTCGCCGAATTCGACGTGCCGAAGGAGAAGATCCACTTCGAGCTCTTCTATGTCGACGAACCGCCGCCGGAGGTCGTCCACGCGGACAAGGTCGTCGAGGGTGCGACCAGCGACGTCACGGTCATCCTCGACGGCAAACGCTCCACCTCGGCGATGTCGCAGGGCAAGACCATCCTCGATTCCGCCCAGGAATCCCGATCCGATCTGCCGTTCGCCTGCAAAGGCGGCGTGTGCGGAACCTGCCGAGCGAAGATCTGCGGCGGTGAGGTCAACATGGTCCGCAACTACGCCCTCGAAGACGCCGAGGTGGAGGCGAACTTCGTCCTCACCTGCCAGACGTTCCCCGTCAGCGACGAGGTCACGGTCGACTTCGACTCCTGACTCACCCCGCCGCGAGCCGCTCCCTACCGGGGCGCTCCGGCTCGGAGTCTTCCGGCCGGTGACCGACGAACCGTACACTGGCCGGGACTCCGACCAATCCACGCGGGCGTGAGCCCACACCACATCACCGAGGAGACCCATGCCCGAGGCATTCATTCTTGACGGACTGCGCACCCCCATCGGCCGGTACGGGGGAGTGCTGGCCGATCAGCGGCCCGACGACCTCGCGGCCCAGACGCTGAAGACCGTCGTCGACCGGTCCGGGATCGACCCGGCCGACATCGACGAGGTCATCCTCGGCTCGGCGAACCAGGCCGGCGAGGACAACCGCAACATCGCCCGCATGGCCGTGCTCCTGGCCGGGCTGCCCGAATCCGTTCCCGGGTTCACCGTCAACCGCCTGTGCGCCTCGGGGATGACCGCGATCACGACCGCGCGGGCGATGATCGCCGCCGGAGACGCCGAGGTGGTCGTGGCCGGGGGAGTCGAATCGATGACCCGTGCGCCCTGGGTGAGTGAGAAGCCCTCCCGCGCGTGGTCGAAGCCGGGGAAGACGTGGGACACCTCGATCGGGTGGCGGTTCACGAACCCGGCCTTCGACGAGGATACGACCCTGTCCATGCCGCAGACGGCCGAACGCGTCGCCGAGAAGTGGAAGCTCACCCGCGACGCCCTCGACGAATTCGCCTATCATTCGCACCAGAAGGCACTGGCCGCTCAGCGTGAGGGGAAGTTCGACCCCGAGATCCTTCCCATCGGCGAGGTGACCGCGGACGAAGGACCGCGCGACTCGACCCTGGAGAAGCTGGGCAAGCTGCGCCCGATCCACGGACCCGGCGGCCTCATCACCGCCGGCAACTCCTCGTCGCTGAACGACGGGGCTGCGGTGACGATCCTCGTGTCCGAGGACTACGCGAGCAAGCACGGGCTCAGTCCCCGGGCTCGCGTGGTCGCCGGGGCCAATGCCGGAGTCTCCCCGGACATCATGGGCGTCGGACCCGTACCCGCCACCCGCAAGGTCCTCGAGCGCACCGGGTGGAAGGTCGGCGACCTCGAGGCTGTCGAACTCAATGAAGCCTTCGCCTCCCAGTCGCTGGCCTGCATGGGCGACCTCGGACTCGACCCGGAGACCGTCAACGGCTTCGGCGGGGCCATCGCACTCGGGCATCCGCTCGGCTGCTCGGGAACCCGCATCACCCTCACCCTGCTCAACCGCCTGGAACAGGCCGAAGCGAAGCGCGGGCTGGCGACCATGTGCGTGGGCGTCGGCCAGGGATCCGCTCTGCTGCTGGAGCGCGCATGAGTGCCGGAGACGCTTCGGCCCCGAAAGCGGGTGAAGGTTCGGCGTCGAATTCGGGCGTAGGTTCCGCTTCGAACGCGGGTGCCACCTCGGCGAGTCCCGGCGAAACTTCCCCGCTGCTCATCGAACGCCTGCCCGATCGGACGATCATCCGGCTCAACCGGCCCGAGGTGCGCAACGCCATCGACCAATCGATGGTCGATGCCCTCCACTCCGTGTGCGCCGAGCTCGAAGCCGATCCGAAGGTCGCGATTCTCACCGGCACTTCGGGAGTCTTCGCCGCAGGTGCGGACATCGCCCAGCTGCGTGATCGTCGCCGCGATGACGCGCTCGCCGGGATCAACTCGAAGATCTTCACCCGCATCCAGGAACTGCCGATGCCGGTCATCGCGCTCGTCGAGGGATTCGCCCTCGGCGGCGGGGCCGAACTCGCCTTCGCCGCGGACTTCCGCATCGGCACCCCGTCGACGAAGATCGGCAACCCGGAGACCGGACTCGGCATCCTTGCCGCAGCAGGAGCCGCCTGGCGTCTGCGCGAACTCGTCGGCGAACCCCGCGCCAAGGAGATCCTGCTCGCCGGTCGGACCCTGCAGGCCGACGAAGCCAAGGCGATCGGTCTGCTCAACGACGTCGTCGACCCCGAAGATCTCGAACTGGCCGGTCAGGCGCTTGCCGATCGGATTGCGAGCTTCGCACCCCTGGCCGTGCGGTTGAGCAAATCGGCGTTCCACGCACCGCGAGAAGCCCACCCGCTCATTGATAACGTAGCGCAGGCCGTGCTCTTCGAAACCGAAGAGAAGTACGCGCGGATGGACGCGTTCCTCGCGAAGAGGGAAGCGAAGAAACGTGCGAAGGCCGAGGCTGTGGCCACCGAGGCGATGAGCCAGCAGGAGGCGCCGCAGTCCGGGCAAACGGCGCCGCAGTCCGGGCAAACGGCGCCGCAGTCCGACCAGGCAGACCCGCGGGCCGTAGGCGAAGTGCCCCGCACCGACGAGAGAGGCAACACCGAATGAGCGAGACCGACACCGCAGCCACCCCGGTCCCCCGCGTCCCCGACGTCGTCGGCGTCTACGGCGGTGGTCGGATGGGTGCAGGAATCGCGCATGCCTTCGCCACCGCCGGCGCACGAGTCATCGTCATCGAGAACACCGTCGACACCGTGGACGCGGCCAGGCAGCGCATCGACGCCTCGATCGAGAAGTCGAACGCCAAAGGCATCGACGTGCCCGGAGCAGTCGTCGTCGACCGAGACCCCACCCTGCTCGACGAGGCCCTCCTCGTCATCGAAGCTGTGCCCGAGATCGTCGAACTCAAGCAGGAGGTGCTCGCCGCTATCGCGAAGCACGCTCCGGCAGCGAGCATCGCAACGAACACCTCGGCGCTGTCGATCGACGAGCTGGCCGCGGCACTGCCGCGCCCGCAGGCTCTCATCGGGCTGCACTTCTTCAACCCGGTGCCCGTGTCCGAACTCGTCGAGGTCGTCGTCGGCACCCACACGGATCCCAAACTCGTCGAGGTCGCCAAGGAATGGGTGACGGGACTGGGGAAGACGGCGATCACCGTGAAGGATTCGCCCGGATTCGCCTCCTCCCGCCTCGGCGTGGCCTTGGCGCTGGAAGCGATGCGGATGGTCGAAGACGGAGTCGCACGTGCAGAAGACATCGACCGTGCCATGACCCTGGGCTACCGGCACCCGGCCGGGCCGTTGCAGACGACGGACATCGTCGGTCTCGATGTGCGCTTGGGAATCGCCGAGCACCTCACCGCCGAGATCGGCGAACGGTTCGCACCCCCGCAGATACTGAAGGACAAGGTCGCCGCCGGTGAACTCGGCCGCAAGACCGGGCAGGGCTTCTACACCTGGTGACACCCGGCCACCGCACCGGCAGAGGACATCCGGACCCACTGTAAGGACACGCAAAGGAGCATCCATGACCGAGATCCAGCTGAAGAACCGCGGCCCGATCGCCGAGATCGTCCTCGACGGAGCGGAGACCCGCAACGCCCTCGACGCGGACAACCTCCGCGATATCGCCGCCGCCGTGGCCAAGGTCGCCGAGGCGGTCCCGAATGTGCGTGTGCTCCTCATCCGCGGTGAGGGCAAGGTCTTCAGCTCGGGTCGCGATATCGCGAACGTCGACGTCGAAACCGATGACGCCCGCGCGTTCCTCGCCGACATCTTCGCCCCTGTCTTCCAGGCGATCAGGGCGCTGCCGATCCCGGTGATCGCGCAGGTCCAGGGGGCGGCCCTCGGGCTCGGCTACGGTGTCGCTGCGGCCGCCGACATCATCTTCGCCGCCGATGACGCGAAGTTCGGGTCTCCGTTCGCCGCGATCGGTGCGATGCTCGACTCCGGCGCCCACCACGTGTTCCTCGACCGGGTCGGCTATCACCGGACGATGGACCTCATCGTCACAGGTGATTTCATGACCGGCGCCGAGGCGGCCGCGACCGGGATCGTCTCTCGCGCGGTCCCAGCGGCAGAGCTGGCTGAATTCGTCGAGTCGAAACTGGAGAAGATCGTGTCCGGACCCGCCGAGGCGTTCGCGATGGAGAAGGGCTTCGTGCAGAAGCTCGCCGACGACCGCCCGAGTCTTGCCGAGGTGCTCGCCGAGGAGGCCGCTCTGCAGGAGTCGGCCCGCCAGACACCTGACTACGCCGAAGGTTTCCGCGCCTTCCAGGAGCGGCGGTCACCGAATTTCGAGTGAGGCGCGGTCCGTCTCTGGTATCGGCCGGCCTCTGATCTCGGACGGTCGCTGACCTCAGCCCGTTTCCGGTGCTTCGCCCTGTGGCCTTTCGGCGGTTTCGGCGTCGCGAGTTCGCTTCCACCGGCGCATCGTGATGATGGTCAGCGTGATGACCAGTGCCCAGGAGATCCCGACGGCGACGCCGTGGAAGATCGTCGGTTCCCCGATGAAGGCTCCGACGGCGACGAGGGAGAGCTGCCCCGGCAGAGACGAGACGATGGTGGCGGTGAGGAACGTGCGGTTGTCGATGCCGAGCGCCCCGCTGCCGTAGTTGACCGGCCAATAGGGGAATCCGGGCATGAGGCGGAGGGTGCACACTGCGTAGAACCCGCCGCCGGTGAGCCTGGACTCGACGGATTCGGCGTGCGAACCGAGCAGCTTCATGACCGTGTCCCGGCCGAGCGCCCGGGCGATCCAGTACCCGCCCCAGCAGCCGAGGACGACTCCGATCATCGACCACAGCGTTCCGAAGGGAAGACCGTAGATGAGGCCTCCCGCGGTGGCCATGATCGTGACGGGGATCGGAGTGGCGGCCACGGCCGCGTAGATGAGGATGAAGACGGCGAAGCCCCAGAACCCGGCCGCCGCGATATCGGCCTGCAGCACGTCGACCGACGGCAGGCGCACGTTGAAGACGGCCCATACTGCTGCCAGTACGACCAGGCCGAGAGCGATGTTGCGCAGGATCGTCGGCCAGTCGAGGCGGGATCGTCCCGCGCGGGTTTTGTCGTCGGAAGTGTGGTCAGCGAGGGAGCCATCGGGGCTGCCGACAGGCGAACCCTCGGAGCGTGATCTCCGCTTCGGTGCTGAGGGGTCGTCGTGTCCGGGCATGGACCGATCTTACGTCGGAGCAAGGGCGTGACGGCAATCTGCCGAACGGGGCTCGACTCCCGTCTGCAACAAGTTCAGGCGGGAGCCGAAGCGTCTCGGAATCGGGCTCAGGCGGTGCGAACCGGGCTCAGGCTGCGGGGCCCTCGGTCAGGGTCACTTTCGTGGTGTGGGACTGACTGTCGGCATCCGTCCAGGTCAGGGACACGGTGTCGCCGGGCTTATGCTCTGCGATGGCCTGGGAGAGAGCGGTGCCGTCGGTGATCTGCGTCGACCCGATCTTCGTGATCGTGTCACCGGCGCTCAGCCCAGCCTCGGCGGCGGGGGTGTTCTCGTAGACTCCGTCGACGACCGCGCCGTCGGCCGGCGATGAGATGCCGGACTGACCGCCTTGTGGGGACTGACCGGACTGGCCGTTCGCGCTGCCCTGGCCGTACCGGCCCGACTGTCCGTTTTGGCCATACTGGCTGCCCTGCGAAGACTGCCCGGACTGGCTCTGCTGCCCGGACTGGCTCTGCTGGTCGGATCGGCCGACGCCGATGCCCAGGAAGGCAGGATAGCCGAGCGTGTTCGTGCTCGTCTGTTCGCCGGCGATGATCGATTCGGCCGTGGTCAGCGCGGTTTCGATGGGGATGGCATATCCGGTGACCTGGGCGGTCCCGGATGAGGCCGCGGTGTTCATGCCGACGACCTCGCCCTCGTCATCGAGCAGCGCTCCGCCCGAATCGCCGGAGACGATATCGGCCTGGACCTGGATCATGTCGTTGAGCGTCTCCGAGTCCTCGGTGCCCTGCGCGGTCGTGGTGACCGAAGCGCCGAGGTCGCTGACCGACCCATCGGAGGCCTGGAGCTGTCCGCCGCCCTCGGAATTGCCGACGGCGGTGACGTCGTCGCCGACCTGCACATCGTCATCGTCGATCGTGGCGGGCTGCAGGTTCGATGCGTCCTTGAGCTTGAGCACTGCCACGTCCTGCGACGAATCCGAACCGACGACGCTGGCCTCATAGGTCTTGCCGGTCGTGGCCACCGTGACGGCGATCTTCGTGGAATCGGCGATGACATGGTTGTTCGTCAGCACCAGACCATCCTTGCTCAGCACCATGCCGGTGCCGGCCGCCTCGGCGTTCTCGTAGCCGAGCTGGGTGTCGATGAGGACAACGCCGGTGGACTCCTTCTTGCTCGCCGGGGTGGCCTCCTGTTGCGTGCCCTGCGATCCCTGGACGCCGCTGCCGCCCTGTGCACCGCTGCCACCCTGTGCACCGCTGGAGCCTTGAGAGCCGTTGCCGTCCTGACCAGAGCCCGGCATTGTGCCGAAGCCGCCCTGCGAACCGCTCGAACCCTGGGAATCACTGCCGCCCTGCGAACCGTTGCCGCCCTGGATTCCGTTGTTGCCTTGGCCGGTGTTCGGAGTCTGTATGCCGCTGTTGCCGGATGGTCGGCCGGTGAAGGGGATGGCCGTGCCTGCGGTCGAGTCGGCTGTTACGGTCGAATTCTCCGCCGCCGAGGCGGGAACCCCTGCGAGCCCGCCCACGGCCAGGACCAGCGCTGCCGCGGCCCCGGTGACGGCCAATGCCAGGCGGCGCTTGTGAGTACCCTCGGGCGAGGCGGTCATCGCCTGCGTGACTGCGTATGCGTTCTCACCGCTGTGCCCAGCGCCGGTCTCCGTGCGACTGGACCTCATGCGCCTCGACTCGTTCATGATCTGTGCCTTTCTCAGCTGAATGGGAGTGCTTGATGACTCCTATTCAGCACCCGGACGCTGTGGCCAGGCTGTGGCGCAGCTGGAGTGATGCTTCGACTTCGGCAGGCGAAAGCTGAGACGGTACGGAATTGAGGATGACTGGAAGGGCACGGATGGGCGGCAGGTCAGGGCCGCCTCGGCGAGGGTGTCAGCCGGTGAAGATCGCGACGGCCTTGACCGCGGTCAGGGCCAGGCCCCAGACGAGGCCGCCGACCACGACGACGGTGAGGACGGAGCCGACGGCCCTGTAGGCGCCGCCGACGGGGGACTGCGGCGAACCGGAGTCGGGGACGTGGGCGACGGGGGTGGAGTCATTCATTGTCAGTGATCCTTCTGTCAGTCTTCTTCGAGGGCGGCGGCCTGCTTGGCGGCGACGTCCTGTTCACGTTCGAAGTGCTTCTCGGCGACCGGGCGGATCAGCGCATTGGCGATGAAGCCGATGACCAGGGCGCCGACCATGATGAACATGCCGGGAGTGTAGAGGGCCGGACCGGACTTTCCGGCCGCCTCGCCGGCTTCGACGACGGAGTTGACGATGAGGGGACCGGCCACGCCGGCGGCCGACCACGCTGTGAGCAGGGCGCCGTGGATGGCGCCGACCTGGTAGACCCCGAAGAGGTCCTTGAGGTAGGCGGGAATGGTGGAGAACCCACCGCCGTAGAAGGAGATGATGATGAGGGTGGCCAGAACGAAGAGGATGATCGATCCGCCGCCGAAGAGCGCGACGAGGAGGTAGAGGATCGCTCCGACGCCGAGGTACATCATGTAGTTGTTCTTCCGGCCCAAGTAGTCCGAGGTCGTCGACCAGATGAACCGGCCGCCCATATTGCCGATCGACAGCAGTCCGACGAAACCGGCAGCCGCGGCGGCGGTGATGCCGAAGTAGGCCTGGATCATCGGAGCGGCGTTCTCGAGGATGCCGATGCCCGCGGTGACGTTGAGGAACAGGACGACCCACAGCAGCCAGAACTGCGGTGTGCGGATGGCGTTGCGCACCGAGACGTTGCCCTTCGTCTGCATCGGCTTCGCTGCGACCTTCGAGGGATCGAAGCCCTTCGGGGTCCACTCCGGGTGGGGGACGCGGATGACGAAGGCACCGGCGGCGATGACGACGGCATAGACGATGCCGAGGGTGACGAAGGTCGGGGTCAGGCCCGCAACGAGGTGTTCAGGATCGGCACCGCCGCCGAAGAAGGCCATGAGCTGGTTCGACATCGGGCTGGCGATGAGAGCGCCGCCGCCGAAGCCCATGATGGCCAGGCCTGTGGCCAGGCCCGGGCGGTCCGGGAACCACTTCATCAGGGTCGAGACCGGGGAGATATAGCCGATGCCCAGACCGATGCCGCCGATGACTCCGTAGCCTAAGTAGACCAGCCACAGCTGACCGGTCACGATGCCGAGTGAAGCGATGAAGAAGCCGATGACCCAGCAGGTTCCGGCCGCGACCATCGAGGCCCGCGGACCGTTCTTCTCTACCCAGGGGCCGAAGACGGCCGAGGAGATACCGAGCATGAGGATCGCGATCGAGAAGATCCAGCCGATCGAGACCTCACCGGCGTCGAAGTGGGACATGAACGGGATCTTGAAGACGCTGAATGCGTAGACCTGGCCGATGCACAGGTGGATGGCCAGAGCGGCCGGTGGGATCAGCCACCGGTTGAAGTTCTTCGGCGCGACGATTGCCGAGCGCGTGAGAATGGAAGCCACGGGAAGTCCTTTTCTTCAGTGAAACTCGTGTCACCGTCGACATCGTTGCGCGGACGGAGCGTGCGACCGGCGGTCATCCGACCGATCGAATAGTCCACATCAGGGTAGTTTCCACACAAGGGAAATGCGAGGAATACTCAGCGTTTCCTTAAGAAAAGGCGACAATTTCTTGCCAGGTGGGACGGAATCCGTGGTCGAGGGGTGAATGCTGCAGGAGCGGGTGCCCGACAAGGAGCCCCGTGGACTCAGCGCAGGAGCCCCGCGAACTCAGAGGTGGATCGTGACGTCGGCCTGCTTGCGCAGCTTCTTCGCGTACTTCTGGGTCGCCTCGGTGGACTTCTGCTGCTTCACCTGTTCCTTGAGCTGGGGGCGCATCTCGTCGATCGGCGGCACCTCCTGCTGGCCCTGGCCGCCCTGCTGAGCCATCTGCTCCTGCTGGGCCTTCGCCTGTTCGTAGGCCTGCCCGATCTCCTCGCCGCTGACCTCGAACTCACCGTATTCGTCGTCGATGAGGCCTTCGATCTTCAGCTGGTTCTTCAGTTCCGAACGGACCTTCTTCTCATCCATGCCTTGGTCCTGCATGGACTTGAGGAAGTCCTTCTCGCTCATCTGACCCGACTGCGCAGATTCCTTGAGTCCCTTGTCGACGTCTTTGTCCGTGACCGAGATGTCGCGCTTATCGGCTTCCTGCGTCAGCACCTCCGTGCTCACGAGGTTCTCCGCCGTCTGCTTCTTCAGATCCTTCTCGTCGACCGGCTGGCCGGACTGCTGGGCCTGCATCTGCATCTGCTGGTACTGGGTTTCGAAGAGGGGAACGAACTCGTCCTTCGTGATCTTCTCGCCGTTGACCTCGGCGACGACCTTCGGAATGTCCTTCGTGTTCGGTTTGCCCTGCTGACCCTGTTGGTCCTGAGCAGAGTCGGCGCCGGGGGACTGTTCGGCTGCGGCCGAGGACTCCTTCGGCGTCGCTTCGTCGTTCTGACTTCCGCACGCGGCCAGCGCCACGACGCTTACGGACATGGCCAGGCCCAGCAGCCACCGGTTCGTTCGCACATTCACTCCTGCTCATCGGTTTCAGCCTGCCAGGCTAACAGTGCCGACTCCCCGAAGAATGTGTGGACCATGTGTGTCACTTGGCAAGGGTGTTTGCGGGCGGTGGAATCGGGGATGCTCTCCGCACCTTCTGTTCGCCAGGGATTCGTCGTTCGGGGGCTGACGGTCGGCCTCCTCGGTGGGTACCCGGTCGACCGCCTTGGCGGGTACACTGCGGCTACCGGCAGAGCGCGGCGACGGATCCGCGCCGTCCACGGCGAAGGGAGACAGCCATGGAATCAACGTTTCGCGGGGTGTTCCTCACCTGCACCGACGCCGAGGCGACCGCCGCCTTCTACCGCGACATCGCTGACCTGCCGCTGACGACCGAAGGCGATGAGGAGTACACGTACTTCACCGTCGAGGCCGGGGGAGTGCAGCTCGCTCTCCACTCGGCGGAGGCGTTCGCCGACTATGCGTTCCCGCCAGTGGCCGAATCGAATCTCACCCACCTGTACTTCCGGATTCCCGATCAGGCGGAGTTCCTCGAGCGGATCCGGCACGCCGGCACACCGCTCGTGGCCGTCGACGACGTCGTCGTCACGGTAGAGGACCCCGACGGCCGAAAGGTCATGTTCGGCACTGCGTGAGGCACAGTTCTGCTCGAGACACAGGCAGAGAGCCGAGACCACGGCGCACACACAGGTGTTTCGGCGCTCCACCGTTGTCTCGAAGGCAGATGCTCGGTTCCAGGTGCTTCAGCGGTTCGCGGCGAGGATCGCTGAGAGTCCGGCCCTGAGGTCGGCGACGAACTCATCCGGCGTTTCGAGCGAGGGGAAGTGTCCGCCGCGATCCGCGGCTCTCCAGCGCACAATGGAGCGGTATCGGTGCTCTGAGAGGGCACGTGGATACTTCTCGATGTCGGACGGATACATCGTGATCGCGGTGGGAACGTCGACGCGCAGGTCGGGGTCGAGGGAGTTGTGGCTTTCGAAGTAGATCCGCGCCGACGAGGCACCTGTGCTCATCAGCCAATACAGGGAGACGTTGTCGAGCAGGCGGTCGCGGGAGATCGTCTCGAACGGGGAGTCTGCGGTGTCCGTCCACTCGGCGAACTTGTCGAGGATCCACGCGAGTTGGCCGACGGGTGAATCGACGAGGGCGTAGCCGATGGTCTGAGGTCGCGTCGCCTGCTGGTGCGCATAGGCGGCCCGATGCGTCCAGAAGTCCTCGGCGTCGAGGGCCCAGGCACGCTCGTCAGCCGTCAGGTCCTCCAGTGAGGCTCCCGGGGTTCCCGGCGCATAGGTGGTGTGGATTCCGATCAGGTGCTCGGGGAAGCGCCCACCGAGGATGGTTGTGATCACCCCGCCCCAGTCGCCGCCGAAAGCCGCGAACCGGTCGTAGCCGAGCCTGCCCATGAGTGTCACCCACGCCTCGGCGATTCGATCCGTGGACCAGCCGGTGGCGCTCGGTCTGTCGCTGAACCCGAAACCGGGCAGCGAGGGCACGACGCAGTGGAACGCCGGTGCATCGGGATCTGTCGGCTCGGCCAGTTCGTCGATGACGTCGATGTATTCGGCGATGCTGCCTGGCCATCCGTGAGTGAGGATCAGCGGGGTCGCGTTCGATCGGGACGAACGGCGGTGGAGGAAGTGGATGCCCAGGCCGTCGACGGTGGTGCGGAATTGGCCCATGTCGTTCAGGCGGTCTTCGAAGTCCCGCCACGAGTAGACGGTTCGCCAGTACTCGACGAGCTCCGTGAGGTCGTTGAGCGGTACGCCTTGGTCCCATCGTCGCGGATCGGGGCTTGGCCGGGCGACGGTCTCGGGTTCGGGCAGGCGTGCCGATTGCAGTCGGGCACGGAGATCGTCGAGTTCGGTCTCGGGAATATGTGAGGCGAATCCCCGGATCGCTTCACCCCTCATGTCGGCGTCGGCTGCTTGGGCAATGTCGGCTGGTTGGACATCGGTGGTTGGACGGGAGTCGTGGGAATTGGACATCACGGGTTTCCTCTGGGAGTCGGGTGCGGTCGCACGGAGAGCGCGGACGTGATCGGTCAGCTGGCGGTGTGGATGCGAACCCCGTGTTCGCCGGGGCAGACATGGGGCGCGAGTTCCCATTCAGGTGTGTAGTCACCGGTGAATTGCGGCCGGTAGGGAATGACAGGTTCGGTGAAGAGCCCGTCGAGGCGTTCGACGAGGCGGTCGCGGACTGCGTCGAAGTCGTCGATCCGGTCGGCGCTGGGGATCGCGAAGGGCTCGAGTACGCTCATGCCTGTGTAGGCGAAGGTGCCGTGGAGAAGGCCGAAGAGGAGTTCCCGGAGTTCACCGGACTTGCCTCGGGGCCCGATGGCCAGAGGACGATCGCCGAGGGTGGTGACGACGAGAGCCCGCTTGCCTGCGAAGGGTCCCTGTTCGAAGCGGAGGCGGCGACCCGTGGTCGAGTCGGTGCCGAAGGCGAAGCCGCTGACGAAGACGCGATCGAACCAGCCTTTGAGGATCGCGGGCATCCCGTACCACCACAGGGGGAACTGAACGATGACAGCGTCGGCGCGCTGAAGCTTCTCCTGTTCGCAGGTGATCTCGTGCGGTTGGGTGCCGTCGACGTGGGCAGTGCGGGTGTCAGCGCTGACGCGGAAGCGGGCGGGGGCGTGGGCGGAATCGCTGTCGGTCGCCTCGGCGCTCGGTTGATCGGTGCCCACGAGATGAGCACCGTCGCTCCGGCTCAGGACCGGATCCCAGCTCATGGCGTAGAGATCGGATGTCAGGACGGTGTGGCCTGCCTCCTGCAGATGGGTGATTCCCGCGCTGCGCAGGCTTCCGTTGAGAGATCTCGGTTCGGGATGCGCACTGAGCCAGAGGACTGTCCGAGGGGTTTCGTCTCCTTGCATGACTCCATCGTTGCCGCCTAGCGTAAGACTGTCTAGTACGGACATTTCTGTCCCCGTGGAGGTGTGTATGCGGTTGCCTGTGCGTCGTGCGATGGATGTCTGCCCTGTCGAGGTCGCGGTTTCGGCGGTCGGCGGCACGTGGAAGCTCACCCTGGTCAAGCATCTCCTTGACGGGACGCGTCGATTCAATGAACTCGGTCGGTTGGTGCCGTTGGCGAATACGAAGACCCTCACTAGGCAGCTGCGGGAGCTCGAGGAGGACGGTGTGGTGTTGCGCACCGCCTACTCGGAAGTGCCGCCGAGGGTCGAGTACTCACTGACGGACCTGGGGCGCAGCCTTGAGCCGATCGTGATGGCGATGAATGAGTGGGGGAAGGACTTCGCGGCGAACCGGCTGGAATGACTTCTGAATTTTCGCGCCGAGGCAGATACCTGCCCTCAGTCACTCGGTTCGTAGGCCGAATACACGATCCCGCTGGGGAACGGCTTCGAATCGATGAGCCGCAGTCGAGGCGGCCTGGCCGAGTGTGCTCCGTCGTGGAAGAATCCGCGTCCGCGCCCCTGCCATACCGGGTAGGTGAACATCCGATACTCATCGACCAGGCCCTCTGCGATGAGTTCGTGCGCCAGTGTGATGCTGCCGGTGACGATGGCATCGCGCCCCGGCTCCTCACGCAGAGCCGCGACCGCCCGCATGGGTTCTTCGCTGACGACCTGGGTATTCTGCCAGTCCGGTTCGGTCAGCGTCGATGAAACGACGCGTTTGTCGACCTGGTTCAGATGGGCCGCGACCCCGGTGGTGTCATCGGTCTGGGCAGGCCAATAGCTGCGGAAGTCTTCGAACGTCTGCCGGCCGAGCAGCAGCACATCCTCATTCGCGGACTGCCGCATGAGTTCGGCCGTGAGCTCCTCATCCTGGGCCTGCGGATCGAACCAGTCGTCGAGCATCTCGACACGGCCGTCGAGGGTGATGTTCTGAGTGATGATGATGCGCACGGTCGGTCTCCTCATTGAGCGTCGTGGGTGATCAACACTACTTGCCCGCGGAGGACGGCGATAGAGGGCGACGAGACCCAGGAGAAGACCCGGAGGAGGTGCCCGTCCAGTCAGGGGTCGTGCGAGTTCACCATCGGGGCATAGATTGGACTCAGCATCCGACTCATACCACGAGGAGCCCCATGACCACCCCGGATTTCCGCACCGAAGCGCAGGGCCACCTCGGCGATCTCATCTCCCTGCGCCGAAAGCTCCAAGCGAATCCCGAACTCGGCTACGATCTTCCCTTCACTCAGCAGACAGTGCTTGACGAGCTCGCCGGGCTGGGACTCGAGATCACCACGGGTGACTCGTTGACCTCGGTGGTGGCCGTCCTCAAGGGCGGGAGTCCCGGGCCCGCGGTGCTGTTGCGCGGGGACATGGACGCGCTGCCGGTCGTCGAGGACACCGGCTTGGACTTCGCGTCGACGAACGGGAACATGCACGCGTGCGGGCACGACCTGCACACGGCCGGTCTCGTCGGCGCCGCCCGCCTGCTCGCCGCGCACCGGGAAGAGATCCCCGGTTCGATCATCTTCATGTTCCAACCCGCCGAGGAGGTCGAGGGCGGTGCAGAACCGATGATCGCCGAGGGCGTGCTCGACGCTGCCGGCGTCCCCGTCGTCGCTGCCTACGGGGTTCACGTCGAAGCCGATGTGCGCGGTCGCTTCACGACGAAGGGCGGCCCACTCATGGCCGGTTTCGCCGACCTGAGCCTGACCGTCCACGGCGCCGGCGGACACAGCAGCCAGCCGCAGGCGACCCGCGATCCCGTGCCCGCACTCGCCGAGGTGGTGCTGGCGCTGAATACGATGACCGGCCGGTCCTTCGACATCTTCGACCCCGTCGTCGTCTCGGTCACCCAGCTCGAAGCCGCGCAGGCCAGCAACGTCATCCCGGACTCGGCGAAGCTCACCGCCTCCATCCGCTTCCTCTCCGCGGAATCGCTGGCACTGCTCGAGGAGCGGGTCACCGAGATCGCTGAGAACATCGCCCGGGCGCACCGCTGCACCGCCGAGGTGGACTTCCAGGTGGGATTCCCCGTGACCGTGAACAGCCCCGCCGAGTCAGCGGTCGTGCTTGACCGGTTGAGCGAGGTGTTCGGGACTGAGCAGGTCGTTGAGATGGAGCATCCGCGGATGGGCTCCGAGGACTTCTCGTTCGTGCTGCAGAAGGTGCCCGGCACATTTGTCTTCCTCGGGGCGACTCCCGAGGGCATCGACCCCGACGCGGAGACGAACCACTCGCCCAGGGTGGTCTTCGACGACGGGCTGCTCGGCGATCAGGCCGCGGCGCTTGCCCACCTCGCTTTCACACGGTTGGCGGACGAGGCTGTGCAGGGCTGAGGCTGCGGTTGGCGGACGAAGCGGAGGGCTGAGGATGGGCCCTGCCGGCGAAACAACGGTGGAGCGCCGAGACGTGGGCGCGCACACCGTTGTCTCGACGCTCCGGCGTTGCTTCGACGAAGCTCGGCCCTGCGCAGCGCGTCTCCTCGCAGTTCGCAGGCATTCTCTGGTCGTTCCACGTGGTTTGCGGCGACGAGAACGCCGTGGATCGACCAGCGAGTAAGCATGCGCGCTGCATGGGCACAGGAGTGTGCGGAATGGAGGTCGATTTCGCTGCGAGGCGTGGTTCTTGGTGCACTGGGTCCCGGTCAGCAGCTCAGAGCCCGAGGACCCGTCGCTCACGAGCGATCTCTTCGACTACTTGATGATCATTGCGCAGCTCTTTGATCAGTGCGATGCCGAGAATGATGACGATGACCGTAAACGGCACTGCTGACAGCATTGCCGCTTGCTGCAGCGCTTGGAGTCCGCCGAGCAGCAGCAGGACGACGGCGGAAGCGCCGGTGAGTATTCCCCACGTCGCGATCACTGGTCGGCGGGGTTCGAACGAACCTCGGGACGACAGCGAACTCAAGACGAAGGTGTTGGAGTCGGCAGAAGAGACGAAGAACAGAATGACCATGAAGATCGTGAAGATCGAGGACAGCAGCGAAATCGGCAGTTGGTCGAGCAGACTGAAGAATGCTGTGTCCAAATTGTCCTGAGTCGCCTGCCCGATCGACGCTCCGTCCATGTCGAGCTTGATCGCAGAGCCTCCCATGACGGTGAACCACAGGAAGAACACGGCACTCGGAACCAGGAGGACGCCTGCGACGAATTGGCGGATCGTGCGGCCCTTGGAGATCTTGGCCAGGAAGATGCCGACGAATGCACTCCAGGACAGCCACCAAGCCATCATGAAGTAGGTCCAGCTGAGCATCCATTCGCTGTCTTCGGCGTTTGACGGGGTCATGAAGCTGAGCTGCAGAAAGTCTCCTGCGAACGAACCCACGGAGCGGACGAACAGGTTGGAGACGAAGCCGCTTGGGCCAGTGATGAAGACGAACAGTCCCAGTATCGTTGCCATGGTCAGCGTGATCTGAGAGATGTATTTGATTCCTCGGCTCACTCCCGACAATGCAGATCCGGTGAAGAGCAGTGTCAGCACCGCGATCACAATGATCTGCAGAAGGATTGTCGAGTCGATGCCGAAGATGGTGTTGAGACCTTCTCCGATCTGTGATGCTCCGAGCCCGAGTGATGTCGTTGTGCCGAACAGCGTGGCAATGATGGTGAGAATGTCGATGAAGTTGCCCACCCAGCCGTCGACGAAGCGACCGAGCACCGGACGCAGCATCGTAGAGACAAGAGCCGGTCGGCCCTTGCGGTGGGTCGAGTAGCCGATGGCCAAACCGAATACGCCGAAGATCGCCCAGGCTTGGAAGCCCCAGTCGAGATAGGAGAACTGCATTGCGCGGATCGCCGCATTCATCGTTTCTGGTTCCGCCAACCCGTGCGGCGGAACCATGAAATGCGACATCGGTTCGGCAACTCCATAGCTGACGAGACCGATTCCCATCACTGCAGCGAGGACCATAGCCAGCCAAGTGATGGTGCTGTATTCGGGTCGTGAGTCTTCTGAACCGAGTCGAATGCGGCCGAACCGGCTTGCTGCGAACCAGACGAGCATGACGATAGCCGCGAATGGGACGACCAGATAGATCCACCCGATTCCCGAGGCCACGGAATTCATTGCCGAGGTCATGATGGCACCGAGGCTCTCAGGAGACAGCGCAGCCCACAGGACGAATGCAATCACAAACCCGACCGACCAGAGGAAGACCCTTCCCACTGAACGGATTGCGCCGCCGCCTGTGTCTTGATCGGTATCTCTTGTCAGGTGCGACGAATCGCCTGGTTGTACCTCTTGGTCTTCTAGCATCGACATCATTGTCTCCAAATGTGGGTGGGTGAACCTTGACGCAGTGAAAAGGGGCTATCGGAAGAAAGTCTCGAGCTTCTTCGCCGACTGCCATGCGGAATGCAGCAGTGAGTGGTGGAAATGACAGCGAACGAGGCTCCGCGAACAAGTGGGTCCGTGGAGCCTCGTCGTCACAGTGCGGTGAGGTCTTCGCTGTCGTAGAAGCGACCCGCCTTGTAGATCATCGGTTCGTCCTCGGTCGCCTCGGCGCTGCGGACGCGGCCGATGAAGACCGTGTGGGTCAGTGCCTGGAAGCGCTCCTTGATCTCGACCTCGATCGACGCTGCCGAGCCGTCGATGAGCGGTGATCCGCCGGCACCCTGGTGCCAGTCCAGCTCGGCGAACTTGTCCGCGCCCTTCGCCGCGAAGGTGCCGATGGTGTCCCGTTGATTCCGACTCATGATGTTGATGCCCATGTGTGTCGAGCGGAAGAGTGCGGGGTAGGTCGACGAGGTCTTCTGCACGCACACGAGCACGAGTGGCGGGTCGAGGGAGACCGAATTGTAGGAGTTGACCGCCAGTCCCCGAGGCTTGCCGTCCTCGTCGGTGGTGGTCACGACGGTGACGCCGGTGACGAACTGCCGGTTGAAGGCCTTGAGCGCATCGGCCGAGGGCTCGCCGGAGAGATCGTCGGTGACGACCTCGGGCTGGGTCTCGAACGCCGAGGCCAGGGACTTCAGTCCCAGGTCGGACAGCAGTTCGTGGGCATCCCAGGTGACCTCCTCGCGGGCGATCCGGTCCCCGTCGAAGCTGATGAGGTTCGATCCGTGCGTCGTCACAGACTGCCCGGTGGGCGGGACGTCGTTGAGCGGCTGTGTGAAGGTGCCTGTCGAGTGCCAGTAGATCGCACCCTGATCGCCTTCGATGAGGATGTGGTCGATCGTCGTTGTCAGGTCGGGGAAGGCAGCGCGGATCTCGCTGATCTCGGCCTTCGTCTCCGCGGCGGTCATCGTCCGACCGGAGTTCGCGGATACTCGCTGATAGCCATCGGTGAAGAGTGAATCGAGCGCATCGGTGCGCCCGTGGTCCCATGCCTCCTGCCAAACGGTGCGGATTTCTGTCTTGAGCTGTTCAATCGTGATCTGTTGCATGCTAGGTAGCGTAGATTTAATGTGATGCATTCGTCAATACTTCGGGAAAAACTCGTATTTAGCGCGGAATCACCGATCTGTTGACATGCTTCGATGCATGCAAGTAGATTTCATGTATGCAACAACCACGAGAGAAGGACGCATGACCACCACAACGACACGGACGCAGGAGCCTGGCCTCGAACGACACGGCGCCGGCCTCGGCCGATCCGTCGACTTCGATGAGCTGCCGGCAGACTTCGACGAACTCGCGTGGCGGCTCGGCGTCCGCACGATCACCGTGCAGCAGGAGGAGATCCTTGCCGACGGTGGAGAGGACCTGTCGACTCCGCTGAAGCAGGCGGCCGCGATCGCTGTTCTCGCCAACCCCTGGGCGGGCACAGGCACGCAGGCCGACCTCGCGCCCGCCGCCGAACAGGTGGCGCCCGTGCTCGCGAAGGTGCTCACGGACCGTCTGCTCGACGCACTCGGCCCGGCCTCGTCGATCGAGGCCTTCGGCAAGGGTGCCGTGGTCGGCACGAATGGAGAGCTCGAACATGCCGGAGCTCTCATCCACACCCCATACTTCGGCAATATCATGCGGGAGATGCTCGAAGGCACCTCGGTGCTCTGCTTCGCCGACGGACGGTCGGCCGCCTCGGCGACGATCCGGGTCCCGATGTGGCACAAGACCCACGCCACCTCACGTGACCATTACCAGACCATCGACCTGCGACTGGCCGACTCCCCGAAGGCGGACGAGCTCTGTGTCATCGCGGCGGCCTCGACCGGGCCGAGGCCCTTCGCCCGCATCGGCGACCGCCGCACCGACGGCACCGTGACCACCGACATCCTGAAAGGACTGACGAAATGAAGATTCGCAAGATCACGACAGTGACCGAGGAGATCCTCGCCGAGGGCGGACGGAAGACCGACCCCGTCGTCACCGTGGCGGCCGTGGCCGCGGTCATCGACAACCCCTGGGCAGGACAGGGCTTCGTCGAGGACCTGGCCGAAGGCATCGACGCGACGGCCAGCGAACTCGGCGCCGTCCTCGCCCCCCGGGTCATGGACGCCCTGGGCGGATCGCTCGAGGCCTACGGCAAGGCCGCGATCGTCGGCCTCGACGGGGAGATCGAGCACGGCTCGGCGCTCATCCACACCCTCAAATTCGGCAACCACTTCCGTGACGCAGCCCAGGCGTCGACCCTGCTGCCCGCCGTGGAGAAGCGCGGAGAGGCCGGAGCGGTGTTCGACATTCCGCTCAAGCACTTCACCGACGCCACCATCCGCTCCCATCATCAGACCTTCGAGTGGAGAGTCGCCGACGCTCCGCACGCCGGTGAGATCCTCATCGCGCTCGCCGGATCCACCGGCGGACGCCCGCAGCAGCGGCTCGCCTCGCTGTCGACGGAACAATAGGAAGCGAGTCCAACGATGCCGACCGACGATGACGTCCCCGTCGTGCTCCTCCACGGAGTCGGTCTCGACCACACCGTGTGGTCACGGGTCGAATCACGCTTGGGCAGGACCACCTCGGCGATCGATCTGCCCGGTCACGGGCGGCAGCCCCGGCTGAGCGAACCCACGGACCTGGCCGAGATGGCCGCGGACGTGCTCGAGCGGATGCCGGCCGGGCCCGTCCACCTCGTCGGGTTCTCACTCGGTTCGCTCATCGCCCAGCAGATCGCGATCGAGTCGCCCGAGCGTGTACGAAGCCTCGCCTGCGTGAGCTCCGTGTGCGCTCGCACCGACGACGATTCCGCCGCGGTGCGGGGACGTCTCGAGGGAGCTGGCGCGGATTTCCCCGGGAGCATGGAACGGGCGCTCGAGCGCTGGTTCCCCGCCGAGGCGGCCGCTGAGGCCGGCGCTGCGTCGTCCGGCGGTGTCGGGAACAGTATCGCCAAGGCGGTCGACAGTTCCGGGGGCGGAGTCGCCGAGGTTCTGCGCGAGGAGATTCGGCCGGTGCTGTTCGCCAATGATCCCGTCTCCTATCGGCACGCCTACGCGGTCTTCGCCACCGGAGATCGAGAGCTCGCGCCCCGCCTCGGCGAGATCACCGCGCCGACCCTGGCGATCACGGGCGAACTCGACCCGGGATCGACCCCGGAGATGAGCCGGCGTCTGGCTGAGCGGATCCCCGATACGCGGGTCGTCGTCGTCCCGGGAGCCCGCCACATGCTTCCCGTCACCCACGCCGAGGTGCTTGCGGGCCACCTCGGTGCGCTGATCGACAGCACCGCGACCGGTGCCGGCACAGCATCCCGATCCACCACCGCGCCCTGATCCACCACACAGAAGGGAGTCGACGATGACTACGCGACTCGACCATTTCATCGCCGGGGAACACCACGTCCCGGCCGGTGGGGAGTACCTCGAGAGTACGAACCCCGCCACGCTCGAGACCCTCTACACCTTCGCCCGCGGCACCGACGCCGATATCGCCCGCGCCGTCGAGGCCGCCCAGAAGACCTTCGAATCCACGGCCTGGCAGCGGACGACGCCGACTCAGCGCGGACATCTGCTGCGCCGCTTCGGTGACCTCATCGGGCAGAACGCCGACGAGCTCGCCCACTTCGAAAGCCAGGACAACGGCAAGCTGCTGCGCGAGATGAAGGGACAGCTGCAGGGGCTGCCCGAGTACCTCTACTACTACGCGGGGCTGTCCGACAAGGTTCAGGGCTCGCAGATCCCGACGAACTCGCCCGAGGTCATCAACTTCACCCAGCGCGAGGCCCTCGGCGTCGTCGGCCTCATCACGCCGTGGAACTCGCCGATGACGCTGACGATCTCGAAGCTCGCCCCGGCGTTGGCGGCCGGCAACACCACGGTCATCAAGCCGAGCGAATACACCTCGCGGACGGTCCTTCGCCTGGCCGAACTCGCCTATGAGGCGGGCTTCCCCGCCGGCGCGGTCAACGTCGTCACCGGTCTCGGCGCCGAGGCGGGACAGGCCCTCGTCGACGCACCGCAGCTGGCGAAGATCTCCTTCACCGGATCGACGCGCACGGGTTCGGCCATCGCCCAGTCCGCGGCCGGTCGCTTCATCGGCTCAACCCTCGAACTCGGCGGAAAATCCCCGAACATCGTCTTCGACGACGCCGATGTGTCCAACGCGGCGATGGGCGTCATCGCCGGGATCTTCGCCGCCGCCGGGCAGACCTGCATCGCGGGCTCCCGGGTCTTCGTCCAGCGTGGGGTCTACGACGAACTGCTCGAGAAGGTGACCAACAGGGCCGCCTCGATCGTCATCGGCGATCCGATGGCCGAGGACACCGAACTCGGACCGCTCGCCTTCGAGTCTCAGCGGGACAAGGTCGAGGAGTACGTCCGCCTCGGCGAGGGTGAGGGCGGACGGATCGCCCACGGCGGGAAGCGTCCCGACGTCGGCCTGCCGGGGTACTTCTTCGAACCGACGGTGCTTACGGAGACGACGAACGAGATGCGGATCTGCCAGGAGGAGATCTTCGGACCGGTCGCCGCGATCATGCCCTTCAACACCGAGGAGGAGGTGCTCGGGCTGGCCAACGACACCGAATACGGGCTGGCCGCCGGCGTGTGGACGCAGAATCTGGCCCGCGGGATGCGGATGTCCCAACGCCTCGATGCGGGCACTGTGTGGATCAACATGTATCGGGCGATGTCGCCGATGTCCCCGCGTCAGGGGTTCAAGAACTCCGGTGTGGGCATCGAGCACGGGCTCGAGTCGATGCACGAGTACACGCGGCTCAAAAGCGTGTGGATCAACACCGATGAGGGCCCGGTCGCCGATCCCTTCGTGCTGGGGAGGTGAACCGATGCCGCTCATCGACATCTCGATCGCGCGGGGACGGACCCCCGAACAGCTGCGCGCGCTCATCGCCGGAGTCCACGAGGCGGCCGCGTCGACGACCGGCGCCGCGGACGAGAACATCACCGTGATCGTCCGCGAGGTCGAGAAGGACCTCTGGTCACGGACGAACACGACGATCGCCGAACGCGAAGAAGCGAACTAGAACGCAGTGGAGGCACGGATGCCTCCGCACTCATCAACAAACACTGCAACAAACGACACTGCAACAAACACTGTAAGGAGCCATCATGCGGTTTTCACTCTTCCTGCACATGGAACGCTGGGACGATTCGATCAGTCCCGAAGATCACTGGAAGAACCTCGTCGAACTCGTCAAGATCGCCGAGGCCGGCGGATTCGGCACCGTCTGGATCGGCGAGCACCACTCAATGGAGTACGTCTCCTCGCCGAGCCCGATGCCGCAGCTGGCCTACTTGGCCGCGCAGACCTCGACGATCCGGCTGGGATCGGGCACGATCATCGCCCCGTTCTGGCACCCGATCCGTGCCGCCGGCGAGGTGGCGCTGCTCGACGTGCTCAGCGGCGGTCGCGCCGAGGTGGGCATCGCCCGCGGTGCCTACCAGTACGAGTTCAACCGGTTGGCCGACGGGATGCCTGCCGCTGACGGTGGGGAGTACCTGCGCGAACTCGTTCCGGCGATGCAGAAGCTGCTCCAGGGCGACTACGCCCATGAGGGCAAGCACTGGCAGTTCCCGGTCTCGACGGCTGTGCCGAAGCCGGTGCAGACGCCGACTCCGCCGATCTGGCTGGCCGCGCGCAGCCCCGAGACCCACGACTTCGCCGTCGCCAACGGCTGCAACGTCCAGGTCACGCCGCTGATGAAAGACGACCGCGAGGTCGAGGACCTGATGAACAAGTTCAACACGGCGCTCGCCGCTCACCCTGAGGTGGAGAAGCGCCCGGAGATCATGGTGCTGCGCCACACCTATGTGCACTCGCCGGAGGAGCCGGAGGGCTGGAAGGTCGGCGCCGCCGGGGTCAACAAGTACTACCGCACGTTCTCGTCGTGGGCGTTCGGGAAGAAGGACCCGGTCGACGGCTTCCTCGATCCGACGCCGGAGGAGAACTTCGCCGACCGTCCCGAGTTCGAACTCGAGTCGCTGCACAAGTCGGCGATGATCGGCACCCCCGCCGAGGTGACCGAACGAATCCGCCACTACGAGGACCTCGGCTACGACGAGTACAGCTTCTGGTCGGACAATGCGCTGAGCCATGATGAGAAGAAGGCCTCGCTGCAGCTCTTCATCGACGAGGTGGTCCCGAACTTCCGGTGAGGGGTGCAGTGGCCTCCTCGGTGGGGTTCGCCCGCTGAGGCGGGGCGGACCGCTGCGGTGGGGTGCCCACTGAGGCGGGCGGTCCACTGAGGTGGTCGGTCCATTGAGATTGGACGGTGAATCGCCGGCAGCAGCACGAAACGAGGCCAGGAACCTGAAGAGGTTCCTGGCCCCGTTGTCGTGCGCGAGTTCGTCAGGAGTCGCGGTCGAGAGACAGCGTCGTCTGCGTCGGGGGGACGAGGAGTTCCTGTGTCGACGCGAATACGTGTGCCCGCATCGTCGTCTCCGCTCCGAACGGATCCTTGTCCTGGATCATCGTGAGGATCTGGCGGTGTTCTCGGCTCGAGTCGACGGCTCGTCCCGGGTGCTTGAGCGTCTTGCGCACGAGCCTGAAGTAGGCGAGCTGATTCATCAGGCGGTCGTACTGCTCGACGAGTTTGGTGTTGTCGGCACCGTCGACGAGGGTCTGGTGGAAGTCCTGGACCTGGGAGGCATAGGTGTCAGTATCGCCGGCCTTCGAGGAGACCTCGGAGGCGGCGACGATGTCCTCGAGCTGATCGAGTTCGGGGCACGGTCCGCGGCGAGCCATGAGCGCCGCGGCCAAACCTTCGAGCACCTCTTTGAGCTGGAAGAGCTCGACGATCTCACGCCGGTTGGGCTCCCGGATGAAGGTGCCGACCTTGGGGCGGATCTCGATGAGTCCTTCGAGCTGGAGCTGTTTGAGGACCTCTCGGATCGGCGTGCGGCTGACATCGAACTCCTGGGCGAGGGAGACTTCGGAGAGTGGATTCCCGGGTTCCAGCTCGCCGCTCGTGATCTTCGCGCGGAGGCGTTCGAGGAGCGTGGGCGGCGGGGAGTCGGGAGTGGTCTGCATAGCCCGATCGTATGTTGCATGCATCGAAAGGGTCAAGATGGGTATTGCTCGATTGGTGAATGGCGACTGTTGGAAGGGACTATCCTCAAAATCAGTGGTTCTTATGCAATTGAGTCGGATCCCGCCAGTCATTTCTGCCATGCAACGAGTCTTGCTCAGGTGCCGAGTGGTCGGCACGTGCCGTGGTCACGGTTGGGTCGTCTCTTTCTCGCGATCTGTCTTCATAGCCGAATGGTTAAATGGAGGGTATGCAGACATTCGGCGACGGTTCATTTCCTTATGGGCTGGGGCGAATGGTCCCAACTGATGTCGATGGCCTAGCCGACGGGGTCGTCAAGCAATTGGAGCTGGCTGTGACTGTTGGGCTTCTCAGCGACGGCGAAAGACTTCCCACAGAGGTCAAGCTCGCCGAGCTCCTGGGCGTATCCACGGTGACCCTCAGGCAGGGGCTGTCCAAGCTTCGTGATCGTGGACTTGTTGAAACACGGCGGGGCCGTGGGGGCGGCAGCTACATCTGCGATTCTCAGAATCAGGGTGCTGACCGTGCTCTAGAGCGCCTTCGGTCGGCAAGCGTCGACGATTTGCGTGACCTTGGTGATGCATGCGCGGCAGCAGCCGGGATGTCGGCCAGGCTCGCGGCCAAACGTGGACTCGAGTCCGAGTTCGAGCGTCTCCATGCTCGGGCAGATGCTTTCGTGACGGCAGAATCATTAAGTGCGCGCAGGCGCGCAGACAGCCGTTTCCATATTGAGATCGCAGTGATCGGTCAGTCGGTTCGCTTGGCAACCACCATAGTTCCTTTGCTCGGCGAGCTGGCATCTTTGAGGTGGGACCTCGATAATGGCGGCTCAAACGAGAAATCTATTGCCGACCACGCCAAGATCGTGCAGGCGATCACCGAGCGGGATGCTGATTCCGCTCAGATGTACGCGCAGGATCATTTCGTCCGAGAGGCTCGAGTGCTCATCGATGCGCACCTAAGAGTGTCTGCTCACTGACGAGTTGAGAGAAGGGCCAACAACGTCATGGAACACAATCACATCGAGCCGGATGTCATCGCCACCGCGGTGGGTGCACGCTTGCGTTCTGCATTTGGAGGCCTTTCTCTTGTCCGAGATCGGACCGAACGGCACCTCGACAGCATTTCCCGGGACAGACCGCCTCAGCGTGAAGACCTGAGCAGTGTGGGCGATCTGTTGCAGTCGGTACTGAATGATCATGCTGGCGTTATCGACGGAATTGGGATCGCCTCAGTAAACGGATATCTGCAGGACAGTCAGTTCTGGATTGAATGGTGGCGATTCAAGAACAGTCGTGAGCTTGAGTTTGTCGCCCACAGCCTGAATCCGTCCCGCGATCACTTCTATGACTATGCCGACCGTGATTGGTTCACGCGCCCGCTGAGTTCAGGCGGAATGTCTGTTACAGGGCCATATGTGGACTTCGGAGGAACCAATACGTCTACAGTGACTCTCGCGTTGCCGATCGTTGTCGGCGGAGCATATGTTGCAGTTGCTGGAGCAGATATCCACGCATCCCACTTCGAAGATTACCTATTGTCATCCGCGACACTTGCCGATGTCGACGGGGCGTTGTCCGGCTCTGCTCTGCTCATCAACTCCGATAACAGGGTGATCGCATCGAACTCTGCCGACCACTTGCCCGGGGACCTCGTCAGCACGAACGAATTCGCGTCGTGGGACTCCACTGCGATCAATGTCGGCCCGACGGCCGACGCCGGTTGGCACCTATTTGTCCGCAACACCGGCATAGCTTAAGCGCCGATCAGCCGAGCATCTTCGTGATCCGAGTACTCTGCTCGGGTTTTAAACATTAAAATTAAAGGTTATTGCTTCAAGGCTTTGAATCTGGTTACATACTTCCAAGACCGTCAGAGCTGACGGCACCGCGCGCCTATGCGCTCGGCATCAGAATTGGAGAGCAATGACGACCCAGTCACACAGATTTTCAGTCCGCCGGTCGGCTGAAGTCCTGAATCCCCCACTTCCTCCTCTGCGTCATTTCATCGATGGCTCATTCGTTGACAGCGACGGTGACGAGCGCATTGAACTCGAGAATCCCGCAGTGGGCGATGCCATCGCCTCTGTGCCGGCGGGAACGACCTCGGATGTTGACCGTGCCGTGATCGCTGCTCGCGCCGCTCTGCCGGAATGGGCCGAAACGACGCCGCGGGAACGTTCCGAGTGCGTGCACGCAATTGCTGATGTCATCGCGGCCAATGCCGAGGAACTCAGCCGGTTGGAAGCGTTGAACACAGGCAAGCCTGACGCGGTTGCTACCGATGATATCGCCAGCGCAATCGACACATTCCGATTCGCTGCGGGGGCCGGTAGGACGCTCACTTCGCTGGCGGCCGGCGACTACGCAGAGGGACATACATCGATGATCCTTCGCGAACCGGTGGGCGTCGTTGGTGTCGTCACCCCTTGGAACTATCCTCTGCTCATGGCTGCGTGGAAGATCGCCCCGATCCTCGTCGCAGGCAACACGTTGGTTCTCAAACCGTCAGAGCAGACTCCGCTGACCACTCTGCGGCTGGCTGAGCTCATCGCTGAGGTGATCCCGGCCGGGGTTTTGAACATCGTCACTGGGTATGGACCGGTCGTGGGCCAGCGGTTGTCCGAGCATCCGGATGTTGACCTCGTGGCTCTGACTGGCAGTGTTGGAAGCGGACGCGCTGTGGCGGCCACTGCATCTGCTTCGCTCAAGCGCGTCCACCTTGAGCTCGGCGGCAAAGCGCCTGTCGTCGTATTCGCGGATGCAGATCTGGCGGCTGTTGCCGCTGGAGTTCGCAATGCCGGGTTCTGGAACGCCGGACAGGAATGCGGAGCGGCATGCCGAATACTTGTCGATGAGTCTGTCGCCGAGGAACTCACAGCGATCCTGACTCGCGAGATCTCCGGGATCACTGTCGGGGCTCCGGGTGCTGGAGACGAAGTCGAGGTCGGATCGATGATCTCTCGGGATCACTACGAACGTGTGATCGCTGCACTCGAACGGGCGCGCGAACAGGGAGCCCGGTTCGCCGTCGGTGGCTCAGCGATTGACGGCCCGGGGTACTACATCGAACCGACTCTCGTCGTCGACGCACCACGTGGTTCTGATATCACCCAGAAGGAGGTGTTCGGTCCCGTTGTCTCCGTTGAAACATTCAGCACGGAAGAGGAAGCGTACTCCCGAGCCAATGAGACTCCGTATGGTCTGGCCGCTTCAGTGTGGACGAAGGACGCTGCGCGGTCGGTGACTGCACCCAAGCGCCTCGCCTTCGGTACGGTCTGGGTGAACTCGCACCTTGCGTTGGCCTGCGAAGTGCCCTGGGGTGGCTTCAAAGGCTCCGGTTACGGGCGAGATCTCTCGCTCTATGCCATCGATGACTTCTCTCGCACGAAGCACGTCATGCACAACTACGGCGGTTGAGTCGCCAGCCGATTGCTCGTTTTTTCATCTCGCCGGATAGCTCCGCCGAGGCAAAACCAATAGATTCACTCACGAATACAAGGAAGTATCGTCATGACCATTGACACCGCCCACACCCTGCCGACTGTCGACTGCGACACCCATAAGCCGTGGTCAAATTGGGGAGGGAACCAGACAGCAACACCGGCGTTCACTGTGCGCCCGACCACTGACGACGAAGTTGTTGACATCGTCAGATTCGCGATCCGCGAGGGCCTGCAGATTCGCGTCGTGGGAGCTGGCCATTCCTTCACCCCGCTCGTTCAGACCGGTGGAATCCTTGTCGACCTCTCCGGACTCAGCGGCGTCACGGGAGTGAACGCTGAAGCGAAGCGCGCCCGGGTACGAGGCGGCACTCCTATCAGCGAGATCGGCGGTGACCTTTGGGACCTCGGGTTCGCATTGTCGAATCAGGGCGACATCGATAAGCAATCGATCTCGGGCGCAATCTCGACCGGTACGCACGGATCGGGAATCGATCTCGGCAGCTTCTCGGCCAGCCTGCGATGGGTGCGCCTCGTCAACGGCCACGGTGAAATCGTCGAAATCGGTGAGGACCAGATCGACGAGCTGCGTGCTGCGCAGGTTGCACTGGGCACCCTCGGCATCTTCCTGGAGGTTGAATTGCAGGTCGTCGACCGCTATTACCTGCAGGAGCGGATCACCTACCCAACCTGGTCGCAGACTGTTTCAACTTGGGACGAGGATATTGACGGCAATCGCCACTATTCTTTCCTCTGGTGTCAGCAGGACGCCTCAGCGGCACTGTACGAACTGCCGACTCCCGAAGGCGAATCGATGGTCAACCGCAGCTACACCAAGCGCTACAATGCCGTCGATGTCGACGATACTGATGCCGATCACACGGAAGGCTCCCGGCGCGACCGTTCCTACCGAATCTATCCCGGCGGATTCATGATCCCGTTTCATGAGCTTGAATATTACGTACCCAGGGAACATGGGCGTGCTGCTGTCGAGGCGGTGCAAGATCTCATTCGGGACGTCCACCCAGATCAGGAATACCCGATCGAGGTTCGCTGGGTGAAAGGAGACGAGGGACTCCTGTCTCCCTTCTACCATCGGGACACCACGGTCGTCTCCGTCTCCGGTGCACCGGGAACGAATTACTGGCCCTACCTGCGGGATGTTGACGCGGTGCTCAGTCAATTCGACGCCCGCGCGCATTGGGGCAAGATCCATTTCATGACGCGAGAACGCATCGCGCGCATCTATCCCGAATTTGAGAAATTCGTCGACATCCGCCGACGCTTCGACCCCAACGGTATCTTCCTCAACGACCACACCCGGGCACTGCTCGCCTGATCTGCTGCTCGCATGCAGCGGATCCTGAAGTCTGAGGAGACGACATGGAAGTCGTTGGTCAAATAGTTATCTATATCATGATGGCGTTCGTGCTCATCGGAGCAGGAGCGTACATCTCGAAGCCAGCCTCCGGGTTGGGAAAGGAATTCAAAGAGGGCATTCTCGCAATCGGTCACATCTTCCTCCCTGTCGGAGGAGTGATGGTGATGGTTCCGGTGCTTGTCCAGATAATCAACCACACCGCCGCTCCACTGTATGCCTGGATGCATGCGGATCCTGCGTTGGCAGCCGGCACTTTCATCGCCGGTGACATGGGCGGCTACCAGCTTGCCTTCGAACTCGCAGACTCCCACAGTGCATGGATCATGGCTTTCGTTGCGAGCTTCACAGCGGGATCGACGATCGTCTTCTCCATCCCTGTCGGGTTGGCACTCATCGACGTTCGCGATCATAAGTATTTGGCACTTGGTGTCATGTCGGGCCTGCTGGCGATCCCGTTCGCAGTCTTCGCTGCATGCCTCATCTTGTCATCAACAGGTGTTCTGGTCCGGGAGGACATCAACACATCCGGGCAGGGTACGGCTCCTTTCGATCTTCCCTTAGGAGAAATTCTGCTCAACCTTCTGCCGCTGGCTGTGATCATGCTGCTCCTGGCGTTAGCTCTGCGATTCTTCACGGGAGCGACAATCAAGGCATTCTTGATCTTCGGGCGTGGACTCGAGATGGTGCTCACTGCGGCGTTGGCGGTTGCCATTGTCGAATACTTCACTGGGATCTTCTCGACGGTGTTTGGGTCATGGCCGTTGGACCCGTTCATCGCCGACGCCGACGACCAGTTCAGGGCTCTCGAGATCGCTGGTTACATCGGAGTCATGCTCTCGGGAGCGTTCCCGATGGTGTGGGCTATCCGACACGGTTTGGAAAAACCCCTCGAGGCTCTGGGGCATCGAATTGGGATGTCCAAGGAAGGAATGAGCGGGTTCCTTGCGGCAGCTGCGAACATTCTGGCGCTGTTCCGGATCGTGAGCAAGATGCCGCCCAAGGAAAAAGTGCTCACGATTGCGTTCGCCGTCTGTTCGGCGTTCCTTGTCGGCGACCATCTTGCGTTCACGGCGAACTTCCAGCCCAGCATGATTGTGGCGATATTGGGAGGAAAGCTGACAGGTGGGATTCTTGCCGTGTTCATTGCCCTGTGGTTGGCGGTTCCTCAGGCGAGGCGGCTCGAGGCGATCGATCGTGAGACCGATGTCATCGGAGCGGAGGAATACCTATCTCACGAAGCCGCTGCAGGTCGCGATCCACGACCTGGTGATGAGGAGCCGCGGGAACCCCTCGCGCGGTAGTTCGGATCCATCATCGCCTTCGGAGGCGGAGCTCGGCATAACACGCGCAGGCTCTGCCTCCGAACGCCTTTCTCGATTCGATCCACCCACAGGAGTCATGCATGACATGGGCGCGGACGCGAGCGTGGCCTGGTCATTCCACGGCGTTTCACGCGACGAAACCGCCGTGGATCGCCCAGACAACGCGCGGTGCAGTTGCGTAGAGGCGGCTCACCAGCAGCGTTTGAACGAAGATAGTGGTCGCAATCGGATACTTCGGAGTCATTGAAAGTATCCGATTGCGACCACTTCTCGGCAGCCGGGCGGCGGGCCCGCGCCTCGAAGGGAACGGGTCGAGCGGCGGCTTCGAGTTCTCGACGTTCCACTCTCGTCTCGCAGCCATGAGAGAGGCACGAGCGGAACGTGAGTCTGAGGTGCCTGAGATTGGGACGACGGCCTGAGGCTGCGACGAGGTAGCAGGGGTGACGCCACCTCAGGCGGGTACGAAACCTCAGGCAGTGTTGAAGCCTCGGGCCGTGACGAAACCTCAGGCTGTGATGAGGCCGTGCGGGTCGAGCACGAACTTCTTCGCGACACCCGAATCGAAGTCCGCGTAGCCCTGCGGGGCATCCTCGAGGCGGATCGGGGTGGCGTTGACGTTCTTCGCGATGGAGACTTTGTCATGCAGAATCGCCTGCATCAGCCCGCGGTTGTACTTCATCACCGGGCACTGGCCGGTGACGAAGACATGCGACTTCGCGAAGCCGAGGCCGAAGCGCATCGACAGCGATCCTTCCTTGGCCGCCTCGTCGGGTGCACCCGGATCGCCGGTGACGTAGAGGCCGGGAATGCCCAGGCTGCCGCCGGCCCGCGTGATGTCCATGAGCGAGTTGAGCACCGTTGCCGGTGCCTCGTGGCTCGCGTCCTTGCCGTGTCCGCGGGCCTCGAAGCCGACGGCGTCGATTCCGCAGTCGACCTCAGGCTCGCCGAGGATCTGCTCGATCTGATCCTTCGGGTCGCCCTTCGACACATCGACCGTCTCGCAGCCGAAGGCACGAGCCTGCGCCAGGCGGTCCTCGTTGAGGTCACCGACGATGACGCAGGCAGCACCGAGGAGATGCGCCGAGGTGGCCGCGGCGATTCCGACCGGACCCGCACCGGCGACGTAGACCGTCGAGCCCACACCGACACCCGCGCTGACGGCACCGTGGAAGCCGGTCGGGAAGATGTCGGAGAGCATCGTGAGGTCGAGGATCTTCTCCATCGCCTGGTCCTTGTCCGGGAATTTCAGTACGTTCCAGTCGGCGTAGGGCACGAGCACGTACTCGGCCTGGCCGCCGACCCAGCCTCCCATGTCGACGTAGCCGTAGGCCGAACCCGGACGGTCGGGGTTGACGTTGAGGCAGATCCCGGTCTTGCGCTCGATGCAGTTGCGGCAGCGGCCGCAGGAGATGTTGAACGGCACCGAGACGAGGTCGCCGACCTTGACGAATTCGACGTCACGGCCGACCTCGACGACCTCGCCGGTGATCTCGTGGCCGAGCACGAGGCCTTCGGGTGCTGTCGTCCGCCCCCGGACCATGTGCTGGTCGGAGCCGCAGATGTTCGTGGCGACGGTCTTGAGGATCACACCGTGGTCGACCTTGCGGCCGACATTGGCGGGGTTGACGCCGGGCCCGTCCTTGAGGACGAAGTCCGGGTACTCGGTGTCGACGACTTCGACTTTTCCGGGACCTGCGTAGCTGATTGCCTTATTGCTCATCGTTGAGCCTCCATATGCGCGAAGATGCGGGATTTCAGAGAGGCAGGCGGGTCGGGCGACTCACCTGAAATATCAGTCTGTTATCAGACGTAGCTGCAGTCTCGCCGTCGTCGACGAACTCTGTCAACCCCACCGAGGACTCCTCCCGGCTCGGCCCGGACCCTTCCCTGTCGCTTAGGAATCTTCGCGGAGACGTGTCGAGAGGATGTACTGCGAGGTCGTGCGCAGATGCTGAAGGGAATCCCTGATCAGCGGGGATCTGCGGCTGCCTGCCCGCATGGCGGCGATGATCTTCCGGCTCAGTCGACCGGATCCTGTCAGGCGAACGCGCCTGACGTTGTCTTCGCCGGCGAGACTCGCGAGTCGCGGCAGCAGGCTGACTCCGATGCCCGCCCCGACGAGGGCTGCCGAGGTCTCCCACTCGGCTGACTCGTGCGCCACCGATGGTGTCACCCCCGCCGCCGTGAAGGCAGCGATGAAGAGCGAGTGATAGGGCGATCCCGGGCCCGCCGTGATCCACTCCTCTCCCGCGAGTTCGCTCAGTGTCACCGACTCCCGGCCGGCAACTGGGTGGTCGGAGGGCACCATGACGTCGAGCGGGTCATCGAGGAGGTCGACACTTTCGAAGCGCGTGTCCTCTTCAACCTGCACATGACCCTGCATGGACACGATGACGGCCAGATCGATGCGTTCGGCGACGAGGAGTTCGAAACAGCGGGTCGGGCTCGCTTCGACCACGTGGACGCTGACCTCCGAGTGGCTCTTGCGCAGGTTCGCCGCGAGCGGAGCGAGGAGGTTCGACGAGGCGGTCGAGAAGCCGCCGATGCCGAAATGCTTCGGGGCCTGATCCCCGGCGCTGAGTGCACCGGCGCGAATGTCTTCCCACATCGCCGTGAGGGCATCGGAGCGACGCACCAGATAGCGGCCGGTCGACGTCAGGCGAAGGCTGCGTCCGTCTTTGACGAGCAGGGTCATTCCCAGCGACTGCTGCAGATCCCGCAGCTGTCCGGACACAGCCGAAGGGGAGTACCCGGTGAGCTCGGCAGTGGCCGCGATGGTGCCGCATTCGGCGAAGGTGCGCAGCGTAGTCAGACGCGGATCGATCATGACGTCAATTATGCAGTGATACCGCACGATACGAAACAAAAACTCGCGCTTTTCCTGCAGGATGAAGCTCGCTAATGTGTCATCCGTGATCGAGCTCACCGAGCCCGAACGCAGTGGTTGTGGCGACCTCCGGAGCACCAGCACAGCAGCACCATGAGGCCGCGAATGGCAGACATCAAGGGAGATGACAGTTGACCGTTACCAATCTGGCACCGACGAAGAAGGGCTTCCCTGCCGGTTTCACCGAGGAGAAGCTCGATGAACTCCGAGTCCGACTCGACACCCGTCGAGACGGCTTCTCGCTCGAGGCACCCTTCTACACGGATGACGACGTATTCAACCTCGACATGCAGGCCATCTTCGGACGGCACTGGGTCTTCGCCTGCAGCGTCGCGGAGATCCCCGAGCCGGGCGACTACGTCACGCTCGACTACGGTCCGTACTCGATCATCGTGCTGCGCAACGACGACGATGGTGTCAACGTCATCCACAACGTCTGCCGCCACCGCGGTGCCCGCGTGCTCACTGAGCTGAAGGGCACGACGGGCAACCTCGTCTGCGGGTACCACTCGTGGACCTACTCTCCCGAAGGCGACCTCATCCACGCCTCGGCGCCGGGGGAGATGACCTTCGACAAGTCCTGCTACTCGCTCAAGCGCGCGCACGGCAAGATCGCCGCCGGCCTCGTCTTCATCTGCCTGGCCGACGAACCGCCGACGGACTTCCACGAGACGGCGAAGATCTTCGAACCCTACGTCGCCCCGCACGAGATCGCGAAGACGAAAGTCGCCTACCAACAGAACATCGTCGAGGACGGCAACTGGAAGCTCGTGATGGAGAACAATCGCGAGTGCTACCACTGCGACGGCCACCCCGAACTCGCCTGTTCGCTGTTCCCGACCTGGGGACTGACCGACGAGACCATCCCGCCTCACCTCGAGGACGTGTGGGACCGCAACCAGCAGGCCCAGGCCTCCCTGGAATACCGCTGCCGTCGCTACGGTCTGCCGTACGAGGTCTTCGAAGAGCTCGACACCCGCGTCGGCGGCATCCGCATCTCCCGTGAGTCCCTCGACGGCCAGGGAGAGTCCTTCTCCGCCGACGGGCGCCGCCTGTCGAAGAAGCTGCTGGGCGACCTGCCCGACTTCCGTCTCGGCCGCTGCTCGATGCACCTGCAGCCGAACTCGTGGTTCCACCTGCTCAGCGACCACGTCATCACCTTCGCAGCGTTCCCGATCAGTGCGGACAAGACGCTCGTGCGCACCACCTGGCTGGTCGCCGACGATGCTGTCGAAGGCGTCGACTACGACCTCGAGACGCTCACTCATACATGGAAGCAGACGAACCTGCAGGACAAGGCCTTCGTCGAACTCTGCCAGCAGGGCGCGTCCAGCCCGTTCTACGAGCAGGGTCCGTACATGAAGAGCGAATACCAGGTCGAGGCCTTCATCAACTGGTACGTGCAGCGGATGCGGGAGCACGTGGGATGAGATCCTCCGCAGTGCCCTCACTGCCCTTGGCTCAGCGCGTCCGGGGTCTGGAGATGCCGTGGAATCGAGTGCTCTCGAGTGCTGCGGGTCCTGCCGGAGCCGCGACCGCGCTGGGCCCGTGGCATCCGCAGGAGTTCACGGCCGAGTGTGTGGAGACCATCCCCGAGGCGGGAGGAATGATGGTCTTCGTGTTCCGTCGCATGGACGGTGCACCGCTGGCTTTTCGCTCGGGGCAGTACATCAACATCGACTTCCCCGTCGACGGTCCGAACGCCGAGCCGGCCTCGCGCAGCTACTCGATCTCGAGCGCCCCGACCGAGCCGTGGACGTTCTCGATCACGATCAAACGCGACCCCAAGGGGAAGGTCTCACCCTGGGCGCATGAGAACATCCGTCCCGGCACGACCCTGGAGATGCTCGGCCCCGTCGGAGCCTTCCACCTGGCCGACTACGACCGCCGCGCGCGGTTCCTTCTGCTTGCGGCGGGAGCCGGGATCACCCCGCTGATGTCGATGGTCCGCACCGTGCACTCGCTGCCGGGCCAGGCCGATGTCGTCCTCCTCTATCACGGTGCGTCTCCGGACGCCTTCGCCTTCTCCGAGGAACTCGACTTCCTCGCGAAGGCGGACTTCCGGATCAAGATCATCTACTGCCTCGGCGATCGGGCGTGCGACGAGGAATGGGAGGGGAAGACGGGCCGGCTCTCGGCGGAGCTGCTCGATGAACTTGTCCCGGACGCGAACGGCCGTCAGGTCTTCGCCTGTGGGCCGGAAGGCTACCTCAACTCGGCGACCGAGCTGCTGCGCGGCGTCGGCGTCGACGACACCTCGGTGTTCATGGAGTTCTTCTCCGGCGACCGCGAGATCCGCGCGGAATACGCCGAAGAGGTCGCCATCGCCGGCGAGATCGCCGAGGAGATCGCGTCGTCGACCGAGGAGTACTTCGAGTCCCAGCCCGCGGCGCTGGACATGTACGAACCCGAGTACGATGCCGACGGTCCGATCGAGGCGACCGGTGTGCCGACCGAGGCCGTGGACGCCGAGGCGGTCGTGCCCGTCGAGGACGAGGTCGAGATCGAGGTCGTCGGTCTCGACGACGTCGATGACACCCTCACCGAGGCGGCTCCCGGGCCAGCGTCCGACGCTGGGTCCCGGGGTTCGGCCGCAACCGAGGCGTCCACCTCGGTGCCGGAGCCTTCAGAAGATGACGAAGTCGCTGTCGTCGATCCCGCGACTCTGCCTACGGTGGGGGAGGGCGAGCACACGATGTCCTTCGTGCGCTCGGGTCTCAACGTCCTCATCGGCGACGGCGAGAACGTGCTGCAGACCGCGAGGCAGGCGGGAGTGAAGATCCCCGCGAACTGCCAGGAGGGGATGTGCGGCTCCTGCAAGATCGTCAAGCTCGACGGCGAGGTCGAGATGAACCACCAGGGCGGGATCCGCGCCAGAGAGATCGAGGCAGGGAAATTCCTGCCCTGCTGCTCGACGGCGACGACAGACCTCGTCATCGACGCCTGAGTCATCAGGTGCGGCCACACGCCGGGCGGCGTCTGCCAGTCGGCGGGCGCAGGCACATCCGTTCCGTGAGTCGAAGGAGACCACATGACACAGCAGAAGGGCATCGGGGGCGTCGACCGACGTGACGCTGTCACCGCGCAGCTCGGTGGGAACCGGGACCGGCAGGGGAGCATCTCGGTCGATGAGGCGCCTCTGAACCGACTCGTCATCATCGTGGCGATCGCCGCGTTCGGCGGCATCTTCATCGACGGGTACATCCTCGGAGTCATCGGCGGGGCCGTCGGACCCGCGGCCGCCGAACTGGGGCTGTCGACGTTGGGACAAGGTCTCATTGCGTCGAGCGCGCTCATCGGGATCTTCGTCAGCGGTCTGTTCTTCGGTCGCATCGCCGACCGCTACGGTCGCAAGCGGGTCTTCTTCTGGAACCTCGTCGGATTCCTCGTTGTCTCCTTGGCTCAGCTCTTCGTCGTGGGCACCTGGGATCTCGTGGCCATGCGGCTGCTGCTCGGCCTGCTCATCGGTGTCGAATACGCCGTCGGCACCTCGCTGTTGGCCGAGTTCACGCCGCGCCGGCATCGCAGCGTCCTGCTGGGGTCAATCGCCGCGTTCTGGTTCATCGGCTTCATCGCGGCTTTCGTCGTCGCCCATGTCTGGGACGCCGACTCCTGGCGGATGCTGCTGTCCACCAGCGCGGTCCCGGCACTCGCGGTCCTCATCCTCAGGATGACCCTGCCCGAATCGCCGAGGTGGCTGCAGTCGCAGGGCCGCACCGAGGAAGCGCAGGCGATCATCTCCGCCCACTACGGACCGCAGTACTGCCTGCCGCCGGCCCCCGCCGAGGTGGTCAAGACCCGACTGCGGGACTTCTTCGCGGAGAACGACTGGCGCACCGTCGTCTATGCCGGGCTGTTCTGGTTCTGCCAGGTGGGGCCGCTGTTCGCGATCTTCACGTTCATCGTGCCCGTCCTCGACGAGCTCGGCCTCAACAACGGCTTCTCCACAGATCTGCTCATGAACGCGCTTCAGCTCCTCGGCGCCGGGGTGGGGCTGTGGCTCCTGTGGCTGCTGCCGCGTCGGACCTTCGTCAACTGGACCTTCGCGCTCATGGTCGTCCTGCTCGTCTTCCTCGGCGGGTGGTCCGATCTGCCTGCGCTGCTCACACTGCTCGTGTTCGGAGCCTTCGTCCTCATCATCACCGCGTCGAACAGCGTCCAGTACGTCTATCCCCCGGAGATGTTCGAGACCCGCTTCCGCAGCACCGGAGTCGGCTATGCCGCGGCGTTCAGCCGGGTCGGTGCCGCCGGCGCCACCTATCTCTTTCCGGTCACGCTCGACTACCTCGGTGTGTCGAGCACCCTGCTCATCGCGGCGATCTTCCCCCTGGTCGGGTTCATCGCTTCGATCTTCTGGGCACCGGAAACCAAATACTCCGCTCTGGACGTCTGAGCTCCGCCCGGACATCCACTGCGACTCAAAGCCTCCACCACTTTCACCAACAAGGAGAACTCAGTGCCGAACGCAACACCTCGAGTGGTCATCATCGGAGCCGGCATCGTCGGTGCCAACCTCGCCGACGAGCTCGCCCAGCTGGGCTGGAAGAACACGCTCGTCATCGAGCAGGGTCCGCTGAACATCCCCGGCGGGTCGACCTCGCACGCCCCGGGACTCGTCTTCTCCTCGAACGGGTCGAAGTCGATGACCGAGTTCGCGCAGTACACGATCGAGAAGCTCACCTCTCTCAAGGGCTCCGACGGCCGGGGTTCGTTCCTGCCCGTCGGGGGGCTCGAGATCGCGACGACCGATGAGCGCCTCCAGGACCTCCACCGTCGTGCCGGATGGAACCGGTCCTACGGTGTCGAGGCGAACATCATCGATGCCGACGAGTGCGCCAGGCTCTTCCCGATGCTCAATCGGGACATGGTCCTCGGCGGTCTGCTTACTCCCGGTGACGGTCTGGCGCTGGCCGCGAAGGGCACCCAGATCGTCATCGAGCGCGCCCAGGCCGCCGGTGTCGAGTTCCGGGATCGGACCACGGTCACCGACATCGAGACGAAGGGCGGCAAGGTCACCGCTGTCATGGCCGGCGAGGAGCGGATCCCCGCCGATGTCGTCGTCTCCTGTGCCGGATTCTGGGGACCGAAGATCGGGGAGATGGTCGGCACGCCGATTCCGTTGCTGCCGCTGGGCCACCAGTTCGCCTGGACTACCGAAGCACCGTCCCTGATCGGGAAGAACGAGCTGCCCGCGGGTGCCCAGGCGCCGATCCTGCGCTACCAGGACAAAGACCTCTACTACCGCGAATGGGGTGAGCGGATCGGCATCGGCTCCTACGCCCACCGTCCGATGCCCGTCGACCTCGACGAGCTGCCGACCTACGATCCTGACGAGATCACCTCGGAGAAGATGCCTTCGAGTCTCGAGTTCACGCCCGAGGACTTCGCACCTGAATGGGAGGCGACGAAGGAGCTGCTGCCGGAACTGGCTCAGACTCAGATCCAGCGCGGCTTCAACGGAATCTTCTCCTTCACCCCTGACGGAGGGTCGCTGGTCGGACAGTCGCGCCAGGTCGACGGATTCTTCGTCGCCGAGGCGGTGTGGGTGACCCGTGGTGCCGGCATCGCCCGCGCGGTGGCCGAACTCATCGCCGAGGGACAGTCGCGGACCGACCTGTCCGGCATCGACCTCAACCGCTTCGAAGACGCACTGACAACGCCGGACTATGTCAGCGAGACCTCGCAGCAGAACTTCGTCGAGATCTACGACGTCATCCACCCGTTGCAGCCGCGGGTCTCCCCGCGGGATCTGCGTTCGAGTCCGTTCCGGCGGCAGCAGGAGGAACTCGGGGCGTTCTTCCTCGAGACCAATGGCTGGGAGAGGCCGCACTGGTTCGAGGCGAACGCGTCACTGCTGTCTGAGATGCCGTCCGAGTGGGCGGCTCCCGAACGCGACGCGTGGGCGAATCAGTATCATTCGCCGATCGCTGCCGCCGAGGCGTGGAAGACGCGCACCTCGGTGGCGATGTTCGACATGACTCAGCTCAAGCGCTTCGAGGTCACCGGTCCGGGTGCAGGAGAACTCCTGCACGGGATGACCACCTCGTCGATGCTGCGCAAGCCCGGAGCGGTCAGCTACACGCTGCTGCTCGATGCGGCCGGCGGCATCACGAGTGATATCACCGTGGCGATCCTCGATGAGCAGACCTACCAGGTGGGTGCGAACTCGAACATCGACTTCGCTTATATTTCGCGGGCGGCCAGGCATCAGAGTGAGGCGGATCCAACGAAGTGGGTGACCGTGCGGGAGACGACTCCGGGCACCTGCTGCATCGGCCTGTGGGGTCCGCTGGCCCGGGAGGTCATCTCGAAGGTCACGAACGAAGACTTCAGCGATGCGGGACTCAAGTACTTCCGCACGAAGCCTGCCGTCCTCGGCGGTGTGCCGGTGACGGCGATGCGTCTGTCCTACGTCGGCGAGCTCGGGTGGGAGATCTACACCTCGGCGGATCTCGGGTCGCGGCTGTGGGACGTGCTGTGGGAGGCCGGGCAGGAGTTCGGCATCATCGCCGGCGGCCGCGAGGCCTTCAACTCGATGCGCCTGGAGAAGGGCTTCCGGTCCTTCGGCACTGACATGACGAGCGAACACGAGCCGGTGCAGGCTGGCCTCGGGTTCGCAGTCAAGGCGTCGAAGACCGATGACTTCATCGGCAAGTCGGCGCTCGAGGCCAGGGCTGCGCGGGCGACGACGAAGCTGACCTGCCTGACCCTGGACGTGCCCTCCGATGTGGTGCTCGGCAACGAGCCCGTGTACGTGGTCGGGGGCGCCGGTAATTCGGGCGCTGCCGGCGACACGGGCGCGAAGGCTGACGGCTATGTCACCT
Source organism: Brevibacterium sp. S22 (assembly GCF_004745485.1). Taxonomy (GTDB): domain Bacteria; phylum Actinomycetota; class Actinomycetes; order Actinomycetales; family Brevibacteriaceae; genus Brevibacterium. Next base: position 44,018 of record NZ_RHFG01000007.1, read on the forward strand.
CGGCGGCGTACGGGTACACAATCGGGAAGTCCATCGCCTACGCGTGGCTGCCGAACACTTTGGACGTCGGTGACTCGGTCGAGATCGAGTACCTGGGTAAGCGCCTGCCGGCCACAGTCACGGCCGAGCCGCTCTTCGACCCGGAGATGACGCGCCTGAAGGGGTGAGTCTCGTCTTCACCCCTGAGACATGGGCGTCGCAGGGGTGAGGGCTGCAGCCGCATCGCCGAAACAACGGTTGAGCGCCGAGGCCACTGTGCACACACAGTGGCCTCGGCGCTCAGTCGTTGTCTCGAGGAGTAGGGGAACGCTGAGGTGGGTGACGTTCGGCTGTCGTGCAGCGGCGTAGGTGGTCATTCCGGTCGGGATTCCCACAGGCAAGAAAGTCGGGCCAGAATGACTGCCCAAGTCCGTGGTGTACGAGGATCGCAGGATCGATGATTGCGCTCCATGAAGCTGCCGTGAGCTTCGACGTCAGTGCCTTTCCCGATATCGGCATCTGGCTCGAAATATCGGCATCTGGCTCGATCCGCCGCGTATCGACGTTCTGCACCAGGGCTGGGTTCTGGACCTCGCGTGTCCAATAGCTATTTCCTGCGTGATCGATTCAACCGGTCGCGGATCTTCTGGACTTCGGCGCTTCGTTCGACTGCGCGAGATGGGGCGAGTCGGGCGAGTTCGTAAGCGAGCACGTCGATCAGAGCGAACGTACAGACCATGCGGTTCACCGAGGCGTCCTCTCCGCTGGGCAAAGAGAGGTGCAGCAGGCCCTTCGCGAGGTTGCGTGGTGGAGCTGCCGACGAGATGAGCACAGTTATATGGCATCGCTTGAGAGATTCTTCGATATGCCAGAGAACATCAGCTGTCAGCAGCCGAGGCGCGACGACGACGCTGACGTCATCATGCTGTAGGCGAGGGAAAACATCGGCGAGCATGTGGCCGCTCCCGGTTGTCGCCTGAGAGCGGATGCCGACGCGTTCAAGGCTGAGGCTCAAGTACTCGGCTGCGTGAAATCCGGTGCCAAGACCGAAAGTCGTTGCTCTTCCAGCCTCTGAGATGGCTCTGACAGCCTCGGCGAAGGTCTCAGTGTCGAGCTGGTCTCCAAGTTCGACGAGGGATCGGGCGGACGTCGAAAGTATCCGTTTGATGGCAATTGCCTGCCCTCCCTCCTCGTCTCGTTCAGGCAGACGTGAGAGCTGAGACCGGAGATTCGAATCCAAGCCGATGGCGCGGTCGACGTTTTCGGCACAGAGACGTTTCCACTCGCGGATTCCTGCGTACCCGAGCTTCCGTGCAGTCCTCGCGACTGTTGCGTCGCTTGTCATGGTCTGTGCGGCGATCTCTGCTGCTGTGATCGTGGCAAAGCGCAGGGGGTCACGTTGCGCAAATTCGGCAACTCTCTCCTCGCTCGGGCTCAGAGGCTCCTGCTGCGCGTCGCCAGTCATCTCCTTAAAGGTCACGCTCCCATTCTCCCATGTAGAATTTTCTACCTATTGAATCTGATTGGAGGAAAATCTACACTCGAGAGTGATCTGAACCTCATTATCGAAAGGGAGCTGATCTCGTGGTCTACGAGTTCGTCATCGTCGGAGCCGGTGCCTATGGATGCGCTGTGGCCTATCACCTTGCAAAACGCGGGCACAGTGTCCGCGTCTTGGAGGCCGGCGAGATCGCTGCGGAAGCGTCAGGTGGAGGTGGCAAGCGTGGAGTGCGCGGGAACCGCCGTGACATCCGTGAACTGCCCTTGATCAGCGAGGCGTATCAGCTGTGGCCGTCCTTGGCCGAGGAACTCGGAGGCCCGACGGGTTATGTGCGGACGGGGGGTGTGAACCTGATCGAAAAGGAATCCGTCGGAATGCGCGGAGGCATGGTGGCGGCAGAGGCGATTCGAGCGACTCAGTCAGATTTGGGGGTGCCCACGGAATTCTGGACCGCAGAGGATGTGCAGGAGAGGCTTCCGCAGGCGAGCTCATCGATACAGGGTGCACTGTACGCTCCCCTGGACGGTGTCGCCGGCCACCAGGACACCACCCTTGCATATGCCGCTGCGGCCAGAAGAGCCGGTGCGGAGATCACTGAGCACGATCCGGTCGTGCGCATCTTCGATAGGGGCGGTGGAGCTCGCCACGGTGCAGAAGCTGCCCAGTCGGGGCTCGTCAGTGCGAGTCAGGCTGTCCTGATCACCACCAATGCCACGGCCGGATCACTCACCTCCGAGAGCTTTGGGTACAGACTTCCGACGTGGACGGCATACCCGCAGGCCGTCTGGCTGCGTCCCGAGAACGAGTTTCAGTGTCCGTACCTGGTCGGACACGACAGCCGAACTCTGTCAGTGAAGGTCGACAACGAGGGTGTCATCCAACTCAGCGGCGGGTGGCGGGGACGTTTCGACCCGGCAACAGGGTCCGGCACACCTGTGGAAGGCAACGTGGCCGGAAGCATCCGCGAACTGGAGGCGACGTTCCCTGGTTTGGGCTCACTGAATCGACTCGGAGTCGACACGTCCCGTGCCGAGTCCGGTTCAGTCGACCAACTTCCGATCATCGACGCCATCCCAGGTACTCAGGGCGTCGTCGTTGCCACAGGATGGAGCGGCCATGGTTGGGCATTGCTCCCCGCGATGTCAGCCCATATCGCCGACTTCCTGGCGACAGGACACCGACCGCATCAGATCGACCACACCGCCATTGAACGCTTGAGGGGCTGAGACATATGGAAATGATGGAATTCGACAGTGACGGGCTCACTGTACTGCTGATGGCAGTGGCTGGTTTGGGGGTCCTGCTCGTCCTGGGCGTACTTCTCCGGATCTGGGTGCCACTGCTGCGGAGGATCTTCCTCCCCGCCTCGCTCGTGGGCGGTGTGATCGGACTCGTTCTCGGCCCTAATGTCGTGGGCCTGGTGTCGGAGGGAATCTCTGCGACGTGGAGCGGGCTGGCCGGAGTCCTGATATCGGTCGTGTTCGCACCGATGCTGCTCGGTCAGAAGCTGCCTCGCATCAAGGAAGTCGCCGAGGATGCCGGGCCGCACGTTTGGATGGCATGGTTCAGCACGGCGGCGCAGGTCGCGATTCCGTGTCTTCTGCTGTTCCTGGTCTTTGAGCAGGGAACAGGGACAAATCCACTGTTCTCCACCATTTTCGAAGCCTCCTGGTCGGGTGGCCACGGGACGGCTGCCGGTATGGAACAGGCATGGTCGGCATTGGGGTGGGAGGAAGGAACTTCCTTGGCGTTGGGTGCCGCCACCATCAGTCTCATCTTCGGCATTCTTATGGGGACCATTTTGATCAATATCGGTGCTCGGCGAGGACACCTCAAATACCTGGGCGAGAAGTCCGATGCGGGCGGGTCCGATGTACTTGGCGAAGAAGAGAGCGAGGGCCACATGGTGACCCGGCTGAGTCCCCAATCCCTGAGTACTCTGGGCTTCCACTTTGCCCTAATCCTCGTGGCCATTCTCATCGGCTTCGGGCTCAAGACAGTCCTCGACCCGATCATCACGGGAATGCCGCTGTTTCCGCTGGCGATGATCGGTGGTTTCGTCGTGCACCTGGCCATCTCCCGCACGAGTCTCTATCGGCTCGTCGACAAGTCGACGCTCGACGCGATCGCAGCAGTGTTTCTCGACTTCCTCGTGGTGTCTGCAGTTGCGAGCCTGTCGATACCCGTGATTCTTGAGAACTGGATCGCATTGACAGTCATCTCGCTGACGATGGCCGTTCTCAGCTTGGGCATCTTCTTCTTCCTCGCGCCTCGGATCTTCAAACGGGACTGGTTCGAGAACGGTCTCGTGCAGTTCGGCACACAGACTGGAGTCGTGGCGACTGCTCTGCTGCTGCTTCGCACCGCGGATCCGAAGATGCGATCCAACGGCTATCGTGGCCTTGCCCTCAGCCGACCGTTCATCAGTCCTTTCATCGGAGGAGGCTTGGTTACAGCGCTGTTTCCGATTCTCGTCATGGAGTACGGCAATCTGTGGGTGGGGCTGGGATGTCTGCTGTTCTGCATTGTTCTCATGCCGCTTGCCAGGGCGATCGGGTTGTGGGCGCCATCGAGTTCAGCAAAGCGTCAAGATGCGGAGCGGGTGGAGGCCGCGCGCGACTATTGAGACTCCTGCGGAGCGGTAGGTGGCCATTCCGGTCGGGTTCCCCTGCGGGGCAGTCGGGCCAGAATGATCACCGATGCCTGTGGCTGGTGGCGGTCGCGTAAGAGTCGATCCACCGGACGAATGTTCCATATGGTGGATTTTCTTTGACCAGGCTGTGAACGTGCCGCGAGTATTGAGAGGGAAGTCACAGTGTCGCCGAGGCGGCCGTCGGGAACGTCTCTCACGGCCATCACCTGGGACGATGTCTTCCTTTCATGCGCTCGACACCCACGAGCCCGGTACCCGAAGGAGTGTCCATGCCTCAGCCCGCAATCATCGGCTGGTCCCACGGCAGGTTCGGCCGATCCGAGTCCCCGCTGCCGCAGATGATGGCCGACGTCGCCCGTGACGCCATCGCCGAGGCGGGCCTGGAACCGGCAGACATCGACGTCATCCATGTCGGCGTATTCAACAACGGACTCTCCCGCCAAGGCTTCGAAGCCGCACTGCCGGGCACCGTGTTCCCCGAACTCGCCCGCACCCCCGCCCACCGACATGAGAACGCCTGCGCCACCGGCTCCGCAGCCATCTTCGCCGCCCACGACTCCATCGCCGCCGGCCGCTACCGCACCGCTCTGGTCATCGGCGCCGAACGCATGACTCAGGCCTCCGGCCACGACGTCAACGAGGTGCTGCTGAGCGCCAGTTTCCGGGAAGAGGAAGAGCACTATAAATCCTTCGCCGGAGTCTTCGGCGAGATCGCCCGCCAGTACTTCGACCGGTACGGCGACCACTCGGAGACCCTCGCGAAGATCGCCGCCAAGAACCATGCCAACGGAGCCCACAACCCGCTGGCCCACATGCAGAAAGACCTCGGCTTCGACTTCTGCAATACCGTGTCAGAGAAGAACCCCTTCGTCGCCGAACCTCTGCGCCGCACCGACTGCTCGATGGTCTCCGACGGCGCCGCAGCGCTGGTCATGGCCGCCGAGGATGTCGCCGCCTCCGCCCCGCAGGCCGTGACCTGGCGCGGCATGGGCAACGCCAACGATGTCCTGCCCCTGTCCCAGCGCGACCCGCTTGAGATGGCCGGAGCCCGCGCCGCCATGGACCAGGCCTTGAAGTCCGCCGGCATCGGCATCGACGACCTCGACTTCCTCGAGACCCACGACTGCTTCACGATCGCCGAACTCCTCGAATACGAAGCCTTCGGACTCGCCGCCCCCGGCCAGGGACACACCCTGCTCAACGACGGAGCCACCGAAGTCGGCGGCCGCCTGCCCGTCAACCCCTCCGGCGGACTCAAAGCCAAGGGCCACCCCATCGGCGCCACCGGTGTGTCCATGCACGCCCTGGCCGCCGCCCAGCTCACCGGCCGCTCACCCGGCATCCAGATCGAGAGCCCGGACCTCGCGGGAGTCTTCAATATGGGCGGCGCCGCCGTGTCGAACTTCGCCTCCGTCCTCGAGCGCGTCCGCTGATGCGCGCGATCTCCCCGACCTCACCGGCGAAGGACTTCACGCCCACACCTCGGCGCGGGGTCAACGTCTCCCACTTCCTCACCCAGACCGCCCGACGTCTGCCCGACCGCCTCGCCGTCGTCGACGACGACCACGGACAGCGCTGGACCTGGTCCGAACTCGACGCCCGCGCCGAAGCGCTCGCTGCCGCCCTCCAATCCGGCGGCGTCGGCCGCCGCGACACCGTCCTCCTCGTCTCGGCCAACCACGCCGAGGTGATCCAGTCCTTCTGGGGCATCCTGCGCTCCGGCGGCGTCATCGCCCCACCGAACGCGGCCCTGTCCACCGAGGAGCTGCTGGGCATCAGCGCCGAGGTGGCCCCCGCCGCCGTCATCGCCGATCGCGCCCACTCCGGCTTCGTCACGGCCCTCAAGGACACCGGTTTCTCCGGCCCCGTCCTGTGGATCGGGGAGCTGCCCACCGCCCAGGCAGGAGCCGCACCGGCGGAGGCCGTCAACTCAGCGGTCGACGAGGACGACCCCTGCTGGTACTTCTTCACCTCCGGTTCGACCGGCCGACCCAAGGCCGCGACGTTCACACACCGCCACCTCGGCGCGGTGCTGATGAATCACCGCTGCGACCTGTTCCCCAACGAGGATGAGACCGGGGCCTCCCTCGTCCTCGCTCCGCTGTCGCACGGGGCAGGCATCCACATGCTCGGTCAGGTCTTCGGCGGCACACCGTCGATCATCCACCCAGGTGGCAGACCCAACGTGGAGTCCCTGTGGCCGGCCATCGACGGCTACGGAATCACCAACGCCTTCACCGTCCCGACGATCCTCAACCGCATCGCCGCCGGCTACCCGACCGGGCGCGGCCCCGAGGACCACACCCTCGAGCGCGTCATCTACGCCGGAGCCCCGATGCTCGCGACCGACCAGGCCCGGGCACTCGACCGCCTCGGGCCCTGCCTCGTCCAGTACTTCGGACTCGCCGAGGTGACCGGAGCGATCACGATCCTCCGCCCCGAGGATCACGGAGCCATCCCCGTCGACGACGCGGGTATCGGGACGTGCGGACGCGCCCGCACCGGAGTCGAGATCATCATCATCGACGAGACCGGCACGCAGCTGCCCGCCGGCGAACAGGGTGAAGTCTGCGTGGCCGGACCGACCGTGTGCGCCGGATACCTCGGCCGCCCCGACGCCAACGCCGAATCCTTCGCCGGCGGCGTCTTCCACACCGGCGACGTCGGCTACCTCGACGAGCGCGGCTTTCTGTTCCTCACCGGCCGGAAGTCCGATATGTACATCTCCGGCGGATCGAACGTCTACCCGCGTGAGATCGAGGAACTCCTCCTCACCGACACCGAGGTGGCCCAAGCCGTCGTCGTGGGCGTGCCCGATCCGCAGTGGGGAGAGATCGGCGTGGCCGTCATCGAAAGAGCGGAGACTCCCGCCGGTACAGATGGAGGCGGCGGACCGGATGGAGGCAACTCGTCGGGCGCAGACCTCGCGGCGGCTGTGAGCCGTGCCGATGATCTGCAGGAGCGCCTGACCGCGCTGTGTAAGTCGGGGCTTGCCTCGTACAAAGTGCCCAAGGAGATCCACTTCGTCGAGACGATGCCGGTCACCGCCTACGGCAAACTCGCCCGCAAGGAACTCAAGGCCGAATACTCCCAAGGACGGGGCAGCGCACGATGAGCGCGGCAGGAAGCGACAGCACGAGCACGACCGGGCGGGTGGCAGGCGCGGCAGGCAGGTTGGCCGGTACGACGATCATGGCCATCGGCTGCGGCACGCCGGACGGGGAGGTCAACAACGGCTTCGCCGCGGTGACTGCGTTCCTGCGTGAGGGTGCACGAGTGTGCATCGTCGACCGTGATCCACGGGCCCTCGACGAGGCGGCCAAGGAGCTCGGTGAGATGGCAGCCGCCGGCATCAGGAGGGTCGACGGCCCCGGAACGGCGGGCCACCTCGGCGAGGTCGACCTCGACACTCAGCTGACCACGGTCGTCGCCGATGTCGGGGACGAGGCCTCCGTGGAAGCGGCGTTCGCGCACTGCGCCGACCGCCTCGGCGGACCGACCGTCCTCCACTACAACGTCGGCATCGTCGTCAACGGGGGAGTCGACACCCTTGATGCCGACGGGTTCCGGCGGGCCCTGGACATCAATCTCACCGGGCCTTCACCGCGATCAAACACGCCCTGCCGCATATGCGCGCCGCGGGCACAGGGTCGATCATCACGGTCTCCTCCGTCGGGGGCATGCGCTACATGGGGTACGACTACCCGGCGTATGCGGCCTCGAAGGCAGGACTCATCGAACTGACGAAGGTCGTCGGCGCGCAGTACGCCTCCGAAGGCATCCGCGCGAACTCGATCGCTCCGGGACTCATCGAGACCCCGCTCATCCACCGCTCGATCAGCGGCCACTACGACTCGGTCGAGGACATGCTCGCCGCCCGCCATGCCCAGTCGCCGACGGGAAAGATGGGCCGGCCCGAGGATATCGCCGACCTCGCGGTGTTCCTCGCATCAAGCGAATCGGCGTACATCAACTCCACGCTCATCCCCGTTGACGGGGGACTGACTCATTACGCAGGGATGCCGAAGCGGTGAGGGCACGGTGCGAACGGATGGCGGCGGCCACCTCGGCGGGGGAAGACCCGACCGGCGCGGACGGGCGTTCGCGTGCGGAACTGCGGGCCACCTCGGCGCGGGCATAACCCTGCCGACCACGGATACGACAGCGAAATAACGGAATGAAGGAGGCAATGGTGCCGAGAACACGGACGACGAGGACGATGCTCGTCTGGTCCGCCGTACTGATGGTGTGCGCCCTGCTGCTGGCGGGGTGCGGGACGAACTTCGGCACCACCGACGACGGAAAGCAGCGCTACCGGTGGAAGATGACGGTGACCACGGGCTCGACGAGCACCTGGTACCTCGCGGCCGAGAAGTTCGCGAAGGACCTCGACGAGGCCACCGACGGGCGGATCACGATGAAGGTCTTCGCCAACGAACGACTGTCGGCCGGTGAGGCCACGGCCGGAGTCGAACAGCTCATGGACGGGGCGAAGGACTTCTCCTACAACTCGCCGATCATCTACGCCGGAGTCGACCCGCGCTTCGGTGCGGTGACGGCCCCCTTCGTCTTCGATACCGTGGAGGACGGGCAGAAGGCGCTCGCCGGCACAGGCGGGGACGTCTACGGCGACTACCTCGCCGAACGAGGTGTCCACCTGCTCGGCTTCGGCGAATCCGGGATGCGGCAGCTGACGAACACGCACCGGCCGATCCACACGCCCGAGGACATGCGCGGCCTGAAGTTCCGCATCCCCGGCTTCGGCATGTACACCGACCTCTACCGGCAGATCGGCGCGAACCCGACGACGATGCCCTTCGGCGAAGTGTTCACCGCACTCCAGCAGGGAGCGATCGACGGTCAGGAGAACCCGATCGACGTCATCCACTCCTCGAACCTCCAAGAGGTCCAGCCGTATCTGACGCTGTGGAACTACTCGTACGATCCGCTGGTGCTGGGTATCAACAAGGACCTCTTCGACTCGCTGACGCAGGAAGATCAGGAACTCGTGACCCGCCTGGCCGGTGAGGCCAACGAATTCCAGATCGATAAGAACCGGGACGGCGAAGAGAAGCTCATCGCTGAACTGAAGGACTCCGGTATGGAGGTCAATGAACTCAGTGACGAGGAGAAGGACGCCTTCCGCACGAAGCTGAAGCCGATCTACGACGAATACCGCAAGGTCTGGGGACCCGATATGGCCCAGGCGTTCATCCCGAAAGGACTGTGAGATGAGAGTCATCAGATTCTTCGAGGACTGGGTCGTCATCGCCTCGTTCATGATCATCGTGATCGTCACCTTCGTCAACGTCCTCTCCCGCTACATCTTCAAGGCCTCGCTGGCGTTCTCCGAGGAGCTGACCATCAACTTCCTCGTCGTCATGACGATGATGGGAGCCGTCGTCGGCATCCGCCTCGGCGCGCATCTCGGGTTCACCTACCTCGTCGAGAACGCGAAGGGCCAGGTGCGCAAGGCACTGCTCATCACCGGCACCGTGCTCATCGTGCTCTTCCTCGCTGTTCTCCTCATCTGGGGCGGCGAGATGACGATCGCGCAGGGTCTGCGTGGACGGGCGACCCCCTCACTGGGCATTCCGCAGTGGCTGTTCACCCTGTCCATCCCACTGGCGGGTCTGCTCGGGATCGTCCGTAGCATCCAGGCCCTGCGGACCTCGCTTCATGAGGACACTTCCGCCGAGGCGGTCACCCGGCGACTCGCCAGCGAAGCCGCTCCGGTCATCGACGATGCCGAACTCTCGTCCGGTGCCCGGTCCGATGCACCGTCCGAACTCTCGTCCGATTCCGAAGGAGGCCGGAAATGATCACGCTCCTGCTCTTCGGCAGCTTCTTCCTGTTCCTCGGCCTCGGGATCCCCGTCGCCTTCGCCCTCGGCCTGTCCGCCGTCGTCACCCTCGTCACCACCGACGGTGTGCAGGTGCTCGACGTGGTGCCCTCCGTGATGTTCCCGTCGATGAGTTCGGGCACGCTGCTGGCGATCCCGTTCTTCGTCCTCGCCGGCATCGTCATGCAGTACACGGGCATCTCGCAGCGGCTCGTCGACCTCGCGTTCCTCATCTTCGGTCGGTTCAGTCATGGGCTGGCCGCGGTGACGATCATCTCCGCGTTCTTCTTCTCCGCGATCTCCGGTTCGGGACCGGCGACCGTGGCCGCGATCGGTGCGATCCTCATCCCCGCGCTTGTGCGCAACGGGTACCAGAAGAAGCACGCGGTCTCCCTCGTCGCAGCCTCCGGCTCGATGGGCATCGTCGTCCCACCGTCGATCGCGTTCATCATCTTCGCCGTCGTCGCGGCCGAGTTCGGATCGATCTCGATCTCGCGCCTGTTCATCGCCGGCATCATTCCCGGCATCATCATGGCCGTGGCCTTCTTCATCGCGGCTCTCTTCGTGCCGCGGGTTCGTGAGATGGCGGGACTGCCGGTGAAGGCCGGCGCCGAGGCGGGACCCGGGTCCGCGTCGACCGGCGCTGAATCCGATGGTGCTGAGCCGAATAGGGCCGGATCGAACGGGACCGGAGGTTCCGGTGAGGGCGCGGCAGGCGGGAAGACTCAGCTGCTGACGACGAAGGGGAAGGCCGCCTCGGCGAGTTCCGGGTCCGGGGCCGGGTCAGTCGGATCGGCGGATCCGACGGCCACGGTCAATCCCGAGGGCGGGTTCGGGGAGATCCTCGCCGCGCTGGTCAAGGCCATCCCCGGCCTGCTCATCCCGGTGATCATCCTCGGCGGGATCTACGGCGGAATCTTCACCCCCACCGAGGCGGGTGCCGTGGCCTCCGTCTACGCGCTCATCGTGGGTGTGTTCGTCTACCGCGAGCTCGGGTGGAAGGACATGCCGAAGGTCTTCCTCGAGTCCGGGGTCTCGACCGCGGTGATCATGTTCATCGTCGGGGTGGCGAGCCTCTTCTCCTACGTCATCACCGTCGAGGGCATCGCGGAGAGGATCTCGACGGCGGTGCTGTCGGTGACGGACAACAAGTACCTCATCCTCGCGGTGATCACGGTCATCCTGCTCATCGTCGGCGCATTCGTCGATGCGATCAGCGCGTTCTATCTGTTCATTCCGATTCTCGTGCCGATCCTCCTCGGCGTCGGCGTGGATATGACGACGATCGGCGTGTTCATGACCGTCAACCTCGCGATCGGGCTGTTCACTCCGCCGGTCGGCCTCAACCTCTACGTGGGTGCCGGCATCGGCAAGACGCGACTCGAGGAAGTGGTGCGCGGAATCATGCCGTTCCTCATCTGCGCGATCGTCGCACTGCTGCTCATCACCTACATTCCGGCGATCTCGAACTGGCTGCCCGACCTCCTCGGGGTCGGGTAGGCGATGGGGTCGGCCGAGCTCGGCTCGGCCGGCCGGCGCCTCTCGCGTTCGGCCGGCCGGGATCGGCGGACTCGGTCGGCCGGGATCGGCGAGCGCAGCCTACGCTTCACTCTCAACCCTCGAAGGAGAATCATGGAACCCTATCTGCTCACGAACAAGACGGTCCTGGTCACCGGGGCCGCGCAGGGAATCGGCCTGGCGATCGCCACCGCGCTCGCCCGACGTGGCGCCTCGGTCGGCATCGTCGACCTCAAGGGCGCCGACGATGCTGCCGCAGCCCTGGCCGAACAGTTCCCGGACCAGCGCTTCGCCGCCTTCTCACTCGACGTCCGCGACGCCGACGAAGTGACCGCCGCGGTGGGCTCGTTCGTCGAGACCTTCGGCGGACTCGATGTGCTCGTCAACAACGCGGGCACGGCCGCACGCATCGGCATCGATGAGATCACGGCCGAGCAGTGGCAGCGCGACATCTCGACCAATCTGGGCGGGACGTTCAACTTCATCAAGGCCGCCGTCCACCCGCACATGATCGAGGCGGGAACCGGGTCGATCATCAACATCTCGTCGATCTCGGGCATCAACGGCGGAGCGGTCTCCGACGGTGAGGCCGGAGCCCGGTCGGGACCGGCGTACGCGGCGAGCAAGGGTGGGATCATCGCGCTGACGAAATGGGTGGCCAAGGAGTACGGACGCCAGGGCATCCGCTGCAATTCGGTGGCGCCGGGACCGGTCGAGTCCGCCCTCACCGTCGGCCAGATCTACGACACCTCGGGTCAGGCGCTTGATCGGATGGGCCAGCCGGAGGAGATCGCCGAGGCGGTCGCCTACCTCGCCGGTGACGGCGCGGCGTTCACGACGGGACAGATCCTCCGCGTCGACGGCGGTGCCGTGATGTCGTGACCGAGTGACCTCGTGGCGGCGTGGCGGCGTGGCGGCGTAAAGGGGCGGGGCCGCGGGCTCCCACCGTCGGGAAGGCGCGGCACTGCTCAGCCGATTCGACGGACGAAGAGTTCGAAGGTCACGGCGGTGGGATTCGCTGCCGGTGCGAGAGTGCCGTTGTGGACATCGCCGGCGACGTCGACGACTTCGCCGGTGAGGCTGACATAGGGATCCTCGGACTGGGCGCCGGTGACGGTGCCCGCCAGGTGAGTGAACTCGACGGCCGGCCACGGCGCGGAGCCGCCTGTGAACACGGCACCGGTCGTGCTGCCGAGACTCGCGAGCACCTCGGCCTCCGCGTAGCCGGCGTCCCGGACGGCAGCGAGGACCGCCTCGTCGAGGAGTTCGCCAGGACGGACACGGGAGACGACGGCGCCGGGAGTGCCCGTCGGCGATGGGGCAGCGGGCCGCGACGGTGCGTCGGGTTGTGTCGGTGCGTCGGTCGCGGCTGTCCGCGCCTCGGCGGTGGCCGGATCCGGATCCAGCGGGTGCGGAGCGAAGGCGGAGAACCCGGTCTCGGGATCGACGTCGCTGACCAGCCGGGCATCAGCGAGAACGAACAGGCGAATCCTCAGACCCTCGGGACCGGCCAGCGTGCCCGGCAGCAGATGCCCGCCCCGGACCGTGCCATCAGCATCGGTCCACGAAGCATGGATGTGGCAGAACGGGGCATCGTTCCGGAACCCGACGGTGGCCGAGGCATGGCGCAGCTGTGCAGGACCGCTGACGCTGAACGCCTCGGTGAACGACATCGGGTGATCGGCATCGGGGCCGTAGGCGGGATGGACATAGTCGATGCGGTCGAACTGACCGTCGTCGAACTCGGCCATGATGCCGGAGGCGGTGTGATCGGCCAGAGACCGCTCGAGTGCGGCGAACACGTCGGCGCCCTCGGGAAGTCCAAGGGTGTGCTCGGCGCAGCGAGTCGGCACGGAGACGATGCGGGGATCCTGGCGGGGTCCGGCATGGATGACCGCCGTGCCCGGTCGGTTGAGGGGAAAGGTCGGTCCGGGCAGATCTGTCGTCTCGGCTCCATTGCTCATGTCTCGATTATCGGCGGCGGTGCGTGTCGGCGCCCGCTCGGACCCATGATGTGGAACACGAGGCTGGGGCGGTGCTGCTCGGTTCCCGAGGAATCACGCCACAGAAGTGCGACGCCAGATCATCACGGCACACGCGATTCCGATGCCGCCGAGTGCCGCGATTCCGGCTCCCATCGTCATCGCACCTGCGGCCCCCGGACCGCCGACGGCAACGAGCACTCCGACGAGCGCCGAGGCGATCGTATTGCTGATGAGCTCGGCCGTACCGAGTCCTGCAGCCGCCTTGGATCCTTCGACGGGATCATCGCTGGCACTCATCGCCGCGACATTGAGGTGTGGGAAGGCGATGCCGATTCCCGACCCCGCGAGGACGAGGCTGCCGGCCCAGACCCACGCGATCCAATCGGCGTCGACGAACTGCGTCGCGGTATACGCGACCAACCCCGCTGTCATGAGCACGGGGCCGAGAATCATGAATCTCCGACCAGTGCGCGGATCGTCGATGCTGGCGCTGTAGAGCTGGACGAAACTCCATCCCACCGAGATTGTCACCCCGAAGATGGCGGCCAGCAGCGGGGACATGCCGATGAGGTCCTGCCCGAACTTCGGCAGGAAGATCTCCAGCATCGCTGCGGAGCTGAGTATGCCGAGAACGAGGTAGATCCATTTGAGGGGATTGCCCCGCTGGTAGGTGATCCGGGGGAGAACGGGTGAACCGGCGACGCGGTCGATGCCGATGAATGCTGCGATGAGAACTGCCCCGGCGACAAGGGCCGCGGTCGTCGGCCATCCCGTGGGCACCACCGCGGCAATGCTGAAGGCAGCGGCAGCCAGTACGAGCAGCGTCAGTGAGGGGATCGGCACTCGACCGAAGTTCCGCTCACCGGGTGTTTCCCGGGGCAGACTGCGCACCGCCATCAGGCCGAGGACGACAGAGACCAGGGCCAGCAGTCCGAACGCCCCACGCCAGAAACCGATCTGAGCGAATGCTCCGCCGACAGCCGGACCGATGAGCGTGCCGAGTCCCCACATCGCCGAGACCAGGCCCGTCGCCCGAGTCCACAGGCGCCTCGGCAGAGCATCTCGGATGACCGAGTAGCCGAGCCCGGCGAGCAGACCGCCGCCGAGGCCTTGGACGATCCGTGAGGTGACGAGCAGTTCCATCGAGGGGGCGAGTGCAGCGCCGAGTGACCCGGCGGCGAAGAGGACGAACGCGAGCAGGTAGGCCCATGCCGCTCCCATCGTTCCGAGCACGCGGGCGACGAGCATCGACGCGAGCACCGAGGCGACCAGGAATGCCGTCGTCACCCACGCGAAGTACTGACTGCCGCCGATGTCGGCGATCGTCGAAGGCAGCAGTGCCGCGGTGACGAATGTGTTCATTGCGAACACGGCGATACCGCCGGCGAGGACGAGTGAAGCGCTCGCATGTTCGGCGCTGAAGAGTTCGCGCCAGCCTCCTGACAGCGGTGCTTCGGGGGCATCGACAGCTGCTGCGTCCAAGGGATGCTCAGGAGAGGTGCTCTCGTGTTCGTCTCTCATATCGGCTAGCCTAAAACCTCAACCAAACTTCAGGTCAACTGAGAGTGAGAACCTCCGTGAGCGACATGAAACCGTCCCCGACCGACCTGCTGTCCGTGGGCGATGTGGCCGCACGGACAGGGGTCGCCGTTTCCGCTCTGCACTTCTACGAAAGACAGGGACTGATCGTCTCCGAACGCACCGCGGGCGGTCAGCGCCGTTACGCCCGCCACGTGCTGCGACGGATCTCGGTGATCCAGGTGGCCAAACGGATGGGAATCCCCCTCGCCGAGGTGGCCGACGTGTTCGATGATCTCCCGGACGATCGGATGCCGGGGAAGACCGATTGGCGTCGCATCAGTGAGCGCTGGCGAGGCAAGTTGGAGGCCCGCCGCAGGGAGATCGAGAGGATGGAGAGCGAACTCGTCGAGTGCATCGGCTGTGGCTGCGTCTCCCTGCGCAGCTGCCGAGTGCTCAATCCGGACGACGAGCTCGGATCGAGCGGTTCGGGTCCACGTCTGCTTCCGGAGATCCCCGCTGAGTAAGCGTGCCTGGGGCGCAGGGAGTTGGAAGTCCGGTGACAGCGAGGGAGCTCTTCAGAGGCTGCTCTGCAGGGCCTCCGCCACGAGGTCGAGGCCGTGGGATTCGCGGCGCGGATCGGCTTCGAGGACCTGGATGTAGCGCGACTCGATGTCCGGATCGATGATCGGAATCGCCTTGCAGCCGATGGCATTGAGATTCGTCGGAATCGTCCGTCCTGCCATCATCGCGATCATCGACGTGCCGACCAGAGAGCGCACCATGAGGACCGGACAGGTCGCCTCCAGCGTGGGGGAGAAGACCTGTCCCTGCGCCCGCACGGCCTGTTCGATGCGCATTCGCGCGGTGTTTCCGGCCGGCAGGGTGCCCACAGGAAAATCGGTCATATCGCTGATGAAGAGGCTGGACCGCTCGGCCAGCGGATGGTCGTCATCCAGGATCGCGAAGTTCGCCGCCTCCACCTCGGCGACCTTGCGCACTCCGGGCAAAGTGCCGAGCTCATGATTCGACACCGAGAAGTTCACGCAGAGATCGGCCTGCCGGTTGCGCAGCACCTGGAGCGCTTCGACCGAGCCGCGGTCGATGATGCTGATCTGCACCCGGTCGGTCGTGCGCATCAGGCGGTTGATCGCATCGGCGACGACCGTCTGACCGAGCCCCGTGCTCGTCACGATCGTTACCGTTTCGATCGAGCCGGAGTACTCACCGAAGGAATCGGCGAGCAGCTCTGATTCGGCGATGGTCCGACGGGCGAAATCGGCGACGGCAAGGCACTGAGCCGTGGGGAACACGCCGGAGCTCGACCTTTCGAACAGCGTCGTCCCATAATGCTCCTCCAAGGCTCTGATCTGGCGGCTTGCCGTGGAATGGGAGATGAAGATCGACCGGGCGGCCAGGTGGATCGACCCGTACTCGACGACGGCGAGTAGCGTCTTGAGACTCCGGAGATCGGTCA
Organism: Brevibacterium sp. S22; assembly: GCF_004745485.1. Classification (GTDB taxonomy): domain Bacteria; phylum Actinomycetota; class Actinomycetes; order Actinomycetales; family Brevibacteriaceae; genus Brevibacterium. The sequence goes on from NZ_RHFG01000007.1 coordinate 60,491, forward strand.
TCGTCGTGTCCTTCGGTCGGGGTGACTGCGGTGGGCAGGAGCGAAAAGCCATATCGCGTGGGCAGGCGAATCGTCGCGACAACAAGGTACGGCGTCGCGAGAACAGGCTACGTCGGTGGTGCAGGAAATGCACCACTTCGGTGCGGGAATCGCACCCGGGAGTGGACATAATCGGCTGTCATGGTGGCGGTGCCTCGGCGATGCTGGCAGACATGAGCCATGACACCACCGTCCGCGACGACGCGGCAGACTCCACCTTGATCCGCGCCGACCTGACCCGACAAGCTGGGGAGTTCGTCGACAGTGCGACCTTCATCGACCGCCTCTCCCGAAGGGTCGCGCGCCGCACGGAAAGTCAGGCGCCCGGCAGCGGACCTGCCGCCTCGGCGTATCTGTCCGAAGAGATCATTCCCGAACTCGATGAACTCGGATTCGACTCGACCATCTATGACAACCCGGAATCCGGCGAGCACCCGCTGCTCATCGCCTCCCGCATCGAGGCCCCGGACCTGCCCACGGTCCTACTCTACGGGCACGGGGATGTGCAGTTCGCGCACGCCTCACAGTGGGCCGAGGGCCTCGACCCCTGGGTGCTCACCCGCGACGGCGATCACTTGTACGGTCGCGGCACCGCCGACAATAAGGGCCAGCACAGTGTCAACACCGTGGCGCTGCGCACCGTCCTCGATGGCCTCGGCGTCCGGGATGGCGGACTCGGGTTCAACGTCAAGGTGCTCATGGAAACCGCCGAGGAGGCCGGGTCGAAGGGGCTGCGGTCGTTCGCCGCCGCACACGCCGCCGAACTCGACGCCGACCTCTTCCTCGCCTCCGACGGCCCCCGGATCGCCGCCGAAGCGCCTACCCTCTTCCTCGGTTCCCGCGGGGCCCTGAACTTCCGCCTCGTCGCCCACGAACGCGACGACAGCCACCATTCGGGCAACTGGGGCGGCCGCCTGCGCAACCCGGCCACCGTCATCGCCGCGGCGATCAACGCCCTCGTCGACGGCAACGGAGTCATCAGGATCCCGGCGCTGCGCCCGACCGATCCTCCCGGCTCGGTGCTCGAAGCAGTCGCGAAGCTGCCCGAGGTCGTCGAGGACGGTGCGCCAGAGACCGACCCGAGCTGGGGCGAACCGGGACTGAGCCCAGCCGAGCGGGTCTTCGCCTTCAACGTTCTCGAGGTCCTCGCCCTCGATGCGGGCGACCCGGCTCAGGTGGTCAATGCGATCCCGGGAACCGCCTCGGCGAGTATGCAGCTGCGCTACGTCGTCGGCACCGACGTCAGCGATTTCGAGAACCGGGTCCAGGCCTTCCTTGAGGAGCAGGGCATCAGGGGAGTCGCGGTCGAATTCGAGCACTGCATGCCGGCGACCCGGCTCGACCCCGACTCACGGGTCGTGACCGCCGCCGCGGAATCGATCCGGGCGACGACCGGGCTCGAGGCCGCGGTAGAACCCAATCTCGGGGGGACGATTCCGAACGACGTCTTCGCCGAGGTGCTCGGACTGCCGACCGTGTGGGTGCCGCATTCATACCCGGGCTGCCATCAGCATGCGCCGGACGAACACGCGCTGCTCTCGGTGCTCAGGCAGGGCGCGGAGATCATGACGGGGATCTTCTGGGACATGCGGGCGAGCCCCGATGACTGGTTCACCTCGAAGTGAGTACGTTTCAACTCGAAGTGATCGTGCCCCTGATTTCGTCAGGCAACATCACTGACCACAACACAGCAGGCGAAGGAGCCCAGCCATGACAGAACAGCTGTCCGCGCAGAACACGGCAGAGAAGCCGCCGGTGAAGTCCTGGAAGGTCATTACCGCGGCCTCGGTCGGCAACGCCCTCGAGTGGTACGACATCTCGGTCTACGCTTACTTCTCCGTCTACATCTCTGTGGCATTCTTTCCGTCAGAGAGCCATGCCGTGTCGGTGATGCTGGCGTTGGGTACGTTCGCGCTGTCGTTCTTCATCCGCCCGGTGGGAGCGATCGTGCTCGGCAGCTTCGCCGACCGCAGGGGCCGCAAGCCCGCACTGACGCTGACGATCTGGCTGATGTTCGCAGGCACCCTGATGATCGTGCTCATGCCTCCGGCACACGTCATCGGACTGGCCGCACCGCTGCTCATTCTGCTGGCCCGGCTCGTTCAGGGCTTCGCCGCCGGTGGAGAATTCGGTTCGGCGACCTCGCTCATGGTCGAACACCTGCCCAATCGCCGAGGCTTCGCCGCGAGCTGGCAGTTCACCTCGCAGGCGATGTCGACGATCCTCGCCTCCGTCATCGGCGTCGCCGTGACGACGACACTGACGCAGGAGCAGCTCGAGACCTGGGGCTTCCGCCTGCCGTTCATCGTCGGACTCCTCGTCGGACCGGTCGGCCTCTACATTCGTCGGCATGTGCCGGAATCCCCTGAGTTCATTGCCGCACGGGCCGAGAAACCAAAGGAAGCAGCGGCCATCGGGGGCGTGCTGCGTCACCACAAGCTGGCCGTGGTGTTGGCGATCGGTGCGATCGCGGTCTCGACCTGCCTCAACTACTTCATCACCTATGTTCCGACCTATGCCGTCGACAACCTCGGCATGACGAGTTCGGCAGGATTCTGGGCGACTCTCGTGTCCGGGATCGTGCTGCTCTTGTTCACCCCGGTCGCCGGCTACTTCTGCGACAAGGTCGGACGGCTGACCTTCATGATCCCTGCAGCGCTCGCCGTCATGGTGCTCACCTGGGTGCTGTTCACCTGGGTTGTCGCAGCCAATGCGCTGACAGTGCTCATCATCGCGGTCGTCATCTTCTCACTGCTCAAGGCCGCGTACTACGGGCCGCTTGCCAGCGTCATGGGCGACATCTTCCCGACCGAAGTGCGCGGGACAGGGCTGTCCCTGGGCTACAACGTCGGCGTCGCGGTCTTCGGTGGACTGACTCCGCTGGTCGCAGCCTGGCTCATCGGCGTCACCGGCGATGCGAAGGCGCCGGCCTACTGGGTGTTGCTCGCCGGTGCGCTGAGCGTGGCGGCGATCCTTGTCGTGTGGAAGAAACTCGGCGTGCGGTGAGGCTGACCCGGCAGCTGCTGGGCTGTCCTCTGCTGGGCCTGGTTCTGCCGCACCGAGACAACGGTCGAGCGCCGAGACCACTGTGTGCACACAGTGGTCTCGGCGCTCGACCGTTGTCTCGATGAAGAGGGTCGGTGGGGTCGGATTCCTCAGACGTTCGCTGGGACGGTGTCGGCCGCCTCGGCGCGGGTTCGCTTCTTCTCCCCGAGGTGTCCGATGATGGCTGCGGCGGCGATCATGACGGCGACGATGGCGATGCCGATCCACTGATTGAGCAGGAGGGTCGCCGCTCCCGCCAGCGCGCCGATGAGGATGAGGACGACGGCCAACAGCCGGCGGACCCAGCGGACGCTGTCGCCGCCGGCTAGCCGGGAGTCCGAGGCGAGGCCGACGATCGTCGAGGTCACGACCACGGTGGTGACATCGGCGATCTTCATCTTCCTCGCCGCGGCCGCCTGCGCGCCCATGAGGGCCGAGAGCGCGGAGGTGAAGATCGTGCCGGCCAACCCGATCTCCGGGTCGGGCACGATTGCTACGTAGAGCGACAGCGCCGCGCAGCCTGCGGCGACGATGCCGAAGATCACGGTCGTCTGGTGATGCCAGGCCTCACCGATGTCGCCGAGGATCCGGCCCGACAGTGCCGCGCCGACCATGAAGAAAACCAGGGCGAGGGCGGGGCGGAGGACGGGAATGCCCTCGGCGCCGGTCAGACCCATGCCGAGGATGACGACGTTGCCGGTCATGTTCCCGGTGAAGACCTTGTCGAAGCCGAGGTAGCCGATCGCGTCGACCATCCCGGTCGAGAATGTCAGCAACAGCAGCATGGCCAGGTCGAGTCGGCGGGTCATGGGCGTCCTTTCCGGGCGAGGGGAGCCGGCATCAGTGCCGGAATGTCGCCATGAGGTGTAGTTTGTATACAAAACTGTAATCAGGAGACGGTCGGCCTGCAATCGAGGGCTGGTCGGAGTTGTCCGGGTATCGTCGGTATCGACTGCTGACTGAGACCTGCACGCCGAACGACGATCAGCTGACCACCGCCGAAGGACTTTGCCCATGCCTTACACTCCGCCCCCGGCCTTCACCACTCGACCCACACTCGAGGGGCACTTCGGGATGGCCGCATCGACGCACTGGCTGGCCACCGCGGTCTCGCAGGCGGTGCTCGAACGCGGCGGGAACGCCTTCGACGCGGCAGTCGCGGGTGCCTTCGTCCTCCACGTCGTCGAACCTCACCTCAACGGTCCCGGTGGAGACATGACCGGCATCTTCGCCACCGCCGAGTCGCCCGACCGTCCGCAGGTGATGATGGGTCAGGGCCCCGCCCCGGCAGCAGCGACGATCGAGCACTATCGCTGTGAAGGGCTCGACATGGTTCCCGGCGCGGGAGCGCTGGCCGCCGCAGTTCCCGGAGCCGTCGACTCCTGGCTCAACCTGCTCGAACATCACGGCACGTGGGAGCTGTCCGACGTCCTCGACTTCGCTATCGACTATGCGGACAACGGTCACCCGATCCTCGCTCGAACCGCCGGCACGATCGCAAAGGTCCGTGAACTCTTCACCGAGCACTGGCCGAGCTCCGCGGCCCAGTGGATGCCCGAAGGTCGAGTCCCCGAGCCTGGTGAACTCGTGTTCAACCACCCATACGCCGAGGTGCTGCGCCGCCTCATCGCCGCGGGTGACGGTCTGTCATCGCGCGAGGAGCGCATCCGCGCGGCCAGGCGGGAATGGAAGTCCGGGTTCGTCGCCGAGGCGATCACCCGGTCCGTCACCACTCCACACCGGCACTCGACCGGCGGTGACCACGCCGGGGTGATCACCGTCGAGGACATCGCCGGATTCGAAGCCGGTTTCGAGGACCCCGTCACCATCGACTTCCGCGGGCACCAAATCGCGAAGATCGGGGCTTGGGGCCAAGGTCCGGTGCTGCTGCAGACGCTGAAGATCCTTGACAGCTTTGGCAACGACCGCCTCGATCCGTCGACCGAGCTCGGCGCGCACACCATCCTCGAGGCCCTCAAGCTCGCGATGGCCGATCGTGACACCTACTACGGCGACACCGAAGTCGACCTCGACTGGCTGCTCAGTGAAGACTACGCCGCCAGCCGACGCAGCCTCATCACCGAAGAAGCGTCGTCTGATTTCCGTCCCGGGGCAGGTCGCGACGGTGCCGCAGCCATCTTCACGATTCCGCTGATCCCCGAGGAGGGTGACAGAGAAGCGCTCATCAAGGCTGGGATCGGCGAGCCGACCGTGCAGAAGAACGGCACGAACAACGGCGACACCTGCCACATCGACGTCGTCGACCGGTGGGGTAACATAATTTCGGCGACTCCGTCCGGCGGGTGGCTGCAGTCCTCGCCGACCGTGCCGGAACTCGGGTTTTGCCTCGGCACCCGCCTGCAGATGATGTGGCTCGATGAAGAGGCGCCTTCGGTGCTGAAGCCGGGCAAGCGACCGCGCACGACGTTGACGCCGACGCTTATCTCCAAAGACGGGCAGCCGGTGATTGCTCTCGGCTCGCCCGGCGGTGACCAGCAGGAACAGTGGCAGTTGCTGCTCATCCTGCGCATGCTCGTCGGCGGATACCGGGCACAGGAAGCCATCGACGCCCCGGCCCTGCACACGACGTCACTGGCGGGGTCGTTCTGGCCACGCACCTGGGTTCCGGGAGGAGCCGTCGTCGAGGACCGCCTCGGCGAGGAGGTCATCGAAGGGCTCATCAACCGCGGTCACAACGTTACGCGCGCCGGGGGATGGGAGCTCGGGCGGCTGTCGTGCGTGACCAGGGACCCGGATACCGGGCGGCTGAGTGCCGGCGCGAATCCGCGCGGGGCCCAGGGCTATGCGGCGGGGAGGTGAGCATGTCCGATTCGCATGAGCGGGAGGTCGGTGCGCGAATCCGCGCCGACATCATCGCCGGGGTCCATGCTCCCGGTGCGAAGCTGCGGGAAGTCGCGCTGGCTGAGCAGTACGAGGTCTCCCGGATTCCGATCCGCGAGGCCCTGCGATCCCTCGAGGCCGAAGGGCTGGTTGAGTCACGGAAGTACAGCGGCTCGATCGTCGCGCCCTCGCCCGTCGAAGATGCCGAAGATCTCTTCGAGATCCGCATCGTGCTCGAGTCGGCGACCGCGAAACGTGCGGCCAAGCGTGCGGCCGCGCTCAATGCCAGCGACACTCCCGATGGCAGATGGCGGGAACTGCGCAAGGAGATCAGCGAGATCCTCGACGCCGGGGACGCTGCCATCGGGCAGGAGCGTTTCGAGGACCTCGCGGTGCTCAACATGCGCTTCCATTTCGCTGTCGCCGAACTCAGCGGCAGCCTGTCATTCATCAGTCTGCTGCGGCAGATCTCCGGCAAGATCGAGTGGCTGTACTCGCTCAACCTCATGCGCCGCGGCCCCCAGGCCTGGCCCGAACACCGGGAGATCATCGCGGCCATCGACGCCGGCCAGGAGGCGAAGGCCGCCGAGGTGATGGCCCGGCACGTGCGCCGCAGCCGCGATTCCTACTTCGCCATGATGTCCGACGAACACCCCAGAACTACCTGACGGCGGCCCAGCAACCTGGCGCCACGTTGCTGAACCGCCGTCAGGTGCTTCGAAGATAGGTGCTCAACTTCCAAGACAATGGGCCCTGGCGGCGCTATGGGGCACCTTCTCATCAAGATGTTTCCAGCGTAGACGGCAATCTCGGTTGAAATTGCTAAGGACTACCTGCCGATGTCTTCAGGGCCGGGGTTGAGTGAGAAGTTGAGTTCGTCGCGCTCGACTACAGAAAGCCATGTATTTCCTGCATCGGCGATCTCCTGCAGTTCCTCATCTGTTGGAATGACAGACTCTCGTGCGCCCGTGATCTCCACGGTCAAATCCGACCAGGTCTTTACTAAGTCATAGATCTCGTCGAATCCGGTGCAGGGCGTGGACTCGGAATCTTCCTCGACGAAAGTGACGACTTCGTCTAGAGCGTTGGTGAAAGTGAGGGCGAAAACTGATGGTTCGAGTTCGTCCCTTGTGCCAACGGGGGTAGAGAAGTAGATGACGACATCTTCAGCTTTGTCAGCTGAGGGGCAGATCTCCATCGCTGATTCCACTGCGTCTTGTTCTGCTGAGGTGGCATCGGACTGGTTTGATCCATTGCCGGAGCTCTCCTGAGTTTCGCTGGAACCGCACGATGCCAATAGGAAAGAGACTGCGAGTAGTGAAGCGCATGCGCGCAAGTGTCGGGCCATAAATCAATAGTAGTTGAAGTATGAATTATCGGCATACTGAGTCGGGCGTGATGGGTTCTGGTAGTTGCTTTTGTCGTTGCAGGCAGCTTGGTGTAGTTGAATTGTCGCCCGGTGCCTACAAGACTTCTGCGAAGTCTGTGCTGCGACGCCAAAGCACCTCCAGAAGCACCTGACGGCGGCTCAGCAACCTCGCGCCACGTTGCTGAACCGCCGTCACGTAGTAATTGGGGTTACTGGGAGGTGAGGAGGCGGTCGAGTTTGTTGTAGCCCTCGACGATGCCGTGCTCCATGCCCGAGGCGACCATGCCGTCGCGGGATTCGAGTGAGTCGAAGACCGACGTCGACTGCAGTCTCGTCCGTCCGTCGCCGAGGTCGGTGAGCGTGAGGATCTCGAGGTTGACCGCGTCCGGGAAGCCCTCGAAGGTGAAGGTCTGGACGATGCGCTCGTCTTCCCGCACCTCGTGGAAGGATCCGAAGAACCCGTACTCGCCGCGGTCATCGGTCGAGACGTAGCTCCAGTTCCCGCCGGTGGTCGGATTCCACTCGCGGACTGTGTTCGTGATCGTGTCCGGCCCGCACCAGCGAACGAAGAGTTCGGGGTCGATGTGGGCCCGGAACACCTTGTCCGGTGTGGCCGCGAAGTCGCGGGTGATCGACACGGTCTGCACGCCCTCGGGGACGTCGAGCTTAAGTGTCGAGTAATCGGCTGTGGTATCGGTGGTGGTCATGTCATGCTCCCTTGCTTGACTGTTGTTGTGTTGAGGTGGCGGTTCCGCCCGCCGAGGCGGCACCCGGGTCCGCGTTGCCGACTGATTCGGGCGTGGCATTCGCCGGCGCGTCAGCGTCCATCTGTGTGAGGACGGCGTCGAGTCGCTGATAGCGCTGTTCGGCCTGCTGCTGGTACCTTTCGATCCATTTCGTCATCAGATCGAACACATTGTCTTCGAGGTGGACTGGTCTGCGTTGGGCGTCGCGGGTGCGGGAGACCAGTCCTGAGTCCTCAAGCACCTTGAGATGTTTCGATACGGCCTGGAGGCTCACCTCGTAGGGCTCGGCGAGCTCGTTGACCGTCGCATCGGCAACGCTGAGCCGAGCCACCATGTCTCGCCTGGTCGGATCGGCCAATGCCGCGAAGACCTTGGACAGCTGATCTGACACTGCGACCTCCCGGGCATCCGTATCGAAACCTATTATTCAACCAATCGGTTGGCTAAAGCCTAGTGATGTCCTTCAATGTAGTCAACCATTCTGTTGAATAAAGAATCAGCGGCACGATGGCACGCGGTCTCAACTGCGGTGATGCACGGGAGGGCAGGGCCGCCGCGGCGAGGGGCGACGGATTCCGCACCGAAGAAAATCAGCCGATCACGGCCCCGCGCGCCGAGTCTGTCGTATTCTCGCCATAACGGCAGACCCGACACCGGTCGCACCGACGTGCGTCGACAGGGTCCGCCTCCCACGAGAGACGACGAAGTCTGGAGACGAAGATGCCCACCCTGCGACAGCAGCTGTTCCGGATCAAACCGGTCCCGCGGCAGAAGGAAGATGTCGAGACCGACCTCAAACGCACGATCGGCCTCTTCTCGCTGACGATGGTCGGCGTCGGATCGACGATCGGCACCGGAATCTTCTTCATCCTCTCCGAATCCGTGCCCGTGGCCGGCCCCGCGGTGATCTGGTCATTCGTCATCGCCGGGGTCGTCGCTGGCCTCGCGGTCATCTGCTATGCCGAGCTCGCCGGATCCGTTCCGGTCTCCGGGTCCTCGTACTCCTACGCCTACGCGACGCTCGGCGAGCTGCCGGCGATGGGCGTGGCCGCCTGCCTCCTCCTCGAGTACGGAGTCGCCGGCGCCGCGGTCGCCGTCGGCTGGTCGCAGTACGTCAACCAGCTGCTGTTCAACCTCTTCGGCTTCCAGATCCCGCACGCCCTGGCCTACGCCCCCGAGGAAGGCGGCATCGTCAACCTGCCGGCGATCCTCCTGCTCGCGATGTGCTGCTTCCTGTTGGTCCGCGGCACCGGCGAATCCATCGTCGTCAACGCGATCATGGTGTGCCTGAAGGTCGGCGTGCTCATCTTCTTCGTCTGCGTCGGCGTGACCGGCTGGGACTCGAACAACTTCGCTGATTTCGCGCCCTTCGGCATCTCCGGCGTCGTCGCCGGCTCCGGGCTGATCTTCTTCAGCTACGTCGGCATGGACGCCGTCGCCACCGCCGGTGACGAGACGAAGAACCCGAAGAAGACGATGCCCCGCGCCCTCATCTCCGCCCTCATCATCGTCACCTCCGTCTACGTCCTCGTTGCCGTCGCCGCCCTGTCCGCCCAGCCGTGGGAGGAGTTCGAGGGGCAGACGGCGGGTCTGTCGGCCATCCTCGAGAGCATCGTCGGTTCCCAGTGGCCCGGCACGATCGTCGCCGCCGGCGCCGTGATCTCGATCTTCTCCGTCACGTTGGTCTCCATCTACGGCCAATCGCGCATCCTGTTCACGATGGCCGGCGACGGCATGATGCCCAAGCTCTTCCGCGAGGTCAATCCCCGCACGCTCACCCCGGTCAAGGGCACGATCGCCGTCAGCGTCGTCGTCGCGATCCTCGCCGGGTTCATCCCGCTGAACTTCCTCGCCGAGATGACCTCGATCGGCACCCTCGTCGCCTTCGTCGTCGTGTCCCTGGCCGTGATCATCCTCCGCGTGCGCGAACCGAACTTAGAGCGCGGCTTCAGAGTCCCGTTCTATCCCGTCCTGCCGGTGCTCTCGATCATCGGCTGCTTCTGGATCATCTCGAGCTTGCAGCTGATCACTATCGTCGTCTTCGTCATCTGGACTGCCTTCATCCTCGGTCTGTACTTCGTCTTCGGCCGCAAGTCCTCGGTGCTGGGCAAGCGGCTCGCCGAGGCGGGACGCACTGATTCCGATTCCACAGGAGGAGAGAAATGAGCATCGTCGTCGGGATCGCACCAGGTCAGGACAACCGGGCGGCCATCGAGCTCGGCATCGTCCTCGCCCGCACTTACAAGCGCCGGATCGTCGCGACCGCTGTCGACTCGTCTGCCTTCCCGATGGCTCCCGTGCACTTCGAGGGTCAGTACGCGAAGAGATTTCGGAAGGTCGCCGAGGTGGCCCTCGACGAAGTGCGCACGCTCATTCCCGCCGACATCGAGTCCGAAATCGTGCTGCACGAATCCCGGTCCTCGCGCCGGGGGCTGCTCGAGATGTGCGAGAAGGCGGAGGCCTATCGCCTCGTCGTCGGTCCGGCCGCTGACGGCAGTGAGGGCAGGATCGCCCTGGGATCGGTCTCGAACGGACTGCTCCACAGTGCACGCCTGCCCGTGGCGATGGCTCCGGCTGGTTTCACTGCCTCGGAGGGGGCGCGGCTGAAGAGGATCACGGCCGCGTATTCGGGGTCGTCCACCTCGGCGGACCTCATCCTCGGTGCGGCCATGGTCTCGGCGCAGTCGGATGTGCCGTTCCGCATCGCCTCGTTTGCCCCGCGTTCACGGGTGGTCGCGTCCGCGAATGTTCCCTTCGATATGGAGTCGAGCGTCGTCGACGAGTGGGCGAAGGTCGTCCAGCGTGACACGGACGAGATCCTGTGCTCGATCGAGCAGCTGCACATCAAGCCGGGAGAGACCGATGTCGTCGTGGGTACCGGCGCGAACTGGGCCTCGGCGCTCGGGGCCGTCGAGTGGGAACACCCCGAGGTGATGATGCTCGGCTCCTCGGGGCTCGGCGCGCTCAAGCGGGTGTCGTTGGGCAGTCATGCGATGCGGATCCTTCAGCACTCTCCGGTGCCGGTCGTGGTCGTGCCCCGGCGGGCGAAGGCCGACTACACCCGGCAGCCCGGCGTGTGATCCGCAGCCGTTGGCGCACCCGGCCTGGCGGCGGGGTGGCCCGGCGGCGTATTCGGACTGGCGGCGCACCGGCCGGGCGGCGAAGCGGTCTGGCGGTGAAGCATACGATATGGCGGCGCGGTGGTGCGGCGGCTAAGCATCCCTCACCATCAGCGGAGAATCCTCGCGTTGACGGCACGTCCTACAGTCCGCAGCGCATCCCTCACCGGTAGCGGCTCAACCTCCCGCAGGAGCGCGGTGTTGTGCTGCGAACGGTGAGGGATGCTTGAGGGTCGGGTCCGGCTGTGGCGGCTTGTGACGATTTTCAGTGAGCGGATCGCCATTCGGAGAGTGTCCAATACTTGAACAGTTCAAAATTAGTGCTGGTGAGTTCGTTAGCGTGTCGGCAGGTCACAATGACGTGGCCGGGAGCTAGTAGAGAGGAACCGCATGGAACTGCTGCGACTGGGACCGATTGGACACGAGATTCCGGCGGTCCGCCACGACGGGGTCTACTTCGACCTGCGTCCGCTGACCGATGAGATCGACCCGAATTTCTTTGCCTCAGATGGCATCGACCGAACTCGCACGGCGCTCGAGGCCGGGGAGCTCGCAGAACTCGACCGAGCGGGCGAAATGCGCCTCGGCGCACCGCTGACCAGGCCGTCTGCGATCGTGTGCGTGGGCATGAACTACGCCGCACATGCCAGAGAGGCCGGTGCGGAACCACCCGAGCGTCCCGTCATCTTCTTCAAGATGCCCTCGACGATCTCCGGTCCCACCGACCTGATCGAGCTGCCGCCGTCTGCGACGAAGGCCGATTGGGAGGTCGAGCTCGGAGTGGTCATCGGTACGCAAACCTTCAGGGTCGCCTCGGCGGAGGAGGGACTCGACCATGTGGCCGGCTACGTGCTCGCCAACGATCTCTCGGAACGTCGCCTGCAGATCGAGGAGTCCGGCGGTCAGTGGTCGAAGGGCAAGAACCTGCCCGGATTCACCCCGCTCGGCCCGTGGATCAGCCCCGCCGCCGAGGTGGACCCCGGTGACCTGCGACTGCGCAGTTGGGTCAACGGTGAGGCCAGGCAGGACTCGACGACGAGCGACCTGATCTTCTCCGTCGGAGAGATCGTCTTCCAGCTCAGCCAGGCGATGGCCTTCGAGCCGGGAGACGTCATCCTCACCGGCACCCCGCAGGGCGTGGCAATGTCCGGAAAGTACCCGTACCTGGCCGACGGTGATGTTGTCGAGCTCGAGATCGAGGGGCTCGGGCGGCACCGGCAGGTTGTGGCCGCCACGGACTGATGGGCCCCGTCGCCCTGTTCGATGCCCGCGGCAGTTTTCGCACGTGAGAACACCCGGAGGAAGGCTGGCAGGATCGGACGTCGTTGAATCTCGTGGCACAGAACGAGGGGCAGTGCTCCACTGTTGGTGCACTGCCCCTCGTCAGTTAACTGTGGCTGAACCGAGGTTCAGCGCTGCTGGCCGAAACCGCCCTGCTGACCGGCTCCGCCCTGCTGGCCGCCGGGTGCGCCGCCCTGCTGGCCGTTTCCGCCCTGGCCACCTTGACCGGGAGCTCCGCCCTGGTTCTGCTGGCCGCCCTGATTGCCCTGCTGGCCGCCCTGAGGCTGATTGGCCTGGTCAGCGTTGGGCTGCTGTCCGCCGCTCTGCTGGCCCCCGGGTCCGCCCTGCTGGCCGCCCTGGTTGCCTGGCTGGCCGCCGGGTCCACCCTGGCCGCCCTGTTGGCCGCCCTGGTTGTCTCCTCCGCCGACGAAATCGCCCGCTGCCTGGCGGCCCTGGTCAACCTGGTCGGAGAACTTTCCTCCGGTCGCGCTGTTGGCTGCGTCTGCCGCTTTGTCGAGGCCCTGATTGGCTACATTCTGTCCCTGTTCAGAGTTGACGGCGTCCTTGGCCTTGTCTGCGAAATCTCCGATTCCCACGGTGAAACTCCTTTTCAGTAACGTAACGTCGCTGGCTGCGACTGCTCCTCCAGTCTTGGAGAACAGCTGGGATGAGGCAACAGCCGACAAGGAAAATTGCGCGAAGTTCGCTCAAGTCTCAGGTGATGTTCAACTGATGCCAAAACTTCACATGACTCTCAATGGAGAGGGCGGTGCGCAAAGCGCGATATCCGCGATAGAGTTCGCCCTCGGCACTCAGCTCAGGTGAGCGCTTCAGTGAGATCGACGGCGACGGCACCGATATCCCGGCCTCTGGGAGAAACTCCTGGCACGATGGAACTAGCAGTCACGGACGAGAACCATGATGGTCGGAGCGCAGCCGCGCCGCGCCGGACCGTCGCCTGATAAGGAGCATCGACATGAGCACGCACCGACTTCCCCTTGACGGTGTGCGAGTCCTCGAACTCGGCAATTACATCGCCGCGCCCACTGCCGGGCGGATGCTCGCCGACTTCGGCGCCGAGGTGATCAAGGTCGAACGTCCCGGCACCGGCGACGAGCTGCGCAATTGGCGGCTCAAGGCCGGCGACACCTCCATGCTTTACCGCACCATCAACCGCAACAAGAAGTCCGTCGTCCTCGACCTGCGCAGCGACGAAGGTCGTGAGGCGGTGCTCGAGCTCGTACGTCGCTCGGACATCCTGCTGGAGAACTTCCGCCCCGGCACCCTTGAGAAGTGGGGGCTCGGCCCGGACGTCCTCGAAGCCGCCAACCCGGACCTCGTGCTCGTGCGGATCTCCGCGTTCGGGCAGACCGGCCCGATGTCGGCCCGCCCCGGGTTCGCAGCCGTGGCCGAGGGATACTCCGGTTTCCGCGAGCTCGTCGGCGACCCCGACCGCCCACCCGTGCGCGTGGGCATCTCGATCGGCGATTCGATCGCCGGCATGCAGGCCGCGTTCGGTGCCGTGATGATGCTCTTCGACCGACAGCGACAGAAGATCGCCGGAGCCGCCGAGGCGGTCGTCGGGTCCGCGCACGGATTCGAAGGGGAGGGTCCGCTGTCCGAGCGGACCGTCGATGTGGCGCTCAACGAGGCGATGTTCTCCATGATGGAATCCCTCGTCCCCGACCACTCCGCCTTCGGTGAGATCCGCACCCGCACCGGGGGTCGGATGGAGGGCATCGCACCCTCGAACGGCTACCTCTGCGCCGGTGGGAAATCCGTAGTCATCGCCGGCAACGGCGATGGAATCTTCGGCCGTCTGATGACGGCGATCGACCGTCCCGACCTCGCCGAGGATGCCGAACTGCAGACGAACGCCGGCCGTTGGCAGCGGCGCGAGGAACTCGACGAGGCGATCGGCGCGTGGTGCGCCGAACGTGAGGTCGAGGACGTGGTCGAGGTCTTGGAGGAGGTCGGCGTTCCGGCCGGACCGATCTACACAGCCGAGGACCTCGTCGCCGACGAGCAGCTGGCCGCCCGCGGAATGATCCAGCACCACGACGTCTCCACCGGCGAAGAAGTCCTCGAGGACGTCGCCTTCCCCGGCATCACCCCGGTCATCGGCGGCGAATCCATCGCCATCGACCACCTCGGCCCCGATCTGGGCGAACACACCGAGGAAGTGCTGGGGTGGTTAGGGCTGAAGTCGGCCGACGGCAGCTGAAATCGACCCTGTCGGTGGCGGTCGAATAGGTCTACCCTTGGGCTCATGGGCGAGCTCATGTACTCGATCAACGTCACCGTCGACGGCTGCTGCGACCACCGCGTCGGGCTCATCAGCGAGGAGCTGCACCGGCACCATGCGCACAATCTCGCTCGAGCCGACGGTCTGATCTTCGGCCGGACCACCTACGAGATGATGGAAGACGCATGGCGTCGCCCCGACGGTGACACGACCCCGCCGGAGGATCTCGATCCGTTCGTTGCCGCGATCGATCCGGCCCGCAAATACCTCGTCTCTTCCACGCGGAAGACCGCCGAGTGGAACACCGAGATCATCCGCGGAGACCTCGCCTCGGCGATTCGTCGACTCAAGGAGGAATCGGAGACCGGGCTGATCGTCGGGGGAGTGACGCTGCCGCGCGGACTCGCCGAGCTCGGGCTCATCGACGTCTACGAATTCGTCGTCCACCCCATCATCGCCGGGCATGGCCCCTACGTCTTCGCAGGTCTCGCCGAGGTCGTCGATCTCGTCCCCGATGGACGCGGCGAGCTGCCTTCCGGGCACGCCGTCCTGCGGTTCCGACCGATGCGCTGAGCCTCAACGTCGTCGAGTCCCGACAACCCCAGACCCGAGGAGTCCCGTTAGACGGGAACGGCACCCCTCAATACTGTTCGTGTTCTCACATACCGGGCAGATTGCCTATCGCACATCCTCCGACCTGTAGTAACAATGGGAACAGCCGCGCATCGCCGCACGACGAACGACCCTTCCCGATCATCGGGAAGATGTGAGAAGGAGTCCCATGGTCCGGCCCACTTCCGTCGACATCCTCGACACCACTTTGCGCGACGGTCTGCAGATCGAGAAGGCCATCGTGCCCACCGAGATCAAGGTCGCGCTCGCCGAGAAGCTCATCGCCGCCGGACTGACGCACATCGAAGTCGGATCCTTCGTCAATCCGAAGAAGGTCCCGCAGATGGCCGACACCGACGAACTCCTCCGTCGCCTGTCTCGCCACGAGGCCGATGGGGTCGAGTTCTATACCCTCGTCTTCAACCTCAAGGGTGCCCAACGCGCCGTCGATGCCGGCGCGAAGAACATCAAGCTCGTCCTCTCTGCCTCCGAGGGACACTCGAAGGCGAATTCCGATGCCTCCATCGCCGAGGCGTCCGACCGCCTCATGGATGCGGCGAACTTCGCCCGTGAACAGGGGCTGCGCTTCGACATCACCACTGCCGTGAGCTTCATCTGCCCCTTCGACGGGATCACCGAGGCGGGCCACCTCGTCGAGGTTCTCCGTCCCTTCGTGGACGCCGGAGCGCACGGAATCGGGGTGGCCGACACCATCGGGAACGCCAGTCCCTCGCTCGTCCGCCGCAACACCTCGGCGGTTCTCGAGGCCTTCCCGGACAAGCCGGTCAACCTCCACCTCCACGACACCTATAACTTCGGCATGGCCAACGTCATCGCCGCCCTCGACCTCGGCATCTCGCACTTCGACGCGGCAATGGGCGGACTCGGCGGCTGCCCCTTCGCACCGGGAGCGGCCGGCAACATCGGCACCGACGACCTCGTCCATCTCCTCCACCGCGAAGGCGTGGCCACTGGCGTCGACGTCGAGGCCCTCACCGAGGTGCGTTCACCCCTCATCGATGCCGTCGGGCACGAGCTGACCTCGAGCCTGTCCGACATCCCTGCCACCCCCGCGGTCTTCGACGGGCGGTTCGCCTCTGCCTCGGTGAGGGACTGACATGAGCACCGAGGCGATGCGCAACGCGACCACGGACCCGACCCAAGTCCAACCGCCCGCCGAGCCTCTCCCGCTCGAAGGCATCCGCGTCATCGAGTTCTCGCACATGGTCATGGGGCCCAGCTGCGGGATGATGCTCGCCGACCTCGGCGCCGAGGTCATCAAGGTCGAACCACGCGGAGCCGGCGACAAAACCCGCTACCTGCCCGGCTCCGGATCCGGGCTGTTCCCTGCGTTCAATCGCAACAAGCACAGCGTGCAGCTCGACATCGCCGAGGCGGCCGACCGTGACCGCGTCCTCGACCTCATCGATTCCGCCGATGTCCTCCTCGAGAACTTCCGCGTCGGCAAGATGGAATCGATGGGCTACGGATTCGAGGAACTCTCCGCCCGCAATCCCGGACTCATCTACTGCTCCCTCAAGGGATTCCTGTCCGGCCCCTACGGGAACCGGGCCGCCCTCGACGAGGTCGTGCAGATGCTCGGCGGATTGGCCTATATGACCGGTCCACCCGGTCAGCCGCTGCGCGCCGGGGCCAGCGTCAACGACATCATGGGCGGGATGTTCGGAGTCATCGGCATCCAGTCCGCACTGCGGGTGCGTGAGACCACAGGCCGCGGAAAACTCATCAACTCCGCGCTGTTCGAGAACAACGCGTTCCTCGTCGGCACGCACATGGCGCAGGCGCAGATCAGCGGCGAGCCACCTCGTCCGATGCCGACCCGGCAGGCCACCTGGGCCGTCTACGACATCTTCCGCGACGCCGAGGACAATCAGGTCTTCGTCGCCGCGGTCTCCGACGGGCAGTGGCGCGACCTCTGCGACGAGTTCGGACTGACCGGCCTCGCCGCGGATCCGGACATGTTGACCAACCAGGGACGAGTCGACCAGCGTGACCGCATCCACCGCGAACTCCAGACGGCACTGTCGCAGCTCAGCCTGAGCGAGATCGAAGAGAAGTGCACCCGCCGCGGGCTGCCCGTCGCTCCGGTCAACACCCCGGCCGACCTCACTGATGACCCGCACCTCGTCGCCTCCGGAGCGCTCGCCTCCACCGGGTTGCCGACCGGTGACAGCGTCGATGTGCCGCTGATGCCGCTGACCTTCGACGGGCGCAGGCTCGGTCTGCGCAGCGATGTGCCCGAACCGGGCCGCCACAACACCTACTACCGCGACGGCCCCATTGTGCCGACCGGTCCACCGGCTGACGGACCGCAGCCCACAGGACCATCGCACCACGGCACCAACTGAAAGCACGACGCGAACTGAACTCACAACTGAACACACAAGGGGACATCTCATGCGATCAACGACGATCACACGCACACGTAGGGCCACCTCGGCGAGCGAGGGACCACGACTGAACCGCCGCAACCGCGCGGTCGCGGTCGGAGCCGCGCTCGCCACCGTTGCACTCGTCGCCACCGCCTGCGGCAACAAGGCACAGCCCCCGGGCGAAGGCGGGGACTACCCGAAGGGGCCGGTCACGGTCACGGCCCCGGCCGAACCCGGCTCCGGCTGGGACACCACCGCCCGCGCCATGACCGAGGCGCTGCAGAAGGACGACATCGTCACCAGTCCGCTGCCCGTCCAGAACAAGCCCGGCGGCACCGGCTGCTCGTGGATCACCTCGATGATGCAGCAGGAGAAGGGCAAAGACGACCAGATCGCCATCACCTCACTGGCCAGCCAGACGATGAAGGCCCGCGGACTCTGCGAATACGGCCCGCAGGACACGACCCTCATCGCCACCCTCTACGTCGAAGACTTCATGGTCGTGACCCCGGAAGACGGGGACTTCAAGGACCTCGACGCCCTGGTCAAGGCGCTCAAGGACGACCCGCAGAAGGTCACCGTGGCAGCCGCCGGGGATGACACCCTGCCCTTCGCGCTGTTTGCAAAGGAGGCCGGCATCGACCCGGCCGACATCAACTTCGTCAACTACGACGGCGGCGGCGAACAGACCACGGCCATGCTCAACGGAGACGCGAAGGTCGCGATCGCCGGCATGAGCGAATTCCGCTCCGTGCTCGAGGCCGGGGACATCACACCGCTGGTCACCTTCGCCGAAAAGCCCCTCGCCGCACCCTTCGACGACGTCCCCACGGCAAAGGACGCCGGCTACGACGTCACCCTCGGCAACTGGCGCGGCGTCTTCGGCCCCGCCGAGATGCCCGACGAGGCCGTGGACTACTGGGCCAAGGCGCTCGAAGACATGAGCAAGTCCGACACCTGGCAGGACACGCTTGAGAAGAACCAGTGGGCCTCCGAATTCAGCACCGGAGACGACGCTCAGACCTACGTCGACGAAGCGGCGAAGACAGTCGAGGAAGGCGTCAAGGAGACCGACCTGGGCAACAGCAAATGAGCACGCACCGCGCCGACCTCTTCACTGGGTGCGCCGTCGCCGTCATCGGCGCGGTCTACTACATCGCGACGTTCTCCATCCAGGAGACCGCGAACATCGTCACCCCGCGCACCTTCCCCGCGATCGTCGGCATCGCACTCATCGTGCTCGGCCTCTTCCTTGCAGGTCAGGCCATCTTCCGGCACCGGAAGAACACCCTCGCCGAGGTGGGAGCTGGGTCCTCCGGGTCTGCTGAGGTGAGGGGCGATGTGCAGAGAAGCGCAGCCTCGGTGCGGGAATCGTCGGACTCCGACGATGCTGACGGTGGCGTCGGCGGGGTCGTGCTCGAGGCGCCACCGGAGGCGCCGGCGCGGAAGATAGTGTTCCAGTTCGTCCTTTTCTTCATCTACCTGGCGATCCTCATCCCGGTCGGCTTCCTGCTCTCCACGGCAGCCTTCCTCATGGGACTGACCAGCATCTACGCACCGGATAAATGGATCCGCAACCTCATCTTCTCCGTCGCCTTCGCCGTGGTCATCTACGTGGCCTTCGTCTACGGGCTCGCAGTGTACCTGCCCGTCGGGATCCTGGGGTGAGGGGGCTGTTATGAACACTCTCATCGATCTGGGAGGCGGTTTCGCCTCGGCGTTGGAGCCGGTCAGTCTCGCCTTCGCCCTCCTCGGTGTGCTGTTGGGCACGGTCGTCGGAGTGCTGCCGGGCATCGGCCCGATCTCGGCGATCGCGATCCTCATCCCCGTCTCCTTCGGGATGGAACCTGTTCACGGACTCATCTTGCTCTGCGGCATCTACTACGGGTCGATGTACGGCGGATCGATCACCGCGACACTCATCAAGACCCCTGGCGAGGTCGCCAGCGCGGTGACGGCGATCGAGGGCTACGAGATGGCTCGGCAGGGCCGGGGCAAGGCGGCGCTGGCGACGGCGGCGATCGGCTCGTTCCTCGCCGGAACGCTTGCGATCATCGGTCTGACGTTCCTGTCGCCGGTGCTGGTCCAACTCGCGAGTGTCTTCGGCGCCACCGAGTACTTTCTGCTTATGGCCACCGCGCTGCTGTTGGCTTCGACGATGTCGGCGGGGTCGCGGACGAAGGCGCTCATCTCGATCTTCATCGGGTTGGCAGTCGGGCTCGTCGGACTCGACTTCCAGACCGGCCTGCCGCGACAGACCTTCGGCATCGACCTGCTCTCGGACGGCATCGACTTCACGATCTTCGCGATGGCGCTCTTCGCCATTCCTGAGGCGATCCGCAACCTCGCCCTCGGCCGCGGGGCGAAGGAGACGATCCAGAGCTTCGGTGAAGACAAGTGGATGACCAAGCAGGACTGGCAGCGCTCGGCAGGACCCTGGGCGCGTGGATCGGTCCTCGGCTTCATCATCGGCGTCCTCCCCGGCGTCGGACCCTCGCTCGCGTCCTTCATGTCCTACATCATGGAGAAGCGGGTCTCGAAGCGGAAGGACGAATTCGGCCACGGCGCCATCGAAGGTGTGGCCGGTCCCGAAGCTGCGAACAACGCGGGCGTCGGCGGTGCGATGATTCCGTTGTTCAGCCTCGGCATCCCGGGTTCAGCGACGACGGCGCTGCTGCTGTTCGTCTTCACGATGTACGGTCTGCAACCGGGACCGCTGATCTTCCGCGAGGAGACCGGTCTGATCTGGACGATCATCGCGAGCATGTACATCGGCAACGTTGCGCTCATCATCCTCAACCTGCCGCTGGTCGGAGTGTTCGTCAAACTGCTGAAGATGCCCAAGGAGATCCTCTTCTCCGCCATCCTCGTGCTCGTCGTCATCGGCGCCTACGCCATCGAGTTCAGCCTCTTCGGGCTGATGATGCTCGGCATCTTCGGTGTCATCGGCTACCTCATGGAGAAGGGCGGGATTCCGCTGGCTCCGGCGATCCTCGCGCTTGTGCTCGTGCCGCTGCTCGAGGACAACTTCCGCCGCATGCTCCAGATCTCCGGCGGCTCGTTCGCACCCCTGGTCACCAGGCCGGTGTCGCTGTCGATCATCATCCTCATGGTCCTGGGCATCGTCGGACCCGTAGTCTTCCGCTGGTGGGTATCCCGGCGGAAGCTGCTCGCCGATGTGACGGTGTCATGAACAGCAGCATGAAGACTCCTGCTGGCGATCCACCGCCGGAGATCGGCGTCATCGACCGCAGTGCCGCGATCCTCACGGCGCTCCAGGACGTACCGATGACCGCCGCCGAGGTGTGCCGACGACTCGGGTACTCGAAGTCGACGACTTACCGGCTGTTGTCGGACCTGCGGGCACACAAGTTCATCGTCCGTGACTCTGCCGGGCTGCTCAGGTTGGGTCCGTTTCCCGGGCGTCGGAATATCGCGACGACGAACTCGGTGCTCGAGCATCTGCGGACGCTGACGAACGAGTCCGTGCAGCTGTGGGTCCGGGTCGGCGAAGATCGGGCGTGCGTGCGCAACGTCGAGGCCGATCATGAGCTGCGGGTCTCACGCAGCGTCGGCACGATCCTGCCGCTGACCGACGGTGGGTCGGCGGCGTTGGCCCTGTGCGGGCCCGGGAATCCCATCGAGTTCTATTCGACGAAGCAGGCCCGGAGGCCCGACGTCGCCTCGGCGAGCGTGGCCTTCACCGTCGAGGCGACGGTCTTCGCGCTCTGCGTGTCGTATCCGCTGACTCGGGAACCAGAGAATGTCGCCGGCGCGTATCGGACCTTGTTGGCGCAGGCCGCCGTCGAGCTGCGGGCGCTGCTCGATGGCAGTGAGGAGCTCGAAGTGCTGCGCGATATCGCCCGTTTGGCGCTGGGTGCACGAAAGCAGGCGGGGGCGTAGGAGGTCCCTTCTCTCCGTGGGTGGTCATTCCGGTCACGTTCTGCTGAGACCTGCGTGACCAGAACGACCACTTAAGGACGCTGAACCCGGGGCAGGGCTCAGCCGAATGGGCTGATCGCGAAGCGTCCCCACGCGACGAAGAGCATGGCGGTCAGGAACAGCAGGTCGCCGGCCAGGTCCCTGTATTCGGATCGGCGGATGCGTTCGGTTACGGCACCCGACATATAGAGGGCCATGCCCGAGGCGGCCACCGGCACCAGCCAGGCGAGCGGGGCCACGAGCGCAGGCAGGATGAGCCCGAGCCCTCCGAGGACTTCGATGACTCCCATGAACTTCACTTTGCCGGGGCTGAAGTCCGTCGGCCAGTGCAGCTTCGCGGCGTATCTGTCGTATGACCAGGTGAGTTTGACGATGCCGCCGGCGGTGAAGGCGATGGCAAAGATGCCGGCGATGATCCAGAGTGCGATGGACATTGTTCTCCGCTCTCCTCCGTCTTTCGGCGGTGAAAGGCGAAGAATGCTCATCAGAATGCGACACGGACCGTGCCGATAGATCGACACTCTAGTGCGAGCGCGTATCGGAGTCAACGGCACGAGCTGTGCCGATCCAGTAGAGTCGCACTATGAACGCCTCCCCGGATTCCCATCGCCGGCAGCAGCCGCCGCAACCCTCGCAGTCAGCGAACGCCTCGAAATCCCCGCGCCGTCGCGGCGCCGAGCGCACTCGTGAACTGCTCGAGGTCACACTGGCAATGGCCGATGAAGTCGGCTACGGCGGTCTGAGCATCGAGGCGATCGCGTGGAGGGCCGGCGTCGGAAAGCACACGATCTATCGCCGCTGGTCATCCTTGCCCGAGCTGCTGCTCGATACGCTCGAGCACGTCTGGGTCAGCGACTTCGACTATCGGACGACGGGGAGCATCCGCGATGATCTGCGCGAACAATTCATCCGCTCCTCGCAGGGGCTGAAGAGTCCACCCTTGGGGCCCATCTACCGTGCGGTCATCGCTGCAGCCCAATCCGACGAGCAGCTGCGCGAAACCATCCACGCGCGGTTCCTCGCCACGGTCGAGTCGCGGACTCTCGCCCGGGTGCGACTCGCGCAGGATCGGGGCGAACTCCGGTCGGACGTCGACCTCGAGCCAACGATCGATGTCCTCGCCGGCTCGTTGTATTACCGCTGGGTGCTCACGACACGGCCCGTCGACGAGGGGGTCATCGATGCCCTCATCGATATGTTCATGGACGCCTACGGGCGGTCGGATCACTCAGCCGGAGGCTGACCGAGGTAGAAACCGGTTGTCCGTTCGGCCGCGGCCCGCGCCTGATCGACGGGTGTGCCTGCGGCCGCCGAAGCCTCGCCCCAGCGGGTGCTGGAGGTGCGGACGAATTCCTGAGCCGACGCCGAGGCGACCCATTCGTTCTCATCTGCCGGCCGTCCCGTACCGGCCACGAGGTGGTTGGCGAGGCCGAGGAAGGAGAGATCCCACCCGACACCGGTGGCGCCGGGGCCGAATCGAACCCAGAAATCGGCGTTCGCCTCTCCCGCGTGTGAGTGCTCGAGTGTCAGTCGTGCGCCGTCGTCCGCCTCGGCGATACGGACGGTGACATGGCTGATTCCGCCGGCGAATTCCCAAGTCAGCGAGTAAGACTGCAGGGGTTCGCACTCCTCGACCGTGCCCGAGGCATTGCCTTCGATCCGGTAACGGCCGCCGAGTTCGAGGTCGCCGCTGACCGGTGCGAACCAGCGTTCGAGGCGGGCCGGATCGGTGCAGGCGTCCCAGAGGTCGGCGGCGGTGGTCGGGTAGGTCTGGCTCAGTGTCTGGACCGTGTGCTGAGTGTCGCCCTCGACGGTGATGTTCAGGCCGCGGTCGACGGCGTCGGCCTGCGCAGCGAGGACCTGGTCTTCGGTGGGGCGCCCGGAGTCGGAGGTGGTCATGACTGCTCCTCGAAGGTCGTCGATGATTGGCAGTGGTCGAAGGTGGGACGCTGGAAGTCTGCCGAAGATCGGTGGTCCTTCATCGTAACGAAGGCTGCGCTGCGGTGGAATGGCAGAGGAAGGGTGATGGGATGAGAACGGATATGTCATCTGCCAGTTCCGACTCACCGGCCGAGGCATAGTGTTGTGCGAAGACGGTGCCGCCGATCGCGGAACCGGACAATCGCGCACAACGCCCAGCGGGAGGACCCCATATGACCACACGCATCGCCGTCGTCGTCGGCAACCCGAGCCCCAAATCGCGCACCCGGCAGGTGGCCGAAGACCTCGCCGCCGAGATCGCCGACATCACCGGCTCCGAGATCGACGAAACCATCGAGCTCGCCGAGGTGACCGATGAGATCTTCGAATGGAAGTCCGACCGCCTCGACAAGCTCACCGAACGTCTGGCCACTGCCGACTTTGCGGTCATCGCCACTCCGACCTACAAGGCCAGCTACACCGGCCTGCTCAAAGCTTTCCTCGACCGCTACGACGCCGGCGGCCTGCACGGGCTGACGGCGATACCCGTCTTCACCATCGGCTCCCCGGCGCACACCCTGGCCGTCGAAACGACATTGCGGCCCCTCCTCGTCGAACTCGGCGCGAGCGTGCCGACGAAGGGTCTCGCGTTCCCGACAGCGAAGTTCGACGAGCGCGAGAGCGTCATCGACGAATGGGTCGAGAGCCAGAAGGTGTATCTGCCGCACGGTTGACTCTGGGGTCCAAAGCTGAGGTCGGTTTTCAGTTCGGTGAATCTGCAGCAGCTCGGTCCAGGGGCCAAGCTGCTGCAGGTTCACCGAGCTGGTGGGCAGACGGGAGCTATAGCGCAGGGGAGTATCAGTCGATCTGCATCTCGCCCATCGCGTCCCAACCATCGCCGTCGATCTGACGGGAGATGATCTTCGGAGTCGCTGCCAGTGCGGAATGCATCGGTCCGCCCGCGGCGATCGCGGCTTGGAAATGGTCGGACTTCACGTGCGCCTCGGCGGCATCGTCGTCGAAGGCTTCGACGAGGACGTATTCGTTCGGGTCATCGAGGCTGCGCGACCAGTCGAACCACTTGTTGCCCGGTTCGGCGCGGGTCGCCTCGGTGAACTCTCGGGTCAGCTCGGGCCACTGTTCGGCCATCTCGGGCTTGACGGGGAACTTCACGACGATGAAGATCATTCTTCTTCCTTCTCTCTGCGGGTGATTTCCT
Organism: Brevibacterium sp. S22; assembly: GCF_004745485.1. Classification (GTDB taxonomy): domain Bacteria; phylum Actinomycetota; class Actinomycetes; order Actinomycetales; family Brevibacteriaceae; genus Brevibacterium. The sequence goes on from NZ_RHFG01000007.1 coordinate 85,262, forward strand.
GTGTGTATTTATCGGTGACGGTTTCGTCCTCAGTGACGACGTTACGAGAACTGCATGCCGCCGTCGACGAGCATGGTCTGTCCGGTGACGTAATCGGAGTCCTCGCTGGCGAGGAACGACACGAGGTTAGCGACGTCCTCGGGCACGGAGACCCGGCCCATAAGGATATCGCCGGCGTACTTCTTGATCGCCTCACCCTTGGCCAGCCCCTCCTCGGCGGCGAGCTTCTCGTCGATGAGATCCCACATCGCGGTGCCGACGATTCCGGGACCATAGGCGTTGACGGTGATGCCGTGCTTGGCCCACTCCATCGCCGCCCCCTGAGTGAGGCCGCGAACTGCCCATTTCGTCGCCGAATACGGCGACAGCAGGGCGAAGGGGCGGAAGGCGACGATCGAGGCTGCGCCGATGATCTTGCCGCCGTTGCCCTGCTCGATCATCTGCTTCGCCGCGGCCTGATACGAGAGGAAGACGCCGGTGAGGTTGACGTCGACGATCTTCTCGAAATCGGCCTTCGAATAGTCGATGAGGGGTTCCACTTGGGCGATCCCGGCGTTCGCGACGAAGACGTCGAGTTTGCCTCCCGCGTCGACGGCAACCTCGACGAGGCGGCTCAGCGAATCCTCGTCCGTGACGTCCACCTCGGCATCGATGGCCTTCCCACCTGCGCTTTCGATCGCGGTGACGGTCTCTGTCACCCCGTCCTGCATGCTTGGCAGATCAGCGACGATGACATGATGGCCATCGGCTCCGAGCCTCTGGGCGATGCCCTGTCCGATGCCGCGGCCCGATCCTGTGACCACCGCGACGCTGTTGTTCGTGCCCATTTCTCCTCCTTGAGTTCTCCACTGCGAGCGAGCACGTTCATTCTCAGCAGAGTCGGCAGCGGGAGGACACGGTTCTTCTCATGTGGCGATAAAGCGGTCGCGGCTCAGGCGTGCTCGGCGACAGGGACGGTGACCGATCCTCCTCGAAGGTAGCTCGACGCCAGGCCCGCATGCTCACGCAGGGTCGACTCGATCTCCTTCATCCGCCCCGACATCTTCGATGACGGAGTGCTGATCGCCATCGCCCCGACCTGCATCCCCGTGCCATTGCGCACCGGAACAGCCGCGCAGGTCTGACGGGGCAGGAACTCCTCGTGCTCCCACGCGATTCCACGGGTGGCCACCTCGGCGAGGTGGAGATCGAGGGCGTCGCGGCTGATCATCGTCTGCGGGGTGAGCACCTTCATTCCGCGTGCCTCGAGGTAGTCGGTGCGCTGCGGTTCGAGCATTCCGGCCAAGAGGATCTTGCCGAACGCAGTGGCGTGTGCGGCCTCGTGGAAACCGAAGCGCAGAGGCCGCAGTCGCGGGTGTTTCTCGCAGTCGGAGCAGTAGGTGAGGATGATGTCCGAGCCGCGGTAGATCGCGAAATAGGCGGCCGTGCCCAGCGAGCGGTGGAGCTGATCGGTGATCTGCCGAATCGGTTGCGGAGCGACGAGGCGCTGCTGGAACGACAGCCCGAGCTCGAAGCACTTGGGACCGAGCTCGAAGTGTTTTGAGTCCTTGAGATAGACGAGGTAACCGGAATCGGCGAGTTCGTTGAGGAGCCGATAGACGGTGGGCAGAGGGATCTCGAGGCGGGTTGCCAGGGTCTTCGCGGCTGCACAGCCCGAAGCGGCGACTGCTTCCAAAACGGCGAAGGTTCGTTGGATCACGGCACTGTTGGTCACGCGGTCTCCTGACTGTGCGATCGCTCCGGTGGTGAACACCCGCGCCGTGGCCTCCCGTGCCGGGGCTGGCCGGGTCGGGGCCAGCTGGGCCGGGGTCGCCCGACGCAGCCGGACGGGAACGGTCACGGCTGCGGGACGGGGAGCCGCCTCGGCGATCGACTTTTTCATGTGGTGAGAACGAGGATAGTCCATGGTGTCGCGGATCACATAGGTTGCTCGTGTCAGGTCAGTGGCGGGCGTGCGTCGATGCCGTCGGCCGGAGTGGAGCAAAGGAGCATCCGATGGCATTCCCTGCAAAATACCCATCGCTGAATGCGATGGAGATGACCGATGAGGCGAAGCAGACCCTCATCCGAGTACTGCGAGTGGCGTTTCCGCACGCCGATTTCCCCGATGGGCCCTATGTGCGCACCGCGGAGAAGATCCTCGTCGCCGCCGATGAAGAGACGTGGTTCCGGGTGGCGCTCATCCAGGGCCTGCTGTCCCTCGACCAACTCTCCGAAGGCGATTTCTGCGGCCTCGATGACCTTTCCGCGCTCAAGGTGCTGCGCCGGGTCGAGTCCACCGAATTCTTCGGCTTCGTCCGCCGCACCGCCGTGCTCAATCTCTATGACGACGCCGAGGTGTGGGAGACGCTCGGCTACGAAGGACCGTCGTTCGACAAGGGCGGCTACATCAACCGCGGTTTCGACGACCTCGATTGGCTGCCCGAACCGCGGATCGTCTACCCGGAGGACGAGCCGCTGCCCGAACTCGGCGACGGGGCCACGGGAGTCGGCAGCGGCGGCGCCGCAGGTGACGATTCGACCAATCAGCCCGCGCCGCAGAGCGTCGAGATGGGTGAGGTGAAGAAGTGATGGCACAGAACCAGAACGCAGGCCGCAGCGTGACCGGATACAGCGTCGATCCGGACGAGGAGGCCGTCGTCATCGTCGGTTCCGGCGCCGGTGGGGGAACGCTGGCCTACGAGCTCACGGCGAAGGGCATTCCCGTCGTCGTGCTCGAGGCCGGGCCGTATCTGCGCAACGAGGACTACGTCAACAACGAATGGGAAGCCTTCAACCAGATGGCCTGGCTCGATCCGAGGACGACGACGGGATCGTGGCGGATCGCCCGCGACTTCCCGAACCTGCCGGCCTGGATCGTCAAGGCCGTGGGCGGGACGACGACCCACTGGTCGGGCGCGACCCCACGCTTCAAGAATCACGAGTTCAAGGCCCGCAGCGTCTACGGCCGCATCGACGGCGCCAACCTCCTCGACTGGCCGATCACGCTCGAGGAGATGGCCCCGTACTACGACCGGGCCGAGAAGGCGATGGGATCGACCCATGTCCACGGGCGCCCACCGCTGCCGGCGAACAACAACTACAAGGTCTTCGCCGGAGGGGCGAAGGAGGTCGGCTACAAGTTCTACGCCACCGGCCCGTACGCCACGAACGCCGAAGAGTACGACGGCCGGCCCGCCTCCATCCAGGACGGCTTCAACTTCCAGGGCGATAAGAACAGATCCAAATGGTCGACCCTGGTCAGAGAGCTGCCGCGGGCTGCGGACACCGGTCTCCTCGACCTTCGACCCGAGTCCCAGGCAGTGCAGATCACACACGATGCGAACGGTCGCGCCGACGCCGTCCTCTACCTCGACAAGGACGGCAGCCTGCACCGTCAGGCTGCGAAGCTCGTGTGCGTGGCCGGCAACTCGATCGAGACGCCGAGGCTGCTTCTGCTGTCCGGCACACCGTCCTTCCCCGACGGGCTGGCGAACTCCTCGGGCCATGTGGGGCGGAACTATATGCGCCACCTCACGGGCACAGTGTGGGGCCACTTCGACAAGCCCGTGCGGATGTACCGGGGTGAGACGATGGCCGGAGTCATCGCCGACGAGTCGATCCACGATCCCGACCGCGGATTCTCGGGCGGGTATTACATGGAGACGATCTCGCTGGGCCCGGCGTTCATGGCCTCCTTCGTCGAACCCGGCGGTTGGGGACCGGACTTCGCGGCCCTGCTCGACCGGTACCTCAACACCGCAGGAATGTGGATCGTCGGTGAGGACATGCCGCAGGAGACGAACCGGGTGACGCTGAATACGGCGGTCAAGGACCCGAACGGTCTGCCCGTGCCGAACGTCCACTACGACGATCACGCCAACGACCTGGCGATGCGCGAACACGCCTACGCTGCAGGGCAGAGAGTCTACGAGGCGGTCGGTGCACAGACGTCGCACCACACCCCGCCGTATCCGTCGACGCACAACCTCGGCACCGCGCGGATGAGCGAACGTCCCGAGGACGGGGTCGTCGACAAGTGGGGCCGGACGCATGACGTGAAGAACCTCTTCGTCTCCGACGGGTCGGTCTTCACCACCGGAGCCGCGGCGAACCCGACACTGACGATCGTGGCGCTCGCCATCCGCCAGGCCGAGTACATCGCCGAGGCGCTGCGGACCGGGGAGGTCTGAGGGGCGGGGCCTGGAGCCGGTCTTCAGTTTGGTGAAACTGCAGCAGCTTGGTTCAGGGCCGAGCTGCTGCAGTTTCACCGAGCTGGTGTACAGGCTCGTGCAGTGAACTTGGGGCGGACCCGGTGCCTTCAGTCGGATTCGTCCGAGTCAGCAGTCAGCACTGTTCGCGCTTTCTCGAATGACGGCTGAAGCAAGGTATGCCACGCGGGCAGGTCATCGGACAACGTCATCCAGGTGACAGCTCGATTGCTCTCGTCGTATTGGTGGATCAGGAAATTTCGGTTGGCGACGGCCACTTCCCATTCGACGCTTGAAGGCGGGGGAGCTTTCATCGACGAAATTCGTTTGGCCGCTTCCCCGAGCTTCATCATCAGTGAATCACCGGCCTCCTGCAGGAGGCCGTTCTCGAGATAGGCGGATTCTCCCTGTTGCACGATCTGCTCTGCCCTCACGAGCCAAGCTTCGATGTGGAGGAGCTCCTTTGCTGTCCGGCGATCCATCAGAGCAACACGGCTTCGCGGCGGATGTCATCGTCTAGACCGGGTTTCAGCCCACCGTAGTCGATCAGATCGATCCCCCTGCCTAGAACTTCCTCGATGAGCAGCTTGAACTTGACGAACCCGAACGAAGAGAGCCCCTTCGGGACGTCGACGACGAGATCGATATCGGAATCTGGCCGGGCCTCTCCCCGGGCAGCAGACCCGAAGACTGCGAGGCGAGCGAAGCCCTGATCGAATGCGAGCTGCTTGAGAATCGGGATGGCCGCTTCAAGAAGCATTTCGGGGTGAACCTCATCGAGGTCGGGTGCGAACCTCAGCTGTTGACTGACAGCAGGTTGTGAGATGCCGAGATCGGCGGCAATCTGTCGCTGGCTGCTTCCTGTCGCAATCATGGCTCTGAGAGCGAGCACGCGTCGCAGCCGCGCGAGGTCTTCATCGCGCTGCGCGCTGCGATACTCGTCCACATAGTTCATAAGGCTATCTTATCACCCGCGGATTCGTCCCAGACGTTTTCCGAGGTCCGTTTCACCGGCACGATGGCCTCGGTGAACCGACACCAGTTTGGTCCATGCGCCAAGCCGGCTGCGATTCACCGAGCCGGTAATGTCAAAGGCACTCTCGCAGGTCGGATGACGGCAAGTAGGATGCGAGAGACCGACATCGACGCAGCCTCGGCGGGCTGCAGTATCCGCGTGACCGCCGCAGGCTCGAGAGGAGACTGCTCGTGCCACGCACCGTCTACTACACCGCGACCACGCTCGACGGGTTCATCGCCGACCCGAATGATTCGCTCGAATGGCTGCTGCGCCAGGCCGGAGAGCCGCCGGATGACGGGTTCATCGACGGCGTCGGTGCGGTCGTCATGGGCGCGACGACCTACGAGTGGGTGCTGCGCAACCTCGATGGACCGTGGCCCTATGAGGTTCCTGCCTGGGTGATGACCCACCGCAAACTCTCCCTGCCTGAGGTGGGGAAGGACGGGAAGACTCCCGACATCCGATTCGCGAAGGGCTCGGTCTCCGACCACTACTTCGAAATGTGCACCGCCACCGGCGATCGCGACCTGTGGGTGATGGGCGGCGGCGACCTCGCCGGACAGTTCGCCGATGAGGGATTCCTCGACGAGATCATCACCTTCACGGCTCCCGTGGTTCTCGGCAAGGGCCGCTCGTTGCTGCCACGTCGACTCGACCTCGAACTCCTCGAAGTCGGGCACAGCGATCCCTTCGTCATCGCCCGCCACCGCGTGGTCGGTCCCCTCCTCGAAGACAGCCCGACGGAGTGAATCCCTTCGCCGAGGCGGTCCGACGCTGCGAACGCATGGACAGGGCCACCTCGGCGAAGGAATCGATGTTTCGTGCGCAGGGGAGGGCCGCCTCGGCGAGGATCATCCGGATATCGGGCACCCTGGTGGATGGGTGGGATTCCGTGATTCGATGCAGTCATGACTGCTGCGATTGAGAACCATCGGGCCCGCCTGCGCGCGGGGGAGACCTACAACGGACTGTGGATGATGTCGACGAGCGCGGAGCTCGCGAAGGTCGGGTCGGCGGCCGGGTTCGACTATGTCTGCATCGATCTGCAGCACGGGCTGGTGCGGCCCACCGATGTGCTGCGGCTGACGGATGCCGTGCGTGCCAGCGGGGATGCGCTCGTGACCGCGCGGGTCGCGGCGAACCGGTTCACCGAGATCGGGGCGCTCGCCGACGCTGGTGTCGAAGCGATCATCGTCCCGCTCGTGTCGTCGGTCGCCGAGGCGGAAGCTGCAGTGCGTGCCCTCGACTACCCTTCGCGTGGCGGGGACCGGTCATGGGGGCCGACAGCGGAGATCATGCACAATGCCGTGCAGGACACCACCGCCGAACGCCCGCTGCTGTTCGTGATGATCGAGAACGAGGACGGCCTGGCCAACGTTGAGGACATCTGCGCGGTGCCCGGCATCGACGGGGTCTACGTCGGCCCTTCGGACCTCGCATTCGCTGTCGGTGCGCTGCCGGGTCAGCACAACGAGGCCCACTCCGAGGCGCTCGTGCGCATCCGTGCGGCCGCCAATGCTGCGGGCGTCGTCCCGGGGATCCACTGCGGCGACGGCGCAGAAGCCACGCTGCGCAAGGAACAGGGCTTCCGCTTCATCACCTCATGCGGCGACCTCGGCGCCGCGGGCCGAGCCTTCCGAGAGGACCTAACAACCGCCCGCTCCTAAATTGCTACCCGACGGCGGCTCTGCAACCTGGCGCCAGGTTGCAGAGCCGCCGTCACGTAGTTCTGGGGAGTGGGTGGGTCCGCGTTGCGTGCGACGTTGCTATGGTGCGCCAGGATGTTCTTGAGTAAGCCAAGTATCCTGGCGTTTCTCTATTCAACTCACGAGTTTTCCTGCTTGCGCATACTCATTGATGCAATTCCCTCAGGGTATCGAAACATGCGAAAACAATCTTGGACAGGCATCGTTGAGTCGCGAATACTGGAACGCATCACAATTGTTCCACGTCACAAATGCCATGCCACACCTGCTCATGGACCAGAACCCAATGGAGGGATCGCCGATGACAACAGCACCACGCATCGATACCGATGCAGTTCGACCTGTGGAGCCCGGCCCTTTGCCGTCAGCTCCGCCGACTGCATCTCGGCTCAAGCCTGAGTCATTCACAGCGGGAATCAAAGCTGTTGTCGGGCTCGTCGGATTGTTCGCGATCTGGGAATTCGCCGTCTTCATCTTCGACTTCCCGAAGTATCTGCTTGTCGGTCCGATCTCGGCGTTCGAGGAGTTGTTCACGAACCCGGGGTACTTCGCTGTCAACGCTCTCACCACCCTTCAGGAAGGTCTCGCAGGATTTGCCCTAGGCACAGCATTGGGCGTTCTGTGCGGTGCGCTGCTCTATTACGCTTCCTTCCTTCGTCCCTTCCTCTATCCGGCGCTCATCGCCATCGACACGATTCCGAAAGTCGCCCTAGCACCGCTGTTCATCGTCTGGTTCGGCTTCGGCTTCGAATCGAAGGCTTTCGTGGCAATGGCCATCGCATTCTTCCCACTCGTCATCAATACGTTCGACGGACTCAACTCCGTGCCGCACGAGTTGCAAGACCTTGCACGCATCAATCGTGCCTCGAAGCTGAAGAAGATGATGAAAATCGACTTCATCTATGCGCTTCCTTCGATTTTCACGGGGGCGAAGATCTCGATCTCGCTGGCCGTCGGTGGCGCCGTGGTCGGTGAGTTCATCGCGGGGTCTAAGGGCCTCGGATACGTCATTCTTCTCGCGAACTCACAGGTCGACCTCCCCTCGATGTTCGCAGCATTCATCGTGCTTGCGGCGATCGCATTGCTTCTCTTCTTCATCATCGACCTCATCTCGAAGAAGCTGCTGCCGTGGAAGAACTACACGAAGTGAGAGGCGGAACCATGCACATCTTGAAGAAACTGCTTGCTGCGCCGCTCCTGCTGTCTGTCGTCGCTCTGACAGGATGCACGCCAAAGGACGGACTCGATGACTTCAACCTCATGGTCGACGTCGCTTATCTGCCGAAGCACGCACCGTTCTTCGCAGCGGAGGCTGCGGGGTTCTTTGAAGAGGAGGGATTCGATGTCTCGCTGATGCCGGGTTCCGGTTCGACCAACACCGTGACTTCCGTCGAAACCGGGAGAGTCGACGCTGGATGGGCCGATTTCGGCGCGACCATCCTCAGCCAGGGCAAAGGAGCTCACGTTAAGCAGGTGAACCTGCTTCAAGCCCGATCTGCATATGCGACTATCGCACTCGAGAGTTCGGGTATCGAAACCTGGGAGGATATGAAGGGCAAGACAGTGGCCACCGAAGGCGCCGGTGCCATGACGGCGATGTGGCCGCTCGCGCTTGAACGCAGTGGCCTCAAGCAGGATGACGTCAATGTCGTCCACGCCACCGGCGAATCGAAGATTCCAGGCCTGTTGGCCGATCGTTGGGATGCGAACCTAGCGCTCTACGTCTCCGACGAGCCCGCTCTGATGGCACTCGGTGAGAAGGCGAACATCCTCAAATGGTCTGACGTCGGCATCGACCTCTACGGCAACGGCATCGTTGTCTCGGATGATTCCCTGAAGAATGATCCCGAGCGAGTTGAGCGGTTTAACCGCGCTATGCAGAAGGGCTTTCTCTGGGCCTGCGACCACCCGGAACAGACTGCAGAGGACTTCACGAAGGAAGTCCAAGGGTACGAACCGGAGACCGTGACTTATGCGCTCAAGTCGCAATGCGAATTGAACTGGGCCACCGGAAAGTCAGACGATCAGTTCGGTGTGATGACTGACGATGGAGTTGGGCAGATGCTGAGCGTGGCCACTGACTTCCTCGGTCTCGAGAATTCGACCGACCTCACGGTCGACGACATCTATTCGAACGACTACATCGACCCGATTCGCCATGACGAAGACGTTGCGGCACCTACAAAGTGAATGGAGTAAGACCATGACCACTGACTATGCGATCTCAGTCAACAACGTCGGCAAGACCTACACCTCGCGAGACGGGCAGGAGAACGTCGTCCTCAAGGGACTCGACTTTCACGTCAATCCGGGGGAGTTTGTCTCTATCGTCGGCCAGTCCGGCAGCGGGAAGACCACGCTGCTCAACACAATCTCGGGTCTACAGGAAGCCTCTGAAGGTGAGATCCTCATCCGCGGACGCGAGATCAGCGCCGCGCTCAAGGACATCGGGATGGTTTTCCAGAGTCCGGTCCTCCTGCCCTGGCGGAATAATCGCGACAATGTCCTCCTGCCCTTGGAATTTCGTGACGCCGTCACATCGGAATCCAAGGACCACGCCATGGAACTGCTGCACATGGTCGGACTCGGAGAGAAGGCGACCCGGTACTCCTACGAACTCAGTGGTGGGATGCAACAGCGCGTCGCCATCTGCCGCGCGTTGGTTTCACGTCCCGAAATCCTCCTCATGGATGAGCCATTCGGCGCGCTCGATGCGATGACACGCGATTCGATGAACTTCGAGATCCAGCGGATCTGGCGCCGCACGGGCTGCAGTGTCCTCTTCGTCACTCACAGCATCTCCGAAGCCGTTTGGCTGGCAGATCGAGTCGTTGTCGTCGGCGATCGTCCGGGGCGGATCGTCGCCGACGTCAAAGTGGACATCGAACGTCCCCGCGCGAAAGAGCACAAATTCTCAGAGAACTTCGCCAGTTACGTGGCGGAAATCGAATCCCACATCGGCGTCACCGCCGGAATCAGCTGAGCGGTCCGCCTGTTCGGCCCGACGAACGCACGACAGGGACGGCAGGCAGGGATCCTTCGGTGCAAGGCACATTGCACGAGGCGAGCACGTCTCAAGGAAGATATGGAGTTGGAAACGCAATGATCAAACTGACAACCGACAAGACGCGTCTGGCAGACTCGTTCGGACTAGATGCCCAGAAGAGCCTTCTGTTCTCTGCGATTCGCCTTGATTCGAGTCCCCTGGTTGCACCGATCGTCGCCGACACGACTGACGGCGAGGTGCTGCTTGTTCGTCAGCAGGAGCAGGGAAACGCCCTGTCCGCCGGGGTGCCGAAGGAGCGGATGAGATTCTATGCGCCGTGGGTGACGATCGATCCTCGAATTGTTGCCGATACACCGGCCGCAGCATCACTCTCGACATTGGTTGAGGAGCTCGCAGAAGGGGGTCAGGTCGGTCTCGACTCCGGTGTCGTCATGAAGCACTACTCGACGTTGTCGAGGAGCCTCGATGTCGTCGCCGACAAACAGCCCACGACTCCGGTTGTCGCCTATGAGATCGATACCGCCGCGGTTCTTGAACGCTTCTCCCGCTGGCGTGAGCTCGGAGCCGAGACTGCGACGCGGCTCATCGCCGACGTCGAACACCTTGACGGACTGGACAAGGAGATCCAGTCGCGGACCAATACTCGGTACTCGGCTCTGCAGTCGATGGCGAAGGATCGCGGGCTCGATGCCGTCATCATCTCCGCTCCGCCAAACTTCAGCGAGGTCGTCGGAACTCAGCAGAGCGAAGATCAACTGGCGATTTGGTCCACTCAGGAAGAGAAACTCTATGTTCTCGCTCCGGAGACCGCACACGGCGTGTCCGGTGCTCCGATCGGCCGCTTCGCCGGGTTCGGTGCGGCAGCTGTGGCACTGGCTAATGGTAATCAAATCGGCGTTGAGGAGGAATGGATCGCAACCGGACTGGCGCTCGAACTCGAATCCGAAGGCGCCGTCCTCAGCGAGCTGTCGACCGCTCTCGGTCACTGGCGCGACATTCGTGACCACGAAGACCTCGGGTTCCAGATCGTCGCTGCTAGGTGCAGCGTCTTCGCCATCGAAGAGGCTCTGAAATGGGCGGAGGAGTCCTTGGAAGCGGGACTTGAGTTCACCGAGCTAGACATCTACGCGCGCTACGTGGACAAGATCGTCGAATTTCGCACCGACAACGTGATTCCATTCGCGATCGAACCGTACTTCACCAACTTGCATTCCTCGAACAGAATGCTGTTCCCCGGACCTCCCGTCGACTTCCCGATCAACGATGACACGAAGTGCATCCAACTCGACGCCGGTGTGCGGATCACCTTCGACGGGATCACTGTGGCGACTTCCGACATGGCACGCTCGCTTCCGCGCACTGACGGCGCCAAAGAGGCCTATGAGTTCTTCTTCGACGTGGTCCGCGAGGGAATCATCGGCCAGCTGCGCCCCGGCGTCGTGTGCGAGGAGGTTCACGAGGGGACCTTGGACTATCTGGCATCCCACCTCAAACGGATGATCGAGATCGGCATGCTCGGTGAGGACGTGGACTTCAACACGGAATACCGCAAGCGCAACGTCGGGCACCTCATGGGCAAGCAGGAGTCGTTTGCCAACGAGCTGCGCCCCGGCTACAAGCACGTCCTGGACGTCGGATCCTTCGGCGCCGCGGAGATCCCTTGGCGGTACGGTGATGTGGCGATCGGCACCGAGGACCTCTGGTACATCGGGTCTGACCGAACCTACATCCTCTCGAAGCGCTGAGGCGGGCCTCTCCACTTCGCGGCGCACCCGGCAGGACGCTCATCGCTTTGTAAGTTGAATGGGGCGGACATTCCCACAAAGGAGTGTCCGCCCCGTTGCGTAGATTGAAGATGGTAGAAGCGTGCGATGTAGCTGTCTTCAGGTCAGCAGGGATTTGAAAAGCGGTCCGGTCGTTGAATCGACCGGACCGCTCTCCTTTTGTGCTGTCAGCTTCGCAGCTGATCAGCTGGGGCGGTTTTCACCTGGACTCTTGAGCTTGATCACTGCTTCGATCTCTACCGGTGAGTTCGCCGGCAGGCGGGGTACTCCCAGCGCTGTGCGTGCGTGACGACCAGCGTCCCCGAGAGCGTCGACGAGGAGTTTGGAGGCTCCTTCGGCAACGATGGGGTGTTTGCTGAAGGCTGCCGGACTGGCCACATAGACGTTGAGCTTGGCGATGGTCTCGATATTGTCGAGGCCGAGGTTCGACTCCAGCTGGGCGATGAGATTCACCGCGCACAACTGAGCTGCCGCAATTCCATCGTCAACGCTCAGATCTTCGCCGACGACTCCCTGGACAGGTACCTTTCCATTCTGTTTGGCGATCTGCCCCGAGACGAATGCCAACTCGCCGGCGACGGTCACCGTCTTGTAACTATAGCTGGCGGGGTTGGCCTCGGGCAGGTCGAATCCGAGGGCGTCGAGACGGCGACGCACACTGTCTGCGAAGGACTCTGCCGAGGTTGCCGCTGCTGTTGCCTCCGAGCCGCCGTCCTGTGCAGTGGTGTATCGGCCATCGACCACCCGGGCCACAGCCCAGGGATTGGCCTCTTGAAGCACCGGAGGCAGGATCGGCTCGGGGATGTTCTGGTAGGCGACCGGGCGGAGGAAGCGGTCGATCGCAGTTGCGCCCACCGAGGTGGTCTGCGGAGCCGAGGTCGCTGGGAACGGTCCACCGTGGATCATCGCATGGCCGACGTCGACTCCGGTCGGCCAGCCGTTGACGATGATGCGCCCGACGGCGAGTTCGAGCGCGCGCACGAGTGGCTCTGCCGCGCCGGTGTCCCGCTCATCCATCTGCAGCGTCGCCGTCAGCTGCCCTTCGAGCTCTGCGACGACAGGTTCCAGCTCATCAGTCGAGTCGTAGCGCACGACGAGGGCCGCGGACCCGAAAATCTCATTCTGCAGATCCCTGTTCGACGCGAAGTCCCTGATCGACGTCGTGAACACACGAGGTCCGGGCGCATTGAGCGTCTCTCCGTCCGACCCCTGCGCCAGTGTCGAGACTCCCGGCTGAACTGAAAGTTGGTCGACGCCTCGCTGCCAGGCTGTCGCGATCGAAGGAGTGAGCATCGTCTGGCCCTTTGCGGCGGCGAAATCCTCTGCGATGCGAGCTGTGAGTGCGTCTCCGCGGACGCCATTGGGAACGAAGAGGATGCCTGGGGAGGTGCACAGCTGACCGGAGGACCCGGTCACTGCGCCGAAGAAGCCCTGGGCCACCTCGGCGACGTCATCGGCAATCGCTCCGGGCAGGACGAACACGGGATTGATCGAACTCATCTCCGCATAGACAGGGATCGGCGTGGGGCGAGCTGCGGCGGTGGCCGACAGTGCGAGTCCGGCAGTCCTGGATCCGGTGAAACCGACGGCTGTGATCCGGTGGTCCGCTGCCAGCTGCTGGCCGACCTCGGCGCCCGCTCCGTAGACGAGTGAGAAGACGCCGGGGTGGAGCCCGCTGTCACGGACGGCGCGTGTGATGGCGGCACCGACCAGTTCGTTAGTTCCGGGGTGGGCATTGTGGGCCTTGACGATGACGGGGCAGCCTGCGGCCAGAGCTGAAGCGGTGTCTCCGCCTGCCGTCGAGAACGCGAGCGGGAAATTGCTCGCGCCGAAGACAGCGACGGGGCCCAGAGGGACCTTGCGCTGACGGATATCGGGGCGTGGCAATGGTGAGCGATCAGGGAGAGCGGGGTCGATGCGCACGCCGTGGGCATCTCCGAGCCGGACGACGGACGCGAACAGGCGCAGCTGGTTGGCGGTTCTTGTGATCTCGCCGTTCAGGCGGCCGGCGGGAAGACCGGTTTCCCGGCCGGCGCGATCGACGATGCGCTGTGCGTCGGATTCGATGTTGGCGGCGATGCTCTCAAGGAATGATGCGCGGATCTCCGGTGCGGTGGTGCGGTACGAGGCGAAGGCTTCGTGTGCAACAGAGATAGCGGTCGATACCTGCTCCTCGGTGAGGAGGGTGTATTCGGGCTCCAGCGTTTCGCCGGTCGCCGGGTTGACCGCGCGGGTGGTCTGTCCCTGTCCCGCCGTCACTGTACCAGCGACAATCGATGAGCCGGAGATTGCTGTGTCGACGTCCGAGTCGGTCGTCGTGGTGGTGAGCTGCGTCGTCATGAGTGACCTCTGTTCCTGATAGCGATGTCGGCGCCGACCGGCTCAAGCCGATCGGCGCCGATCTGTGGGTGTGTGGCTGTCTCAGTGGTGGTTGCGTGGAGACTCGACAGCTCAGGCGACCGCGGATGCGGCGCGGTCGAGTCGGATGTCGGCAGCGGACATGACCTGCTCGAGATCTTGCAGATCTGCTTCGGTGAGGTTCTGCAGGGGAGGCCGGACCGGTCCGCAGTCGCGGCCGATGACCTTAAGGCCGCCCTTGACGATGGAGACGCCGTAGCCGGCGACTCGCTCGCGGATCTTCGAGTAGGGCAGGACGAAGGAGTTGAGCTTCTCTGTCACGGCGGCGCGATCCTGCCTGCGGACTGCGGCGTAGAAGTCGAGAGCGAATTCGGGTGCGAAGTTGAACATGGCCGACGAGTAGGTGCTCATTCCCAGCTGCAGCAGCGGCAGTGCATAGACTTCGGCGGTCGGGAGCCCACCGAGGTAGAAGAGACGATCGCCGGTGCGGGCATAGACTTTCGTCAGCTGCTCGATGTCGCCGAGGGCATCCTTGAATCCGATGAAGTTCTCGTGGGTGTCGGCGAGGCGCTCAACGGTCTCGGGCGAGTAGACCGCGTTGGCGCGGTTGTAGACGATGACGCCGATCTTCGTTGCCCTGCAGATGGCGGATACGTGCTCGAAGAGTCCGTCTTGGCTGCATTCGGTGAGGTAGGGAGGGAGAACGAGCAGGCCCTCTGCCCCGGCTGCCTCGGCATCGATCGCATTCTGCACGGCCTGCGTAGTGGCGCCCCCTGCCGAAGCGAGGACCGGAACCTCGGGCCGGGAGTTCGAGACCGCCAGGCCCACGACCTGCTTCGCTTCCGGGGGAGTGAGACTGAATCCCTCACCGGTTCCGCCTGCGGCGAAGAGACCTGCGACGTCGAAGCTAGACTGCCACGCGATGTGGTCGGAGTAGGCGCCGGAATCGATTGACAAGTCAGAGTGGAATGCGGTCGCAGGGAAGGAGAGCAGGCCGTCCTTGAGGTGGTCGGCGAGTTCTTGAGGCTGGTAGTTGGCCACGGAATGACGTCCTTGTTAGTCGGGATGGTGATCCCACTGTAAGAACGAGGAATGATTCCTGTCCAAGATTATTTAGATATGCATTGATGCCTTGAAAGTATCGTTTTCACTCTCCGCGAATTAACGCGAGGACCTCTTTGAGCGCCGGATTGCGGGACTCCGGATTCCAGATCGCATGAAGCTCGACGACGTCTTGCGGTGCGTCGCGCAGCGGAACATAGGTGACACCTTCGACACCGAGGCGCGCAGCGGACTCTGAGACGACGGCGATGCCGCGACCTGCTGCGACGAGATTGACGATGGTCAGGATCTGGCTGAGCGAATGCGCAACTTCGTTGGCTTCGACGTCGATATAGCGGACGGTGAGATCGTAGAAATATCGAGCCTTCAGCGCATCGTGCATGAGCAGTCGCTGACCGGCGATCTCCTTCGTCTCCAGCGACTCGCGCGAGGCGAACTCGTGGTCGGAGGGAACTGCCAGAACCAACTGTTCGGACAGGATGAGGGTCGCGTCGATGGTCTCGGGTATTCGACCGACCCGGCCCAGGCCGATGTCGATCCTGCCCTCCGACAGCGCTTTGACCTGTTCGCCTGTGACCATTTCGGCGATCTCGACGCTCACGCCGGGGAGTTGCTCCGCCAAGGTCGAGACCAGGCCGCCGAGGACCCCGAACGTCGATACCGCAGTGCACCCGATGGTGATCTGACCCCACGAACCCTCGGCGATCTTTTGAGCTCGCCTGGGGGCCCGTTCGACCGAGGCGAGCAGACCGTAGGCCTCTGCGAGGAAGGCATCGCCCGCTGGCGTCAGGGTGACGGTGCGATTGTTGCGTTCGAAGAGGTGGACACCGATCGATTTCTCCAGCTTCTGAATCTGCCTGCTCAAAGGAGGCTGGGTCATATTCAGTTCTTCAGCAGCGCGTCCGAAATGAAGGTTTTCGGCCACCGCGATGAAGCCGGTGATCTGTGCCAAAGTGAACTGCATCGCTCGCTCGTTTTCTTCCGGGGCCACTGCCTGTACTGTTCAGCAGTGTATCGGGCGTGCGGCACCTAGATTTCAGCTGTCGGCAACGCCTTCCGTACTACCCGACGGCGGCTCAGCAACCTGGCGCCAGGTTGCTGAGCCGCCGTCACGTAGCAATTAGGGGGTGACGACTGTGCGGAGGCCCCTGCTCGGCTCGGCGAATTCTGTCGGCAGGTCCGCCAAGGGGATCGGGCCGGCGAGGATGTCCTCCCACGGCAGCTGAGCACCGTCGCCTGCCAGGAAGTCCACGGCCTCGGCCAGATGATGCGGCTCGAAATTGTGCACCCCGGTGACCGTCCGCCACCCGCGCACCATCTGTTCCGGATCGATCGACACCTCAGGTCCCGGCGTCACACTGCCGGCGAGAACCACGGTCCCACCGATCCCGAGTGAGCCGAGGCACGAACGCACACCCGCCTCGGCGCCGGAAAGCTCGAGCGCGACGTCGACGTCATCGACAGCTGTCCCCGGCTCGACGGTCTTCGCCGCACCGGCCTGCTCGGCCAGACGACGGCGGTGCGGGTGCGGGTCAGCAGCGATGACCTCGGCGGCACCGCGGGATCGCGCGACCCCGACCGCGGTGAGCCCGAGCATGCCGATGCCGTTGACGAACACCCGCCTACCAGTGAGGTCACCAGCGGCCTGGAGCATCGCCATGACCGTGGCGACCGCACATCCGGCAGTCGCGGCAACGCCATCAGGCAGGGAATCGGACACCGGCACGATCGCGACCCCCGCCGGCAGATGTATGTGACTGGCATAGGTCCCCGACAGCGGCCAGTCGGTCTCCGCCGACTCATGCCCGACCTTGCGCACCGAAGTGCATTTCGCGCTCAGCCCGCGACGGCAGTTCCGGCATTCCCCACAGACCGAGGTGACGGAGAAGGCCACGCGGGTGCCGACGGGAACAACTCCCCTCGTCTCCTCGACGATGCCGACGCCTTCATGACCGAGCACCGAAGGGCACGCCCCCGACCGCCGGCCACTGACCGTGTGCCGGTCCGATCCGCACACCGTGGCCGCGGTCAGACGGATGAGACTCTCACCGAGACCCAAGGCCGGCCGCGAGATCGTGCGGAGCTCGAAGTCCGAACCTCCGTTCCACATCTGAGCCAACGGCTGCGAACGACGGGTCGTCTCGGCTTCGGTCGTCAACGCACTGGCAGCAGCGGTGGCACTCACTTCGCGACCGCCGCGGACTCCTGCTCAGCGAGGGCCGCTGGCAGATCCGCCACGGAGTCAAGCACGAGGTGTGCGCCCTCGGCAGCGAAGTCCTCCCGACTCAGGTGACCGGTGAGGACACCGACGGCTGTCACCTCTGCCCGCAGTGCCGATTCCACATCCGCCGAGGTGTCCCCGACGCTGACGACGGCCGACCGGTCGGTCACGCCCATGCTCTCCATCACGCGGTTGATGAGATCCGGTGCCGGACGCCCGGCAGGCACCTCGTCGCCGGTGACCGAGACGTCGAAGGTCTCACCCGGGGCCCACCCCATGGTGGAGAAGATGAGATCGGCGATCTCGCGAGAGAACCCGGTGGTCAGCCCCACCTTGATCCCTCGCTCGCGCAGAGTCGACAGAGCCTCCGGGATCCCAGGCAGAGGACTTGGAGGGTTCTGTGTGTAGGTCTTCCGCAGTTCGGCACGGAACCACTGCCAAGCCCGCTCGTGGACCTCCTCGGTGACCTCGACCCCGCCGAGGCGGAGCAGATTCTCGATCGCCCAGTGCTTCTCCGTGCCCATCCACTTCTGGAACACCTCATCGGAGTAGTCCGCGCCCTCGCGTTCGGTGGCTTCGCGCAGGACGCGGTAGACCTCGTCACGTTCGTCGATGGTGGTTCCGGCCATGTCGAAGACGGCAAGTTCAGTCATATCGATTCTCTTTCTCTTCCGGTGTTGCCCGCCGGGGAGGCGGATGGCATTGTGCCCGCTTGTGCGGTCAGGGCGGTTCAGCCCGCTGACCAGGGGAGCGGACGTGATCAATCGGTCCAGGCTGCCTGGTCAGCGCACTGCCCGGCGCAGCCACATGGACAGTGCCTCGACGAGTAGGACGACGGCGACCATGAGGATGAGCACCATCGTCAGGACGTCGAACTGGTTGACCCGTGAGGCGTTGAGCAGGAGGAATCCGATGCCTCCGGCGCCGACGACTCCCAGCAGCGTGGCCGAGCGGATGTTCGTGTCGAGCAAGTACATGATGTGGGCGACGAAGGCCGGTGCCGCCTGCCGCAGGGTCGCTGAGAAGAACACCTGCGCCTCGCCGGCCCCGGTGGTCCGCATCGCTTCCTGAACCTGGAGGTCCGTCTCCTCGACGGAGTCGGCGATGAGCTTCGAGAGCAGGCCGATCGCACCGATGGCCAGGGCCAGGGTGCCGGCCACCTCGCCGAGTCCGGAGATGACGACGAAGATGATCGCAAGGATGAGCTCGGGGATGCCGCGGACGACGACGATGAGGACCCGGAACGACTTGTGCACCGCCCGGTTCGCCACGACATTGCGGGCGGCGAGGACGCCGATGGGCACCGCGAGGATCGCCCCGATGAACGTCGCCGCCAGCGAGATCTGGATGGTGACGAGCAGCTGCTCGACGAGGTTGCCAAGCGTCCCGCCGGTCGATGGCGGGAAGAACAGGCTCACGGTCTGCGGCAGGTCGGCCAGTCCGGCGACCAGGGCCGACCATGACACGTCCACCCGCCACAGGGCGGCGATCGTGAGGACGATGAGCACCGCCGCCGAGGCGAAACGACGGAACCGTGCCACGCTCCACGGCGGGGTGAGGATCAGATCCCCGACACCCGGGGTCCGACCCCGGTTGAACATCCGGTCGACCCAGGTGCCGCCGTTGATCTTGGCACCGGTCGAGGCCATGAGTGCGGCCCGGATGGATCCGGAGACGAGTTCGATGACGATGCACAGGATGAGCACGATGACCGCCAGCGCCATCCCGCGCTGGTAGTCCAGCGTGCGCAGGGAATCCGCGATGGCCAGACCGATTCCGCCGACACCGACATAGCCCAGCAGCACCGAGGTGCGCAGGTTGATGTCGAAGCGGTGCAGAGCCGTGGCGATGAGCTGCGGCATGAGCGTCTGCGGGATCGCGGTGAGGATCTGCTGAGAGCGGCTGCCGCCGAGGGCCTCGATCGATTCGCGGGGTCCGTCGTCGAGCTCTTCGATGGCATCGGCGTAGAGCTTTCCGATCATGCCCACCGAATGGATGCCCATGGCGATGATGCCTGCTGTGGCGCCGAGGCCGAACATCCGCAGGAACACGATGGCGAGCACGAGGTCGGGAATCGCGCGGGCAAACACGATGAGCGTGCGCGCAGTCCACTGCGAACCGCGACCCATCCGGGTCGGACGAGCGGCGAAGAGGGCCACCGGAATCGAGAGGACGACGGAGAGCAGCGTCGCCAGGAACACGATCGCCAGGGTCTCGACGACCAGAGAGACGGTCTGACCGAACTCCGGGAAGTCGAGCGGGACGATGCGGGAGAAGAACCCCACGGCGTTATCGAACGACGAGGCGATCGTGGCCAGGTCGATGCCCAGCGACCACACCGACCAGGCACCGGCGGCGAGACAGATGAGCACGATGGCGGCGAGAGTTGAGTTCCCCGAGGGACGGGGACGCTGCGGTGCGACGACGGCGGGAGCTGCACGGTCGGCAACGAGACTCATCGGTACGCTCCCACCCGGGCGGCCGCCTCGGTGCCGGTCTTCGGCATCTGCGCTCGGGCGATATTCGCATCGTCGCTGCTTCCCACCTCGGCGATGTCCGTTCCGGATACGCTCGAGTAGATCTGGGAGGTCTCCTCGGCGCTGAGCCCGGCAGTCGCCCGGTCGAGGACGACCTGGCCGGTGCGCAGACCAATGATGCGGTCGGCGAAATCGATGGCCAGCTCCACCTGGTGGAGGGAGGCGATGACGGTGAGGTCATCCTCGGCGGAGATCTGCCGCAGCAGGTCGATGACATCGTGCGCGGAGACCGGGTCCAGGGAGGCGACAGGTTCATCGGCGAGCAGCACCTTCGGCTGCTGCATGAGTGCGCGGGCGATGGCCACGCGCTGCTGCTGACCACCGGAGAGCGTGTCGGCGCGTTGGTAGGCTCGGTCGGCCAGGCCGACCCGGTCGAGTTTCTCCAGCGCTCCCCGACGGACGGCCTTCGGGTACATCATCAGGGTGATGCGCGGTCCGCGCAGTGATCCGAGGGCTCCGGCGCAGACGTTCTCGAGCACGGACATCGGGCCGACGAGGTTGAAGGACTGGAAGATGACGCCGATGTCGCGTCGTACGGACTTCAGCTCTGATCGACGCAGCTTGTCCATGTCCTGACCGAGGACGCGAACCCGCCCCGAGGCGGGGGTGTGCAGGCCGTTGATGTGACGCAGCAGGGTGGACTTACCTGAGCCGGAGAGCCCGAGGAGGACGCTGATCCTGCCGGTCCGAAAACCGAGATTGACGTCGTCGAGGCCGAGCACTCCGCCGCCGAAGTCCTTCGTGACGTGGTCGAGCTGGACGGCGTAGATGCGGTCGATCTCCCTTTGGAGCTCCGGTGTGGTCGGGCGGGATGCGGAGTGTGAGTCAGTCATGGTCATCCTTCTCAGCCGATGTTCTTACAGGCGTCGGCCTTGGTCGCGTCGCAGATGTCGCGGATCGCATCGAAGTCGGCATCGGAGACTTCCTTGTAGCCGTAAGTGATCTCCTCAGGCAGGACGCAGTCCTCTTCAGAGCTGCAGATGCCGGCGTCGACCATGGCCGGCACGTTGGCCTTGTCCCGCAGGATGGTCGTGATCTTCGTGGCCGTGTCGGCGTCGAGGGAGTCGTTGTTCACCGCGATCGGATCTTCGGTGATCGGGTCGGATTCCCAGACGGGTTCGAGGCTGCCAGTCTCGACCTGGCCGGACTTCTCAAGAGTGGTGAGCATGGCGTCGTGGGCGAAGGCGACATCGCAGTCACCGGAGTTCAGCGACAGCAGCGAAGCGTCGTGACCGCCGGACATCACCGGTTCGAGGTCCTTGTCCATGTCGATGCCCTCGTCCTGGAGTCCTTTCATCGGCACGAGGTAGCCGGAGGTCGAGGCGGCATCGACGAAGCAGACCTTCTTGCCTTTGAGGTCCTTCATGTCCTTGATGTCAGAGCCCTTCTTCACATAGGCCAGCGACGTATAGGCGGGATCATTGGCTTCGTCGTTCGTCGGGGCCGCGGCGGGCTCGATGTTGATGCCCGAATCCTTGGCGATGACGTAAGCGAAGGGGCCGAAGGAGGCGGCGTCGATCTGGCCGGCGCGCATGCCTTCGATGACAGCGGCATAGTCCGAGGCATTCTGGAATTCGACGGTCTTGCCGGTCTCTTCTTCGAGCAGCTTCGTGACGTTCTCGAAGGAGGACTCAAGCGTCGAAGACGATTCGGCAGGGACGGCGGCGAAAGTGATTGTGTCGTCACCGGAGCCCTCGGAGCTGCCACAGGCGGCGAGCAGAGGCAGAGCCAGGAGGCCGGCGGTTAGTGTTCTGACCGCTTTGGAGTGGAAGAGAGAGGTCGTGGTCATGGCGAAGCGGCCTTTCGGTGATCAGGATGAGTGAGGGATCGAGGTGATCGTTCGCATTCATCCTGCCGAGTCCAATGGCAAATATCTATACAAGTATGGGTAGTTCACTGACTAGACATGACAACTTCATGCTTGATTCGATTGCGATCGGGACGCAGCGGGTGTCGCCTCAGATATCGGCTGTTGCGTGAGAGAGGATGAGGTCGGCGATGCCGAACGACAGGGTCATGCCGATCCCCGAGGCGACGACGGCGACGGTCGTGCGCTCGTCGGGGCGTTCGAGGACGAGGTTCGTCGTCGGGCTGTCGGCGTACATGCCCAGCCACCGCTGCAGAACCGTGGGCTGATCGATGCCGAGCATCGAGGTGGCGCGATCGAGCAGCAGTCCGCCGATCCTCTCATCGACGAACGGTTCCGGGCTGAGGTCGTAGGTGTGCGAATCTCCGATGAGCAGGCCCTGTGGGATATCGGTGACCATGAGGTTCGCAATGCACCCGCGCAACTCCGGCTCCCGCTCGTCCAGATCGCGCCGCAGCGCCTCGGCGCCAGGCATCGCCGCAAACCCGTCGTAGCGGGCGAGCGACGTGCCGGTGAGCATCGCAAAGCCCGTCGGGAAGTCCTGCGGGGCTTCGATGAGCGACATCACGAGCGAGCAGATCCGGATCTCATGGGCCTCGGCGATCTCGGGGAAGAGGCTGGTCAGCTGATAGCCGGGGCAGACGACGACCTCGTCGGCGTGGAAGTCGCCGCGTGTCGTCGACACCGTACCGTCGGCCACCTCGGTGACCTGGGTGTTCCAGGTGAACTCCACGCCGTGTTCGGCCAGCCATGCGGCGATTCGTGGGGCCGCCTGTCGGGGGTCGACGCGCATATCCAGCGGCAGATGGGCGCCGCCGACTGTCGCGAGGCCGGGGTTGCCGATCGCCTCGGCGATCTGTGCGGGTTCGAGCAGCTGCACCTGTTCAGGGCCGCGATGCGCGGCGAACTGTTCGAGGACGGTGAGCTCGGCCTCTGTCGTCGCCGGGACGAAGGTCCCGGTCTCGGCGGCCCAGAGTCCCGTGGCGGCTGCGGCGTCGAGCCAGCCTTCGCGTGCCCTTGCGGCGATCGGCTGTGCGGAATCGGACTGGCCGGTGAAGCACGCGTGGCCGAAGTTCTGGATCGATGATCCCACCGGGCGGTCGGAGCGGTCGATGATGTGGACGCTGCGCCCCTGTCGGTGGGCGAGGAATGCGGTGGCGAGGCCGAGGATGCCTGAGCCGGTGATGATGAGATCTGTTGTCGGCATTCCCTCATATTCGTGCGGTTGTCAGTTAAGCTGAGGATATGTATGTACAAGTTTGATGTCTGTTCACTCGGATGTGACATTGCGACCCCAGTGAGCCACACCGAGTTCACTGAGGAGGCATTTTCACGACCAGGGATCGCTGACATCTGTGCCACCGAATGAGCACCGTCGAAGGAGAAGTCAGGTCATGACCACCGGACCGAGGCAGCGTACTCGTCAGCAGCACGACGAGATCGCACGCTATCTGCGCACGGCGATCCGTGAAGGCTCGTTCCAGCCCGGCGACGAGCTGCCTTCTGAGGCCGAACTGACGCGGAAGTTCTCCAGCTCACGCGGACCGGTGCGGCAGGCGATGTCCGCCTTGCGCGGGGAAGGGCTGATCTCCTCCGGGCGGGGGCGTCGCACGGTCGTGCTCGACAACGTCCTCACGCAGTCCTTCGACGACGTCATCTCCTTCTCCCAGTGGTGTCACGCCTCTGACATCGTCCCCGGTCAGATCACGCAGAGGGTGGCGCGGGAGCCCGCCGAGAAGTCGCTCGCGGCGAGCCTGCGGATCTCCGACGGCGATCCGATCGTCTCGGTGTTCCGGCTGCGGCTCATGGACGATGTGCCCGCCATGGTCGAGCGATTGAACTATCCCTTGGAGTTCGGTCGTCACGTGCTGGCCTTTGACACCGACTCCGGGTCGATCTATCAGGAACTCATCGAACAGGGCGTCGATATCAATAGAGCATCGCGGACCATCGATGCGGTCGGTGCGAACGATGACGATGCCAGGCTCCTCGAGGTGCCCGTGGGAACCCCGCTGCTGCGCGTGCGCAGGCGTGCCTTCACCACGACCGGCGACGTCATCGAATCCTCTGACGACCGGTATCTGCCCTGGAAGGCGAGCTTCACAATGAACTCCACCCGCGGAAACCCGAGTTCGATGTCCCTCATCTCCGGCACCTGACCCCAATTTGCTACCCGACGGCGGCTCAGCAACCTGGCGCCAGGTTGCTGAGCCCCCGTCGGGTAGCAAGGGAGGGGCGAGGGTGGGGGTGAGTGTTCGGGAGTAGAGTGACGAACACCGAGGTGAGAGGACCCGAGCATGACCGATCAGCAGACCACTTCAACAGACCACACCGAGCACGTCGACCTCCTCGTCATCGGCTGGGGCAAGGGCGGCAAGACGCTCGCCGGCACCATGGCCCGGGCAGGTGAGAAGGTCGCCGTCGTCGAGGAGTCGGAGATGATGATCGGCGGCTCGTGCATCAACATCGCCTGCATCCCCACGAAGATCCTCGTCCACGACGCTGAGAACAAGCGCGCCGCTGATGACACCGACGAATACTTCGCCAAAGCCGTCAATCGCCGCGACACCCTCACCGGCACGATGCGGAAGAAGAACTACTCGATGCTCGCCGAGCTCGACTCGGTTCTGCTCGTGAGCGGCCGAGCAGAATTCACCGGCGAACGCGAAGTCCGCGTCACCGGCGGTGCCGACACCATGACCATCACCGCCGACACCGTCGTCGTCAACACCGGATCGGTCGCGAATATCCCGCCCATCGACGGTGCCGAACTCGGCGGCCGCATCCACGACTCCGAGTCACTGCAGCACGTCGACCCGTTCCCCGGCCGCCTCGTCATCGTCGGCGGCGGCTACATCGGCCTTGAGTTCGCCTCGATGTTCGCCCACTTCGGGTCAAAAGTCACCGTCCTCGACCGCGGGCCGCGTCCGCTGGCGAATGAGGATGACGACGTCGCCGAGGTAGTCGCACAGGCGCTCGCCGATGATGGAGTCACGATCATCAACAATGCCTCCGTGACCGCAGTCGGCGACGGGTCCGAATCGGCGACCGTCAGCTTCGAGGTCGGAGGAGAGCAGAAGACCATCGACGCCGACGCGGTCCTCCTCGCCGTCGGACGCAAGCCCGCCACCGCCGACCTCAACCTCGAGAAAGCCGGCATCGACACCGATGAGCGCGGCTTCATCACCGTCGACGACCACCTGCGCACCTCGGCCGACAGCGTCTTCGCATTCGGCGACGTCAAAGGCGGACCGATGTTCACCTACATCTCCCTCGACGATAACCGGATCCTTGCCGACCAACTCCTCGGCGAGGGCAAACGGTCGACGAAGGACCGCAGTTCCGTGCCGTACACGATGTTCCTCACCCCGCCCGTCGCCCGCGTCGGTCTGACCGAGAAGGCCGCCCGCGAAGAAGGGTACGAGATCAAGGTCGGCGCGAAGCTCATGGCGGATATCGCCGCCGCACCGCGGGCGAAGATCGAAGGCGACCCGCGCGGGATCGTCAAGTTCGTCGTCGACGCGAAGACCGACCACATCCTCGGCGCGGCACTCGTGCACGTGCACTCGCAGGAGGTCATCAACACCGTGGCCCTAGCGATGCGCCACGACATCACCGCCACCGAACTGCGTGACACGATTTACACCCACCCCTCCGCCACCGAGGCGCTCAACGAGGTGCTCGGCGCCCTGAAGTAAGGGAGGGCATCGGTGCTTAGGCCCCCATCGCTGTACGCAGCACCTCCAGGTCGTGGGCGTCGAGTGCAACGATGCCGCGACGCAGCTGATATCCCCAGTTCGGCTGCGCCGTCAGGTTGAGGTCATCCTTGACCCCGGAGAGAGGAACATCGCGAGTCGACGCGTAGTCAGCTTGCCGTCGATACGGTTTGAAGTCACCCTCATCGGCCTGCCAGATCTCTCCCTCGCTGACGATCGCGAAGGCGACGAAAGCACGCAGGGGCGCCTTGTCTCCTCGTGATTCCGTGGGCGCGTAATAGATGACGACGTCTCCCGGCTCCATCCGGGCCAGCGGTGCCCGCTTTCCATGATTGATCTGGACGATGCCTAAGTCACGGCCGCGCCGGACATGATCCGCCGCAACTACTGCCAACCATGCGCTCATCCGATCATCTCCTTCCATCCACACACTCACCATCCACACACTCAGTATGTCGCTCGGCACTGACTCAGAGAGCGTCACTGACGGGCTCACCGACGACTTTGCCCGTAACCGGCCGACCAGGCCTGCAACCACACGACTCTGCCCCTCGCCGACCGCGGCGGAAGCGCCAACTGATGACCACCTCGGCGACGGGAACTATCGTAGGAATATGGCGCATCCGCAGATGTTCGACGATGACGATCCGGTGCTCGAGCGGGTCCGGACAATAGCGCTCATCCTGCCCGAGGCGCAGGAGAAGATCTCCCATGGTCGGTCGGCCTTCTTCACCACGAAGGTCTTCGCCTACTACGGAGGGGCAGCCAAGCACGTGACCGGTGAGATCGAACAGCACCCGCACGCCGTCCTCGTCCTCCTCGATCCCATGGACGCCGAGGTGGTCCTTGAGCAGCCGGATTCCTTCGTTCCCATGTACCTCGGTCCCTCAGGCTGGATCGGCCTCGAGGTCGAAGAGCTGAGTGACGAAGAGCTGCGGGAACTGCTCGTCGATTCATATCGGAACACCGCCTCGGCGATCTTGGCCCGGCGCCTGCCCGAGGGGGAGTGAGGCACCACGATGCGGAACTTCACCCCAACACCGACCCGCTGACCAGTAGTGTCGATGGCATGAGCTCACGCATCGTCATCACCACCGACTACCTTCACCCCGGCGACACCGTCGATTCGATGCTGCGCGAGCACGGCCTCGAACCGGTCTACTCGCCGGCAGGACGCGGACGCACAGACGACGAGAAACAGAGCCTCTTCACCGGAGCTATCGGAGCGATCGCGGCCAGTGAGCCGATCACCCGCGAGATGCTTACCGCCGCCACCGACCTCAAGGTCATCGCCCGCGCCGGAGTCGGCTACGACAACGTCGACCTCGACGCTGCGGCCGAACTCGGCATCCGAGTCTGCAACACTCCTGAAGTCAACCATCACGCCGTCGCCGAGATGGCGCTCGCCTTCATGCTCGCCTGTGCGCGTCGCCTCGCGACTGTGCTGAACGGAGTCGCCGACGGCGGCTGGCCGCGGGAGGCCGGGACCGAACTGCGAGGCAAGACCCTCGGGGTCATCGGCTATGGCCCCAGCGGCCGAGCGATCGCCGCACTCGGCGCCGCCCTCGGTATGCGCGTGAAGGTCTCCACCGGTCACCCCGACAAGAACCCCGCACCCGGGATCGACTTCGCCGACTTCGACACGACAGTGACGACTGCCGACTACCTCACCCTCCACTCCCGCGCCGGCAAGGGCGACCCGATCATTGATGCCGAAGTGCTGGCGGTCATGAAGGACACGGCCGTCCTCATCAACACCGCCCGCGGTTCACTCGTCGACGAATCCGCCCTGGTCGCAGCCCTGCGCTCGGGGCAGATCGCCGGTGCCGGACTCGACGTCCTCGAACGCGAACCCATCACCGAGGACAACCCGCTGCGCACCATGGACTCCGTCGTCATCACCTCCCACCTCGCCGGTCAGACCGTCGAAGCGCGTGAACGCGCAGGCATCGCCGCAGCTCAGGCTGCCATCGATGTCATTGAAGGGCGGGAACCGCGCGGCGTCGTCGTGTGAGGAGCGGTTTTACAACGAAGAGCATAACCAGCCCCACCGCCGCCAGAACCAGCCCCGCAAGAAAACCGTAGAAGGGGAATCCGTGTTCCGTCACGGAGAAGTCCTGACCGGCGACGGTGTCGCCTGAACAGGTCAGGCTCGGCGGCAGATAGTCGGCGGTGACCGAGAAACCGAGAACTTCATCGCCGCCGATGACATCCGGACAGATCCCGGATCCGCCCGACTTCGACGCGCCGTACCACTGCAGGTACTGGCCGAGCAGCATCAGCGGAAGCACGAAGACTCCGACCGTGATCAGCACCAGGCCACAGCGACCTGCAGCCCCTTCGGTCAGTGGTGAACGCGAGCCGCGAATCAGCCGAGACGCCGTGAACGCGAGCAGCACACCGACGAAGGCAACGAGTCCCAACGCCGCGAGCCCGGCCGAAACGACGAACATCGCCGAGGTGGCTCCGGAGTATTCGATCATCGTCGAGCTGCCGTCGTTGATCTCGGCCAGGCAGGTATATCCGAATGGAGCGCGATCGACGAGTTCCACCGAGTCCAGATCGGCGCCGAAGTCGTTGACCAGATCAGAGCAGGCATCGGCCGCACCGTGTGCATGCGCCATCGACGTCGAGATCCACGAGGTCACCCACTGCACGAGGTGGAGAAGCAGAGCGAACACTAAGCCAACGCACGGCAGCAGAAACGCGATCTGCCAGCGCGATAGTCGCCGGACACAACGAAGGGGCCATCGCGCGGCTGCCCGCACTCTCGTCTCCATACGCCAACAATAACCCAAGAAAGGTTGTGGAAACCCGCGAGCGTTCGGCGCCGTCCCCGCCATCGCCGCCCCCGCCATCGCCACCCAAGCCAACGCCCCACCCAAGCCGACATCACACCCCTGGCCAGCGCCGCCTCGGCGGACATAGGGTGGAACCATGGCCAACTCCTTTGACTACACCACCCCAGCCATCATCCCCACCCTCGACCTCAACGACGGGCGCGCGATCCCGCAGCTCGGGCTCGGCATCTACGCGATGAAGGGCGAGGAGGGCATCGACGCGATCGAGTCGGGCATCGACAACGGCTACACCCTCCTCGACACCGCGGTGAACTACGAGAACGAGCGCGAGGTCGGTCACGCCATCGTCAACACCGGCGCCCCACGCGAGGACCTCTTCGTCACCTCGAAGATCCCCGGCCGCCACCACGGCTTCGACGAAGCGATCGCGAGCACCGAGGAATCCCTGACCCGGCTCGGCCTCGACTACCTCGACCTCCACCTCATCCACTGGCCCAATCCCAGCGTCGGCAAGTACGTCGACACCTGGCGCGGCCTCATCGAACTGCGCGAGCGCGGGCTCGTGAAGTCCATCGGCGTCTCGAACTTCACCGAGGCCATGCTCACTGAGCTCATCGACGCAACCGGGGTCACCCCCGCCGTCAACCAGGTCGAGCTCCACCCGTACTTCCCACAGGCCGATCTCATCGCCTTCCACCGCTCCATCGGTGTGCAGACCGAGAGCTGGTCCCCGCTCTACCGTGACCAGGGGCTCTTCGACGAAACCCCCATCGCCGAGGCGGCCGCCGCCCACGATGTCACCCCCGCCCAGGTGGTCCTGCGCTGGCATATCGAGGTCGGGTCCATTCCGATCCCGAAGTCGGCGGACTTCGAACGCCAGCGCCGCAACGCCGACGTCTTCGAGTTCTCCCTCACCCCCGCCGAGGTGGCCGCGATCTCTGGACTCGAGCGCGGTCGGATGAAGGACCGGGACCCGCTCACGCACGAAGAGATGTGAGGCGCTTCCCTCGCATCAGTCGGGGCCGTTACCCCTGCCGGGCGTCGAAGCGTCGGCGATAGGTCGACGGTGTCGTGCGGAACTCCTCGGTGAAGCTCTGCCGGAAGGTCACGACGCTGCCGAACCCCGTTTCCGCGGCGATCCGCTCGATCGAGTGATCGGTCGTCTCGAGCAGTCGGCGCGACTCATCGAGCCGACGCGACCGCACCCAGGCCGCGGGCGTCGTCCCCGTGGCCGAACGGAACGCCCGAACGAAGGTGCGCGTGCTCATGTGCGCCGCAGTGGCGAGATCGGCAATGGTCAGAGGCTCGCCGAGGTGGTCGAGTGCCCAATCGAGGACCCGTGAGATCGGGTCGTCCCCGGTCTGTGCCGGCAGCGGCCGCCGGATGTACTGCGCCTGACCGCCGTCCCGGTGCGGGGCGATGACAAGGCTGCGAGCAACCTCATTCGCAACGGCGGCGCCGAGGCGGGACCGAACCAAGTGGAGGCACGCGTCGAGTCCGGAGGCCGTGCCCGCGGCGGTGAGCACGTCTCCGTCGTCGATGTAGAGCACGCTTTCGTCGACCTGAAGATCGGGATGCCGTTCGACGAGCCGATCGAAGGCCTTCCAATGGGTGACGGCTTGCCGATTCGTCAGCAGACCCGCATCCGCGACCGGGATCGTCCCCAGGCACAGCCCCACGATGGTCGACCCCCGCTCATGCTCCGTCACCAGGAGTCGGCGCAGGTCCGGCTCCGCCGGTCGAGCATCCTCATGCCAGGACGGAACGACGACGATATCGGCACCATCAGCTGCCTCGGTGCCGGCGAGCCCTGCGATCTCGTAGCCCTCCGCGGTGCGGATCGGATTCCCGTCCGCGGAGAAGACGACGGTCGACCAGTCTGCAGCGCCGAGGCGGGTAACCTCGTCGAAGACCATCTGTGGAACCGAGAGGTGGAACATCGTGATGCCGTCGAAGGCGAAGATCGCGATGCGCATGGTGTCCTTCCTGGCGGGCGGCCACTGTGATGGACTGCCGATCACCTGAGTGCTGATCAATCGAGCGCCGACCAAATGTTGGCGTGAATCCATCGTAATGGTGTCATTGCGCCTATGGTCAAGGTCTGCACGCTCGACGAGAGTGGAGTCATCCGGCACGGTCCGGACCCCAGACACAGTCAGGCAAGACACCCGAAGGAGACCCGAAATGACCACTAACCGCGCTCTCGTCCTCGTCGACATCCAGCAGGACTACTTCGCCGACAGCCCGCTGGTCATCCAGTACCCGAACCCGCAGGATTCCCTGACCAACATCACGCAGGCCATCGATGCCGCGACCGCCGCTGACATCCCGGTCGTCGCAGTCCAGCACACCATGGGAAGCGGGGCACCGGTCTTCGACCCTGACTCGACCGGCTTCGAACTCCACCCCGAGGTGGAGTCTCGGCGCACCGAGTCCTGGAAGTCGCTGGTCAAGGAGAACGGTTCGGTCTACGCAGGAACCGACCTGGCAGAGTGGCTGCGTGAACAGGGAATCGACACCGTGACCTTGGTCGGTTTCATGACGAACAACTGCATTCTCGCCTCAGCGGTCGAAGCCGAAGGCCTCGGGTTCGCCACGGAGGTCCTCGGCGACGCCACCGGAGCGATCAACATTGCCAACGAGGCGGGATTCGCCGATGCGAAGACGGTGCATACCACCCTGCTCGCCTTGCTCAACTCGAACTTCGCTGCCGTCGCTGACACCGCCGCCTGGGCGGAGGCCGTCGACTCCGGACAGACCTTGCCGAAGAGCGACCTCGGCAGTTCCGCCATGGCCGGAGCCGAACGTGCCAGGGCCTGAGTCTGGTTCCGGCCCCTGAACTCGATACGGAGCGGCCGCTCGGTCGGGGAGGTCGGATCGATGTGATCGAACCTCCCGGCCGATGCGGATGAAGGCAACGTCAGGGGCAGATGGAAGACTGGTGGCATGGATCGAGCCATGACAATCGTGCCGAGGGAAGAGCTGAAGAGCCTCGATGACCCCGGCACCTTCGCGCGCGGCAGCGACTATGCGCGGAAGGGCCAGGTGCTGCGCATCGTCTGGCACGAATTCGACCAGCAGCTCGTCGCCGATGTTGCCGGTTCTGCCGGTCTCTATGAAACCACGATCACCTTCGCCGACTTCGACGATGGCGGGCCCGGCGAGATCGTGGACACGGCCTGCAGCTGCCCAGTCAGCTACGACTGCAAACACTGCATCGCCGTGCTCCTCGTCAACAACCAGCAGATGCTCGAACAGCGGACCTCCGCGATCATGGGAGCGGACTTTGACCGCGTGCCCGGGGAAGACGAAACCGACCAGGTCTGGGGCGTCGATCCTTCCGACTTCGGAACGATCATCGGTGCCGGGCGATCACCGGCCAGGCAGGCCAGGGTGCCGGAGTGGCGACAGCGACTCGACCGCATCATCGAAGTCTCGCGTCGGTCGAATCCGCAGACGGAGACAGTGGCGCTCGGCTTCGAGCTCCACCGTGCCCCACAGCGCAGCTACTTCAACCGGGGACCGACTCGGCTCAAAGCCGTCGATATCCCCGACGAAACCGATCCGCAGCTGCACATCCGGCCACTTGTTCCAGGCGCGAAGAACAACTGGATCAAGGGGCAGGCGGGATGGCACTGGTTCACCTCCCGACTCAATGCCTCACGCTTCGACGCCGACCAATTCGAATGGTTCTATCGACTGGTCACCCTCGACGACGGCCTCGGCCGGTCCGGCTATCCGCAGTCGTCGGCAACGATCCGACTCGACGACTTCGACTCACCCTTCCTATGGGAGCTGCTCAGTCAGGCCGCTGACCTCGACATCCCTCTCATCAGCGCCGACAAGCAGATTGCAATCAGGCTGGCTCAGCGGGCCGAATTCCACTTCGATGTCACGCGCAGCGACGACGACCTTGTGCTGAGAACCGACGTCGCCATCAACGACCAGTCGGTGCCGGCCCACGAGGTGCGGCCCATCGGACTCGGTGGCGTCTACCACTTGACCATGGTGGGCAAGTCGAAGGCCGCGGTCACGCTTGCGCCGCTGACCGAGCCGATGACCGAGGCACAGCGCAGTCTTCTGGAAGGTCCCGACGCGACAAGGATCCCCGCACAAGGTCACGACGATTTCGTCGACCGCGTCCTGCCGGCCCTGCGGAAACCGGCTGGTAGGGGCAGCAGAGCGAGGGGCACCGGCAATCGGAAGAGCACCGACACCGACGACACGAGTAACAGCGTCGGATCCGACGACAGCCGAACAGGCACCGCCGGTGACCGCGTCATCAGCAGCGACGGTTCGGTTGACCTGCCCGTCGAGAAGTCCCCGCACCTCAACCTTCACATCAGTTACGAGACTCCCGACAAGCCCGGCCGCGACAAACGAGATCGCAGACAGAACCCCTCCACTCCGACGATGGGTCTGACCTGGTCATGGACCTATTACTCACCCCAGCGGACCTGCCCCCTCGTGCCCCATCACAGCGAACTGATCGATCCGCAGCGCGGCCGCGACCAGAAGTTCGAACACGCCGTGCTCCGCCGGCTGCGCGCCATCGACCCCGACGCGGCGCGCACCGAAACACGCGCCCTGACCGGCATCGACGCCGCCACGTACAGCACCCGTGTGCTGCCTCGAATCCAAGAACTCGACGATGTCGCGGTCACCTTCGCAGACAGCGACAACGCCCCCGACTTCCGCGAGCTCGACGCAACCCCGCAGGTCAGTGTGCGCACTTCGGCGACCGACGACTCTGACTGGTTCGACCTCGGCATCGACGTCACGGTCGACGGCCACGAGATCCCGTTCGTCGACCTCTTCACCGCACTCGCCCAAGGGCAGTCGCACCTCATCCTCGACGACGGATCGTTCTTCTCCCTCGAGAACCCCGTCTTCGACCGACTTCGCGAACTCCTCGCCGAGGCGAATGCCCTCGACGGCTTCTCACCGGAGAACCCGCAGATCAGCCGCTACCAGACCGCCCTGTACGACGAACTCGAGGACCTCGCCGACGACGTTGCCGACGATCCCCGATGGTCCGAACTCATGGACGGACTGAGGAATCTCGATGCCATCGCCGAGGTGGCCGTGCCCGGCACCGTGAACGCGCAGCTGCGGCCCTACCAGGTGGAGGGCTTCCGTTGGTTGGCATTCCTCCGGGAACACCACCTCGGCGGGATCCTCGCCGACGATATGGGCTTGGGCAAGACCCTGCAGACACTCGCCCTCATCGACCACGACCGAAACGAGCGCGAGGCTGAGCGCACGGCCGACCACGCGACCGAGCAATCAGCCGAGACGCAGGCTCCGTTCCTCGTCATCGCCCCCACCTCGGTGGTGGCCAATTGGGTGCTCGAGGCCCGGAAATTCACTCCGCACCTGACCGTGACTGCGGTCGGGGAGACCGCGAAGAAGCGGAAGCGCCCCGTCGCCGAGGCGGTCGCAGGCGCCGATATCGTCGTCACCTCCTATGCGGTTATGCGTCTCGACATCGACGAATTCGCCGGTCTCGACTGGGCGGGCGTCATCTTCGACGAAGCCCAGTTCATGAAGAACCATCAGGCGAAGACGCACCGTGCGGCGAGGCGACTCGACGCTCCGTTCCGGTTGGCGATCACGGGTACGCCGATGGAGAACTCGCTCAACGACGTGTGGTCGCTGATCGCGATCACCTCACCGGGGCTGTTCCCGAACGCCAAGCGCTTCCGGGAGGACTACGTCCGCCCGATCGAAACGGGCGAAGACCCGGCTCGGATGGATCGGCTGCGGTCGCGGCTGCGGCCATTCATGCTGCGCCGGAGCAAAGATCTCGTTGCGGCCGACCTGCCGGAGAAGCAGGAGCAGGTGCTCGGGGTCGAACTCGAACCAGGGCACCGGCGTCTCTATGACACCGTGCTGCAGCGCGAACGCAAACAGGTGCTCGGGCTCCTCGGCGAGTTCGAAAAGAACCGGTTCGCGATCTTCCGGTCGCTGACCCTGCTGCGGATGCTCGCCCTCGACCCGGGGATCGTCGCCGAATATGCCGA
Source organism: Brevibacterium sp. S22 (assembly GCF_004745485.1). Taxonomy (GTDB): domain Bacteria; phylum Actinomycetota; class Actinomycetes; order Actinomycetales; family Brevibacteriaceae; genus Brevibacterium. The sequence continues at coordinate 119,552 of NZ_RHFG01000007.1, forward strand.
TTCGGGGATCGCCTCGAGCAAGCTCGGTGTGCTGATGAGCCATCTTCGCGAGGTCCGCGACGAGGGCCACCGGGCTCTCGTATTCAGTCAGTTCACGAGCTACCTGCGTGCGGTGGCGGCCGAACTCGAGGACAACGGAATCGACTATGTCTACCTCGACGGGTCCACGAAGGACCGGACGAAGGTCATCGAAGCCTTTCGTGAGGGCGACGCTCCCGTGTTCCTCATCAGTCTCAAGGCCGGCGGGTTCGGACTCACCCTCACCGAGGCGGACTACGTGTTCCTGCTCGACCCGTGGTGGAATCCGGCCGCGGAGTCCCAGGCCGTCGACCGGACGCACCGCATCGGGCAGACCCGACAGGTCATGGTCTACCGACTCGTGGCCGAGAATACGATCGAAGAGAAGGTGCTGGCGCTGCAGACGAAGAAGGCCGAACTGTTCACCGCGCTCATGGACGAAGGCAGCGCGTTCAGCGAGGTGATCTCGGCCGCGGACATCAGAGACCTGTTGGAGGGTTGAGCGGCCGACGATCTGTCGCCCCGGCAGATTCAAAGACATCCCTGAGTGCCATCCGGCTCGGGCGGGGCAGCTGCTGCCGTTTGCCGTGCCCTTTCGTGTCGAAGCTCTGCAGCAGATAAGCGATGAGACGCCTTGAGAGATCGTGGGCGTGCTCGGGCGGAGCCGCACTGACACCGCTGTTGGCGAAGAAGATGAGCAGCAGGTCGCTGGGGTCGAAGTCGCGGCGCAGTCTGCCGGCCTCCTGGGCCTGGCAGACGAGTTTCGCAAAGGTCGCTTCCGCGTGGTTGCTCTTCTCGTTCACACCCGAGTCCTCGGTGATCGTCGTGATGAAGGCCTCGGTGAATCCACGATCCTCGACCTGCATCCGGCCGAGCTCTTCGACGAAGGTGCAGAAGCCGTGCCACGGATCCGGGTCGGCTGCGGCATCGTCGAGGACCGATTCGCAATGCGTGATCTGAGTCGAGAACACCTCGTCGATGAGTGACCTGCGATCGGGGAACCGGCGGAACAGGGTGGCCGCCCCGACCCCTGCACGCCTGGCGATCGCTGTCATGGGGGCGTCGAGTCCTCGGTCCGCAAAGAGCTGCCTGGCCGCGGCGACGATACGAGTCCGGTTCTGTGCGGCATCAGCACGCAGCCTCGGATGTGCAGGGGCGAAGCCATCAGGGTCTTGCGCCTCGATCTGAGTCGACTCCGCCATTTCTTCTCTCACTTCCGCCGGATTCGGAATGCAGCGATGGTTCCTCTGCTTAGCCTATACGTAAGTGGAAAGTGCATTCCACATATTGTGGGCAGTGCGATGCGCCGAAGGGTGCAGAAGTGAGAGGCGCCGGAAGGCGCAGAGGAGAGTCGCAGAGATGAAGATTTTGATGTTCGGCCGCGGAGTCATTTCGACGCTGTACGGATGGGCCCTGGACAAGGCGGGCAACGATGTCGACTTCTACGTTCGCCCAGGGCGTGCCGCTGACTTCGGTCAGTCGGTCGATCTGGACATCAGAGACGGCAGGAAGAAGTCGTTGAAGGGGACACCGGTGACAGGGCCGTGGCCCATCAATCTGCGTGAGGACCTCGAGGCCGATCACGACTACGATCTCATCATCGTCAGCGTCAACCACGACCAGTTGGAGACCGTGGTCGATTTCCTCAGTACTCGGGTCGGCAGGGCCACTGTGCTCATCTTCAACAATATCTGGGCCGAGCCCGTAGCCGCGGTGCAGTCGCTTCCCCGCGATCACGTCGTGTGGGGCTTCCCTGGCGGCGGAGGAGGATTCTCAGGCAACACGCTGCACGGCGGGTTCATGAGGACCGTCTTCTTCGGCGACATCGACGGGTCGAGCCGCACCACCCGACACCGTGAAGTCACCGAGCTCTTTGAAGCCGCCGGATTCTCGGCTTCGCACGTGGCGGACTTCCGGAGCTGGTTGTGGTTCCACTTCATCCTCGATGCCGCCATCATGGTCGGATGGCTGCGCATGGGAAGCTTCGACGCACTCGTGCGATCCCGGCCGGCTTTGAACGAAGTCGTCCGACTCATCCGTGAGATGATCCCCGTGCTCACAGCGAAGGGAGGCACCGCGCGACTCGGTGCGGGTGCGGTGAAATACGTTCCTGCCGGCGTCCTCGCCCTTGCATCGGAGAAGCTGATGGCCGGTGATTCCATCTCCGCTGTCATCATGAGGCAGGCCCAGGACACCGGTCATATCGACTATGAGGCGAAGGCCATCTACCCGCGAGATGTCCTCGCCGATGCCCGACGGCTGGGTGTCTCGGTTCCCAAGCTCGAAGCGAACGAACCGGCTTTCAAGTAGATCCTGACATCTGAGCACCGGACGCTCGGGCGCGACGGGCGATCGGACCCGTCGCGCGGTCGGGCCGACTCGCTATCGACTCGGAACCTCGACGAGGTTGCCCTTGATTTCGCTGAGGAAGCTCGCCCCCAGCGGGGTCAGGGACAGCAGCTTGCGCTTCGCCCCGGTCCGCGGGGCATCGACGGCGGTGCTCTGCAGCAGGTCGGAATCCTGCAGTCGCTTGATCGTGCGGTAGAGGCCGCGCTCGGTGATCTGCCAACCGGTGGCGGCGGTGACCGCCTCGGCGATGGTCGAGATCTCTGCCGGTTGGTGCGCGGCGACCAGAGAGAGCGTGACTGGAGTGAGCATCGACTTCTTATACGTCTCGACCCAGGAGTCGACGCGATGGTCGAGCCATTCCTGCTCTTCCGGGGTGGGGGCCGTCGCGCCGGCAGCCGTGTCGACGGCATCGGTGTTTCGGCCCGCGCGTGACGTGTCGGCCACCCTCAGTCCTCCCAGCCGCGGCCGAGGACGGCACCGACGAGGTGGATGAGCAGGCCGAGCCCCCAGCAGGCACTCATGACGATGGTGACCCCGAACCAGGAGCCGCCGAGCGCGGCGTGGATGATGTCCGCAGCGCTTGTGTCGAGGGCGTTCGCTGCCATGAGGCGCACGATTGCGTGCAGGTTAAACGACGTCGTCACCGTGACGAACGCGATGGCATGGGCGATGACGACCCCGAAGCGCACCCGTCTGAGCACGCGCAGATTCCGCCACAGCCACGCCGCGATGCCCAGCGCCACGACGGCGGTGAGGATCCCGGCGAGGACGGTGACCTCACCGCCGGTGGCGGCGATGACGATCTGGACGATGGCCATCGCAATGATGAGTCCGAGGGTGTAGGGGAGCAGCAGTGTGCGGGCATTGGCGGGAGATGACGTCTGCGGCGTAGTAGACATATTGGTACTGTACCTATGGTTCACTGCAAGATTCAAGAGGCGGACTCTCTCGACGCACTGTGTGACAATGAAACCGTGGGGATGAGAGTCAGGCACCGGCGCGCTCTGCGCGGCACCCTCGCCGCAGTGTTCGCGACCTTTATCGCTCTGACATCGCACATCCTCGGCGGAGGATCCTTCCCGACCGCGATGGGCATCATCGTGCCGCTGGCGCTGTCGACCCTCGTCTGCGTCCTTCTCACCGGACGACGACTCTCGCTGCCACGGCTGACGGTCTCCGTCGGAATCAGTCAGACGCTCTTTCACTTCCTGTTCTCCCTCTTCACACCGATCCACTCTGCAGCCCCGACCGCGTCGGGACGGTCCGACGGCGGTCTCGCGGCCCTCCTCGGATCGCACTCTCACCACTCTCCGACGCATGGCGCCCACCACGCGGCCACGCAGATGACTCACGATTCTGCAGTCCTGCCTGCCATGGACGGTTCTGTGGGCGCTGCGGCTGACATGCACTCGCACTCGTCTCCGGCGATGCTGTTCGCCCACTGCGTCGCCGGGATCGTGACGGTCGCGATGATCTATTGGGCCGAGCGGCTGCCGGTCATGCTCGGCGAGTTCGCCGGACTCATCATCCGAGCGGTCATTCCTCGCCTCGCGGTCCTGCGACCACTGATCGAGAAGCCTCGGTCGCTGTTCGGCATCGAGCCCGAACTGCCACGCAACCTCGGCGTGTGTCGATCCCCGGTGCTGCGTCGAGGGCCGCCGCAGCCTGCTTTCTGACACTCATGACATCCACGCATCGGCTCCCCTGAGCCGGTGCGATCACTGCTGACCGCGTCTGGTCGTTGACCGATTCCGGCCGACCAGATCCAGCTCAGCGAAACTGAGAGAAAGCATCATCATGACCACACCTTCGTCAACCGTGCCCGAAAACCGGAGGCGTTCCGCTCCATGGCTCGGCCCGCTCCTGCGCCGTCTCCACTTCTACGCGGGCATCCTCGTCGGTCCGTTCATCCTCGTCGCCGCGCTCACCGGGGCGGCCTACGCGATCAGCCCACAACTCGAGAAGATCGTCTATGCCGAGCAGCTGAGCGTTCCCCCGACCGACGATCCGCTGCCGCTGGCCGCTCAGATCGAGGCGGCGAACGCCGTCATCGGAGACAGCGGTGCGTCACTGTCCGCTGTGCGCCCGGCTCCCGAACCGGGCGATACCACCCGCGTGATGTACGACGACCCGAGCCTGGGGGAGAGCGAATCACGGGCGATCTTCGTCGACCCATCCACCGCCGAGGCGGTCGGTGACCTCACCGTGTACGGAACCTCGGGAGCCCTGCCGCTGCGCACATGGATCGACCAGATGCATCGCAGCCTTCACCTCGGCGATGTCGGACGCCTCTACAGCGAACTCGCCGCCTCATGGCTGGGAATCGTCGCGGCCGCTGGCCTCGTGCTCTGGATCCAGCGGGCCCGCAGGACACGACGACCAGCAGCGATGCTTCGCCCACACCGGAAGCACACGGGGCTGCGACGAACCTTCTCCTGGCATGCCTCGGTCGGCATCTGGGCGGCGATCGGGATGCTGTTCCTCTCTGCCACCGGGATCACCTGGTCACAGCTCGGGGGCGACAACGTCACGAAGCTGCGTGCTGCGCTGAGCTGGGAGACCCCGGCGGTTTCGACCGAGCTCGCTGACGGCGCGGGGACGGGTTCGGCTGAGGCCGGCAGTGCCGGTGACCATTCCGAGCACGAAAGTCACGACGGCCACGCTGGTCACGGGGGCGGCCATGCTGGCCACGAAGGGCACGGAAGGCACTCCGGCCACGCCGAGCATCAGGACAGCACGGGGCCCGGGAGCGCGGCGGAGGCGTCCGGGGCGGATCCGGCAGACTTCGACATGATGCTGTCCATGGCACAGGCGGTCAACATCGACACCGGCCAGGTCGAGATTCTGCCGCCCGCTGACGCGAACTCGGCGTGGGTGATCCAGGAGATCCAACGCAGCTATCCCACGCAGGTCGACGCCATCGCCTTCGACCCGACGACGATGAAGGTCACCGATCGCGTTGACTTCGCCGACTACGGTCCGGCGGCGAAGCTCGCCCGTTGGGGAATCGACCTGCACATGGGATCGCTGTTCGGGCTGGCCAATCAGATCGTGCTCTTCGTCCTCGCCATCGGCATCGCCTCGATGGTCGTCTGGGGCTACATCATGTGGTGGCAGCGCCGCCCGAAGCACGATCCGTCGAGACGATTCGGGGTGCTGCCACCTCGCGGAGCACTGCTGAACGCGCCGTGGTGGGGAATCGGTGCGGTCGGCCTCGCCGCGCTTGGTATCGGCGTGCTCCTGCCGATGGTGGGAATCAGCCTCGTCGTGTTCCTCATCATCGATGTGGTCCTCGGCATCCGGGCGAGAAGGCGTGAACGAGTGACGGGCTGATTTCGGTGAAGCCTCCCCGGTGCCGGCGCGCCTCAAGCCTCAGGCGTCGGGCACCGGGTTCGCCGCGGACCCCTCGGTGACAGTAAGAACGATGACGCTGTCTGCGTCCACCCCCAGGTGCCGACGGCGAGATTCCGCGTCCGTGCCGTTGAGTGCTTCCCGAACCCCCGCCAACGAGGCGGCTCCGCAGGGTCCCGCGGCCACCCCGAGCTCGGCGAGCCGGTGTGCGGCATCGATGGCGGCATCGTCGGTGACCGTCACCGCGGCGTCGAGGCCGTCGCGGACCAAAGGCCACGCCAGCGACGAGGGGGTTCCGCAGTTGAGTCCGGACATGATCGTCTTCCCGGTCTCCACCGTCACGGGGTGTCCCGCGTCGAGGCTCGGTCCCATGCATGCTGCCGCCTCCGTCTCGACGGAGACGACTGCGGTATCGTCGTCACCTGCCGCGCTCGAAACAGTGTCGCCGGCGCTCGCCCGCCGGTAGTGCGCGAGCGCGGCCTGCAGCAGCGACCCGACTCCGGTCGGAACGGTGATGAGGTCAGGGGCCCGGTGGCCGGCCTCGTTCAGCTGAACGTCGATCTCACGGAACAGGGTCGAGTAGCCCTCGACGATCCACCCCGGGACCTCTTCGTAACCCTCCCACGCGGTGTCCTGGACGAGCACGCCGCCGTTGGCCGCCGCATAGTCGGCTGCTGCCGCAACGGAATGATCGTAGTCGGCGTCCACCTCGACGACCTCCGCACTCTCCCCGCGGATCGCGGCCACGGCGCTCGGGTGGATGCCACCGGCCGGCACGAAGATGCGGGCCGGATGTCCCGCTTCCCGGGCGAACCGGGCCACGGCGCGACCGTGGTTGCCATCGGTGGCGGTGACCACCTCGGCGTCGGTGTTCGCCTGCGCCGTCTCAAGGGCACGGTGGACGGCCCACGAGGCACCGAGCGCCTTGAACGCGGGCATGCCCAGCCGTGTCGACTCGTCCTTGGCGAAGACCGCGGCGACCCCGAGTTCGCGGGCGAGTTCCGGCAGCGGGGTGAGCGCGGTGGGCTCGTAACCGCTCAATCTGCGGTGGAAGTTCAGGGCCGCATCATCCTGATCGGGACTCGACCAGTTGAGGTCACGGTCGTTGGCGGTCCAGGCGGCGGCGGTTGTCGTGGTCATGAGCGGTTCCCTTCGGGCAGGCGTGAGGTGACGAGTGCTGTGTAGAAATCGATCCCGGCACCGAGGATCGCGTCGTTGAAGTTGAAGTCGCGGCTGTGCAGCGGGGCCGTGCCGCCGCCGGCTGCGCCGCTTTCGGTGATCTCGCCGGCGCCGAGGAAGGCGAAGCAGGCGGGGACCGCGCGGGCATAGGCGGCGAAGTCTTCGCTGGCGGTGATCGGCCGGCAGGAAGCTTCTACCTTGTCGGCCCCGAGCGCGGTCTCCGCCGCTGTGGCGGCGTGGGCGACGCAGTCGGCGTCGTTGATGGTCGGCCGGAAAACGCGGGTGTAGATGACCTGGCTCGAGGCGCGATGAGCCAGTGCGGCACCCTCGGCGATCTCCCGGATGCGGGTTTCGACGAGCGCGCTGTCGGTATCGGTGAAGGTCCGCACGTCCCCACGGATGACCACCTGGTCGGGGATGGCGTTGCGGGCGCCGTCGGTGGTCAGCTCTGTGCAGGAGACGACGACCGAGTTGAGCGGGTCGACGCTGCGGGCGACGATGGTCTGCAGGGACAGGACGACCTCGGCGCCGATGACCATGGGGTCGATGACGTGTTGCGGGGCGGAGGCATGCCCGCCGCGGCCGGTGATGCGGATCTCGAAGTTGTCCTCGGCGGCCATGAGCGGTCCGGGGCGGGTGTGGATCTCGCCGGCGGGCAGGCGCGGGATGTTGTGCAGTCCGTAGACCTCGTCGGTGGGGAAACGGTCGAAGAGTCCGTCGGCGATCATCGCCTCGGCGCCGGTTCCCGGTTCCTCGGCAGGTTGGAAGAACAGGCGGACGGTTCCGTCGAAGGCGATGTCCTTTGCCAGCGCCGAGGCGGCTCCGAGCACCATTGCCATGTGTCCATCGTGTCCGCAGGCGTGCATGGTGCCGACGTTCTTCGACGCGTAGTCGACGCCAGTGCGCTCTTCGATCGGCAGCCCGTCCATGTCGGCGCGCAGGGCGATCGTCCGCGGGCTCGTGCCGCGGGTGAGGGAGGCGACGACGCCGCTGCCGCCGATGCCGGTGGTGACTTCCCAACCGAGGTCGGTGCAGGTGCGGGCGACGAAGTCGGCGGCCTCGGCGACGTCGAACTCGGTGCCCGGAATTTGGTGGAGGTGCCTGCGCCACTGGGTGGCGAGGTCATGGTGTTCTGCTGTCATGTCCTCAGGCTCCTGCAATGGCGGGAAGTCATTCAATCGGAACTGACAAAGTGATCGGTTGAGGAGGGATCAGACGCAATATCTTTGCGTGCCGGTGGAGAGTCGTTGAGACTTGAGGCGTGGACACCACTCTCGACGAGATCGACCTGAGCCTGCTAGAAGCGCTGCAGGCTGATGCCCGCTTGCCCCAATCGGCTCTGGGTGCGCGCGTCGGGCTCTCAACTGCCGCGGTCAACCGTCGCCTCAAACGGCTGACCGAGGCCGGCATCATCCTCGGCAGCACCCTGACTCTGGCCTCGGAGCTCCTCGGTCGACCCGTGCGGGTCATCGCCCAGCTCGCCGTCGAGAGCGAGCAGATGGACAGGCTCGACGAGGTCCGTGCCTCGCTCGTCGAACGTCCGGAGGTTCAGCAGTGCTACTACGTGGCTGGGGAATGGGACTTCGTCCTCATCCTCCTGGTCAAAGACATGGCCGAGTACACGGAGCTGACACGGCAGCTGTTCTTCGGCAACGACAACATCCGCCGCTTCAGCACGCAGGTCGTCATGGACGCCGCGAAGGTCGGTCTCACCGTGCCGTTGGGGTGAGGTCTACGGACGAACCTACTACCCAGCCGGTGGACGCAAATTCGGAAGCTCCGAGTATCAGGCTCCGAGCAGCGCGAGCGGTATGACGGCAATTCCGTCTGAACGGCGGTATGCTCCGGGGCCGGTGTTGATGACGGCTGAGTCAATGAGGCGATCGCCGACCTGTTCACGCAGCCAGTGGAGGTGGCGAACATCGGAGTCAGTCACTGTGGCAGCGAGTTTGACTTCAAATGCGAGAATTCCGCCATCGGGGCGAACAAGAATGAGATCGATCTCATGGTCGCCGTTTCGAGTGCGGAGATGACGCACCTCTGCTTCCGCCGCCTGTGCGGGAACGCGGACGCAGAGAGTGACGAGCGACTCGAAGAAGCTGCCGAGAAGTGTCCCCGCCTGCGGTCCTACGGGGGTTCCCTTACCGTCAAGCAGTGACTCTCGGGTCATTCCCAGCAAGCGCGCGGCCAAGGCCGGGTCAGCAAGATGGTGCTTTGGCCCACTCTGCAGTCGTTTGAGCTCGGATCCGCTGGCCGTCCATGCAGGGACGGGGTCGAGAACCCAGATCTGCGAGAGCAAGTCTCTGTACGCGGCGGTCGTATTGCGACTCGGCTTGTCTGTGAAGCCAGCTGTGGCGGCATTGAGGATCTGGGTGTAACTCGACGTGGTCGAAGTCGCAGCGGCGTACGCTCTGAGCCAGTCGATGAGGACGTCGGGTCGTCGCACGGTTGTTCCCGATTCGGGGATATCTCTGTCGACGATGTTTCTTATGTAGCTGTCTAGCTGAACTCTGAATGCGCGGGCGGGCAATCCCTGCAAACCTGGGAATCCTGAGAGGATGATTGCATCGACATAGTCTTTGAGTCTCAGATCTGTTATTCCCGTGATTTCACGACGATCGCCCGCCGTGAGACCTGAGAGGCTGACGCTTGGAACCGTGATTCCACGCTCTTGGAGAGTCATTGGTCGCATACGAAGGCGGATGATTCGGCCGGCTCCAGAATGCGATGTTGCACCGGGAGAAGGCGAGGCGCTGCCGGCGAATAGGAACTGTCCTCCAGCGCGATCGTTGTCGACCGCGCGGCGCACTGCATCCCAGACCTGCGGTACGTGTTGCCATTCGTCGAAGAGTATTGGGCGGTTTCGGGTGAGCGAAGCAGCTGGGTCGGCACCAACGGTGCTCTGCAGGGCAGGGTCATCTAAGGTGAGCACCGTCTTCGCTCGTTCGGATGCGGTTGCAGTTTTTCCGACCCCCTTTGCTCCATCAATAGCTATGGCGGCCAACTCAGGGAAGAGCTCATCCAGTTCGTCATCGATGGTGCGTCTCGTATAGCCCATGGCTCAGATTCTAGCCGTTAAATTAGATGAATCGAGCATTTAGCCGACATTCTATTGTGCACATAGCCGGACTTCTATTGTGCATGTAGCCGGACTTCTATTAAGCAATCAGCGGGACCTCTATTGAACAGAGGGCAGGCGTTAGCCAAGCTCAGCGTCGCAGAGTCGGGTTCGCCACCAGATTTGCCCTGACGTCGTCGATCTCGGTTCCCGACACCACACAGGCCAGTCCACGGTGGCGGCGGGTCGTGAACACCATGACAGCTGAGACCGCGACGAGGAGGAAGAGGAGCAGCCCGGAAAGTGGGAATGTCCATTGGGACAGCAGCATGTAGCCGCCGATGCCGAAGAGGAACCTTAGGGCCCGACCGACCGGCGTCGGCCGTCGCACGGTGACTGCCGCGATGAGGACGAGGCGCTCGCCGAGGGTCACACCGCGGCTGAGGACGGAGAGCAGCTGAGCGGCGAAGGGCAGAGCGAATCCGATGAACGCCACGGTAGGACCGGGTTCGGCAATCGTGCCGTCGCCGAGGACGGCTTTGATGACCCCGTAGACGAGGGCGACGGACCATCCGAACAGTCCCCAGATGAGCAGATCGCAGAGGATGCCGGTCAGTCGACGAGTCACCGTGAGCGGGCGTGGGGCATCGGGCTCCTGCAGACCGTCTCGCCGGCGGAGGAACAGCAGGCCTGCGACGGAGCCGAGGACCGCACCGAGGGTGTTCATGATGAGGTCGTCGACGTCGAAGACCCGATAGGCGCAGGGGTAGAGTCCCCAGATGCCGGTGATCTGGGTGACCTCGATGAGCGCCGAGGCGGCCAGTCCGGTCACCGTCGCCATGACTATGCCTCGTCCGGCGAGCTGTCTGACGAACCATCCGAGTGGAACGAAGAGGATGATGTTGAGGGCTGCCTGCAGGACCGCAGGATTGGTCATCAGGGCGCGGACGCTGCTGGTGTCGAAGCTGAGGATGTCGTTGATGAATTGGAAGGGGCGCAGCTGCACCGCCGCGCAGGTGAGTTCAGCGGCCGAGGGGATCGGCAGCAGCGTGTACGTCCACAGAGCCATCGCGTAGACGGCTGCGGCGAACCACATCAGCGTGCGCCAGAACGTCAGTCCGCCTCGGCGGCGGTAGCTGATTGCGACAAACGGCACGAACGCGAGCACGGCGACACCGCAGCCGACGAGGACGGCCACGAAGGCCGGAATGACGAAGGAGCTCATTTCCGCAATCCTACGTGTCGGTCCAGGTCAGCGGCTACGATCGCAACACTGTTCCCGCACCTCGCCGGTCAGTCGAAGCTCACGGACTTCCGGGGCTCGGTGTGGACCTTGAGTTCGAAGACGTCGGGGCGGGAGTAGTGGCCGACGACATCGAAATCGAGGTGGGAGCGGGTCTTTGCGGCCGGATCGATGTCGGCATAGAGGATCGTCTCCTCGTCGTAGACCGGTCCAGCCAACACCTCGCCGGTGGGTGTGATGATGACGCTGCCGCCGCGGATGGCGGTCTCACCGTAGGGCAGTTCTTCGTCGAAGGGGTGGTCGTCGGGGAATTCGCTCTTCGTGATGAACTGGCAGGCTGAGAGCACATGTGTTCGACCCTCGAGGGCGATGTGCGTCATCGTCGCAGTCCATGTCGGCCGGTCGTCGACGGTCGGAGCACAGTAGAGCTCCACGCCCTTGGCGTACATCGCCTGCCGCAGCAGCGGCATGTAGTTCTCCCAGCAGATGACGCTGCCCACTCGCCCGAGCGAGGTGTCCATCGTGTCGAGTGTCGATCCGTCCCCGAAACCCCAGATGACACGCTCGGTGCCGGTGGGCATGAGCTTCCGGTGCGCACCGATCACTCCGCGCTCGGGGTCGATCATCACTGCCGTGCAGTAGAGAGTGTTTCCGGACCGTTCGATGATCCCGATGACGACGAAGGCACCAGCCTCGCGGGCCGCCTCGGCGAGTCTGCCGACCTCTGAGCCATCGACGGTGACCGCGCCGTCGAAGTATCGCTCGAACTGCGCGCGACCAGTTCCGGTGCGCATTCCCACCGGAGCGCCGAATGTGCTGCCTTTCGGGTAGCCGCCGATGAAGGCTTCGGGAAACACGACGAGCTCGGCCCCGTTGGCAGCGGCCTCACGCAGCTTTGTCATCGCTTTGTCGATCGAAGCCTCGGCGTCGAATGGAATGGAACCTGCTTGGACGACTGCCACTTTGTGCATACTGCTCGATCCTCTTCGCTCGATGGAAACTCCTGCCCTTACTGTCGAACGCGAGGTGGAAAAGGTCAACAGGCGAGAGACGGCGGAGGCGCCCGTCCATAGAGGACGAGCGCCTCCGCTGATTGCAGTCGTCAGCTCCAGTATGACGCCGAGCGGCTTCGCATGCTGTCGCGGAACTGGCCGGTCGACTTCTCGAGCAGCTCACCGGTGCCCCAGTCGAGGACGACGCCATATTGTCGGACGACGTCGTGAACGGTGATCTCGCCGTCGCGGTAACGTCGGGCCACCTCGGCGGGGTCGGCGTCCAGCCAGGATGCGCGTTCGGAGCGGATCCTCTCGCGCTCGACGGTCGTCGCCGCCTCGTCGATCTCGAACTCGTCGAGCTCGGCATCGATTTCACGGATGACGACACCGTAATCCTTGGCGGCACGGTCGATGGAGACGTAGCCGTCGATGACGTCCTCAAGCACTTCGGCAGTTGTGCGCTCGAGCGGATCACCGAAGCCACCGCCACCGGCGCTGGGTCGTTCGAAAGTGTCACCCGGGCCGATGGACACGTTCGAGAACGTCGCTCCCAGATACTTCGGATTCTCCGACGACGGGTTGAGCCAGACGCCGTGTGGGATGGACGGCAGCCCGCCGTTGATGCCCCAAGTCGTCGACCGACCTCGATCGCAGCAATAGCTCATCACTGCGCCGGCCGCATCGGTGAGGATGCCGCCCTTGTTGACTCCGCAGCCGCCTCGGAACCGGCCGGGCCCGCCCGAGTCGGTATTGATCGAGTGCTGGGTGGTCACCACCGGGGTCAGACGCTCCTGACCCTCGACCGGTTGGACTGCGAGTCCGGTGCCGAACACGGGCGACGTCGCTGAAGACCCGTCTTTCGTCGACCGGCCACCCCAACCGCCGGCCATCCAGTCGTACCACATGAAGTACGGACTCGACTCCGACCTCGCATCATGCCCGCCGACGAGCAGATACTCGAGATTGAACGCACATGCCATGGCGCGTTCGGGCATGATGTGGGACCACAGTTCGAAGATCGCATTCATGACCTTCTCGTACGGGCCTGAACAGAATCCGGTTACAGCATGTGGCCAACCAGCATTGACGACGGTTCCTTCTTCACCGATCTCCGCAGTCACGGCCTCATAGAACCCCGAGTTGAGCGGAACCTCTGGGAAGAAGGTCTTCGTGCCCGCATAGATCGCCGAGAACGTCGTTCCGTAGCCGGAGTTGAGGAAGGTCGAAACCGCCTCGGCAGATCCGGTGAGGTCGTAGTGGATGCCGGACCCGTCGAGGGTGAGCTTCACGCGGATCGGGGCCAGACCCTCACCCTTGGCCGGATCACCGTCAAGGAAGTCGACGGTTTCCCATTCGCCTGTCGGCAGATCACCGAGGCTGGCGAGCACTGTGCGGCAGACATAGTCCTGCGTCTCCTGCATGGCGTCGAGCACCGTGTCCTTCGAGTATTTGTCGACGAGTCGGAGGACTTCGCGTTCACACACGGCCGTGGCCTCCGCTTGAGCATTGAGATCGCCGAGGGCCTGATCAGGGGCGCGAGTATTCGACACGAGCAGCTGCGCAACATCGTGGAGGAACCGACCTTTGTGCCATACCCGCAGCGGCGTGATGCGCAGGCCTTCACCGAAGTGCTCGCTGGCCGAGACATCGAACGAACCAGGAACGGACCCGCCGATGTCGGCCCAGTGGCCTTTGTTCTGCGCGAAGCCGATGATCTCATCCTCGGCGAAGATCGGGCGGATGAAGCTGACATCGTTGAAATGGGTGCCGCCTCGGTAGGGGTCGTTGATGAGGAAGACATCACCGGGATTGATGTCATCACCGAACTCCTCCATGACGGCTTTGCACTGGAAGTGCAGAGTGCCGACGTGGACGGCGATGTCCGCACTGCCCTGCATGACGGTGTTTCCGTGACGGTCGCACAGGGCGGACGAGAAGTCGCGAGAGTAGATGACGAACGAATAGCAGGTTCTCAGGATCTGCTCGCTCATGAGGTCGACGCTGGTGGCGAAGGCGTTCTTGAGGACTTCGAAGGTCACCGGGTCCAGAGTGGATGTCGATTTTTCTGTGGTTGTGGTCATTGGTCTCTCCTCACAGGCCGTTCTGAGTCGAATTCTCGGTGGCAGAAGCCAGTGCCGGCTCCTCTTCCTCGGTGGTCAGCGCGATACGGATGTTGAACCACTCATCGATGACGGCCGACGAGTTCGGTGGGATCACAGTCGTCGAATCGATCTGATTGAGAATCGCCGGTCCGATGAATGCGGCTCCCGACGGCAGGTTCTCTCGCTGATAGACCGGGGTCGAATGCCACTTCCCGTCGAAGTAGACCTCGCGCACCTCGATCGGCTCACCAGGATCATTGCTGCTGACAGGCGTCGGTTTGAAGGTCGGCTTCGGAGTCTTGCCGAGTGCCTTGAGGTGCAGTTGGTAGATTTCGACCGGGGTGTCGTCTTGTCTGAATGCATACTGCTTCTCATGCTCCTCGTGGAAGAGCTGAACAGCATCACGCAGAGCATTCGGACCCGATCCCATCCGCACTTGGAGCGACCGCCATTGGCCGTGATAGCGCATTGAGATCCCGCGTTCGAAGACGGCGTCTTCCTCGGCGACTTTCTCGTGGCGCAGCCGGTCTCGACCTTCGAGCTCGAGCTCACGGAAGTGCTGTTCGACTGCTTCGGTATCTGCGGAGTCCGCGACGCCGGTGAACATCTGGGACAGATCGTGCTGGATGTCGACGAGCAGACAGCCGAGCGCCGAGGTGACTCCTGGACTCGGAGGCACAATGATCGTGGGGATATTGAGCTCACGGGCAACATCGGCCCCATGCAGCGCCCCGGCACCGCCGAATGCAATGAGCGCGAAGTCGCGAGGGTCGAGTCCGCGGCGGATGGATACGAGTCGGACAGCGTCGGCCATGTTCGCATTGGCCACTTGGACAATGGATTCAGCCGCCGTGTCGACATCGAGTCCGAGCGGGTCGGCGATCTTCTCCTTGATCACCGCCCGCGAACTGTCGCGGTCCAGAATCATCTCACCATCGGCCAGATCCGTGCCCAGACGGTTGAGCCATAGGTTCGCGTCGGTGTTCGTCGGTTCTTCGCCGCCGCGGCGATAGCAGACAGGGCCCGGGTCGGCACCGGCTGACTGGGGACCGTTGCGCAGCGACCCTGCGATGTCGATATGCGCCAGCGATCCGCCGCCGGCACCGATGGTGAGGACTTCGATGCTCGGGAAGACGATCGGGTGACCGTATTCGACCTCCCACTCATTGGTCTCACGCAGTTCGCCGTCGGCGATGAGCGAAATGTCTGTCGAAGTGCCGCCCATGTCGAGGCCGACGGCGTTGGCATGGCCGCATTGCTCTGCCACATGCTGAGCCGCAATGGCCCCGGCTGCGATGCCGGACGCCGCGAGGCGCACAGGGAACTGCTTGACCATCTCAGAGGTCATCGATCCGCCGCCCGAATGGAGCAGCAGAAGTTCTCCCGCGTAGCCGTCCTTCGTCAGGCTCGAGTCGAGCTGTTCGACGTAGCCGGACACCAGTGGCCCGAGTACAGCGTTGGCCACGGTCGTGTTGAAGCGGTTGTGCTCGAAGATCTCCGGCAGCACCTCCGCTGAAGTGGAGATGTTGGCACCCGGCAGCTCTTCGGCCAGGATCTCGCGCATGCGGATCTCGTTCGCGGCATTCGCATATGAGTTGACGAAGCAGATGGCTACAGTGTCGGCTTTGCGCTTCTTCAGCAGCCGGCCGAGCTTTCTGGCTTCGTCTTCATCGAGTTCGGTGATGATGTTGCCGGCATAATCGACGCGTTCAGTGACTTCGAAGCGGTCGCGGCGACGAATATAAGGGCCGGAGACGTCGGAATATGCGTCCCACAGATCGTCCTTCGTGCCATCGCGGATCTCTATGACATCGCGGAATCCCTTGGTCGTGACCATGGCCGATTTGGGGAATTTACGAGTGATGAGTGCGTTGGTTGCAACGGTGGTCCCGTGCGAGAAGAGTTCGACCCGTCCGAGGTCGATGTTCGCCCGCTTCACTCCGTTGAGAACCGCCTCCATCGGGTTGTCTGGGGTAGACGGAACTTTTGTCACCCTCATCTTCTGTGTGGATTCGTCGAATATGCAGATATCGGTGAATGTTCCGCCGACGTCTACTGCGACACGCAGATCTGCCACTGCCATCTCCTTTGATTGTCGTGTACCCCATAGCCTGGCTTTCGGCTGATGAGGTGGTCAATGGAGGAGACGAAGGGAAAATCGATAAGATTTGTAGAAATCACAAACACGTGCCATCAGTGCTGATGGCGAGTCGAGGCGGGAGCGGACGGCGATGGGGTCAAGTCGAAATGCACTGACGCGAGAACGAATCTTCGACGAGCTGATGACCGCGATGAACTCCTCCGACCCTCTCGAATCTGCGCTCTCGCGCGTGGCGAGGATGGGCGGCGGAGCAAGTCTCGTCATCAACGAACTCGGCGAGATCGTCCGGTCCGTCGGCTCGGCACCGATTCATCTGATCGCCCGGTGGGCTCAGGAGGAGGTCGTCGCGGATGTGAAGTCCGAGCGGCGGGTAGAGCCAATGTCTGGTGTGATCGGACGCTGGCATCTGTACGCTCGGACGGTGCGTCTGCGCAGCCGTGATCATGTCATCGTCGCTGCCGTCCATGCCGACGATTTCGAGCACGGCGAGTCGACCTCATCGGTTGAGGTGATCCTCGACGTCATGTCCAAACTTCTGCGTGCATTCGAAGGTTTTGAGTCGTTCTCGATCAGCAACCGCAGGGAGGAGTCGTCCCGGGTGCTGCGCGACCTGGAGGCCGGTGCCTCCCCAGGCCGCGAATCGGCGATCTGGAGAGTGCTCGAGAACTTCGGCTTTGCTGCCTACGAGCCGATCCGGGCCCTCCGACTCCGCCTTGAAGCCTCTGACTCAGCGCTGAGGCAGCCGGCTCCTATTCGGGGGAGCGGACTCGTCATCAAAGAGTCCGGTTATGTCAGCTCAATGATCGAGCTGACCGCGATCTGTTCTGCCGGTTTCGACATCGAAGGCAGCCTTGACGCGCCCGGTCTCATCGGCGCCGGAATATCCGGACTCTTCACCGCCCTGAGCCAAGTTCCGGAGATGTTGCAGACTGCGGATGTGGCGTTGGCGTCGGCGGGGGAATCGGCGTTCGCGTACGTCGACCGAATGCGTCCGGTCGAATGGGCCGCGGCCAGGATGAGCTCACGATTCGACCGCCGACTCGTCGACGGTTATCTCGCTCCGATCATGAACGGTGCCGAAGCACAGACCACACTGCGCACCTATGTGGACTGCGGCGGCAATATCGCCGAGGCCGCCGGACGACTCCAAGTCCACGAAAACACTGTGCGCTACCGGATCGGGCAGATCGAGAAGACTCTGAATTCGCGTCTCACCGATCCCCGCACAGCCGCTGAGGTCGTGCTCGCACTGCAGTGTCTCGATGCAGCTGAACGGGCGTAGCCTGAGAGCATGCCCCGCTATCTGCTGACTTCGACGCCATCGAACACCGACCCTCGCCGAGGTGGCCCCGATGGTGCGTCCGGAGCCGACGATGGCAGTCCTGCCGCACCCCAGTCGGGCAGCGCCCGCGGCCCCGTCCCCGCCCGCCGCAGCCTCATCGTCCTGTTCGCGATCCTGCTCGTCGCTTGGGTGGGTGTGGCCGGAGTCGGTGGGCCGTATTTCGGCAAGATCTCCGAAGTGGCCACGAACGACCGCTCCTCGTTCCTCCCCGAATCTGCCGAATCCACGCGCGCCCAAGAGGTCATCGACCGCTTCAGTGACGACGACTATGTCCCCGCCATCGTCGTCCTCGAAAACACCGACGGCATCACCGACGACACCGCTGCCCTCGACAACGTGGCGAAACAGCTCGACGACGACGGACTGCTCGCTGCCGACGCTTCACCCGTCATCCCGTCTGAGGACGGCGACGCCCTCCAGCTGATCCTCCCTGTCTCTTCAGAGACCACAGGTGACGACGTCGAGAAGATCAGAGACGTCATCAGCAGTGCCTTCCCGACCGCGACCGCCGCCGATGCGACCCCGGACGAGTCCGGCAACGTCCCGACCCCGACCACGGTCGCGGATGTCTATGTCACCGGCCCCGCCGGATTCGCCGCCGACCTGACCGAGGCGTTCGCCGGCATCGACGGGATCCTCCTGCTCGTCGCCCTCATCGCGGTCTTCGTCATCCTCGTCATCGTCTACCGCTCACCCCTGCTGCCGGTCATCGTCCTCTTCACCTCGGTCGCCGCGCTCGCCGCCTCGATCTTCGTCATCTGGAACCTCGCCGACGCCGGCATCCTGCTCATCAACGGCCAGGTCCAGGGCATCCTCTTCATCCTCGTCGTCGGCGCCACCACGGACTACTCCCTCCTCGTCGTCGCCCGCTTCCGCGACGCCCTCCTGACTGAGACCGACCGTGTTCGGGCGGGCCTGGCCGCCCTCAAAGGCGTCATCGAACCGATCGCGGCCTCCGGCGGCACGGTCATCGCCGGACTCCTCGTCCTCCTCGTCACCGATCTCGCTTCGACGCGCGCACTCGGTCCGGTCGCCGCGATCGGCATCGTCGTGGCGATGCTCGCCGCGCTCACCTTCCTGCCCGCGGGGCTGATGATCATCGGCCGCTCCGTGTTCTGGCCCTTCCGCCCCCGAGTGCGCACCGCCCAGGCGACGGTGGAGAAGAAGGGCCTGTGGGCCCGAATCGCCGAGGCGGTCGCCAAACGGCCGCGAACCATCTGGATCACCCTCGTCATCCTCCTCGCCCTGCCGCTCATCGCCGTCCCGCAGTTCAAGGCATCCGGGGTGGCACAGAGCGAATTCGTCCTCGGTGAATCCGAGGCCCGCGATGGTCAGACCGTCCTCGCCGAGCACTTCCCCGGCGGCTCCGGTTCGCCCACCCAGATCGTCTTGGCCGAAGACGAACTCGACGATGCGGCGATGGCGATCGGCCGCCTCGGCGGGGTCGAATCGATGTCTGTGACGTCAGCGGACTCACCGAGCGGAACTATCGGGATCGACGATGAGGGCACGCTCGAGATGCCGCGCACGGGCGGCGGTCCCACGGGGCCGACCTCGCCGCCGTCTCCCACCGAGGTCGACGGCAACGTCCTGCTCGAGGTCACCCTCTCCGACGCCGCCGATTCCCTGGCCGCCGAGTCCACGGTCACCGACATCCGCACGGCCGTCCACGGTGTCGACCCGCAGGCCCTCGTCGGCGGGGAGACCGCGGTCGACCTCGACACGAACACCACCGCCGAGGCGGACCGGACCCTGGCGATCCCGCTCATCCTCCTCGTCATCACCATCATCCTCGTCCTGCTGCTGCGATCCCTGCTCGCTCCGCTGCTGCTGGTGGCACTGACGGTGCTGTCCTTCGGCACGGCGCTCGGGGTCTCGGCGCTGGTGTTCAACAACATCATCGGCTTCGCCGGGGCTGACCCCTCGGTGCCGCTCTACGCCTTCGTCTTCCTCGTGGCGCTGGGGATCGACTACAACATCTTCCTCATGTCCCGGGTGCGGGAGGAGTCTCTGCGGATCGGCACCAGGCGAGGCGTGCTGGAAGGGCTCGTGGCCACGGGTGGGGTGATCACCTCGGCGGGGATCGTGCTCGCTGCGACCTTCGCGGCCCTGTCGGTGATTCCGGTGATGTTCCTCGTCCAGCTCGCCTTCATCGTCACCTTTGGCGTGCTGCTCGACGCGATCCTGGTGCGGTCCTTGGTCGTGCCGGCGCTCGTCCATGATGTCGGTCGCGCCGTGTGGTGGCCATGGCGGAAGCGGATTCCGCGGGACTGAGGCGGATTGCGCGGGTCTGTGCCCGCTCCGGGACACTGAGATACCCCATCCGGGGCAATGCGATACCCCCGCACGAGCGGATCGTGCCGGGGGTATGGCGGGGATGGTCCGGGTACTGCCGTCGAGGGGTGGTCGACATGGCCCTCGGGAGGGCCGGGTATTACCATTGAACTACGGCTTTGTTGCCGGTGCAACAAGATGTGAGAGAGGAAACAAGGGTGTCCGATGAGCGAACAGACGAATGAGACGACACCCGTCAGCAGCCTCATCAAGCGGTTCGGGCCGATCCAGATCGCATCATGGCGGCTGATGATGGAAAAGCACCAGGACTTCATGGTCCAGTTCGAGCGCGGTTTCGGCCGGCGTCACGGGCTCACCCTCAACGAGTTCGACACCCTCATCAACTCCGATCCGGAGAAGCCCGTGCGCCAGCGAGATCTGCTGCGCAGCATGGTGCTCAGCCGCAGTGCGCTCAGCCGGCTGCTCGGACGGCTGGAGGGGCGGGGGCTGGTCATCCAGGGCCCGGACCCCGATGATCAGCGCGGTGTGCTCGTCACCCTCACCGAGGCGGGGGTGCGACTGCGCGAAGAGGCCGCGGCCACGAACGCCGAGATCATCATGGCCGGCTTCGCCTCCGTCACCGAAGACGAGGCCGAAGACATCTTCGCCCTCGTCAGCAAGATCAAGCCGGTCCCGGTGCCCGACGAGGCAGGCGAGGCTGGCGAGCCCGGCGGTGAACGGCACCGCCCGGACTGAGCCGCCGGCTCGACAGCGGACTGAGCCGCCGGCTCGACAGCGAGCGTACGGTCGACTCGACACCGGGCGTACGATACGGGCATGAGCAATGTCGAGACCGACCCGCAGCAGGTGCTCTGCCGGCCCGGCGGCCTGCCCGGCCCGAGCTGTGACCAGCGAGGCGGTGCGCCGGTCGAGATCATCACCGCCAGGGAGGTCCCGCTCGGCGGCCCCCGCGCAATGACCGTTCGTCGGACCCTGCCGCAGCGGCAGCGCTCCCTCATCGGACCCTGGTGCTTCGTCGACCACTACGGACCCGCCGACGTCTCGGTCACCGGCGGCATGGACGTCGCCCCGCACCCGCACACCGGACTGCAGACCGTGAGCTGGCTGTTCGAAGGCGCCATCCAGCACATCGACTCCGGCGGCAACGCCGGCCTCGTTCTGCCCGGCGAGGTCAACCTCATGACCGCCGGCGCCGGCATCTGCCACTCCGAGGTCTCGACCGAGGAGACGACAACTCTCCACGGCGTCCAGCTCTGGCTGGCCCTGCCCGATGCCACCCGCCACCAGCCCGAACGCGAATTCGAGCATTTCGAACCCACCCCTGTGCCCTTCGACGGAGGCGAGATGCTCGTCTTCCTTGGGCAACTCTGGGGCACGGAATCCCCGGTACAGACTCACTCGCCGCTGCTCGGCGCCGAGATCCGCCTCGACCCCGGTGCGAGCATCGACCTGCCCGTGAACCCCGGATTCGAGCACGGCCTCCTCGTCGACTCCGGCGATATCGCCTTGGAGAACGTCGACCTGCCCGTCGCGGCGATCGGCTACACGGGCACGGGCGTCGAGGAGGTGCGCATCGCCAACCGCAGCGATGAACCCGCTCGACTCATCCTCCTCGGCGGGGAACCGTTCCCCGAAGAGATCGTCATGTGGTGGAATTTCGTCGGCCGCACCCATGAGGAGATCGCGGCCTACCGTGAAGAATGGCAGGCCGAAGGCGACCGCTTCGGCGTCGTCGACGGCTACATCGGCAAGGGCGGTCCCGGCCGCAATGCCGATGGACTCGGCAGGCTACCCGCGCCGAGGCTGCCTGACGTCACGATCAGACCGCGAAAGAATCCGCCGCCTCAGGTTCAAGGCGGGCCCGAGCGGACCGACGGTCTCTGACAGCTGCCCCAACGAAGGAGTCGCAAACATGAGCGAGAATCTCAAGGATTCGACCGGAGCGCCCGTGACCGTGGCACTCGACGAGGTCGGACTGGCCTACACGATTGCGGTCGAGGACGGCACGATCGCCGGTCGAGCCCACTACCTGCCCGGGCCCGTGCCCGAGACGGAGCGGATCTTCTATCACACGGTCGTCGACGAGGAATTCGGCGGTAGAGGCCTCTCGAAGATCCTCGTCGCCGAGGCGCTCACCGACTGTCGGGAGAAGGGACTGACAGTCGTCCCGATCTGCCCGCTGTTCGTGCGCAAGCTGCAGGAGACCGGGGATGATTACCAGGCCGAGGGCGGACGCTTCCGCAACGCCACCGGAGCCGACTTCGCCATCGTCGAAGGCAACGCCCGATGACCGGGCGGGTCGACTTCCGCTCCGACACCGTCACCACGCCCAGTGCCGGCATGCGCCGGGCCATGGCCGACGCCGAGGTGGGCGATGCCGTCTACAACGAAGACGCGACGACGAATCGCCTCGAGTCGATGGCCGCCGAGATGCTCGGGAAGGAGGCGGCACTGTTCTTCCCCTCGGCGACGCAGGCCAACCTCGCGGCCATCATGTCCCATTGCGGACGCGGCGACGAGTACATCGTCGGGCAGACCGCTCACGCCTATCGCGATGAGGGCGGGGGAGCAGCGGTGCTGGGATCGGTCCAGCCGCAGCCGCTGCCGAATGAACCCGATGGGATCATCGATCTCGGGGCCATCGCCTCGGCGATCAAACCCGATGACTTCCACAACCCGGTCACCCGCCTGCTCACGCTGGAGAATACGTTCAACGGGGTGCCTCTGCCCGAGGGTTATGTGGGGGAGGCGACCGAGCTGGCGCGTGGTCGCGGTCTGGCGACCCACCTCGATGGGGCGCGGATGATGAACGCCGTTGTGGCGACGGGCCGGGAAGCCTCGACGCTGGCCGGCCGGTTCGACTCGGTCACGCTGTGCCTGTCGAAGGGTCTCGGCGCCCCGGTCGGTGCCCTGCTCGCCGGGCCTGCGGATCTGGTGGGTCGGGCCAAACGCCTGCGCAAGACCTTGGGCGGAGGCATGCGCCAGACCGGAGTCCTCGCCGCTGCCGGCATCTATGCGCTCGAGAACAATGTCGAGCGTCTGCGCGAGGACCACGACCGGGCCGTCCGGTTGGCCGAGATCTTCGCCGACTACCCCGAGCTCGGCGCCGGTGAGGCACGCACGAACATGGTCTTCCTGTCCCCGGACGGTGTGGACATGGAGGCGTTCAGTTCTTTGTTGAGTGAGCGCGGCATCGTCACCGGCGGCGCACACGGCAAACTGCGCTGGGTCACGCATCTCGACATCGACGACGAGGCGATCGAGCGCGTCCGTCGGGTGTGCAAGGAGTTCTTCGGAAGGTAGGGGAGGGCTGGGCTGGGGGTCGGAGAGGCCTTCTCAGTTGATGATCTCTTTGCCGTCGTCCTCGCGGATCGCGGCCAGGCGCTCGCGCCACATCTGCAGATCCTGTGGGCTCAGCCGCGTCCAGTCGGTGACCTCGCGGATGATGCGCAGAGGTAAGGTGCTGCGGTAGGAGCGGGTCGGGTTGCCGGGGAACTTCTTGTCCGTGACGTTCGGGTCGTTCTCGAACTCGCCGGTGGGCTCGACCTCGTAGACGTGGGGGATGCCTTCGAGCGCGGCGATCTCGGCGGCGAGGCTTGCCCCGTCGACGAGCGAGGTGAAGTAGATGTGGTTCATCGTCACCTCGGGCCGGTAGTTCGACGCGTACCCCGCTGTGAGCAGAGCGCCCGGTTCCAGCTGCGCCTTCGTGCCGTGGAAGAACGGTCCGTCATCGAGTGCCGTGGTCATGGGATCAATATAGTCCTGCTCAGGATCTGCCCAATTGCTGAGACCGCGGAGAGCCGGTGTGCGGACAGCAGTCAGACTTGAGCGGTCCCATTCGAGCGGCACGCGCACGTTCAACGACGATCACACGAAGGAGCCCCACACCGCCTATGTCCGCCCCATCACCCTCGCAGACCACCGACACCACCGCTTCGGCGCCGGGAACACTGACCGGACGGCTGCGGCTGATCGGCCCCGGAATCGTGCTGGCGCTGGCCAGCGTCGGGGCCTCGGACATGATCACGACGATGAATTCCGGGGCCGAGTACGGACTGGCCTTGATCTGGGTGTTCACCGTGGGCATCATCCTCAAGTTCGTCCTCTCCGAGGCGGTGTCGCGGCTGCAGATGAGCGGTGACCGCTCATTGCTGTCCCATCTGACCTCCTTCGGCGGTCGGACCTTCCCCGCGCTCTTCCTCATCGCCGAACTCCTCGTGGGACTGTTCTTCGGCGCCGGGGTGGTGGCCGTGACGACGAACATCCTGCAGGCGATCTTCCCGGTCCTGCCGTTCTGGCCCACCGCGGTGGTCGTTCTGGCCTCCGCGATCATCCTCATCGGCATCGGCCGCTACGGCATCGTCGAGAAGGCGATGATGGGGTTCGGGATCCTCATGTTCTTCGGCATCATCGCGCTCGCCGTCTCCGTGTACCAAGGACAGGGCGCGCAGGACGTCGCCGTCGAGACGATCGTCCCGACCTTCCCGCAGGGCTCGATCATCACAGTCATGTCGCTCATCGGCGGGGTCGGCGGGGCCACGGGAATTTTGGCCTACTCCTTCTGGATCCGGGAGAAGTCCTGGCGCAGTGCAGACTGGAAGCCCGTCGTGCGCATCGACCTGCTCATCAGCTACGGACTCGTCTTCGTCTTCGCCGTCGCGATGAGCGCCGTCGGTGCGTTCATCCTCTACGGGCAGGGCTTCACCATCTCGGACAACGACTCCCTGTTCGCGATCGCCGACAGTCTCATCGGCCGCATCGGTGAGATCGGCCGGATGATCTTCCTCATCAGCTTCCTCGCCGTGGTCTACACGAGTGTGCTCGGCGGGTTCTCCGGAATCGCCTACGTCACCTCCGACTGCATCCGCGTGCTGCGCCGCTACCCACACCAGGACCAGCCCGAATATGAGATGTCGGCGAAGTCGGTCGAATTCCGCGGTGCTCTTGTCTACCTTGCCGTCGCGACCCTGGCGATCATGAGCTTCGGCCAACCGGTGACGCTCGTGCTCATCTACGCCGCGATCAGCGCCTTCATCCTGCCCGTGCTTGCCGTGGCGCTGCTGGTGATCCTCAACCGGTCGAGCGTCCCGAGCGAGTTGCGCAACCGGTGGCAGTCGAACGTGCTGCTGGGAGTCTGCTTCCTGCTGTTCGGGTTCCTCGCCGTGCTGCAGGTGAAGGAGTCGGTGATGGGGTTGGTGGGGTAGGGGCCGTCGGTTGCGTCACTCCCTCCCCGAGCTGATCCACGTCGGGTTGTCGACGATGTTGCGGGTGCCTTCAGCCAGTGGCTGCATGAAATGATCGGTGCCACAGATGACGAACCCGGGTCAGTTCAGGACCAGTGCAATCACGGCTTCGACCGAAGCGGCTCCAATCAGCACGACGATGATCGCCGGGTAGAGACAGAAGTTCTCTTTCACTCCGGCAAGATACCCGTCGTACGCTGACGGCAGGTTGCGCTGCCGGTACATGAACGTCGATCGCCAGAGAATGCTCGAACCCAGCATTGCCAAGACATACGCCTGGAATTCGATCAGCAGCACCGGTGCGGCGATGACGACCGTGACCAACCCCTCGAAGGATGTCGGAGCGTACGGTATGCCGATGAATACTGCGCGCCCGATCGTTGCCACAATGCCGAAGAAGGGAATGATGAGAGACGGCAGCGTCGTCGTTCCCAGCGCAGCGAACAAGAAGTTACCGAGCAGAGTCACCAGTGCTGACATTACGACCCCGCCGCTGGTGTAAGCCTCCACGACCAAGCGTGATCCGGGCGAATCCAGGAACGCTTCCGTAATTCGCAGGCCAGCGTCGTGGAGTCCGGGAACGTAGACGGCCACGATCATCGCCATGACGAGTGTTCCGTAGACGATGAGATTCGAGATCAGGTAGGTACTCCAGTGATCTCGGAGGATGGATCGAACGGATCTGATGATTCGCATGAGTGTGCTTCCCTCTCGTGGCTAGTGTGGGTGAACTGGGAGCACCTCAGTCGGAGTCCTGCGGTGCTCTCAACCATTGCCGAATTGCTGCGACTGAATGAGAAGTGACTTAGGACGGCGGCTCTATCTCGATGCGCATGAAGTCCTTCTGCCGGTCGTTCAAGTCGTGTTCGGCCAGGTCGAGGATCACCTGCAGCTGATCTTCGGTCAGCGGCGGCAGTCCGTCCGTGACCCCGGCTACCAGTGTCTGTGCCCGTGCCATGAGCCGATGCAGTTCGTCGTCGGTGGTGGTCTCATCGATGGCATCGAATCGCTCCTGCAGAGAGGCCAAGGCCGACCGTATCTGCGGATCTTGGAGCGCCTCGGCGAAACTCTCGGCCTGCGGATGATGTCGATAGAGGTGGGCGATCACGATGGCGACCGGGGTGTCAGCAGGTGTCAGGCTTAGTGCGGCAGCTGCTCGTGAGAGTCCGACGTGGTCCCCGGCTCGTGACCGGGCCAGGCGTTCTCGCTGTTCGGTCAAGGCTGCGATCTTTGCTTCCAGTGCTTGTCCACCTCGTCCAAAGCCTCGTCGGCGGAGGAGGAGGAATCGCAGTCGGCGGCCATGGCCCCTGCCTGGGCCAAAGACAGGCCAGAGTCTGTCAGCTGTCCGATTCTGAGCAAGGTCACCAAATGATCGGCCCTGTAGTCGCGGTAACCGTTGGATTGCCGCGGCGGCTCCGCCAGTACACCCACCTGG
Organism: Brevibacterium sp. S22; assembly: GCF_004745485.1. GTDB lineage: Bacteria > Actinomycetota > Actinomycetes > Actinomycetales > Brevibacteriaceae > Brevibacterium. Next base: position 146,263 of record NZ_RHFG01000007.1, read on the forward strand.
TGGTAGTAGCGGACAGTTCTCACAGTCACACCGGCGAGCTCGGCCAGTTCTGAGATGCGCATCAGTGAGTCACCCGCCCGAGACGGCGAATGCTGGGACTGAGGACGGTGAGGGCCGCCGCGACGATCCACAAGAGGAGCAGAGCCGTCGTGGCCAAGTGCAGGCTGCCGATTTCGATGAGGATAGATGTCGCACCGATACCTGCCGCCGGGATGAGGGTCGCGATGGCGTTCTGTGCGCTCAATACTGCCCCGCGTTGGGCATCGGCGACGTTCTCAACGAAGGCAAGCCCGACGACGGCGTTCATACAGCCGCCACCCAACCCGACGATCGCGGCGCCCAAGAAGACAGACCACACGGGCCCCAGAATACCGATAATGATGAAACCACACGCGACAACACTGGCTCCGACGATGATCCAGACCCTGCGAGGGATCGTGCTCCCCCAACCGGCGAAGAGTCCACCGCCGACGAGGAGGCCCGCCGCGAGAGCGCTGAGCACGAAACCGACATATTGGGCCTCATCTTGAAATGCGAAGTGCACCGGTATCACCATGCTCTGCATCGCGGCGAGCACAAATGCCAGTGCCAGACCCAACAGGACGACGGCGCGCAGAAGCGGTGTCCGGAAAATGACGACCAAGCCGCCGAAGACTGTGCCGAACTCCGCGGACGCGGACTCTTCCTGCACTGTTCGCGGCAGTCTCGAGGCCTGGGAGGGAATGATGAGGGTCAGCAGGGCCGCCGTGGCAGCGATGCCGGAGGTGATCCACATGACCGTTACCGGTTCGACTGAGGCTACGAGAATTCCGGCGATGGCCGGCCCGACCAGGAGCGAAACCCCGGCGAGGGATTCTCTGAGTCCGATCAGCCGAGAGGGCTCCATCGTCACAGCCTGAGCGATGGCAGGAAGCATGGCCTCCCGCGCGGTGATGCCGGGAACGTCTCCGAACGAATTCAGCACCGCTACGGCGATGAACCAACCCAGGTTCAACCCGACGGTGAGGTCGATGATGGGCAGGATCATCAGGGCAACGGCTGAGATGACGTCTGAGAGAATCGCGACGGAGCGGCGGTTGATCCGGTCCATCAGCGAGCCCATGAGCAGTCCGGCGACGGCGGCGGGCACCGCCGCCGCGAGGGCCACTGCCCCAGCACCCAGAGGACTGCCGGTGGTGAAGAGGACCAGCAACGGCAGTGCAATCGCGGTGATCGAATTGCCCAGTAGAGAAGTGCCCAAGGACGTCAGGTAGAAGAGTACGATTCGTGTCATACATCAAGCTCAAACGATGACGTCGCGTCAGGGTCAACCCCCGCTGGAAGAAGAGATGGGCTTGAATCGTTCACCGTCCTCCTGCGGGGGCATCCTGCTCACTCGCGCCCGGAGCTGATCCACGTCGGGTTGTCGACGATGTTGCGGCTGCCTTCGACCTGGGTGCGGACGGAGTCGAGCTGCGTCATGTCTTCGTCATCGAGTCCCAGGCCCACAGCGCCGAGGTTCTCCAGTGCGCGCTCGGGTTTGCGCGACCCCGGGATCGGGACAGCGCTGACACTCAGCTGTGCGGCGCGATGCAGCAGCCAGGCCAGCGCCACCTGAGCGTTGGTGACCTCGTGACGGCGGGCCACCTCGGCGACGATCTGGACGATTTTCTGGTTGGAGTCCCACGCCTGCCCCATACGAGAGGTCCCGCTGCGGAAGTCATCGGCGACCTGCTCCTTGGTCAGGGTGCCGGTGAGGAATCCGCGCCCCAGCGGGCTGTAGGGCACGAAGCCCACGCCGAGCTCCGCGCAGGCGGGCACGACGTGGTCTTCGACGTCGCGTGACCACAGGCTCCACTCCGACTGGAGCGCGGTGATCGGGTGGACGGCGTGGGCTCGGCGGAGTTCGTCGGCGGTGACCTCGGAGAGGCCGATGTGGCGGACTTTGCCCGCCTCGATCAGCTCGGCCATGGCACCGACGGTCTCTTCGATCGGAACGTCGGGATCCGGGCGGTGCAGGTAGTAGAGATCGATCGTCTCCACGCCGAGGCGACCCAGCGATGCCTCGCACGCTTGGTGGGCGTATTCGGGGCGTCCGTTCGTGCGTTTGGTCGATCCGTCCGTGCCGGTGCGGATCGCGGTGATGCCGAATTTCGTGGCCAGTTGGATTTCCTCGCGGCGGCTGGCAAGGAAGGGTGCGAGCATCTCTTCGTTCGTGCCGGCCGGGCCGGTGGCGCCCTCGCGAGGTTCGCCGTAGACATCGGCGGTGTCGAGGAAGGTGATGCCGGCGTCGACGGCGGCGCCGAGGGTGGCGCGGGCGGATTCGTCGGTGGTGCCGCCGTAGACGTGGGACAGGGCCATGCAGCCGAAACCGATGGGGGAGACGCTGAGCTCGCCGAGGTGGGTGGTCGTCATGATGAGGTTCCTTCGAGTTCGTGGTCGTTGGCTGTTGGGATTGTCGAGGCTGCCGGGGTGGCGGTGTCTGTGCCCGTGGGACTGTGCGTGCCCGAGCTGCGGAGGTCGCCCGGGGCGCCGCCGTAGGTGGCGATCTTGTACTCCGTCGTGTCCAGAGCACGTTCGAGTTCGCGGATCTGAGTCCGGATGCGCTCACGTTGGGCAAGCATGATCTGCAGGCGCGCTTCGGTCGTCGAGTCGCCCTCGCGGACGAGGTCCACGTATCGGTTGAGTTCGCTGATTCCCATGCCTGAGGAGCGCATGCGGACGAGGAACTCGAGCCGTTCGACGGTTTTGCGGTCGTAGGCGCGGTGACCCGACTGTGAGCGGCCGACCGTGAGCAGACCGGCGCGTTCGTAGTAGCGGGCGGTGTGCGCGGTGATCCCGAGGAGTTCGCTGACCTCGGAGACGGAGAGCTGGGTGTCTGTGGTGGTGACTGCCTGTTGAGTCATGACGATAACGCTACGACTGTGAGTGCACTCGAAGTCAAGGGGTTTCGGCGGCAAACGACTGCGCTCGATGCGGATCTCCGATCTCGGACCTCATGACATCACCCGGGAACTGCGTCATACGATGCGAAGAGGTGCCGAAACGAGAGTCTGTCGCAGACGCTGCGCCCGACTCGCGCCCGCGACCTGGGCATTTCGACGGAGATAGTCTCGCAACGGAGGAACACACTATGGCAGTGAGCAGCGAAGAGCAGATGATGATCGACACGGTCGCCGAGTTCGTCGACCACGACGTCAAACCCCACGTCAACCGGGTCGAACACGCGAACGAATACCCCGAAGCCTGGATCCAGACGATGAAGGACATGGGCATCTACGGGCTCGCGATCGACGAGCCGTGGGGGATGGGTAAGGTCTCGACCGAGGCGTACGCACTCATCACTCAGGAGCTCGCTCGCGGGTGGATGTCGTTGGCTGGGGCGATGGGCGGTCACACCGTGGTCGCGAAGCTCATCCAGGAATACGGCACCGCAGGGCAGAAGGATCAGTACCTGCCGCGGATGGCCACCGGCGAGCTGCGGGCGACGATGGCGCTGACTGAACCTGGCGGCGGCTCCGATCTGCAGGCGATGCGCACGACGGCGAAGAAAGATGGGGACGACTACGTCATCAACGGGTCGAAGACGTGGATCACGAACGCCCGGAAGTCCGACCTCATCGCCTTGCTGTGCAAGACCGACCCGAGCGCCGAACCTCGGCACAAGGGCATTTCGATCATCCTCGTCGAGAAGGGCGAGGGATTCACCGTCTCTCAGGACCTTTCGAAGCTCGGGTACAAAGGTGTCGAGACCTGTGAACTCAACTTCGAGAACCTCCGCCAACCGCAGTCGCAGCTGCTCGGCGAAACCGAGGGCGTCGGGTTCAAACAGATGATGAAGGGTCTCGAGATCGGCCGCATCCAGGTCGCTTCCCGCTCCCTCGGCGTCGCGCAGGCCGCGCTCAATGACGCGGTGAAGTATGCGCAGGAGCGTGAGTCGATGGGCAAACCGATCTGGAAGCATCAGGCAGTGGGCAACAAGCTCGCGACCATGGCGACGAAGCTCGAAGCTGCCCGTCAGCTCGTCCTCCACGCGGCCCGCACCTATGACTCCGGTGAGCGCGTGGACATGGAGGCCGGTATGGCGAAGTTCTACGCTTCGGAGATGGCCGCCGAGGTGGCGCTCGACGCCATCCGTGTCCATGGCGGTTACGGATACTCCACCGAATACGACGTCGAACGCTATTACCGTGATGCCCCACTGATGATCGTCGGCGAGGGCACGAATGAGATCCAGCTCGGCGTCATCGCCAAGCAGCTCATCGGCCGGAACAAGGCCTGACTGGTCGTATTGATCGGAGGAGAGAAACCATGAGCAACGGAGGGGCCGTGAATCTGCAGGATTGGGTGGGCCGAACCTCGACCGTCACCGAGGTCGCCGACGGTCAGCGGGCCGCCCGCCTGTCTTCACTACTTGGGCACGGGGGTGACGCGCAGGCGCCGTTGTTTCCACTCGGGCATTGGCTGCACTTCTCCGAGGACGATGTGCCGATGAGTGAACTCGGCGCAGACGGGCACGTGAAGTTGGGTGGGTTCATGCCTCCGGTGCCGTTGCCCCGGCGTATGTGGGCCGGCAGCTCTCTCGAGTTCCACGCCCCAATCTGGCCGGGGCAGACGCTTGAGCGAACGACGACGATCGAATCGATCACGGAGAAGACTGGCAGCACTGGACCGCTGTGCTTCGTGAATTTGCGTCACGAGGTGTCCGCGGATGGTGTTTTGGCGACGACGGATCGGCACACAATCGTCTACCGGGAGGCCACCTCGGCGCCGGAGGGAGCGGCGGCAGCACCGCCACGCCCTGATTCGTCGATTCCGAGCAATTGGGATTGGGCCACAAGTGTGCGGCCGGACGAGGTCATGCTGTTCAGGTATTCGGCGCTGACGTTCAACTCGCACCGTATCCATTACGACTACCCGTACGTCACGGAGGTCGAGGGCTACCCGGGACTCGTCACGCACGGTCCGTTGACGGCGACCCTGCTGCTCGATGCGTTCATGACCAACCACCCTGAGGAGATGGTGACCGGTTTCGACTTCCGCGCGAAGTCACCGCTGTTCGCTGGCGAGCAGATCCACCTCGTGGGGAAACCTGCCGGGGCTGGTAAATATGAACTCCAAGCAGTTGCTCCGAACGGTGAGACCGCGATCGCGGCCAGCGTGACGACTTCGACGGCTCAATCGACCACTCGACCAAGCTGAGTGCAGCACGGCCGCAGCGAACTCGGAGACGGGTGTATGACGTCCACTGGATCGCCATTCTTTCCATCTCGGTAGTCTTGCTTTGTCGTCCACTTTAGTGAGCAGGTTCTGGTAATCAGGTCGGGGTGACCTCAACTCAGATTGCTGGGCCATTTTTCTCGCCATTCGCCGAACCCGACGATGTCGCCAGATTCGCCTTGGAGTGATTCAACTATTGCTTTGACGTCCAGCCGATTCTGCTTGGAGAAGGTTGGTCCAGCGAGAAACGCCTCAAGCTCGTCCTTGGTTGCCGCGATAGTTGTGCCGTTAGCGGTGCGCGAGTGGTGAACCACGGCCCCGGGATACGAATACAAGACACATGTATCTATCCAATTTACGGAGCTAGGGGCACGTTCACTTATCAGCTGATTCAGTCGCCGGGCGTGCATTTTTGCCTGCTTGTGTGGGCTTGGCCTGACTTGTAGAGACACCTTCTGTTCGGTCCACTTGGCTTCCGACGTCCTATACAGCCGTGCGTCGGGAGCCCAAATATGAAGAACTTCTCCATTCCGAACGTCAAGCTTGAGATTCTGTAGCAATGGCTCGAGCTCGGGCAGCTTCTGCTCAGGCCGTACCCCATCAAACACCATCATTGACCAGTATTTGCCCTCAATCACAGAGATACCTCGCGATGTGACCAGAAGGTGGTCGGCCTGTGAATAGAAGTATTTCTCGGACTGGTCGTGTCCGTCAGGGGAAAAATGAATATTCGTGAGTAGCGCTCCGTCGAGTTGAAGCTTGTGGCAGGCATCGATGATCTGGCGTCGGGACATGAGGTCGGAGGTATGAAACGTGTTGGTCAGCTGTCCTGCGATCAGCGACTTTTCGCGTCTGACAAGTTCTATCGTGCGCTTGCCTTCTGCAACTTTCTCACCCCATTTTGCTTCAAGCCTTCTTAGCTCCTCGTCGTGAGCACTCTTGCCGTCGGCCTGCGAGCGATTGAATCGTTGTTCAACTTCGGCGGCCCGCTGCTGGGCAAGAGTAGTGGCGTTTTGATGCTCTTCGTGCAGACGAGCAAATTTGTTGTTCCAGTGTTTGAAGGCGAGGTAGCCAAGGGCTATAAGCGCGACGATGATGAGTGACAAAACAATGATGCTTGTGGCCATGGGGACAGTTAACACTGAGGCTCTGACGCAGACAAATGATTCGGCGAGGTCGGTGCTGAGTACAAATGCATGGAGCGCAGTGAGATCGGCGTACGTTGCACAACGTGCACCTAGTGTCGCGTGTCGTTAATTCCTGAATGGTTGGGTGTTTGGGAGAATTGGTTTATGGCGAATTCTCCCGCTCCGGCTCTGACCCTGCTCGAGGATGAGGAACCACTGCTGCGTGAGTGGTTGAGA
>NZ_RHFG01000069.1 GCF_004745485.1 Brevibacterium sp. S22
CGAGGACCTGTCGCTCCAGGGCCGCCGGTTTGATCCGTTTGAACGCAGCATTCATCGTGATGATCGGGCGTTTGCGCATGGTCTCGTGCGCAATCGCTCGCTGGTGGGGCGTCTTCGGCTGGTCGTGCTTCTTCGAGACTTTAGCTCCGTGGCGGGTCTTGGAGATGAGTTTCTGTTGTGGGAGCAGATAGTTCGTGAACACTCGGTCGAGTTCCCAGATCTGGTTGAGCAGCTCGAGTTCTGCTGGCGTGTCGTAGCGGAGGTAGCCGACGAGTTCGCGGACTCTGGCCCAGTTCTTCTGCTCGACATGAGCGCCATCGTTCTTGTTGCCTGCCCTTGACCGGGTGAACGTGATCTCATGGTCGGTGCAGTAGGCCAACAGGTGTTCGTTGATGAACTCTGACCCGTTGTCGGAGTCGATGCCGATGATCGGGAAGGGGAAGACGCTGATGACGTGCTCGAGGGCTTCGAAGACCCATTTCGCGGCTTTGTTCTTCACCGACCTGTTCACCGTCCAGCCTGTGCTGATATCGGTCACGGTCAGGGTGAAGCAGTACTCGCCGGCGGCGTTGCCGCCCTCGTGGCCGACGAGGTCGATTTCGACGAACCCGGGCACCGCGTCGTCCCACTCCGCCCAGGTGCGGATCGGGATCTGTGACTTCAACAGGGATCCGGGCTTGGTGTGGGACCGGCCCCGGGGCAGCATCTTCTTCCGCTCGCCGGCGAGCTTGCGATCGATGGTCGCCGCACTCATCTTCATGAGCAGGTCTGCTTGGGTATCGGTGATGTCGAGTTCTTTGTCGCGGCGCAGCATCGGTACCAGAGTCGGCAGCATCGCGGCCAGGAGGCGTCCTGCCGGTGCTCGCAGTACCGCCCAGCAGGTGATCAGCGCTGGCATCAGGTCGGGGCCATAGACGGGTTTCCGGCCCGGTTTGGGTTTGACGATGGTCGGGGTCAGCGCGTTCCTTAACGCTTGGCGGGCGTAGTCACGATGCCAGCCGGTGAGGTCGACGAGTTCATCGAGGATCCGGGTCT
>NZ_RHFG01000070.1 GCF_004745485.1 Brevibacterium sp. S22
CCTGCCAACTCCTCATCGAGGTCGAGAACGCGTTTGGCCCGACGCACCGCCTCAGCTCTGGCAGTGGCCAGCCCGATATCTTCCTTCCTGGCCCGCCATTTCGAGATCTCAGCGAACTGATCGGCCGTTAATGACTTGCGGGCGTCGAGTCCCAGGTCGTTGGTGCGCACCAACGCGGTCAGAGCATTGATCTCGCGGGTACGTTCGGTGCTCATCGAGTTCCGAGCAGCCAGCAGGACACGTAACGCCTGCCGTACCCCGTCGCTCTGGCGCGGCCACCGCAGCTGGTCGGCTTCTAACCGCAGTACGGATTCAGCGATGCGGCGGGAATCGAGCTCATCGCTCTTGCCCACCCCGTGGCGGGCTTTGGCATCCATGCGGGCAGCCTCGACGACCGGGTACCCGGCCGCAGCGATGTGCCCGGTGAGCACCGCCCCGTATGAGGCGGCACCCTCAACAACCCAGAGTGTGTCGAGGTCACCGTCGGTACGTCGACCGACCCAGCTCATTGCTCGTTTGATGCCAGCAGCAGTGGTCGGGAAGGTGCCGGCGTCGATGAGGGCACCGGTGCTGGTGATGATCGTGTAGACGTGGTTTCTGGCGTGTGTATCGACGCCGATGAAGAAACTGTATAAGTGCGCGACAATGGACATAGCGGTTCGAAGCTCCCTGTTTGACCGATAGGTTGTACGGCCGCTTGCGGCCGGTACCGGTCCGGGTTGAAGGTCACTTCGGAACAACACTGTGATGAGTCACACTCCCTTGGTTTCAGGGGGTGGACAGCCTTCTGATCAAGTTACCGAGGTGGGCCGAGCTGGTGCCGGCCGCACCATCCATGTGATCGGACAAATCGAGGTCACGACACCACTGTGTGGGTCAGCGC
>NZ_RHFG01000008.1 GCF_004745485.1 Brevibacterium sp. S22
CACCACAGACGGGGTGATTTCTGGGATTGGGCACTGAACATGGTTGCAGAGCATGTTCAACCCGGTCTTGCCCTACTGACTACTGGGCAAACGGGCTATCCTGTACACACATTTCGGCCTATAACCCCCATGTCCACCGCGCACACAGCGTTCAACGTCACCAACCTCTACACCGGACGATCATTCACCTACGTCCCCGGCGACGGCCCCTGCCTGACCGCTCAGTATCCCGAAGCCACCGACAACACCCTCTACGCGCTCGAAACCGTCACCGACGCTCTCGATGCCGGATACCTGCCCGACACCGACACACTGGCATTCCTCACACTGATCATCACCCGCGAAGATGACACCGACATCTGTGGGGGTGGGTTGTGACGGCGCGGGCAGTGTTCGGGGCGATTGATCGTCTTCCGTCGGGGCGGTTCCGGGTCCGCTACACCGCTCCCGACGGCACCCGCCATAAAGTGCCGGGCACGTTCGCCACCCGGCAAGAGGCCGAAGCCGTGCGCGTGCGGGTCCATGCCGAAGTGCTGGGCAACAACCCCGTCATCGCGAAGCCGTCGGCAATCACCGTCGGTCAGTATCTGGCCGACTACCTCGACCACGCTCAGGCGACGCTGCGCCCGCGCACCCTCGACCTGTACCGGCGTACCGCCGATTCGTGGATTCTGTGCCCGGTCGGGACGACGACTCCGGTCGATATCTCGACGGTGACCATCCAAGCCCTGACCCCGGGATTCGTCCGCACCTGGTATGTCGCGCTGCTCGACGGCACCCGCGCTGCTGCCCTCGATCAGTCGGGCACGTCCCGACGCGGCCCGCATCCGGCCCGGGCCTGGGCGATGAGCCACGGATTCGACGTGGCCCCGACCGGCAAGTTGCCGACCGATGTGCTCGACGCATGGACTGCCGCCGGTTCACCGGCCCCGACGGTGCCGACCACGGCGGGGGAGTACCCGGGTCGGACCGCTGCCGCCGGTGCCTACCGTCTGCTGCGGACCGTGCTCATGCAAGCCGTGCGCGATGGTCTGATCACCGCGAACCCGGTCCACGTCAAAGGGGCGGGCACAGCACCGCACCCCGAACGCCGACCCCTGACCGCGCCCGAAGTGGTGGCCTTGGCCGATGCGATGCCCGACCGCTACCGTGCCGCCGTGCTCATCGCCGCCTGGTCGGGACTGCGCCCCGGCGAAGCATTCGCCCTGCGTAGGGGCGACCTCGACCTGCACACCGCGACTGTCACCGTGACCCGCACCCTGGTCGAAGTCCCGGGCGAATCCGTCGCTTATGGTCCGCCGAAGTCCGCCGCTGGTCGACGCACCGTGAACCTGCCGCGTTCGATCCTGCCGGTCCTGGCCGACCACCTCGACCAACACACCGGCACCGACCCCGATGCGCTGATGTTCACCACCGGCCACGGCAACCCCGTCACCGCGTCTACCCGGTCCAGGGTGATGCGTCGGGCACGACTGGCCATTGACCGGCCCGATATCGCCTGGCATCACCTGCGCCACACCGGGGCGACGCTGGCTGCGCAAGCCGGGGCGACTCAGGCTGAGCTGCAAGCCCGGATTGGTCACTCCACGGCCCGGGCGGCTGCGATCTATCAGCACGCGGGAAACGACCGCGACCGCGCATTAGCCGACCGGCTCGACCAACTCACGAACACGACCGGGACCCCGAATCCGAGTCCGACGGACCCGACCCCGACCGGGCCGAGCACCCCGGCGGCTGCTGCCAAACCGCTGCCGAATGACCGAGCCGACACGGACACTGCTCGTGCTCATCGTCGCCGGGCATCGGCTCCGCTGGCATTCGGCACTCGACGCGGCCACCTCGCCGCGATCAGCTAACCCCACCACCACGAAAGGAAGTCACATGTCCAGCAACCACGTTCCCTGGAGACTTGAGCTGCGTCGAGTCCCGCTCGACCGGCTCGAATCCCACAGGGACTATCTCGCCCGCCGACTCGACTACATCACCGGCGACGACTACACCGCACTGGCTACCGAGTACCGCGCCACCGCCACCGAAGTCCGCCGCCGCTACCGCACCACCGAGATTGAACGCGCCCAGAGGGCCGAACGCTTCCACCCCGACCACTACCAACCGCCTGAACACCGGTCCCGGCGCGGACGCAAACGCCGTCGCCGGTTCAATCGCAACTTGCCGCACTGACCACAACCACCACGAAGAGAACACGAACCATGACACACCGCAGGCCTCACCCCCGAGGACTCTCCGCGCAGGTGCTGCGCACCGCCACGACCACCGCACTGCTCGCGCACCTGCAACGACTCACCGCCGCCGACTTCCCCGCCGGATACCACCGCCGCGCCAGAGAGACCCGCACCGTCCGCGACGAACTCGCCCGCCGCCACCGGGCCGACCTCGACGCTCGCCCCCGCCACAGCGTGCCCGGTTCCTCGCCACTGGATCCCGAATCCATCCGCTTGGCTGCTGCCCTCGACACCGAACCACCGCGCCCAGCGGACTCGTCATCGTTGCCTGACACCGATTCGTGACCGCAGCCGACACGGCGTGACCTAACATGACCGAACCCTCTAGAACTCAGTGTGTATAGTTAGGTCATATAAGGTCACGTTTGGTCCGAATACAAACACAGGACCCGGCCTGACCTGGGGCGACACAGAGGGCAACAGGAATCTTCCAAACTGATGGTGCGGGTTCGATTCCCGTCATCCCCTCCGCGAGCCGGTCTGATCACTCGATCAGGCCGGTTTCTTTATGCCCGGATAGGTATGATCCTCCTCATGAGAAGCGAAGGGCGGCTCAGACGCCTCCGAGTTGCGCAGACCTCAGCGTGGCCCAGTCGGAGAGCACTGCTGACCGGCACCGTCATCGGATTCGGTGCGATCGGTGTCGGTGCAGTCGTCACCTCAGCTCTCGCCGAGGCGGGACGACCGGACCCGGTCCGCTCGGTCACGGCCGCCTACACCCGCTCGGGCGTGCGAGAAGCCCTCGATGAGGAGTCCGCACGGAACCTGCCCGCCCAGTCACGAGTAATGCCGGACCTCGCCGATCCCGGCCCGGCAGCGAGGCAGCAGGACTTCCTCGACCGCTGCGAACCGTGGCTGGGAGCTCTGCCTGCGCACCGCCGAGAACTCGCAGTCTCAGCTCTTCTTGACTTGTGGGTGCTCAGCGATGAACTGCCCGCCACGGTCGCCGGGTGGTTCGGCCCCTGGCGCTATACCTGGCCACGGGATACGGCTTTCGCCGCAGTGGCCTTGGCCAGAGTCGGCATGCAGGAGACGGCGTGGATGCATCTGCGGCATCTGCAGGCCGTGCAGGCGGTCGACGGTTCGTTCGCGGCCCGGGTCGACCCGGAATCTGGAATGGCGCCGGATGACCGCGAGTCGCAGTTCGACTCGCTCGGCCTGGTGCTCTGGGCCATTGCCGAAGTGCATGCCGTCTCCAAGACGGCGGTCGCGCCGATCGTCCTCGGCGAACTCGATGATCTGCTGCGACGGACCAGCCGACGTCTCTTCGACCTCACCGCCCACGGTCGCAGCCTGCCTCCTGTCGGCCCGGACTACTGGGAGGTCGGAGAGTCGCAGGTCACTCTCGGCCTCGCCGGGCCGACTCTGGTCGGGATGAACTCACTCTCCGTGCTGACGAAGGCGGACGGGGATCTGTGGAGCCGCCTCGGCGGGGGAGCCGAATCGCTCAGTCGTGCCGTCGACGACTATCGGACGACCTTTGCTCGGACCTTCGGCGCCAACGGGATGCAGCGATACCCGACCTCGGGCGGATGTGATTCGGCGATCGCCTATCTGCCCGCCGCCGGACTCGTGGCCGACACGGTGGAGGGGATCTGCGCAGTCGAACCCGAGACCCTCGCAGACGTGTGGGACCGGCTCGAACAGCCGGCAGGAGGCATCAAGCCCGGTCACGGGTGGATCATCGACCGCTCCAGCTGGACGCCGTCGACCTCGCTCATGGGCCTCGGCTTCGCCCGCCTCGGACTCAGCGGCCGTGCGGAGTCGGTCCTCGACTGGCTCACTGACCACCGCACCAGCGCGGGTTCGCTGCCGGAGAAGGTCAGTGCCGAGGGAACTCCGGTCTCGGTGGCACCGCTGTCGTGGACGGCGGCCAACGTCATCATCACCCTCGACGAGCTCTACGGACGCCGAGATGGAGCGGATTCCTGAAATCACCCCGGTTTCGCGTAACGGGCGGGGTTTCGCGTAACATAGGTGATTGCGTCTTGCGGACGTGCGCGAACTATTCGTGGACTTTCGCTCCCTCTAAGGTCACGAGATGACCGATCAGGCTGTGAGATGGCCGTCTGCGGTCACGAACCCGGATGATCAGGTCGGAGATGACCGAAAATGCATGACTGTCGAATTTGAAAGGTCACACTGTGAAGAGCTCCGTCGAGCAACTCGACCCCACCCGGGTCAAGATCAGCGTGGAAGTCCCATACGCCGAACTCAAACCGAGCGTCGACGAGGCATACAAGACCATCGGTGGCCAGGTCACCGTCCCCGGTTTCCGTAAGGGCAAAGTCCCCACGCGCATCATCGATCAGCGTATCGGCCGTCCTGCTGTGATCCAGGAGGCCATAAACAACGGACTTGACGACTTCTACCGCAACGCGGTCGAAGAGCACGAACTCAAGCCGATGGGCCAGCCCGAGGTCGAGATCTCCGAGGTTCCCGGACTCGACGGAACCGAAGACGGCGATCTGGGCTTCACTGTCGAGGTCGACGTGCGTCCCGAAGTCGAACTGCCTGCCTACGACACGATCAACATCGAGGTCGACCCCATCGAGGTCACCGACGCCGATGTGGATGCCGAACTCGAGCAGCTGCGCACCCGCTTCGGAACCCTGGTCGCCGTTGACCGCCCCGCGGCCACCGACGACTTCGTCACTCTCGACCTCGTCGCCACCATCGGCGATGAAGAGATCGACACCGCCTCCGACATCTCCTACCAGGTCGGCGCCGGAACGATGCTCGAAGGCATGGACGAGGCCCTCGACGGACTCTCCGCCGGTGAGACCACCACCTTCGAGACCACCTTCGCAGGCGGAGAGCACGCCGGCGAGCAGGGCACCGTGAAGATCACCCTGAGCGCCGTCAAAGAGCGTGAACTGCCCGAGGCCGATGACGACTTCGCCCAGCTGGCCAGCGAATTCGACACGATCGACGAGCTGCGTGAGGATCTCCGCGCCCAGGCCGGCAAGGCCAAGGAGACCGAGCAGGGCGTGCAGGCACGCGACAAGGTCCTCGAGCACCTCATCGAGACCCTCGACGTGCCGGTCCCGGCCAAGATCGTCAACGACGAGGTCGAGCGTCACCTCGAGTCCGAGAACCGTTCGGACGATGACGAACACCGCAAGGAGGTCACCGAGGAGACCGAGCACAACCTGCGCACCCAGTTCATCCTCGATGCCGTGTCCGAGGCAGAGAACGTCGAGGTCAGCCAGCCCGAACTCATCGAGTACCTGATCTCCGCTTCGCAGCAGTACGGAATGAACCCCAACGAGTTCGCCCAGATGCTCGACAGCTCCGGCCAGGTCAACGCCCTGGTCGGCGAGGTCTCGCGGCGCAAGGCCCTGGCCGCCGTCCTCGCCGGTGCCACGGTCAAGGACACCGCCGGAAACGTCGTCGACATGGAGGCCTTCACCTCCGCCGGTGACGACGAGGACGCTGACGCCGACGGCGACGCGCAGAGCGCGGAAGCCGCCGACGAAGCACCCGCAGAGGCTGCCGAAGAGAAGTGAGGGAGCGCCGCCTCGGCGGTGGAATCCTGATGAGACGGTGGGTACGGATTACGATCCGCACCCACCGTCTCTGCATATCTGCAGGTCCCGATCACGCTGAGGGCGAACACAGGCCTCGCCGCGGACTAAAACCCGGGGGAGAGCGGTTAGAGTCCATAGCAAGCCATCCACAGAACACAGGAGTGAAACGTGAGCGCATACGACACGACAGCTCCCGTCGGCCTCGACGCCGGTGGGGGAATGGGTCTGGACGACCACATCTTCAATCGTCTTCTCAAAGAGCGCATCATCTGGCTCGGTTCCGAGGTGCGTGACGACAACGCCAACGCCATCTGCGCGCAGATGATGCTGCTGGCCGCCGAGGATCCCGAAGCGGACATCTCGCTCTACATCAACTCGCCCGGCGGCTCCGTCACCGCCGGAATGGCCATCTACGACACGATGCAGTACATCAAGCCTGATGTCTCGACCGTGGCCATGGGCATGGCCGCCTCGATGGGACAGTTCCTGCTGTCCTCGGGCACCCCCGGCAAGCGCTACGCCACCCCGCACGCCCGCATCCTCATGCACCAGCCGCTGGGTGGAATCGGCGGCACGGCCACTGACATCAAGATCCAGGCCGAGCTGATCCTGCACATGAAGAAGCAGATGGCGGAACTGACCGCTCAGCAGACGGGCAAATCGCTCGAGCAGATCCTCCAGGACAACGACCGTGACCACTGGTTCACTGCTGAAGAAGCGCTCGAATACGGCTTCATCGACAAGATGGTCACCCGCGCGTCCGACGTCAACGACAACTGAGTGGGAGTCAAGGAATGAACTCGATGAACTTCAATGCCGGTTCGACCGCCGGATACATGCCCGAGGCGCGGTACGTCATGCCGCAGTTCGAAGAACGGACTCCGTACGGCTTCAAGCGCCAGGATCCCTACACCAAGCTCTTCGACGATCGCGTGGTATTCCTCGGCGCACAGGTCGATGACACGAGCGCCGATGATGTCATGGCTCAGCTGCTGGTCCTCGAATCGCAGGACCCCGACCGCGACATCACCCTCTACATCAACTCGCCCGGCGGCTCATTCACCGCGATGACCGCCATCTACGACACGATGCAGTACGTCAAGCCTGAGATCCAGACCGTCTGCCTCGGCCAGGCCGCCTCCGCCGCCGCCGTGCTGCTGGCCGCCGGAACCCCCGGCAAGCGTCTGGCTCTGCCGAATGCACGTGTGCTCATCCATCAGCCCGCGATGCAGGGCCAGGGCCAGGGTCAGGCTTCAGACCTCGAGATCCAGGCTGCTGAGGTGCTGCGGATGCGCGAATGGCTCGAGGGCACTCTGGCCAAGCACTCGAACAAGGAGGCCTCACAGGTCTCGAACGACATCGAACGCGACCTCTTCCTCACGGCCGAGCAGGCCAAGGACTACGGCCTCGTCGACCAGGTGCTCACTTCGCGCAAGAACGCGAACTGATCACCGCCCGGAGGGCCGGGAACCGCTGAGAACGGGTTCGTGCGATCGCAATCGTGCGGACCCGTTCTCGGTTCCTTCCTCCGACACACCGAGGCGTAGCTGGGGCTTGTGTCAGCCACGTGTGGGAAGCTATTGAGGTACATGAAACACGAGCGGTAGAGTTAGGGCCAAGCGTCCTGGCGAAAGGTTGTGACAGTGGCTCGCAGTGCGGACGGAGCAGACCTGCTCAAATGCAACTTCTGTGGGAAGTCTCAGAAGCAGGTTCGGAAACTCATCGCCGGACCTGGTGTTTACATCTGCGATGAATGCATCGGATTGTGCAATGAGATCATCGAAGAGGAACTCAGCGAATCCAGTCCGGAGCAGGCCGAACTCGAGCTGCCCAAACCTCGTGAGATCTTCGACTTCCTCCAGGAGTACGTCGTCGGTCAGGAACCGGCGAAGAAAGCACTGTCGGTAGCCGTCTACAACCACTACAAGCGCATCCGGTCCCTGCAGTCTGGTGACGAGAAGACCCTCGGCAGCGACGATTCCGGCGTCGAAATCGCAAAGTCGAACATCCTGCTCGTCGGACCCACCGGCTCGGGAAAGACCTATCTCGCCCAATCGCTGGCCAAGCGGCTGAACGTGCCCTTCGCCGTCGCCGATGCCACCGCGCTGACCGAAGCCGGCTACGTCGGTGAAGACGTCGAGAACATCCTGCTCAAGCTCATCCAGGCCGCGGACTTCGATATCCAGCGTGCCGAGCACGGAATCATCTACATCGACGAGATCGATAAGATCGCTCGCAAATCGGAGAACCCGTCGATCACCCGAGATGTCTCCGGTGAGGGCGTCCAGCAGGCACTGCTGAAGATCCTCGAAGGCACTCAGGCCTCGGTGCCTCCGCAAGGCGGACGCAAGCACCCGCACCAGGACTTCCTGCAGATCGACACGACGAATGTGCTCTTCATCGTCGCCGGCGCATTCGCCGGGATGGAAGAGATCGTCGCCGGCCGCAAGGGCAAGCACGGCATCGGCTTCGGCGCCCTGTTGCAGTCGAAGAACGACGAAGAGGACCTGTACGCAGACATCCTGCCGGAAGATCTGCTCAAGTTCGGTCTCATTCCCGAGTTCATCGGCCGTCTGCCGGTGCTGGCGACCGTGTCGAACCTCGACCGGGCCGCGCTCATGTCGATCCTCACCGAACCGAAGAACGCACTGGTGAAGCAGTACGAGCGGATGTTCGAGTTCGACAACGTCTCCCTGACGTTCGAGACCGAGGCGCTCGAAGCCATCGCCGATCTCGCGCTTCTGCGCGGAACAGGTGCTCGCGGTCTGCGCTCGATCATGGAAGAGGTTCTGCAGCCGGTCATGTTCGATGTGCCCTCGCGCGAGGACATCGCCGAGGTGGTCGTGACCAAGGACGTCGTCGAATCGAACGTCGCCCCGACCCTCGTCCCGAAGTCACGGAACAGGACGAACAAGAAATCTGCCTGAGTCTCTTCACTCATGAGACTACTGGCTGACACACGCCCACTGCGCTACGCGTCGTTCCGGCGGCTGTGGGTGGCCAATATCGTCACAGTCATCGGTGCGCAGATGACGGTTGTGGCGATTCCCGCGCAGATCTTCCATATCACCGGGTCATCCGGCTATGTCGGGCTCGCCGGTGCTTTCGGTTTGGTCCCGCTCATCGTCTTCGGGCTGTGGGGCGGGTCGCTGGCGGATGTCATCGATCGGCGCAGGCTGCTCGTGATCTCGACTCTCGGTCTGATCGTCACCAGTGCACTACTCGCACTCCTCGCGGTGCTGAACTCTGACAATGTCTGGCTGCTGCTGTCGGTGTTCTCCATGCAGCAGGCGTTCTTCGGCCTCAATCAGCCTGCGAAGGGCGCATTGATACCGTCGATCATCCCGCTGGAACTGCTGCCCGCGGCCAATTCGTTGAATATGACCGTCATGACCCTGGGCGCCGTCATCGGACCAGTCCTCGGAGGGGCGCTGATCCCGCTGTTCGGGTACCAGCTGCTCTACGTCATCGATGCCGTGTTCCTGCTCGCCACACTCTACGCGGTGGTTCGGCTTCCCTCGCTGCTGCCGCAGAAGCAGTCCGATACACGGTCGGGGCTCAAAGGCATCATCGATGGATTCCGGTATCTGACGACGAACACCGTCGTCATGGTCTCGCTGCTGGTCGACATCATCGCGATGGTCTTCGGAATGCCGCGGGCGCTCTTCCCGCAGATCGCCGCTGAGACATTCGACGGACCGCCCGAGGGCGGCATTGTATTCTCACTGCTCTTCGCCGCTCTGGCTGGTGGCAGTGCCCTGGCCGGAATCTTCTCCGGTTGGGTCTCACGGGTGCAGCGCCAGGGTCTCGCCGTCATCGTCGCGATCGTTGTCTGGGGCGCTGCCATGACGATCTTCGGTCTGTCTCTCGAACTCGCGACCGGCTTCTGGCTGACCGCGCTTGTCGTCGCATTGAGCGCGTTGGCCCTGGGCGGAGGTGCCGACATCATCTCCGGAGCCTTTCGGCAGACGATGCTCCAAGAAGCCGCCACCGATGCGATGCGCGGTCGAATGCAGGGCGTGTTCATCGTCGTCGTGGCCGGCGGACCTCGCATTGCGGACGTTCTGCACGGCTCGGTCGCGGCCGTCACCGACACCACGGTCGCCTCGGCAGGTGGAGGAATCGCAGTCATCGCTCTCGTGCTCGCCTGCGCCGCGATCTTTCCGACTTTCCGGAAGTACCGGGTCGAACGCGGCGGCCACGAGCACACCGTCCCCACAACCTGAACCGCCGGCACCGCGCCCCGGCCAGGCGACACATACGGCACCGCGCTAGGGCGTGACGACACCCACGGCACCGCGCCCGGGCGAGGGGACATCCGCTTCGTGGCATCACACCCTGTCGCCCTCGCGCCACCCTGCAAGCAGCAAAACGGCCCGATCCTTCCTTACCCCTCACCGTTCCTGCCGAAACATGTCGCTGCTGCGGTGTGGTGTGCTCGGACCGGTGTGTGATGGAACGAGCCGACGGCCGGGAGCTCAGCACCCTTCGCCGTTGCTGGCGCACCATCGTGCAAATGACTCAACGCACTGGCAGTTCTGCATCCCGCACTGCCCCGCGCACAACACCTCGTTGCTGTGGGGCGGATTGCGAGGATGGGTGAGGGATGCGTGAAAGAGGGGATTCGAGAGGCAGCTGTGGGCAGGGGACACGTCGGTGAGGATGAGCGAGGGGCAGGAGAGGCACGGTTGCGGGACGTGAAAACAGCGACAAAGGCACCCCGACTCGCCTCGGATCAGCAGGATGGGGGGTGCGCCAGCGGTGTGCTGTCAGCTCGTGGCAGCCGAGTAGACGGCATTCTCCGCAGGCTGGACGACGACGAAACCGGGGCCGTGGAACGCCAGCTGCACGGACTCGCCGGAGCCGCGACCGAAGAACGTGCCGACGCTGACATCGGTCTTGATCTGCGGGGCCAGCGCAGATGACCAGCACACTGCGGCCTGCGGGTCGACGAAGGTCGGCTGCTGTGAACAGTCGAGGACCATTGGCTCACCCTTGCAGCAGATTGCGGCGGTGCCCTGTCCGGCCAGCTCGAGGTTGAACAGTCCAGAGCCGCTGACCATCGCACCGACACCGCCCTTGATGCGTCTGATCTCCCAGCTGAGAGCATCATCGAAGGCAAGAAGATTCGCGGTGTTGACGGTCAGCGCGTCCTGCGGTCCCTCGAGAGCCATCATGAAGATGTTCGAGGCTTCCCGGGCGAAGAACACTTCTCCGTGCCCCTCGACGCGCATCACATTGCCGCCCTCGCCGGTGGCGGCCTTCTTCATGAACTGACCGACTGACTTCGCACCCTGGTGGGTGAAGTGGACATCTCCCTGGTAGGCGACCATCGCCCCCTTGGTCGCGATCATGGGAGCGTTCGGCGTGACCACCGAACGCAGCATCTTGTTCGATTGGAGAGTCCACCGCTCCTGGTTCTGGATCTCGGCATTGCGCTTGGAAAAGAGTTCGCTTCTCACGGTCCTGGGGGCCTTTCGATCAGGAAGGACGTCAGTACTTCTTCGGTTGTCGACAACCATATTACGGGGCAGAGAGCGCGGAACCCGGCCGATTCGTGTGTCCGTTCCGGAACACGCGACGGGCCCGACGGAACACACGAAAGGCACCAAAGAACATGGCAAGAGCCCCACCGCTGTCCCCCCTCAGATCAGGTGAAGAAGGGTGCGCTGTGGGGCTCGGCCGGGACCGCCCTGTTCTCAGGCGATCCCGGAGAACCAGTTCGGTCTCAGATCAGTCCTGTTCGACGAAGCCGATGTCGGCGATGGTGAGCTCCTCACCGGTTTCCTCGGTCACCAAGGATCTGATGCGACCTGCGGCCCTGATGTCTCCTTCGGCGGCCTTGATCGCCGAGACGACGGCTGCCGGGGCCTGAATGGTCACCGAGGCGACCTCCGTCTTCTGCGAGACCTTGGCTTCGGTCTTCGTACGGCGGATCTCGGTCAGCGCCGCAGCCACAGAAGCCAGCAGTTCGGGATCGACGGACGAACCCTGGTGGTTCAGCCCCTCATCGGCCGGCCACGCGGCACGGTGGACCGAACCCGTACGCCACCACGACCAGACCTCTTCGGTGACGAACGGTGTGAACGGTGCGAAGAGACGCAACAGGACGTCGAGGGCCGTGGCCAGGGTGACGTGGGCAGACACCTGGTCGTCGGTGCCCGCGGCACCATAGGAGCGATCCTTGACGAGCTCGACGTAATCGTCGGTGAACTCCCAGAAGAAGCTCTCTGACACCCGCAGAGCATGAGCGTAGTCATAGGCGGCCATATGTGTTCCGGCCTGTTCGACGACGTCGGCCAGCTTCGCCAACAGCGCCCGGTCGAGATCGTGTGTCACGGAGTCGAGCTGACCGATGAGACCGGAGTGCACGCCCTGAGCCAGAGCGAACTTCGAGGCATTGAGCAGCTTCATGGCCAGACGGCGTCCGATCTGCATCTGCGTGACGTCATAAGCGGTGTCGGCACCGAGTTTCGCACTGGCAGCCCAGTAGCGGACAGCGTCGGGGCCGAATCCCGGCTTCGCCTCGCTGAGGATGTCTGAGGGTACGACGACGTTGCCCTTCGACTTCGACATCTTCTTCCGATCCGGGTCGAGGATCCAGCCGGAGAGGCCTGCATGCTTCCACGGCGCCGCATCATTGAGCGAATTCGCTCTGACGACGGTGGAGAACAGCCAAGTGCGGATGATGTCGTGTCCCTGTGGACGCAGGTCGAACGGGAAGACCTTGTCGAAGAACTCCTCGTCCCGCGACCAGCCGCCGAGCAGCTGTGGAGTCAGCGACGACGTCGCCCACGTGTCGAGCACGTCCGGGTCGGCAGTGAACCCGCCGGGCGTATCTCGCTGGTCCTCTGAGAAACCGGCAGGAGCCTCGGCGATGGGATCGCAGGGAAGCGACTCGGGAACGATCGGATTCTCGTAATCGGGCTGACCATCAGCGTCGAGGCGATACCACAGCGGAATCGGGACACCGAAGAAGCGCTGCCGGGAGACCAGCCAATCTCCGTGCAGGTTCTCCACCCAGTTCTCGTAACGGGAGCGCATGAATGACGGATGCCATTCGATCTCACGGCCGCGTGCGATGAGCGCATCGCGCAGCTCGGCGGAGCGACCGCCATTGCGGATGTACCACTGGCGGCTGGTGACGACCTCCAGCGGCTTGTCGCCCTTCTCGTAGAACGGGACGGGATGGGTGATCGGCTCGATCTCACCGATGAGGTCACCTGAGTCGGTGAGCATCTGCGCAATGTCCTTGCGCGCAGAGAACGTGGTCTTGCCGGCCAGCGCCTCGTAGTTGGCGACAGCATCGGCCCTCGGCGAGTCAGCGATCCACTCCGGCACCTCGAGGTTGAGGCGGCCGCCGCGGTTGATCACCGCGCGGGTCGGCAGATCGAGCTCGCGCCACCATGTCACGTCGGTGAGGTCGCCGAAGGTGCAGACCATGGCGATGCCCGTGCCCTTATCGGATTTCGCAAGCTCATGGGCGCGGACCTCGACGCTGACGCCGAAGAGGGGAGAGACGACGTTCGTGCCGAACAGGGAGGCGTAGCGTTCATCATCCGGGTGGGCGACGAGCGCCACGACAGCGGGGATGAGCTCCGGTCGGGAGGTGAGGATGACGATCGGCTCGGCCGAGGTGTCGGCCAGTCCGTCAGCGCCCTCGGGGAAGAACTTCACCTTGTGATAGGCGCCTTCGCGCTCACGGTCCTCGAGCTCGGCCTGAGCAACCGCGGTGCCGAAGGTCACGTCCCACATGGTCGGGGCGTCCTGAGAGTAGGCGTGGCCATTGTCGAGATCGGTGAGGAACGCCCGCTGGCTGACGGCCCGCGAATCGTCATCGATCGTGCGGTACGTGTACTTCCAATCCACGGACAGGCCGGTGGAGCGGAAGAGGTCCTCGAACACCTTCTCGTCCTCAGCCGAGAGCGTCTCGCACAGTTCGATGAAGTTCTGGCGGGAGACCTTGACGAAGTCACGCGAATTCTTCGGTGCCTTCTCCGGTGGCTGGAAGTCCGGATCGTAGTGCTTGCTGGGGTCGCAGGTGACTCCGTAGTAGTTCTGCACTCGGCGTTCGGTCGGCAGGCCGTTGTCGTCCCAGCCGAGAGGGTAGAACACGTTCTTGCCGGTCATCCGCTGGTAGCGGGCGATGATATCGGTCTGCGTATACGAGAACACATGCCCCACGTGCAGCGAACCCGAGGCCGTCGGCGGAGGAGTGTCGATCGAGTAGACCTGCTCACGGTCGGTGTCGACGTCAAAGGCATAGACGTTCTGCTCGCTCCACGCGGCGTCCCATTTGTCCCGCAGGCCTTCGAGGGCCGGCTTATCGGGGAGGTTCACTGACTCGTGCGTCGAGTCCGAAAAGGCAGGTGTGTTCATAGTTGCTGATTTTCTCACCCGGTTCGCATTCGGCCAAACCGGTTCGCGCCTGCTGCCGGGAGAAACCTCACCGCAGAGCGAAAGCAGCACTCGTGCCTCGGTCCGGTCCGGTCGACGCGGTGGAAGTTCTGGTCGACGCGGTTGAAGTTCCGGTCGACGTAGTGGACCGGGTGACATTCTGGAGACACAGTGAGACCCTCTCGCCGCGGCCAATGAGAATATGGATACATGGCGCCCTTGGACAGAATTCCGACAGAGAATCCGCCGCCCACGTCGACCGCGTGGATGAATCCGGCACGGACGATCGCGATCATCGCTGTCGTCGCCATCCATTCCCTGGGCACCGTCGTCGAAGAGAACTTCGCCGGTATGGGTCCCGACTGGTGGCTGGCCAACGCCATCGACTCCGCCTGCCGGTGGTCGGTGCCCGTGTTCATCATGATCTCCGGCGCGCTGGCTCTTGACCCCGACCGCGGCAGCAAGCCTCGGAAGTTCCTGTCCAAGCGGGTCTGGCGCATCGGCATTCCCTTGGTGTTCTGGACCGTCGTCTACGTTCTGTTCCGCCGCTGCTACCTGCAGCCGGATGATGAAACCTGGAATCCGGGCATCGCGATCCTCACCGGATCCCCGTTCGTCCAGCTCTACTTTCTCTACGTCCTCGCCGGACTGACCCTGCTCACGCCCTTCTTCCGTCTCCTCAGCCTTCACGGTTCGCGTCGGCTGCAGTGGGGGACCGGCTTGATCTTCCTCGGCATCGGCATGGTCGACCAATGGGTGTCGATGATCTTCGACGTCGGCGAAGCCAATATCGCCACTCGGTTCCTGCCGATGGCCGGTTTCTACATCCTGGGTTGGGTGCTGCGCGATATCGTCCTCTCGGTCAGGGGCGCCGTCCTGGCTTGGGCGAGCCTCATCGTCGCAATCGCTGGAACTGCCGTATGGGCGGGTCTGGGGCCCGGCGAGAAACCGTGGCTGTTCCCCTACGAATACCTCGCCCCGGGAGTCGTCATCGCCTCCATGTCCGCCTACCTGCTCCTCCACTTCCATATGCGGGCCGGGTTCGGACTCCTGCACCGCTTCTACCCGTATTCCTTCAGTGTGTTCCTCCTCCACCCGCTGCTGCTCTACCCGGTGCGCAATTCCATGGGCCTGCCGACCACCGTCCCCGGTGTCCTCCTCCACGCCGTCATTATGCCGATCGCTTACGCAATCGTCTGCGCCGTCATCACCTGGCTGGCGGTGAAGATCCCCGGCTTCCGCGCCGTCTTCGGTGAAGGCGGACCCCGCCATCCGCATTTTCGACCGAGCAATGCCCGTCCGAGCACGCCGACGACCCCGATCGAACCCGGAACCGTCCGGCCCGATCAGGGCCGGAGCCGACCGATCGACATCGGTCTCGGCCCCGAAGACACCGCCCCCGGTCGAGAACCGAACTCCGTAGACTGAGCTCTGGACGGGAAGTCCCCGCGACCCATTCCCGATGCGCAATCCCGACAACCCCGACAACCCCGACAGAGGAGAACACAGATGGAAACTCTCAGAGCAGTAGTCACCGGTGCGAGTTCCGGAATCGGTGCCGCCACGGTCAGGCAGCTGCGTGAACAGGGCTGGGACGTCGTGGCCGTGGCCCGCCGTGAGGACAGACTCAAGGCCCTCGCCGAGGAGACCGGAGCAGACTACATCGTCGCTGACCTCACCGATGACGCCGCCGTGGCATCCATGGCGGAGGAGGTGCTGGCCGGGGGAGCCGTCCATTCGCTCGTGGCCAATGCCGGTGCCGCTTTCGGCACCGACACCGTCGCCGAGGCGTCGGTCGACGGATGGCGCGATATGTTCGATATCAATGTCCTCGGTGTCCTGCGCGTGGTCAAAGCTCTGCTCCCGGCGCTCATCGACTCCGGCCGCGGAGACATCGTCGTGATGTCCTCGACCGCGGGTCACCAGGCCTATGAAGGCGGCGGCGGCTATGTCGCCGCCAAGCACGGCACCCACTCCATGGCGGCGACGCTGCGACTCGAGCTCGCCGGTGAACCCGTCCGCGTCATCGAGATCGCCCCCGGAATGGTCGCCACCGATGAGTTCACCTACAAACGCGTCGGCGAAGACGAAGAGAAAGCAGCGAAGGTCTACGCAGGCGTCGAGAAGCCGCTGACCGCCGAAGACGTCGCCGATGCGGTCGTGTACACGCTCACCCGGCCCCACCATTTCAACGTCGACCTCATGGTCATCCGCCCCATCGCCCAAGCCGCCCAGCACAAGGTCGCCCGCAACCGGGGACTGTGAGTCTGTCCGGGGCCGCCTCGGCGATGGGCTCCAACTGTGCCCTGCCGGGTGGTCTCGGGCGGAGTCGACGGTATACGATTGTCATGCATCGATCCGGCCATCACCGGGGAGCATCCGGAAGAACGGAGCCGGCGCCTCAGGCGCTGAGTTCTCAGTAGACCCGGACGGGTGGATCCGTCATCGTCTGAGCAAATGAGCGATCCGCATACCGACCCGAACCGGCCGGAATGCGGATAAGCGAGGTGGTACCGCGGCAGACTGTCGTCCTCGTGACAGTGACCGCAGTGACCCAGAAGGACGCTCATGACCCAGCCTCTCTATCCCAAGGTTTCGACCTCGACGTTCGGCCTCTCCAATTCTCCGAACTTCCCTGCCATCGAAGACGCTGTGCTGCGCTACTGGCAGGAAGACGACACCTTCAAGGCTTCGATCGCTCAGCGTGACGCAGGCGAGAACGGTGAGAACGAGTTCGTCTTCTATGATGGTCCTCCCTTCGCCAACGGCCTGCCGCACTACGGCCACCTGCTCACCGGCTACGTCAAAGACGTCGTCCCGCGCTTCCAGACGATGCGGGGCAAGAAGGTCGACCGCCGGTTCGGCTGGGACACCCACGGCCTGCCTGCCGAGCTCGAAGCCGAGCGTCAGCTGGGCATCACCGACAAGTCCGAGATCGGCCGCATGGGTCTCGCGGCCTTCAACGACGCCTGCCGCTCCTCGGTTCTGCGCTATACGCAGGAATGGGAGGAGTACGTCACCCGTCAGGGTCGGTGGGTCGACTTCGACAACGACTACAAGACGCTCAACGTCGAGTACATGGAAAGCGTCATCTGGGCGTTCAAACAGCTCTGGGACAAGGGACTGGTCTACGAAGGCTACCGCGTCCTTCCCTACTGCTGGAAGGACGAGACGCCGCTGTCGAACCATGAGCTGCGCATGGACGACGACGTGTACAAAACCCGCCAGGACCCGGCAGTGACGATCGGGTACAAGCTCAGGGACTCCGATGAGTGGGTCCTTATCTGGACCACGACCCCCTGGACGGTTCCGTCGAACCAGGCCGTAGCCGTCAACCCGGAGATCCCGCTGGTCGCTGTGGTTGCCGGTGCCGATGGTGCCGAGGAGCTGCAGGGCAAGACCCTCATCCTCGCCGAGGCCCGCCTCGGCGCCTATGCCCGTGAGCTCGGCGAGAACCCCGAAGTGCTGCGGACCTTCCCCGGCAGCGAACTGGTCGGTGCCGCCTACGAACCACCGTTCCCCTATGTCGAAGGTCGCCAGGACGAATTCGGTGAGCGCATGCACACCATCCTCTCCGCGGACTTCGTCACCGTCGACGACGGCACCGGCATCGTCCACCAGTCACCGGCCTTCGGTGAAGAGGACAAGGAGCTCACCGACTCCTACGGAATCATCGCAGCCCGTCCGGTCGACGACGCGGGACGGTTCGACTCGACCGTGCCCGACTACGCCGGCCAGCAGGTCTTCGACGCGAACAAGGCCATCATCAAGGACCTGCGCAACCACACGGGCCCGCTGGAAGGCCGCAGCGCACTGCTCGTCCGCCACGAATCGTATGAACACTCCTACCCACACTGCTGGCGGTGCCGCAACCCGCTGATCTACCGTGCCGTGTCTTCGTGGTTTGTCCGCGTCACCGAGTTCAAGGACCGCATGGTCGAACTCAACGAGCAGATCAACTGGGTGCCCGACAACGTCAAGCACGGACAGTTCGGCAGATGGCTCGAGAATGCCCGCGACTGGTCGATCTCCCGCAACCGCTTCTGGGGCTCGCCGATCCCCGTGTGGATCTCATCCGACCCGGCCTACCCGCGCACCGATGTCTACGGTTCCCTGGCCGAGATCGAAGCGGACTTCGGGCGTCTGCCGCTCAACGACTCCGGTGACGTCGATCTGCACCGCCCCTGGGTCGACGACCTCACTCGCCCGAACCCGGACGACCCCACCGGCAAGTCGGTGATGCAGCGCATCCCGGAGATCTTCGACGTGTGGTTCGACTCCGGGTCGATGAGCTACTCGCAGGTGCACTACCCGTTCGAGAACTCCGAATGGTTCGACAACCACTTCCCGGCCGACTTCATCGTCGAATACGTGGGACAGACCCGCGGCTGGTTCTACCTGCTGCACGTGCTGGCCACCGCGATCTTCGACCGTCCCGCATTCACGAACTGCATCTCCCACGGCATCGTCCTAGGCTCCGACGGACAGAAGATGTCGAAGTCCCTGCGCAACTACCCCGACGTCAACGAAGTCTTCAACCGCGACGGCTCAGACGCCATGCGGTGGTTCCTCATGGCCTCGTCCATCCTGCGCGGCGGCAACCTCGTCGTCACCGAACAGGGCATCCGCGACGGAGTCCGCCAGGTCGTGCTTCCGCTGTGGAACACCTGGCAGTTCTTCGCCACCTACTCCAACGCCGCCGACGGCCCAGCGGGGGAGAAGACCGGCTACCATGCGCAGACCCGCTACGACTCCAGCCAAGTCCTCGACCGATACCTGCTGGCCAAGACCCATGACCTCATCACCGAGTTCGCCGAGGCGATGGACGATCTGGACATCTGGACGGCATGCGAACTCGTGCGCAGCCACCTCGACATGCTCACGAACTGGTACGTGCGTCGCTCGCGCCGCCGGTTCTGGGACGGCGGCACAGAAACGCACGAATCCTTCGACGTGTTCTTCACCTGCCTCGAAGCCTTCTGCCGAGTAGCGGCACCCCTGCTGCCGTTCACTGTCGAAGAGATCTACCGCGGTCTGACCGGGCAGCGGTCCGTGCATCTGGCAGACTACCCCGACGCCGAGGCGTTCCCCGCAGACGCCGACCTCGTCGCGGCCATGGATCTCACTCGCGACATCTGCTCCACGGCCTCCTCGGTGCGCAAAGCCAACCAGCTGCGTGTGCGCCTGCCGCTGTCGCAGCTGACGGTCGCCACCGACACGGACTTGAGCTCCGATTTCACCGAGATCATCGCCGATGAGCTCAACGTGCGGTCGGTCGAAGTCCTCGACACCGCCGAGGCGGAAGCGGCCGGGTTCTCCCTGTCCCAGAGCCTCGTCATCAATGCCCGCGCGGCCGGACCCCGACTCGGCAAACAGGTCCAGCAGGTCATCAAGGCGTCGAAGTCCGGCGACTGGTCCGTCAGCGACGGCATCGTCGTCAGCGGCGGAATCGAACTCGTCGAAGGAGAATTCACCTTGGAGTCAGTCGCCGAATCCGGCACCGAAGGCATGGAGCTCGCCGCCCTCGAAACCGGATTCCTCGCCCTCGACACCCGGGTCACCCCGGAACTCGAAGCCGAAGGAATGGCCCGCGACGCCGTGCGTGCCGTACAAGGCATCCGCAAGCAGCTCGACCTCGACATCTCCGACCGGATCGCGGTCACCATCGACGCCGACACCGAGGTGGCCGCCGCACTCGAACCCCACGCCGATCTCATCGCCGGTGAGACCCTGACGACCTCGCTGACCTTCGGACCGGCTGATGCCGACGCCGAGGTGTTCACCCCCGAGGAGCTGCCCGGCGGCACCCGTCTGGCGGTGAAGCGGGCATGACCGGCAACGATGACTCCGCCGACGCTCCGCAGACAGCGGATGAGGCCGTGACGGAACCCGTCGTCGACGAAGCGACGCGGGCCGAGCTCGCCCGGGTCTACGCCCTGCTGCTGGCTCGGGCCGGGGAGACGCAGGTCGAGCTCCGACTCGACGCGACCCGACGGGCGTGCGAGGTCCTCGGCGACATCCACACCGCGGCCCCGGCGATCACGATCACAGGCACGAACGGGAAGACCTCGACGGCGCGGATGATCGATTCGCTCATCACCGCCCATGAGCTCCGCGTCGGCCGATTCACCAGCCCTCACCTGCACTCGGTGACCGAACGGATATCAGTGGACGGGGCGCCGGTGTCCGCGCAGACCTTCGTGCGCATCTATGACGAGATCGCCCCGTACCTCGATATCGTCGATGCCCAGCTCGAGGCCGAGAGCCGAGCGAAGCTGACCTATTTCGAGGCACTGACCGTTCTGGCCTTCGCCGTCTTCGCCGATGCCCCTGTCGATGTCGTCGTCACCGAGGTCGGCATGGGCGGAGCGTGGGATTCGACGAACGTCGCCGACGCACAGGTAGGCGTGTTCACGAAGATCGGCCTCGACCATCAGGCGTTCCTCGGCGACACCATCGAACAGATCGCTGCGACCAAGGCCGGAATCCTCGACCGCAGCGTCGAACCGAGCCCGGCCCCCGCACCCGTCGCCGTGTCTGCCGTCCAAGACGAGGCCGCCCAGGCCGTCCTGGACGAGGAGGCAGCGCGCCGTGAGGTTCCGCTGGCCACGGAGGAACGCGATTTCCGCCTCCTCGACCGGCAGCGTGCCGTCGACGGTCAGCTCATCACCGTCCAGGGCCGATTGGACGTCTACTCCGATCTGTTCCTGCCTCTGCACGGAATCCACCAGGCTCATAATGCCGCGGTCGCGATCGTCGCTGCCGAAGCCTTCCTCGGTGCCGAAGACAAACCCCTCGACCAGGAGACGGTCGCCGAGGGGCTGGCCCGTGTGACCTCGCCGGGCCGTGCCGAACTCGTTCGCACCGGCCCCAGCGTCGTCGTCGACGGCGCCCACAACCCGGATGCCGCGCGTGTGCTCGCCGAAACCCTCGGCGAAGCGTTCGACTTCGACTACATCGTCATGGTGCTGGCGATGCTTGCGGACAAGGACAGCGACGGTGTCATCGAGGAGCTCCACCGCAGCGCCGATGTGTTCGTCGTCAGCGAGAATCTCAACTCTCGTGCGCTGCCGGTCGACGACCTCGCCGAGGTGGCCCGAGAGTGGGTCGACGAGGATTCCGTTCTCGTCGCCTCCGACCTCAACGCGGCACTGATGAAGGCCATCGACCTGGCCAACAGCGTCGATGCGAAGAGCCCGGGAATCGTCATCACCGGATCCATCTACACCGTTGCCGAAGCTCGCCTGCTGCTCGGAAGAGGGGAGGAACGATGAAATCGAAGTACCCGGTCCTGTGCGGGTCGATCCTCATCTGCGAACTGCTCGTCGTCTACTGCGCGGTGCTCACGACCTTCGGTCTGTCGGTGAAGTCGGCTCAGACCCTGACCTTGGCTCAGCTGCTCATCGGAGCCTCGATCGTTGCCGTGCTCGCGATCGTCGCGGTCGTCCTGCTGCCGCGTCGGATCGGTCAGAGACGCCCGGGTGTGATCCTCGGTTGGGTCGTCCAGGTGCTGCTTCTGGCCTCAGGCTTCGTGCTCACCTCGATGTTCTTCGTCGCAGCGCTCTTCATCGCCCTGTGGGCAGTGGCCGTCTACTGGTCGGCCCGCATCGACCGCGAGGTCGCCGCACGAAGCTGAACATCGACTGCGCCGCGGCGGTCCCGCCACGGCGCCCGGGTAGACTGTGGACCGACGTCCACACGATATTGGAAGGACCGGAATGGAACGTACGCTCATTCTCATCAAGCCCGACGGAGTCGCTCGCGGACTCGTCGGACAGATCGTTGCCCGCATCGAAGCCAAGGGCTATGCGATCGACGCCTTGGATCTGCGTTCGGCTACCGCCGCCGAACTGGCAGCGCACTATGCCGAACACGAAGGCAAGCCCTTCTACCAGCCGCTCGTCGACTTCATGTCCGAAGGACCGATCGTGTCGATCATCGTTTCCGGGCAGGGCGTCATCCCCGGATTCCGGTCGCTGGCCGGCGCCACCGATCCGACGGCTGCTGCTCCGGGCACGATCCGCGGCGACCTCGGCCGCGACTGGGGTGAGAAGGTGCAGAAGAACCTCGTCCACGGTTCGGATTCCACCGAATCAGCCGAACGCGAGATCGGAATCTGGTATCCGGCCGCAGGCTGAGATCCGAGAGAAGACCGGTTAGGGAACCGCGCCGGTCGAATCAGTGAGGGCGCTCCACCGGTCGGTGGGGCGCCCTCACTGCATCCGAATGCTCAGCGCCACTTTACGTTCCTCACATCTGTTTGCGCACAGATGTGAGGAACCGGATCTGGTCGTGAGCGTACGTATTGTGGTGAGAAGCGTACGCAATGTGTTGAGAGGCGTATGCAATGTGAGGCGTCACTGTGGGTGGGGACGTGGCTCGAGAGATGAGCCGTGAATGAGGATTCGAGCAAAGGCGCTGTGCAACCGGGACGGCCCTGTGCAACCCGAAGACTTGGCGGAAGCGGAAAGGCACTGTTCAACCGGGACGGCCCTGTGCAACCCGAAGACCTGGCGGCAGCGGAAAGGCTCTGTGCCATCAAAGAGGCTGAGGCTCAGAGCAGGTTGGAGAAGAACGCCCAGAACTGAACGACGATGCAGGCGAAGATGATGAGCATCCACAGTACGGACAGGGCGATGTTCTCTTTGGCCAGGACCCTCAGCACGGCATTGTCCGCTGCACGCCGGCCGAAAGCTCCGGTGAGCACATTGCCAGCGGTGACGCTCATGAACATCGGAATCGTTACGGTCCACACCACGATGCACCACGGGCAGCCGACACCGATCTTGTAGATCGAGACGTAGAACAGGAACATCACCAGCGCCACACCGCAGCCCAGCCCGATGTTCAGTCCGATCATCACCCAATGGGGCAGACGGGTCCCGGACAGGATGAGCACGCCGAGCAGCAGCGGGATGACGAAGGCGGCCACGCCCAAGAGCTGATTGGGAAAGCCCAGCAATTCCGCTTCGGCATGTTCCATGACCGAACCGCAGGAGAAGAACGGGTTGAGATCGCAGGAGAGCACGACGTCCGGGTCCGCCAGCTTCTCGTACTTCTCCGCCGACAGGGAGAATGAGGCGAGGAAGCCGATGGCGGAGGCGATGATGAGGAAGATTCCGAACGGGGCGGATCTGAGCACCCACGACGAGGTGGCATCAGCGGTGTCGAGGTCATCGGAGTGGCTCAGTGTGGTGTTCACCCCTCAAGAATGCCTGGCTGCGTCCCGCGCGGCAAACCCCGGATCTGACGAAACCTCAGCACAGAGGCACTTGTGTGACATAATGGTCTGACGGATACCTGTTCTCACACCGAGCAGGAGAAGTGCCTCCACCGAGTCGAGGGTATGACCTCGCAGGTCGACAACAAGATGAGGCAGCACCGAAGGCCTACGCGCTGAGCGCGAGCCGAACGTGCCATCCACAAGTTTCGGTCCGCCCAAGGACCATGCAAGGATCCGAAGATCCGTACGGTGTGGACGGCGTCTTCGGACTGGGAGATACGATGAACGATACGTCGAACGACGGCACAGAGCCGACAGATCCGACCGAAGGCATTCTCGCGGACCTCGCGAATCTGCAGCAGTCGGCAGGTGCCAAGGGCACCGCGTCCGAGGATGTCGATGACACTGTGCGCGCACGCCTCGATGACATCGCCGAGGCAGCCGAATCGCTGCGCATCGGCGACGCCGATGACAACGACGACGATGTTGACGACGGCGACGGGACTGACGAACCCACCCCTGGGGGAGGCAGCCCGAAATCCGCACGCGATGCCGTGGCCAATCGGGGACTGGTCTTCGAAGAGTTCGTCCGCGCAGCGTCGGACAACGATGACGAGGCCGACGACGAGGACTCGGATGACGTCACCGACTCGGACGACGCCTCGTCGACCGCGCAGTCGGCGCCGAGCTTCGACCCACGCAATCCCTTCGCTGCTCCTGCTCCGGCGGCCGCCGCAGCCGAACCTCGCACCAATCCAGCTGTGCCCTATGACGGCGGACTGATCTTTCAGGTGCCGAAGGCCGAACACGCTGAGGTCGTCACGATCGAGGACGACGACTCCGACGATTCTTGGGACGATTCCCACAAGACCGATGACGACGCTTCGTCCTCGCAGCCGAACGGGCAGAGCGACAGCGACGAGGACGAGAACTCCAACGGTCCGCGTCGACGTCGGGGCGGTCGCGGGCGCCGCTCGCGCACCCGCGATGACTCCCACGATGACTCCTCGGATTCTGCCGATGACTCGCAGGATTCCGCAGACGACTCATCGGACTCCGCCGACAGCCAGGACTCCAAGTCGTCGAAGCGGGGAGCACGGTCGAACAGCCGAGGAACGAAGCAGACCTCCGATTCGGATGCCGAAGACTCGAATTCGAAGTCGGGTCACAAGGACTCCGACGATTCCGACTCGGACGATGGTGACGACGACTCTGACAACGGTTCGCGCCGTCGCCGTCGTCGTCGCTCCCGCACCCGCAGCACCGACCGCGACGAAGTCACCTCGCTCAAGGGGTCGACCCGCCTCGAGGCCAAGCGCCAGCGCCGTAAGGAAGGCCGCGAAGCCGGACGTCGCCGCCCCGTCATCACCGAGGCCGAATTCCTCGCCCGCCGTGAGTCCGTCGACCGCACGATGCTCGTGCGGGAGAGCGGCGACCAGACACAACTCGTCGTCGTCGAAGACGGGATCGCGGTCGAACACTACCTCAAAGAGAACCGTCAGCAGTCCTCGCTCATCGGCAACGTCTACCTGGGCAAGGTCCAGAACGTGCTGCCGAGCATGGAGGCGGCATTCATCGACATCGGTAAGGGCCGCAACGCGGTGCTCTATGCCGGTGAGGTCAATTGGGATGCCCTCGGCATGGATGGCAAGGCGCGCCGCATCGAAACTGCGCTGAGCCCCGGCGATGCCGTGCTCGTGCAGGTGACGAAGGATCCGATCGGGCACAAGGGTGCCCGCCTGACCAGTCAGATCTCTCTGCCCGGGCGTTTCCTCGTCTACGTGCCCGGCAATTCGATGACCGGAATCTCGCGGAAGCTGCCCGACAATGAGAGGGCCCGTCTGAAGAAGCTGCTCAAGCAGCTCGTCGGGGATTCGAACGGCGTCATCGTGCGCACAGCCGCCGAAGGCGCCACCGATACCGACCTCTCGCGGGATGTCGAACGCCTCGCCAAGCGGTGGGAGACGATCGAGAAGAAGTCGAAGTCGACGAAGGTGCTTGCGCCGCAGCTGCTCTACAGCGAGCCGGACATGATCGTGCGCATCATCCGTGATGTCTTCAACGAAGACTTCAGCTCGCTGGTCATCGACGGCGACAGTGCGTGGAACACCATTCACGAGTACGTCGAGTCCGTGGCCCCAGATCTGCTGGAACGTGTCCACAGCTACAACGAGGACGAGGACATCTTCGACCACTATCGGATCGAAGAGCAGATCCAGAAGGCGCTCCAGCGCACGGTCAATCTGCCCTCAGGCGGTTCGCTCGTCATCGACCGCACAGAGGCGATGACGGTCGTCGACGTCAACACCGGCAAGTTCACCGGGTCCGGAGGCAACCTCGAGGAGACGGTGACCCGCAACAACCTCGAAGCCGCCGAGGAGGTCATCCGCCAGATCCGACTGCGGGACATCGGCGGAATCATCGTCGTCGACTTCATCGACATGGTGCTCGAGTCCAACCGCGATCTCGTGGTGCGCCGCCTCGTCGAGTGCCTCGGTCGCGACCGGACCAAGCATCAGGTCGCCGAGGTGACCTCGCTGGGACTCGTGCAGATGACACGCAAACGCATCGGCACGGGACTCGCCGAATCCCTGGTCAGCTCCGGAGAGGACCTCACCGGGCGGGGGCTGCTGCTTCCGGGCTCGGAGGAAGACGGCTCGAAGGCTCACCGAGGGAACCGGTCGTCGAACCACGACAATCGCCGCGACCGCAAGCTTCGGGGTGACTCTGGTTCGAAGTCCAAGAACAATGAGCCCGAATCGACCGAAGAAGCCGTGTCTTCCGATGCTTCCCGGTCAGCCGTCGCCGCGATCGCGAAGGCGACCCTGAAGAAGGACGATACCGAATCGACCGAGGCGAAGTCCGACGCCCAGACTCACGCCGACGACTCGGCGAGCAAGCCTGAGAGCGGAAAGTCCCATTCCCGCTCACGCAACGGACGGCGCCGGTCGCGCTCGAATCGGAACGATGATTCGCAGACCGGATCATCCGGTGAGAAGTCGAGCGGCGGCGAGCAGACCCCGTCGGCAGAACAGAAGCCTGCGACCGGGCAGAAGGACACGACCGAAACGAAGCCTGCCGCCGAAGAATCGAAGGACCTGCCGCTGATGATCGGCTCGGACAGCGAGACGAAGGTCGCTGCCGCGGCACCGGTCAAGCGCACTCCGGCGAAGAAGAGCGAACCGAAGCAGGCTCCCGAGTCCAAGCAGGAGCAGCTGCCGGCTTCGTTCGTCATCATCGGCGAGGACTGAGGCGCCAGACCGACAGCGCCCCGCCGACGAATGACGTCGGCGGGGCGTCGTTGCGTCCGGCAGACTCTGCCCCGCAGCTCAGCCTGCGGACTGCTGATTGCGGGTGGTGCTGATCGTCGGCTGTGCCGCCTGGTCTCCGCAGAGCACGATCATGAGGTTCGACACGAGATCGCTGCGTTCGGACTGACCGAGCTTGACGATCTGCCGTCCTTCGATCTCTTCGATCGCCGACTCCACCATGCCGACGGCCCCTTCGACGATGAGCTGACGCGCAGCCACGACTGCAGTGGCCTGCTGGCGCTGGAGCATGGCTCGGGCGATCTCCGGAGCATAGGCCAATTGGGTGATGCGCGATTCGATGACCGTGACACCTGCAGCCATCACCCGAGCAGCAACCTCGTCGGAGAGCCGCGAGGTGATCTCGTCGGCGTTGTCACGCAGCGACATGCGGCGCGGGTCCGAGGAATCATACGCATAGGAGTTCGCGATGTGGCGAACCGCGGTCTCCGCCTGGATTGCGACGAACTCTTCGAAGTCATCTACTTCGAACATGGCCTGCGCAGTGTCCCGGACCTGCCAGACGACCACTGCGCCGATCTCGATCGGATTGCCGTCGAGGTCATTGACCTTCAGCGTCGATGTCTCATGATTGCGGATACGCGTCGAGATCTGGTCCTTCGTGAAGAAGGGATTGACGAACCGCAGTCCTGACTGCCGGACTGTGCCGACGTATCTGCCATAGAGCTGGAGGACGACAGCATGCCCGGGTGCGACCGAGGTGCACCCCTTGAACAGGAACATCGAGGCGATGAAGCACAGGACGGCGATGATGAAGAGGACGACGCCGACGGCGACTTGGGCGAAGCTCATGACGAAGCCGATGATGCCCATGAGCACAGCAGCAAGCAGCAGGACGATGGCACCGATGATCGCGAAATAGCCCGAGATCCCACCGGCCGGCTTCTCACGTACCCGTTCCCCGTCAGGAGAGACGATGCGTGTGGGGGAGGAGTTCGGCCGACCCGAACCGGACGGATCCTGACTGGTGTTCGGCCTCTGCGCACCGGGCCGTCGGGATCCCTGGTTCGGTGTCTGCGGTGCGGCGGGTGCGGACCCGGAGTTCGGGTTCGGCACTGAATTCGGACCTGAAACGGGGGCCTGTC
Organism: Brevibacterium sp. S22; assembly: GCF_004745485.1. Classification (GTDB taxonomy): domain Bacteria; phylum Actinomycetota; class Actinomycetes; order Actinomycetales; family Brevibacteriaceae; genus Brevibacterium. The sequence continues at coordinate 27,808 of NZ_RHFG01000008.1, forward strand.
TGTCAGTATGACGAGACTGCGGTGCCGGGGGCAGTGGTGAGCCTTCACCGTGGTGCGGAGGGGCGCCGGTGTTCGCCTGTGCTCCGGCGGGCGGACCATACGGTGCTGTCGTCTCCGAACCGCCGATCGATCCGGATTGCGCCCCCTGAGATCCGTAGTGTCCGTTGGGGTTCGTCACCGCCTCCGCCCCAGGATAGGACGCGGGCAGGCTGTGGCCGGCTTGGATATGCGTGCTCGGATCACCGCTGGGGACGGGGCCGCGATCACGGGATGGGTTCGGCGATCGATTCGGCCTCTGACCTGGCTGCTGAGGGTTCTGAGTCATGCTCCCAGTCTAAGCCAGGCAACGAGACGCGAATCTCAAAAGCACCCCGATCGCCTTGTTTGGTAACGGTTTGATAACTGAAATGGTCTCACAACGTGGAACGCTTGAATGTGACGCAGGTCTCAGTAGGTTTGCACACTATGAATGATCTTCATATCTCAGCAGAGCCGGTCTCTCCAGTCGACGACGCCATCAACTCGTGGTTCGATCCGATTGCGACGTGGTTCGGCAACATCATCTTCTTTCCGATCACCATCGGGGACTTCTCGTTCCCCTTCGTCGTCATCTGGCTGATCTTCGCTGCAGCGGTCTTCACTGTCTACTTCGGTTTCATCCAGGCCCGCGGAGCGAAGCTCTCGCTCGAGATCATCCGCGGCAAGTTCTCCTCGAAGACCGACCCGGGTGAGGTCACTCACTTCCAGGCTCTCGCCTCCGCCCTGTCGGGAACCGTCGGCCTGGGCAACATCGCCGGCGTCGGCGTGGCCATCGCACTCGGCGGCCCCGGGGCGACCTTCTGGATGATCGTGGCTGGGCTGCTCGGCATGTGTACGAAGTTCGTCGAATGCACCCTCGGGGTGAAATACCGTGAGATCGACGAGAATGGGGTCGTCCACGGCGGCCCATTCAAGTACCTTCCCGTCGCCTTCCGTCGCTTCTCGAAGCCCGTGGCCACTGCGCTGACGGGACTCTTCGCGATCGCGATCCTCATCTTCGGTGTGGTCGGCGGAGGAATGTTCCAGGCCAATCAGACCTTCGCTCAGGTTCGCACGGCCACCGGCGGAGACGATGGCTTCCTGGCCGGTCCCTTCGCTTCTCTCGTGTTCGGAATCATCTTCGCAGCACTCGTCGCGCTGGTGATCCTCGGCGGAATCCGTTCGATCGCGAAGGTCACCGACAAGCTCGTGCCCGGGATGGCCATCTTCTACGTCGTCTCCTGCCTCCTCGTGCTCGCACTCAACTTCGAGAACATCCCGAACGCCATCGGAGAGATCTTCGCCGGAGCGTTCAACCCGCAGGGCGTGGCCGGCGGCATCGTCGGCGTCATGATCATCGGCTTCCAGCGTTCGGCCTTCTCCAATGAGGCAGGCATCGGTTCGGCGGCCATCGCCCACTCCGCAGTCAAGACCCGTCGACCCATCTCCGAAGGGTTCGTCGCACTGCTCGAGCCGTTCATCGACACGGTGATCATCTGCACCATGACCGCGCTGACGATCATCGTGGCCAACCAGGCTTCGTACCGCAACGACCTCGGTGAGGGTGAGATCGGCGGTGTCGCTCTCGCCTCAGACGCGTTCTCCACCGTCGCCTCCTGGTACCCGATCCTCTTGGCCATCGCAGTCGCCCTCTTTGCCTTCTCCACCCTCATCACATGGGCGTACTACGGGGAGCGGGCATGGAGCTACCTGTTCGGACGTTCGAAGGCCACGATCATGGTCTTCCGGACTCTGGTCTGCCTCTTCGTCATCGTCGGCTGCATCGCCAGCTTCTCCAAGGTCGTCGAGTTCGCCGACGCCGCACTGTTCATGTGTGCCTTCATCAACATCCTCGGCCTCTATCTGCTCATGCCGGTGGTGAAGAAGGAGATGAAGAAGTACCTTGCCGACCGCAAGGCCGGAACGCTGCGCGATCCGAGCACCGTCGACGCTGTTCCGGTCGAGCAGACCGCCTGAGCAGCCGGCTCCCCGAGGTTGGGGTCGCCGCCGAGTGAGACAGAGGATTCGCTCGACGTGAGGGCAGTGTGCCGCCTCCGTTCGGATGCGGCACACTGCCGTGTCCGGTCATCGCTAGACTGTGGATGTGGAGCAGAACAAAGACGACAAGACATACGCGCTCAGACGGCTCTCGGAGCTGCGCGGCAGCATCGACAACATCGACGCCTCCCTCATCCATCTCCTGGCGGAGCGGTTCAAACTCACCGAACGAGTCGGTGAGCTCAAGGCCGATCACGGACTGCCTCCAGCCGATGAATCAAGAGAGGCCCGACAGGTCGCACGGCTGCGAGTGCTGGCCGAAGAATCACAGCTCGACCCGGACCTCGCAGAGAAGTTCCTGGCTTTCATCGTCGCCGAGGTGATCCGTCGGCATGAGCATATCGCCGACTCCCGCGAATGAGAGATGCCTCACGGCGTGCGGTTCGGGCCCCGGCGGGTCCGGAATGAGTTTGCCTGCGCTGTGCGGGTTCGACTAGAATCGACCGTCGGTGCGCGTGACGCGCCACGGCTGGTGATTCCTCTCAATGGGATGTCTGCAGGATCCGTTCTGCGGCAGCCAAGGGACAACCGCCGTTCGTTTGTGTTTTAACAGAAAGAGGGTTCGACCATGGTCTATGCCATCGTCCGCGCCGGAGGTCACCAGGAAAAGGTGAGCGTCGGCGATATCATCACAGTCAACCGAATGAAGGCGAAGGCTGGAGACAGCGTCGAACTCGATGCCGTACTTCTCGTCGACGGTGAGACGGTCACGACCGATCCCGACGCTCTGGCGAAGGTCTCGGTCAGCGCTGAGGTCGCCGGTGAACTCCGCGGTCCCAAGATTGTGATCCAGAAGTACAAGAACAAGACCGGGTACAAGAAGCGTCAGGGCCACCGCCAGGACCTCACCCGCCTGAAGATCACGAACATCAAGTAAGAGGAGACTTCTCATGGCAAGCAAAAAGGGAGTCAGCTCGACCCGCAACGGTCGCGACTCGAACCCACAGTACCTCGGCGTGAAGCGCTTCGGCGGCCAGGCAGTCAAGGCCGGCGAGATCATCGTCCGCCAACGCGGAACCAAGTTCCATCCCGGAGCCAACGTCGGCCGTGGAGGAGACGATACCCTCTTCGCTCTGACTGCCGGCGCTGTGGAATTCGGCACCCGCAACGGTCGCAAGATCGTCAATATCGTCGGAGCCTGATCCTCTCCGGATCCGATCCGTCGTCAATATGATTTCTCCCTGAAGAAGGGAGCATGAAGGGTGAGTCGAATGACTCACCCTTCATCTGATATAAGGACATTATGGCCACCGAGTTCGTAGATCGTGTCACTGTTCACCTGGCTGCCGGCGCAGGTGGGAACGGATGCGCCTCGATCAGGCGCGAGAAGTTCAAACCCCTCGGCGGACCCGACGGCGCAGACGGCGGCAACGGCGGAAACATCATCTTCCGCGTCGACCGTCAGACCACGACCCTGCTGCCCCTGCACCACCGCCCACATGTGCGCGCCGACGACGGTGGGATCGGCAAAGGCGACCTGAGGCACGGAGCCGACGGAAAAGACCTCGTCGTCGACGTACCCGAAGGCACCGTGGTCAAGAACACCAACGGTGACCTCATCGCCGACCTCGTCGAGGACGGCACCGAGTTCACCGCCGCCGCCGGAGGCCGCGGCGGGCTCGGCAACGCCGCCCTGGCGTCGACGAAGCGCAAGGCGCCCGGATTCGCGCTCCTCGGTGAGCCGGGCGAGGCCGTCAGCCTCGTCCTCGAACTCAAGACCATCGCCGATATCGCCCTCGTGGGCTATCCGTCGGCGGGCAAGTCGAGCCTGATCGCTGCACTCTCGGCTGCGAAGCCCAAGATCGCCGAATACCCGTTCACGACACTCGTGCCCAACCTGGGTGTCGTCCAGGCCGGAGACACCCGCTACACCGTCGCCGACGTTCCCGGACTCATCCCCGGCGCATCCGAGGGCAGGGGACTCGGCCTCGAATTCCTTCGCCACGTCGAACGCTGTGCGGGTCTCGTCCATGTCATCGACATGGCCACCTGGGAACCGGGACGCGACCCCGTCTCCGACCTGACGATCATCGAATCCGAACTCGCCGCGTATGCCGTCGACCTCGACGACGGCAGCGGACTGCTCCCGCTCTCCGAGCGACCGAAGCTCGTGGCGCTGAACAAGGTCGACATTCCCGATGGCCGCGACCTCGCCGATATCGTCCGCCCCGACCTCGAGGCCGCCGGCTACCGAGTCTTCGAGATCTCAGCCGTCAGCCATGCCGGCCTGCGGGAACTCTCATTCGCCATGGCCGACCTCGTGCTCGCCGAACGTGCACGTCGGGCCGAGCACGAAGCCACACCGCAGCGCGTGGTCATCCGTCCGAAGGCCGTCGACGACAGAGGTTTCGAAGTCCGCGCCGAACACAGCTCCGACGGACCGCTGTTCCGCGTCCTCGGGGACAAACCTCGCCGCTGGGTGCAGCAGACGGATTTCGGCAACGATGAAGCCGTCGGTTACCTCGCCGACCGTCTCGATCACCTCGGCGTCGAAGAGGCCCTGTTCAAGGCTGGTGCCAAACCCGGTGACACGATCGTCGTCGGCGGAGACGACGGAGTCGTCTTCGACTGGGATCCCACGACCGTCGGCGGTGCCGAACTGCTGGGCTCCCGCGGATCCGATGCCCGACTCGACGACGAATCCCGAGCCACACGCAGGGAACGCAAGGCCGCCTATCACGAGAAGATGGATGCGAAGGCCGCGACGCGGGCCGAGTTCGAACAGGAACGCCTGGCCGAACGTCACCAGCGTAAGAGCGAGCACCCGGCATCAGCGACGGAGTCTGCTGAGGGAGCCGACGAGGAGTGAGTGCCGCAGTGCAGGCGGACTCCTCCGCAGCGTCTGTTCGTGAAGACATCGCTCGGGCCCGTCGAATCGTCGTCAAGGTCGGCTCCTCCTCGCTGACGACCATCGACGGCGGCCTCGACGAAGCCAAACTCATCGCCCTGACCGACGTCGTCGGTGCTCACCGGTCGGCCGGACACGAAGTGATCCTCGTGTCGTCCGGCGCGATCGCCGCGGGACTGGAACCCATGGGGCTGAAGAAGCGTCCTCGTGACCTGGCCAGCCAACAGGCTGCCGCCGGAGTCGGACAGGGCCTGCTCATGGCCGCCTACACGCGAGCCCTGGGCCGCTACGACCTCGTACCCGGCCAGGTGCTGCTGAGCGCCGATGACCTCATCCGCCGCACCCAGTACAAGAACGCTCAGCGGGCCATCGACAAACTCCTGGCCCTGGGCACTCTGCCCATCGTCAATGAGAACGACGCCGTGGCCACCGAAGAGATCCGTTTCGGCGACAACGACCGCCTGGCCGCTCTCGTCGCACACCTGGCGCACGCTGATGCCCTCGTGCTGCTGTCCGACGTCGACGCACTCTATTCCGGTCCTCCGGATCAGCCGGGCTCGCAGCTGATCGATCGGGTCCACGGACCCGGTGACCTCGATGACCTCGCGATCGGCGGCGTCGGGACAGCCGGAACGGGCACCGGTGGAATGGCCACGAAAGTCGACGCCGCAATCATGGTCGCCGATTCCGGCATTCCGGCCGTTCTGACTTCGGCACCCCGGGTCGCCTCGGCGCTGGCCGGGGAAGCTGTGGGCACATACTTCGCGGTCACTCACAAACGTCGGGGCACACGCCTGCTGTGGCTGCGCCATCTGGCCCGGACATTCGGATCGGTCACGATCGACCAGGGAGCCGAGACCGCTGTGCTCTCCCGTGGAACCTCCCTGTTGGCTGCCGGCGTCACCGCCTGCAGCGGAGACTTCGAAGCAGGTGACCCGGTCGAGATCCGCAATCTCGCCGGTGTCGTCATCGCTCGCGGAATGACGAACTTCTCCTCGGACGAGCTGCCGCTGATGTTCCGGTCCACAACCGAGGAACTTGGCACCCGTCTGGGAAATGACTACCGTAAAGAGGTCATCCATCGAAACGATCTCGTTCTCACACACGTGAGCGGGGGGAGATAACCCATGACAGCAGCAGCCGAGATCCACCCGAAGACCGTGCGCGGGGTCACCCGCATAGTGCGCAGTGCCAAGGCCGCTTCGAGCCTGCTGACGACGACCGCGACCGCGGAGAAGAACGCAGCGCTCGGCGCCATCGCCGAGGCCCTGCGTGCGAACACCGATCGCATCGTCAAAGCCAACAGCGCCGACATCGCCGCCGGCACCGAGAACGGAATGAGCGACGCCCTGATCGACCGTCTGCGGCTCGACGCCGATCGCATCGCAGCGATCGCAGATTCCGTCGAAGAGGTCATCGACCTGGCGGACCCGGTCGGCGACATCGTCGTCGGTCGCACCCTGCCCAACGGCATCCGACTCTCCCAGAACCGCGTGCCCATGGGTGTGATCGGCGCAATCTACGAAGCCCGCCCGAACGTCACCGTCGACATCGCCGTTCTCGCCCTCAAATCAGGCAACGCCTCGGTGCTGCGCGGAGGTTCGGCCGCCCAGAACTCGAACCAGGAGATCATCTCCATCCTCCGGCGCGCCGTCGAATCGACGGGCCTGCCGGCCGACTCGATCAACGGCATCGATCAGTACGGACGCGATGGGGCGAACGTGCTCATGCACGCCCGCGACTACGTCGATCTGCTCATTCCCCGAGGTGGGGCCGAGCTGATCAACATGGTCGTGCAGGAGTCGATCGTGCCCGTCATCGAAACCGGTGTGGGCAATGTGCACATGTTCATCGATTCCACCGCGACTGTGAAGACCGCGGTCGACCTCGTCCTCAACTCGAAGACGCACCGACCCAGCGTGTGCAACTCGCTGGAGACCCTTCTCGTCCACGAGAAGGCCGCCAAACGCGTGCTGCCTAAGATGCTCGAACGTCTCGACGGCGCTGGTGTCATCGTCCACGCGGACTCCGACGTATCAGCGCATGCACCGGCGGGGATGAAGATCAAGCGCGTATCGCGGCGGGACTGGGCCAAAGAGTACTTGGGACTCGAGATCGCGATCAAACTCGTCTCCGGAATCGAAGAGGCCATCGACCACATCCGCGCCTACAGCTCCGGTCATACGGAGGTGATCGTGACGAAGGATCTCGACAACGCCGACACCTTCGTCGCCGCCATCGACGCCGCAGCGGTGGGCGTCAACGTCTCCACCCGGTTCACCGACGGCGGAGAACTGGGCTTCGGTGCAGAGGTGGGCATCTCCACGCAGAAGCTGCACGCTCGCGGGCCCATGGGGCTCGAACAGCTGACGACCACGAAGTGGGTGATGATGGGCAACGGTCAGGTCCGTTCCTGACATCGCTCAGGCACCGATTCTCCTCCGGACGGGGCACGAACTGCCCGACCAGGGGAGACATCGAATGTGGAAGAAGTCATGTCGATGCCGGATTCCCGGGTCGTTCATGAGAAACTGAGAAGGTAACGGCCGATGCGCCTCTGAAGCGTCGGATCACTGAGTAAGGAGTAATGACGTGAACGCAGCCATTATGGCCGCAGCCGAAGGTGGGGAGCACGCAGCCCACGTCGAGCTGCCGATGGATCCGATCTGGTACGGACTCATCACCCTGGCGATCTTCATCACGATGGGCATTGTGACTCGGTCGTGGAAGGGCATCTCGCACCGCCACTGATATGGCAGAGAACAGACGCAGAGTCGGTGTCATGGGCGGCACCTTCGACCCCGTCCACAACGGCCACCTCGTCGCGGCAAGTGAGGTCCAGGCGACCTTCGACCTCGACGAGGTGGTTTTCGTCCCCACCGGACGGCCGTATCAGAAGGACGTCGAAGAGGTCAGCAGCGCCGAGCACCGGTACCTGATGACCGTCATCGCCACGGCATCGAATCCGCGGTTCACCGTGTCCCGAGCCGATGTCGACCGGCCGGGACCGACCTACACGATCGACACGCTGCGCGACCTCGCCCGCAGCTACGGTCCTGACACCGAGTTGTTCTTCATCACCGGCGCGGACGCTTTGGCTCAGATCTTGACGTGGAAGAATGTGGATGAGCTGTTTTCCCTGGCCCACTTCGTCGGAGTCAGCCGGCCCGGGCACGAACTCCACGGTGAGGGGCTGCCGGTCGACCGGCTGAGTCTCGTGCAGATCCCTGCACTGGCGATATCGTCCACGGATTGCAGACAACGGGTGATGGATGGAGCACCCGTCTGGTATCTCGTACCGGACGGCGTGGTGCAGTACATCGCGAAGTACGAGTTGTACAGGAGTGAGAATGGCTGAGGAGCAGTTCACGTCACGTCGAGCACGGCGCGAAGCCGAGAGGCTCGCGGCGGAACAGGCGTTCGAAGCACGAGAGGTTCCTGAGCAGCCGACAGAGGCGCCGAACTCTCGTGCCGGACTCCTCAGCCCGCTGCCGCCGAAGAAGCCCGATGCGAAACCGGCGGCCGAAGCGACAGACGACACCGCCGCCTCGCGCATCGACCCCAATCCTTCGCCGCGGAACAGCCACGAACGCGGTGCACTGGCATCCGACCACCCGCAGGAGTCGCGGCCTCCGGTCCACGCCGAGGATCGCCTTGATCCGACACGCACTCCACTGCCGCACTTCCAATCGCGTGCGGAGAAGAAGCGGTATCTGCGCGAACACGGACTCTCCTTGCACGGCGACCTGTCCACAGGAGCGATGCCGGTCGTCGCCGATGAGACCGAGCTGGCCGAACGCCAGGCTGCTGCCGAAGGTCGTCTGACCGGTCCGATCCCCGAAGTCTCGGGTGCAGAATCCGCCGCTGCGGACCAGGGCTCCGTGGACGCGGAGTCCGCAGCAGACACTCCAGGTGAGTCGGAGGCCCCGGACGAGTCAAGCACCTCGGACGAGTCAAGCGCTCCGAAGGAATCGGAAGCGAATACCGCCGCGACCGAACCCGAATCCTATGACACGGCAGGTTTCGGGGGAGCTTCCGACGAGGTCGCCGCCCGCGACTTCGAAGCCCCTGTCACCGACACCTCGGCCCCGCGCCCGACGTCGGTGGAGAGCGAACCCTACGATGCGCTGTCGATGCCGTACTCGGCCCTCGAAGGAGATGCTCCGGCGCTCGGCACCGGGACCGAGAAGGACGGTCCCGCTGACACAGCTGACACGACCGACTCTCCCGACAGCTCCGCCGGGGACGGACAGGCCGGGTCAGTCACAGACCACACCGATCAGCCCGCTGCCGACACGGTCGCCTCGGACGAGCCTGGACCGGCGAACAAGGCCGACGATGCCGATGCCGGTGACGAGCCCGCATCGCGGTCTCGCCGGATGCCTATCGTGCAGCCGCCCTCGACGTCCGGAGTCCGTGTCGTCACTGCCGCCTCGGCGCAGATCCCCGAGGTCGACGAGACCCACGCGAGCGACGCCGGCACACAGCAGACGCCGGAGACCGGTCGTGGTGAGGACGCGCAGTCCGGCCGGACAGCCGGCCAGGCAGACGAATCAGTCGGAGACACCGGATCCGATGACGCTGCACGTGCATTGGCCGCGAACCCGGAGACCCGACCGATGGACGCAGTGCCCGAAGCATGGTCATTGCCGAACTCGGACTACGAGGACGAAGAGACCGTGAACCCTCCCGGCTCGCGAATCCGCGCCAGTTCGGTGACCGGGCAGGACGGACAGATCCTGATGGGCGAAGAGCCTTCGAAGATGCCCTATATCGTCCTCGGTGTGGCCGCCTTCTTCGCTCTGGCACTCATCGTCATCGCCCTGGTCATGTTCCTCTGAGCACTACCTGGTTCCCACCACCTCCACAGCCGCATCCATGCGAAAGGATCTTGTGAGCGAGATCGCCGAATCCACCCAGTTGCTTCGAACCGCTGCCAAAGCCGCGGACGAGAAGCTCGGTACCGACATCATCGGCCTCGATGTGGGCTCCACGCTCTACATCACCGACGCGTTCCTGATCGTCTCTGCCGACAACGAACGCCAGATCGGCGCGATCATCGATGCCATCGAGCAAGAGGTTCAGCTCGTCCATGACCGGACTCCGCTGCGCCGCGAAGGCCGCGGAGGTGACTGGGTGCTCCTCGACTTCGGCGAGATCGTCGTCCACGTCTTCTCCGCCGAACAGCGCGAATACTATGCTCTCGAGCGGCTGTGGAAGGACGTTCCCGTCATCGATCTGCAGCTGCCCGAACCCGGCACCGACAAATGACGAAGACCGTTCTGTTCTGGCGTCACGGACAGACGGACTTCAACGTCGCCGGTCGCTTCCAGGGTCAGACCGACGTCCCCCTCAACGACACGGGCCGAATCCAGGCCGAGCAGGCCGCTCGGGTCCTCGCAGAGCTGAGACCCGGACTCATCGTCTCCTCCGATCTTTCCCGCGCCGCTGAGACGGCCGACAGCCTGGCGGCACTCATCGGTGTCGATCCCGTTCGCGACTCACGGCTGCGCGAGGCCGCCTTCGGGCAGTGGGAAGGCTCCACCCGCGCCGAGGTGGCCGAGACCTGGCCGGAAGAACTCGCCGAATGGGCGTCCGGAGCGGATGTCGCACCGCCCGGTGGAGAATCCCGTTCCCGATCGGGCCGCCGAGTCGCTGACGCCATCACCGAGACCGTGCAGTCTGCCGATGTTGAGACGATCGCGATCGTCGCTCACGGCGCGGTGCTGCGCGCAGCCGCCGAGATCCTCGTCGAGATGAACGGGACGGGACGCCTCGGCGTACTCGGGAACTGCGGACACGGAGAATTCATCTTCACCGGCACCAACTGGGTGCTGCGCAGCTGGGGCAGGTTGTCGAACTGACTCAGCTCTCCGGGTGTCGATGCGCAGCAACGGACCGGATGAGTTCGACGAGCGAGGCGGCCGAGGCCGCCCAATCGAAGACCTGTGACTGCTCCTGACCGGCTGCGGACCGTTCCGCCCACCTCTCGGCATCCGTGAGCCGGGTGACCGCCTGCGCGATCGACCGCGGATCCTCCGGATCGAAGTATTCGGCCGCCTCGGCGGCGATCTCCCGAAAGATCGGGATATCCGAAACGGCGACGGGCACGCCCTGAGCCATCGCCTCGATCACGGGCAGGCCGAAGCCTTCCTCACGCGAGGCCGTGACCAAGGCCGTCGACTTCTCGAGCAGACGCGCATACTCCTCATCGCTGACTCCCCGATGGAAGACGACCTTCGCCCGGTCGGGGATGAGGGCACGCAGCTGGGCCTCCCGCCGGCCCTCGATGCGACTGGCGAGGTGCAGAGTCCATCCCGGCAGATATTCGAGGGCGCGGATGAGTGATTCCACATTCTTGTACGGCAGAAAGGCGCCCATATAGATGAGCGTCTTCGCATCGTGACGGTTCACGGTGCGTGCTGAGGCGGCGGCCACCTCGGCGGCATTGGACACCACCTGCACCGGACGATTCGTCAGATGATGGGCGGCGATGAGGTCCTGCGTCGTCGCGGACACCGCCGCCACGGCATCAGCCCGGTTGAGCAGCAGCCGCTGCGGGACGAAGCTCAGGTGATAGGCCCGCCACAGCAGTCGGACCGGCAGCGGCAGGTCGCCGGGCGGCTTGGGGTGGGAGTAGTAGATGAGGTCGTGGATGGTCAGAATGAGTCCGTAGCGGCGGCCGAACGAGCCCATCGTCTGCATGGGGGAGAACACGACATCGGCGCCCAGGGCATTGAGCTTCCCGGCGATGGCCACCTCGGTGGGGGAGGTGGGGTCACCCAGTTCGACCCACGAACATTCGGGCAGAAGTGCCAGCTGGGCCTGATCGCTGATGATCACGGTGACGTCGATCTCCGTGCCTTCGACGGTCTTCAGCAGAGCTGAGAGCAGACACGAACCGTAGCGGGAGATCCCGTCGTGGTGAGTCGTGCGAGTGAAGCGCGCGTCGAAGAAGACTGACAGCCCAGGCGAGGTCTGAAGGCTCGTTGTGCTTTTGCTCATGGTACTCCGAGTCGATAGTCTGAATCTTCGAAAGTCTGTGTCTGTCACAATGCGCACTCTGCGCTGAAGGATCAGTGAGTGAAGGAATCATCACCTGTGCCCGCGGCCGTTGAGGCCCGCTCATGATCCTAACGCTAATAGCTCTGGCCGCACTGGTCGTTCTCACTCCTGTTCTCACCCGTCTGACCGGTCGGGAGAGCGGGTGGCCGCTCGCCATCGCCTACCTGGGTGTGGCAGCGCTGTTCACCCCCACCGCCGCCGAGGTGATGGCCGGGCGGAACCCGGAGGTGTCTTATCCGTGGATCCCCAGCTTCGGCGTCGACTTAGCCCTGCGCGCCGACGGGATCGGTGTCGTGTTCACCTATATCGCCCTGATCATCGGGGCCGTCGTCTTCGTCTTCTCGACCCGATACCTCAGCCCAGGACGGAACACGAGCTTCTACTGGCTGATGGTGATCTTCACGTTCTCCATGGTCGCCCTTGTGCTCAGCAACGATGTGATCGTGCTGTTCGTCTGCTGGGAGCTGACCTCCCTGGCGTCGTTCTTCCTCATCGCCCGCTCTGGATCTCCCGGGCAGGCACCGGCCCTGCGGACGATGTTCTTCACCTTCATCGGCGGCCTCAGCCTGCTCGTGGCCACCGGAGCGATCATCGCAGTGACAGGGACGACGAACCTCGCCGACGCGATCGGCTCCCCGGTGTGGTCCGGCCAGCCGAAGATCACGACGCTCGTGGCGCTGCTCGTGGGCATCGCCGCTATGACTAAGTCCGCTCAGTTCCCGTTCCACCCGTGGCTGCCGGACGCGATGGCCGCGGCCACCCCGGTCTCCGCGTATCTGCACGCGGCCGCCGTGGTCAAAGCCGGCATCTTCCTCATGCTGCGGTTCTCACCGACGTTCCACACCACACCGGCATGGAACATCCTGCTCATCACCGCGGGGCTCCTCACCGCCTGCCTCGGCGGCTGGTTCGCACTCAACCAGCATGACGTCAAGAAGCTCATGGCGTATTCGACGGTGTCACAGCTGGGTCTCATCACCGCGGTCATCGGCGTCGGCACCGAAGCCGCGATCGCCGCTGCCGCTCTCCATGTCATCGCTCACGCACTGTTCAAGTCCGGTCTGTTCATGATGGTCGGAGTCGTCGACCACCTCGCCGGCACCCGCGACCTCGCACGGATCCCGAGACTCATGCGCACCGCACCGGCGGCATTCGCGGTGATGATCATCGGCTGCGGGTCCATGGCCGGGATTCCGCCGCTGCTGGGATTCGTGTCCAAGGAATCGCTGTTCACCGCGCTCAGGCAGGCCCCCGGCGGCACCTGGGCCGGGTGGATGGCCCTGCTCGTGGCCGTCGGCGCCTCCGTGCTCACCTTCGCCTACTGTGCGAAAACCGTCTGGGGCAGCTTCATCGACGGTCGCGAACCCGAACCGCGTCACGTCCACCGCGGTTCCCCGGTCATGCTCATCGCCGCGGCCCTGCCGATCCTGGCCTCGATCCCGCTGAGCTTCGTCCTCTTCCTCTTCGACACCCCGCTCGACGCCGTGGTGCGGGCAGCTGCGCCGACAGCCACCGAACATGTGCAACTGGCGCTGTGGCACGGATTCAACATCGAACTGCTCGCGTCCGGCCTGATCATCGCCATCGGCGTGTTCATCATCCTCCGCCGTTCGCGCGTCTTCGTCTTCTTCCACAAGGCCACACTGCCCTTCGACGGCTCCGATGTCATCGACTCACTGACGACTGGGCTCAAGAGGCTGGGGCATGGACTCTCCGTCTTCGTCCGCCCGATGAACTCCGGACCCTACCTCGCACTGTCCCTGGGTGGGCTGAGCGTGATCGCTCTTGCTGCGATTCCCGTTGTCTTCGACGACCTGCCTCCGCTGCAGGATGACCTCAGCCGTCCCGTGGACGTCATCCTGCTCATCCTCATCGCCGTGGCGGTGCTCGTCCTGTGCACCTCGCATTCGCGTCTGACCACGGTCGTGGCGCTCTCGTCCATCGGCATTCTGGCCACTGTGCAGATACTGGCTCTCGGTGCCCCGGACGTCACCCTGACCCAGCTGCTCGTCGAAGCGATGACGATCATCGTCATCATGCTCGTGCTCCAGAAGCTGCCCCGCTCGTTCTGGCGATACCCGAAACGCCAGCAGGCCCCGCGACTGATTCTGGCGATCATCGTCGGTGCGTCCATGACCGGATTGACCCTGGCGCTCAACGGACGCCGGGAACGCTCCGATCTCGGCCAGTACTACCTCGACAAGGCCCCGGAGATCAGCGGCGGAGAGAACATCGTCAACACCATCCTCGTCGAATTCCGTGCCCTCGACACCCTCGGCGAGCTCACGGTCCTCGGCATGGCCGGCATCGCGATCGTCGCGGTGATGTCGACGGTCAAGGACAAGTTCATCGACCCGCCGGCTGAGAACATCCCGGAACCGCCGCGTCCCCCGTGGGTGTCCATCCGCCCCAAGGGCACCACCGCATATCGTGCCGTCCATGAGGCGTGGCCGAACGTGATCCCGCTGCAGCTGACTCTCAAGGTCCTCGGCCCGCTGCTGGCGCTGAGCTCTCTGGTGATCTTCTGGCGCGGCCACAACTCTCCGGGAGGCGGATTCATCGCCGCCCTCGTCGGGTCCGCCGTCATCGGACTGGCCTACCTGTCCACACCGAAGGACCGGACGATCGGTCCACCGCGTGCGCCCCTGCACCTCATCGGCTCCGGAGTAGCGACGGCCGTGGTCACAGGAATCATCGGACTCCTGTTCGCCGGCTCGTTCCTCAAACCCATGCACACCGAATTCGCCGGTCAGCACTGGACGACGTCGATGCTCTTCGACCTCGGCGTCTACCTGGCGGTGCTCGGCCTCATGCTGCTGTCGTTCAACCTCCTCGGCGTCTCCGACTCTGCGGCGACACCGGCCGGCGACGATGTCCTCACCAACGGAATCATCCGCCGCGACGTCGAGCGCACCCGCGAACGTGCCGATGAGCTGCTGTACGGAGAGCTGAGCGGCCCGATGGAAGCCATCCGCGGCGAACGACCCGAACGCAGCCGCCGCCTCGGTCCGGAAGAGGCCGAAGAGGCGAAGGTGCGGGCGAAATCGACTCATATCCTCCACGGGGACCCACCGGCCGGCGGAGACGAGGAGGACGCATGATCCTGGCACTGACGATCGGCGTGCTGACCGCCGGCGGCGTCTACCTCATGATGCAGCGGTCCATGGTCCGGGGAGTCTTCGGACTCACCCTCATCTCCCATGCCGCGAACTTCATCCTGCTGTCGGCCGGAGTCGGTGCGTGGAGAGGGGAACCTCTGGCAGGACGCGGAGACCTCGCCGAGGCGGCCGACCCGCTGCCTCAAGCCTTCGTCCTCACTGCCATCGTCATCACCCTGGCGGTGACGATCTTCATGCTGGCGCTGGCCGTGCTCGGCCATGACGACGACCAGAAACGCCACCCCGAGACTGGGGAGGAGCGCGACTCATGATCTCACCTCTGCTCCTCCTGCTCATCGGCGTCCCGCTGTTGGCCTCGGCATTGAGCGTGCTCATCACCTCACGCACCTTCGACCGGCTGCTGCTGCTTGCGGTTCCCGGGTTCGTCGGCGGCAGCGGCATCGCCCTCCTCGGCGTCCACGGCACGACCCCGGTGATCGCACACTCGGTGGGCGACTATGTCCCGGGCCTGGCGATCGTGTTCGTCTCCGACACGTTCACCGCACTCATGCTGGTGCTCACCTCGCTCGTCGCGTTCATCAGCAGCCTCTTCCTCGTCACCACCGGTGAGGACCAGTACCGGTTCGTTCCCGCGCTCATTCTGATGATGCTCACCGGTGTCTACGGCGCTCTGCTGACCGGCGATCTGTTCAACTTCTTCGTCTTCGTCGAAGTGATGATGCTGCCCGCCTATGCGCTCATCGCCGTCACCGGCACCTGGCGCAGGTTCGGCATCGGCCGCCTCTACGTGATGGTGAACCTGCTGACCTCGACGATGCTGCTCATCGGCGTCGGATTCGTCTACGGCGCCACCGGAACGGTGAACCTCGCCGTCCTCGCTGATGAGGGCCGACCGACCGGCCAGGCCGCGATCGCTCTGGGCGTGGTGCTGCTCTCGCTGTTCATCAAGGCCGGCGGCGCACCCTTCCATGGTTGGCTCGTGCGCAGCTATCCGAACACCTCGGCGGGCATGATGTCGCTGTTCTCGGGTCTGCATTCGAAGGTCGGGCTCTACGCGATCTACCGCATCTACACCACCGTCTACGGTGAACCCGCCCCGTGGGCGATCGTCATCCTCTTCGTCGCGGTGGCGAGCATCCTCATCGGTGCGATCTCCGGGTTCGGGCAGGTGCGAGTGCGCAATGTCCTCGGATTCCAGATGACTGCCGGAGTCGGGCACATCCTCATCGGCGTCACCCTGCTGACTTCGGCGGCTCTCGGCGCCGGCGCCTTCTACATGATCCACCATATGATCACGATGGCGGGTCTGCTGCTCATCATGGGCGCCGTCGAGCAGACCTACGGCACCGGTTCCTTCCGCAGACTCTCCGGACTGGCTTCGCGGGAGCGGTGGGCGACCATCCTCATGGTCCTCGGGCTCTTCTCTCTCATCGGCCTGCCGCCCGCCTCCGGGCTGTGGGGCAAGGTCGGACTCATCATCGCCTCCACGGACACCGGAGACGGTTTCGGATGGGTTCTCGTCGGAGCCATCGTCGCAGGCGCCCTGATCAGCCTGCTGGCTCTCCAGCGCACCTGGCGCAACACCTTCTGGGGACCGCCGATGCAGTCCTACCGTCCGGACTCTGCAGAGACCGGACGTGCCCCGGCCGAACCGATCATGCGCAGCGTGCGCATCCCGGCCCGTCTGCTGCTGCCCGCCACGATCATGATCGGTCTCTCCGTCGCGCTCTTCTGCTTCCCGGAGCCTCTGCTCGACCTCACGCACCGGGCAGCCGAGGGGCTGCTCGATCACGGCGACTACATCCAGGCGGTGATGACACCTTGATGCGGCTCATCCACGGCATCTCTTACGTCGGCTTCATCGTGTGGGCGATCATCACGGGTTCGTCGACGATCGTCGCCCGGCTCTTTCGTGCCGACTACGCCCAGCCGATGATCGTCGAACTCCCGCTGCGCTGCGCCACCGACCTCGAAGTCACCCTCTTCGCGTCTTCGATCACCATCACCCCCGGCACCCTGGTCACCGCGATCGCCGCCGGCACGTCGACGACCCCTCCGGTGATCTTCGTCCACGCCCTGTTCGAGGTGTCAGAGAAATCCGCCCTCGACGGGCTCATCGACATGGAGTCCCGTCTGCTCGCCATGACCCGCGGACGAGCACCCGGACCACACGCCGATTCGCAGGGGGACCGCCCATGATCATCATCGCAAGCATCTGCGCGGTCATCCTCGCCGCAGCCATCATCACCGGCCTCGTCCGCGTGCTCACCGCTCGCGACCAGGGTTCACGCGCCGTGGTCTCCGACCTCATCTACTTCTCGGCCATCGCGATCGTCACGATGCTCGGCATCGCCGTATCCTCGTCGATCGTCCTCGACGTGATCTTCCTGTCCTCCATGGTGGGGATCCTCGCCACGATCGCGCTGTCGCGCATCCTCACGAGGGGGCACCGCTGATGAACGAAGCACTCGCCACGACACTCGTCGGGATCTTCGGGATCACGGGGTCTCTGCTGCTGCTCGGCTCCGCCCTGGCGATGTTCCGAGTCCGCGACGCACTGTCCCGGATCAACGTGTTCTCTCCGGCCACCGGATTGGGCATGCCTCTCATCGTGGCCGCAGCCTATGTCTTCGACCTGTATTCGGCGGGATTCTCGTGGCCGTCGACGCTCATGGCCGTCGTCGCGGTGCTGTGCCTGATCATCGTCTCCTCGGTGGCCAGCAACACGCTCGCTCGTTCCGCCGTGCTCTCCGGACAGCCTGTTCACCGCAAGACGGACCCGAACCGGTTGGCTCACCCGCCCGACGGCGTCATCGACGACGACCCGGACGTCGCCGAGGCCTGATCGCGACGATCAGCTTCGCCCGGTGGTGCGCATTGTGATGTTGATCCTGCCTCCGCCGAGGTGGTCAAGCCGTCCGTGTTCGGGTGCGGTTCCCGGTCGGATCGATCTCACCCCGTGATAGGCGAAGCGGGCGGGCCCGCCGAAGACGAAGGCGTCCCCGGACGCGAGCCTCAGGTCCTCGAAGGGGCGATTGCGGTTCTGCGTGTTGCCGAACCTGAACAGGCACGTATCGCCGAGGGAGAGTGAGACGACGGGTGCAGGATCGAACTCGTCCTTGTCCTGATGCATGCCCATCTTCGCGTGTTCGTCGTAATAGTTCACGAGGGCGACATCAGGCTCGTATGCGCCGGGCTCGAATCCCCAGTCGACGGCCGTGCTCGGTGGGTGCTCGGCGTCGTCGCCGACTGCCTTCGTCGCAGCTTCAAGGACCTGGCGGCCCAATCGGGTCATCCAGTCGGGGAAGGGCAGGACCAGACGATCGTTGACGTCGGTGGCTCGTCGGTCGTAGCGGCCCGGTCTCCAATGCCACCCGAGCCCGATCGTTCTCACGCTCATCGGGTGTCCGGCGATCGTCGTCGCGTGCGGCGGGACCGGCCCCGACTGCCATTCTGCGTAGCGGTCGATGATCCAGACCTGTGCCTCGGGGGAGAGGAACCCCGGAACCCAGACCGCGCCCGGGGCGACGATCTGCGGGCGGCGGTCAAAAGCCTCATCGGCGAAGAGCGAATCCATGTCCACCAGGATGCCAGAGCCGACCCCGAAGACGGTCTCTCACTTCCGTTCGGTCACAGATCGCCCACAGCGATCTGCTCATCAGCCAGGCGCTCGGCGGAGACTTCCCTGCCGATGAGAGCGCGCAGCTCATCCCCGAAGTCCCAGACGTTGACGTTCATGGCCGCCGAGACGCGACTCCCGTGCAGCCAGAACACGATGAACTCACCGCTGGACTTGTCTCCGCGGATGACGACCTCGTCGTCGGCGCTGCCGAGTCCGACGTACTCCATGCCGAGGTCGAACTGATCGGTGTAGAAGTACGGCTGCCAGTCCTCAACCTTCGAGCCGCCGGTGATCGTCGAGGCGGCGACCTCGGCCTGGCGCACCGCGTTGTCCCAATGTTCGACCCGAAGGCGTTCGCTCCGGAGGACGTTCTGCGCGTTCGCGATATCGCCGATCGCCAGGATGCTGCCGTTCGAGGTGCGCATCTGCTCGTCGACGACTACCCCATTGTCCGTCGTCAGTCCCGCCGAGGCGGCGAGATCGACGGCAGGATCTGCTCCGATGCCGACGACGACGAGATCGGCGGGAACGCTTCCTGCACTGGTCTCGAGGGATTCGACGGCGTCGGACCCAGTGAAGGAGGTCGTGTCCGCCTGTTTGAGGAAGTTCACTCCATTGGTCTTATGGAGGTCTTCGAAGTAGGTGCCGATTTCGTCACCGAGCACGGATGCCAGCGGAGGAGCATCGGTGTGGAGGATGACCGTGACATCGCAGCCCTGGGTCTTCGCCGCCGCTGCTGCCTCGAGGCCGATCCAGCCGCCGCCGATCACCGCGACCTTCTTGCCGTCTCCGAACTGCGAACGGATCGCCACAGCATCACCGGCATCGCGGAGGGTGTGGACGTTGCCCAGCTGTGCGCCGGGCACATCGAGCGAGCGGGGAGTGGAACCGGTGGCGAGGATCGCCTGCCCGTAGCGCAGCTGTCGATCGTCATCGAGAATCACCATCTGTGCCGCCGGATCGATGCTTGTGACCGCGGTGCCGAAGACGGCAGTGACATCGTGTGCCGAATACCAGTCCTCACCGCGCAATGCGGATTCGGCGGGATCAGATCCCTCAAGCATGACCTTCTTCGACAGGTCGGGCCGGTAGTAGGGAGCGGCGGGATCGGCTCCGACCAGTGCGATCGAACCGACGTAGCCGGCGTCTCGCAGCGACTCGACGACGGTGCCGCCGCCGATGCCTGCGCCGATGACGACGGTTCCGAATTCCTCTGCCATAGCACGTCCTTTCGTTGAGGGGACTCAGTCTCGACTGTACTCGGGGAAACCAACGGTGACCAGGGAGCCCGAACGGGTTCGACCCCAGGTGGGAGTGCGCATCGGTCATTGCGGGTCTCGTTTTGGTCAGTGCTCCGGTAAAGGCGTAAACTCGTCGCCTGGAAGGGGCTTTAGCTCAGTTGGTAGAGCGTTTCGTTCGCAATGAAAAGGTCAGGGGTTCGATTCCCCTAAGCTCCACAATTGTCCTTGCCGCATCGGACGGTGCCGGTCTGACTGACCGTTCCTCGTCTGTGAGACGGCATAGATCCATGTCACCGGCAGAGGCGGCCCAGCGATGAAGATTCAGACAGGCATCATGTCCGGACTCCTCGGCGCCGCCGGGATCACACATTTCATTCGGCCCCGGCCGTTCGATTCGATCGTGCCACCTCGATTGGGCAATCCGCGATTCTGGACCTACGCCAGCGGCGTGGCCGAAGTCGGCTGTGCTGCGCTGCTCGCGGTTCCTGCCACTCGAAGACTCGGAGGTATGGCCTCAGCAGCACTGATGGTCGGGGTCTTCCCTGCCAATGTCTACACCGTAGTCAAACATCGGCGCGAGCCCAGAGCCCGGGCCATCGCGATCGCTCGGCTGCCGCTCCAGATCCCTCTTGTGTGGATGTCGGTGAGCGCTGCCTCAGACGCCTGACACTCAGCGCAGGCCTCAGACTCGCACCCCCGCCGATCGTGGCTCGGGCATCGGACCGTCTAATCGGCCTCTGCGATGTATTCGCTTCCACGGTCGACGCCGAGGGTTGCGACCAGATCTTCGTGCAGTTCGAACCAGACTCGGTGACAAGAATCCTGGTCGGTCTTGTCAATCAGATCGGACTCACCGGACGTGGCCCTGGTCAGTGCGGAATCGAATCGGGACGAATAGCCGTCGAACCTTGAGAGAACTGCAGTGAGGCGCTCAATCTGCGGACCGAGGAGTCGATTGAGAGCGGCGAGTTCATCGAGAATGCGTGTGTCCCAGTTGGCGTCGGTATGGTCGTTGGGGGCAAACCTGTCCGCCTGAGTCGGTCTGATCTGCCAGTCGGTGACTGCGCTCAGAAGGCGAGCGTTGAGAGGAAGGAACTCGCGATAGACGTCCTGCACGATGCCTCCCGGGTCTGCGTCCTGACGTTCAGCTGAGAGCAGTCGTTCGTTTTCGATTCTGCCCGCATCCGTGAGCGACCATCCGGCGAGGCCGGCGAACTCGGCGTGCTGCACCCAGCCCTCGCGTTCTGCCGCGCTGAGCACACGGATGACCTCGGAGTCCCGCGTTGCCGCGCGCTGTGCGACAGCGTCGAAGCCGGCGAATCCCAAGAGGCGGACGGCGTGAAGGATCATGAGATCGGGAGGCGATTGTCGAGTCACGGTCGGCTTTCCTGCTTGGCGCTGAGCCGGCTCACGTATTGTTGGCAGGCCTGCGGAGACCGGAACCCCATGGCATCGGCGATCTGCGCCCAAGTCAGCCCGTCGGCGCGGGCGGCGAACAGCAGGCCGATCTCCACGCTCTCGACCTCGGCGCGTGCACTCGGGAGGAGAGTCAAGGCGCCGAGCAGCTCATCCTGCGTCAGTTCGGACGAACGCCAGAGAGCGTACTGCGTTAGATCGATCGCAGTCGGCGAGCCACCTGGGCATTGCTGCCACGAGCGTGCCTCGAGCTGGTCGGCTCCTTTGTCGAGGAGAAGGCGGCGAGCGTCCTGCTCAGGTGAAGGCGGACGACGGTCTCTGCTTCCAGCCGGCTTGGGGTCGTGTTTGCTATCCATGACAGACATCCTCATACTATCAACATATTGTTGTCAACAGTTGATTGATGGGTGTAGCTATGTTGACCGTTCTCGCTGAGGCGACGCGGAAGGAATCAGGCGCCAAAGCAGCCGCGCTCGGAGCTCTCCTGCGAGCAGGATTCTCTGTGCCCGACGGATTCGTCGTCTCTGGCAGCGGGCAGTCGACCGGTCCAGCGGCAGAGACCGCGCTGCGCGAATCAGTTGTGCGTGCACTGGAGGGATCGGGAGATCCGGTGGTGGCAGTCCGGTCCTCGGCACTGGACGAAGACACTGTGGCGGCTTCGGCTGCAGGACAGTACGAAAGCGTCATCGGCGTGAAGGGACCAGACGAGGTCTGCCGGGCGATCGCAACCTGCAGAGCCTCTGCGCACTCCATGCGAGCAGTCGAGTATCGATCTCGCACCGGGCACCTGAAATCTCGTTCAGCAGAGATGGCGGTCATCCTTCAGCCGGTCATCGAGGCGGACGTGTCCGGAGTGCTGTTCACTCCGCGAGCGCCCGGAGAACCGACCCGGTTCGAAGCTTCGTGGGGACTCGGGCTGTCCGTCGTAGCCGGAGAGGTCACCCCTGATGCATATGAGGTCAAGTCGGACGGATCGATTGCCTGTTCGGTCGGAAGCAAACGGACGCGAATCGATCTGGACCACGAGTGGGGGAGAACCGTCACGAGTGCGGTCGACGCCGATAGGCAAGCGTCGCGGACCCTCGACGATGCCACGGCAGCCGCCTTGGCTGAACTCGGAGAACAGATCGCCGAGGTAGTCGGAGAGCCGCAGGACGTCGAGTGGGCCATCGCCGACGGCACGGTCTGGATCCTTCAATCTCGCCCGATCACCGCAGCACTTCCTGCAGCAAGGCATCACACCGCATCCGAACAGGCAGGCAGCCTGAGTGGCACTCCCGGATCCCACGGAACAGTCACCGCCGAGGCACGGGTCGTCCACGGTCCGTCTGACTTCACCTCCGTGCGCCGTGGCGAGATCCTGGTGTGCCCCTTTACCGATCCGGCCTGGACCCCGCTGTTCGGCATCGCAGCCGGCGTCATCACGGAGACCGGCGGGGCGCTGTCCCATGCTGCGATCGTCTCGCGAGAATACGGACTACCGGCCGTTCTCGGCATCACCGATGCGACCAGGCGCATAGCCAGCGGTGATCGGATCACGATGAACGGATCAGTCGGAACCGTCATCGTCACCGGAGACGCACCCTCAGACCGCGAACAGGGACGAGACTCAGGACGGACTCATGGCCACCAGGTACCTCTACATCGCCCGTCACGGCGACGCTGACGCGTTCGGAGATCTCACTGACACCGGGCGTGAACAAGCGCGTCTCTTGGGGCAGCGTTTGGCGCATCTGCCGATCGGGGCGATTTGGCACTCACCCCTGCCACGCGCAGGCGACAGCGCCGAGCAGCTGAACATCTTCCTCGCCGGAGCCGCTCCTGTGCGTGCAGCCGAGGAGCTGATCGACAATATCCCCTCCGTGCCGAAACCTGAAGAGACCCCGCAACCGTGGGAACCCTTCTTCGATGGCTTCGACAGGGAGTCCGCCGAGGCGGGGCGAGCCCTCGCGCAGAGACTGACGACAAGGTTTGCGAAGGAATCCGAAACGGATGCTGACCTTCACGAGGTGCTGATCACTCATGCCTATCCGATTGCTTGGCTCGTCCGCCACGCTTTGGACGCACCCGAGGCGAGGTGGCTCGGACTCAACAGCGCCAATGCCGCTCTGACCGTGATCGAATATCGTCCGGGACTGCCGCCGAGCCTTGTGCTGTTCAACGACATGAGCCATCTGCCACCCGATCTGCAATGGACAGGCTTCGCTCCGACGCTGCGTCCCTGACCTATTGCACCCGGAATCGTTCCGTGACATATTCGTGCAATGGACGGGACTTCTCCGCACGACTCCCGGGCACTGTCGGGTCTTCACTACTCAGCGGCGACTGCCGCCTTCCAGATCGAAGGAGCTCGCGCCGCCGACGGTCGGGGCCGCAGCATCTGGGATGACTTCGTCGACACCCCCGGCAATGTCAGCGACGGCAGCACCGCCGAACCGGGTCCCGACAGCTATCACCGCGTCGATGAGGACATCGCATTGCTGTCCGGCCTCAGCGTCGACCGTTACCGATTCTCGATCTCCTGGACCCGCGTCATCCCCGACGCCGGGACGAACGGAACGGTCCATGCTGCCGGCCTCGACTACTACGACCGCCTCGTCGACGGGCTCCTGACCGCCGGCATCACACCGGAACCGACCCTCTACCACTGGGATCTTCCGGTCGCTCTCGAAGCCGCCGGCGGATGGCTGGCCCGGGACACAGCCCACCACTTCGCCGACTATGCGGCGACCGTGGCCGGCCGCCTCGGCGATCGGGTCCGGCACTGGTACACGATCAACGAACCGGCCTCGACCTCCCTGCAGGGATACGCGCTGGGGGAGTTGGCCCCGGGCCGGACGTTGCTCTTCGAGGCTCTGCCCACCGTCCACCATCAGCTCCTGGCCCACGGCCTCGTCGCTCCCATGCTGCGCGAACACGGTGCCCTCCAGGCCGCACCGACACTCAACCACAGCCTCATCCTCCCCGCGGCAGACACGGATGCCGACCTCGCCGCGGCCGGTCTGCTCGACGTGATCATGAACCGGCTCTTCACCGACCCGCTGCTGCTGGGGGAGTATCCCGACCTCAGCGCCTTCGGTGTCGAGATGCCGGTCGCAGGCGACGATCTGGACCTCATCGCCGCCCCGAACGAGGTCTATGGGTTCAACTACTACAACCCGATCACCGTGCGCACCGCGGACGGGGATCTGCCCTTCGAGATGATTCCGACGCCCGGCGCTGCGACCACCGGGTTCGGTCCGATGTGGCCGATCCGCCCCGATACGATGCGCGACTTCCTCATCGACATGGACGACCGCTACGGGGCACAGCTGCCGCCGATCATCATCAGTGAGAACGGGGCATCGTTCCCCGAACCGGCGACCACCACGACCGAAATCGTCGATTCCGAACGCATCGACTACCTGTCCTCCCACCTCGGCGCCGTCCTCGAAGCCAAGGCCGCCGGAGTGCGCATCGACGGATACACAGTGTGGTCGCTGCTGGACAACTTCGAATGGGCTAATGGCTGGACCCAGCGCTTCGGTCTCGTCCACGTCGACATGGACACCGGGACCCGCACCCCGAAGTCCTCCTATCGCTGGTATCGGGATCTCATCTCCGCGGCCAAGGCATGAGCGATCACCTGCGCCGAGGCGGCACCGCAGCAAACGTGCGCGTGTCCCCGATGTGGATGGTGTGGTTCACCCTCGCCTGGCTGGCCATCTGGACGGTGCAGCTCACCCCGGTGCAGCTGCTGCTTCCGCTGCAGCTCGACACCCAGAGCGGTCACTGGATCGACGGAGTCGTGTGGTCAGGGCTGGTGCTCTCTGTCGGCGGACTGGCCGGAATCGTCGCCGCCCCGCTGGCCGGCCGATTCTCGGACCGGACACGCTCACGGTTCGGCAGGCGCCGACCCTGGGCGATCGGCGGCTCGGTCCTCGCCGCGATCGGCCTGCTGCTCACGGGCAGCGCAGACGGTCCCGCGCTCGTCGGGGCGGCCTGGGTGGTCACCTCGGTGGGAGTGTCCGTGGCCTCGGCGGCACTGACCGCCCTCATCGCTGATCAGCTCGATGGCCAACGCGGAGCGGCATCGGCAGCAGCGAGCTCGGCACAGGCCATCGGCATCGTCGTCGGCGTCGCAGCGATCGTGCTGCTCGGGCTGACCACCGGGGCATCGTATGCGGTGCTGGCCGGCTTCATCTTCGTCGTCGGGACCGTGACCGCCGTCCTGCTGCCGGATCCTCGCCCGCCACACGAGGCGGTGCTTGCCTTCCACACGCGACGGGAACTGCCCCGAGCACGGATCTCCTCGCTCGTCGATCCCAGCTTCACGCGGCTGCTGATCAGCAGGTTCATCGTCAATGTCGGCAATGCCTTCGGCACGTCCCTGCTCCTGTTCTTCCTGCTCTACGGGATAATGATCCCCGCCGCCGAGGCGGAGGACAGACTGCTCTTCCTCATCGTCATCTACACGGTCTTCGTCGTCGGTGCCTCGATCGTCGTCGGCATGATCACCGACAGGCGAGGCAGCCGACGACTCTGGACAATCGTGGCAGCGCTCGTCCAAGCATGTTCCGGAGTCATCATCCTCATCAGCCCGTCCTTCACCACCACAGTTGTGGCTGCGGCAGTGATGGGCGCCGGATACGGGGCGTATATGGCAGTCAGCCTTGCACTGGCCACTGATCTGCTGCTCGACCCGGATGACCACGCCCGCGACCTCAGCCTCGTCAACAGCTCAGCAAATCTCGGGCAGCTGGTCGGTCCGCTCCTGGGAGCCGGGCTCGTTGCGCTGGTCGGCGGGTTCTGGCTCCTCTTCGCTGCGGCCGCAGTGGTCTCCGTGCTCGGCGCAGGACTCACACTGTCGGTGCACCCTGCGCCGCGTGTCTGAGAGCCGGAATGACGGACTCCGGGCCCCTGGTCAGATTCGGCGGACGGTCAGGACAGGCCGAGGAGTCTGCCGCTCTTGGACAGCTCGGGATCCGTGCACGAGGACAGGTCGAAGCAGCAGGGACGACGTTTGCCTGATTCGAGTTTCGAGATCGCCACTTCCACACGACGTGCACGCGTATCGGCGTTCTTCGTCGACTTGATCCAGCGAACCCATTCCCATCGGGCCATCGGGGTCAGACCGGTCCACACATCGTTCAGATCACCGGCCGCGTCGAGAGCTTCTCGGAGATCGGCGGGAACAGTCACCTCCGGCCAGTTCTTCGTCGGAGTCAGGCCGACTTCGACCACGGCATCTTCTCTCGCACCGAGTTTCCTCCATTGGTCCTCATCGAGGCTGATCCAATGTCCGCGTCGACCATCGGGCTCGATGACGGTGGTGAACTCGATGCCGTCGAGGGTGCCGGTGACTGCGACCTGCCCGCGGGAGGGCAGCCGATCGCTGGCCTCCTGCGGCAGCCGCAGAATGGGGCGGTCGCTCAGCACCTCGGTGACAGCAGTGAAGGTGACGTCTGAGGCCGTGGCTTCGGGTGTGGACATAGCAGCTCCTCGAATGATCGATGCCAGGCGAAGTGTCTGGCGAGTTCGGATGCAGCAGTGACTTTCAGAATAGCGCCCCCGTCCGTCTCTGGCTTCTCGAATCCTGATGAGGTGACGGACGTCCGGCTGCTGCGGACCGACGGAACCGGTCCGCAGCAGAGGGGTCATCGATCAGCCGATCGCGCGACCGACCCAGTCCGGGCGGTTAGTCTCGATCTGCGTGATCCGCTCGGTCACAGGCGCGAGGAAAGGCACGACGCGGTCCTCGGCTTGGTCGACGTGCAGAGCCATGATCTCCTCTGTGGACACGAGCCGATCACCGACGTACATCTCATAGGCCAGGTGCAGCTTCTTCTCACCGACACTCACGAGATGCGGTACGACGGCGAGTCGGTCACCGAGGGCCGCCTCGTCGAGGTAGCGGATATGGGATTCGACGGTGTACAGGGACGCCTTCGCCGACTCCCGATAGGCGGCATCGAGGCCGAGCTGATCCATCACCTGATCGGTGGCGAACCCGAAGACGAGGACGTAGAAGGCCTCGGACATGTGCCCGTTGTAGTCGATCCACTCCGGAACCACCTCGGTGACGTAATCATCGAGGCGGCCGGTCACACCCATGGTCGCAGCGCGGACGGAGACAGATGCCTCCGAAGCGGACTCTGTGTCCCGAGGCTCGGCGAGCTGGGCGGTGAGTCGGCGCAGGGCGATGATCCCGGCATCACGATGAGCGACGAGGTCGGGAATCGTCCGCGGTCCGGCTTCGACTTCACATCCGGCCACGACGTCGTCACGCAGCGACTGGCTGAGCTCAGGTGCCGTCAGCCGCGTCCACGGTGACTTCAGTGAGGGGCCGAAATGGTCGAGCATATGCGCCATCCCGCCTTCGCCTCCGGCGAGGTGGAAGGTGAGCATCGGTCCCTGAAACGGCCAGCGCAGACCGGGGCCGTCGGTGATCGAGCGGTCGATCTGTTCGACTGTGGCCTCTCCCTGCTCGACCATGTGCAGCGCCTCTCGCCACTGCGCCTCTTGGAGGCGGTTGGCGATGAAGCCGGGGACCTCCCGATCCATGCGGATCACGGACTTGCCGATGTGGGAATAGAACCCGGCTGCCCAGTCGACTGCAGCGGCCGAACTCTGCGCTCCGCCGACGACTTCGACGAGGGGGATGAGGTAGGGAGGATTGAATGGGTGTCCGACGACGAGTCTCTCGGGGTGGATCGCCTCGGTGGCCATCTCGGTCATGCTGTAGCCGGAGGTGGAGGAGCCGATGACGACGTTCGGTTCGCATGCGGCGTCGATCTGGGCCAGCAGCCCGCGTTTGAGTGCCAGGTCCTCCGGTGCCGACTCCTGGACGAAGCCGGTGCCCGCGACTGCCTCGGCGAGGTCGGTGTGCACAGACCAAGCGGTGCGATCGGCCTCGTCGACCATGTCGAGCTCCGCCAACGCCGGCCAGGCGGCGTCGAGCAGGCGGGAGAACTTCTTCCCGGCGTCGGGCGCGGGATCCCAGATCTTCACCCGATACCCCTGGGCGAGGAGATAGGCGGCCCATCCGCCTCCGATGGTTCCCGCGCCGATGCAGGTGACGGTGTCGATCGCGGCGAAGTCGGGGAAGACGGAGGACTCGGGCGCGGTGGTTTCGGTCACAGATCGCCTCCGGTGATGGACGGGGTCTGTACGCGCAGGTCCAGGATTTCGCGGGCCTCATCCGGGGTGGCCACCGACGAACCGAGACTGGTGATGATGTCGACGGCGCGAGCGGTCAGATCGGCGTTCGTGGCCTTGACCCCCTTGGACAGGTAGAGGTTGTCCTCGAGTCCGACGCGTGCGTGACCGCCGGCGAGTACGGACTGAGCGACCCACGGCAGCTGGTTGGCGCCGATGGCGAAGGAGGTGAATTGGGCGCCCGTCGGCAGCATATTCACCATCGCTGACAGCAGACCGGGGTCGGCGGGTGCGCCGTAGGGGATACCCATACACAGCTGGTACAGCGGCGGGGCGTCGATGAGGCCCTCCTCGACGAGGACGTTGGCGAACCACAGATTGCCGGTGTCGAAGATCTCGAGTTCCGGCCGCACGCCGAGGGTCTGGATCCGCTTCGACCCTTCGCGGAGCATGTCCGGTGTCGAGACGTAGAGGTTCGAACCTTCCCCGAAGTTGAGGCTGCCGCAGTCGATCGTGCAGATCTCGGGCAGCAGCTCCTCGACGTGTGGGAGGCGGTCGAGGGCATTGATGAGATCGGTGCCCGGCATCGTGGTCAGCGGGTCCTGCGGGTCTATGACGAGGTCGCCGCCCATTCCGGCAGTGAGGTTGATGACAGGGTCGACGTCGGAGGCGCGGATACGGCGGACGACTTCCCGATAGTAGGCGACCTCGCGTGAACCCTGTTTGGTCTCGGGGTCGCGCACGTGGATGTGGACGACCGAAGCGCCGGCACGGGCCGCCGCGATCGCGTCGTCGGCGATCTGCTCAGGGGTGACTGGCACGTGATCGCTCTTGCCGGTGGTGTCCCCGGCTCCCGTGACGGCACAGGTGAGGATGACTCTGCGGTTCATGATGACTCCTTGGGTCTGTCGGCGGATCTGTCTGTTTCATCTGTGGTGTCGGCGGTCGTCGCCGCTGGCGCGGCGACGGACGGGTGCATGATGGAGCGGTCGAGATAGGAGCGCAGGCGCAGTGAGAAGGTGTCGATGTCCATCACTCCGGTGAGCACTTTGATGCCGAGCCCGTCGAGCAGCGAGGTGAGCTCATCGGCCATGGCACGTGGGTCGCCGGTTCGAAAGCAGCCGGTCCGCTGACCGTCTTCGATCGTCGTCTGCACGGTTTCGGACCAGCGTTCGTAGCTGAGCGGATAGTCGGTCAATGCCGAGTCCTCAAGCGTCAGCCGAGCCCAGGTCTGCAGCCAGATCGACCATTCCCCGCGCTCCGTACGGCCCAACGGCGACTGCAGCTCGAGGAGCCGTTCGAGCCTGTGGGCGGGATCGGCGATGTCATCGAGCCAGGCGATCTGCCGGTCGAAGGCCAGCTTGACCGAAAAGTCGAGAGCGGCGTCGAAGAGCTCGGACTTGTTTGCGAAGTAGTAGTGGATGCTCGGCGCGGAGACGCCGGAGGCCGCAGCGACATCGGCGATGCGCACCGCGTCGAAGCCGTGTCGGCCGAAGAGCGTCCAAGCTGCCTCGGCGATGCTGCGCTTCGGTGTCGCCTCCTCGTCGCTGCCGAAGGCGGTCGTCGAGGTCGGCGGGAGCGCAGAGACCGGCGATTCGTCGCCGAGCAGCCACCGCACGGTCACCCCGGTCGCAGTGGCCAGACCCAGCAGCTCCTCGGCGGTGAACCGGCGCCGCCCGGACAGCGCCTTGGACAGCTTCGTCTCGTCGATGCCGAGCGCCTCGGCGACGCGGCGCTGGGAGAGACCTGCTCCGGTGATGGCTTCCTTGGCCCGGCTCGGTGTCGACTCGGGAGGGTGGTCGGCGCTCATAGGGCGAATGTACCCGAGTGCACGACCGAATCGCAAGATATTATGACTGAAAATCAGAACTTGCGATCGCTTCTCGCGAACCGCACAATTCCCTCGGTTGCCGTTAGTCTCGTATGCGGTGGGTGATCCCCATCGTCATCGCCATCGACAGCCTTCGAGGAGCTCCCATGACCGACAGTCTTCATTCCCGCATGCACGTCGTCTCCGACGAGACTCGCAACCTGGTCAATCTGGTCCTCGAATACTCCCGACGCCGCACTCTGGCCGAGGACACTCCACTCGATCATCCGACTTCGGAGACCGAGCTGCGCAGGCTGGCCGGACCCACCGTCACCGAGGAGGGGCTCGGGTCCGCGCGGGCCCTGGCGATCTTCGAGCACATCTTCGCTCCCGCCTGCATCTCCACGGACCATCCGAAGTACCTGTCTTTCATTCCCAGTGCGCCGACGAAGGCCGCTGTCGCCTTCGACCTCGTCGTCTCCGCCAGCGCCCTCTACGGCGGCTCCTGGCTCGAGGGTGCCGGAGTCGTCCACGCGGAGAACGAGGTTCTGCGCTGGCTGGCCGGAGAGTTCGGGCTGCCTGAGGCTGCAGGGGGAGTGTTCGTCCAAGGCGGGACGATAGGGAACCTGTCCGCACTCGTGGCTGCACGCAATGCGCAGAAGGAGAAGCTCGGCACGGCCCGCCCGGGGCGGTGGGTGATCGTGTGCAGTGCCGAGGCCCACTCATCGGTCGCCTCGGCGGCTGAGGTCATGGACGTCGACATCGCTCCCGTGGCCACGGGCGAAGACGGGATCCTGCGCCCCGAGGGGGTGCGCGAGGCGTTGGCCGAGCACGGCGATGCCGTGATCGCGGTTGTGGCCACCTCGGGGACGACGAACTTCGGCACGATCGACGACATCGCTGGGATCGCCGCGCTCAAGGACGAGTTCGACTTCTGGCTCCACATCGACGGCGCCTATGGTCTGGCCGCGATGCTCTCGCCGCAGGCACGCCACAAGTTCGCCGGAGTCGAGCGGGCCGATTCGCTCATCGTCGACCCGCACAAATGGCTCTTCGCGCCCTTCGACGCCTGCGCACTGATCTACCGGGATCCGAATCGGGGACGGCGAGCGCACACACAGAAGGCCGAATACCTCGATACGCTCACCGACGCGCAGGACTGGAGTCCCTCGGACTTCGCCATCCAGCTGACCAGGCGGCCTCGCGGACTGCCGCTGTGGTATTCGCTGGCCAGCTATGGTGCCGAAACGTACCGGGAGGCGATCGGACATTCGATCGATCTGGCTCGACAGATCGCCACCGAGATCAAGCGACGGGAGCATCTGCGGCTGGTGCGCGAGCCCGAACTCTCGGTCGTCGTGTTCGAACGCGACGGTTGGCAGCGGGCGGACTATGACGCGTGGTCGGACCGTCTCCTCGAAGACCAGCGCGCCTTCGTGGTGCCCAGTTCGCACCAGGGGAGACCGAATGCCCGATTCGCGATCGTCAATCCGCTGACCACGTTCGACCACCTCACCGATATCCTCGATTCGATGGAGTGAGACTCGGGGCGCCTGCAGCTCAGTCGTCGCCGGTTTCGTCGGTCGTCGACGGCATCGAACGTGGGCGCAGCTCGACGGTGAAGGCAGGGAGGAGCGCCTGGGTGATCGGGCCGATACCCAGCGCATAGAGGACCGTGCCGACGCCGACGACTCCGCCGAGCAGCCAGCCGAAGGCGACGACGCTGACTTCGATGAGGGTGCGCACCAGTCGGATCGACCGGCCGGTGACTCGGGAGATGCCCGTCATCAGTCCATCGCGCGGCCCCGGCCCGAATTGGGAGCCGATGTACATCGCCGAGGCGGCCCCGTTGAGGACGACGCCTGCAGCCATGAGCACGATGCTCCATCCGAGGTCTTCAGGCCGCGGCAGAAACAGACGGGTGAGGTCGAGTGCGGGCCCGACGAGGAGCGCGTTGAGGATCGTGCCGATGCCCGGCTGTTGGCGCAGTGGAATCCAGATGAGCAGCACGAGGAAGGCCAGAATGGTGATGATGGTGCCGAAGGTCAGCGGCACATGGTTCTGGAGGCCAGAGTGGAGGACGTCCCACGGCATCATGCCGAGACCCGCGTTGACCATCATCGCCATGGAGGCGCCGAAGAGGTAAAGGCCGAGGAGCAGCTGGGGGAAGCGTCGCCACAGTCGTCCTCCGCGCAGCTGTTCGATGGGGCCGACGTTGGCGAGCTGACGTTTCGGTGCTCTCATCGTTGTCATCCGGTGGCTTTCTGTGGGCTGCGATCAGGGTGGCACCTCCATCATGGCCGAAATTGGTCTTGTGGGAAATAGCCAGTTGCGGGAAAGTGGTCTCATGAGGATTGCCTTGTGAACACACCGGTCGTGGGCGCGAAGCGCATCGTGGACGTCATCGGCAGCGGTCCGTGGAAGGCGCCGGTCTTCGAATCGCTTGCCGCAGCACTGGCCGCAGCGATCACCGACGGGCGCATCCAGGTCGGGGCGAGGCTGCCGAGTGAGCGGGAACTCGCAGTCGCGATCGGGCTGTCGCGGACGACGACGGGGCGTGCCTATGCACAGCTGCGGGACCAGGAGTACATCCTGACTCGACGCGCTTCCGGCAGCGTTGTGCAGCTGCCCCGTGTTCCCGGTGGTCGCATCGATCATCTGCTCTCACCTGCGGGAGCGGATGACACGGAGATCGACCTCACCTGCACCGCGCCGGCCGCCTCCCCGAACATCCTCGAAGCCTATGAACGGGCACTGTCGCGATTGGGCGCCTACCTCCCAGGGACCGGGTACTATCCTTCGGGTCTTCCGGTCCTGCGTGAGATCATCGCCGATCGGCACACACGGCGGGGCACGCCGACGGACCCCGACCAGATCCTCATCACGTCCGGGGCATTCGGCGGAGCGGCCATCGCCGTCCGGGCCCTCCTCGACGTCGAATCGGGTGAGTCCACACGCCGAGGCGGAACGCGGGGGACCTCGCGAGTACTCATCGAAAACCCCACTTACCCGAACGCGATAGCCACCCTCGAGTCTGCGGGGGCCACACTGGTGACCTATCCGCTCGAGTTCGGGCCCGAGGGACATCACTGGGACATCGATGCCATGGAGCAGCTGATGCGCCAGACGCGTCCGCGCAGCGCCTATCTCATCCCCGATTTCCACAATCCGACCGGCGCGCTTCTGACCGAGGCCCAGCGCCCGGGCCTGGCAGAGGCTCTCCGCAGGAATCGTGTCGTTCCGGTGTTCGATGAGTCGCTCGTCGAACTGGGGTTGGACGACGGCCCGACGACGACCCCGATGTCTGCACTGATCACTGACTCGGTGACCGTCGGCAGTATGAGCAAGATCTGCTGGGGAGGACTGCGCATCGGTTGGATGCGCATTCCCCGCCGCCGAGTCGAACACTTCGCCTCCTCCCGCCTCGAACTCGATCTGGGAGCACCGGTCCTCGAGCAGCTCGTGACCGTTGAGCTCATGGGGAACCATGACGCGATAGTCGCCGACTGCCGCTTTCGGCTCAGAGCTGCTCGCGACATACTCGTCGCGCAGGTGAGGTCCTGGGTTCCCGAGTGGAAGCTCTTCGTCCCCTCCGGCGGTATGGCCCTGTGGGCCGAACTGCCGGAAGCGCGTTCCGGAGTGCTCTCGATCGCGGCCAGGAACCATGGTCTGCGGCTCGTCGCCGGACCGAACTTCGCTCCGGTCGGCGGGCTCGACCGGTGGATCCGGCTTCCCTATACGGTGCCGGAGACCGAATTGGAGCAGGTGGGGCCGCGATTGGCCGCGGCCTGGGAGGACGCCAAATCGATGACCGGGCGGGGACCGACCGCTCGGGCCCGCATCGTGGCGTGAGCACCGCATGCACGGGCACAGAACCTGAGTACGATGACAATATGGGAGACGACAACGGACTCAATCACGACGAACAGTATTCGACGGCAACGACGGTCGAGGAATTCCGAGCCAATATCGCAGGGGTGGAGCGCCGGATAGCCGCTGCCGCCGAGCGTGCCGGGCGGGACCGAACCGACATCGAGCTGCTGCCCGTGAGCAAGACCGTTCCCCAAGAGCGCATCCGCCTCGCCGTCGCCGCCGGCTGTGCGAAGCTGGGAGAGAACAAGGTGCAGGAAGCCCACCGGAAATCGGATGAGATGGCTGATCTCGACATCGACTGGGCGGTGATCGGGCATCTCCAGTCGAACAAGGCCAAAGACGTGGCGGAGTTCGCAGGCGAGTTCCAGGCCCTCGACAGGCTCAAGGTCGCCAGAGCCCTCGACCGACGGCTCCAAGCGCAAGGGCGAAGCCTCGACGTGTACGTCCAAGTCAATACGTCCGCCGAGGATTCCAAATTCGGCATGCCCCCGGAAGAACTCCTCGGCTTTCTCCGAGATATTCGAGCATTCGAGTCCCTCAAGGTGCAGGGGCTGATGACCCTGGCGATCCTCTCTTCGGACATCGACCGCGTCCGTCCCTGCTTCCAGCTGCTGCGCAGCCTGCGTGACCGGGTTCGCGAGACCGATCCTGACCTGCTCGGCCCCGCTCGGCTGTCGATGGGGATGTCCGGTGACTTCGAAGTCGCCATCGAAGAGGGAGCGGACTGCGTCCGCGTCGGCCAAGCCATTTTCGGCAGACGGTCGTTGCCGGATTCCCACTACTGGCCCGAATCCGACTGATCTTCTGATCCGAATTGTCGACTCCTCCACATTCGGGGCCGGAGCGAAATGCCTCATGTTCGGCGAAGCACTCCCGCAGTTTGTCGGTCCGGACACTCTGGTGGTTCGGCGGCGCGGCGTTCGGAGTCGTCCTCGGGGCCGGCATCACCGGCTTCGCCGCTCTCGCCGAAGCAGCATTGGCCCCGTGCCTCATCGTGCTGCTCTTCCTCACGTTTCTCGACATCCCGTTCGACACAGGGATGCGCGCGGTTCGCGATCTGCGTTTCCTCGCGGTGGTGGCGGCTTTGAACTTCCTCGTCGTCCCATTGGTCGTCGCCGGTCTCATTGCGGTCTTCGACATCGCTGATCCTCTGCTGCCGGCGGTGCTCATCGTGCTGCTGTGTCCCTGCATCGACTATGTCATCGCATTCACACGTGCTGCCGGGGGTGCTGCTGATCTGCTTCTGACGTTGACTCCCGTGCTCATGATCGCACAGCTGCTGTTGCTGCCGGTGATGCTGTGGGCGATCACCGGTGGCCGGCTGAGCGTTGATCTGCCCGTCCG
Organism: Brevibacterium sp. S22; assembly: GCF_004745485.1. Taxonomy (GTDB): domain Bacteria; phylum Actinomycetota; class Actinomycetes; order Actinomycetales; family Brevibacteriaceae; genus Brevibacterium. The sequence goes on from NZ_RHFG01000008.1 coordinate 63,359, forward strand.
TCCGCTGGCCGGCGCACTGCTGCTGTTCATCATCGTCCCGTTCACGGCTGCTGTACTCGTTCAGCGGATCGTCCGGTGGGCACCGAGACTGGTCGGGGCCGTCGATGCGACCACGCGTCTGATGGACCCCGCGATGACCGTGACGCTGCTCGTCATCACTGCCGCTGTCATCCCGATGATCGCCGGATTCGCCGGACAGTTGGGAATCGTGGCCATCGTCTTCGCAGTCTTCGCGGTCGGCATGACCGCGATCGGATGGTGCGTCACAAGGCTGCTTCATCTTGGGCCACGCCGGTCACGCGCCGTGATTCTGTCAGGAGTGACGCGCAATTCCCTGGTCATGCTCCCGATTGTGCGTGCGATCACCGGCGAGGGGATCGGTCCCGCGGGGGTCGTGACACAGACACTCGTCGAACTGCTGGCTATGCTCGTCCTCGTCCGCTTCCTGCCTCGTCTGGTCCCAGGCACTGCCGTGTCTGAAAACCGCTAGTAATTGTTCCGTTCGGGGCAGAGAATGGGACTATGTTCACGTCCGATCAGTGCTATCAGGCAGTCACGTCCCGTGACCGACGCTTCGATGGGATGTTCTTCACCGCGGTGCGCACCACCGGGATCTTCTGCCGTCCGTCCTGTCCGGCAAAGACGCCGCACCGGGCGAACGTTGACTTCTTCATCACCGCTGCCGCAGCCGCAGACGCAGGTTTCCGTGCCTGCCGGAGATGCCGGCCCGATGCGAGTCCGAATTCGCCGCAATGGGATACTCGCGGTGACATCGTCGCCCGGGCCGTGCGGCTCATCCGGGACGGTGCCGTAGATCGTGGGGGAGTCGCGTCTGTGGCCGCCGCGCTCGGCTACAGCTCCCGACAGCTCGGCAGACTCTTCCATGCCGAAGTCGGTGCCGGGCCTCTTGCCCTGGCCCGCACGGAACGTGTGAGAACAGCCCGCACTCTCATCGAAGCCACCTCGATGCCGATGAGCGAGATCGCCTTCGCGGCAGGCTTCTCCAGCATCCGACAGTTCAACGAGACATTTCGCGACATGTATTCGATCAGCCCGCGACAGCTGCGCACCGCAGGTGCCGAACATCCGGTGACCGACGAACTCGTTCTCAGACTGGCGTACCGTCCCCCGTTCGACTTTGCGCATCTGCTGAAGTACTTCGAGATGAGAGCCGTGGCCGGGATCGAATCGATATCAGACGGTGCCTACACGCGCTCTATGAGGTTGGCCCATGGACCAGCCGTCATCACGCTGCGGCAAGGCGCAGGAGACTTCATCGCGTGCCGCCTCCGGTTGGCCGACACCCGCGATCTGGGCAGCGCCGTGGCCCGTGCCAGGCGCACTCTCGATCTCGACGCCGACCCCGTGGCGATCGCTGAGACCCTCAGATCCGCGGGGCTTCGCAGCGTGGTCGATGAGCTGCCTGGAATCCGGTCGCCCGGACACAGTGATCCCGTAGAGTTGGCGCTGCGGACAGTGCTCGGTCAGCAGATCTCGTTGTCCGCGGCTCGCACCCACTTGGAGCGACTCGTCGCCGGCACCGGAGAAGCGCTGTCGACGGAGATGATCGTCGACGGTGTGGATCGGCTCTTCCCGACCGCAGAATGCATCGCCGCGGTCCCCGCAGAGAAATGGTCCCTGCCGGCCAGCCGCATCCGCACTATTCAGTCGCTGTCGACGGCGATGGCAGATGGCAGGCTGGATCTCGGTCCCGGAAGCGACCGCGACGCTGCGAGCATGAATCTGCTTGCCCTCCCCGGTATCGGTCCATGGAGCAACGGCTATATCCGGATGCGCGCCCTGGGCGATCCGGATGTGTTCATGGGCTCCGACCTCGGAGTGAAGAAGGCCGTTGCCGAACTCGGCGGGAATTCAGTCTCCACAGGTGACTGGTCCGAGACAGTGAGAAAGTCCAGTCCCTGGAGGTCCTACCTCACCCACCTGCTCTGGGCCCATCACGCTCATGCTGCGCGGACCTGACCACTCGCGACCATCAACGATCGACAGCGAAGAATCATACTCAGGCACAGAGGAGACACAGATATGACTACGTCGAACACGACAATCTCTGACACCGGCAGCCCAACCGTCGTGACGGGAGCTCTCCGACTGCCGACAGCCTCGGCGCCGGTGTACACGACGATCCTGGACACAGAACTGGGATCAATTCTGGCCACCTCGGACGGAATCTGCCTCACGGGCCTCTACCTGGAGGTGTCCGACGAGATCGATGCGCGGTTGCGCAGAACCTTCGGCAGCGATCCGACGCCGGCGGGGGATCTGGAGATCTTCCACCGCACAGAGACGCAGCTGGGGGAGTACTTCGCGGGCAGACGCACTCGGTTCGATCTGCCGCTTGCGGCAAAGGGCACTGAATTCCAACGCTCGGTGTGGCAGGCACTGACCCTGATCCCCTTCGGCCGCACCGCCGGGTACGGAGAGCTGGCCGGGAACTTGGGACGCCCCGGCGCCGCACGGGCCGTCGGAGCCGCCAATGGGAAGAACCCCATCAGCATCATCGTTCCCTGCCACCGCGTCATCGGCGCCGACGGATCAATGACCGGCTACGCATGGGGAGAGGAGAAGAAGCGCCACCTCCTCAACCTAGAATCCTCCCCCTGATTGCTACCTGACGGGGGCTCAGCAACCTGGCGCCAGGTTGCTGAGCCCCCGTCAGGTAGCAGAGAAGGGTGGGGACGACGAAAGGCCGAAATCCTGATTCGGATTCCGGCCTTTCAGCGGTGGAGGTAAGGGGATTCGAACCCCTGACCTTCTCCATGCCATGGAGACGCGCTACCAACTGCGCCATACCCCCGCTTGCCTGATCAATATTACCCACGTGTGGGTGAGAGACCAAATCGGCGGAGAGTGACGCTCAGCACAGAACGTGCCGTTGTTTGGAGACACTGCCCGAGTCCGCAGACTCGGGCAGTGGTGACTCAGATGTATGGCCTGACCTGGCTGAGGTAGCGCACGATGTCCCGTTCGCGCAGTTCACGGACACGCTGCTCTCGAGCGTGTTCGCGCAGGCGGCTCTGTTGGCGACGGGCCGCCTTCTGGCGACGGTCTTCGGTGCTTGGAGCTGGGCGGCGAGCCCAGCGGATGAGCTTCATCCCGGTGCTCAGGGCCCAGCGGCGTGGATAGGTGAATGGGAATGTGGTCGACACAATTCTTCCTCGTGGTTTTCAGGCAGGGGATATCCGCAAATAGGCAGGAGATATCCCGGAATGGCGATCAGATAGACAGAATCCGAAAATGTCGCATCAATGACAATGAATCACCCGACAATGGGTGCACCGCAGAAAGGCAGAGGACCGCCACTGTGGCAAGGTGTCATTGAAATGACAGGTTCATCGAAATGGCAACGAAACTCGAAAAGGCAGTGGACTCGGAATGATGGGCAACGCTGCGAACGTACACAGTCATACCGTGACTATCCGCGGTGACAGCAGATCAGAGTCCGAACTCAACGAGTCCGTCGTGGTGTGTCTGGGTCAGAGGTTGCTGCGTGCGGTGGTGCAGCACTGCAGGCTAGCCGAAATGACTTGGACACATGCCAGGCGTGAAAGATGCCGGATCTCAGGCAACCGGTGGCTCAGGGGACAACGGCGGCCGGAAGCCAACCGGTGGAAAAGACGTGAAAGACGGCTGTATCAGCCGACGAGTCCTTGTCCGCCAATCGGGCAGGCAGCATATTCATGCCGACGTGTTCGAAGGTCGGGGCATGCAAGAGAATTAAACATCGAAACTGCTCTCCTTTCATGGTCGTGGATCTCGTGGGGACGGCGTCAGCGTCCTCTATTGTCAATATACAATCAGGGTGATGTCTGCGAATCCGTAATTGCACTGTCGAATTTAGCACAGCATTCAATGCCTGTGGGAGTTTTGTTCATTATTTTCTCAAATTATTTCGATTGGAATGCTCGGGCACGAAGGACCGCTCCCGAAATCGGCAGTTCGAAGCGCCGTTTGCGCCGACGTAGAATCGAGGGAGAAGTGCATCAGTCGGACGCGCAGCCTCAGGAGTTGAGAATGTCAGAGACCGCCACCACCAGACGTCTTGTCGTCGGATACATCGCCACGGATCGGGGCCGGGATGCGATCTCGCTGGCCATCTCGATCGCCCGCTCCATCGATGTCGAGCTCGTGGTCACCATCGTCCGCCCGGAATCGGCGACGATCCTCGCCGGCAGCGCCGTGCCGAAGGACGGTGCCGGAATCGTGGCCCAGCAGATCGACGACTGGCTCGACGAGGCCCTGGCTCTCATTCCCGATGACGTCAAGGCCAGGGGTGCCATCCACATCGCGTCGAACGAGTCGAAGGGCCTCATGGAGGTCGCTGAGAAAGAAGGCGCCCTGGGCATCGTCATCGGCGCCCGTGCCACCACCCTCATGCGGCAGCTGCGCATCGGCACGGTCGCCTCGTCGCTGCTGCATGCATCGACAGTGCCCGTCGTCCTCGCTCCCTCGGGGAAGTCTGATATCGGGCCGATCTCGCGCGTGACCGCACTCTACGGTGCTCGTCCAGGTGCTTCGTCACTCATCGGCGCAGCAATCGAATCGGCTTTCGGCCTGGGAGTCGACCTGCGACTGCTCTCACTGATCGAGGACGACGGACTCTATGACGACGAGGTCGCCGAGATCACCGAATTCGCCGAACAATACGGGGGAGCGGTGCTGGCCGACCAGGCTTCGGAGATGCTCGCCTCGGGGCGGGCAACAGTGAAGTCGAAAGCGGGGGCCGATATCGAAGAGGCTGCCGAGGCCATCGAATGGCAACCCGGTGACCTCGCATTCATCGGCTCGAGCCGGCTCGGCCGCGGAGGCAAGGTCGCCATCGGTGCGCGAGCCCGTCGTCTGCTGCGTGTACTGCCCGTGCCCGTCGTGGTCGTTCCCCGCCGTGCGGTCAGCTCCGTATACACCACCGAAGCCGGCTGAGTTGCGGTCACGGCCATCACAGCGAATCGACATTCGCCTGGGTTCGCACAGCACGGCCGCATGGGTCTATCCGGGGGACCGTCAGCAGCGCCCTCTGCTGATGGTGCACGGGTTCCGAGGAGACCATCACGGAATGGACCTCATCGCCGGCAGCGTCACCGACCGCGAGGTGATCGTCCCTGATCTGCCCGGGTTCGGGCTCACTGCGCCGCTGGACTCGGGGTCCTCGCTCTCTGCGTTCGTCGACTACCTCGTGGCCCTTCGTGCCGATATCGGTCGGCAGACAGGGGCGACGCCGATCCTCGTCGGTCATTCGTTCGGGTCGATCCTGGTCAGCCACCTCGCGGCTCGGCACCGTGAGTCGGTCGACGAGCTCGTGCTCATCAACCCGATCACCAGTCCCGCATTGGAAGGGCCCGCACGGTTCCTCACCGCGGCGACCCGCGTGTACTACGCCCTCGGTGCGCGACTGCCCGAGCGCGCCGGTCGCTGCCTGCTGAGCAATCCTGCGATCGTGCGGGCCATGAGCATGGCCATGGCCACGACCCGCGACCCCGGGCTGCGCCGGTTCATCCATGACCAGCACGGCAGGCACTTTTCGTCGTTCGCCGACCGAGGATCCCTGTCGGAGGCCTTCGCGACGTCCGTCGCTCACACCGTCACCGAGGTGGCCGACCACCTGACGATGCCCACGCTCGTCATCGCCGGGGACAAGGATGCAATCGCCCCCATCGAACCCACCCGAGCATTCGCCGCGGAGCTCGCCGATGTCGAATTCGTGGAATTGAGCGGGGTAGGCCACCTCGTACACTACGAGCGATCGGAGGAAGCCGCCTCGGCGATCATGGAATTCTGCCGGCGACGACTGTCACGGGGAAGCACGAACTGAGCACGGACGACGAAGGGCCGCTGCGCATCAGCGCAGCGGCCCTTCGTGAACCTGCCGGGGGATCAGCCGCGAGAGTCGCGGGCCCAGCGGTAGACGATCGGTACGAGGAAAGCGAAGCTCGACGCGAGCAGACCGCCCCAGAACACCCAGAACTCGGTTCCCTCGGGTGAGGAGAACGAGGCTCCGAAGAGGTAGAGCCCGAACAGGAAGAGCGCGAAGGCGAAGACGAAGACGATGACATCGGCAAACGATGCGGAATTGCGGGTTCTCTTCGGGGCGGCGATATTGGACATGGTCTCCTCCGGCGATGTTTCTGGTGGTCAGCTGACTCTCAGCCACAGTCTACATCGCGTAGAGGACTTTGCTCATCTCCGGTCGTGCTCGGCGCTTCTGTCCGGGACCAGCCATCCGAGCAGGGCGGAGACGATCGAGACGATGATCGCCGCGAGGATGGCGGAGAAGAAGAACGAATCGATGCTGAACTCGAAGGGTGTGAACCCGCTGAGCCAACTCGTCAGGGCCAGCATGATCGCATTGATGACGATGGAGAACAGGCCCAGAGTCAGACACGTGATCGGGGCGGAGACAAAGCTGAGGATCGGTTTGATGAAGGCATTCGCCAACCCGAAGATGAGGCCGATGACGAGGTAGGAGATGATCATCGCCGGAATGGCTCCGGCCTGCTCCTCGACGACCCGGTTCCCTGTGATCGTCACGCCCGGCAGAATCCAGGCGGCCACCCAGATCGCACATGCGTTGACGATGACGCGAGACAAGAAGTTCATATCCGTCATCCTCGCAGACCGATCTGCGTTCTTTCTGAGTCGGGGATGGGAATGGGGTCCGTGCATTGGTGACGAAGCTCAACGTCTCCTGGTTCGCTTCCACTCGAATCGAGTGGCCAAACGCAGTAGCCTGAAGGGGAACCGTCCGGTTCGACTTTCTCCGACCACCAGAGTGCATCTACCGAGTGATTTGATCCAGGTCACCACGGCGGCACGACCTCCCGGACGATCGGGAGCAGAAACTGGATTGATATGACTGACAGCGATTTTCCCGCCCGGGCTCGGCATTCTTCCGGACAGCCGTCCTCACCGACTCTGTTCTCGGCCGTCGGCCGCAGCTACTTCCCGATCGCGTTCGTCGCCCGCATGCCGTTCGCCATGATCGTCGTCGGCGTCCTCACGCTCGTTGTGGCGGGCCGCGGATCGCTGAGCCTGGGCGGAGTCAACTCCGCCATGGTCGGATTGGGCACGGCACTGTTCGGCTCGTTCATCGGCGCGGCAGCCGATCGGTGGGGGCAGCGCTATGTTCTGCTCATCGCCGGTGTCCTCAACTGTTTGGCCCTGACCTTCATGGCGTGGGTCGTATTCAGTCCGCTGCCCGACTTCGTCGTCTTCATCGCCGCGTTCGCGATCGGCGCCACTTCGCCTCAGGTGGCACCGATGTCACGCTCACGGATCGTCGACATCGTCTTGACGACACTGCCGTCGCCGAGGCGGCCGAAGGTCCTCAACGCCACGATGGCCTACGAATCCGCCGCCGATGAGGTCATCTTCGTCTTCGGACCCTTCCTTGTCGGACTGTTGGCGACGTTCTTCAATCCGGTCGCCCCCATCATCGGGGCGATCGTGATGACGCTGATCTTCGTCTCGGCATTCGCCCTGCACCCGACGGGTCGGGCACGCTCGACGGGGACGTCGAACAGCCTCGGCGAGCGCGCACCGGCAAAGGACATGTTCACCGCCGGAGTCTTCGTCATCATCCTCGGCGTCTTCGGCGTCGGAATGGTGTTCGGATCCACCCTCACGGCACTGACCGCCCTGACCAATGACATCGGCCGGCCGGAGGAAGCCGGCCTCATCTACGGGGTGATGGGCATCGGCTCGGCTGTGTTGGCCATCTCGGTGGCGCTCTTCCCGGCAACGTTTGCGCTGTGGGCACGGCTGTTGTGCTTCGCGCCGATCCTGGTCACGGGATCGGTCATCCTCGCGTCGACGGAATCGATGCCGATCATCGTCCTGGCCCTGCTGCTCATGGGAACGGGAATCGGGCCGAGCCTCGTCACCCTCTTCAGCCTCGCAGCCGAACGGGCCCCGCTTGGTCGTTCCGCGACGGTGATGTCGATGGCAGGATCGGCGATCATCGTCGGCCAATCGGTGTCCTCGGCGATCAACGGCATCCTCGCCGAGGATCAGGGGACGGCTGTGGCGATGGCTGTCCCGGTGGCCGCCTCGGTGATCGTTCTGTGTGCCGGAGTGCTCAATCTGATCGTCGGCAGACGTGACGATCGGAAGGCGGCCAAGCGGTCGCGACAGCGCGTGTCTGAGGCCGCAGAAGAGATCTGAATCACTCTGACTTTCCGCTTTCTGGGACGCTGTGTCCCAGTGTCTGCCTGGGGTGACCGCGGGATGGCCGAGGAGTAATATATCCGCTGGTCCATCGTGAAACAGCACACGGAACGTGGCATTTCACACCACTACGGAAAGCACACAATGTCTTCAAGCACCTCGACGACCGAGGCAGTCCGCGGCGATACCCGCTTCTTCGGACACCCCCTGCCGCTCTTGCAGCTGTTCAGCCTGGAACTGTGGGAGCGCTTCTCCTACTACGGGATGAACGGTATCCTCGCCCTCTACCTCTACTTCAGCGTCACTGACGGCGGCATGGGGATGGAGCAGGGCACAGCCGTGGGGATCGTCGGTGCGTACGGCGGTGCGGTCTTCCTCGCCACGATCCTCGGCGCCTGGGTCGCCGACCGTCTCGCCGGAGCAGAGAAGGTCCTCTTCTACTCCGCGATCATCATTATGATCGGCCACATCTGCCTGGCGCTCATCCCCGGCTTCGGGGGAGTGGCAGTCGGTCTCATCCTCGTCGCGCTCGGGTCCGGTGGTCTGAAGGCGAACGCCTCGGCGCTGGTCGGCGAACTCTACGAAGAGAAGGACCCGCGTCGTGACGCCGGCTTCACGATCTTCTACATGGGCGTGAACATCGGTGCGCTCATCGGCCCGCTGCTCACCGGCCTTCTGCAGCAGAACATCGGCTTCCACTATGGATTCGGAGCCGCCGCCGTCGGTATGGCTCTCGGTCTCATCATCTATCTCACCGGTCGCAAGAGCCTGCCGCCGGAATCCCGTGTTGCAGTCAATCCGCTGCCGAAGAACAAGCTCTACCTCTTCACCGTGGCCGTCGTGGTCGTCATTCTCCTCGCCGTCATTCTGTGGGTGACGAAGATCGTCAATCCTGAGAATCTCGACTGGTGGATCGCTGGAATCTCTGCCGGCGCGGCCGCCTGCTACTTCATCGTCATGTACACTTCGCCGCAGACGAACTCCGACGAGCGCTCTCGAGTGCTCGCATTCATCCCGTTCTTCATCACAGTTGTGGTGTTCTGGTCGATGTATCAGCAGATCTTCGGCGTGCTCACTGTCTACTCGGACACTCAGCTCAACCGGTCGATCTTCGGCTGGGAGATGCCGATCAACTGGATCCAGCTGATTCCCGCCTTCTTCGTCATCGTCTTCGCACCGCTGTTCGCGACCATGTGGATGAAGCTCGGCCCGAAGCAGATCTCGACGCCGGTCAAGGCAGGCCTGTCGCTCGTGTGCATCGGCGTCGGATTCCTCATGTTCCTGCCCTTCGCGGGCGCCGGTCCCAATGAGACGCCGCTGCTGTGGGTCGCCCTGATTCTGGCTGTCTTCGTCTTCGGTGAGCTGCTCATCTCGCCGGTCGGGCTGTCGTTCTCGACGAAGGTCGCTCCGAAGGTGTTCCAGTCCCAGATGATCGCCGTGTTCTTCCTCGCGTCAGGTGTGGGAACGGCGCTGTCCGGTGTGCTCGGCGGGTACTTCGACGCTGCCAACCAGGCACCATACTGGCTGTCGGTCGGCGGTTCGTCGGTTGTGCTCGGTCTGCTCGCGCTGACCTTGACGAAGCCTATGCTCAAGCTGCTGCGCGGAATCCGCTGACGCTTCTGGCAATGGAATCTGACCAGGGAATCTGGTCCGTGAAGGCCCCTCGAATAGGTGTGTTCGAGGGGCCTTCGGCGTTCCCGGAGGCGCATCACCCACCGCCAGCGGCAGAACACCCTGTTCCTGCAGGAGGTTTTGGCCGCACCGGTGCAAGGTGCCGCGCTGAGGGGAGGAATTGGCATTGGCGGGAGGCTGTATGGGTAATGGTGTGGGATGCGTCGTGGCGAGTGTGATGCGTCAAGGCAGGTCGGGTGCGTCAAGGCAGGTGGGATGCGTCGAGGCGGGTGGGGATTCCGACGCCAGCGCGGGGGCTGAGACGCCGACGTGCTGGGCGTTCAGACGCCGACGTGCTGGAGGCTCAGACGCCGATGAAGATGGGCAGCGCCTGCGGGTGGTGGGCGTAGACGATCGTGAGGAACACGAGCGCATCGAAGAGCAGATGCACCGTGACCGTATAGGGCAGCGACTTCGTGCGGGTGAAGATGAAGGCCTGCACGAGTGCAAAGGGGATCGTCAGCAGCGGACCGATCGACCGATAGCCGAGCTCCCAGAGAAACGAGACGAAGATGATCGTGGTGAAGACGTTCGCCGTCCAGAACGCGAAGTGTTTGCGCAGCAGGGCGAAGACGGTGCAGATGAAGAACAGTTCGTCCCAGATGCCCACGGCGTTGACTCCGAAGAACAGGCGGATGATCTCCGACCAGTTCGTCAGCGGCGGCCAGTTGAGGTAGACCCCGGTGCGCATGAAGTACTGGGGCAGCACCGCCCATGCGACCACGACGACGAAGACCAGCCACCCCCATTCGAGCCGCGACCAGGGTCGGCCGCGCCGCATCGGGTACTGGATCGTCTTGTCCTTGAACACATACCGGGTCACCAGCCACGGACCGATGACGACGGCGGAGAGGACCACACCCATCCGCGCGATGTTCGTCCACGAGATATCGGCCTCGACCGAGATCGCCGAGATGAGTGCAAGACATGCGGTGATGATGCTGAGATCCCGGGCGAAACTCCGATTGACACTCCACGCGATGACCAGGGCCGCGAGCATCGGCACATAGCCGAAGCCTCGGACCTGCGGAAACGTTGTTCCCACGCCGAAGAGCACTACCGCAGAGATCGCCAACAGGGCAGTCGCGGCGGCCTCCCAGCTGAGCAGTTTCAGCTGTGAGGATCCGATGGTTACCGCTCGGTCAGTGTCCACGCTCCACACTGTAGACGAACACGGCCTGACCTGCACCGAATCATCGGTCCGCGACGCGTAGGATCGATGCGAGGGAAGGACATCATTGGACCCAGAGGACTACTCCGAGCTCATCGCCGGATCGGCACCGGTGCCGCACACCGAGGTGGTGCCCGCGAAGTTCGCCGCCGGACGCACCATTGGAACAGACATCACGGCTCCACGCTCGGTGCCCGCCTTTGCCGCCTCGGCGATGGACGGATTCGCCCTCGACTCCCAAGCCCTGAACGCGGCTCGGCACGGGGAGGCCATCCGGGTCGTCGGCGACACGCCTGCCGGTCACGACCGCGTCGCCCTGCAGCCGGGATGCGGCGTGCGCGTGATGACCGGGGCTCCCGTCCCCACCGGCACCGAGGCTGTCATCCCCGTCGAACTCACCGACGCCCTGCAGACCGGGCCGCCTCCCGAGGCCATCCGGATCGATTCCCTTCCCGAAGCCGTGCGCCCCGGTTGGAACATCCGCTCGGTCGGTGAGGACATCAGCCGCGGGGAGACCGTAATGCCTGCTGGTGCGCGGATCACATCCGCCGGAGTCGGCACCCTCGCCATGCTCGGCATCACCGAAATCGAAGCGACCCGCCGACCCCGCATCGGGGTGATCGTCACCGGAGACGAAATCCGCAGTCCCGACCACGCAGCCGACACCGGCACCGAGGCGGTCGGCCCCCAGATCTTCAACTCGAACCTGCCGATGCTCGCCGCCGCCGTCCGCGACCTCGGCGCCGAAGCCATCGAGGCCACCTGCAGCGACGATCCCGGGCAGCTGCGCGGCGTACTGACAGCTTTGGAGACCGAGGCCGATCTCGTCGTGACGACCGGCGGAATCAGCGCCGGAGCCTTCGAAGTCGTCCGCCAGACCCTGGAGCCTGACCATTCGACCTTCCGCCGACTGGGTATGCGACCCGGATCCCCTCAGGGATTCGGACACTACGGCACCCTGCCGCTGCTCCATCTGCCAGGCACACCGCAGGGAGCCTTCGTCGCCTTTCACCTCTTCGCCGGCTCGCTGCTGGCCGGAAAGACACTGCGGCAGAGATGGCGGAAGGGCATCCTCGCGGGTCCGAGCCTCCGCCGCCACGGCAACGCTGTCACCTTCCGTCCCGGCACTTTCACTGAGACAGGAGAGATCCTCGCCTCCGACCGCGCCAGACTGCCGAACTTCGCCGCAGCCGCCGTGATCATCAGAATCCCCCGCACCACCGATTCTCCGCGCGGCACAGAAGAGCTGACAGCGGGCACTGTCGTCGACTATCTCGACTGCTGAGGCTCACAGCAAAGGCGAAGACGCCGAGAGAACGGCTCAGGCGCTGACCACACAGCCGAACTAGAATGGAGCCATGTCCACTTCACGCCTCGGCCCTGCCGACCGGACCCGCTACGCTCGCCAGATCCGACTGTCCGGGTTCGGGGAGAGCGCGCAGGCGGCACTGCTCGACTCGCATGTCCTCGTCATCGGTGCCGGGGGACTCGGCGCCCCGATTCTCAGCTATCTTGCGGCCGTCGGCATCGGCACGATCACCGTGGTCGATCCCGATATCGTCGAGCTGAGCAATCTGCATCGACAGGTCATCCACACCGAGGCGGCCATCGGCACGCGCAAAATCGATTCTGCCCAGCAGCGGATGAGCGGAATCAACTCGTCGATCGAGGTCCGCACGATCCCTGCGCTGCTGACCCCTGACAATGCCCTCGACACTCTGGACGGCATCGACATCGTCATCGACGGAAGCGACAACTTCGCCACCCGCTATCTCGCCAATGATGCCTGTGAGATTCTCGGCATCCCCCTCGTGTGGGGAACGATCCTCGGCTTCGACGGGCAGGTCGCCGTCTTCGATGCCGAACACGGCGCCACCCTGCGCGACCTCTATCCCGAGGTTCCCGCACCGGGTAGCGTGCCCGACTGCTCGGTCGCCGGAGTCCTCGGACCCCTGTGCGGTAGCATCGGTTCAGCCATGGCGATGGAAGCCATCAAGGTGCTGACCGGAATCGGCACGCCGCTGCACAACAGTGTGGCCATCCACAGCAGCCTCGACGTCGGATGGGAGATCGTACCGGTCTCACCGATCCCCGGCAGATCTCCGGTCACCGACCTCGAACAGCATCGCGGCGACTACGAACAGGACTCATTCGCCCCTGTCAGCGCGATCGGCGAGTCGGCAGAAACCGGGTCGGAGACGGCGGATCAGGAGCGTACCCTGGGCCTCGCCACGCTCAGTTGGCAGGAGGTCGACGACGAGGCGGTCCTCGTCGATATCCGCGATGACGACGAGGTCGCCTCGGGGATGGTTCCCGGTGCTCTCCATATTCCCATGGACGAGCTGCTGGCCGACCCGACCAGGCTGCCGTCGACTGAGACGATCAGCCGACAGTCGCCGGCCGAGTCAGCACCCGGTGTGGCACTCTACTGCCGGTCAGGAGTGCGTTCGGCCAAGACGGCCGCACAGCTGCGCTCACGCGGCATCGACGTGACCTCGATCAGCGGCGGGTACCTGGCCTATCTGTCACGGTCGGCTGCCCACCAGCGCTGACGGAACGCGGTCCTTCGCCAGCGTCCGAAACCAGGGACTCAGCCACCGGCGAACGGTGGGAGGACGTCGACGGTGTCACCGTCGGACAGCGCAGCGGACCGGTCGGTGGCGGCCACGGAGTTGACGAGGAAGCTCGAGCGCGAAAGCACCGCCGCTGCTTGGGGATCGGCCGCCTCGGCGAGGGTGGTGAGGAGCTCAGCGACGGAACCGGCGCGGATCTGGGATTCGCGGGCGCCGAAGGCCTCGCGGGCTGCGGCGAAGAACCGAACGGTGATGGTGGACACTTACCCTCCGATAGCACTCATGGGACGTTGGGGCTGCTCGAATGATTCCGTGTCCATCCCATGACCGGCGAGCTTCTTCCAATGCGCACCCTTCCACAGGTTCGCAATCGATTCGTCCGAGGCACCGTTGCGCATTGCGCTGAGCAGATCGACCTCGGTGCGGGAGAACAGGCAGGTGCGCACGCGGCCCTCCGCGGTCAGGCGAGTGCGAGTGCAGTCGGCGCAGAACGGACGGGTCACCGAAGCGATGATCCCGACTGTTCCGAGGACTGCGTCGGGACGACGACGATCGGCGACGAGGAACTTCTCGGCCGGGGCACCGTTGCGAGGGGCCGAATCCGGAGTGAGCACGAAACGGGGTTCGAGGAGTGCGAAGATATCGGCTGCGGTGATCATCGACGTCCGGTCCCAGGAATGACCGGCATCCAAGGGCATCTGTTCGATGAACCGCAGACTCAAGCCCTGTTCGAGGCACCACTGCAGAAGATCGGGGGCCTGTGCGTCGTTGATCCCCGGCAGCAGCACGGCATTGATCTTCACAGGTTGGAGTCCGGCATCCTTCGCCCCGTCGATGCCGTCGAGGACCCGTTTGAGGAACGGACGTCGGGTCATGCGTTCGAAGGTCGACGGATCGATCGTGTCGAGCGAGACGTTGATGCGATCCAATCCGGCGTCCTTCAACGCCGCAGCGCGTTTGTCCAGACCGATCGCATTCGTCGTCAGCGCAATATTCGGACGCGGCTGCAGCGCCGCGACACCGGCGATGATCTCGTTGATGTCCTTGCGGGTCAGCGGTTCGCCCCCGGTGAATCGGACCTGATCGACGCCGAACTTCTCCACGGCGATGCGGACGAAGCGGACGATTTCGTCGCCGGTCATCGCGGAATCGCGGGACATGAACTCGACGCCTTCTTCCGGCATGCAGTACGTGCAGCGCAGATTGCAGAAGTCCGTGAGCGAGATGCGGAGGTCGCGAGCGCGACGATCGAAGGTGTCGAGCAGAGCGCTCTCGCTGTGGGCAGTGAACTCCTCGCCCGGGTCGACTGTCGGAGTTCTCAGCACCGGCATGGGCAGGCCGATCTTCTCCATTGCGTCATCCTCCTTGAAAGCGTGTCGATATCATCGTCCCATGACTACTGCGAAGATGCATCGTGAGCGGATATACGAGACGATCGCGCCATTCCTCGGGACGGAGACGCTGCCGCTGGCCTCCTTGGTCGCCGCGCCGCGCCGACTGGCCGCCGATGTGGCCTCACCGATCGACGTGCCCGGCTTCGACAACTCGAGCATGGACGGCTACGCCCTCGCCGCTGCGACCGTCGACGATCTTCTCAACGCTCGGGATGCGCCGCCGACCGGAACTTCCCGTGCTGATCAGCTGGGACCAGTCCCGGTGCGCGGACGCGTCGCCGCCGGATCTCGCGGTGAGGCGGTCGCAGCGGGAACAGCAGTGGAGATCATGACAGGGGCACCGCTGCCGCCGGGCACCGACACCATCGTCAAGATCGAGGACACCTCACCGGGAGTCTTCGGGACCGAGTCCATCACGCTCGAGGTCCCGGTCGACGCCGACGTGGGTGCCTTCGTCCGGGTCCGCGGCAGCGATGTCCGCGCCGGCCAGACCGTCCTCAGGGCGGGCACGATGCTCACACCGGCCCACCTCGGTGTGGCCGCGGCCTGCGGCATCAGCGAGCTGCCTGTGCAGGCGCTGCCGCGAGTGCTTGTCGTGAGCACCGGCGACGAGATCACCGCTGAGGCGGCCGCCGGGATCAACGACGCGAACTCCGTGACGCTCTCGGCAGGACTGCGGCGTCTCGGCGTCGCCGTCGACGTCGCCTTCGTCCCGGACGATCCGCAGCGGCTGCTCGAGACGGTGCGGGCCAGCTCCGCAGATCTCGTCGTCTCCACCGGCGGCATATCGAAGGGCGCCCACGAGGTGGTCAGACTCGCCGCCGAACTCGACGCGAACTCCTCCATGGTCTTCGAACCCATCGCCATGCAGCCCGGGGGACCGCAGGGGCGGGGACGCCTGGCCGACCATGCCTGGGTGGCGCTGCCGGGCAACCCGGTGAGCACACTCATCAGCTTCGAACTCTTCATCCGCCCTGCTCTGCTCGGCCTGAGCGGACACGAGCCACCCCGCGAGGTCGCCTACCACCGCTTGGCCCACGGATTCGACGAGACTCATCCGGCAGGAAAACTCCAGGTCCGTCGTGCCAGGCTCACCGACGAAGGACTCGAGTTCGTCGGCGGGTCCCGTTCCCACCTGCTCCACAGCTATGCCGAAGCCACCCATCTCGTCTTCGTCTCGCCCGAGCAGCCAGGCGCAGACGATCCGTTCTCAGCTGTGGGAGATAGGCTGATGACGTGGAAGATCGCATGAAACTCAGCCACGTCGACGAGACCGGAACTGCCCAGATGGTCGACGTCGGAGACAAAGACGTGACGAAACGACGAGCAGTGGCCACCGGAACCATCACCACCCGGCCTGAGGTCATCGACATGATCGCGCAAGCCGGGCTGCCCAAGGGCGACGCCCTGCCGGTGGCGCGCATCGCCGCGGTGATGGGCGCCAAACGCACCAGCGACCTCATCCCGCTGTGCCATCCGCTGCCGCTGACCGGCATCGACGTCGATTTCGAGCTTCGCCCGGATGCGGTGGCCATCTCCGCCGCGGTGAAGACCGTGTCGAAGACCGGAGTCGAGATGGAGGCCCTGACCGCTGTGACGACCGCGGCGCTGACGATCTTCGACATGATCAAAGCCGTCGACAACCAGGCCGTGATCGGCGAAGTCAAGGTCATCGAGAAGTCCGGCGGAAGGAGCGGAGATTGGACGCGCGAGTCATGAGCACCGGCACCGTCATCACCACCGGGGTCGTCGACACCCCGATCTCGACGGCAGAGCTCGAACCCGAAGTCCTCACAGACACGTGCGGTGCCGTCGTCAGCTTCTCCGGAGTCATCCGTGACCACGACGAAGGTCGGGGAGTCGATCGTCTGCACTACGAATCCCATCCGCTCGCGGGCACCCAGATCGCCGAGGTGGCCTCCGACATCGCCGCCCGCCATCCCGCGGTCAGGCTCTCCGTCGTCCACCGAGTCGGAGACCTCGAAATCGGAGATGTGGCCCTGGCCGCGGTCGTCGCCTCCGCCCACCGGAAGGATTCCTTCCTTGCCTGTTCCGAACTCATCGACGAGGTCAAGGCTCGGGTAGCGATCTGGAAGCACCAGCACTTCACCGACGGCACCGAAGAATGGGTAGGAGCTCTCGAATGACCCAGCTGCGCATCAGCGACGCGGCCCAGTTCTTGGGAGTCAGCGACGACACAGTCCGGCGTTGGATCACCGAAGGGCGGCTGAGCTCCCACAAGGACGCATCGAACCGTGCCGTCGTCGACGGTCGTGAATTGGCTGCGCTGGCGCAGTCGAATGCCGGCAGTCTGCCGGACCCGACCGGTGTCGTCAGCTCCGCACGCAACCGTTTCGCCGGCCTCGTCACGGACGTCACCGTCGACGGAGTGATGGCCCAGGTGAGCCTGCAGTGCGGGCCGTTCCGCGTCGTCTCGCTGATGTCGGCCGAAGCCTGCCGTGAACTCGGCCTGCAGCCAGGCAGCCTCGCCACCGCCTCGGTGAAGGCGACGATGGTCTCGGTCGATACGGTGTCCGAGGACTGATCTCTCGGACCGCGAATTCGAGCCCCGACCACAGATGGAGTCTCATATCGGGGGATGAAGTCGACAATGGAGCGCATCTGCGGGTTCAATAGGAACATGAAGAAGACTCTCATCGGGCTCTGCGCCGTCGCAGCCCTGACGCTGACCGCCTGCTCGTCCGGCTCCTCGAGCGATTCCGACGATGGTTCGGCAGAGAAGACGGAGCTCACCGTCTTCGCCGCCGCCTCGCTCACCGAGGTCTTCGCCGACATCGCCGATGAGTTCAAGAAGGAGAACCCGGACATCTCGGACGTGAAGTTCTCCTTCGCCGGCTCGTCCGACCTCGTCTCCCAGATCTCCGAAGGCGCTCCCGCTGACGTGATCGCCACCGCAGATGAGAAGAACATGGACACCTTGGCCGGAGACGACCTGCTCGCCGGTGATCCGCAGATCTTCGCCTCGAACACGCTGGCCCTGGCCGTCGCCAAGGGCAACCCGGAGAACATCGAGACTCCGAAGGACTTCACGGGCAAGGACCTCGTCATCTGCGCACCGCAGGTGCCCTGCGGCTCAGCCACTGAGAAATGGGCCGACCAGAATGACCTCACCCTCGACCCCAAGAGCGAAGAGAACTCGGTCACCGATGTTCTCGGCAAGGTCAGCGCCGGCCAGGCGGACGCCGGAATCGTCTATGTGACCGACATCCCCCGCGGTGACGGCGAAGTCGAGATGGTCGACCTCGAAGGCGCCGACAAGGTGGTCAACCAGTACCCGGCCGCCGCCGTAGAAGCGAGTGAAAACCAGGAGGAAGCCGACGCCTTCGTCGAGTACCTGCAGTCCGACACGGCTGTGAAGATGCTTGAGGAAGCCGGATTCGCCACGCCCTGATGAACAGACGCACACGCAGCCACTCCACAGCGCCGTCCTGGCTGTGGATTCCGGCGACGGTCGGCATCGCCTTCCTGCTCCTGCCGATCATCGGGATGATCTCGAGGATCGAGCCGGACACTGTCTCGGCGGTCATCCAGGCACCGGAGTCGCGGATCGCGATGGGCCTGTCGCTGCTGACCTCGACCGTCTCTGCGATCGTCTCCGTCGCCATCGGGTTCCCCCTCGGGTACCTGCTGGCGACGAAGCGGTTCGCGGGCCAGCGAGTCGTGCGCACACTCATCCTTCTGCCGCTCGTCCTGCCTCCCGTCGTCAGTGGTCTCGCTCTGCTCTACACATGGGGCCGCTCCGCCCCACTCGGCGCGGCTCTCACCGAGGCGGGACTCGGCCTGGCCTACACCACGGCCGCCGTCATCGTCGCCCAGATCTTCGTGTCCATGCCCTTCATGGTGATGTCGGTCGAGACCGCGGTGGCGGCACAGGGATCGCGCTTCGAGCTCGCCGCCGCCGAACTCGGGGCCACCCCGGCGCGCGTATTCTTCACCGTCAGCCTGCCGCTGCTGCGCCCGGGCATCATCACCGGAGCCGTGCTCTGCTTCGCCCGCTCACTCGGCGAGTTCGGAGCCACTCTGACCTTCGCCGGATCGCTCGAAAGCGTGACGCGGACGATGCCCCTGCAGATCTACCTCGTTCGCGAATCCGATCCGCAGTCGGCCATTGCGCTGTCGCTGCTGCTTGTCCTTGTGGCGCTCATCATCATCGTCCTCGCATACCGTTCGCCTCACGCTCCGCGTGTGCGCCGTCCCGCTCCGCTGTCGCCGGCGAACCTCGAAGGGTCCCGCGGCGTCGGATCCGCTTCCGCAGGGTCCTCTGCGCCCGCTGCTTCCTCCGTACCTGCGGACCGCGCCGGCGCTCACGCGGCCGCGACCGCAGAATCGCCGGCGTCCGTCTCCACCGTGCCGACGGCACCGCCCGTGCGGCTGCCTCGGCGGGAGTTCCCCGACGCCCATCCCGACCTCAGCCTGCGTGCTTCCCTGGCCGAACGGGGATCCGAACTCGATATCACGGTGCCGAGCGGGTCGACGACGGCGATCATCGGCCGCAACGGTGCCGGGAAGTCGACGCTCTTCCAGATCCTCACCGGTGTCCTGGCAGCCGATGCGGGCAGCCTGCGGATCGGCGATGATGTGATCTTCGACGTGGATGCCGGAATCTGGCCGCCCATCCATGCGCGCGGCATCGTCCACCTCGCCCAGAACCCCCTGCTGTTCCCGCACCTCAATGTCATCGACAACGTCGCCTTCGGGCTGCGCTGTCGCGGCGTCAACAGGCAGGAGGCACGCCGGCGCGGACAGGAGATGCTGGATCGCCTCGGTGTCGGCGGCACTTCGGAGCGCCGCCCGAGCGCGGTGTCCGGAGGGCACGCGGCGCGGATCGCTTTGGCCCGTGCCCTCGTCATCGATCCCACCCTGCTCCTCCTCGACGAACCGCTCGCCGCACTCGACGTCGACGTGCGGATCGAGACCAGACGGGTGATGCGCCGCGTGCTCGAAGGCCGCACGGCGATGCTCGTGACCCACGATGTCGAAGACGTCATCGAGCTGGCGTCCTCGCTCGTCCTCATCGACTCGGGACGAGCCACCTATGTGTCGCGTGTGGGTGGCGTCGACACGGCGACGCAGGTCCCGGGCGGCGACTTCCTCTCCAGCTTTTGCGCTGAGGACAGAGAAGGAATACTGTGCAGTAGATCATAGTAGTCCTGCGTATCGAAGCAAGGGAGCATCACGACATGGCAGAACTCTCCTACTCCTCGGGAACATCGACCGAACCCCTCCTGGGGATCACGATCGCCGAACACTTCAAGCGCACCGCGGCGGCAAACGCCGATGCCCTGGCGCTCGTCGACCGGCATTCGGGGCGTCGTTGGAGCTACGCCGACTTCGACCGAGACACCGATGCCTTGGCCATCGGCCTCCTCGAACGCGGTGTCAAGAAGGGCGACCGAGTAGGCATCTGGGCCCAGAACGTCGCGGAATGGGCGCTCGTCCAGTATGCGACGGCCAAGATCGGGGCCATCCTCGTCAACGTGAACCCGGCCTACCGCAGCCACGAACTCGAATACGTGGTCGGACAGTCGGGCATGACCTTGATGATCTCGCAGATCGTCGCACCTCCGCATTCGGACTTCCGCGCGATCGCCACCGAGGTGGCCGCGAAGATCCCGTCTCTCGACCTCGTCTTCCTCGACACCGTGCCCGAGGACCTGACCGGGGACGCAGCGATCGGCGAGCGCGAATCCTTCGGCCACCTCATCGACCGGGGCAGGAAGCTGCTCGACGACGACGGTGCGAAGTACGCGGTGCGTCTGCAGCAGGTCATCGACGACCTCTCCGCTGATGAGCCCATCAACATCCAGTACACCTCCGGCACGACGGGGTTCCCCAAGGGTGTGACGCTCAGTCACCACAACATCCTCAACAACGGGTTCTTCATCGGTGAGATGCTCGACTACACGCCCGCCGATGCGGTCGTCGTTCCCGTTCCGTACTATCACTGCTTCGGAATGGTCATCGGCAACCTTGCAGCGCTGAGCCACGGAGCCGCAATCGTTCTGCCCTCGCCGGGCTTCGACCCGGTGAAGACCATGGCCGCTGTGACCGAGGAGAAGGCGACCTCGCTGTACGGGGTGCCGACGATGTTCATCGCCGAGCTCGAACATCCGCAATTCGGAGAGTTCGACTTCTCCACACTGCGCACCGGAGTCATGGCCGGCTCGCCGTGCCCGGTCAACACCATGCGCCGCGTCATCGAGGACATGAACATGTCCGAGGTCGCGATCTGCTACGGCATGACCGAGACCGCGCCGGTGTCGATGATGACCCGCGTCGACGACTCGATCGAGAAGCGGACCCAGACAGTCGGCAGGGTGATGCCCCACCTCGAGATCAAGATCGCCGATCCGGTCACAGGCCAGACGGTTCCGCGGGGACAGAAGGGAGAGTTCTGCACGCGGGGCTACGCCGTCATGCTCGGATACTGGGAACAGCCCGACAAGACCGCTGAGACGATCGACGCCGCCCGCTGGATCCACACCGGGGACCTTGCGATCATGGACGACGACGGCTACGTCGACATCTCCGGACGCATCAAGGACATGGTCATCCGCGGCGGTGAGAACGTCTACCCGCGCGAGGTCGAAGAGTTCCTCTACCACCACCCTGCCATCCGCGACGTCCAGGTCATCGGCGTCTCCGACGAGAAGTACGGCGAAGAGCTCATGGCCTGGGTGATCCTCAAGGACGGATTCGACTCACTCAGCGCCGAGGAGGTGCGCGAGTTCTGCTCCGGCAAGCTCGCCCACTTCAAGATCCCCCGCTACGTCGAGGTGCGCGAGTCCTTCCCGATGACGGTGTCGGGCAAGATCCGCAAGGTCGAGCTGCGCGAGGAGGGCGAGAAGATCGCCCACAATGCGTCCATCTGAGGGCGGCAGGCACGCTCCGGCGGGGCCGCGGTCGAAGTCACAAGTCGGTTGCAGTTCTTTCTGACAAGGGGCTGAGTTTTCCTTGTGTGCTCCGGTTCACTAGGATCACATCACATGAGAGCTGAATCACAACCGCTGGTGTCGGTGTCGAACGTCGAGAAGCACTACGGCGATTTCCATGCCCTGAAGAACGTCAACCTCGATATCGCCGAGCGGGAAGTCGTCGTCGTCATCGGCCCATCGGGATCGGGCAAATCGACTCTGTGCCGGACGATCAACCGGCTGGAGACCATCACCTCGGGCATCATCACCATCGACGGCAAGGATCTGCCGGCCGAGGGGGCTGCCCTGGCGCAGCTGCGCTCGGACGTTGGGATGGTCTTCCAAGCGTTCAACCTCTTCGCTCACAAGACGATCCTCGAGAACGTCACCCTGGGACCGATCAAGGTGCGCAGGCTCTCGAAGTCCGAGGCGGACAAACAGGCCATGGCGCTGCTCGAACGAGTCGGGGTCGCACACCAGGCAGACAAATATCCGGCTCAACTCTCCGGCGGCCAGCAGCAGCGTGTGGCCATCGCCCGGGCACTGGCGATGAAGCCGAAGGTGATGCTCTTCGACGAGCCCACCTCGGCGCTGGACCCGGAGATGATCAACGAAGTCCTCGACGTCATGGTCGGACTTGCCGAGGAGGGTATGACGATGGTCGTCGTCACCCACGAGATGGGCTTCGCCCGCAAGGCCGCGCACCGCGTGGTGTTCATGGCCGACGGCGAGATCGTCGAGGTCGCCGAACCCGAGGAGTTCTTCACCAATCCCCAGAGCACCCGAGCCAAGGACTTCCTGTCGAAGATCCTGACGAACTGAATCCACCCGATCACTCAGCACCAACTCACTCACAAGGAGAGACAATGAAGAAGCTCAGACTGGCAGTCGCCTCCGCGGCGATCGGCATCCTCGCGCTCAGCGGCTGCGGCCAGGGCGGAACTCCCGATGCACCGGCCGACGGCGATGGGGCCCAGGCCGAGGCTCCGGAGTACGAGGTCAACGACAGCGCGGACATCGCCGACTCGAAGACGTGGAAAGCCGCACAAGACGCCGGTGAGATCACCATCGGCGTGAAGAAGGACCAGCCTGGCCTCGGAAACGTCTCGGCAGGCTCGGAAGAGCCTGAGGGCTTCGACATCGAGATCGCGAAGATGGTCGCCGCACAGCTCGGTTTCGAACCCGACCAGATCAAGTACACCGAGACCGTGTCGGCCAACCGTGAGCCCTTCCTGCAGCAGGGCACCGTCGACATGGTCGTGGCCACCTATACGATCAACGACGAGCGCAAGAAGGTCGTCGACTTCGCCGGACCGTACTACGTGGCAGGCCAGGATCTGCTCGTAGCCGAGGATTCGGACATTGCCGGGCCGGAGGACCTCGACGGGAAGAAGGTCTGCTCCGTCGACGGTTCGACCCCGGCGCAGAACATCGAGGAGAAGTACACGAAGGCCGAACTCGTCACCTATGACGCGTACTCGAAGTGCGTGACCGACCTCCAGTCCGGATCCGTCGACGCCGTGACCACTGACGATGCGATTCTGCGCGGATATGCCAAGCAGTATGAAGGCGAGTTCAAGGTCGTCGGCAAACCCTTCACCGAAGAGCCCTACGGCGTCGGCCTGCCGAAGGACGATGATGCGCTGCGCGATGCCGTGAACGACGCACTCGAGCAGGGCATGGACGACGGCGATTGGGAGAAGGCATTCGAATACACCCTCGGATCCACCGATGATGTCGACATGCCCGAAGTCGACCGCTACTGACCCCGTCCACAGATTGACATGATGCGAGGGCGCCGATCCCGGTGCCCTCGCATCGATTAAGGAATCTGATATGGATTTCCTGGAGCTTCTCCAGCTGTTCCTCTCCGGTGCGTGGGGAACGATCAAGCTCTTCACCGTCGCCCTGGTCGGGTCCATGATCCTCGGCACGGTGCTCGCCGCCATGCGGGTGTCTCCGACCCCGGTGCTGCGCGGGGCGGCTTCGACCTACATCAACGTCGTCCGGAACACGCCGCTGACCCTGGTGATGTTCTTCTGTGCGTTCGGGCTGCCGTTCCTCGACATCCGGTTCGGCTCGACGAGCTCTTTCAACTCGTTCGTCTACGCCACGATCGCGCTCACCGTCTACACCGCCTGTTTTGTGGCCGAGACCCTGAAGTCGGGTATCGCCACGATCCCGGTCGGTCAGGCCGAAGCCGCACGGGCCGTGGGCCTGAGCTTCGGACAGACCCTCGGCGAGGTGGTCCTGCCGCAGGCGTTCCGCACAGTGATCCCGCCCCTGGGCAGTGTCATCATCGCAATGCTGAAGAACACCTCGATCGCTTCGGCGTTCAACAACCGAGAGCTCATCTCGGCGATGCGCAATGCCATCGAGATCCGCGGGGACCTGGTCATCCCGCTGCTGTTCGGCACCGCGCTGGCCTACCTCATCCTGGCTCTGCTGCTCGGACGAGTCTTCGACTACCTGGAGAAGAAGCTGGTGATCCTGCGATGAGCGCACCCACTCAAGTGCTGTTCGACGAACCCGGTCCGAAATCGCGCCGGAACAACATCATCCTCTCCGTGATCTCGACGCTCGTGCTGTTGGCGATCGCGGCCTTCGTGGTCTGGAAGTTCGCCGACGCGGGCCAACTCGATCCGGCGAAGTGGTATCCATTCACCTTTGCGCAGATCCAGACGGTGCTGCTCCAGGGGATGCTCGCCACGCTCAAGGTGGCCGTCGTCGCCTCCGTGCTGGCGATGGTCGTCGGCATCGTCTTCGCTCTGCTGCGTCTGTCCAACCGAAAGGTCATCTCCGTCCCCGGCACGATCGTGCTCGAGTTCTTCCGGGGTGTGCCAGTCCTGCTGCTGATCTTCGCGATGTTCCTCATGTTCGGCAACGAGATCGGTTCGTTCTGGTCCGTGGTCTTCGGCCTCACCCTCTACAACGGAATGGTGCTGGCCGAGATCATCCGGGCCGGCGTCCTCGCCGTCCCCACAGGGCAGCGCGAGGCCGCAATGGCCATCGGGCTGCGTTCCGGCCAGGTCATGAGCCTCGTGCTCTTGCCGCAGGCTCTGCGGGCCATGATGCCGACGATCATCGCCCAGATCGTCGTCCTCCTCAAGGACTCCGCTCTGGGCTTCATCGTCACATACCAGGATCTGCTGTACCAGGTGAACCTCATCGGACGCGAGTACAACAACCTGCTGCCGACTTTCATCGTCGGAGCGGTCCTGTTCATCATCATCAATATGCTCGTCGCCGGTTTCGCCCGATGGCTCGAGTCACGGCTCCAACGGAAGACCACCGCCGACACCGAGGCGGGCGGCCTGACCACCAAGATAGTCGACTGATGCCGCGGGGCCCGGTTGTTCCCGACCGGGCCACGCGACACCATGTATCGTTCACTTAGGAGTCGGCCATGAAGGAGCGCACCAATGCCAGAGCCTCAGCTCAGCCCCACACCGGTGAGGGTCGTGAAGAACCTCGACCGTGAACGGTACGAACTGTTCACCGATGAGACCCCGGGGGAGTTCATCGGGTTCCTCGCCTACCAGGTCATCGATGACCGCACCGTGGAGCTGCAGCACACGATCATCTCCGAAGGCTTCTCCCGGCGCGGCTTCGCCCGCACCCTCGTCACTGAAGTGCTCGAACGGATCAGAGCAGATGGGTCCTCAATCGTACCGACCTGTTCCTATGTGCAGGACTACCTCGAGCGGTTCCCGCAGTACGGCGATCTCGTGGCTCGTCAGTGACCAGGTCCGACCCGGCTGTCCGAGCTGGTCGTTTCGCTCCGAGTCCGAGCGGTGACCTCCACATCGGCAACATCCGCTCCGGTCTGCTCAGCTATGTGCGGGCTCGGCAGACCGGCCGACGGTTCCTGTGGCGGATCGAGGATCTCGACCGGGTGCGGGCCGGTGCGGCAGACTCGCAGCTCGAAGTCTTCGCCGAACTCGGGGTCACACCTGATGAGCCGCCTACCATCCAATCTGAACGTACCGAGGAGTACTCGGCCGCGATTGCGAAACTGGCGGCGGACGGTCTCGTCTATGAATGCTATTGCTCTCGCAAGGACATTGCCCAAGCGCCGAGCGCACCGCACGCGCCACCCGGGGCGTATCCCGGGACCTGCCGCAGCCTCGGCGAGGGGGAGCGCGAATCCCACCGGCGGAGACTGGAGGCGGAGAACCGTTCGCCGGCGCTGCGTCTGCGCACGGACAATCGAGAGCACCAGATCGACGATGTGCTGCTGGGCCGGGTGGACGCCATCGTCGACGATCTCGTGCTGCGGCGAGGTGACGGCGTCTTCGCTTACAATCTCACCGTCGTCGTCGACGACGCAGCGAGCGGAATCGACGAGATCCTGCGCGGGGACGACCTCGCCTCCTCAGCACCTCGCCAGGCGTATCTGGCCAGGCTGCTGGGAGTGCCCGAACCCCGCTGGCTGCATGTGCCGCTGGTGCTCAACGAGAGCGGACAGCGGCTGGCCAAACGCGATGGAGCGGTGACCTGCCAGCAGCTGCGCGGCATCGGGTGGACCGCCCCTGACTTCTTTGTCTGGATGCAGCAGTCACTCGGCTTCGGCGACATCGGTGGTCGGTGGAGGTCCGTCGACGACATGATCTCCGGAGTCGACTTCAATCAGATGTCGACAGAACCGACGATCTTCGTCCCGCCGGCGGGTCCCTGAGGCCGATCAGCCCTCACGCCGCCGGCGAGTCGACGGCGTCTCGGACGACTCCGTCGTAGATCGCTTCGAACGTATCGAGGGTGTACTCGATGTCGTGTTTGGCCACGACGTCGAGAGACGCCTTCGACATGTCATCGAGTTCGACGTCGGGCATCCGGCAGATGCGCGTGAACCGATCGGCCAACGCATCGATATCGCGCGGCGGGAACAGATACCCGTTGATGCCGTCGCGGACGAGATGCGGCAGCGCGACCGCGTCGGCAAGCACCACGGGTTTACGGGAGGCCAATGCCTCGAGCGTGGCGATGGACTGCAGTTCGGCGGTCGAGGGCATGCAGAAGAAGGTGCAGCGCTGGTACGCCTCCATGAGTGCCTTGTCGCTGATCTTGCCGAGTACATTCACACGGTCGGCGATGCCGAGTTCCGACGCCAGCTGCTTCAGCGGCTCCTCCTGGTCGCCGCCGCCGACGATATCGGCTTCGAGACCCAGCTCCGGATCGGTCTTCGCCACGGCCTCGACGATGTCTGCGGCATGTTTTTCCGAGGAGAGGCGACCGACGAAGAGGACGCGAGGGGGAATGGCCCGCGGAGCAGCCGAGTCTAGCTCACGCAGATGAGCGAAGCGCTGCAGGTCGATCCCGCAGGAGACCGCGCGGATGGGGGAGGAGAAACCGTTCTCGGTGAGCAGGTCGGCAGCCAGCTGTGTGGGAACCGTGATGAAATCGGCGGACTGGAATTTTCGGCGCAGATCCCACCAGGCGATGGCGGTGCCGACGTTGAGAACGGCCTTCGGAGCCCTGAGGTAGGGGCGGACATTGTCGGGCATGAAATGATTCGTGGCCACGACGGGGATTCCGCGCCGGATCGATTCGGAGAACGCGTAGCGGCCGATGACGAAATGAGCCTGAGTGTGGACGACATCAGGGCGGATGCTGTCGAGCAGTCGTGAGAGCTCGGGCTTCGTCTCCCACGGCATGCAGATCATCCATGTCGGGTGCAGTGGCCATCGATGGGCAGTGAGCCGGTGAACGGTGACTCCGTTCTCGACGCTGACCGAAGGCTTGCCCGTCGCTGAGGGACAGGCCACATGGACATCATTTCCGCGGTCCGCGAGACCTTCGGCCAACCGTTCGGCGAATTTCGCGGCACCATTGACTTCGGGGGCGTAGGTCTCTGCCGGAATGAGGATCCGACGTTTCTGAGTGGGACGGTGCGCAGACAGGATTCAGCTCTCCTCGGTGTCGGTCATGGTGTCGGAACGCCGGGCGTCCCTGCGCTGAGCTTCTCGATCTCTGACATCGGGATGATACCGCGACAATACAACGACGGCCGCACAGGCGACCAATCCGGTGAGACCGATGAGCACGACCAGCCAGACGGGTGAATGTGCCGCCTCGCCGAGGACGATGGTGCCCAGGATCACGGCCCCGATCGGGTCGATGACGGTCAGCCCGGCGATGACCATCTCAGGAGGTCCTGCCGCATAGGAATTCTGGACGAACCAGGATCCCAGCGCCACGGCCGCCAACAGTGCGGCGACGTTGATCCAGGTGACCTGCTCGAGCCCGGCCTGGAGGAACTGGACGCTGACCAGATGGGCATTCGTGGCCACACAGGCGAAGAGCAGCCCGGCCGCAGTGATGAGCACGAGCTGAGGGGCATGGCGGAAGACCAGCATGATCACGAGGCCGACGATGACGGCGATGGAGGTGATCCAGAACAGCGGCATCGCATCGGCGCCGAGGTGGACCTCCGACTGCGCAGTCGTGGCCGAAAGCGCGACGAAGAGCGTCACCCCGACAGTGCACCAGACGACCGACTGGACGAGCCGCCTGTTGACCTTGAGCCCGCGGTGACGGACGCCGAGCAGCACGGAGACGATGAGTGAGAACGCCCCGATCGGCTGAACCACCATCACCGGTGCCAACGCCAGGGCCACGAAGTTTCCTGCCGTTCCCAAGCCGAGGATGATCAGCCCGAGGAGCCACCGGCGGTTGTGCAGCAGTTCGGTGAAATGCGCCCAGCTGAGTCCATTGTGCGAGTCATCCTGCCCCGCAACAGCGTCGTGCTGGTACAGGGCGCCGAACGCCAGTGCCACAGCTGCCAGGACGGCGAAGGCGATTGCCACAATGGTCACGATGACTCTTCCGGTTTCGACGGGGCAGATTTCGATGGGGCAGATGCGGGGAGCGGATCGCTTCGAGTCTATCGCGCAGGACGGTCGTGCAGACGGCTGTGAACTGTGTTTGTCCTGACTGTGAGGCAACCCTGCGCTGAGACTGTCAGGGAACCCGCGGCGGCGGGTGGGGAAACCCCGATTCCTGTGAGGTAAAGCACTCTGTCAGGTTTTGTTCGCGGGCCGTGGGGTTTGCTAAGGTGGACAGCACGTCCGCAGGATACTGCGGCATTCCTCCGTAGCTCAGTTGGCAGAGCATTCGACTGTTAATCGAAGGGTCGCTGGTTCGAGCCCAGCCGGGGGAGCAGCCAAGGCCCCGTCCGAGTGGACGGGGCCTTCGTCGTCTCCGGGTCCACGTGCGGGCTGTCCCTTGCTGAGGTCCACCTGCGGGTTGACCTTTGCTGAGGTCCGCGTGCGGGCTGACCGGGTTATAGGGTTATAGGCCGCCCGCTGAGCCGGACCTTTCGGCTCCGACTCGCTCCTGCCGGACGTGCCCCTTCCGACCGGCCTGAATGGTTCCCGACTGCTCTGACACGCTGCCGGACGAAAATTTCGCCCGATATCCCGTCATTCAAGCCGCAGCGCGTCTGTCGACCCGTACGCCGGTCGATATATGCTCTTCGCCTTGATCGAGGCCGTGTCCGCCGACCGGCGTCATCGATGTGTGGGTGGGAACCGGCACGCTGGCGGGAATAGAAGGGTGACGGGTCCCGGTTCAATCTCTATGAAGTCTTTCGGATTCCTCAGTTTCGGCCATTACGGTTCCGACCTCGATGCCGGGCAGATGTTGCGCGACGCGTTGGAGATCTCCGTCGGTGCCGACGAACTCGGCATCAACGGTGCCTATTTCCGCGTCCACCATTTCGCGACCCAGGCGGCTTCTCCGATTCCGCTGCTGTCGACGATCGCCGCAAAGACCCGCACAATCGAAGTGGGCACCGGGGTCATCGATATGCGCTAGCGCATGCCCGGGTTGTAGCACCCGTTGTCAGCGTTCGCGCGCTTTACAGCACAACGCTGACGGCAATCCTGGCTGGTTTTCGATGAAGGCGGCTCTTCCTGCGCTGAGCGTCGGTGCGATGATCGCGCAACCCGGCGGTGCTCCACCCTCATAGAGGCGCATCAAGTACTTCGCGCAGCTGATCGACGGTGGGCGAACCAGCCAGCCCGGCAGGAGTGCGGAACACTCGACAGGCGAGCCCCACCGGCGTGTGCTCGTCGGCGAAGAGGTCGGAACCGTCAATGAGGACGGTCGGGGACCCGTGGAACCCGAGGCGGGCGGCGTCCTCGGCAGTCTCGACTCGCTGATGCACGACGCGGACGTCCGATCGGCCGTCGAGGGCCTCGGTGAGCCGCCGGTCGAGCACCTCCCAGTTCGGGCACCCGTCGAAGTACTGCAACGTGATCTCCATGATCCACTCCTCTCAGGCTCTGTCCGCGCGGACCGCGGCCGGTGACGCCGTCTCAGGCGACGCGGCCGCCGCTTGGCTCTTGCGGGCACGCGCGGCGCGCAGCCCGTTGGCGATGACGACGACCTCGGCGACCTCGTGGACGAGCACGACTGCGGCCAGGCCGAGCACGCCGGTGATGGCCAGCGGCAGCAGCACGGTGATGATCGCCAGGGACAACACGATGTTCTGGTTCATGATCGCCCGGCCGCGGCGGGCGTGCCGCAGCGCCTGCGGGATCAGGCCGAGGTCGTGTCCGGTGAAGGCGACGTCGGCGGACTCTATCGCGGCGTCGGAGCCGGTCGCGCCCATCGCGATGCCCACGGTCGCCCCGGCCAGGGCGGGGGCGTCGTTGATGCCGTCGCCGATCATCGCGGTGGGTGACTGCTCGGAGAGCTGGGCCACGATGCGGGCCTTGCCCTCCGGCCGCAGCTCGGCGTGCACGTCGCCGATCCCGGCGATCTGCGCCAGGGCGTGGGCGGTGCGGGCGTTGTCTCCGGTGAGCATGCTCACCTCGACGCCCTGGCTCTTCAGCGTGCGCACGACGTCGGGGACCTCGGGGCGCAGCTCGTCGCGGACCCCGATCGCCCCGGCCAGGCGGCCGTCGACGGTGACGAGCACGCAGGTCTGGCCCTCGGCCTCCAGGTCCTCGACCCGGGCCTTGAGCGGTCCGGCGTCGATCCAGCGGGGGCTGCCCACGCTCACCCGGAGGCCGTCGACGGTGCCGCCGATGCCGTGGCCGGCCTCCTCCGTCACCTCTTGCGCGGCGGGGGCTCCCTGGCCCGCGGCGGCGATGGCGGCGGCGAGAGGGTGCGTCGAGTGCTGCTCCACCGCCGCGGCCCAGGCGAGCACCTGCGCGTCGTCGAAGCAGTCGGCGGCGACGACGGCGGTGACCTCGGGCCGGTTGCGGGTCAGGGTGCCGGTCTTGTCCACGGCGAGGTGGCGGATGCCGCCGAGGCGCTCGAAGGCGGCACCGCTCTTGATGACGACGCCGAACTTCGTCGCAGCCCCGATCGCGGACACCACCGTGACGGGCACCGCGATCGCCAGCGCGCACGGGCTGGCCGCGACGAGCACGACCAGGGCGCGGGTGATCCAGGTCTCCGGGTCGCCGAGCAGCGAGCCGAGCACGCCGACCAGGACGGCGAGGACCATCACGCCGGGCACCAGCGGACGGGCGATCCGGTCGGCGATGCGCGCGCGTTCGCCCTTCTCGGTCTGGGCCTGCTCGACCAGCTCCACGATGGTGGTCAGCGAGTTGTCGGTGCCCGCCGCGGTCGCCTCGACCTCCAGGACCCCGGCGGTGTTGATCGCGCCCGCCGACACTGCGTCATCGGGGGCGACCTCGACCGGGATCGACTCGCCGGTGATCGCCGAGGTGTCCAAGCTGGAGCGACCGGACCGGACAGTCCCGTCGGTCGCGACCCGCTCGCCGGGGCGGACCAGCAGCACGTCGCCGACGGCGATCTCCTTGGCCGGGACTTCGACCGAGGCATCGTCGCGCAGCACGGTCGCGGTCTCCGGCACAAGCTTCAGCAGCGCGCGCAGGCCCCCGCGGGCGCGGTCCATCGCCTTGTCCTCCAGGGCCTCGGCGATCGAGTAGAGGAACGCCAGTGCGGCGGCCTCCTCGGCGTAGCCGAGGATCACTGCGCCGACGGCGCTGATCGTCATCAGCAGCGCGATCCCCAGCTTCCGCTTGACGAACAGGTTCCGCAGAGCGCCGGGCACGAACGTGTACGCGCCCAGCAGCAGGCCCGCCCAGAACGCGACGAGCGCCGCGACGTGCAGCCCCGACCACTCCAGCACCAGGCCGGTGCCGAACGCGACGCCGGAGAGGATCGGCACCACCAGTCCCGGATCGCGCCACCACGGGCGCTCGGCCTCCTCGGCCTCTTCGGCGGCACTGGTGGTCGGCTCGTCGCAGCCGCAGGCGGCGCTCACGAGGCGTCCCCTGAACCGGTCGCGGCGCAGCAGCCGGGCACCGAGCAGTGCGGGTCGATGCACGGCGCGCTCTCGTCCACCGCGAGCGTGACGTCCACCAGCGCCGTCAGCGCCCCGGCCAGGTGCGGGTCGGCGATCTCGTAGCGGGTCTGGCGGCCCTCGGGCTCGGCGACCACGATCCCGCAGTCGCGCAGGCACGTCAGGTGGTTGGACACGTTCGAGCGCGTCAGCCCCAGCTCGCGCGACAGCACGGCAGGGTGGCTCGGGCCGTCGAGCAGGGACATCAGGATCTTGGAGCGCGTCGGGTCGGCCATGGCCCGGCCAAGCCGGCTCATGACGTCGAGGCGCGAAGCAATAGTCAGCATGCACTGAACTATACAGTGCACGCTGACCAATCGTCCCGATGCAGGGGCTGCCGCACGCGCTCCGCGCGCTTGCCCTCGGGAATCGCGGTCACCTCTTGCGCCAGCTCGGCCACGTCGGCATCCCGCGGCCCTTCCACGTCTCCGCCAAGCTGGCGACCCAACGCACGGACGCGAAGAGGGCGTAACCGGCCCCGGCGAGGCCAGCGCCGACCACGAGCCAGCGCCCGATCCCGAGCCACACGCTCCCGTCCCCGTCCACCGCCCACTGAGCGCCCGTAATGAGCCCGGCGATGCCCATCCAGAGCCCGGCGACGACCACGACCACCGGCAGGAGGGCGAGGCGCATCGCCGCGGCGACCGACCAGAGCTGACGGGCCCCAGCGTCGCCGTGGCGGCGATGATCCGCTCGGCGCGCTCGTTCGACGCGTCGATGTTCGCCGTCATCGTGGCCGAGGCCTCCCCGGTGACCTGCTCGACCGCCTTCTCGACCCGCTCCTCGGTGCGCTTCTCGATCCGCTGCACGGCACCGCCGACCTGGCTCACGAGCTTCTGGTTGTCCTCGGCCAGGGACTGGAGCTTCTCAGTCGCCGAAGCCGTAGCTGCTCGATTCATTTGCGCTTCGGCGATCAAGCTCTGCGAGGCGCTCTGCAGCTGCTTCCCGTCGAGACTCTGCGCGAACTCTCTGAGCGTGCTCTCGATCTGCGGCGACTTGTTGACGGACGGCTGCAAGGTCGACGGCAGGCCCTTCAGCTCCTCCTTGACGGTTTCCTCGATCGCGATCCGCAGATACGACTTCAGTCCGTTCACGGCCTTCGTCTGCCTGTTGACCGCTGCGATGACGTCGGCGTTCGTAGGCTCCGACAGATTCGACGCCGTCGAGCTCGGCTCGGTCTCCTGCTGCTCGTTCCTCATCTCGTCGAGAATGCTCATTGCTCTGCTCCTTCGGTCGGTTGTTCTCGTGGAACTCGAAGATTTGCTGTGCGCCCTCGGCGGTGAACTCGGGCGTCAGCTCGGATGCTTTCTTCCGGCCGAGCTTGCCGTTGTCGGCCCGGCGCATCTTGTACGTCCAGCCGTCACGCTGGGTCTCTGCGAGGGCGACGCCATGCTCGTCGAGTACCTCGGTGAATCCCGCCCGGTCCACTGACCGCTTGTCCCGCAGCGAGGCGGCGACCTTGTCCCCGAGGATGCGCTCGAATCCGCCTGACGCGAAGTCCTCCCGGCGCTGCGACCAGTCCGGCTTTGCTTGCTCCGGCGACGGGAGGGCCTGGCACCCCTCGTCTTGCATCAGTTCGTCGTTGGCCTGGCGCAGGCCGTTCTTCCACGACGTGTTCCGCTGCAGTGACTTCCCGGTGAGGTTGTCGTGGTTGATGACGTAGATGTGGTTATGCAGGTGCCCGCCGGCCGAGTCGGCGTGGGTGACCACGAGGTGATCGGCCGAGTGCATCCGCTCCGCGAGCTTCACGCCCAGCTCATTGACCCGCTGCACGTGCCCCCGGTCGTTCTTGCCGAACTCGTCCGGCGAGAAATTCTGCGTGTACGAGTACAGCTCGTTCTTCCGCCCGTGGGCCCTCGCCAGAGCCTCTGCGCGGGCGACGAAAGCCCACGGCGACTCCACCGAGCACGACATCGCTGCGGCACGATCGGTGCCGGTCTGGACGTGCTCTGTGCGCTTGTCCTTGTCGTTGCCGTACAGCGCGTACCCGACCGAGTCGCTGGCGGACCGCGACGGCTTCACGTTGACCGTACTCATAGCGCCGTCCGATCCCCGAGCTGTGCCCGCACGGCATCCATCGATTCCATGACCTCGCGCAGCAGAGCGTCGTCGAGGGCACCACCGCGACGCACCGCCTGGTTCAGGTTGATCCCGATTCGGCGCACCTGCTCGACCGCCTGACCCAGCTCCGGCGACGGCGTGGAGGCCGCCGCGACCTCTAGATGCCCGAGACCGTCCCGGCGGGAGTCCAGGGCGTCGAGAATGACCGTGCGTACCCATTTGCTCGGCTTCACGCCGAGCCTGCGAGCACGTCGCCGAACCGCTTCGCGCTCCGCCTTCGTGACCCGCACGTCGATGCTCACGTCGCGATTCGCCTGGGGCTCATCGACTCCATGACCATCATTGGTGTTGGGAGCCGTACGGTCAGGGCCAGCAGGGTACTTGTAGGGCATGTTGGAGTTATGACTCTGGCGGCTGTGCTCGGTCGGGATCTGTGACACGCACGTTCCCTTCGTATGTTCGGCTAAGAACGATTTCGACTGAGACAATGAGGGGCATGAACGATGGATTTCTGAACACTGCCGACGAAGGCACGCTATCAGCCAACGATTATGACGGCTTCGCCGCCGCTTACTCTGCCGAGAACGACGACAGCCTCGCCAACGCTTACTACGAACGGCCAGCCATGCTAGCTCTGGCCGGTGAAGTATCAGGCCGCAAAGTTCTTGACGCGGGGTGCGGCGCAGGTGCAATGAGCGCGGCACTGCACGACCGAGGAGCGGTCGTCACGGGCATCGACGCCAGCGCCGGAATGCTCGACCATGCGAGGCAGCGCCTGGGTGACGAAGTCGATCTCCGTCAGGCCGACCTGAACGACCCGCTGCCGTTCAAGGACAGCTCGTTCGACGATGTGATCGCCTCGCTCGTGCTGCACTATCTTGAGGACTGGGCACCGGCGCTATCCGAGATGCGGCGAGTCCTTCGGCCGGGTGGCCGACTGTTCGCATCCGTCGACCACCCGATCGTCGCCTACAACATCCAGGAGCAGCGACCGAACTACTTCGAGACCACCAGCTACGGTTTCGAATGGGAGTTCGGCGGCAGGCGCATCCCGATGCGGTTCTGGCGCAGGTCCCTGCAGCAGATGCTCGACGAATTCGCTTCGGCTGGGTTTCGTCTCACCAGCATCACTGAGCCGCAGCCTCTGACAGAAGCTCGCGATCTGCACCCCGAGGACTTCCTCCGAGTCACGACGTCTCCGTGCTTCCTCTTTTTCGCGCTCGAAGCGGTACAGGGATAGTTCTGATCACCTGCGCCACGTTGGCCACTTCGGCATCCCGCGGTCCTTCCACGTCTCCACCAGGCCGACGGCCCACCGCACAGAGGCGAAGAGCCCGTAGCTGGCCCCGGCGAGGCCCACGGCAACCACGATCCAGCGTCCGATACCGAGCCAGACGCCCCCGTCCACGTCGAGCGCCCACTGAGTGCCCGTGATGATCCCGGCGATGCCCATCCAGAGCCCGGCGACGACTACGAGCACCGGCAGGAGCGCGAGACACATCGCGGCGGCAGCCGACCAGAGCTGACGGGCCTCCAGCTTCGCCGTCGCCTGCATGATCCGCTCGGCGCGCTCGTTCGACGCGTCGAGGTT
Source organism: Brevibacterium sp. S22 (assembly GCF_004745485.1). Classification (GTDB taxonomy): domain Bacteria; phylum Actinomycetota; class Actinomycetes; order Actinomycetales; family Brevibacteriaceae; genus Brevibacterium. The sequence continues at coordinate 99,254 of NZ_RHFG01000008.1, forward strand.
CGCGGTCATCGCAGCCGAGGCCTCCCCGGCGACCTGCTCGACGGCCCTCTGCACGCGCTCTTCGGTCCGCTTCTCCATGCGCTGCACCGCGCCGCCGACCTGGCTCACGAGCTTCTGGTTCGCCCCGGCCTGCGCCTGGAGCCCCTCAATCGCCGAGGCCGTAGCCGCGTGATTCTTCTGCGCCTCGGCGATCAAACTCTGCGAGGCGGCGCTCAGCCGCTTCCCGTCGAGACTCTGCACGAACTCGCTGAGCGTCTGCTCGATCTCGGTCAGCCTGCTCGCGACGCTCTCGATCTGCGGTGACGTGCTGACGGACGGCTGCGAGGTCGACACCCGGTCGATGCGCTTGCTCATCTCCTCGTCCATGACCTTCACGAACCCCGCGAGCTTCTTCTGCTGCTCGGTCAGTCGGTCGATCCTCGCGTTCTGTGCCTCGACGGCGGCGAGGATCGAGTTCAAGGTCTCCGTCGTCTCGGGACTGCTGAGCTGCTGCGGCGATTCGCTCTGCGCGTTCTGCTGCTTCAGCCTGTCGAGCGCTGCGCTCATGGTCCTGCTCCTTCAGCTGCTGGTGGTAGTCGAAGAACGCCCGTGCGCCCTCCGGCGTGAAGTCCGCCGAGAGCGCACTCGTGCGCTTGAGGCGCTCGGCCCGCTTCGTCTCGTCGCGGTCGTCCTCGATGTAGAGCGTCCAGGTCTCCCTGCCCGCGTTCTTTCCCTTCTTGCTGACGGTGGTGTGCAGCCGCATTCGCGGCACCCGCTCCCCGTCGTGGTGCTGCTGGTTCTGCTCTGCGATCACCGATTCCAGACCGGCCTTGTCCACCGATCGGGGATCGGCCAGTGCGGCGCTCATCCGGTCGCCCATCTCGCGGTCCAGCGACCCTTCGGCGAAGTCCTCGCGGCGCAGCTCCCAGTCCTGCGGCGCGCGTTCCAGCTGCTTCACGACCGAGAGCCCGTGCTCGCGCATCAGCTCGTCGTTCGCCGACTGCACGCCGCGCTGATTCCCGGCCTTGCGGTCGTGGAACGTGCGGTAGTCGCTGAGTGCTTTCTCCGTCTCGTTGTCGTGGTTGATGACCAAGACATGGTTGTGTGCCTTGCCGCCCCGCCCATCGGTGTGAGTGACAACGAGGCAGTCGGATCGAGGGTGCATCTTCTTCGCAAGCATGTAGCCCAAGTCATTGACCCGCTGCACGTCTTCCGGGTTCTTCGGGTCGAACTCCTCATCGCTGAACGACTGGCGGTAGTGCAGGGCCTCGACGTCGCGCTTCATGTTCTGCGTGAGCGCGCGAGCACGCGCCGAGAACGCGCCGGGGCCTCCCGGAACATCGCACGTGATCGCGACCCCGCGCTCGTCCTCCTTGCCCCGGATGTAGCGCTCGGTGTCTGCGGCGCTCGTGCTCGGGCTGTAGTGCGTGGTGCTCATGACGCCGCCCGATCACCGAGCAGCGCCCGGACCTCGCGCAGCAGCTCGATCAGCTCGGGCACCTCCGCCGACAGCGCCACGGCCTCACCGGCCCGCGCGCGGCGGTCCAGGTCGTTGACGTTGATCGCCAGCGGGCGCACCTGCGCGGCCAGCTCGCGGGCGTCCGCCGAGGCCTGGACGCGGGACTCGACGCCGAGCAGGTGCGCGGCCACGGCGGCATCCAACTCCTCGCTCCGGGAGGCGTGCAGGGCATCGCGCACGACGGCCCGCACCCACGTGCTCGGAGCCAGCCCGAGCCGCTCCGCACGACTGCGAAGCGCCCCGAGCGTGGCGTCATCGAAGCGCGTATCGAGCCGCCCGCCGCTGCCACGACGACGCTTCGCGCCGCCGTGACTCTGCCGCACAGCCTCCGCATCAGCCCGACCGGTGTTCACCTGGGAGTCGGCCTGCTGCTCCACCTGTACGCCAGAGTGGCAAGCAGTAGCCGTGTCGGACATTTCGCTGACGCTCATGTCCTCCCCGGCTGCTTGCGAGGGGCCTCCGGCCCCCTCGACCCCCTGGGAGAGCGGATACTGATGGGTGCTCATGCGGCACCTCCCGCGACCAGTGCCAGCGGCACATCGGGGCTGCGCACCGCGAGCCCGCTCAACAGCTCGACGACGGCGCTGTCGGCGTCGTGCTCCACGGAGCTCTCCGGGCCGTAGGTGAGCTCGCGCGACGGAGCCACCTGCTGGTGGTAGGCGTTGCCGTTGACGCCCGGGGTGTGCGCGGAAGCCGGGAGGCTGCACTGATGCCACTCGTAGGGCTCGATCTTCCCGATGTGCTGCACGAGGTAGCGGTTGATGTCGTCGGCCCGGAATACCTTCACCACCGACGCCAGGCGACGGATGAACTGGTCCAGTGCCTCGTCCACATTGCCCTTCTGGCGTGCGTAGAAGAAGAATTCGACCGGCTCGATGGTGGCCGTGATGACGATCAGCCGCGGAGCCACCTCGCCCTTGTTCTTGTAGCGCGCCTTCGCGGGCGAGGCGTTGTACGGATCGAGCAGCAGCAACCAGTCGTTCGCGTCCATTGCCGAAGCCCGCAGATCGTCCAGCAGCAGCACCTCCTCGCCCCGCCAGTCATCGAGAGGGTTCCCCGTCGCGGCCCGGTAGACCTGCCACCGCTCGCCGTGGGTGTTCGCCGCGTCGATCGCCGACGTGATGAAGTCCGTGGCGAACCGCGTCTTGCCGATCCCGGCGTCCCCGTGGACGAACACGACATGCGTCGAGAAGGCACCGGCGCGGAGCTTCGCCGCCGCCCGGTACGCGCGGCGCTGGCCGTAGGCCGAAAGGGCGTCGTCGATCTCCCGCTGGTGTCGCGAGTAGATGTCGAACAGCTCGTCGGTGAGCATGATCTGGTCGCGAGTGATCTCGCCCTGGAGCACCCGCTCGCGCATGTCCTCGAAGTTCTCGGCGACGACCTTCTTCTTCACGTGGGCGCGGCCCTTGAGCCACGTCTCGCGGCGCTGCGCGTCGATGCCGAGGTAGTCCGGCCCGCGCACCGTGGCGACCTCCGACGGCGCGTACTGGTGCTTGTCGGCGTACTTCACGTGCGTCAGATACGACAGCATGTTGTCGAAGGCATACCGTCCGCGACCCGGCTTCTCGACGTACTGGGGCTCGACGCCGATGCCGAACGCGAGCCGATCCAGCGGAGCGCTCTTCGCACGACTTGCGAACTTGATCACCGCGTGCAAGTGATCCGGCTTCGGCTCGACCACGAGGGCTTTCTCCGTGTCGCTCCAGACCTCGCGCTCGTCCTTGTCGTGCACGATGCCGTAGGCCTCGGTGACCTCGCAGCCGATAGCCTCGAGCCGCTGCACCACGTAAGCGAGGATCGGTCCGGCCCCCTGCTGGAGCAGCGCAGCCCCGTTCGGATCCTCGGCGGCCCAGGTCCAGTACGACGGATCGAGGTACTGCGTGAGCCCGATGCTGGTCGGGTTGTTCTCCTGCTTAGCCACGGCGACCACCCTCGTCGCGGGCGGCGCGGAGGCCCTCAGAGGAAGTGCGGCGCCTAAATGACCCCCTATTGACCCCCAAATGAGGCCCCAAATGATCCCGTGGGGCGACGCGACGGAGCGAGGGTGGTACCGGCTGCTGACCAGGCATGCTGTTGCAAGGCGCGGCAATCGACAAGCCCTTGCCGCGCCCGTAGGAACGAATGAGGCTCCCGAAACTCTTGGAGTGCGAAGCACGGCTGCGGACCGTCATCACGACGACGGGCAGCCCGCCTTCGGCGGGTGCCAGGCCAGGCCTTCCGGGCGGGGTCAGGTCGGCGGGGACGATGGTGATGGTGCGGCCGGCGGTGCTCATCGGGCACCGCCCTTGCGGTAGCGCTTGATCGCGGCCTGGTGCGTGACGCCGAGGGCATCGCCGATCTTGGCCCAGGTCACCCCATCGGCGCGGGCATCGGCGACGGCGATCTCGACGGCCTCCTCCAGCACGGAGCGGAGCACTCCAAGGTCGTAGACACGGGCCTCGGAGTCGGTGAGGGAGGGGTCGCCCAGACGCCAGCGGAACGCGTTGACTTGATCGAAAGCAGCGGAGTTGGCGCTCATCAGCGATCACCGCCCATCACGGCGGCGACGGCGGCGCGCTGGCGCGGGGTCAGTGGCGTGAGTGCCAGGCGCTCGCCGGCCCGGCGACCGGCGGCACGGGCGGCGGCGATGACGGGATCGAACCCATCAGCCTGCGAAACGGGGGTCGGGTCCTGGTCGAGCCCAGGATGGTCCAGCGCAAATGCGCGGGGAGCGTCGATAACGACAGACATCGGAAGTCCTCAAACATGAGTGTGCTTCCGGTTCCCCGCCACGGTAGTTGGGCTGTTTGACCGGCGACTCATCCGGGAGTAGTACCGCCAGCTTCAAAGTCTGGCCCCCGGTGGGATCTTCTTGTCTGCAACCATTCTCCCATGACTCGACTCACCAGTCCACTGACGAGTCGACTCGCGTGTCAGTCGCGACGCGGCTCTATTCGAATGAGGTCGGGGTCGAACTTCACGTGGCCGGGAGCGATGGGCTCGATGGTCACCGTCACCAGCTCGTCCACGAGCATCCGGCGACGGTCCACGTCCAACGCCCTCCACTTCGACTCGACGACCTCTCGGCGCTCCGCGGTACCGACCGGCTCGTCCACGTCCGCGAGCAGCTTCGCCGCCACCGACACCGAGCGGTCGAGCAGCTCCGCGTCGATTTCGTCGATGCGGGCCTTCACGCCATTGATCGCCGCGGTGATCTCCAGGACCGGCTGGTGGATGTCGCGCAGCAGTGGACTCAGCTCCTTCACGCGCTCGACCAGGGCGTTCCGTTCGGTCAGCAGCTCCTCGCGGTCAGGCCCCTCATCCTCCTGCGGCATCACGAGGTCGTGCACGTCCACCGACGAGAGTCGGGTGAGCACAGCCTCCGTGACCATCGCATCGACGGGCTCGCGCTGGCGGGTGAGGTGGAACTTCTCGCCGCATCGGTATGTCGGCTGCTTGCGGCTGTTAGATCCCGAGACGAGCGTCGCGCCGCACTTCCCGCACAACCCAATCCCGGACAGCAGGTACTTCGGCTGATTGCCTTGCCTAGCCGACCTCCGCACGTTGTCCTCCAGCTTCGCCACCGCAGCCCGCCACGTCTGCTCGCTGACGATGGGCGGAAACGCCTTACCCTTCACCGGGTACAGCTCGCCCGACGAGTAGTGCTTGATGTAGCCAGCGTATTGGGGGTTCGCCAACAGGTACCGCACGGCATCGACGGAGAACTCCGACCCGCGGGCGGTTCGATGCCCTGCTTCGTTCAGGTCCTCACGGATGCGCCGGATCGACAGCGACGGCTCGCCGAGGAACGCATCGAACGCCCGCCGCACTGCTTCGGCCTCCTCTGGGATCAACTCGCCATCTCTCGTCCACCCGAACGCCTTCCAGGCCGAAGTGGGGATGCCCTCTGCGCGTCGGCGCTCGTTCGACCTGATCTGACGCTCAGCCTTGCGCCGGGCCTCGAACCGGGCGAGAGCCGCGAGCATCGTCGCCCGGAACTCTCCGTCGGCCGTCGAGAGGTCGATCTCGCCGTCGACGGTGACGACCCGCAGGCCGAGGTCGATCAGAGTGTTCAGGTCCTTCGTGCTGCGCAGGAGGCGGTCCATGTCCACGGCGACGACCATCGAGAACCGGCCCGCACGGGCGTCGTCCAGCATCTCGGCCCACCGCGTGCCAGCGCGGCGCTTCTTCGTCGCCGACACCGCGTTGTCGTCGTAGACCTCGACGACCTCCCAGTCCTTGGCCTCGGCCAGTGCCCTGATCTTCCGCAGTTGGGTCTCGACGGTCCACCGATCGCCCTTGCGGTCCATCGAAGCGCGGACGTACGCCGCAACCTCGTTCGTCTTCCTCAGCGATACCAGTTCAACCATGCGGCCCAGTCTATTACAACCGGCGTTACAACTCCGATATGTGCTATGAGAACCCGCTCTACCTCGCCGAGGAGGCCGCCGCCCTCGATCTGTTCTCTGACCAGAGACTGGCGTTGGGAATCAGCCGCGGTTCGCCGGAACCGGCCCTGCGGGGTTGGGAAGCCTTCGGCTACGAGGACCACACCGAGCCGAAAGCAGCGAACATGGCCCGAGAGAAGTTCGATCGCTTCCTCCGCGCCATCCGCGGCGAGGAACTCGCCTCCGCCGATCCGCAGCAGTTCGGCCCCGGACCTGACTTGCCCAAGTAGGTGAGGTTTTCGGCGTCTCCCAACATATCGAGGCTGGTCAGACGGTTATGCGTCAGAGATTTGGGTAACTAATTTGAGCCGTATCATGGGGGAATGAGCCCTTTCGTGCGCAAGGTGCCCACCGCGTCGGGCGCCACTGCCGTGCAGATCGCTGATAAGACCGGCGGGCGGTACAGGATCGTCGAGCACCTCGGGTCAGCTCACACGCCCGAAGACCTCGCCGCTCTCGTCGAGGCTGGCAAAGCTAAACTGCGTGACCCCGGTCAGGCCACACTCGACTTCGATACCGCGGACAAACCGCGGGTGTCATCAGCTGTCGTGAAGTCCAGCAGATCTGGGCTGCTCATCGACACGATCCGCAGCGTGTACCAAAGGCTCGGGTTCGACGTCATCAATGATGAGGCCTTCTTCCAGCTCGTTGCTGCCCGGCTGGTTGAGCCGACGTCGAAGTCTGACAGTGTCAGAGTCCTCGACGAACTCGGTGTCGAGGTTGTTCACCGCAACACGTTCCTCAACTGCCTACTCCGGGCGAAAGAGCGCGACTACAGGGCTCAGATCGCTGAGAAGTGCTTCGCTCACAGTGTTGCCACCACCGGCATCAGTCTGCTTCTTTATGACGTTACGACATTATATTTCGAGGCTGAGAAAGAAGACGCTCTGCGTCAGGTCGGGTACTCGAAAGAACGCCGTGTCGACCCGCAGATCGTCGTCGGGCTCCTCGTCGATCGGACCGGATTCCCACTCGAGATCGGCTGCTTTGAAGGGGCGAAGGCAGAGACTCACACGATCATTCCGGTGATCAAAGCCTTCCAAGAACGGCACCAGGTCACGGACATGGTCGTCGCGGCCGATGCTGGGATGCTCTCAGCCAAGAACCTTAAAGAACTCGATGATGCCGGCCTGCGGTTCATCGTTGGGTCGAGGCAGACGAAAGCCCCGCATGATCTGGCGACTCATTTTCGGTGGAATGGTGAGTACACCACCGATGGGCAGATCATCGACACGATCACCCCGAAGGGTGTGAAGCGACTCGACCCGGATCGGGTGAAGAGGAGACGCGAACCCGTCTGGTCGGCTGAGGATCATCCGGATGCGTGGCGGGTGGTGTGGCAGTACCGGCGAAAGCGTGCGATGCGTGATGAGCAGACGCTGAACCTGCAGCGTAACCGGGCATTGGCGATCATCGATGGCGATAAGCCGGCGAAGAAGGCCCGGTTTGTGAAGGTTACGGATGAGGAGAAGGCCTTCGATGAGAAGGCTTACGAGCGGGCGATGAAGCTGACCGGGTTCAAAGGCTATGTCACGAACATTCCCGCCGGGACCATGTCGGCTGCTGAGGTGATCGGCAGCTATCACGACTTGTGGCATGTCGAGCAGTCTTTCCGGATGTCGAAGACCGACTTGAGGGCCAGGCCGATCTTTCACCGGAAGAGGGACGCGATCGAGGCGCACTTGACGCTCGTGTTCACTTCCTTAGCCGTGTCGAGGTTCATGCAAGAGGCGACCGGGGCGTCGTTGAAGAAGATCATCACGAGTCTGCGGCCGCTGCGGGAGTTCACCGGGCGCGTGGGTGGGCAGGAAATCACGTTCACACCGGACGTGCCCAAGGCCGTCGAGAACATGCTCAAGGCGCTGGAAAAATCGTAAATTCGGGCTTCAGCGGTGGGTAACTAAAGTTGTGCAACTCAGGATCGCTTCCTCCGCGCCATCCGCGGCGAGGAACTCGCCTCCGCCGATCCGCAGCAGTTCGGCCCCGGAGCGCGCCTGCGCGTCGAACCGCATTCGCCCGGACTCGACCGTCGCATCTGGTGGGGCGCAGGTTCTGCGTCGACCGCCGAATGGGCGGCACAGATGGGCGTGAACCTGATGAGCTCGACCCTGCTCACCGAAGCGACCGGCGCCGCCTTCGGCGACCTGCAAGCAGAGCAGATCGAACGATACCGGGCAGTGTGGAGCGAGGTCGGGCATGGCTGGACGCCGAGAGTATCCGTGAGCCGCAGCATCTTCCCGATCACCACCGACCTCGACGACCTCTACTTCGGGCGACGCAGCGCCGGGCAGGGAGACCAGATCGGGATCATCGATGACACTCGCTCGACGTTCGGCCGCACATACGCGGGTGAGCCGGACAGACTGATCGAAGAGCTCAGGGCCGATGCGGCGATCGCAGCCGCCGATACCCTCATGCTCACGATCCCCAGCCAGCTGGGAGTCGACTACAATCTGCACCTCCTTGAGTCCTTTGCCGAGCACGTCGCGCCGGCTCTCGGCTGGGTGTCCGCCCACGAACGCTGAAGACCGGGTCCGAGTAACCATCCGCGAACGTATGATGAGACGGAACGACACATAACAGGGGAGACCGAGTGAGCGAGAGCACGAAGATGACGCAGACGCAGAAGCGCATCCTCATCATCGGCCTCGTTCCCCTCTTCATGTCGCTGCTGTCCGTCTCCAGCATCAACGTCGTCCTGCCCTCCATCGCCGCCGATATCGACGCGTCCACATCGGCTCTGCAGTGGGTGCTCACCGGATATGCGCTCTCCTTCGGTGTCGTCCTCGTCGCCGCGGGACGAGCCGGTGATGTCTTCGGGCGCGGCCAATTGTTCGTCATCGGCGTGGGCCTCTTCGGGGTGTCTTCTCTGGTGGCAGGGATCGCCCCCGATCCGCTGACGCTCAACATCTCCCGTGTGACCATGGGGCTGGGCTCGGGATTTCTCAACCCACAGGTCGTGGGCCTGCTGCAGCAGTACTTCCAGGGGCCGCCGCGCGGTCGTGCCTTCGGGCTGATGGGCACCACCGTCGGACTGTCTGTGGCCATCGGCCCGGTGCTCGGCGGCGCCCTCATCGCGCTGTTCGGCGGTGACCTCGGCTGGAGGGCGACCTTCCTGGTCAATGTGCCCTTTGCCATTGCTTCGCTCGTCCTCGCCCGGATCTGGCTGCCGAGCGGTGCTTGGCGACCCGCCGTCGAACAGAGCGCGAAGAGTGCCGAGGGCAACAAGGACCTCGACCCGGTGGGAGTTGTCCTCCTCGGGGTCGGAGTGCTCCTCATCCTTCTGCCCTTCGTCGAATCTTCGCTGGGTTGGTTCATCTGGCTCTCCCTCCCGCTCGGTGTCGGCGCGATCTGGCTGTGGACGTGGTGGGAACGCCGTTATGCGCGAATGGGCCGACCGCCGATGGTCGACCTCGATCTCTTCCGCATCCGCAGCTTCAGCAATGGGTCGATCATCATCGCCCTCTACTTCCTCGGAGTCACAAGCGTCTGGGTCCTCGTCGCTATGTACATGCAGCAGGGTCTGGGGCATTCGGCGCTCGCCGCGGGCATGATCGGTCTGCCGGCCGCACTGCTCTCAGCGGTCTCCGCCGACGTCTCCGGACGGTTCGTCTTTCAGATCGGGCGTCGCCTCGTAGTGTGGGGGATCGCCCTTTGCCTTGTCGGTCTGGTGGCCACGATCGGCGTCGTCGCACTGCTGTCCCAGGGCATCGGCAGCGAATGGTGGATGCTGCTCACCTTGGCGTTCATCGGCACCGCTCAGGGCATGGTCATCAGCCCCAACCAAACCCTGACTCTGCAGGAAGTCCCGCTGCGATACGCCGGATCTTCCGGGGGAGTGCTCCAGACGGGGCAGCGCATCGGCACCTCGATGGGGCTGGCCATCATGACTGCTCTGGCGTTCTCGATCACTGCGATGAGCAATTGGCATTGGGGGATGATCGGGGCGTTCGCCGCCATCGTCGTCATTGTCGTCCTCGCCGGATTCGTCGGTCTCATCGAAGTCCGCCGAGGCGGCCCTCGCCGCGTATGAACCGCCGATCGCACCGCGTCCGGCGGAGAAGAGAACGCCCTCAGCTGTCAGCGCAATAATGTTACGGATTTTAGACAATCCGCCGTGTCCGAATATGGAAGACTGTGAACGCACATCAGCCCATGGAAGGATACACAGTGGTCGAGCCCATACCCGATGACGAGCTTGCGCTCGAGGAACTCGTGCGTTCGGGCGGGATCGAAACCTATTTCGCCCCCGTCGTCGACGCACTGACTTTCCATCGGGTCGGCCATCAGATCCTGCAGGCCCCCACGGGTGATCCGGAGCTGGGTCGCGCCGAATCGGAGAACCTGCGCCACGCCATGCGTGCCTCCACGATCACCGGTGATATCGACGCCTCTCTGCGGGATTCGGCACTGCGTACCGCAGAAGGTGCGGGACTGCCGAAGTCGAACCGCCTGTTCCTCCACGCCGAGGCCGAATCCTTTGCGACTCTCGAGGATCGCAGCGGGGAACCCGACCGCTCAGTCATCCTGCAGCTCGACGCCAACCGGGTCGCATCGTCCCCGGCCTCGGTGCTGCGCTCAGTGCGCTCGGCGCGTGCGCTGGGGTGGGGAGTGGGCATGTCATCGGTCGGCGCCGATCTGCGCAGCACCTCCTTCGTCCCGCTGGTCAATCCCTCGGTCGTCGGACTCCACCCGGATGTTCTGCACATCGACTGCGAGTCACATCTGGCTGAGCTCAATCGCCTGCTCCATGCCCATCTCGAACGCACAGGAGCTGTCATCCTCGCCGACGGCGTCGAGACCGAAGACGATCTGGACCGTGTGCGTGCACTGGGGGCACGGTTCATGTCCGGACCCTACTTCGGTGAGGCTACGAAACAGCCGCAGCCGTTCTCCGAACCGAGTGAAGACGCCCTCGTCTCGCACTACTCACGCAATCTGCCGGCACTGGGGACTCCGTATTCGATCTCGCAGGGACTACGGCGTGAACCGCTGGTGATGAACCGCGAACTGCTCATCGCGCAGATCGCGGCATTGGAAGAACGCGCTCTGGCGTCGGGAACCGCGACGATCACCCTGGGAGTGTTCGGGGAGGACGACGGATTCTCCGAGGCGACACGACTTCGGTACGAGAAGATCCGTGACACTGTGGGCCTGACCGCTATGTTCTCCGGCGGGTTCGACGGACCACCCATCCGTGGTGTGCGGACCGGACTCGTCGACGCCTCCGATCCCATGCGCAATGAACACGGAGTCGTCGTAGTCGGACCTGACTGGTCGGGCATGGTCGCGGCATCGAAACGCAACGACCCGGGCAGCGACGGACAGACCGTCTTCGACGTCTACATCACGACCGACCGCTACACATGCGTCGACGCGGCACGCAGCGTTCTCACCCGCGTCGCCCCTCTCACCGCGACGGCGCATCTGCCGGCCTGAGACCGTGGAGGCGGTGCGTCTCGGCACGACCGAATGCGCGTGAGATCCGAATGGGGCAGGGGGCACCGATGGTGCTAATGTTGTCTCGGCTGGCCCCCGTAGCTCAGCTGGTTAGAGCAGGGAACTCATAATTCCTTGGCCGTCGGTTCAAGTCCGACCGGGGGCACCACAGACGCGGACGGTGGGCAATGTGCGAAAGGCGAAGGCACCGTACGGCACGCTTTCGCACCGTAGTCACTCCTCGGCGGGGGCTGCTTCGGCCTCCCGACCGAGATTCGGCTTGAAGACGGAACCCGCCAGCCTAGCGACTCGTGCTCGGCCTTGTCAGGCTGACATTGTCCGATTGTCAGGAGGCGGCGCAGACACACGACGCCACCAGCACCTTTGATGCTTGGCTGCACGTCGAACATCGACTATCATGTGGTCAGCACCTCCTTTCGGAACGTAGGGGAAGACGTATCCGAGGTAGGAGGCAGAAATGGATATGACACAGGGCGTACTCTTCGTCCACTCAGCACCTCGTGCGCTGTGCCCTCACATCGAATGGGCAGCGGGCGGGGCCATCGGCGCACAAGCACGCTTCGACTGGACACCCCAGCCGGCTGCTCCAGGTCTCGTGCGCGCAGAAGTCTGCTGGCGCGCGCCGGCGGGCTCCGGAGCCCGTATCGCTTCGGCCCTGCGCGGCTGGGATTCTCTCCGCTACGAGGTCACCGAAGAACCCTCTCCCGGAGTCGACGGCGGACGGTGGAGCCACACACCCGATCTGGGCATCTACCACGCCGTGACCGACACAGCTGGCAATATCCTCGTTCCCGAAGACCGCATCCGCTCCGTCATGGAACGCGCTGCAGGCGATCCCGCGAAGTTCTCCTCGGAGATGGCGACTGCCCTCGGCGAAGCGTGGGATGAGGAACTCGACGCGTTCCGCCACGCAGGCGAGGGCGCACCGGTTCGCTGGCTGACCAAGGTCGGCTGAATCGCCTCCGGGCCGTACAGTCATTCGGCGGCTCCGGCACAATTCTGCTCAATGGGCACACCTACCTGCCTCGGGTGTGTCCATTTTGCCTGCCCGCACTCGCTCTTTCCTTGAGCACCGATGAAAACGGCCCACTCCAAGGTGAGCAGCCCAGGATCAAACCTGTGCTGTCCACTCTGGAGTGGGCCGAGCCGCTCGATTGGAGCGGCGTTGATCAGACGGAGCGGAAGGCGACGACGGCGTTGTGACCACCGAAGCCGAATGAGTTCGTGATCGCCGCGATATCGCCCGAAGGCAGTTCCTGCGGAGTGTCACGGACGATGTTGATGCCCTCGACCTTCGGGTCGACCTCATCGACATTGATGGTCGGGGGAGCCGTGCGCGTCTGCAGAGCCTTGACCGTGAGGATCGCTTCCACCGCACCGGTGCCGCCGAGGAGGTGGCCGGTCATCGACTTCGTGGCCGAGACCAGAGCATCAGAGACGTTGTCCCCGAGGAGTTCACTGATGGCCAGCGACTCCGGGATGTCTCCGACCGGGGTCGAAGTCGCATGGGCGTTGACGTGCTTGATCTCGGCTGCGGTGATCTCACCGCCGTCGAGGGCCTGCTGCATGGCGGCGAGGGCATGCTTGCCCTCGGGCTCTCCGCCGGTGATGTGGTAGGCGTCATTCGAGATGCCCCAACCGGCCACCTCGGCGTAGATCTTCGCTCCACGGGCCTTGGCATGCTCTTCGGTTTCGAGGATGAGCGTGCCTGCTCCTTCGCCCATGACGAAACCGTCGCGATCGACGTCGTAGGGACGCGATGCGGCCTCGGGCGAATCAGTGCGACGCGACAGCGCCTGCATCGAGTTGAACGCCGCCAGGGTGATCGGGTGGATCGCAGCTTCGGAACCGCCGGCGATGATGACATCGGCCTTGCCCGAAGCCAGAACGTCATAAGCATGACCGAGGCTCTCGGTCGATGAGGCGCAGGCGGAGACCAGAGTCTGCACACCGGCGCGAGCCTCGAATTCCATTCCGATCGCGGCCGCAGGACCATTGGGCATGAGCATAGGAACGGTCAGAGGCATGACCCGGCGCGGGCCCTCTTCCTGGAGAGTGTCCCAGGCGTCGAGCAGCGTCCAGACTCCGCCGATTCCGGTAGCCCAGGAGACGGCAGTGCGCTCCGGATCTGTCTCCTCGAGGCCGGCGTCGGCCATGGCCTCACGAGCGGAGATGAGGGCGAACTGGCTCGAGGGGTCGAGGCGCTTGGCCTGCACCCGCTTGAGATTGTCGGGCACGACCTGTGGGTCGACCTGCGCGGCGAAGTCCACGGCGAGGCCGTACTTCTCTGACCAATCGTTGTCCATGGTGTGGACGCCGGACTTGCCGGCCAGAATGGCTTCCCAAGTGGCATCGACAGTCGCGCCCAAGGGGGTTACCGCACCGATTCCGGTGACGACAACTTTAGATGTCATGGTACAAACCTCGTCGATAGTGTGGACACGGCCCGTCTGTGGACGGGCCGTGTTCGGCTGCTGTGGGTCAGGCTTCCTGAGCCTTGTTGATGTAGTCGACAGCGTCCTGAACGGTGACGAGGTCCTTGACGTCGTCATCGGGGATCTTCACGCCGAACTTCTTCTCAGCGTTGACGACGATGGTCATCATCGAGATGGAGTCGATGTCGAGGTCGTCGGTGAACGACTTGTCGGCTTCGACTGCTTCGGCAGCGAGGCCGGTCTCTTCGTTGACGATCTCTGCCAGCCCAGCGAGGACTTCAGCTTCGGTGAATGCCATTTCTTTCCTACTTTCTGATTTCGGCCGAGGGTTTTTCGACCGTTTGAGGAACTTTTCGACGAGTGTCCCGCCGAATATCTTAGGACATTCACGGAGAGTTTTCCGTGAATGGGTGTGTCTCAGGGCAGGCGGACGACCTGCGCACCGTAGACCAGGCCCGCGCCGAAGCCCATCTGCAGGGCGAGACCGCCGCTGAGTTCGGGCTGTTCACGCAGCAGCCGTTCTGTGGCCAACGGGATCGACGCCGCCGAAGTGTTCCCGTTGTCAGCGATGTCACGCGCGATGATGACCGATTCGGGTAGCTTCAGCTGTTTGGCGAGTTCATCGATGATGCGCATGTTCGCTTGGTGCGGAATGAATGCCGTAAGGTCCTCGGCCTCGACCCCGGACGCGGTGAGCGCTTCCTTGGCCACCTCGGCGCCGTCCCATACAGCCCAGCGGAAGACGGTCGGACCGTCCTGGCGCAGGGTCGGGAACGGCAGCTCGCGGTTGTCGCGGATGTCCATGAGCGAATCGGTCATCCGGATGGTCGACCAGTTCTCACCCTTCGAACCCCACACGGTCTTCGATATGCCCGGTTCATCGGATGAGGTCACGACGACCGCCCCGGCACCGTCGCCGAGGATGAACGAGATCGATCGGTCCTCTGGGTCGATGACGTCGGAGAGCTTCTCTGCTCCGATGACGAGAACGTTGTCCATTGTTCCGGCACGCACGAGTGCGTCGGCCTGGGAGATTCCGTAGCAGTAGCCCGCGCAGGCGGCGCTGATGTCCCATGCCGGGACCGGCCCGGTGCCGAGGCGGTCCGTCAGTGCGGCCGCGGCCGAAGGGGTGAAGTAGGGGAATGTCACCGTGGAGATGATGATGCCGCCGATGTCTTCCGGCTTGAGACCGGAGGAGGCGATCGCCTCGAGGGCGGCCTCTTCGCACATGTCGAGGACCCCGACATCTCTGCTGGCGCGACGGCGGGTGATGATGCCGGTGCGCTGACGGATCCATTCGTCGGAAGAGTTGATCGGTCCGGCGATATCGTCATTTGTGACGAGGTTCTCCGCACGATAGGCGCCGATTCCCGCGATGCGCGAGAAGGTGCCGAGCTCGGCTGTTTTGAGTGTGGGCATAACGTCTTCCTTCGATTCTCAGGCGTGGGCTGCCGCGAACTCACGCGCGCCGTCGAGGTCGGCGGCTGATTTGACGGCGAATGTCTCGACGCCCTTCATGGCGCGTCGAGCGATGCCGGTGAGGGTTCCACCGGGGACGAGTTCGATCATTCCGGTGACCCCGGAGTTCAGCAGCGACTCCTGACACAGGTCCCAGCGCACCGGGTTCGTGACCTGTTTGACCAGACGGTCGACGTACTCACGACCGGCTGCGACAGCAGCGCCGTCGGAGTTGCTGAGGATGGACACGGTCGGATCTGAGACCTCCATCGCCGAGGCGGTGGCAGCGAGATCCTCGGTGGCCGCAGCCATGAACTCGGTGTGGAAGGCACCGGCCACGGGCAGCGAGATGACCCGAGCGCGCTCCGGCGGGTCCTCGGCCAGCGCCTCGAGCGATTCCAGCGAACCGGCGGCTACGGTCTGGCCTCCGCCGTTGACATTGGCAGGGCTGGCCCCGGCGGCCTCGATTGCGGCGAGGACATCGTCGGGCTGACCGCCGACCACAGCGGACATGCCGGTCGGTGCGGCGGCGGCAGCGGTGGCCATTCCGTCGGCACGGACCTTGACGAAGCGCATGGCGTCGGCGGGAGTGAAGATGCCCGCGATCTGCGCTGCGGCGATCTCACCCACGGAGTGGCCTGCGACGACGGCTGGACTGGCACCGAGTTCGGCTGCGCAGGCGATGGCGGAGGCGACGAGCAGGGGCTGAGCCACCGCGGTGTCCTTGATCGTCTCGTCATCGGAATCGGTTCCATGCAGACGCAGATCGATCCCCGAGGCGGCTTGGAGTTCGTCGATCTGTGCCGAGAAGGTATCGAGTTCGAGGAACGAACTCAGGAAACCGGTCTTCTGGGCTCCCTGGCCCGGACAGGTGATTGCAAGCACTCAGTTCTCTTTTCGTTGGGTTCCGTGGATCAATCTAATGGACTCTGGTTCGAAATCAATGAGATTTGTCGCTGTCCGACAATACGCCGTCCTCGGACAGTCGCCCGTACACCAACGCGATGTGAATGACGAAGGCATCACGCGAGGTCGTCGGATCGAGCCCGATGGCGTCCGTGATCTTCCGCAGCCGGTAGCGCACGGTGTTCGGGTGCACGGACAGTGCCTTGGCCGTGGCCTCGAGCGAGGACCCGAATTCGACATAGGCGCTCACGGTCTTGAGCAGCTGACCCGTTCCGGAGGTCAGCGGTTGGTAATAGCGCTCGATGAGTTCGCTCAAGGCGATCCGGTCCCCGGACAGGGCTCGTTCAGGCAGGAGGTCATCGGCCTTGACGGGGCGTGGGGAATCCGGGCGGGCGGTCGCGGCCTTGAGTGCCCGGATCGCCGCCTTCGCCGAGGTGGCCGCCTCGGCGAGGCCAGGCACCGCAGGTCCGACGATCACTTCGGACGGTCCGAAGCAGTCGGAGAGGTCCTCGACGGCATCGTCGAGTTCTGTGACCCCGCCGAGGACGATGAGCAGTCGGTTGTCGTGGATGCCGACGAGGGCGTCATCGGCCCACCTGCTGGCCTTGCGGCGGATGCCGTCCAATCCCTTCTTCGCCGAGCGCTGCGGGGCGCGGCCGACGATGACACATACGGGCCCTTCGGACTGCCAGCCGAAGGCAGCTGTGCGACTGGCGAGCTCATCAACGGAATCGCCTCGGACGAGAGCGTCGACGACCATCGCTTCGAGGCGGGCATCCCAGCTGCCTCTGGCCTCGGCGGCACGGGCATAGACATCGGCGGCGGCGAAGGCGATCTCACGGGAGTAGACGAGCACGGCCTCTCGCAGGGCCGGCTGTTCGACCGGACGAGCGATGTCCGGAACGCGCTCCTCGACGACCTCGACGACGATCTTGAGCAGCTGCAGAGTCTGCTGCAGGCTGATGGCGCGGATGAGATCGCGTGGTGCGGTCTTGAAGATGTCCGAGACCACCCGCAGATTCGTATCGGGTTTGCGGTACCAGTCGACGAACGAGGAGATGCCGGACTGGGCGAGCAGTCCCACCCAGGAGCGGTCGGATGACGACATCGAACGGTACCAGGGCAGCTGTGCCTCCAGCCGCTGCAGAGTCACCGAGGACAGGACACCGACTCCTGCGCGGAGTCTGCGGGCGGTTTCGGCGCGACGGCGCAGGGTCTCGGCATCAGACATCATGACCACGAGTTTAGACGAAAGAGAACAACTCCGTTGTCAGCGACATACAAACAATTGAAGAGGGTGACAAACATGGCCGGAGTCTTGGAGACTCCGGCCATATCAGCGCTCAGGTTTCAGCGTTCAGGTTTCAGCGTTCAGGCGGCAGGGGGTATCAGGCGCCTGCACCCTCGGTCGAACCCGAGCTGCCGGCACGGACATCGTCGAGCTGGTACTTCTGCGCCGCCTCGGCGGCCTTGTCGATCGAGATCTTTCCGGTGTCAGCCAGCGAGATGAGCGCCTGGGTGACCACGGACGGCCCATCGACGAGGTAATAGCGACGTGCTGCCGGACGGGTGTCCGAGATTCCGTAGCCGTCGGTGCCCAACGAGGTGAAGTGACTGGGCACGTACTGACGGATCTGGTCGGGAACTGCGCGCATGTAGTCCGAGGTCGCGATGACTGGTCCCTCGGTCTCAGCCATCTTCTCGGTCACGAAGGGTACGCGCGGTTCGGCCTGTGGATTCTTCAGGCGCTCGTTCTCAGCATCCAGTCCGTCGCGTCGCAGCTCCGTCCACGAGGTCACCGACCACACATCGGCGGAGACGCCCCAGTCCTGGTCGAGCAGCTCCTGAGCCTCGAGAACCCACGGCACACCGACCCCGGACGCCATGAGCTGGACCTTTGGTCCGCCGTTGTCGGGTCCCTTCTTCAACAGGTAGAGACCTTTGAGCACTCCGTCGACGTCGAGGTCTTCCGGCTCGGCCGGCTGGACCATCGGCTCGTTGTACATCGTGATGTAGTAGAGCACGTCGGGGTCGCGCTCGTCGGCGGGGTCGTACATCCGATGGATGCCGTCTTTGACGATATGCGCGATCTCGTAGCTGAAGGCCGGGTCGTAGGAGACCACGGACGGGTAGGTCGAGGCCAGCACATGCGAGTGTCCGTCGCCGTGCTGGAGGCCTTCGGCCACGAGCGTCGTGCGTCCTGCGGTGGCGCCGAGCACGAATCCGCGAGCCATCTGATCGCCGGCGGCCCAGAAGAAGTCGCCGGTGCGTTGGAAGCCGAACATCGAATAGAAGATGTAGAACGGGATCATCGGCTCACCGTGCGTGGCATACGAGGTGCCGACCGCCGTCAGCGCTGCGGTCGCTCCGGCCTCATTGATGCCGACGTGGAGCAGCTGACCGTCCGTGGCTTCCTTGTATGCGAGGAAGAGGTCGCGGTCGACGGAGATGTAGTTCTGCCCGTGCGGGTTGTAGATCTTCGCAGTCGGGAAGAACGAGTCCATGCCGAAGGTGCGAGCCTCATCGGGGATGATCGGCACGATTCGGTGACCGAACTCCTTCTCTCGCATGAGGTCCTTGAGCACGCGCACGAAGCCCATCGTGGTGGCGATCTCCTGTTTGCCCGATCCGCGGCGACCGGCCTGGTAGGCCTTGTCGGAGGGCATCTTGAGATCGATATGGGTGGACCGACGTTCGGGGGAGTAGCCGCCGAGCTCGGCGCGGCGCTCCTGCATGTACTTGATCTCGGGAGCGTCGACTCCCGGGTGGTAGTACGGGGGCAGCTGCGGGTTCTCCTCGAGCTGCTTGTCCGAAATCGGGATCTGGAAGTGGTCACGGGCGAGCTTGAGGTCGTCGACCGTGAGCTTCTTCATCTGGTGCGTGGCGTTGCGGGCCTCGAAGTGAGGGCCGAGCGAGTATCCCTTGACGGTCTTGACGAGGATGACGGTCGGCTGACCGGTGTGCGCCATCGCGGCTTTGTAGGCGGCGAAGACCTTGCGGTAGTCGTGACCGCCGCGTTTGAGGTTCCAGATCTGCTCGTCGCTGTAGTCCTCGACCATCGCCTTCGTCCGCGGGTCCCGGCCGAAGAAGTTGTCGCGCACGAACCCACCGGACTCGCCCTTGTAGGTCTGGTAGTCGCCATCAGGGGTGACGTTCATCAGGTTGACGAGCGCACCGTCGCGGTCCTTGGCCAGAAGCGCGTCCCATTCGCGTCCCCAGACGACCTTGATGACGTTCCAACCGGCACCGCGGAAGTACGACTCGAGCTCCTGCATGATCTTACCGTTGCCGCGGACGGGGCCGTCGAGGCGCTGCAGGTTGCAGTTGATGACGAAGTTGAGGTTGTCGAGCTCTTCGAAGGCGGCGACATGGAGCATGCCGCGGCTCTCGGGCTCGTCGAGCTCACCGTCACCGAGGAAGGCCCAGGTCTGCTGCTGTGAGGTGTCTTTGATTCCGCGGTTGTGCAGGTATTTGTCGAACTGTGCCTGCGCGATCGCGTTCATCGGCCCCAGTCCCATCGACACCGTCGGGTGCTCCCAGAAATCGGGCAGCTGGTGCGGGTGCGGGTAGGAGGGCAGTCCTTGCGGTTTGCCGTCGATGAAGTGCGACTGCTGCTGGCGGAAGCCGTCGAGCTGTTCGGCGCTCATCCGGCCTTCGAGGTAAGCGCGGGCGTACATTCCGGGGGAGGCGTGGCCCTGGTAGAAGATGTGGTCGCCGCCGCCGGGATGGTCTTTGCCGCGGAAGAAGTGGTTGAGTCCGACCTCGTAGAGAGTCGCCGAGGAGGCATAGGTGGAGATATGTCCGCCGACCTCGACACCGGGACGCTGGGCACGGTGGACGAGCATGGCCGCATTCCAGCGGTTCCAGCGGCGGTAGCGGCGTTCGACCTCTTCATCGCCGGGGAACCAGGGTTCGTTCTCCGGGCCGATGGTGTTGACGTAGTCGGTGGCGGTGACGCTGGGCACGCCGATCTGCTTCTGGCGTGAGCGTTCGAGCATGCGCAGCATGACATAGCGTGCTCGAGACCGACCGCCCTCATCGATGAGGCCATCGAGGGAGGCCAGCCATTCAGCGGTCTCCTCCGGGTCGATGTCGGGCACCTGGCTGGGCAGCCCGTTGAGGATGGGTCCGCCCTGATTCCGATTGTCCACGATGTGGTCCTCTCTTCAGCTCCACGATCTTCTTTGGTGTAGAGATCATGTCCATCAGATGGTGTGCGCTCCGCAGGTTGGCTGAGCCCAGGGTCCACCCGATACACCTGTCAGCCTAGTACGGGCAGCCAAACTTAGCGCTCCCGTGAAGTTGTGATCTCTCTGACGAATGTGGCCATCGAGCAGACCCGGTCACAGCCCGGTGCGCTGATTGAGTGTTGTTTGAGTGTGCTTGCCGCGCGTGGACGCGCCGATATTTGCACCTTGACCACTGTTGGCGGAACAATACAGGCATGAGCAACTCCGCTTCTGAAAGGACATCCTCCACTTCGACCCTCGCAAACGAGCTGGGACACAACCTCGGCTTGAAGAAGGGCGACTATGTGCAAGAGGTCGGCTACGACGATGACGTCGATCAGGCACTCTGCGAGGCGATCGAGAACATCATCGGAGACAAGATCGCCGACGGCGAAGAGGATGATGTCTACGACGTGATCCTCATGTGGTGGCGGTCGGACGACGATGACCTCATCGACGGCCTCGTCGACGCCCAGACCACTCTGAAGGAGGGCGGAGTCGTGTGGCTGCTCAGCCCGAAGGCGAACCGCCCGGGGCACATCAGCCCCGCTGACATCTCCGAAGCGGCGCCCACCGCCGGTATGCATGTGACCTCGACGGTCAGTGCCGCCGATGACTGGGCCGGATTCCGGCTCGTGGGCAAGAAGAACTATTCATGATCCTGCGGCCCGGTGACCGGGCCCCGGAGCTCACCCTTCCCGATCATCTCGGATCGGTCATCACCCTCACCGAGGCGGCCCCGCGTGCCGCGCTCGTGCTCGCATTCGTTCCGTTCGCCTTCTCTCCGATCTGCGGAGACGAACTCGCCGCCCTCGACGGGTGGCAGGAGCGTATGCGGCAGGGTTCGCATGCCGTCGACGTCGTCGTCGTTTCCACAGACTCCAAATACACACTGGCCGCGTGGGCTCGGCAGGCAGGCACCGATGTCTCTCTGGTCTCGGACTTCTGGCCTCACGGTGAAGCTGCGCGCGCGTTCGGTGCCTTCGACGAGATCCACGGAGTCGCCGAACGAGCAGTCTTCGTCATCTCACCTGAGGGTACGATCGTGTATGGCAGGCAGGTCGCCCGCACAGAGACTCGAGACTTCTCCGAGGATTTCGCCGCGGCGCGCTCCAGCCTCTGACCATCGAGCCACAACCGAGGTGCCGGTCGACGGCAGCTTCGGAGACTGTTGAGGAGGACATCCTATGGCCACGCTGTTCACGAAGATCATCAACGGGGAGATCCCCGGCACGTTCGTCCACCAGGACGACAAGTGCGTCGCTTTCCTTGATGTCGCTCCGATGACGGAGGGCCATGTCATGGTCGTTCCGCGTGAGGAGATCTCGCATTGGATCGATGCTGATCAGGAGCTGCTCGATCATCTCACCGCCGTGGCGAGGACGATCGGCGAAGCCCAGAAGCGGGCCTTCGACTGCGAGCGCATCGGCCTCCTCATCGTTGGTTACGAGGTGCCCCACCTGCACATCCACGTCCTGCCGACGAATTCGATGGATGATTTCGACATCAGCGACCGCGCCCCGATGCAGACACCGGAACAGCTGGAGGTGCCGGCCGAGAAGATCCGGCAGGCACTCTCCGAGCTGTCCTGAGGCAGTGGAGGACCGAGAGGAGTCGCCTCAGACCCGGTGGGTCTCGAGGTAATGGTCGAGTGAGTCCCTGACCAGTTCGGCTCCGGCGCTCCCACCGTAGTTGGCCGCGAACCGCGGATCGTCGACGTACGTCTGGCCGAGTCCGCGGACATAGCCGGTGAGATCACCGTTCGGGTCGTTGGCTGGAGTGCCCGGCACTGACGTCAGCCATTCGATATGGCGGGCCGCCAGGGCCTGGCACCGGTCCGATTCGGGGCCGGCGCCCGCCTCGGCGGCCGCGATCCAATCCTGGGACAGCGCCTCGACACGGGCCTTCCAGTCCGTCTTCTCCTCAGCACTCAATCCTGACCACCATTCGTCGGAGCGTCGATACGCCTCGGCACCCCACCTTTCGGTCACTTCCTGTTCGTGCTCCCGATGGTCGAAACCATCGAACATCTCTTTCGCCATGAGCGGCTCACCTGCTTTCAATCGTGTGATGGTCGCGGTGACGGCGGCGATCTGCCTGTCGATGCGCTCTCGTTCGCGTCCGAGTGAGAGCACATGATTCTCAAGCGCTGCGATCGGATCCTCGGTGAGATCAAGCACCTCGGCGATCCGAGCCAACGGCAGCCCCAACTCCTTGAGGAGCAGGATGCGCTGCAGACGCACCAGTGCCGCCTCGTCGTAGCAGCGGTAGCCGTTGGCGGCGATGTACGTCGCCGGCAGCAGGCCGATTGCGTCGTAGTGACGCAGAGTTCGGCTCGTCGTTCCCGTCAGCCGTGCTGTCTCCTGAATGGACCAGTCCATGACGAAGACAATAGAGGTTGACGCAGCGTCAAGGTCAAGAGAATGATCCTCAGGCGGCTGCGCTGATGGCGTCGAGGGCGGCGAACAGATCCTGAGCGAGGTCGTCGACGTGTTCGAGGCCGACCGAGATGCGGACCAGGGAGTCCCCGGGTTTCGCAGTCGCGGCGACCGGACGGTGAGTCAGCGAAGCGGGGTGCTGGATGAGGGTGTCGACCCCGCCGAGAGAGACGGCGTGGACGATGAGTGAGCAGTGTTCGACGAAGGTTCCGGCCGCCGAGAAGCCGCCGGCGAGCTCGATCGCGATCATCGCCCCGCCGCCGTCCATCTGCCGACCGATGAGGCCCCGGGGGTCACCGTCGGGCAGGCCCGGGTAGTGCAGTTTCGCGATTTCTGGCCGTGGCCGGAGCCGGCGGGCGAGTTCCGCGGCGGTGTCCTGCGCCGCGCGCATGCGCACGGACAGCGTACGCAGGCCGCGGTGAAGCAGGTAGGCGCCCATCGGGTGCAGCAGCGCGCCCGTGATTGCGCGCACCCGGCGGAGGCGTGCAGCCCACTGTGAGTTCGTCGCGATGATTCCGCCCATGGCGTCGCCATGACCGCCGAGGTACTTCGTGGCACTGTGGAGGACCAGAGCGGCACCGTGGGCGATGGGGCGCTGCAGGACCGGAGTGCAGAAGGTGTTGTCGACGAGCACCGGGACGTTCCCGGCCGCTGCGACCACGGCTGAGATATCGACGAGATCGAGGCTGGGGTTCGCGGGGGTCTCGATGATGACGAGGCCGGTGTCCGACTGGATGGCATCGCCGACTTCGTCCTCAGCGGCCCATGTCACCGTCGTGCCGAGCAGGCCGGATTCGAGGAGATGATCGCTGCCACCGTAGAGCGGACGGACGGCGACGATGTGCGGCGTCCCGGCGTCGACGGCTGCGAGGAGCGCCGCCGTCAGTGCCGCCATTCCGGTGGCGAATGCCACGGCCTCCTCCGCGATCTCCAGATCGGCCAGCGCGGTTTCGAACCGGGAGACACCCGGCTGCCAGAGTCGCTGGTACACCGCCGAGTCCCCGTTGCCGAGCGGCTGTCCCGAGGCGAGGCTCTCATAGGAGTCCCCGCCCGTGCGGATGTCGTTGACCGGGTTGGTGGTGGACAGATCGATGGCCGGAACGTGGACGCCCGCTTCGGTGAGGCCGTCCATTCCGCCGTGAACCATGCGGGTCTCGGGGTGCTGGGAGTTCATAGGGTCATTCAATCCACTTCTCCGAACAGTCGCAATCAGTCGACGATGATCTGCGACGAATCAACGTAGATACGGAGAATCTTCGAACTGCTGTGGGAGACTGTGATCCATGTCGCAGAATGTCTCACTGGATGCCACCGACCTCAGCCTCCTGCGGGAGCTCGACTCCGATGCGCGAGCCTCGGGTGCGGCACTCGCTGCGGCGGTCGGGATCTCCGAGTCGACGGTCTCGCTGAGACTCAAGCGGCTGAAGTCGGTGGGCGTCATCCGCGGCTTCCACCTCGACGTCGATCCCGCGGCCTTGGGAGTCGGGCTGCAGGCGCTCATCTCGATTCGGCTGGCCAAGCACGACCGCACGGAGATCGACGCCTTCACCGCCGCTGCCCCGAATTTTCCCGGCGTCGTGAGGATGTATCACATGGCCGGTGCCGAGGACTATCTGCTGCACATCGTCGCCTCCGACACCGAGGCGGTGCAGTCCTTCGTCCTCGACTACCTCACGCGCTATCCTGCGGTTGCGCACACCCGTACGAATCTCATCTACAGGGTCGAGGGCGGCTCGGCCTGGATCCCTGTGGGGGAGTGACCTGCCGCGGTGTGCGTGGAATCGGCTATCAGGACCGAGCAGTGATCGTCAGCCCCTGCTTGCGCTGATGGACTGAGAAGTAGCGCAGCCCCGCCGCGGCGTCGGCGATGAACCAGCGGCGTGAGCGAGGCGGCAGCCACACGATCTCACCGGGAGTGAGATCGATCGTGCCGGTCTCGGTCTCCAGCTTGCCGGCACCGGCGAGGACGTGGATGAGGACGCCGAGATCGGGGCCCGTGTGTTCACGGATCTCTCCGCCCGGGCCGAGTGCGATGACATTGGCATCGAGGTCACGCTGCTGCGGATCCAGTTGCCAGACGGATCCGGAAGGTGCGGCGCCATCGGCGGAATCAGTGACGTCGGCGACATCGAGAACGACCCGCGGTGTGGGAGTGGTGGCCTGCCTGCTGATGCGCACCCGCACCGCGTCCTCAGTGCTCTCGAGTGGTTCCCAGCCCACCGCATCGGCGTACTCCCGAACCATCTCCACCCGCAGCCCCTCGGGCACATGATCGTTGATGAGGATCAGCCCCTCGCCGACCTCGAGCTGCTCGTAGGCCTTGATGATGCGCGGGTGACGCTCGGGCTTGGGGACGGTGCGGACATCGATGACGACTTCTTCGGCCATTGCGGCTCCTTTGAATTGATCCAAGTGATTCTTGTATAAACTATCACCATGAATTCGATGACCGCAGACCCGTCGGGCCCGACCCGACGGCGAGAATCAGCGGAGCCGCGACATGAGCGCCGCTCGGAGATCCTGCGAACTCTGCGCGAACGGACGAGCGCATCTGCGGCTGAACTGGCCGACCTCCTCGGCGTTCATCCGAACACCGTCCGCTTCCACCTCGGCGTCCTGGAGAGCAGCGGCACGATCGTCCGCGAACGGCAGATGACTCGCACGCCGGGCCGCCCCGAACTCCGCTTCCGACTGCCGCCGACGCGGAACTCCGCGGGGCTTCGCGCCGATCTGCTCGCGCGGATCCTGCTGACCCGCATCGCTGCAGGAGACGATCCGGAGAATGAGGCCGAAGATGCGGGCTGTCAATGGGGCAGTGACGAGGCCGAACGGGCAGCCCGAACGGAATCCGACGCCGTCAGAGGCCTCCTCGAGACGCTCGAATCGTCGGGGTTCGCACCGAGCGTGAAAGACGACGCCGAGATCGACCTGCACAACTGTCCGCTGCGAGAGTTCCTCGACACTCACGGCAGGCTTGTGTGTGCGATCCACAAGGGGATGATGGCCGGCTTCCTTGACGCCGCGCAGGCCCCATACGCAGTCGACTCTCTCGTCCCCTTTGCCACTGCCACGACCTGCCGAGCCCACCTGCGGCGACGATGAGGTCGGCACCGGCCGACGAGGATGAGAATATTCCTGCGTCGCCCAGCCAGTGCACCAACCTGCTGCTTCGCACCACCCAAGAGTAGACCCCAACGGAGGAAAGAGGACCCCGATGACCGACAACCCGAGCGCACAGAATATCGAATCACTGAGCACGGAACTGCTGGAGAAGGCGCGAGGTTCACGCAGCGGCCGCGCGGCGAAAGGCGTCTTCACCGGCACATACCTTCGACAGGCGGTGCTCACGCTGGCCGCGGGCGCAGAACTCGCCGATCATGACTCTCCGCCCGAGGCGACCCTGCAAGTCCTCAAGGGAGATGTGCGTTTGGCTGCGGACGACGAATCCTGGGAGCTGACCGAAGGCGATCTCATTGCGATTCCGCCGCAGCGACACTCGGTGACAGCCTTAAGCGACGCAGCGTTCATGCTGACGATCCGCACGGATGTCGGCGGCGCGTAGTGCAGAGCCGCGGGACGGGCATTTTGAGCGAATCCGCGTTCGGGAGCACCGGGCCCGTGTGAATGCGAGAACGCCCTCCCGAAGGAGGGCGTTTGTCCCGGTGGGCCCAGAGGGACTCGAACCCCCGACCCTCTCGGTGTAAACGAGATGCTCTAGCCAACTGAGCTATAGGCCCCACTGCGCTGACCACGACTTCGCGAGCGCCTGATCAGTATGCCATACCCGAGATGGTCCGCCGAATTCGAGGTGCAGCCGATTGGGACGGTCCTGCCGGTCGGTGCCGCCTACTTCGGTCAAGACGGGGACCGGATGACGGCAAGCATTGCGGCGGCGTTGGCCGCGAAGTTCTCCGCGGCGCCGGCCGGGTCGATGTCGAAGAGTCGGCGGTTCTGTTCGACCGCCACGGCCCCGAGGGTCAGCGTGAGGATGCCCTGCGAGATCTCGGCGCCCAGTCGCTCGCTGCTCAGTGCTT
This sequence comes from Brevibacterium sp. S22, assembly GCF_004745485.1. Classification (GTDB taxonomy): domain Bacteria; phylum Actinomycetota; class Actinomycetes; order Actinomycetales; family Brevibacteriaceae; genus Brevibacterium. Next base: position 126,139 of record NZ_RHFG01000008.1, read on the forward strand.
GGGGTGTGACGTCGGCGGCAGCGATCGAATAGCCGAGCAGCACGATCTCGGCACCATCCCGATACTTCAGCAGGACTTCGCGCAGGGACATAGCCGCAGCAAGCGGGTCGGCGGTGACGGGACACGCGGCGTCGACCTCGACTTTGAGGCTTTTTGAGATGAGGACGAGCAGAGACTGCTTGTCCTTGACATGCCAGTAGAGCGCGGACGGCTGAACCTCGAGCTCACGGGCGAGTCGACGCATCGAAAGGTCACCGAGACCGTAGCGCGAAAGGATGTCCAAAGCGGTGTCGGTGATGGTCTCGGCTGTCAGTGCCAATTGAGACGTTCCTTTCATTCTGTGTGAGCGGCCGGTCTCGATTTTTCAGATCGTGTTCCCCTCGCTATAGTAGTTCCTGGTCACGGGATATAGCGCAGCTTGGTAGCGCGCCTCGTTCGGGACGAGGAGGTCGTGGGTTCGAATCCCGCTATCCCGACCAGGGACGAGTGCCGCAACTGAAGTTGCGGCACTCTTCGCATTCACCCGGCCGCATCTCACCCTCGCATTGCCGATTCTCAAACCCCGAGCACCAGGCGTTTGGTCCGGTGTGCCAGGCGGTCAGTGCCCGAGCATCAGGCGGCCAGTTTCCGAGCACCAGGTGTCTCGCCTCCTTCGTGCGAGTCTCCGGCGCACATCGCGTCGCCGATACCACTTTCCGTCCATACCATCATGACGCGAACAGATGTGTGGGACGCCGTGTGATGCGCCCGCGTACGAAATGTGAAGCTCCACGTACGAAATGTGATGCGCCCGCGTACGAAATCTGGTGGAGCCTCGCCGCCATCGCTCGCGGCCAACCGTCTGTGGTGTCTGTGCGCTGTCCGTGCTTCCGGCCCACGCCGCCCGGCCTGAACTGTCCGTGCCCCGGCCCGCGCGGTGCGTGCGCTCGGTCCAGCTGCGGCCGATCGTCAGGCGGGCGAGTCCGGCCTCTCGGGCTTTTCGCTGAAGCCGGTCGCGCTGGGAGCCCTGGCCTCACCCGCGGCGGGAACACCGGTGCGGTGAGGTGCCTCGGCGAGGTTTTCGACCAACGCATCGGGGTCCGTGCCCCGCCACCGGGCGATCGCCTTCATAACCTGGTAGATGATGATCGCCGAGGCGGTGCCCAGGGCGATGCCCTCGAACTGCAGTCCGCCCGGGGTCCAGGTGAAGTTCGCGATGGCGACGATGAGCGAGACCGCAGCGGTGTTGAGATTGATCGGGTTGGAGAAATCGACCTTGTTCTCCACCCAGATCCGTACGCCGAGCAATCCGATCATTCCGTAGAGCACAGTCGCCGCGCCGCCGAGGACGCCGGGTGGGATTGTGGCGATGATCTCGCCGAACTTCGGCAGCATGCTGAGGATGAGCGCGATGATCGCCGCGCACAGGTAGGCGGCGGTGGAGAAGATGCGAGTGGCGGCCATGACGCCGATGTTTTCTGCGTAGGTCGTCGTTCCGGAACCGCCGCCGGAACCGGCCAGGATCGTGGAGAAGCCGTCGGCGAAGAGAGTACGGCCGGTCAGTCGGTCGAGGTCGCGGCCGGTCATCGCGGCGACCGACTTCACGTGGCCGATGTTCTCCGCGATGAGGACGAGGACGACGGGCAGGAAGAGCCCGAGGTAGCCGAGGTCGAAGGCCGGAGCGTGGAAAGCGGGCAGCCCCACCCAGCCGGCTTCAGCGACTGTGGAGAAGTCAAGCTCGCCCTGCAGCCATGCGGCGCCGTACCCGATGAGGACGCCGATGAGGATCGAGAGCCTGCCGAGCATCCCACGGAAGAGCACCGTGGCCAGCAGAATTGCGACGATCGTGATCACCGCCGTCAGGGGCGCTGCCTTGACCCAGTCCCATGCGGCAGGGGCCAGATTGAGACCGATCAGTGCCACGATGGCGCCGGTGACAACGGGCGGCATGGTCACTTCGATCCACCGCACGCCGGCGAAATGGACGACGAGGCCGACCAGGGCAAGGGTCACTCCCACGGAGATGATTCCGCCCTGAGCCAGAGCCATGGCGTGCGGTTCGAGTTCCTCGCCGGCGGTTGCCGAGAACCCCGTGACGGCACCGATCGGAGCGAGCAGCCCGAACGAGGACCCGAGGTAGGAGGGCATCATGCCCTTCGTGATGAGCAGGAACAGCAGCGTTCCGATGGCGGTGAAGAACAGCGTCGTCGACGGCGGGAACCCGGTGAGCAGCGGGACGAGGAACGTTGCTCCGAACATCGCCACGACGTGCTGAGCGCCGATGCTGATAGTCCGAGGCCAACTCAGACGCTCTTCGGGAAGCACCTTCTCACCGGGAGCGATCGTCCGTCCGTCCCCGTGCAGACGCCAAGCGCTGCGACGGCCCGGTAGGTCCCGGGCGTCCGTCTGTGCCGAATCCGCCATTGTGCTCCTCATTCCGTTCTTCCCAGTGTCGAACCGATGACCGCGGTCGGACATAGGCCGGGCCATCGGATGAATACTATGCTCCAGTTCGCTGCTGCGCCGACTCAGTCAGTGAAGCAGAGCCGCTGGCGCTGCTGTTGGGACTCAGGACTCCCGCAGGCTGCGTTTGAGGATCTTCCCTGCCGAGTTCTTCGGCAGCTCAGCCACAAGCTCCACCCGTTTAGGCACCTTGAAGCCGGCCAGACGACTCTTCACGTGCGCGATGACGTCCTCGGCCGACAGCGGAGGTTGGCCGTCCTTGAGGACGACGAATGCCGAGATCGCCTCGATCCACTTCTCGTCGGCGATTCCGACCACGGCCACCTCGGCGACCTGGGGGAGTTCGAAGATCGCATCCTCCACCTGACGACTGGCTACCAGAACACCACCGGTGTTGATCACGTCTTTGACCCGGTCGACGACCTCGATGAATCCGCCTTCATCGACCTTGACGAGGTCTCCGGAATGGAACCAGCCGTCCTCGAACGCTTCTGCGGTCGCCTCCGGACGATTCCAATAGCCTTCGCACAGCTGTGGGGAGCGATAGAGGATCTCTCCCTCTTCACCGGGTCCGACATCGTTTCCGCTGGAATCGACGACGCGGGTTTCGACGAACATGACCGGGCGACCGGCCGAGCCGGGATGATCGTCATGCTCCTCGGGGCGCAGAACCGAGCACAGAGGACCGAGTTCGGACTGGCCGAAGCAGTTGTAGAAGCCCAGCTGAGGCAGCCGAGTGCGCAGGCGGTCGAGGATCGGTCCGGGCATGATCGATGCTCCGTAATAGGCTTTGCGCAGGCTGTCGAGATTGCGGGTCTCGAGGTCGGGACTGTTGGCCAGGGCCACCCAGACGGTGGGTGCTGCGAAGAACGAATTGATCGTGCGTTCTTCGAAGATGGCCAGCAGCTGCTCGGGAACCGGGCCAGGAACGATGATGTTGTGCGCCCCGATCGACAGCAGAGGCATCAGGAAGACGTGCATCTGGGCCGAATGGTAGAGGGGGAGTGCGTGGACGGCACGGTCTGTCGCTGAGAAGTCGAGTGACATCAGCGATGACAGGTACTCGTGCAGGAGGGCGCGATGAGTCATCACCGCTCCCTTCGGCGCCGAGGTGGTGCCGGAGGTGTAGAGCAGCTGTGCCACATCTGTGTCGTCGACGGAGAACTCTGCGGTCCCGGCGGGTGCGATCGAATCCGAAGTGGCGACCGGGACAAGGGTCGCGAAGTTAATCACCTGCGCACCCGCCCCAGTCGGAGTGGAGGTGACAGCGGGCATGAGGTCGGCATCGGCGAAGACGACTTCGGCACCGGAGTTGTTGAGGATGTAGTCGAGTTCGTCGTTCTTCAGCTGATAGTTGACCGGCACATGGATGAACCCGGCGCGGGCGCATCCGAGGTACAGAAGGACGAAGAGGTCGGAGTTCTTCCCATAGGCGGCGACCCTGTCGCCTTTCGCCACGCCGAGGCGGATGAGTTCGCGGGCCACCGCGGTCACGGCAGAGTCGAGTTCTGCATAGGTCCAGGTCCGCTCGGCGAACTCAATGGCCGTGTCGGTGGGGAAGCGGCCGGCACTGCGGCGGACGAGATCGGAGACCGTTGATGAATTTCTGATGATGGGTGGCTCGGCGGAGATGCGTGTAGTTGTCATGGCTCAAATATATGAGTGAAATCACGTTCGCCGAAAGCTGTCCGCCGATCTCTGCTGCGCCCTCGGCATGTTCCCAGGTGTCATCACGCAGGCCATGATCCTCGGCCACGATGTAATAGTGTGGGGGCATGAGACATCCGAAGGTGAGCGACTGCGTTGAGATCTTCGACTCGCTGTGGCCGCCGGCCCTGGCCGGGTCCTGGGACTCCGTGGGATTGGCCGTCGGTGACCCCGACGCTGAGGTCCGATCGATCCTCTTGGCACTCGACCCGATGGACGCTGTGATCGCCGAGGCGGTCGTCCTGGACGCGGATCTGGTCTTCAACCATCATCCGCTCATGCTCAAACCCGTGAAGTCGGTGAACGCCGCAACGCTGAAGGGCGGGGCCGTGCACACGCTCATCAGCAACGACATTGCGCTGTTCAATGCGCACACAAACGCCGATTCGGCCCGCGGCGGCGTCTCCGATGTGCTCATCTCACTCATGGGCATCAAGGATGCGCAGCCCTTGGCCGACCACAGCACTGCTGGCGGATCGGGCACCGACTCCCTGCCGACGGGGATCGGTCGCGTCGGTGACCTCGATCAGCCGACTCCTGTCCGGGACTTGGCCAGACGGTTGGCCGATCATCTGCCGCGCACCACGACCGGGGTGCGCATCGCAGGGGACCCGGCAGCGACAGTGACCCGTGTGGCGGTCTGCGGCGGTGCCGGTGACTCGCTCTTCGAGGAGGTCCGAGCCAGCGGTGCCGATGTGTATGTGACCGCCGACCTGCGCCACCACCCGGCCACGGAGGCGCTTGACACCGCGAATCGCCGGGAGAGTGGGCTCTCACTCATCGACGTCTCCCACTGGGCGTCGGAGACGGTCTGGCTCACCGCAGCGGCCGAAGCCCTCGACGCCGAATTCGCCGCACGTGGGTTCAGCGTCTCGCTGCAGCACTCGGCGGTCAACACCGACCCGTGGGTCGAACGGTACTGACGAGGAGACGGACGATGCTCATCACCGACAGCCAGAGAACAGCACTGCAGACCCTCATCGAGCTCACCGCCAACGGACGTGCTCTGCGATATGAACTCGACAACCCGAAGCGGGCCGAGGAGCTGCAGGAGCTCATCTCCCGCCATAAGGAGCTCGGAGAGGAGCGGACCGCAGCCGTCGCGGTCGTCGAGAGCCACCAGCAGGCCATCAACGAGGCGAGCGAACTCATCGATGCACAGCGGACGAAGATAGAGAAGAAGACCGTCGAGCTCAACGACGGCACCGGCCTGACGAGCAGGGACATGGTGAATCTGCAGGAGGAGATCGCCGGACACGAAACTCGGGTCTCCGAACTCGAGGAGTCACAGCTGGAGGAGATGGAAGGCCTCGAAGGCGCCGAAGCCGAACTCTCGGCAGTCGATGACCGGATCGCCGAAGTCACGGCCTCCGGCAAAGAGGTGCAGACCGCGGTGAAGGAGCGGAAGGCCGAACTGCATGGACTCATCGCCGACAACGAAACCGCTGCGGCAGGGCCGCGCAGCGAAGTGCCGCAGCAGCTGCTGACAGCATTCGACGCCAATGTCCGGCAGGGCGGTCCTGGAGCAGCGCTGCTCAACGGGCCGAACTGTCAGGCGTGCGGTCAGGAGATCGGTGGCGCCGCATGGCATGGGATGCTCGGCGCCGATGTCAACGAAACCTATGAATGCGAGGAGTGCGAAGCGGTCCTGCTGCGCCGCAGCTGAATTCGATTCAGCCGACCTCGTCGGTCCCGAAAAGCGGGTCAGCCACGGAGGACGATCATGAGGTTCGCTGGTTTCGACTTCGTCGGTGCGGTGAATTCGACCTCGTAGGACTCTTCGGCCCGAGCCATGAGTTCATCGACAGTCCCCGGCAGCGGACGGCCATCGGAGAGCAGCCGACCGGCGAACTCACCCCGGTAGAACTTCGCCCAATGGGAGACGACACGTCGTTTTCCTTCGCTGACGGACACGGCGCCCATGGTGACGATCTGTTCGTGGGGGCCCGGCCACACGGAGCGGTAATCGCTCGAACGGCAGTCGAGCGCCACCTCGGCGGGGTCGAGGGGACACGACTTCGCCAGAACCGGCTTCCAAAACGACGTCAGTTTGCCCAGAGTCCCCAGATCGGTCTTCATCGCCAATCGATAAGCGGGGATCTCATCGAGTCCGTGCACGCGACCGAACAGGGCAGAGAAGACCTGGACGTCGCGGAGGCGCTCGCGCAGACTGTCATCTCCGTCCGCCTTGGCCACCAGGTCACCTGCGTCCATTGCCTCGTAGAGGACTCCGGAATAGGTGAGCAGAGCAGGAGCACAGGGTATCTCATCGAGCACCGTGTTCCGTTCGACGTCCTCGGTCAGCGACGCCCCGACGCCGAGCTTCTCGAGGGCATCTCGACGCTTCGAGACCTTCTTCAGTGCGGACATGACCTGCTTGCGTTTCGGGGTGAGTTCCGGAGCCGAGAGACTGTCGAGGTCGAGCGTGGGGCCGGTTGTCGACGGAGTCTTGCCCTCGGAAGGCGGCAGCAGGATCTTCACCCTCCCATCGTATGATCATGCACTGATCGGGCTCGGACCGGGTGCGGATGAGGTTCATCACGTTCGCTTCGACAGCATCTCCGTGCATCGCGGCACCGCGGAGCGACTACAATGGGATGCTTGAGGACAGGTCACCAGACGGTCGCGGCCGATTTCGGCTGAGGAACGTCCGGGCTCCACAGAGCAGGGATGGTGGGTAACTCCCACCCGGGGCGACCCGCGGGCCAGTGCAACAGAAAGCAGACCGCCCAGTTCTGACTGGGTAAGGGTGAAACGGTGGTGTAAGAGACCACCAGAGCGGCGGGTGACCGTCGCTGCTGGGTAAACCCCATCCGGAGCAAGATCAGACAGACGGCGTTCGAGGCTGCTCGCCGAGTCGTCGGGTGGATTGCTTGAGGCCGGTGGCAACATCGGTCCCAGATAGATGACCGTCAGGCGAGAAGGGCGACCGACTCGTCGACAGAACCCGGCTTATCGGTGGCCTGTCCTCACTCTCGGTTTCATGCCCTCTGAACATACGTCGACCACTCAGGACTGACTGCGGTCCGTCAGGAGGTGCTGCGACGGACCTTCGCCTTTCCGCCGTTGACCGCGATCATCCCCGCGCCGACGATGCCGGCGTTGTTGTACAGCTTGGCCGGTTTGAGTTTCGCTCGCGTCTTGATGAGCGGCAGGAACTGGTCATGGGACTTCGAGACTCCGCCGCCGACGATGATGATGTCCGGGGCGACGAGCAGTTCGATCATCGAATAGTACTGCTGCAGCCTGGCAGCCCATTCGGGATAGGTCAGGCCCAGTCGTGTCCTGACCGATTCCGCTGCCTGAGTCTCGGCGTCGGCGCCATTCATCTCGATATGACCGAGCTCGGTGTAGGGAACCAGCCGGCCCTGAGTGAACAGGGCGGTTCCGATTCCCGTGCCCAGCGTCGTCAGCAGCACCGTCTTCTTCCGGTGTCTGCGACCGGCGCCGAAGATCATCTCGGCCAGGCCGGCCGCATCCGCATCGTTGAGGAAGTACACCGTGCGGCCTGTGCTCTGCGCGATGACCGCGGCGATGGGCGAACCGATCCAACTCTGGTCGAGGTTCGCCGTGTATTCGACACGTCCCTCGCGAATGACGCCGGGAAAGCCACAGCCGACGGGCAGAGAGTCGAGATCGCCGCGGTCGGAGACGAGGTCGAGCTCGAGGGCCCGCTCGCTGAGCGCATCCAGCAGCGTGGCGATCGTCGCGGCTACCGCCTCAGGGGTGCTCGGCTTCGGCGTGAGTTCACGCAGCCGCTTGAACGGCAGCCTGCCCGTGACCGTATCGACGAGAGCTGCTTTGATCCCGGTTCCTCCGATGTCGATGCCGATCGCAAAACGTGGGGAGGTCTCCGCGCTCATCTCAATTCCCCTCGTGTGCAGGTCCCGCGGCGATCGCGGAGTCGGCATCGGGCAGAGTCAGAATATCGGCACCGGTCTCGGTCACAACCAGAGTGTGTTCGAACTGGGCAGAGCGTCTGCGGTCCTTCGTCACCACGGTCCAGGCGTCATCCCAGATGTCCCAGTCGATCGTGCCCAGGTTGAGCATCGGCTCGATCGTGAAGATCATTCCCAGTTCGATCGCCTCGGCGTGGGCGGGGGCCGCGTCATAGTGGGGGATGATGAGGCCGGAATGGAACTCACGGCCGACACCGTGGCCGCTGTAGTCGCGCACAACTCCGTAGTCGAAGCGCTTCGCATATTTCTCGATCACTCGTCCGATGACGTTGATCTGACGGCCGGGTCTGACCGCCTTGATTCCGCGCATCATCGCCTCATAGGTGCGTTCGACGAGCAGGCGTGACTCCTCGTCGACCTCGCCGGCGGTGAACGTATAGTTCGTATCGCCGTGCATGCCGCGGTAGTAGGCGGTGATGTCGACATTGACGATGTCGCCGTCTTCGATGACGGTCGAATCGGGAATCCCGTGGCAGATCACCTCGTTGACGGAGGTGCACACGGATTTCGGGAATCCGCGATAGCCCAGCGTCGAGGGGTATGCTCCGTGATCGCACATGAACTCATGTGCCACCTGATCGATGTCATCGGTCGTGATGCCGGGGACGATCATCTCGCCGACGGCAGCCAGAGCATTGGCAGCGATCCGACCGGCGGCCCGGACGACCTCGATCTCCTCGGGGCTGTAGATATTGTTTCCACGGCCCTCATCGGCGTCGGCGCGTCCGACGTATTCGGGGCGGGGGATGTCCTTCGGCACACTGCGTTCGGGCGAGATGGTGCCGGGCGTGAGCAGGCGAGTGTGAACAGTCATGATGGTGTCGATCTTATGCTGGAAACTCGGCTTTGTCCCGCCGCCTGCTCGCCTGTCGATGCCGCGGCGCGGGTGCAGTGGAGTCTAGAATCGGAAGCAGCCGTGCCAAGGAGACGGGAGGCAGATTGAGCGAGGACACGACATCGGAAGGCCACGAGTTCGCCGGACTGAGCGAAGTGGTGAGCCTGACGAGCGCGCCGCAGCAGATCGCCGACCACATCCTCTCCGGAATCGCGGTCGGAGCACTGCCGGAAGGTACTCTGCTCCCGGGCGAACGCACCTTGGCTGCAGATCTGCAGGTATCTCGTTCGAGCGTTCGGGCAGCTCTGCTTCGACTTGAACGGCTCGGAGTCGTCGAACGCAGGCGTGGGCGTGGGGGAGGCACGTTCGTCAAGACCGCCCGCCCCGAGGCGCTGGCCCCCATGGCCGGCAGAATCGACGAATTCCATGCCGAACGTCGGAATCTTCTCGACGCGCGCGCTGTCTTCCAGAATTCCCTGGCTGCGACCGCAGCACGCAGACGCACCGAGGTGGAATTGAGCGAACTCCGTGAGTTGGCCGAAGTCTATTCCCAACGCGCCGAGGCGGCCGCCGCCCGCACTGCGGACGCGCAGTTCCATTTCGCCATCGCTCGCGCCGGTCACAACCCGGAACTCGTGCGCATGGCCATCGATCTCGATACGAAGATCAACGCCGGCTTCCGTCACGACCCGTTCTCCGCGGAGCTCTTCGACCACGCCGTGGACGACCACGCCGCGATCGTCGAGGCCATCGCAGCCGGTGACGCGGTGGAGGCCGGAAGACTGTGTGAGGAGCACTTCAGGTACACCACCATCGTCACACGGGACTGAGTCTCGGACGGGGCCCCCACTGTGACGAACCCCCAACTACCCGACGGCGGCTTAACAACCTCGCGCTGGACTGGTCCCGGAAAGTTGGACTGCTTGGGTCAGCATAGTTGATAGACATGCTCACCATCCTTGGCGGTCTTGGTCCGATACTCCATCGGGGCAAGACCGCCAAGTCGTGATGAGGATCGTTCGT
>NZ_RHFG01000009.1 GCF_004745485.1 Brevibacterium sp. S22
ACCCGTGATCGAAGAGTTCGACCGCGGCTTGGGCTTGCTCGTCGGTGATCAGACAGTTGTGACGCATGGAGTGGTCCCTTCAAGTTGTCCTGTGTTAATCACAGTCCAACTTTCGGGGACCACTCCAGCGCAAGGTTGCTGAGCCCCCGTCAGGTAGCAAGGAAAGGGGCTGTCGTGATCGGGTGACGTGGCGCATACTGGACTCATGCCGGAGCTGCCCGAGGTCGATGCTCTCGTCGCCGACCTGCGTCCGCGGATCGTCGGCGACTTCGTCGAACGGGCCATGGTCGCCGAGCTGAGCATCCTCAAGACCGTCGATCCGCCTCTCGACGCGCTTGCGGGGCTCGAGATCACTGGTGTCATGCGCAGAGGAAAGGCCCTCGTCGTCGAGTTCGACGGCCTCTTTCTTGTCTGCCGATTCGCTCGGGCAGGGTGGCTGGTCTGGCACGACGAGGTGCCCGGCGGACCGGTGAAGATGGGCAAGGGTCCCTTGGGTCTGCGCGTGCGGTTGGCCTCCGGGGCAGGCTTCGACCTCACCGAGGCGGGGACGAAGAAGAACGCCTCGGTGGCCCTGGTCCGCGACCTCGCCGAGGTGCCCGTGCTCGCACAGCTCGGACCGGATGCGCTCAGCCTCGACGCCGAGGGGTTCGCCGGAATCCTCAGATCGACAAAAGCACACATCAAAACCGTCTTCGAAGATCAGACACTGATCGCCGGAATCGGCAACGCCTTCTCCGACGAGATCCTCCACGCTGCCAGACTCTCACCGTTCGCCCCAGCCGGACGCGTCGACGCCGCAACGCTGCACACCGCCGTGCATCAGGTCCTTGGACTGGCACGCGAATCGCTCATCGGTCTCCCCGCGGCGAAGATCAAGACTGCGAAGAAGTGTCTGCTGCGCGTCCACGGACGCACCGGTCAGCCATGTCCCGTGTGCGGTGCAACAGTCGCCGAAGTGTCTTTCGCCGACAAATCCCTGAACTACTGTCCCGGCTGCCAGACCGGAGGGAAGCGGCTGAGCGACCGGCGCATGGACCGCTTGCTCAAGTGACGCCTGACTGCCGACCCGGACGGCACCACCGCCCCGGAGGCGACCACCGCCCGGGCCCGCACCAGGCTCTCCGCTCTGTCACACCGGGCGGAGGCGGAACTGATGGTCGGCGATGCCATGGGCGCGCAGGGCCACCTCGGCGATGGCGGTGAGGAACTCATCCCGTGACGACCGCTCATCGGCGGGAGTGTGGATGCGCTGAACGAGCGCCTCGGTGATTCCGCCGACGAGGATGATGCTCGTGAGATCATTCGAGTCCGTCCGTGCAGTGAGGCCGTAAGCGTGGTCGAGTTCGTCGAAGGCTCCCTGCACCGCGGCGGCCAGCAGACGCATCGTCTGATGGCGCCGATCTTCGAGCGAGTCACAGATGCCGACGGCTTCGATCTCGAGGACGCGGGCCTTGCGTTCGTCATCGAGCATCGGGGACAGGGCCGCGCCGACGATCTGCCTGGCGGCCTCGGTCAGTGTGGCCCTCGAGCGGATCTTCGTTTCGTCGAGGGCTGTGGTGATCTCCTCGTTGAGTTCGATGTAGAGGTCTTCGAGGAGGCTCTCCTGAGTCGAGAAGAGCTCATAGAAGGACCGGCTGGAGACACCCGACTCCTGGCACAGGGCCTGCACCGAGGTCCTGCGGAACCCGATCGTCCCGTAGAGGTTCAGCGCCGCGTCGAGCAGCCGTGCACGACGTGCCGAATCTCGCTCCGCCCGAAGCGTGCCGTGCCAGCGACGTGGGGGAGTGGGTTGGGACGGAGCAGAATTCATCTTCCCATTATAGTGAAAATTCCAATTTTCACTGGCATACTCGGTGACATGGCTTACATGATTCGACAAGGTCGTCGCGCCCCGGCCCCCACCGCACCGACCAGCCCGGACCCCTCACTGCCGAAGGTCTGCATCATCGGGGCAGGGTCCTCGGGCATTGCCGCCGCGAAGACCCTCTACACCTCGGCCATCCCATTCGACTGCTTCGAAAAAGGCAGCGAAATCGGAGGCACGTGGCTCTTCGACAACCCCAACGGGCAGAGCGCCTGCTATGAGACCCTGCAGATCAACACCTCGTGCCCGCGCATGGCCTTCTCTGACTTCCCGATGCCCGAGCACTATCCGCACTATGCTCGCCACGATCAGGTCTTCGACTATTTCCGTGACTACGTCGACCACTTCGGATTCGGTCACACGATCACGTTCAACACCGAGGTCACCGATGTTCGCCGAGGCGACCGTGGCGGTTGGGATGTCGACATCGAGTCCACGGCTGGTTCCGAAACCCGTCACTACGACGCCGTGATGGTCGCCAACGGCCACCACTGGGATGCCCGGTGGCCCGAGCCTGCCTACCCGGGGGAATTCGACGGCGAACAGATCCACGCCCACGACTATCGCAGCGGTGACCAGCTCGACGGACGTGATGTGGTCGTCGTCGGTGCCGGCAACTCGGCCATGGACATCGCTGTCGAAGGCTCGCGCCGGGCCCGCAGCGTCAACCTCTCGATCAGGCGTGGCCAATGGGTGATGAAGAAGACTGTCTTCGGGAGGGCCGCGGACCAGGTCGTCCTGCCCGGATGGGCCCCGTGGTGGATGACCTCGGCCAGGCTGCGCCTCGGCGCGATCCTCTCTGGCGGATTGAAGAAGTACGGACTGCCGGTGCCCGGCCACGCTCCCGGTCAGTCCCACCCCGTGCAATCGGACGACATCCGGGATCGCCTCAGGGCGGGTGCCGTCACGGCACGACCCGGGATCGAACGCCTCGAGCGGGACCGTGTCGTCTTCACCGATGGAACTGCGGTCCAGGCCGATCTCATCGTCTGGGCCACCGGCTACCGAGTCTCGTTTCCGTTCCTGTCATCGGACGTTGTCGACGTCGAGAACAACGATCTGCCGCTGTGGAAGCGGATGGTCCATCCCGACCGGCCGGGCCTGTTCTTCATCGGACTCCTCCAGCCGGTGGGGGCCGTCATGCCGCTGTCCGAGATCCAGGCGAAGCTGGTGGCGAAGATCCTCACCGGAGCCTGCGAGCTGCCGAGCCGCCGGGACATGGTCGAACAGATGGCCCGTGACGATCGCCGGAACAAGAAACAGTTCTACGACTCGCCGCGGCACACGATGGAGGTCGACTTCGACCACTACCTGTGGGAAGTCGAACGGGAGATGAAGAAGGGAGCGGTCGCCGCATGAAGCGCTCCGGCACCACCCGCGACAAGGTCGTAGCCGTCACCGGTGGGGCACGCGGAATCGGCAAGGCGATCGCCGCCCGTTTCACCGCTGTCGGAGCCCGCGTTGCCATCGGTGATCGCGACCTCGCAGAGGCCGAAGACACTGCTGCGGAACTGGGAGTGCATGCCTTCGCCCTCGACGTCACGGACCCAGTCTCCTTCGCCGGCTTTCTCCGCGCCGTCCGCAGCGAACTCGGCCCCATCGATGTCCTCGTCAACAACGCCGGCATCATGTGGGTCGGCGCCTTCGACGAGGAGCCGGAGTCAGCCGTTCGCGCTCAAGTCGAGGTCAACCTCCTCGGCGTGATCAACGGCATCAGGGCCGCAGCGCCTGCCATGCGCGGGGCCGGGCGCGGTCACCTCATCACGGTCGCCTCGGCGGCATCGATTCTGCCCACTCCGGGGGAGGCGACGTACGCGGCGACCAAGCATGGGGTGCTCGGCTACCTCAAAGCAGCGAGAGCCGAGATGCGCGGATCCGGGGTGTGCTTCACCGTCGTCATGCCGGCTGTCGTGGATACTGTTCTGGCCGCGGGGACAGGCACCGGTGCGGGTCCGCTGCTGCATCCCGACGATGTCGCGGCCGCCGTCGTCTCCGCTGTGATCAGGCCCCGCTTCGAGATCACCGTTCCCGGCTTCATCGGCCCGGTCGCCCGACTGGCCGGCCTCTTGCCGCAGACAGTCAGGGACCGTGTCTTCGGAGCCATCGTGCCTGATCAGGTTGCGCAGATGCGGGCCGATGCCCGCGTCGGCTATGAAAAGGCGGCGTTCACGACCTCCCGCGCGGGGCAGGGGCATGGTCGGGCCGCCTCGGCGGAATAGTCCTGCATTCCGTTCCGTTGTGCGAAAGTGTGGCCCGTACGTGGCCGATCACTCGACGAATGGAGCAGAACTTGACGTCACAGAAACAGATCCCCGGCACCGACCTGAGCATCTTCCCGATCAACCTGGGTACGAACACATTCGGATGGACCGCCGACGAGGCGCAGTCCCACGCTGTCCTCGACGCCTTCGTCGCAGCCGGCGGGAACTTCCTCGACACCGCTGAATCCTATCCGGCTTGGGTGCCCGGCAACACGGGGCGCGAATCGGAGACCATCATCGGCACGTGGTTGGCCGCCCGCGGCAACCGCGACGACGTGGTCATCGCCACCAAGGTCGGCGATCACCCCGACCACAAGACGCAGAATCCCGACTACATCCGCAGGGCGATCGACGATTCGCTGAAGCGTCTGCAGACCGATTACGTCGACCTCTACTATGCCCACCGCGACGATGAGGTGACCCCCATCCCCGAGGTGGCCCGAGTCTTCGATGAGATCGTGCGTTCCGGTAAGGCCAACTACGTCGCGGTGTCGAACTATTCGCAGGCCCGGCTGAGCGAATGGCTGGCCGTTGCCGAGACCGAAGGGCTGGCCAAACCTGTGGCCATCCAACCGCAGTACAGCCTCGTGGCCCGTCACGACTTCGAAACCGAGCTGAAGCCAGTGGCCGAGCGGCACAATCTGGCCGTATTCTCCTACTTCAGCCTCGCCGCCGGATTCCTCACTGGAAAATATCGCACCGAGGCGGACCTCGAAGGTGCCGATCGCGGCGGAATGGTGCAGGGCTACTTCGGCTCGGCCGGGTTGAGAGTCGTCGACGACCTCGTCGCGATCGCCAAGTCGCACGACGTGGCACCGGCGACGGTGGCGCTGGCCTGGCTGCTGGCCAAGGGGGTGACGGCCCCGATCGCCTCGGCGCGGGAGCCGCGACAGCTCGACGCGCTCATGGCGGCACCTTCACTGGAGCTCAGCGCCGATGAGATCGACCGACTAGACCGTTCCTCTGCCCCGTTCGTGGAGGAAGATCCCTCCTGAGGATTCCTCCCGCACCCCCAGAACTACCTGACGGCGGCTCAGCAACTTGGCGCGAGGTTGCTGAGCCGCCGTCACGTAGCAATAGGGGGTCAGGGGGCGGTGATCCCCTCGGCCGGTGAGCCGACGAGGGATGCCGCGGCGCGCTCGGCGATCATGATCGTCGGCGCGTTCGTGTTGCCTGTGGGCACTTGCGGCATGATCGAGGCATCGGCGATGCGCAACCCGCTCAACCCGTGGACTGCGAAGGTGCTCGGGTCGACGACGGCGCTCTCGTCCCGGCCCATCCGGCACGTGCCGACCTGGTGGTGGTAGGTGACGACAGATCCACGGACATACTCCTCGAGGTCCTCGTCGGCCACCTCGGGGCCGGGGAAGATCTCGGTCGGTGTCCACGGTGCCAGGGCCTCGGCGCGGCCGATCTCACGGCACTGCCTCACCGAGGCGACGAGCGCGTCGACGTCGGCCCGTTCAGAGAGCACCTGCGGATCGACGAGAGGCGGATCCTGCGGATTCGGTCCGCTCAGACGCACCTCGCCGCGACTCTCGGGACGCACGAGTCCGCCCTGGAGGGTGAACGCGCCACCCGGGCCGGGCCCGATCTGCGCCGCCGGCTGCGAGTCCTGGGCATACATCGGCACGGAGAAGAACAGCGGCTGAGTGTCAGGCACGGGCAGCTCGGGCTTCGACTTCCAGAACAGATGCACCTCGGCAGGCGCGACCTCACCCATCGGCACCTCGGTCTCACCGGTGGCGAAGACAACAGGGGAGAGCCAATGGTCCTGGAGGTTCTTGCCGACCCCGGGCAGATCAAGGACGGGGTCAATTTCGACCTCGCGCAGCTCCTCGGCGGGTCCGATCCCTGAACGGAGCAGGAGCTCGGGGGAAGCGAGCGCACCCGAGGTGAGGACCACCTCGGCGCCGGTGAGGGTGCCCACCCGACCGCGGAAGTCGACCTCGAGCCCGGTCACCTGCTTGGCCTCGTCGATGAGGAGGCGGCGGGCGTGTGTCGAGGTGAGGATCGTGAGATTCCCATCGCCGAGGCGGGGCTTGAGGTATGCCCGCCACGTGTTCAGCCGTTTGCCGTCACGAACGTTGAGCTGGATCTTCGCCACACCTTCGACACTGCCGGAATTGTAGTCGGGGTTGAGCGGCAGCCCAGCCTGCTGCGCGGCTTCGAGCATGTCGTTCTGGAGAGGGTTCCGCTCGTAGTCGATGCGCACGTCCATGGGACCGTCGGCGCCGCGGGTCTCGGTGATCTCGCCGTCGAAGCTCTCGATGGCCCGGAATACGGGGGAGACCTCGTCCCAGGACCAGCCGGGGCAGCCGGCGGCGACCCACTGTTCGTAGTCCCAAGCGTCGCCGCGGACCCAGATGACGGCGTTGAGTGCGTTGGAGCCGCCGAGGACCTTGCCTCGGGGCAGGTGGATTCTCCGATTCATCGCGCCGGTCTGCGGGGTCGTGTAATAGTCCCAGTCCTGGTCGGAGTGCCAGATGAGGCCGAGGTTGTTGAGGTGGTCGATGTTCGGGTTCGTCTCGTCCCCACCGGCTTCGACGAGGCAGACCTTCTTGCCGGCGTCGAGGAGGCGGCGGGTGATCACGCAGCCGGCGGAACCGGCGCCGACGACGATGTAGTCGAAGTGCTCGGACGGCAGTGCGGTCGGGAAGTTTTCGGGATGGTCGCTGATGGTGGCGGCGACGGTGCCGTTCTCGGTGGAAGTCATTCCGTCAGGCTAGTGACCCAGATCACCGAGGCGGAAGTGGTCGGACGAGAATCCGCGCGCTTCGCCAAGTCCGGACGCCCGGGTGCGCACGGATCGTCAATCCGACCCCGATCTGTCCGCTCCCTGCTACCTGACGGCGGCTCTGCAACCTGGCGCCAGGTTGCGAAGCCGCCGTCAGGTAGCAATTTGGGCTAGTCGTCGCAGCAGTGGCCGCCGGATTCCGGTGCCGGGACGTCGAGGACGGGGGAGCGGTCGAAGAAGCCCTCGGGTCGCAGTTTGAATCCGACGGTGTCGACGGGCATGATCGGCCAATCCTCGACCCGCGGGAAGTGCGTGAGGCCGAAGCTGTGCCAGAGCACGATGTCCTCACCGTCGACGCTGCGATCGGCCGCCGTCCATGCAGGCAGTCCGGCGCCGCCGGAGTGCTGGTTCGGGAAATCCCCGGTCGGATAGCGCTCGTCCTCGCGATACTGCGACACCCACAGCGCCTTCGACGCGAACGTCGCCCGCCGATGGATCGACGAGTCCTCGGCCGCGAGCAGCGTGGGCAGTCCCGTCGGGTGGAGCTTGTAGCCGACCGGTTCGCCGAGGCGGTTGGTCGAGTCCGGATTCGTCACCACCCAGGTCCGTGCCTTCGACTGATCCGCATCACGCTGAGCGGCCAGCTCGGTCGGCAGCACCGTCCTTGAGCGGGAGAAAGCATTGCCGCGCGGGTTGCTCTCCGAGACCGGCAGCCGTACGACGTCCTCCTCCTCGACCCGGCACCGACCGCCGTCGAGGGCGAAATCGAGACGGGCCCCGAAGAGGTGCTGGTGGAACGGGGCGCCGAGGCCCGGAGCGATCTCCGAGGCGAAGTCGGTCGACCCGTTCGGCAGCGCCGAGGTGAAGACTACACCGGTCGCCTTCGCCTCGAACTCGATCGTGCCGTCGAGGTAGAGGTACCAGTAGAAGCCGTAGTCATAGTTGCCGACCGTGGTGAAGAACGAGACGACGAAGCGGCGATTGCGCCTTGTGTAGGCCACCCCCGACCACAGGTCGGAGTGCTTGGCCAGGATCGAGGCGTCCTCCTCGTGCATGCAGATGCCGTTCTTGATCTGCCGGGGCTCGCCGAGGTTGTTGACCACCCAGGGGGAGAGATATGTGATGTCGCCGAGGCAGTCACACCCGAGCTCGAGCGAGTTCGCCCACTGCCCGACGAGGTATTCCCCGGTGTCGAAGTAGTTCTGCCACGACCGTACCGGGGAGGGGTCACCGTAGGGCACGACCATCTCTGCGATCGCCGCCCGGTCGAGGATTCTGCGGCGGCGCTCGCCGTCATCGAAGGCGATGTTGTGGAGCACGAGGCCCTCACGCATATCGAAGCCGACGTCGAGCGACCATTTCTCCCATTCGATGTGGTTGCCGTCGGTGAGGCTGAAGCTCGGGCCCTCGGGCTGGGTGATCTCGATCGGCTTCTGCGTGGTGCGCACCGGTCCCGTCAGCTCCGGGTCGGTGTAGTTGCCGTGTTCGGTCGGCACCGGCACGTCCTCGAGGTCGAGGATCTGATCGACCGTGCGGTTGGTGACGTCGACGTAGGCGACGAGACCGTCGATCGGGTGGGCCCAGGCCGAATCGGTCTCGTGCTGCTGGTGGAAGGCGAGCCCGCGCAGGATCCGGCGCCCCGATTCCTCGGGATACTCGAAGACTCCGGCCGACAGAGGTGCGACCCGGACCTCCTCGACGGGCAGCCCACGGCGCTTGAGGATCTCCTGCCACGTCGGATCGGCGGCGAGCACTGCCTCGACGATCTCGAACTCCTCCTCCATGACGGGGAACTCGCCGTCGAGGGTGGAGTCCACCTCGGTGACGGAATCGACGGTGCCGCGGGTGACCGAGACGACGATGTCGAGCGCCGTGCCGGCGGTCTTGTCGAGAACGAGAGCGCGGAACCGACGGTCGACGGCGTCCGCGGAACGCTCGGTCCTGCGGACGGGATCGAGCAGGCCGAGGTAGGCCATCCGGGCGGTGTCGGGGAAGTGGCCGGCCTCGCGCAGGGCCGCGGTGACGGCTGTGATCTCGGCTTCCGAGGCCAGCGTGAAGGGCGTGATCGTCGTGGGAGTCTCGGCAGTATCGACCGTGGGCGTGTGACAGGACATGGTGCACCTTTGCAACGGAGTCTGTGATTCGGTTCACTTTAAACGCTACACTCGTAGAAAATAAAGTCAAGGGGTCATCGACGGACTTCGCGCCCCGCGAAGGTGCGATTTGCGACAATCAAGGCAACCCTGACACCGACCCTGACGCCGACAAAAACACAGACACCGACAGTGACCGGAGGAGCCATGCCCAAGATCGTCGATCACGACCAGCGTCGCCGCGACCTCGTGCTGGCGACTCGCCGGATCATCGTGCGACAGGGGCTCTCGGGGGCGACCATGCGCGATATTGCCGCCGAGGCGGGATTCGCCAATGGTGTCATCAAGACCTACTTCGGCGCGAAGTCCGATCTGCTCGCCGCGACCTACCTCGACGTGTTCGAGGCGACGAACCGCCGGGTGGAGACCTCCACCGTCGGTCTGCGCGGGATGGCGGCCCTGCGGGCCTTCGTCGGTGAGGTCCTGCCGGTCACCGAGGACACCCATGAGGAGGCGAGAGTGGTGCTGTCTTACCTCGCCGAGGTGGCTCAGAATCCCGATCATGCGCGCACGACCGCGGTGACCCTGGAGCTGTGGGAAGGGTGGATCGTCGCGTGGATGAGCGAGGCACGTGAGGACGGCACCCTCCGCACCGAAGTCGATATGGCCCGGGAGGCCGACGTCCTGCTCACGTATCTGCTCGGTGCGCAGACGATGGCGATCGTCGGCGGCCGGCGCTTCGACTTCGCCGGATTCCGTGCGCAGCTCGACTACGGACTCGGGCGGCTGGAGGCCGGAGCATCGAGTGCATGAACCTGAAGCAACGCGCCATGCCAGGGTAAGGAGACCGAATGGTCGGTAAATCCTCAGTTGGTCGTGACTGACCGCTCGGTTGGGGATAGAGTGGCCGCACGGTGATCGTCGGCGCAGGGGTCGACGGTCAAGGGAATCGCTAAGGACGTTCATGTTGCTTGAAGGGACCGCCTCGGACTTCGACGGCTGGCAGAGCCTGGTCTCGGACTCCTTCGTTCCGCTCGACACCGAACCCCAGCGTCGAGGCGGCTTCACCGGACGCATCAGCGCCCGCGACTACGACGCGGTCGTGATGTCGCACATCAGAGCCGATCCGCACGCGGTGCTGCGCACGCCGGGGCTCATCTCCCGCAGTGATGCTGTGCATGCCGGTGACGACTACTTCAAGGTCTCCCTCCAGCTCGAGGGTCACGGGATGCTCATCCAGGACGGTCGCGAGATGGCGCTCGCCCCGGGGTCGCTGGCCATCTACGACACCTCGCGGCCGTACACACTCAGCTTCGACTCCGACTTCTCCTCCTATGTGATGATGTTCCCGCGCTCGCGGGTGACGATGCCCGTCGACATCGTCAGTCAACTCACCGCCACGCCCATCGGTGCCGACCACCGCCTCGGCGCCGTGGCTGCTCAGGTCATCTCGCAGGCGGGGGCGATGCTGCCGACGCTCAGCCGATCGGTCGGAGTGCGGCTGGCCGGCAATGTCGTCGACCTGCTCACCACCGTCATGGCCGACGAACTCTGCGGCTCGGGTGTGCCGGAGGAGAAGCAGGTCCTGCGCGCCGAGATCATCGACCACATCGAATCGAACCTCGCTGATCCGCAGCTCTCACCTTCGACCATCGCGGCCGCCCACTTCATGTCGGTGCGCACCCTCCACCAGGTGTTCGAAGGCTCGGGGGAGTCGGTGTCCGGGGAGATCCGCCGCCGTCGGGTCGAGAGATGCCGCCAGGACCTCGCCGACCCGCTGCAGAAGCAGGTGCCCGTGGCCGCCATCGGCGCCCGTTGGGGACTCGGCGACCCGGCGCACTTCTCGCGCCTCTTCCGCAGCGTCGCTGGGCAGCCGCCTGCCGGATTCCGCCGGAGCGCCCTGCGCGACTGAGGGTGGTCCGCCGCGGGCGCGAGCAGCCGGCTGAATGAGGCGCGTGGACGGTCACCTGCGCCGATCGTCAAGAACTCCGCCTGCAAAGCCAAGACTCTGCACCTCTCGGTGATCCAGACTGGCAACAGTCATCACTGTTAGGTGGATCACATGAGCATTCTCAGTTCGGATTCGACCAATGGGGGTCGGAATCCCCGGGGCAAAGAGGCTCCGGCAACGACAGAACCCTCCACGCATCCGGTCACTGCCGGTCTCGATTCCCGGCGGATCGGAGTGCCCGCGCTCGTCTTCATGATCATCGCCGCCTCGGCGCCGTTGACGGTCGTCGCCGGCGGAGTGCCGAGCAACTTCGCCGTCACCTCGCTGACGGGAATTCCACTCTCCTTCGTCGTCCTCGGCATCGTCCTCATCCTCTTCGCCATCGGCTATGCCGCGATGAGCAGGCACGTGCACAACGCCGGCGCCTTCTTCGCCTACATCTCCAAAGGGTTGGGCAAACCCGCGGGGATGGGCGCGGCCCTGACCGCGCTGGTGGCCTACAACGCGATGCAGATCGGCATCGCTGGGATGTTCGGCTTCGTCTTCTCCTCGTTCCTCGAAACCCTCACTGGGATCTCCCTGAGCTGGTGGGTCTGCGCTCTCATCGGCTGGGTCATTGTCGGCGTCATGGGCGTGTGCCGCGTCGACTTCTCCGCGAAGGTGCTCGGCATCGTCGTCGGTGCCGAATTCCTCGTCGTCATCGTCTTCGACCTCATCGGGATCGTCCACAGTCCCGAAGGCGTCACGGCCGATGGACTCATGGTCGATCAGCTCTTCGCCCCCGGCGTGGGTGCCGCACTCGCATTCTCGATCGCCGCGTTCATGGGGTTCGAATCCGGCGCCATCTACAACGAGGAGGTCAAGGATCCCCGGCGCACGGCGCGCCGGGCCACCGTCATCGCGGTGAGCATCATCGCCGTCTTCTACGCGATCTCCGCG
Organism: Brevibacterium sp. S22; assembly: GCF_004745485.1. Classification (GTDB taxonomy): domain Bacteria; phylum Actinomycetota; class Actinomycetes; order Actinomycetales; family Brevibacteriaceae; genus Brevibacterium. The sequence continues at coordinate 11,846 of NZ_RHFG01000009.1, forward strand.
TGGGCGATGGTCGTCGGTGAAGGGGCTTCGAACGTCATCGGTCGGTCTCAGGAGTTCGGTCCCGACCTCATGTTCGTCTTCCTCGGCGAGCACGCGCCCGTGTGGTTCGTCGACCTCGCCAATCTCCTCTTCCTCACCTCGCTCATCGCCGCACTCGTGGCCTTCCATAACATTGTCGCTCGCTACTTCTTCGCGCTCGGCCGCGACCGGGTCCTGCCCTCCGTGCTGGCGCGGACCTCGAAGCGGACCGGTGCACCGGTCGCCGGATCGCTCACTCAGTCGGGGCTCGCGCTCGTCGTCATCCTCGTCTTCGCCGCGGTCGGCTCCGGCAGCGACGACCCGCTGTTCCCCGTCGTCACGCTCTTCACCTGGCTGACGAACATGGGCGCCTTCGGCCTCGTCCTCCTCATGGCGCTGACCGCTCTCGCCGTCATCGGGTTCCTCCGCACCAAGGCGGGCGAGTATTCGCTGTGGACACGTGCGATCGCCCCCGGCCTCTCGGCGATCGGGCTGTTCGCACTGTTCGTCTCCATCGTCCTCAACTTCAACGTCCTCATCGGGCTCGACGGCATCAGCGTGCTGTCCTGGGTGCTGCCCGCAATCGTGCTCGTCCCGGGCCTCATCGGCACGATCTGGGCGATCATGCTGCGCTCGTCGAGATCGCAGCTCTATGCAGGAATCGGATCCGGTGGTTCCCTGGGATGAGAACCCGCACTGATACCCGAACCGATCCGCGATGAGAACCCACCGACCCCACAGTTCAGTCACCACCAGAGAAGGAGCATCATGACCACCGACGCCACCACCACCGACCTGTCGACCACCGCGGGCCTCCTGTCCGCGATCGAGGATCCCGCGGGGCGCGAGATCCTCGATCCCGCTACCGGCGGGGTAGTCGGTCGCACCCGTGAAGGCGGTACTGCCGACATCGACTCAGCGGTCGCCTCGGCGAGGGAGGCCCAGGCTTCATGGGCTGCCCGCCCGATCGCCGAACGCAGCGACCTGCTGAACAAGGCCGCCGATGCTGTCGATGCCTCGGCCGAGGCGCTAGCCGAACTGCTCTCCCGCGAGCATGGCAAACCGCTCAACGGGCCGAACGCCCGGTTCGAGGTCGGAGCCTGCTCGGCATGGCTGCGCGCGAACGCCGCCTTCGAGCTCGAGCCCGAAGTCGTTGTCGACGACGGAGAGACCCATGCCGAACTCCACTACCGTCCGGTCGGCGTCGTCGGGGCCGTCGGCCCCTGGAACTGGCCGATGATGATCTCTGTGTGGCAGTTCGCCCCGTCTCTGAAGATGGGCAACACCGTCGTCCTCAAGCCCTCGGAATACACTCCGCTGTCGGTGCAGGCGCTCGTCGTCGTCATCAACCAGGTGCTCCCGGCCGACGTGCTGACCGTCGTGCCCGGCGACGGCTCTGTCGGTGCCGCGCTGACCAGCCACGACGGTGTCGACAAGATCATGTTCACCGGTTCGACGAAGACCGGTCAGGCGATCATGCGCACCGCCGCGGACAAGCTCGCCCGAATTACCCTCGAACTCGGCGGCAACGACGCCGGCATCGTCCTCGAGGACGCCGACCCCAAGGCGATCGCCGGCGACCTGTTCTGGGGCGCGTTCATCAACACCGGCCAGACGTGCGCGGCGATGAAGCGCCTCTACGTCCCCGAATCCCTCTACGACCAGGTGTGCGAAGCCCTCGTCGAGGTGGCCGGGCAGTCCCCGATGGGCGTCGGACTCGAGGAGGAGAACGTTCTCGGACCGCTGCAGAACAAGCAGCAGTACGACATCGTCGCCCGCCTCGTCGAGGCAGCCAAGGATTCAGGCGCCCGCGTACTCATGGGAGGCGACCCGGCCGCCGGCCAGCCAGGCTACTTCTACCCGACGACGCTCATCGCCGATATCGACAACGACAATCCGCTCGTTGCCGAGGAGCAGTTCGGTCCGGCCCTGCCGATCATTAAGTACACCGACCTCGAGCAGGCGATCGAATGGGCCAATGAACTCGAGGTGGGACTCGGCTCCTCGGTGTGGGGCACCGACCTCGACGCCTGCCGAAACGTCGCTGCCCGCCTTGAAGCGGGAACGACGTGGATCAACAAGCACGGGGCCGTCGACCCGCGGGTGCCCTTCGGCGGAGTGAAGAAGTCCGGCTTCGGCCTTGAGTTCGGGGTCGAGGGACTCAAACACGTGAGCGTGCCCCACGTGATCAGCTGGTAACCCTCCCCAAATTACTACCTGACGGCGGCTCTGCAACCTGGCGCCAAGTTGCAGAGCCGCCGTCAGGTAGCAGGGGCGAGAATCGCCTGAATCGCCGGGGCCACGATGGCCACGATCTCCTCGGCGTCGGCCTCTGCCAGCGTGGGAACCCCGATGACGTCACGGCCGGTGATGAGTCCGACGAGCATCGATGATGCCAGAGCGGCCCGAACTTCGGCATCCGCCTCGGCGCGTTCGCGTGCTCCGACAAGAAGGCGGGACTGTGTGAAGTCGGCGAGCTGAGCGCGCGCACTCTCGTTGACGATCGCCCCTCGCAGCATCGCCAACAGCGGCTGGGCCTCCTCGGGTTCGGACTCCCACGCAGCCAAAAACGCCCTGACCACGCGCTCGCCGAGGTGCTCCCTGGGTCCCCGAAAAGCCGTGTCGAACCGCTCGAGCGCCGAAGCCGGGACTGCCATCACGGCAGCGAAGAGCTCCTCCTTGTTCCGGAAGAACTGCATCACCTGGGAGGGGTCGACCCCGGCATCCGCGGCGACGCTGCGGATGGTCGTGGCGGTGAAACCCTTGACCGCGAACTGCGCACGAGCAGCAGATAGAACGGCCTCACGGGTGCTTCCGCTCCCGGGCCGTCGGCCGCGCTTGGCCCTCGAGGTGGATGAATCAGACTCACTCATGCCCCCAGTCTAGTGTGCCCAGAAACACATCTCAACACTTGTTGAGTTTCGACGACGCCGAGCGTAGGCTGACTGCGAAGCACGGAACAATCCGTGGATTCGACGAAACTCGAGGAGCCTGTCATGACCGATGACCGGAAGACCTATATCCCCTCCGCCCCGCTGCCGGAAGCGCGCACCGGAGTCCTCACCCCGTATGACCCCGGCACTCGCGTGCTCGAAGCCGGGTTCCGGATCGCACCGCAGTTCCGTGAGCTGCCCGTCGACATCGTCTTCGAGAAGGACACCCCGGTGACGCTGCGCGACGGCACCACCGTCCACGTCGACATCTTCCGTCCCGCGGATGCCGAGGAGGTCCCCGCCATCGTCGCCTGGAGTCCCTATGGGAAGGCTCAGGGCACCTCGGCGAGCGTGATGGGCGTGTTCGGACTCGTCGGACTCGACAACGGCATCGTCTCCGGACTCGAGAAGTTCGAAGGACCCGATCCCGCCTACTGGTGCGCCCACGGCTACGCCATCGTCAATCCCGATATCCGCGGCGTCGTCGACTCCGACGGCGACAGCGTCCTCTGGGATCGCCAGGAGGGCCGCGACTGCGCCGACGTCATCGAATGGGTGGCCGAGCAGGAGTGGTGCACCGGCAAGATCGGAATGTCCGGGACCTCGTACCTCGCCGTCTCACAGTGGTTCACCGCCGCCGAGGCGCCCGCGCACCTGGCCGCGATCAACCCCTGGGAGGGTGTCTCGGACGTCTACCGCGACGTCGTCATGCGCGGCGGCATGCCCGACACCGGCTTCGCCCGGCAGCTGCAGGAAGGCAGCTTCTTCGGCCGGAATCGGAAGGAAGACATCCTCGCCGAGGTGGATGCGCACCCGCTCATGGACGAACTGTGGGAGGACAAGATCCCCGACTTCGCGTCGATCACCGTGCCCGCCTACGTCGTGGCCAGCTACTCGAACACCCTCCACACTGCCGGGACCTTCCGCGGCTGGCGGCGCATCGCCTCGGAGGAGAAGTGGCTGCGCATCCACAACAGCCAGGAATGGCCCGACTACTACGACGAGGCCAACGTCGAGGACCTGCGCCGCTTCTTCGACCACTACCTCCTCGGCGTCGACAACGACTGGCCAGAGACCCCGCGCGTGCGGTATTCGACGCTCGACCTCGAGGGCGGGGACCGCACACACATCCCCGCCACCGAATTCCCACCGGCCGCCTCGGTGAGCACGAAGTTCTACCTCGAGGCGAACTCCAGGACCCTGATGACACAGGCTCCCGAGACCGGCGCCGAGGCGGTCTACGACGTCGACGCCAACCCCGATGCGGTGTCCTTCATCGCGAACTTCGATAACGAGACCACACTCGTCGGCTACCCGAAGGCCCACCTGTGGGTGGAGGCTCGGGGAGCTGCGGACATGGACCTCTTCGTCCTCGTCCAGAAGCTCGACTCCCAGGGCACACCCCTGCAGGCCTTCACCGTGCCCAATCACAACGCGCGCATTCACGACGTCACCGACCACGGTGCGACGATCCTGCGCTACAAGGGCTCCGACGGCAGGCTCCGGGTGTCGATGCGCCACCTCGACGAGGCATTGACCACCGAGGATGTGCCCGCACACACCTTCGACCGCGTCGAAAAACTGGGCCCCGGCGAGGTCGTCGAGATCGACATCGACCTGTTGCCGATCGGGCTGACCCTCCACCGCGGCGAGCAGCTGCGCTTCGTCGTCAGCTCACGCAATCTGCTCGGCACGATGATGCCGGGCATCCGCGAATACGTCGGAGACAACGCCGGAACTCACGTCATCCACACCGGTGGCGAGTATGCGTCCTACCTCCAGCTGCCGGTGCTCGGCTGACCGGCAGTCCCTTCCCCACCTGACGACACACCTCCACCGATCTAGGAGAACCCATGTCACTCAATGATGCCGAAACCGCCCGCACGGCCGCCGAACTGCAGGAGAACTTCGACCGTTCGAGGCTGACCCTTGCCGAGGCGGCCACCGACCTTGCCGTCACCGAGGGCCAGCTGCGGGCACTGCTTCGCGCCGAGGGCGTCGACCCGGCTGCGGTCTGGCAGCTGCGCGACTACCTCGAACAGGCTGTCATCGATGCCGGGGTCGAACCCGCCCCGTTCACCATCCTCACCGAGGACAACCGCCGCCTCGCCCGCGGATGGTTCACACTTCGCGAGGCACCGCGGCACGACTTCGGCGATCGTGCTGCTTCCGGGGCCGCACCGCAACCCGGTGGTCAGACACAGCTGGGGTCACGCAGCGTGGCCCGCATCGGCTACGGCGCGATGCAGCTCGAACGACTCCGCGAAGACCGGCCCACGGGGGTCTCGCTGCTGCGTCGGGCCCTCGAGCTCGGCATCGATCACATCGACACCGCGCAGTTCTATGGCAATGGTCTGTCCAATGAACTCATCCGGGAGGCGCTCTCGCCCTCCGACGATGTCGCGATCGTCAGCAAGGTCGGAGCGGCCCCGGACCCGGAGGGCCCCTTCCCGATGCGCGCGGCGCAGCGGCCCGAGGAGCTGCGTGCCGAGGTCGAGGCAAACCTGCGCACCCTCGGAGTCGAGCAGTTGGCCGTGGTCAATCTGCGCCGCATGGATACCGGGGTGACGATCCCCCTGCCTGAGGACCAGGTGGTGAGCATCGAGGATCAGCTCGCGGAGATGGTTGCGATGCGCGACGAAGGGCTTATCGGCGGGATCGGGATGAGCAACACGACCATCGACGGGCTGCGGACGGCGCTGCCGGCGGGAATCGACTGTGTGCAGAACTCCTACAGCCTCATCGCACGCGACGACGATGACATGCTCGATCTCTGCATCGCCGAAGGCATTGCCTGGGTGCCGTTCTTCCCGCTCGGCAGCGGTTTCGAAGGCCTGCCGAAGGTCACCGACGAGGAAGCTGTTACCCGGACCGCCGGCGAACTCGGCGTCACCGCCTCACAGGTCGGTCTGGCCTGGTTGCTCCACCGGGCCCCGAATGTTCTTCTCATTCCCGGCACGGCATCGATCGGCCACCTCGAGGAGAACACGGCCGTCGGCGACATCGAGTTCAGCCGAGATCAGCTGGCCGCCCTGGACGCGATCCCCACCCGCGAACCCGGCACAATCCGCCCCTGATTGCTACCTGACGGCGGCCCAGATACCTCGCGCTGGGTATCTGGGCCGCCGTCAGGTAGTAATTGCGGAGGGGAGGACCTCGCGGACGATGTCTATGACGCGGACCAGGGCCTCCGACGGGTTGTTCCGGCGCCACCCGAGCGCGAGTGTGAAGGCATCGTCACCCTCGTCCAGCCGCACATAGCTGACCCCGTCGATGCGGATGTGCTCGGAGGGCGCCACCACGACGGACATGCCGACCTGCGCGCCCACCAGGGCCAGCAGGCTGTAGGGGTCAGGTGCCTCCTGGACGATGCGGGGGAGGAAGCCGGCCTCGTCGGCCAGTCGCATCATCACCTCCCTTACTTGTGATCCATGAGACGGGGCATAGGAGATGAATGGCTGTCCGGCGAGTTCGGTCATGCTCACCGCCTCCCGGTCGGCCATCGGATGATCCGAAGGCACCGCAAGCATGACCCGCTCCTGCCGGATGACGTGAACGTCGACGCTGGCCGGTGCGGGCGGGCTGACGATGGCGAGATCCATCTCCCCGTCCCGCAGCGCGATCGCGGCCTCCCCGCAGTACATCTGCGGTCGCAGGTCGAGGCTGATGCCCGGATGCCGCTGCCCGACCTCCCTGGCCAGCCGGGAGAGGATCGCATAGCCACTCGTGCCGCCGAAGCCGATGCGGACCCGACCCGCGAGTCCCTGCTGGGCGGCGCGGGCGATGCGCCTGGCACCGTCGACCTGTGTCCCGATTGCCGCGGCCGGCTCAAGGAGCGCCTCACCAGCCGGTGTCAGACGCACCCGCCTCGTCGTTCGCTCGAAGAGTTCGACGTCAAGGTCGCGCTCGAGCGCCCGGATGATCTGACTCAGTGCCGGCTGGGCGATGTGCAGCCGCTCTGCCGCGCGCCCGAAATGCAGCTCCTCGGCGACGGCGAGGAATGCCGTGACCTGCCTGAACTCCATGTCTGACCTCGCCATTCACAATTGATAAAAATATTGACTCAATAGATGCAATATTACCTCTTGGACTCTGTGTAATTCTGGTGGCACTGTGGAGAGCGACCCCGATCAGCCTCCGAGGAGACACCTTGACTGCCACCGCCCCAGCCCCCACAACCACCGCCGATCCCTCGGACCTCCTCGACCTTGCGGGTCTCTTCACCGAGACCGAACTCGAACTGCGTGACCGGGTCAGGGCCTTCGTCGACGAACGGATCCGCCCGAACATCGCTGACTGGTACGAGAACGCGGTCTTCCCGACCGAGATCGTGCCCGAGATGGGCGCCCAGGGTCTGCTCGGCATGCACCTGAAAGGCTACGGCTGCCCGGGTCGCTCCGCCGTCGAATACGGTCTCGCTGCCCTCGAACTCGAGGCCGGTGATTCCGGACTGCGGACCTTCGTGTCCGTGCAGGGGTCGCTGGCGATGTCGGCCATCCACAAGTTCGGCTCCGAGGAGCAGAAGAACCGGTACCTGCCCGGAATGGCCGCCGGCGAGATCATCGGCTGCTTCGGACTGACCGAACCCACCGCGGGCTCCGACCCCGCCTCGATGGCGACGACCGCGAGCCGCAACGCTGACGGAACTTGGACCCTCAACGGCGCTAAGCGCTGGATCGGTCTGGCCTCGATCGCGCAGATCGCTGTCATCTGGGCCGCCACCGAGGGCGGCATCCGCGGATTCCTCGTCCCCACCGCCACCGAGGGGTTCACCGCCACCCCGATCGGACAGAAGCTCTCGATGCGCGCCTCCATCCAGTGCGACATCACCCTCGACGAGGTGGCCCTCCCGGCCGACGCCATCCTTCTGGAAGCGAAGGGACTGAAGGGGCCGTTCTCCTGCCTCAACGAGGCCCGCTACGGGATCATGTGGGGTGCGATGGGCGCGGCCCGCGACTCCTTCGAGGTGGCACTCGACTACGCCCAGAACCGTCTGCAGTTCGACAAGCCGCTCACCGCGTACCAGATCACGCAGGAGAAGCTCGTGAACATGGCCCTCGAGATCCAGAAGGGCATCCTGCTCTCGATCCAGACCGGGCGGCTCAAGGATGCGGGCACGCTCGATCCCGTGCAGATCTCGGTCGGCAAGCTCAATAACTGCCGGGAGGCCATTCAGATCTGCCGCGACGCCCGAGCGATGCTCGGCGGCAACGGCATCACCCTCGAATACTCACCGCTGCGGCATGCGAACAACCTCGAATCCGTGCGCACCTACGAAGGCACCGACGAGGTCCACACCCTCATCCTCGGCCGCCACATCACGGGCCAGCAGGCCTTCCGGTAAGAAGCGCTCAGACGAGCCGACGTCCGCCGACAACTACCTCGGCGGGCGAGCTCAACACCGAAAGATCGGCGAGCGGATCACCGTCGACGACGATGAGATCGGCACGTGCTCCCTCGACGATCCGACCTCGGTCGCCCAACCTGAACGTTTCCGCGGCCGCCGAGGTTGCCGCGCGGATCGCCTCGGCGGGGCTCATGCCGGCCTGAACCAGATAGTCGAGTTCGGCGTGCAGTGAGGGACCATGGTGCACGGGTGCGAACGGAGTCTCGTTCGCATCGGTGCCGGCAATGACCGTCACCCCACCGTCGAGCAGGGCGCGGACATTGCCGACCGCCAGCTCCATCGCGGCATCGGCATGCTCGCCGAGGCGGGCGTCGGCGATCGCGCGCATCATCACCAAGGTGGGGGAGACGATGGTGCCCGTCTCCACGATCCTCGCGACTGTCGCCTCCGGCAGCGGCCGATCGAAGGGGATGTGGGTGAGGACGTCGACCCCCGCGTCGAGGCCGCGATCGAAGGACGCGGCCGTCACCGCGTGAGCGACGGTGAGCAGGCCCCGCTTCCGGGCCCCGTCGACGATGGCCCGCAACGTAGGAATGTCGAGCGCGGGTGTCTCCGTCGCGTCGGGGTCCTCGATGATGATCTTGATGAGATCGACTCCGTTGTCAGTGCGCCAGTCGAGGAACCGTTCGGCATCCGCGGGGCCGGTGACACCGGATTCGGCGGGGAATCCCATCATCTGGATCTGAGTGCTGCCCGGCGCCGAGGCGGCCGATCCAGCGCTGAGGATGTTCGGCAGCTCGGCGTCGGTTCGAAGACCTGCAACCAGCGAATCCGGATGGGTCCCGAGGTCGACGACCGTCGTCAGCCCCGACCGCACGGCGTCAACTAATCGCGAACGCTCGCCGAGGTGGACGTGAGTGTCGATGAGACCCGGAAGCACGGTGGCCGCCGAGGACGGATCCGGGTCCGCGGCCGGGCGGATCGCGGTGATCGTGTCGTCGAATTCGACATCGACCGGCTCGCCGGCAGAGGCAGGGGACTCGGGGTCAAAGATGTGGACATTGCACAGAACAGTCATAGCGTCACGATACCCACCGCGACTGCGAATAGACCGATGATCAGGACAGCGATTCCGGGAATCCGACCCCCGTCAGCTCCTCCGATACCTCCCACAGCCGACGCGCGACGTCCTGATCGAGCGAGGCCGGAGTCCGGCTGGCGAAGATGGGTTCGCCGCGGGTCTCGAACGCTCTGCCCGGACCCAGGTAGGAATTGCCCGGCACGTCGGCCACGGCGGCGTTGAGCGTCGGTGCGGCACCAGCCGTGTCTCGCTGCGCGACCAGTCGCGTGAACGCTCTGCTCAGCCCCCGCCGCAGCGGCGAACCCTCACTGGAGCGGAAGAGATTCGTCGCCGCCAGACCCGGATGAGCCGCAGCTGCGATCGCTGGAGAACCTGCTTCCGTCAGCCGTCGTTCGAGCTCAGTGGTGAACAGCAGGTTCGCGAGCTTCGACTGCCCATAGGCGGTCATCGCCCGATACCGACGGCGTTGCCAGTTGAGGTCGGAGAAGTCGATGACGCCCTGCTTGTGGGCGAGCGAGGAGACCGTGACCACCCGAGAACGGATCTGCGGCAGGAGGAGGTTCGTCAACGCGAAATGGCCGAGGTGGTTGGTCCCGAATTGGGACTCGAAACCGTCGACGGTGTAGCCCAGGGGCGGGATCATGATGCCCGCATTGTTGATGAGAACGTCGATCGGACCATCGAGACCCGAGGCGAAGGTCCGCACCGAGGCCAGATCGGCGAGGTCGAGCTCCCGGACCTCGACCGACCCGCGCATAGCCTTCGCGGCCGCCTCACCCTTCTCCCGATTGCGCACCGCGAGGACGACATGGGCCCCATGAGCAGCGAGAGCTCCGGCGCTCACCCGCCCCAGTCCGCTGTTGGCGCCGGTGACGACGAAGGTCTGTCCGTCGAGACGAGGGAACCCGTGCTCGAGATCCGCAGCGATAGGCAGCATAGTGGGCAGTGTAGTCCCCGAGAATGCCGGTGATGTTAGGGTGTCCTTCGTGCCGACCATTCCTTCGTCAGGTTCAGAACTCCTGCGCAGAGCCGCTCGTCGGCGCCTCTCTCTTCTCATTCCGGGTGCCATCACGCTGTCGATGTGGCAGGTCTGCGAAGCGCTCGTGCCCGTGGCCATCGGCATCGTCGTCGACCGCGCGATCATCCCGCTGTCGTGGCCGATGCTCATCGTCTCGATCATCGGCGTCGGCCTCCTGTTCACCGTGCTCAGCCTCGGCTACCGATTCGGCGCCCGCTTCTGCAACGCCGCCCGCGAACACGAAGCGCACGCACTGCGCGTCGAGATCACCCATGCCGCACTCACCTCGGCGAACCTTCCAGCCGACCGTGCCTCGGGCGAGGTGCTCTCGATCGCCTCGGCCGATGCCGACACCGCAGCCATGTCCTTCCAACAGGCCGGACGAGGCATCGCCTCGGTGCTGGGCATGCTCACCGCCGCCGTCTTCCTCCTCGTCGCCGACCCGGTCACCGGACTCGTCGTCCTCGTGGCGGTTCCGATCGGGCTGATTATCGTCGCCCTGCCCAGCCGGTCGGTCTCGGCCAAGGCCGGCGCCCAGCTCGAGGCCGTCGCCCGTGCCGGACGATCAGCCTCCGACCTGATGCACGGTCTGCGCGTGATCAAGGCGATGGGCGGCGAACCCTGGGCCGTCCGCCGGTACCGGACCACCTCCGACGAGGCGGCCACCGCCGGCATCGCCACCGGAGAGCGCACCGGGCGCCTCGCCGGACTCGGGGCACTCGTGATGTCCATCGTCCTCGCCGCGGTCCTCATCGTCGCAGGCCTGCGCCTCATCGAGGGTCAGATGAGCGTGGGAGCCCTCATCGGCATCCTCGGGATGACAGCATTCCTCACCGAACCGATGCGAGCCCTTGCCGACATCGTCGGACAGTTCGCCCAATCCCACGGTGCCGCCTCACGGATCTCCACCCTGCTTCACGACATCGACACCGCAGACACCACAGCCACCGCAGACACCCCCTCGGCGACGGACCTTACGGACCGCGCGACCCCACCGAACGTCACCCTCGACGACTCAGGTCTGTCCGTCGGAAACTGGGACACCGGGGCCGACCGCTGTGTCGACTTCACCACCGCTTTCGGGGGACTGACCTGCATCGTCACCGAACAGGCCGATCCCGCGGCGAACCTCCTCGGCGCCCTCGGCGGCCACGCCCGCAGCACGGGACCCGACCGGATGATCGTCTCCCCGCACACCGTGGACCTCTTCGAAGGAACCATCCGGTCGAACATCACGATGATCGTCGGCACCACCGACCACCCCGTCACCGATGACGTGCTCACCGCATCGGGCACCGACGAACTCCTCGGCCTCGTCGACGGCGGCCTCGACCACCGGATCCAGGAACTCGGCGGCAACCTCTCCGGCGGGCAGCGCCAACGCGTGGCGCTGGCCCGCGCCCTCGACGCCGACCCTGCCGTCCTCGTCCTCCACGAACCCACGACCGCCGTCGACGCCGTCACCGAGGCGCGCATCGCCGACGGTGTGACCCGGCTGCGACGTAGCACCGAGGCGACCGCCACCCTCATCCTCACGAGCTCACCGGCCTTCCTCGCCGGCGCCGACACCGTCGTGTTCGTGCCAGCGACCGGGCCCGTGCTCATCGGCAGCCACCATGAGCTGCTCGCCGCCGCGGACGGCACGGCCGAGGCCTACCGACAGGCGGTGACGAGATGACGCCGCCGACCTCACACACCACCCTGACGATCGCCTCACGCCGTCGATCCTTTACCCACCTCGCCCCACTTCTGCGCGCGAGAGCCGGATGGGTCGTCCTCCTCGTCATCGCCGGACTTGCCAACGCCGGAGCCGGACTCGTCGGGCCCTGGGCGATCGGTCGCCTCGTCGACGAGCTGCCCGCCGGAGCCGGTGAGGACGTCGTCTGGTTCTGCGCGATCGCCGTGGCCGTCGCCGGAATCGTCATGGCCCTGGGCACCTGGATCGGTGCGTGGGCGCTCGCCCACATCGCCATGCCGGTCGTCGCCGAACTGCGCACCGAGGTCGTCGACGCCGCGATGTCGCTCGAATCCCAACGGATCGAATCGACGGGCACCGGCGACCTCGTCTCCCGCGTCGCCGACGACTCCCGCAAGATCAGCGAGGCCGCCGCCCAGGTGCTGCCGCTCGTCGTCGAATCCCTCCTCGTCGTCATCGTCTCCGCCGCCGGACTGGTGGCGATCGACTGGCGACTCGGCCTCGTCGGCCTCGTCGCCCTGCCGATGTACTGGCTCACCCTGCGCTGGTATCTGCCCAGATCAGAACCCATCTACAAGGAAGAGCGCGCCGCATTCGGTCGTCGCGCCGGCCGTCTCCTCGGCGGACTCACCGGAGCACAGACCCTGCGCGCCTACCGCGCCGAGGACGGGGAGATGACCCGCATCGACTCCGCCTCGGGAGAGGCCCGCGACCTCTCGATCCACGTGTTCCGGTTCCTCACCCGCGCCTTCAGCCGCAACAACCGCGCCGAGGCGGTCGTCCTCTCCCTGCTGCTCATCGCCGGGTTCGCCCTCGTCTTCTTCGGCGAGTCCACCGCCGGAGCCGTGACCACCGCCGCACTCGTCTACCACCGCCTGTTCAACCCCATCGGCGCGCTCGTCGGACTCTTCGACCAGGTCCAGTCGGCGGGTGCCTCGCTGACCCGCATGGTCGGCGTCATCGACGAAGCAACAACCTCGCCGAGGCGGTCGCAGGCTGACGTCGACAACGACGTGACCGCGGCGCCTGCCCTCGTGATCGACGACGTCTGGTTCACCTACGACGAGGATCCGGAATCGGAGAATCATGTGCTCACCGGCGTCGACCTGCGCATCGAACCGGGTGAGGTCGTCGCCGTCGTCGGCACCACCGGGGCCGGGAAGTCGACGCTGGCCCGCATCGCCGCGGGACTCTCGGCCCCGAGCAGGGGCCGGGCGGCACTGGCGAACGGTGGGACCGCCTCGGCGGGGAAAGACCTGACCACCCTGCCGGAATCCGTGCTCCGCGAACACATCGCCATGGTCGCCCAGGAGGTCCACACCTTCGTCGGGACCCTGCGGGAGAACATCGCCCTGCCTGTCGACGAGGCCTCCGACGACGCGATTCTCGCGGCTCTCGACACCGTCGGCGCCGACTGGGCACAGTCTCTGCCGCAGGGTCTCGACACCGTGATCGGCGACGGCGGACAGCGGCTGAGCCCCGTCCAGGAACAGACGATCGCCCTGGCGAGACTGGTGCTCGCAGACCCCGACTTCGCGATCCTCGACGAAGCCACCGCCGAGGCGGGTTCGGCCGGCGCACATGTCCTCGAAGGCTCGGCACGGTCAGCTCTGGCCGGTCGCGGAGCGCTTGTCGTCGCTCACCGTCTCAGCCAGGCCGAGACCGCCGACCGGGTGCTCGTCATGGATCACGGCCGGGTCATCGAAGCCGGCACACATGCCGAACTCGTCGCCGCCGGCGGACGCTACGCGCAGCTGTGGGAGGCGTGGTCGGCATAAGCCGGCAACCCGGGCTTCTGCCCGGCCCTCAGCTGAGACCGAGGACCGTCGTCGCGATCGTGAAGTAGATGATGAGGCCCGTGGCATCGCAGAACGTGGAGATGAACGGGTTGGAGAACACCGCCGGATCCGCGCCGACCTTCTTCGCGATGATCGGCATCAGTCCGCCCACCGTCGCGGCCATGATGCACACCGACAGCAGGGTCAGTCCGATGACCAGACCGATGGCCCAGCCGTAGACGAGTCCGGCGATGATGAAGCCCAATGCGCCGAGCACGGAACCGAGCACCCCGCCCACGCGCAGCTCTCTCCAGATGACTCGTCCGAGATCGCGGACGCGCACCTCGCCGACGGCCAAGGCGCGGGTGACGGTCGTGGCGGCTTGGTTGCCGGTATTGCCGCCCGTGCCGGTGAGCAGCGGAATGAAGAGCGCGAGGACGACGACCTGATCGAGGCGGTCCTCATAGACTTCGAGGACCTGGACGGTGAGGATGGCGGAGACGGCAAGGACGAGCAGCCAGATGATGCGGCTCTTGACCAGACGCATGATCGTCGAGGACAGGTAGGAGCGGTCCAGCGGTTCCGTACCGGATCCGCGGGCGAGGTCCTCCGCGTCCTCCTCGTCGACGATGTCGAGGACGTCGTCCATGGTCAGGATGCCGACGAGGCGCTCCTCCTGATCGGTCACCGGCATCGCGATGAGACGGTGGGAGAGGAACTCACGCGCTGCTTCCTCACGGTCCGTCAGCGCATGGGTGCTCAGCGAATCACGGACCATATCCTCGATGATCGTGTCCGCATCGGCGGCGAGGAGATTGCGCAGCGACACCACGCCCCGCAGCACCCGGCCGGGGCCGACCACGGGCAGGAGGTAGACGGTCTCGGGGCCGTCGATGCGGGCCCGCACGACCTCCATCGCCTCGGCGGCGGTCCAATCCTCGTGCAGACCGAGCACCTCGGGAGACATGTACCGACCGATCGCGGACTTCGGATACCCGAGGACCGCCGAGGTCATCGCCCGCTCTTGGACAGTCAGCCCCTTCATCAGGCGGCTGGCCACACTCGCGGGCAGTTCGCCGAAGAGCTCGGCGCGATCATCGGGGTCGAGCCCCTCGACGATGTCGGCGACCTCGGGCTCACGGAGGTTGCCGATGAGCTCGGCCTGGTAGGCCGGCGGCAGGTCCTCGAAGACATCGAGCGCCTCGGCCTTCGTCAGCACTCTGAAGAGCATCGCCGACTGCAGCGGAGTCGAGGTGTGGACGAGCCGGGCGATTTCGGCACGCGGCACCTGCCGGGCCAGATGAGCGATCTCGTCAAGAGTATAGGGATCGATTCTGCCGGTGAGCGCGGATTCGAGTCGATCGGCCGCCTCAGTGCCCTCTGTCGTATCGGCCACGCCTGCCCCCTCACCTCGAACGGAAAACTACCGCAGTCAAGCCTAGGCCATAAGCGAGGTGGAAACGGCCCCGCCCCGAAGCACAGAGTCGCGACATTTCGGGCAGCACCGAATCGACACGGTCCTACGATGGACGTATGACGAGGAGATTTCCGGAGTCCGCACCGAACATCGCCGCCTTGGCATCGGCCATCGCCGACCCAACGCGCGTGATGATCTGTGCCAGCCTCCTCGACGGTCGTGCCTGGACGCTCACCGAACTCTCCCGCGCTCTGTCCATTCCGATGTCCTCACTGTCCGAACACGCCAGCATCCTCATCGACCATGGTGTCCTCACACAGCGACGGGCAGGCCGGCACCGCTATGTTCAGATCGCCTCGACCGACATCGCTGACTGGTTGGAACATACGGGAGCTCTGGCCGACGGGGCGATGACCGCGGCACCGACGATGACGGCGAAGACCCGCAATCGGCAGCTGATCGACGCTCGCACCTGCTACAGACACATCGCAGGCAGGTTCGGCACCCAGCTCTTCTCGGCTCTGACTCAGCGAGAATGGATCGATGAGTCGATGAACATCACCGATTCCGGGCGGGCCGGTCTCGCCGAAGCTTTCGGACTCGACGCGGAACCACAGGCCTCGTCGGCACGCCCCCTGGTGCGACGATGCCTCGACTGGACGGAACGTCGCTCCCACCTCGGCGGCCAACTCGGAGACGACATCTGCCGCACGTTCTTCGACCGCGGATGGATCCAGCGACGTCCGCACTCTCGAGCACTGACGATCACCCCGGACGGGCGCGACCGCCTCGACTGGGTGCTCACTGCTTACAGCGATCACCTCTGAGAACACTGGAGACCGACAATGACCGCACCCACCGATACCGCGACAGCCTTCCGCGAGCTGCACGTCCCCGGCGACCCATTCATCCTGCCGTGCGCCTGGGACGTGGCTAGTGCACAGCTCTTCGCCGAGGCGGGGCACCGAGCCGTCGGTACCACGAGCCTGGGCATCGCCGCTGCCATCGGTGCCGCCGATGAGGACCGTGACACCCTGACCGCAACCGCAGACCTTGCCGCAGCGCTTCGCACGGCGCTGCCGGACCTGCCGCTGACCTGTGACTTCGAAGACGGCTATGGAGACGGTCCCGAATCCGTCGTCGACGCCGTACGCGAGGCATTCGCCGCGGACGCCGCGGTCGGACTCACTGTCGACGGCATCAACATCCAAGATTCGAGAAGGGGGCGGATGGGCGAACCTGCGGTCCTGACAGCGAAGGTGAAGGCGATGAAGGAAGCCTTCCCCGCACTGTTCGTCAACGCACGAATCGACACGTTCTGGATCGGCCGGAACGACCTCGGCGATGTCATCGAACGCATCGACGCCTACACCGCCGCGGGTGCCGATGGCATCTTCGTCCCCGGAGACCTCGACCTCACGACGACCCAGACGATCACCGCTCACAGCAGGGTTCCGGTGAATGTGCTTGCCAGTGCGCGGTACGCGCGGTCCAGCCTCGCAGAGGCGGGAGTCGGCCGGATCAGCAGCGGATCACTGCTCTATCGTGCGGCGATGTCAGGGGCGATGGGCTCTTTGCAGATGCTTGCCGACGACCGCCCGGCCGAGACGGCGAATGTGCTGCCGTACCAGGCTTTCGCCGAACTCAACCGCGTCCGCTGACGGAAGCGTCCATGTGAACGGTGAGCACGGGTACGGGGGAGCGCAGGATGAGCCGCTGCGCGACCGACCCGAGGATCATCTTGCCCACGCGTGACCGGGCACGGACCCCGAGGACGAGGCGGTCGACCTCTGCATGAGCATTGAGTTCGTCGATGACGGCGGTGACGGGGTCACGATCCCCGCGCCCGGAACGGTTGATGACGGTGACCGCGAGTCCGGAGGGGATCTCCTCCTCGGTGAAATCATGGAGGGTGAGGTTGATGAGCAGCAGACCGGTGTTGAGGTTCTGCGCCTCGGCGACGGCCGATTCGAGTGCATGGCGGCCTTCGGGACTGTCGGTGACGGCGACGGCGACTGACATGACGGCTCCTTATCTGCGTCCGTACTCGGCCTTGAACTCGCGTTCGAACTGCGCGAGGTCCTTGTCCTTGGTCTCCGGCAGCATGAGTGCCAGGAAGATGAAGGCGAGCACGGCGATGCCGGCGAACATGCCGAACGTCGCCGTCATGCCCATGGCCTCGATGAGCGGTGGGAAGAACTGCGCGACGATGGCGTTCATGATCCAGAGCACGAACACGCAGATGCCCATTGCGAAGCTGCGGATCTTCATCGGGAAGATCTCGGAGAGCATCAGCCATGTCAGCGGGCCGACAGTTCCCTGCATGGAGAAGACGAAGAGGACGAGGAAGACCAGCACCGTCCACGCCTGTGCCGGACCGGGCGGGACGATGACCGCAGCCAGGGCGATGAGGGTGTGGAAGAACGCGATGAGGGCGTAGCCGGTGAGGAACATGACCCGGCGCGGCAGCTTGTTGAGCAGGTACATGCCCAAGCTGATGCCGGCGAGGGAGAACACGCCGTTGGCGATATTGCCGATGATCGCGACACCGGAATCGAGTCCGGCGGACGTGAGCAGCTGAGTCCCGTAGTACATGACCGAGTTGATGCCGGTCAGCTGCTGGAAGAACCCGAGACCGGCGCCGATGATGACCAAGCGCAGCACCCATCGGGTGCCGAGGTCGGAAAGACCGCCCGTGGCTTCCTTCGCATCCTCGGCGGCGAGATGGGTGACCTCTTCGATCTCGGCTTCCGCACGTTCGGGGGACCGGACTTGTTTGAGGACGGTCAGAGCCTCCTCATTGCGTCCCTGCGAGATCAGCCAGCGCGGACTCTCGGGTTGGAAGACCATACCCACGAGCAGCGCGACTGCAGGCACCAGGGCGACGAGCAGCATCCACCGCCAGATCGAATCGACGTGGCCGAAGAAGTTGAAGATCACGGCGTTGATGATGAAGGCAGCGAGCTGACCGCCGACGATCATCAGCTCATTGCGGGTGACGAAGCTGCCCCGCTTCTCCGAAGGGGCGATCTCACCGAGGTAGACGGGTACGGTCGCCGAGGCGCCGCCGACGGCGAGGCCGAGGACGAACCGAGCACCGATGAGGAACTCCGCTCCTGGAGCGAGCACGCAGCCGAGAGTGCCGAGGATGAAGACTCCGGCCAGGAGCAGGATCGTCTTCCGGCGTCCCCAGGCATCGGCGACACGACCGCCGAAGACCGCACCGAAGGCGGCCCCGACCATGAGAGAGGCGACGACGAGGCCTTCGCTCAGCGCGCTCAGTCCGAAGTCCTCGCTCAGAGGCTCGAGAGCACCATTGACGACACCGGTGTCGTAGCCGAAGAGCAGACCGCCGAAGGTAGCGACAGTGGCGATGACGCCGAGTCGGTGGACCGGACGGCCCGATCCCATGTGCGGCAGATCGAACTTCGCATTCGGGGCGGACGTCGACTGGCGACGCGGATATCCGGTTGACATGGACAACTCCTCTCCCATCCAGTCTTAGCACATGGGAGCCGACTGCAATCGGAGGGGGAGGCGGAAGTCAGTCCTCTTCGAAGGAGTCGTCGATGACTTCGGGCATCCCGTCGATGACCGAGACCTCTTCGGTCCCGTCATCGGCGAGGGCATCGACGTTGAGGTCGTCCCCGTCGAGCTCAGCGACCTCGAAATCATCATCGCCTTCGGAGACCATCTCGTCACCGACGCGATTTCCCTGTTCTGCGGCGGGTGACTGATCGGTGTTGAACTCGTCAGAGAGGTCAGGAGCTTCGTTCTCATCCTCCCAGCCTGCGTCGTCGACGAGAACATCGTCGGCGCCCTCGACGCCTGTGCCTTCTGGCCCCTCGGCGCCGGGCTCGACGGGGCCGTCTGCGGGTTCGTCTTCATCGATGCCGGAGTCGACACCGACCTGTTCGGCTTCGGCCTCTGCGGCAGCGAGCTCGGGATCGTCGAGTTCGTCGCCCGTCGGCTCGTCGAGATCGGGATCGTCGAGGATGGGGTCCTCTTCCGGCCGGTCGGCTGCGTCCGAATCGAATTCGTTCATGATCTCTCCTTCGCTCGTGGTCGGTCTCGGGCCCTCATTCTTACACGTGGAACGGTCGCAGGCTATGGGGTGCGGGGTCACTTCCGATCGAAACGCTCCTTCCACCGTTCCCAGTCCCACTGAGCCAGAAACTTCTTCCCGGCCGCCCGGCCCGAGGAGATGAGATCGAGCTTGTCGGCAGCCGTGAGGGCGAAGTTCGTGCTGCTGTGTCCGGTGGTGTCGACGAACACCGTCCGTTCGGTGACCGAGGGGTCGTCGATGTGCCGACGGTCGTGGGCGTTGAGCATCGTCGTCAGCAGGGACTTCGCGTATTGGAAGGTTGTCGCATTGGGCCGCCATTCGGCGGCGGCCGTGTGCCGGGCCGAGAGCATGACGCCGAACGTCGGCCAGCGTGCCGGTTTCGCATCCTTGCGGTCGAAGACGTCGACAGGAAAGTTCGAGAGCAGTCCGCCGTCGGCACCGAGCACGGAGTCGCCGCCGGCCACGTTCGACCTGGCGGGCAGACTGCGCGGGCGGAAGAAGAAAGGGCTGGCGGCCGAGGCGCACACCGCCTCGGCGACGGACTGGCTGTCCGCATCGACGCCGAGGGCGTCCTCGTAGTCCCAGGGCAGGCGGAGCATACGTCCGCGGGAGACGTCGGAGACGATGACGACGAGCCGATACGATCGCTGCCTCGGGATCGCACTGCCCGGGTCATCGAGTTTCAGATCACCCCATGTGCGCACCCCCTGATCGGCCAGCGCCGAAGCAAGGAAATCGTGGAGCGCATCACCGACATACATGCCTTTGTGCAGCAGCAGTCCCTGCACTCTCCCCAGCCAGGGGATGAGGCGGAACGCGGGGGAGAGGTCCTCGAATTCGCCGAAGTCCTGCTCGAGGACCTTCTGCCGCAGGTTCGGTGCTGAGATCCCCGCCGCAGCCAGAGAACCGACGATCGCCCCGGCCGAGGTTCCGGCGATGCGATGGAAGTCGTAGCCGCCGTCGGCGAGAGCCTCGAGCGCCCCGACGAGGCCGGGCAGCTTCGTCCCACCGCCTTCGAGGACGAGATCCGTCATCGCCATGTCAGCCTCCTCCGCGCAGTCCCACTGATTCCATTGTGGACCCGCGCCGAGGCTGCGGCCGGGCAAGACCTGCCCGGCGTGCGGCCTAGTGGCGCGCGACGGCTACCGGAACGTCTCCTGCCGGGGACCTGCGCTTCCGGTCCTGGCCTGTCCGACCGGTGAAGTGATCCATCGTCTGGTTGACGCCGAGGAAGTCCATGATCTTGTCGAAGGCACGGGTCGGCAACAGGCGGACGCCCGGGACCAGACGGACGAGCGAGGGCATAACCAGCTGCTCGCGGCCGGACTCGACGGCGTCGAGGACACGGGTCGTCACATCGTTCTCTTCGAGGATCGGGAGCAGTCGAGGGAATTTCGTCTGCACCCCCTTGAACATGCCGGTGTTGATGTAGAAGGGGCACACGGCCAACGTGTTGACCCGGCTGCCGTCGGCGCGCAGCTCTCCGCGCAGGGACTCTGTGAAGCCGACGGCCGCCCATTTGCTCGCCGAGTAGTCGGTCTGTCGAGCGACCCCGGTCAGGGCGGCGGCGCTGGCGATGGTGACCACCGAGCCGCGGTCGCGTTCGATCATTCCGGGCAGAAATGCTTTTGTCGTCCAGTACAGGGCGAAGGTGTTGACGTCGTAGACCCGTCGCACCGCCGCCTCATCGACTTCGAGGAGCTTCTTTCCAGTGACGATGCCGGCACAGTTGATGAGGACGTCGATCGGTCCTGTCTGCTCGGCCGTGGCGGCGACTTGGTCGGCATCGCCGACATTGAGGGCGAAGGCTCGGGCGGCCGTCCCCGCAGCCTCGACCTCGGCGCGCACTGCCTCCCCGGAGTCTGCCGAGAGATCCCAGATGATGATCTCGGCAGCACCTCGGGCTGCCGCGTCCAGGGCCATGAGCCTGCCGATTCCGCTTCCGGCTCCGGTGATCAGCACCTTGGCGCCGGCGATTTCGGTTCCACGTTTCATTCGTACGCATCCTTGCAGTCGAGTGTCTTTCGGCTTCCGGGTGCGATCGCCGGCCTGCGGCGACCCACCAGATGTTACTCAACAGTACATCAGTGTGTTGTGGGTCACCGCAAGGGGCGGTGGGCGGAATCTCTCAGAGCGGACGGTCAGCTCTCTGCGACACCTTTCTGAATGAGGTCCATCACCGAGGAGTCCGCGAGGGTCGTCACATCGCCGACCTCGCGCTTTTCGGCGACGTCCTTGAGCAGTCGGCGCATGATCTTGCCCGATCGGGTCTTCGGCAGGTCGGGCACGATCATGATCGAGCGTGGAGTCGCGATCGCTCCGATCGCGGAGCGGACATGGTTTCGCAGTTCGGCCACGACGTCGTCGCCGCCGTCTTCCGCGCTCTCGCGGAGGATGACGAAGGCCTCGATCGCCTGTCCCGTCATCTCGTCGCTCGCCCCGACCACGGCCGCCTCGGCGACCTTCGGATGAGCGACGAGGGCGGACTCGATCTCCGCGGTCGACATCCGGTGTCCGGAGACGTTGAGGACGTCGTCGACGCGGCCGAGGACCCAGAAATCACCGTCGCGGTCGATCTTCGCCCCGTCCCCTGCGAAGTACACCTCCGGATACTGTGACCAGTAGGTCTTCTTGAACCGCTCCTCATCGCCCCACAGGGTGCGCAGCATCGACGGCCACGGTTCCTTGATGACCAGGTAGCCGCCGTTTCCGGGCTCGACCGAGTTGCCTTCGTCGTCGAAGACGTCCGCGACGACTCCCGGCAGTGGGCGCATCGCCGCTCCCGGTTTCGTCTCGGTCACGCCCGGCAGAGGGCTGATGAGGATGCTGCCGTTCTCCGTCTGCCACCAGGTGTCGACGACGGGGCAGCGGTCCCCGCCGATGTGCTCGCGGTACCACATCCACGCTTCGGGGTTGATCGGCTCTCCGACGCTGCCGAGCAGACGCAGACTGGTCAGGTCGAACTCCGCGGGGATGTCGCGGCCCCATTTCATGAACGATCGGATGGCGGTGGGCGCGCAGTAGAGGATGGAGACCTTGTACTTTTCCACGATCTCCCACCAGCGACCCCGGTGCGGGGTGTCGGGAGTGCCTTCGTAGAGCACTGAGGTGGCCCCATTGGCCAGCGGGCCGTAGACGATATAGGAGTGCCCGGTCACCCAGCCGATGTCCGCGGCCGTCCAATAGACGTCCGTCTCGGGTTTGATGTCGAAGACCGCCCAATGCGTGAACGAGGTTCCGACGAGGTAGCCGCCCGTGGTGTGCATGATGCCCTTGGGTTTGCCGGTCGTGCCCGAGGAATACATGATGTAGAGCGGATGCTCGGAATCGAAGGCCTCCGGAGTGTGGGTCTCCGACTGCCGATCGACGACGTCGTGCCACCACAGATCACGGTCGTCATTCCAGGCCACGTCTTGGCCGGTGCGGCGGACGACGAGAACGTTGCGCACCTCGGGGCAGTCCTCCATCGCCTCGTCGACGACGGATTTCAGACCGGAGGGTTTGCCCTTGCGATAGCCGCCGTCGGCGGTGATGACGAACTCGACTCCGCAGTCTTTGACGCGGTCGGCGATCGCCGAGGCGGAGAAGCCGCCGAAGATGACGGTGTGCGGGGCGCCGAGGCGGGCGCAGGCGAGCATGGCGAACACCGTCTCGGGGATCATGGGCATGTAGATCGCGACCCGGTCGCCTGTTTTGACTCCGAGTTCGGTGAGCGCATTCGCAGCCTTCGAGACCTCGCGCAGAAGGTCGGAGTACGTGATGGTGCGGGTGTCGCCGGACTCGCCTTCGAAGTAGTAGGCGACGCGATCGCCGAGGCCGTTCTCGACATGACGGTCGACGCAGTTGTAGGCGGCATTGAGCTTGCCTCCCACAAACCATTTGGCAAAGGGCTTCTCCGACCAGTCGAGAACGGTGTCGAAGGGAGTGTCCCAGGTGATGCGCTGCGCCTGTTCTGCCCAGTAGCCGAGGCGGTCGGCCGCGGCTTTGTCGTAC
Organism: Brevibacterium sp. S22; assembly: GCF_004745485.1. Classification (GTDB taxonomy): domain Bacteria; phylum Actinomycetota; class Actinomycetes; order Actinomycetales; family Brevibacteriaceae; genus Brevibacterium. The sequence continues at coordinate 35,193 of NZ_RHFG01000009.1, forward strand.
TCATCGGCTTTCGCATTGGCATTGGCGGCGAAGTCCGCTGGGGGTGGGAAAGCCCTGTCTTCGTGGCTGAGTTCCTGAATCGTCGGATTGTTCGTCATCGTGCTCTCCTTTCGCCCTGCACCACTACGACGTGGGCGGGCCATCGAACTCATCTTCAACCTACTCCAGATGTTTCGGATTTCAAGAGGTGCGGATGGAGATGCGAAGAAGCCCCGCCTCCCAGTTCTCACTGGGAAGCGGGGCTTCCGTGTTGTGGCTCCGACCGGCGTCGATCCGGTGACCTTTCGATTTTCAGTCGAACGCTCTACCAACTGAGCTACAGAGCCTGGCCGCCGACATACTCACAAGTATGCCGAGAGAAACAAAGGCTCTTCCGAAGAAGAGCCTTATGCTCCGCGACCCTGACGGGACTCGAACCCGCGACCTCCGCCGTGACAGGGCGGCGCGCTAACCAACTGCGCCACAGGGCCTTGCTGTTGTGATGCTGGACCTTTCGATCCTACACCGTACCCCCAACGGGATTCGAACCCGTGTCGCCGCCGTGAAAGGGCGGTGTCCTAGGCCTCTAGACGATGGGGGCCCAGGTTGTCCTCGGATTCCCCGTGGGCAACGACGTTAAGCTTATCCCACCCGATTCGGGGAATGCAAAACGAAAAGCAGTGTCCTCCGTCACAAGGCAGGTGTGGTGATTTTCGAGGTTTCGGAGGGCCGCCTCGGTGAGGGGATCGGGGTCGCTAGAGTGGAGGCATGGAGGCCCTGAGTGATGACGAGTTCGATGCGATCCTCGGTGAAGCCCTGGACCTGCTGCCCGATGGGGTGACTGAACAGCTGGACAACGTCGCCCTGTTCGTCGAGGACCGACCGGAGGACGGTGACCGGCACCTGCTCGGCCTCTATGAGGGCACGCCGATCGGGGAGCGGGGGATCGCCGGGTTCGAGATGCCCGACAACATCTTCATCTACCGCGACAACCTCATCGACTTCGCCGAGGACAGGGACCACCTGCGCGAAGAGATCGTCATCACCATCGTCCACGAGATCGCGCACTTCTACGGGCTCGATGATGACCGACTCCACGAACTCGGCTGGGGCTGAACGCCCGCAGCAGAGGGGGTCATCGCCTTTGCCGACGGGTCATCTGGGGTCACGAGAATTGGCGCCCGCAAGCCCACTTCGCCTATTGTGGATGGGTACCTATCAGCACCGATACAACATTCCGTCCGTATCGACGTGGAGACACGGAGTCGTGATCACTGCGCCTCCTGGCCCCGTCGACCTGCGGGCAGGAGGCACTACCCCCTTATGACAGTTGCATCCAAGACTTCCAGTGCGGCGACCCCGGCCGTGCGCGTGCTCAACCTGGCAGGCATCGACTACAGCCTGCGCAGCTTCGAACACGATCCCGCCATCCGCCGCTATGGTTCGGAGGCCGCCGACAAGCTCGGCGTCAGCTCCGACCAGGTGTTCAAAACCCTGATGATCCAGGTGGACGGGGCACCCGTGACCGCGCTCGTCCCGGTCTCCGGCCAGCTCGACCTCAAGGCACTGGCCTCGGCGCGCGGAGCGAAGAAGGCCCAGCTGTCCGGTGTCGCCGAGACCGAACGCCGGACCGGCTACCCCGTCGGAGGAGTCTCCCCGTTCGGGCAGCGCCATGCCGTTCCCGTCGTCGTCGACCGCACCGCGCTCGACCACTCCGCCGTGTTCGTCTCGGCCGGCCGTCGCGGTCTTGAGATCGAGATCCGCCCCGAGGATCTCGTCATGCTCACGAACGCACAGGTCGCGAAGATCGCCGCGCTCGACTGATTCGCGATTCCGTGATCTGAGGCCCGATCTCCGGACTCATACCCACTCGACCTCACCGACCTCGGGCTCTGCCTGACCGGCGGTGAGGTCGGCGTACATCGCTACGGCGTCGGCCACCTCGGCGAGGGGAACCAGGACATCGAGTCCCACGTCACCACCGTAGTCGGCCCGTGTCGTCCACCCCCGGTTCCCGGCCGCCCGCTCCAAGGCGTTGGCCTGGGCGTAGTCGATGTGCGCGGACACCGGGACGCGCTCACGGCGGGTGACGATCCGCGCCTCATCGACCGCCGCCGAGGTGGCCTGACCGTAAGCGCGCACGAGCCCGCCGGCCCCCAGCAGGGTGCCGCCGAAATACCGGGTGACGACGGCGACGACGAAGGTCAGGTCATGGCCGGTGACGACATCGAGGATCGGGGCGCCCGCTGTGCCGGCCGGTTCCCCGTCGTCGCTGAAGCGCTGAGTGCGCGAATCCACATCGATGACGAAGGCCGAACAGTGGTGGCGGGCCTTCGGATGCTCGGTCCGGGCGGCGGCGATGACGGCACGGGCCTCAGCCTCATCTGCGGCCGGGGAGAGGCGGGTGAGGAAGCGGGATCTCCTGATCTCGATCTCCGCCTCGACGGGGCTGGCGATTGTCCGGTACGACATGCTCGTCACTGTAGTCGAATGTGTTCTACGATGAGCCCACGGGCGCGGATTCCGCGCTCATCCCCGGTACTTCAGTGAAAGGGTGACAATGGTGCACCAGCCAGACGACGTCGACCTCGCAGCACTCAAGGAAGAATCCGCCCGAGCCCGTGAACTCGACCGCGCACACGTCTTCCATTCGTGGTCAGCACAGCGACTCATCGACCCGCCGACCGTTGCCCGTGCTCAGGGTTCGACGGTCATCGACGGTGAGGGACGGGAGTTCCTCGACTTCTCCTCGCAGCTGGTGAACACGAACATCGGCCACCAGCATCCGACCGTGGTTGCCGCGATCAAGGATCAGGCCGATGTGCTGTGCACGATCAGCCCGGCCACCGTCAACGCAGCCCGCTCCGAGGCGGCACGCCTCATCACCGATCGGACCCCGGAGGGCCTGAACAGGGTGTTCTTCACCAACGGCGGCGCGGATGCCAATGAGCACGCCATCCGCATGGCCCGTCTGCACACGGGGCGGACGAAGGTGCTGTCGCGCTACCGGTCTTACCACGGCGGAACTCAGACGGCCGTCAACGTCACCGGTGACCCGCGCCGGTGGGAGAACGAGACCGGGGAGTCAGGCGTCGTCCATTTCTTCGGACCCTTCCTCTACCGCTCGGAGTTCCACGCGACCACCGAGGCCGAAGAGACCGAGCGGGCGCTGCAGCACCTGCGTCGGACCATCGAGCTGGAGGGGCCGGCGACGATCGCCGCGATCATCCTCGAATCCATTCCCGGCACCGCCGGAATCATGATGCCCAGTCCCGAATACATGCAGGCGGTGCGGGCGCTGTGCGATGAGCACGGCATCGTGTTCATCGCCGACGAGGTGATGGCCGGGTTCGGTCGGTCGGGCCGCTGGTTCGCCTTCGAGCACTTCGATATCGTCCCCGACCTCATCACCTTCGCCAAGGGCGTGAACTCCGGCTACGTGCCTCTGGGCGGAGTCGTCATCAACGACGCGATCTTCGAGACCTTCGCCGAACGCGTCTACCCCGGCGGGCTGACCTACTCCGGTCATCCTCTGGCGTGTGCGGCCGCGGTCGCGACGATCAACGCAATGGCCGATGAGGGCATGGTCGAACACGCAGCCCATATCGGGGAGACGATCATCGGTCCCCGGCTGCGGCAGATCGCGGAGAACTCGAAGCATGTCGGCGAGGTCCGCGGCACCGGAGCATTCTGGGCGATCGAACTCGTCTGGGACAAGGAGTCCAGGGAGCCGCTGGCCCCCTACGGCGGAGGCTCACCCGAGGTCGCCTCGGTGGTGGCAGCGCTGAAGGAACACGGCGTCATCCCGTTCAACAACTATCACCGTCTGCACGTGGTCCCGCCAATCAACATCAGCGAAGAGGACCTCGAACGCGGCCTCGGAGTCTTCGAGAAGGTCCTCACCGACCTCGACTTCCCCCACTAGAACTACCCGACGGGGGCTCAGCAACCTGGCGCAAGGTTGCTGAGCCGCCGTCAGGTAGTAATTTAGGGGGTTTGGTGGGTGTAATTGCCGCCTAGGACTGTTGCGCGGACGGGGATCTGTGCGATCTCGTCGGGGGCGACGTCGCCCGGGTGAGTCTCCAAGGCGACGAAGTCGGCGAGCTTGCCGCGCGACAGGGTGCCCTTGTCCGCCCCTTGCCCCGAGGCCTTCGCCGCCTCGACCGTGTAGGCCGCAATCGCCTCGTCGACGCTCAAGCACTCGTCGGCCGAGCCCATGATGTCCCCGTCACGGGTCCTGCGGGTGACATACGCTTCGATTCCGCGCAGAACATTGCCGTCGGCGCACGGCCGATCCGAGCTGCCGGCCATCGGCACACCCGCGTCGACGAACGATTTCGCACGATAGATCAGGTGCCGGCGGTCCGCCCCGAGCGAGGCATTCATCCCGTCGCCGATGCCGTCGGCGAATGCCGCCTGCGGGGTGACGACGATCCCGTGCTCGGCCAGCGTCGCCAGATGCTCGTCATGGACCAACCCGGCATGCTCGATCCGGTTGGGCACCGCACGCCTGCCGTACTTCTTCTGCGCCTCGACGATATTGGCGACCGCCGCATCCACAGCGGCGTCACCGATGGCATGCACCGCCAAGGACCAGCCCGAGGCGTAGGTGTCGAGGATCTGCTGCCGCAGCACCTCGGCGTCGTCCTGCAGATAGCCCGGATGGTCCTTGCCGGCATAGTTCTCCCGCAGCGCCGCAGTCTCGCCGGACAGAGCCCCGTCCATGAAGAACTTCACGGGCCCGATCGAAATGAGATCATCGCCGAGGCCGGTGCGCAGCCCTGCATCGAGACCGATGCCGAAGCCGTCGGCGGAGTTCGCCGCGATCGGGTGCAGCCCGTCGGCCTGCGGCATGAGCTGAGCCCGAGCCCGCAGCTTGCCCTCTTCCCGAGCCCGCAGATAGGCACTGATCTCGATGGGGGAGTGACCGATCCAGCCATAGGCGATTCCGCATTCGCCGAAGGACGTGATGCCTTCCTTCGCGTAGTAGGCCGTCGCCAGATCGAGGGCGTCGACGACGGTGTCCAGCGAATACGGGCGGATGAGATCCTGCACCAATGTCTGCGCCGTCTCTTCGATCAGCCCTGTGGGATGACCGGCTGCATCGCGCACGACCTTGCCTCCGACCGGCTCCTCGAAACCAGGTTCCAAGATCCCGGCCCGGCGCATCGCCTCGGTGTTGACGATCGCGGCATGGCCGGACGTCTGCCGCATGAACAGCGGCCGGTCACCGGTGATCTCGTCGAGGCGCGCCAGCTCCGGATATTTCCCGTCATAGTCACGGTGGGCATAGCCGGTGGCTTCGATCCATTCCCCGGCCGGTGTCGTCGCCGCGGCCTGCTCCACGGCCGCGTACACATCCGGCAGGCCCCCGGGCAGAGCCGTGACATCGACGGAGGCCAGGGTGAGACCGAACCAGGCGGTGTGGCAGTGGACGTCGTTGAATCCCGGCAGCACCGTCGCCCCGCCCAAGGACTCGACCCGGTCGGCGCTGATGCCGTCGAGCTCCTCGTCGAAGCCGATGATCCGGTTGCCCCAGACCCCGATCTTCTTCACCCGCGGGCGCGTCGGGTCGAGAGTGTGTGCGTCGAGGTCGGTGAAGATCGCGTCGATTCTCATGCAGCCACCTTAGTCAGATTCGAAAGACGTCCGCTCCGACGTTCACGGCAGGCGCGCTCCGCGAACCGTCGGGTCCGTGATGCAGTGGACCAGCGAGAGTCCCTTGTGTCCCAACGCCCGTTCGAAGGCGTCGCGGAAGTCCTCGGTGGCCTCGACGCGGATGCCGAGTCCGCCGAAGGCCGTGGCCATGGCTGCGAAATCCGGGTTCTGCAGCGCAGTGGCCGTGGCCCGGCCCGGATATTCGCGGTCCTGATGGCCGCGGATCGTGCCGTAGACCGAATTGTCGTTGAGCACCACAGTGATGTCGGCACCGTATTGGACAGCCGTTGCCATCTCCTGCCCGTTCATCAGGAAGTCCCCGTCACCGGCGATGCAGAACACGGACCGTTCCGGGTGGACGAGTGAGGCGGCGACCGCGGCGGGCAGCCCGAATCCCATCGATCCGTTGCGCGGTCCCAGCGCCGAGGGGAACCCGTGCGTGGGCAGGAACCGCGTCGCCCAGCCGGAGAAGTTCCCCGCTCCGTAGGTGACGATCGCGTCCTGTGGCAACAGCTCCTGCACGTGGACGAATGCTTCGTCCATATCGACATACCCCGCCGAGGTGGCCGCCCCTGACTCTGCCACCTGCGGTTGCCGCCACGCCTCAAGCTCGGACCTGGCCTCGGCCACCCAGTCCGGCAGCGCAACGGCATCCCCGGCGGCCTCGGACAGGGCATCGCCGAGTGGCGGTTCGTCGATCGATCCGTCGGAGGACACCGAATAGGTGCGGGTGCCCTCCTCGGTGAACAGGGACTGGGCGAACCGGGACACCGAGGTGACGATGTGCTGGTCGAGGCGACCGAAGTGGCCGTGCGCATCGGCATCGGGGCCGATGACGACGGTGCGCTGGTCGACCCCGTTGGTGAACCCGTCGGTGGCCACATCGGTGCGGACACAGCCGAGATAGATGTGCAGGTCCGCCTCGGCGAGGGTGCGCTTGGCCACGGGGGCGGGACCGTAACCTAAGATGCCGAGGAAGTTCGGGCTGTCGTGGTCGATGCCGTCATAGGCGCGGAAGGTGCCGAGCACGCCGAGGCCGCGGTCGCGTGACCACTGGGCGATGCGTCGCGATGTCGACTGGGACCAGTCCTCCCCGCCGATGATGAGCACCGGACGGTCGGCGGCGGCGATGCGGGCCCGCAGCTCCGTGACGTCCCCGGCGTACGGTGCTGCCGAACCGCGCACCCGCGGGGGAAGGACCGTCCCTGAACTGCGCTGGGCGAGGACCTCTTCGGGCAGGCCGACGATGACGGGACCGGGCCGACCGGCCACGGCGGTGTGCATGGCGTCGACGACCACCTCGGCGGCCTTGTCGGGATCGTCGAGGACGAGCACCTTCTTCGCGGTCGAGGAGAACCAGCCCTCGAGATCGAATTCCTGGAAGGCCTCCCGACCGCGATGATCGGTGGGGATGAGACCGACGAAGACGACGAGTGGGGTCGCATCCTGGAAGGCGGTGTGGACGCCGACCTTGACGTTCGCCGCCCCCGGGCCGCGGGTGACCATGGCGATTCCCGGCACTCCGGTCATCCGCCCCTCGGCGACGGCCATATACGCGGCCCCGCCCTCTTGGCGGCAGACGATCGGGGTGATGTCCGAATCGCGGAGACCGTCGATGACGTCGAGATACGACTCGCCGGGCACCAGATAGGTGCGAGTGACTCCGTGTGCTTCGAGTTCCTCGACGATGAGATGACCTGCAGAGAGAGACGCGGAGGTGTCCATATCCCATGCTTATCATCATTTTGCCTCCCGTGGTTGTCTCAAGTGCCCACCACCTCGCCCATTCGAATCTGTGAGGTCGTATGATCGTGCAACAACGGAATCAGTACGGTCCGCCGACTGAGCCCGTGAGCAGGAAATCCTCACCGGAACGGGGTGAGGATTGAGTGAGATTGACAGCCAGGAGGCTCTCGCATGACCGGAATCGACTCCCACCAGGCAGCGGCGCAGGAGTTCGAGGCCGCCGACCTCGGTGGCGGCCGCAGGCACGGTCGCGCCGGAGCCCCGTCGACGCCGCGCAAGGCGCAGCTCGAACGGGACCCGGGAATGCCGGCGAGCACCTGGCGGCTGCGCTCGGATGCGTGGGAGTACCTGAAGTTCGCGATCAAACGTCTGGCCGTCAGCGGCGGGGACTTCTCGATGATCGCCGAAGACGGCGAGGTGTGGCGGTCGCTGCGTTCGCTGAAGACGATCGAACTCTATTGGGCCGGATTCGGTCAGCGCTATGTCGAGGAGATCACCGATCTGCTCTCGAACGGCGAATTCGACCGGGCGCATGACATGATCACCCGTGCGGTCAACCGGCTGCGCGGCACCACCGTGCCCGACACCGGTGAAGACGACCTCACCGAGGATGAGCGCGCCGAGCTCAAGGACCGCCAGGACACCCGTTCCCGCTTCGAGGTCCTCATCGTCGATGAGACCACCGAAGGCGGCCGCGACGAGCTGCACACGGACCTGCTCAAACTCCGCAACGCCTCCGACCAGTTCATCTACGACTACGTCATCGTGCCCACCGCCGACGATGCCGTCGCTGCGGCCCTGACGAACCCGAACCTGCTCGCCTGCGTCATCCGCCCCGGATTCACCGACCACACCCGCGAGGTGCTCAGCCGTGACCTGCGCGACTCCATCGAGTTCGCGCACACCTCGACGCAGGAATCGCCGACGGCGCCGATGAGCCCGCTCAATTCGGTGCGACGGGTGCTGCGGCTGGCCGACACTCTGGCGGACCTGCGCCCGGAGCTCGACCTCTACCTCATGGCCGGTGCGCATATCGAAAGCCTCGCCGGGGCACTGACGCACCGGTTCCGTCGTGTCTTCCGCCGCGAGGACCAGTTCGAACTCCACCTGTCCCTGCTGCGCCGTGCCCAGCACCTCTACGATACTCCGTTCTTCGACGCGATCCGAGAGCATGCCCGCCGACCGGCCGGTGTCTTCCATGCCCTGCCGGTCTCCCGCGGCGGTTCCGTCGTCGGGTCGAAGTGGATCGGCGACTTCGTCGACTTCTACGGACTCAATCTGCTGCTGGCCGAATCCAGTGCCACCTCCGGTGAACTCGATTCCCTTCTCGCTCCGGTGCATACGCTGAAGAAGGCGCAGGCGCTGGCCGCGCGCGCCTATGGTGCCAAGCGCACGTACTTCGTCACGAACGGCACGTCGACGGCGAACAAGATCGTCCATCAGGCCGTCGTCTCACCCGAAGAAGTCGTCATGGTCGACCGCAACTGCCACAAGTCGCACCACCATGCGCTCATGCTCACCGGCGCCCGCACCGCCTACCTCGAGGCGTACCCGCTCAACGACGTCGCCTTCTACGGGGCGGTGCCGCTGAACCGGATCAAGCAGCTGCTGCTCAACTACCGGGCCGCCGGCCGCCTCGACGAGGTGCGGATGATCACCCTGACCAACTGCACGTTCGACGGCATCGTCTACGACCCATACACGGTCATGTCCGAATGCCTGGCGATCAAACCCGATCTCGTCTTCCTCTGGGACGAAGCCTGGTTCGCCTTCGCCCGGTTCCACCCGGTCACCCGCAAGCGCACCGCCATGGTCGCTGCTGAGACCCTTGAGGAGAACCTGTCCACCAACGCCCATGCCGCGGCGTACCGGGAACAGCAGAAGCGCCTGTTCGACCCCGAGACCGGTGCCCCCGCCCCCGATTCGGTGTGGCTGGAAGAGGATCTGCTGCCGCCGCCGGATGCGACGATCCGCGTGTACGCAACCCAGTCGACGCATAAGACGCTGACCGCGCTGCGCCAGGGTTCGATGATCCACGTCTACGATCAGGAGTTCTCCTCCGGCGCCGAGGAGGCCTTCCACGAGGCGTATATGACGCACACCTCGACCTCGCCGAATTATCAGATCCTCGCGTCCCTCGACCTCGGCCGCAGGCAGGTGGAGATGGAGGGCTTCGCACTCGTGCAGAAGCAGCTCGACCTGGCGATGAGCCTGTCTTCGGCGATCGCCCGGCACCCGCTGCTGAAGAAGACGTTCAAGGTGCTCACGGCCGCCGACCTCATTCCGGAGGAGTACCGGGTCACCGAGCGGACGATGCCGCTGCGCGATGGCCTGTCGACGATGTGGGACGCCTGGGTCCGCGACGAATTCGTCGTCGACCCCAGCCGCATCACCGTCGAGATCTCGGGCACGGGCGTCGACGGAGATACGTTCAAGCACGAGCACCTCATGGACCGCTACGGCATCCAGGTGAACAAGACGAGCCGGAACACGGTGCTGTTCATGACGAACATCGGCACCTCACGATCGGCCGTCGCCTACCTCATCGAGGTGTTGGTCAAACTGGCGGGGAAGTTCAATGACCCGCATGAGCTCCAGGAACAGGATGCGCTGACCGAGCCTGCCGCGGTGATGCCTCCGCTGCCGGACTTCTCAGCCTTCGCCCCCGACTACGCCGCCGAGGTGCCGGCCGAGGATCCGTCGAAGCAGCTGCCCGACGGCGATCTGCGCACCGCCTACTACGCAGGTCTGCGCCGGCAGAACATCGAGCATGTGCTCCCGCATGAGCTGCGGCGCCGCGTCGAGAACGGGGAAGTGCCGGTCTCGGCCGGATTCGTCACCCCGTACCCGCCCGGGTTCCCGGTGCTCGTGCCCGGTCAGGTCATCACCGCCGAGGTGCTCGACTTCATGTCGGCGCTCGACACCCGTGAGATCCACGGCTTCGACCCGCGGCAGGGCTACCGCGTCATTCTCAAAGACGTCCTGGAGCACTGAGCGGATCGGCAATGCGGACCAACCGTCTCATCCAGACCGTCGAGGCCCACACCGAGGGGCTGCCTGTCCGCGTCGTCACCGGGGGAGTGGGAGCCTTCCCCGGTGAGACTATGGCCGAGCGGCGGGAATGGTTCATCGAGAATTCCGATGACCTGCGCACGTTCCTCATGTGCGAACCGCGTGGCCACGGATGGCTGTCGGGTGCGATCCTGCAGCCGCCGACTCGCCCCGATGCCGACTGGGGTGTGCTGTTCATCGAGGTCACCGGGGTGCTGCCGATGTGCGGTGCCGGCACGATCGCGGTGGTCACGGTCCTCGTCGAGACGGGAATGGTGCCCGTTGTAGAACCGGTGACGACGGTGCGATTGGACGCCCCGATCGGGCTCATCACCGCCGAGGTAGTCGTCCGTGACGGTCGCGCCGAGGCGGTGACCATCGTCAACGTCGCCTCCTACGCCCACGCCCTCGACCAGACCGTCGAGGTGCCCGGGCGAGGGACGATCGCCTGCGACATCGGCTTCGGCGGAAACTTCTACGCCTTCGTCTCCGCCGCCGAGGTGGGCATTCCGTTCGAGCGGGATCGTGGCGATGAGTTCATCGCCGCCGGCCGCGAGATCATGGCTGCTGTCAACGAGCAGCTGTCGCCGGTGCATCCGGAGACCGGCTACAGCGGCTGCGAGCACGTCGTATTCCTCGCGCCGGAGCCGGGCGTGGACGGGGCCGCGGAAGCGGACGGACTCGCACCGGACGCCCGCCACGTCCTCATCAACCACCCGGGCTGGCTCGACCGTTCACCAGGAGGCACCGGCACGAGCGCACTCATGGCCGTCCGGCATGCCCGCGGACATTTGGGACTGAACACGGATTTCGTCATCGAATGCTTCATCGGCACTTCGTTCACCGGCCGCCTCATCGAGGAGACCACCGTCGGCGAGCACGCGGCGGTGGTGCCGACGATCACCGGCAGCGCCTGGCTGACGGCGACCTCGCAGTTCATGCTCGACCCCAGCGACCCGTTCCCGGCCGGGTTCACGCTCTGAGGTCGGGCCGCCTCGGCGACTGCTGAGGCTGTTGCCGAGCGAAAGAGATCAATCGGGCCGGACACGTGACAACAGCGCAGGAAACTGTGTGACGAAGCGTCGCTGCCACGGCGTCTCGACGGCCTTCGGGCTGTAACGGTCACGGACGAAGGAAACGGCGTCGTCGGCGGGAACTCCGTCGACGACGGCGAGGCACGCGAGGGCAGTGCCCGTTCGCCCGCGACCGCCGCTGCAGGCCACACCCACCCGTGAGGATTCGGCGCGCGACCACAGTCCGAGCAGTGCGAGGGCAGCATCACGATGGTCGGTCGGCAGCCGAAAGTCGGGCCATTCCACCCATCGGGACTCCCGTGCGGACTGAGGCCCCTCGATCGTGTCCGCAAATTGCCGACGCGACCCGAGCAGAATGAGCTCAACGTCCGCCGCGCTCGAGTCCAGCTGGTCCGTAGGATCGACACGGCCTCCGCACAGAGAACGTCCTCGCACCAGCCTCCCGGAAGGCAGTGCGAGGACGTTCTCTGTGCGGTCCCATGAGCTCATGTGAGAAGCCTAGGCGATGCCGCCTCGGCGAACCGGCGACTACCCCAGCTGGCCGGGGTGGAGGACGCGGGAGAGGAAGTCCTTCGTTCGCTGCTCCCGGGGATTGCCGATGACGTCCCTGGCCGGACCCTCCTCGACGACGACTCCGCCGTCCATGAAGACCACGCGGTCGGCGACCTGCCGGGCGAACTCCATTTCGTGGGTGACCACGACCATCGTCATCCCCGCCTCGGCGAGGTTGCGCATGACCTGGAGGACATCACCGACGGTCTCGGGATCGAGCGCCGAAGTGGGCTCGTCGAAGAGCATGACATCGGGGTCCATGCTGAGCGCCCGGGCGATCGCCACCCTCTGCTGCTGACCGCCCGAGAGCGAGCCGGGCTTGGCCTCCATCTTCTCGGACAGTCCGACCTTTGCGAGGTTCGCCTCGGCGACTTTGTCCGCCTCGGACCGTGACCGGCCGAGCACCTTCGTCTGCGCCACCGTGAGATTCTCACGCACGGTGAGGTGGCCGAAGAGGTTGAAGGACTGGAACACCATGCCGATGCGGATGCGGGCGGCGTCGATGTCGAGATCGAGGTCGGTCATGTCCATTCCGTCGACGACGATCGATCCGCCCGACGGGGTCTCGAGGACGTTGATGCACCGGAGCATCGTCGACTTTCCCGAGCCCGAGGGGCCGATGACGCAGACGACCTCGCCCTTGTCGACGTCGAGGCTGATATCGGTGAGCACCTGATTGGACCCGAAGCTCTTCTGCAGATTCCTGATCGAGATGAGCGGTGATCCGGTCGCCGTCGCCGAGGCGGTTGCTGAACTTGTCATCATTTCACTCCTGAGTCTGCGGAACCGTACTTCTTCTCAAGGACCCGTGACAGATACGACAGCGGAATCGTGATGATGAGATAGCACAGGGCGATGACGATGAAGGGCGTGAGGTTCGCGGAGTTGACGATCTCGGCACGACCCAGCGCAGCGAGCTCACGTCCGTCGACGGAGGAGCCGAGGATATAGGCCAGCGAGGAGTCCTTGGTCAGCAGAATGAGTTCGTTGGTCAGCGGCGGAAGGATGATCCGCATCGCCTGCGGCAGAACAATCGTGAACATCGCGCGGGACGACGACATGCCGAGCGAACGGGCCGCCTCGACCTGGCCTTTGGGCACGGCCTGGATGCCGGCGCGGATGGTCTCGGCCATATAGGCGGAGGAGACGAGCGCGAGGGCGATCATGATGACCACGAGCTGGGGAAGGATGAAGCCGGGGAACGCCACCGGCAGGCCGAAGCCCATGACGAGGAAGACGACGAGGGCAGGCAGTCCGCGGAAGAACTCGATGTAGACGAAGGCGATCCACCGGTAGACGCCCACCGAGGACAGTCGCATGAGTGCGAGCACGATGGCGATGGCCAGTCCCAGCACGAAGCCGAGGCCGGTGAAGACGACGGTGTTCTTCAGCGCCTTGGTGATGACGTCGGGGAGCATACCCGCGGCGATGTCGACGCGACCGAACGTGTCGATGAGTGTGGGCCAATCGGCCACGACCGCGATGACGACGGCGATGACGACGAGGATGCCGTATTGGATCCCGCGTGAGATCTTCGCCTTCTGGCGTTTGCTCATCTTCGCTTTGGGGGTGGCAGTGGCGACGGGGATGCCGGTGCCGTTCCGGCCCCCGTCGCCAGTCGCATGAGGTGATGACATGGGTGGTGTCCTTTTGACGCGGTGGCAGTTGTGACCGCCGAATACAGTGTGTGTCAGTGAGAATCGTGTTCAGCCGAACGAGCGGCCGGCCGCGGTCTGTGTGCCGCGACCGGCCGCCCCTTCAGCGGTGATCACTTGGGTGCGTCGCCGAACCACTTCTCGTAGATCTTGTCGTACTCTCCGTTGTCCTTGATCTCCTTGACGGTGTCGTCGACGGCCGTCTTCATCTCCTCGTTGTCCTTCTTCATACCGATGCCGTAGTGCTCGCCGGTGTCGATGTCGAAGCCGACGGTGAAGCCGTCATTGTTCGCCGCATAGTCGTAGAGGACGCCGTTGTCGTTGATGACGGCGTCGGCCTGACCGTTCTTCAGTGCTTCGAGCGAAAGCGGAAGGTCCTCATAGGTGATGATCTCGGCGTCCTTGAAATTTTCGTTCGCATAGTCGAGACCGGTGGTGCCGGCCTGCGCGGCGACTTTGAAGTCCTTGAGCCCTGCTTCGTCGTCTGCGGTCTTATCCTCCTTTGTCAGGATGGCCTGGTTCGCTGGGAAGTACGACTCGGAGAAGTCGATGGCTTCCTCGCGCTCGGGCGTGATCGTCATGGCCGCGGCCGCCACATCGCATTGGTTCTGGTTGAAGGCTGCGCCGGTGGTGATGGTTTCGAACGGCGTGTTGACGATCTCCTGCTCGACGCCGAGGTGCTTCGCCACGGCATCGACGATGTCGACGTCGAAGCCGACGACCTCGCCGTCCTTCTCGAACTGGAAGGGCTGATACGACAGATGGGTGCAGGTGGTCAGTTTGCCGTCCTCGACCAGAGGGACCCCACCTTCGGCGGTTGCTGCGGGTTCGGAATCTCCTCCGCCGCTGCAGGCAGACAGGGCGAGCAAGGCGCCGGCGGCCAGAACGGCCAGGCTCGAGCGTCGTTTCATCATTCCTCCATTGAGTCGGTGACGGTGGTCGTCACGCACACGGTCTGCATGACATCGTTGTCTGAGCAGTCTCTGTGAGGGATCTTACCGTGAACTGGATCACACTCAGGGCGAATCGATGATCGCCTGGGAGGTTGTGACGAAATCGTAGCTTTACCTCCGTGGGAGGACTGCCGGCCGAGCCCTATGAGCGGGATCCGAGCGGAGACGACGAAGGACCCGATCATCTGACACGATGATCGGGCCCTTCGCCGATGAGATGAGCTTCAGCTCAGCTGGTCCTCCATATCGAGGTCAGAGGTGTCCTTGGCCAGCCACAGGGCGATGATGGTGACGATCGCCGCTGCGATGATGTAGAGACCGCAGTAGAAGATCGACCCTCCTTCGGCCTGCCACAGAGCGACCATGGCGAACGGCGCGGGGCCCGCGCCGATGACGCTGGACATGTTGTATGAGATCGCCGAGCCGGTGTAGCGGACATTGGCGGGGAAGAGCTCCGGCAGGTACGCGGCCATCGGTCCGAAGGTCAGCCCCATGAGGATGAAGCCGACGATGAGGCCGACGACGACTCCCGGGGTGCCGGCGTTGAACAGGGCATTGACGACGAGCCCGTAGGCGGCGATGAGCACGGTCACGCCCAGGAGCATCTTCCGGCGTCCCAGCTTCTCGGCCAAGGGGCCGGAGACGATGGTGAAGATGCCGAAGAACACGACTCCGATGATGAGGTAGGTGAGGAATTCGTTCTTCGTGTACCCCAGCCCGGCGACGAAGCCTGCGGGATCGAAGTTCTTCCCCTCCGCCTCGGCGGCCGCCTGAGCCTGTTCGGGGCTGGACGGTGATGTGCCGTAGGTGAGGGTGAACGCGGTCATGAAGTAGAAGATCACGTAGGTCGCGAGCATGATGAGCGTGCCGAGGATGAGCGGCTTCCAGCTCGTGGCGAACACACGCCCGAGTGGGGCCTTCGAGATCTGCTGCTTCTGCGCAACGAGTTGGAACGCCGGGGTCTCCATGAGTGACATGCGGACGTAGAGGCCGACTGCCACGAGCAGGGCCGAGAGCAGGAACGGGATGCGCCAGCCCCAGGCGAGGAAGGCCTCGGGGGAGGTCCAAGTGCCGAGGGCGACGAAGAGCAGGTTGGCGATGATGAAGCCGACCGGGGCGCCGAGCTGCGGGAACGTGCCCCAGATGGCGCGCTTGCCCGGAGGGGCGTTCTCTGTTGCCAGCAGGGCGGCACCGGACCATTCGCCGCCGAGTCCGACTCCTTGGCAGAAGCGCAGGAGGACGAGGAACAGCGGGGCGAGGACGACCCAGCCCGGGGTGCTTGCGGTGGGGAGGAGACCGATGAGGAAGGTGCCGATGCCCATGATGAGCAGGGAGGCGATGAGCGTCTTCTTCCGGCCGATGCGGTCACCGAAGTGACCGAAGATGATCGAGCCCAGAGGGCGAGCGACGAAGGCGACTCCGAAGATCGCAAACGAGCTCAGCAGCTGCGTCGTCGATGTCTGGTTGGGGAAGAAGAGGGCCGGAAAGACCAGCGACGAGGCGGTCGCGTACGCGTAGAAGTCGAAGAATTCGATCGTGGTGCCGACCATCGAGGCGGTCAGGACCTTGCCGCGGGTGTTGTTCTTCCTGGTCGCTGCGATGGCGTCGGAGTCGATGCCGGTGTCGGCTCCGCTGTCCGGTGAGGGGGTCGGATTCCCCGGTTGTGTTTCGGTGGACATGATGTCGTTGTGCTCCGCTGTTTTGTGAGTGCAGGCACGGGCGGGTGGTGCTCGTGTCAATGGAAAAGGCCGTCGATGCTGTGTTGGCACAGCATCGACGGCAACGGCTAGACACTACGCCCGTCTCAGAATAGGCGCGGAACGCGTCTCAGAAGTTGAGATCGTTTGGAAGTCCGAGTATCTCAGTCCGCGGATACCTCGGTGATGGTGACCTTCTGATTCGGTGCTCCATCACCGGCGCCGGAGTCCGTGCCCTTGGCTGCGATGTCGGCGACGGTCTTCGTGCTGTCCTCGTCGAGGGAGCCGAAGACGGTGTAGTCCGGGGGCAGCGAACTGTCGTCGTAGACGACGAAGAACTGGGAGCCGTTGGTGTCGGGGCCCGAGTTGGCCATGGCCAGGGTGCCGGCCGGGTAGGTCTCGGAGCCGTCGAGCTCATCGGCGAACGAATAGCCGGGACCGCCTGAGCCGGTGCCGCTGGGGTCTCCGCACTGGAGGACGAAGATGCCCTCGGTGGTCAGGCGGTGGCAGTCGGTGTCATCGAAGTACTTCTGCTTCGCCAGTGACAGGAAACTGTTGACGGTGCAGGGAGCGCCGTCGGCGTCGAGGGTGACGGCCAGGTCGCCGGCGTTCGTTCCGATGGTGGCCTCGAATTCGCCATCGGCCTCCGGCTTCTCTGCGGGGGCGTCGACGTCCTCGGCGCCGGACTGCGAGTCAGCGGGGTAGGAGCAGGTGCCGGCCGCGGCTTCGTTGGAGGCGTTCGAACCGTCGCCGGAGCCACCCTCGGAATCAGACGACCCGCAGCCGGTCAGCAGCAGCAGCGCGAGGACCGCGAAGGCGGCCAGGGCCAGCAGTGCGGCTGATTTCGGACGCCGGGTCAGGTCGTCAGAGTGGCGGGTCAGGGCATGAGAGCGGCTCTGCGCGGGATGATCCATGGCTTCATCGTATCGGCATGCCGCTGCGGGTCACTTTCGGACACTTTCCGCGCCGAGCGCTCCGCCCCAACATAGGTCACAGACGGACATCTCTGCGCTCGGAAAGTATCCGATAGTGACCCATAGTTTCGAGGCGAGCATCCGTTTGCGACCACAATGTCCCGGAGTGGCCCCTGAGCCCCGGCCGAACGCGCGGCTGCCGTCGATTTGACCGAGACAACGGCTGAGTGCCGACACGCCGGTTGCGAGCCGACACACCTGCGCGGGCAGCGTGGTCTCGGCGCGCAACCGAAGTCTCGGCGGAGGCTTCTGCTGGCTACAGGCTCAGGTCTCGACGGTCGACCGGGTGCTCGGGTCGGAGGAGCCGCCTCGGCGCAGGAAGATCGCGACGGAGATGACGATGAGGCCTGCCAGGCAGAGGCCGACGCCGACCCAGGCGGGTGCACGGTAGCCCAGTCCCGCGGTGATGACGATGCCGCCGAGCCACGCACCCAGGGCATTGGCGAGGTTGAAGGCGGCGTGGTTCATGGCCGCGGACAGGCTCGGGGCGTCATGCGATTCGCGGAACAGACGCATCTGCAGGGCCGTGGTGATCATCGACCCGGAGATGCCGATGAGGAAGAGGGCGATGATCGCGATCGCCGCGATCTGAGTGAAGGCGCCGAAGGCGGCCAGCACGAGGGCGGAGAGGATCATGCCTCCGGTGGCCGAGCGTTCGATCGACTTGTCGACGAGCGGACCGGCGATGAGCGAGCCGGCGGTCATGCCGAGTCCGTAGACGGCGAGCACCCAGGGGATCGCGACCTCGGGGACGCCGGCGACGTCGGTCATGGTCGGGGTGATGTAGGTGTAGACGGCGAACATTCCGCCGAAGCCCACGGACCCGGCCACGAGCGTGAGGATGATCTGCACACGTCCGAGCGCCTTGATCTCCCCGCGCGCCGAGGGCACCTCACCAGCGCCGACACTCACGCGCGGCACGGCGATGGCGACCATGATGACGGTGAGCACACCGAGGGCGGCGACGAGCGCGTAGGCGCTGCGCCACCCGAACATATTGCCCAGTGCCGCGGCGAAGGGGACGCCGAAGATGTTCGCGATCGTCAGGCCCAGCATCACCCGCGACATTGCACGCCCACGTCGGTTGACGGGCACGAGGGAGGCGGCGACGACGGCTCCGATGCCCAGGTAGGCTCCGTGCGGCAGACCGGAGACGAAGCGTGCGATGTTGAACAGTCCGGCAGTCGGGGCGAGCATCGAAGCGAGGTTGCCCAGAGCGAAGAGCCCCATCATGCACAGGAGCAGCAGCTTGCGATCCATGTGGGCTGCGATGGTCGTGATCAGTGGTGCGCCGACGACGACGCCGATCGCGTAGAACGACACCGCATGCCCGGCCTGCGGGACGGTGATGCCCAGTTCCTCGGCGATCATGGGCAGAAGACCCATCGTCGCGAACTCGGTCACGCCGATGGCGAACGCACCGATCGCCAGGGCGAAGACGGCGAATTTATAGACTCCGCGGGAGACCGGGGCGTCACTCATAGGGCTCCTTCAGGGCAAGCAGGATCGGGCAGGCAACCGCACCAGCCTATGGCCCATCGCGGCTCCTCGGAAGTGCAGAGGGACGCAATGTGACGATTCGAACAGCCGTGGTCGGCCGCTTCCACAAGGGCTGACCCTCGCCGAGGCGGCCCACCGGAGGGCTGGAATGCTCAGTCGGCGCTGCCCTCGGCATCCGCCTCGGCCAAGGCCTGGGATGCGACGGAGAAGGCGGTGTTCGCGCTCGGCACCGAGCAGTAGATCGCCGATTGGAGGAGGACCTCTTTGATCTCGTCGCGGGTGAGTCCGTTGCGCAGCGCCGCCTTGACGTGCATCGCGAGCTCGGCCTCGTGGCCGCCGGCGATCATGGCAGTCAGTGTGATGGCCGAACGCATCCGCCTCTCAAGGCCCGGTCGCGTCCAGATCTCTCCCCACGCGTAGCGGGTGATGAGGTCTTGGAAGTCGCTCGTGAAGTCATCGACCTTCGCGTTCGCGCGGTCGACATGGGCGTCGGAGAGCACCTGTCGCCGCACGCTCATTCCGGCCTCCCGCACCTCGTCTCGGGTGGCGTCTCGCGGGCCGGAAGCGGTCGGAAGATCGGTTGCGACATCAGCAGAGGCGGCACCGCCGCCGAGTCCCTTTCCGTGCAGGAAGTCAGCGAGCAGGCCCGCGGTCACGACCGGAGCCTCGGCCGGAACGAGATGGGCGGCGCCGTCGATGACTTCGAGGAGTGCACCGGGAACCTCATTGGCGATCTCGGCGAGCTTCGTCGCCGGAGTCGGCTGGTCCTGGGAACCGGCGACGGCCAGCAGCGGCCGCGAGATCTCGGACAGGCGTTCGCGGGCATCGAAGTCGGCCAGGGCATAGCAGAGCGCGGCAAAGGAGAACCGGTCGGCATCTTGCAGCGAGTGCAGCAGCGCGGCCGAGGTTTCCGGCTCGCGGTCCATGAACCCTTCTCCGAACCAGCGCTGTGCCGAACCGATGACCTGTGTCGGGGTGCCCGAGGTCGCCACGGTCTGTGCACGTTCTTCCCAGGCCGCGGCTTCACCGATCTTCGCACCGGTGCAGAACACGGCGATGCGGCCGAAGCGGTCCCCGTGGTCCAGCGCCAGCTGCAGGGCCGTGGCGCCGCCGATCGAATCGCCGGCGAGGTCGACGGGGGCCCCGGGGGCGGCCACATCGGGAAGGACCCGATCCACGGTGGCCAGGACCGCCTCGGCGAGGTCGGACATCGTCAGCCGCGGGGCCACCTCGGTGCCGGTGGGCACCTCGATCGGCGCCGAACGGCCGTGACCGGGCAGGTCGATGCCGATGACCGTCGTCTCCGGGCTGAGGGCGGAGAACTCGGTGGCGGCCTGCTTCCACAGGGCGGTCACGGAGGTGCCCAGCGAGGGCAGGACGACGAGCACCCGGGCGTCGGTCGCCGGAGCGGCGGGTGCGGCAAGGACGGATGCGGTGAGGTCCATGGATGTCACTCTCTTCGGTCGGGTCTCAGTCGAAGGACGGCAGGTCGATCTCCTGCGGTCCGGAATTGTCGATGGTTGCCAGAATGGTCCGGCGGATGTCCTCGGCCTCACCGAGGTAGGACTCGGGGGTGAAGAAATCCTCGATGCCGTCGTCATCGCTGATCTCCGCACGCAGTGCGGCTACGGGGTCGGAGCCGGGGGCGATGATGGCTGCGCGGGTGTCCTTGTCCAGTCGGTCACCGAAGACGATCCCGAGTTTCTCGCCGAAGATCCCGGGGGAGGCGGCGTCGAGGTTCGTGCGCATGGCATCGGCGTTGACCTGCAGGCCCGCGATCATCTCGTCGAGGATGATCAGCGAGGAGATCGCCAGGGTCATGAGCTCGGACAGGGCCGGCCATTCGGCGTGCCAGGCACCGTCGGAGCGTTCTTCGACGGCTTCGGCGGCGGTCGTGGTCAGCGTGGACAGCGCTCCGGGGACGCGCATTCCGTTGCGATGGAGCAGCACCGCCGAGGTGGGGTTCGATTTGTGCGGCATCGTCGAGGATCCGCCGGTCGAGGCCAGGGACAGCTCGCCGATCTCGGGACGGACGCCGATGAGGACGTCGCGGGCGATGGAGGCCCCGACAGTGGTGCATTGGGCGAGGTGTGAGCCCCAGGACATGATGCGGACGCGATCGGTGTGCCAGGGGACGGGGATCTGCGTCAGCGCCGCGTCGGGGCCGACCATCTGGACATTGAATTCGCGCAGCAGCGAGTCGGTGGAGTCGCCGGCGAACCAGCGGATGGCTGCACGCGTGCCGGCGGCCCCGCCGACCTGCACATAGTCGACATAGGGCGCTTGGCCCTGGACTTCATTGACCTCGGCGGCCCAGGCGGCGACCTTGAGCCCGAACGTCGTCGGCAGCGCCGGTTGGGTCAGCGTCCGGGCCAGGCACAGGGTCTGGGCATGAGCGTCGGAGAGTTCGACGAGGGAGGCGCCGATGACCTCGAGGCGCGCCTGCATCTGCCTCACGACGCGGGAGACGAGCAGACCGACCGCCGTGTCGATGACGTCCTGGCTGGTCAGCCCGCGGTGCAGGCATCGTGAGGCTTCGGGGGAGAGCCGGGAGCGGACGAGGGCGAGGAACGGGATGAGCGGGTTGCCCCCGGCTTCGGCCTCCTCGCCGAGAGTCTGCAGCTGGGTGTGATCGTCCGTGAGCGTGCGGATCGTGGCATCGATGGCGGCGGCCACCTCGGCGCGGGTCTCCGCGGACACCAACCCCACCCGGCCCTGTGCGACGATCCACGCGGTCTCGACCTGGCCGATCGCGGTGATGAACGCGGCGTCGTCGATGGCTTCGGACCCGCGCAGATCGCCGGGGGCGAAGAGGAACCGGGTGTGGGCGGTGTCGGTCATGTCTCTCAGTCCTCGTGGCTGGGGAAACGGAGGAAGGGTGTTTCCTCCTCACCCTGCAACCGTATGTCGAAGTGCAGCGATCCGTCAGCCCCTCGAGTCGCGACGAGGCGGGCGCGCTCGTCTTCATCGAGCGAGGACAGGAGCGGGTCGGCGGCCAGCGCCTCGGTGTCCTCGGGCAGGTAGATGCGGGTGAAGAGGCGGTTGAGCAGCCCGCGGGCGAAGATGACGAGGCTGATGAATGGGGCCTTGCCTGCCTCGGTGGGGCCGGGGTTGACCGTCGAGAAGCTGAACTCGCCTTCGGGGTCGACGGCTGCGCGGCCGAATCCGGTGAAGGTGAAGCCGTTGCGGAGCAGCGAACCCGTCTTCCGGGGAACCTCGCCGTTCTCATCGGGCTGCCAGATCTCGAGGATCGCATCGGGGACGCGCTCGCCCGCCCCGTCATAGACGGTTCCGGTCAGCTGCACCGCCCGCGCCGAACCGGGCGGCACGAGCTCATTGTCGTGCTCGTAGGGCATTGCGTAGCCGTAGAAGGGTCCGACGGTCTGCCCCGGCGTGGGGGTGAGGTCGGTGGTCGGGGTGGTCTCAGTCATCGTCCTCTTCTTCCATCCAGGTCCGGTTGGCTCCGGTGAGCACGATGTCCCAGTTATAGCCCATGAGGAATTCGTGTTCGGTGATGTTGTGGTCATAGGTGGCCACCAGCCGGTCGCGCGCTTTCTGGTCGGTGATCGACTGGTAGATCGGGTCGAGAGCGAAGAGCGGATCGCCGGGGAAGTACATCTGCGTGATCATCCGCTGTGTGAACTCGGATCCGAAGAGCGAGAAGTGGATATGGGCCGGTCGCCATGCGTTGTGGTGGTTCTTCCACGGGTAGGGGCCCGGCTTGATCGTCGTGAATGAGTAGGACCCGTCGTCGCCGGTCAGGGTACGGCCGACACCGGTGAAGTTCGGGTCGATCGGGGCCGGGTGCTGGTCGCGTTTGTGGATATAGCGTCCTGCCGAGTTCGCCTGCCAGATCTCGACGAGCTGGCCCCGCACGGGACGACCTTCACCGTCGAGGACCCGGCCGGTGACGCGGATGCGCTCGCCGATGGGTTCGCCGTCGGCCTGGATGGTCAGATCGGATTCGAGGGTGCCGATGTCCCGGTGCCCGAAGGCGGGGGAGAAGAGCTCGATCGTCTCTGGGTCGGTGTGGCGCGGATCCTTCGTCGGGTGCCGCAGGATCGAGGACCGGTAGGGCCGGTAGTCCAGGCGCGGCTGGGTCTCGGGCTTCTTGCCGCCGGCGACGTCCTGCTTGTACTGCGTTTCGATGCTCTCGATCTCCGCCGACAGCGTCGCCTGTGACTCGGCTGCGTCGTCGGGGCCCTTCACGGGCTGATCGATGACGGTCGGGGAGGTGAATGCCTCGGCGGACTCGTCAACGTCCGAGTTCTGCTGTGGACTCATCGTCGAACCTTTCTCTCTTCGGTGCTCATGTTCGTGGGGAGGGTGGGGGAGCGGCTCAGCCGTGGGGCCAGCCGGTGTAGCACTCGGCCAGGTAGCGGCGACCGTGGTCGGATTCGAGGATGGACCGCAGTTCGCCGAGGCTGCGCTTCGTTTCGAAGGCGTCCTGAGTCGGGTCGGTGTGGAGCATCCGTGTCATCTGGTACGAGAAGTTCTGGGCCTTCCATACACGCTTGGTCGCGGTCTGCGAATACCCGGCGAGCGCCTCGGCGTCGGAGTCCTTGAACGCCGTGATGAGAGCGGGGGCGAGCACGGCGACATCGGCGAAGGCGAGGTTGAGGCCTTTTGCGCCGGTCGGTGGGACCGTGTGGGCGCTGTCGCCGGCGAGGAACATCGACCCGTGCTGCATCGGCTCGGTTACGGCCGAACGGAACGGCAGCACGGTCTTGTCGAAAATCGGACCGGTCTTGAGTTCGAAGCCGTCGGGGCCTGCGACGCGGGCCTGGAGCTCGGTCCAGATCCGGTCATCGGACCAGTCGGCCACATCGGCGTCGGGGGAGGCCTGGAAGTACATGCGCTGGACGTTCGCGCTGCGTTGGGAGATGAGGGCGAAGCCGCGTTCGGAGCGGGAGTAGATGAGGACCTCGTGGCTGGGCGGGGCTTCGCAGAGGATGCCGAACCAGGCGAACGGATATTCGTGGAAGAAGCGCTGCCGGGTGCCGTCGGGAATCATCGAGCGGCAGGGGCCGCGCGAGCCGTCGGCCCCGACGACGTAGCGGGCGCTGATGCGCAGCTCTTCACCGTCGGCAGAGGTGGCGGTGACCCAGGGGGCCTCGGTTTCGATATCGCCGAGGCGGGTGTCCGTGACCGAGTAGTAGGTGGGGCGGCCCGTGCGTTCACGGGCGGCGGCGAGGTCGACGAAGATCTCGTTCTGGGGGTAGAGCCACACGGATTCGCCGACGAGTTCGGGGAAGTCGAAGTGGTTCGAGGCGCCGTTGACTCGAATGTCGATGCCGTCGTGGCGGTGACCGTCGATGTGGACGCGGGATTCGACGCCTGCAGCTTCGAGCATGCGCACCGATCCTGCTTCGAGGATTCCGGCGCGGTGTGTGTGGGCGATGTCGTCGCGGCTGCGGTTGTCGATGACGACGGATTCGATGCCTGCATTGTGCAGCAGGTGCGCGAGCATGAGTCCCGCGGGTCCGGCTCCGACGATCGCCACGTCTGTCTTCAGTTGTGCCACCTTGGCCTCCTTGCCGTATCTCGTCTCATCAGTGTGCGCCCAGTCACTGAGCCGAAGCGATGGCATTCTCAATGAATAAGAAGTCGGGCCGAGGGTGGGTGGAGTCCGGCGGCGCGGCTCACCGTGCGAACTCCGTTCAAAGTTACTTTTCGATAACAGATCACAGAAGTGATGGAAAAAAGTTCTTCGAAAGTAATTCTTCAGTCATCATGAAATCATCCCCCAACACTCTTCAACGTGATCGGTGCTCATGCACCCCTGGATAAGGAGTCTCCGTGACCGCTTCCAAGACCCGCTCCCGCAAGTTCAAAGCCATTCTCGCCGGCGGCATCGTCCTCGGTGTCGGCGCGGCAGTGACCCTCGCTGCCTGGACCGACGACGAATGGGCCGAAGGTGTCTTCGGCGCCGGTTCGTTCAACGTGGAGGGCAGCACCGACGGCTCGAGCTTCACTGATCACGAGAGCGCAGACGGAGCGGCCTCACTGGACTTCCAGGTCGGCGCGGACAACCTGTCTCCCGGTGACACCGCCGCTGCTCCCTTCGTTCTCCGCCTTGATGACGCGACGAGCTACGACGCTACGGTGGCGCTCACCTCGGCGGCGGGGTCAGGCGACAACACGGGCGCACTGAGCTACGAGATCGTTCAGGTCGCCTCGGCGGGAGACTGCTCGGCCACCGCCACGGGTACTTCGATCGTTGACGCCGGCACCGCGCTGAACTCGACGGGCGGCGCTGCGGACTTCGACCTCACCGCGGGTTCGGGCAGCACTGCGGGAGCTCCGGTGACGCTGTGCTTCAAGGTCACCGCGGGTGATGATCTCGAGCAGGGTCAGAACACCATGGCGCAGTGGCAGTTCACCGCAACCTCGGCCGAATGACGACGCTGAACTGATCGATGCACCTTTCCTCGTTGCGGCTGCGGAATCTCTTCTCAGGCGGGCGGGCACCGTCGAGTGACCGCCCGCTGAGTCGACGGCAGATGCGACAGCGGCGTCGGCTGCGCAATCGACGTATCAAAGCGATTCTCGCCGGTGGGCTGGTTTTCGGTGTGGGCGCGACGGCGACGGTCGCGGCGTGGACGGATACGGAAGAGGCCTCCGGCTCGTTCGAAGCCGGGAGGTTCAATATCGAACTGTCTGTCGACGGGTCGGACTGGACGAACACCAGCACGATGACCTTCGACGCAGGCAGCATGTATCCGGGGCAGAAGGTCTATGCCCCGGTGTTCGTCCGGACTACGTCGACCACGTCGATCGGCGGCGAGGTCACCGTGTCGGGCGGCGGAATACAGAATCCGAACGCCTTTGCCTCTGCGCTCACCTATCGAGCTGTGGCGCGGACTTCGTCCGGTACCGGGTGTGATGCGAACAGTTTCCCCGGTCCGGGCACCGTCATCTTCGGTGAGGACGGCGGGGTCGCCCTGAGCAGCAGACCGACTGCGGCGGCAAGTCAGGAACTTGAGTCTGCGGGTGCTGCCGTTCAGGCCTACTGCTTCGAGGTGACGCTGCCGACGAACGCGCCGAACGAGGCTCAGGGACTGTCGACGTCTCACACCTGGACCTTCACCGCCGAATCCACGACTCCAGGATCGTGAACGATGAGCCGTAGTTCATCGAACGGGTCGGGCATCGGTGCCTGGCTGGGTGCTGCCCTGCTCAATGTGCTCGCCGTTCTCGGCGTGGTGTGCATCGTCCTCGTCATCCTCGGTGTGGTCTTCAATGTCTCAATCATGATGTTCAAGACCGGATCGATGAGTCCGACGATTCCGGCGGGTTCGGCCGCTCTCGTTCGGGAGATCCCTGCCGAGGACATGAAGGTCGGCGACATCGTCACCGTCGACCGCGGAGACAAGGTTCTGCCGGTGACGCACCGCGTCATCGACATCCAAACGACCGACCCTTCCACCGGTGCCGTGACCTTCGACATGAAGGGTGACGCGAACGCGGAGAAGGACCCCGATCCTTACACCACGGAAACGGTGCGGAAGGTGATGTTCTCTGTCCCTGGAATCGCGCCGATCCTCCAGCAGTGGCGCAACCCGTTCCTGCTCGGCGGCATCACGATCGCGGCGAGCCTCCTCGTCGTGTGGGCGTTCTGGCCGCGCCGCGGCGATGATCTGGACGAGAGTGACGAGTCATCGGCAAACGCCGCACGTACCGAGGTTGATCGATTGCGAACTGCTGCGCGCTCGCCCAAGCATGCCGTGGCGGCTCCGATCATCGCCGCTATGTTGCTCGGCGGAGGAGTCGCAGGAGAAGATCTCGGAGTCGACACGACTGCCAGTGGAGGCGCGGGAGCTGCCTCGAACCAGTCCTCGTCGGAGGTTCACGGTCAGTATCTGCGTTTGAGGGCGTTCGGCGACGATAAAAGGATGCTCGGTCTCAGCCCGGGAGCATCGGCGAATTGGACCGTCGATGTGTGGGTCGAGGACGCTGATCCCGGCACGGTCGACCTCGAGATCGGTGCGGGGCAGGTGACTGAGCCGCTCGCCTCGGCGCTGGTCGTCGATGTGCGCAGCTGTGATCGGACCGCGATCGACGAAGGCTGTCCAGCGGGTTCACACAGCTTGCTGAGCGGGATGCCCTTGACCGACTTGGGGCGTGCGCCGGACGGAAACAGAGTCCTCGAAGAAATGCCGAGTGAAGACGAACGGCGCATCGATGTCACCGTCTCGCTGCTGCCCGACGCCGATGTGAAGAAGGTCAACGGGCAAACGAGCAGTGTCCGGATCACCGCGCTGGGCCAGGGCGAGGAGCTCTCTGTGGGCCCAGGTGACCCTGGGCCAGGCGATCCGGGTGAAGCCGACGCCGGCTCCAACGGATCAGGCTCAGATGATCCTGGTGCGGAAGGGCCTGGCGGGTCGGGAGAACTGCCGTGGACCGGCATCGACGGATGGCAGTGGTTCCTGCTGGCCGCGTTCGTGCTCATCGTTGTGGGATCGGCCGTGGTCTCGAGGACGCGGAGGGCGCGACAGTCATGACTCATATCTTCGTGTGGAAGCGAATCCGCGTCCTGCTCGCCATAGTCGCACTGTTGGCGCTCGTCCTCGTGCCTTCGGTGGTCAACGGGACCCTCGCCGGGTGGAACGATGACAAATCGAGTACCGGGGAGTTCACCGCCGGGTCGCTCAATATCAGCAATCTGACATGTACGGACAACAGCGGTCTGCTCGGGCTCGGCGGGGACCAGCTGAAACTGGATTGGACAAAGCCTGCGAACTCCGGGTCCACGCAGCTCCAATACACTGTCACAGTGGTAAGGACGCCATTGATCGGTTCGGCCGAGACGACAACTCACATCACCGAGAGCACCACTTACACATATACCGACAAGCGTCTGACACTGGTTTCTCTGCCGCGGTACTCATTGACGGTCCAAGCGAACCCTGTAGGTGGTTGGACCGGGGCCGCCCAAACCGTGAACGGGCGCGGGGCGAATCTGCTGGGTATCGGATTGGTTCTGCGCTGCAGATCGTGATGGTCGGCAGGGGATGAAAGGCGAAGACGCCGGCGGATTTCGCCGGCGTCCTCGCCCTTACTGCCGGTCAGACTGGCTTAGTGGCGGCGCCACACCTCACGGAGCCGGATTGATCACCCGTCCCCAGGTGGACTTGTTGCCCCAGACGTTCTGGCGCAGGCCCTCGAGCTGAAGAATCTGCGAGTGGTCGACGAACAGGTTGCATTCGTTTCCGTAGTTCTTGATGTACCACTCGAAGACCGGTCCGTCGGCGGCTTCGAACATGACGTTCTCCAGCCCCAGCCCGTTGATGATCGAGGCGGCCGCGGCGGTGTTCCACTCATCCACGTTCTCCGTGATGCCTTCGGACTCGATCATGATGATCGAAGCTCCGGCATCCAGGGCTCGCCTGCCGCGGTCGACGAGGTCGCCGATGTCCTTCGCGGACTCCGCTGCCAGCTCGGCCTCACCGGAGTCTCCGCCGGAACCGATCTGGATGCCCAGCTCGGGCTTCGCCTTGAGCCCGGCCTTGACGACCTTCTCCACCAGGCGCTCGAGCCCCGAGGTCGGCAGCATGATGAACCCGGTCGAGATTTCGATGACGTCGAAGCCGACCTCCTTGGCCTCCTTGAGGTACTGGTCGACCGCGTCGTCTCCGTAGCGCAGGACCGTTTCGATCCAGCCGCCCGACGACACGTACGCGTCGTTCTCGTGGGCGATGTCGCTCATCGCCTTGACCTGCTCGGGAGGCACGAGCGAGAAGGACCCACCCGCCCACTTGATGCCGTCGACCCATTGCCCGGCGACGTCGAAGACGTCCTGGAGGTGACGGGTGCCGAAGGTCGAATAGTACGGTGCGCGGATCTCGGTCATCCCGATGGTGCGGGGCTTGGCCGGGCGGTAGGCGCGGGGGACGAAGTTCATGGACACATCGAAATCGATGGCGTTCGACATGGTCTTTCCTTTCTTCGAATGCCGACGATTCGTCGGCGAGGGTGCCGACATCGCGTCGGCAGGGGTGCCGGGATCTCCGGCGGGTGGCGCAGCCTCAGCTGCGAGTCTGGCGAACCTGAGCTAGCACTCGGGTCAGCTCGCGGATCGGATGATTCTCGAGGTCATGGACGAGGTCGGCGATCTGGTCACGCAGCTCCGCCTCGGCGAAGGGGGAGGTCAGGGCGTCGAACTTCCGGCGCGCTCCTGCCCAGTCGAGGGGGTTCGTGGTGAAGCCCTCGTAGTCGTCGGTGCTCGCCCGGAACTTCGTTCCATCGCCGAGGGTGACGACGAGGTCGGCGCACATGTGCTCGGGGAAGCGATCGCTGAACTCCTGCGACGGCGTGATCGTCACCTTGTGCATGAGGTCCTGCACATCGTCGTCGACGATGCGCTCCGGCTCGTACTGGGCCGGGTTGAGCTCCCCGTCGAGGAGGACGACCGCGACCATCCACGGCAGCGAATGGTCCGCCTCCTCCTTCGTGCGGATCGTGCGCTTGTCGCCCTCTTCGCCACCGCCGATGATCGAATAGGCGACGTCGAAGGTCTTCAGCTCCACGCTGGCGATGGCATCTGCGCGGAAGCCCTCCTGCCGACGGATCTCCTGTGCGGCATCGAGGGCCGACTGCGAGTGGATCTCCGCATTGTGCTTCTTGATGATCGTGCCCGTGACCTTCTCGAGGTCCTCGGACGACCAGTCGAGGTCGAAGTCCCCAGCCAGTGTCTTGAAGCCCTTGTTGCCTTCGAAGACCTCGGCCGGGCCGGTGATTCCGTGTGCGGCGAGCAGGGCGTCGAAGACTCCCTCCTTCGACACGTGCGGATACGCCAGCCCCTTCCAGTGGCTCAAGTCCCCGGTGCGGGTCACACGCAGCGCCACATTCGCGGTGCCGGCCATGGCGGCCGCGTTCGCGATCTGCTCCGCGGTCAGACCCAGAGCCTTCGCCGAGGCGGCGCCGGCAGCGAATGCGCCCTGCGTCGTATGGTCGAAGCCCAGGTCACGGACCGGAGCGACGTCCGAGAGGCGGGCGTGGATCTGGTAGGCCACGGCGAAGGCCGTGAGGAAGTCCTCACCGCTGGCGTCGGCGTGCTCGGCGGCGGCGAGGACCGCGCCCATATTGTCCGAGGGGTGATTCGTCTCGCCCTTCGCGAGATAGGCATCCATGAAATCGAGATACCTGCTCAGAGCCGAGTTGAAGAACGCGGCATGGTCCGGGCTGGCATGGCCGCCGCCGATGAGGGTGGCTCCCCGCCCGGCGTCGAGGTCCTCGATGAGGGCTCTGATCTCCTGCAGCGGGGGTGCGTCGAGGGCGCCGATGGCGACGCCGATCGTGTCGAGAACGCGGATCTTCAGCTGTTCGAGGGCCTGCTCGCTGAGCATGTCCAGCGAGGCTCGGTCGACGAACTGCGCAAGTGACTGGACTTCTGTCTGTGCTGCCTCCGCTGTCGCTGTCTGAGCTGAGCGAGGCGTCGTTGTCGTTGTCATTGTGACCTCTCCTAGTTAGGTTAGGTATTCCTAAGCATGCGCCCAAAAGTATCTTGACGTCAAGATACATTTACTGAGATCCATACCACATCGAGACCACTGGGCGGCATTTCCGGTCGACGCGGTTGACGGAATTGTGATTGTTGAGCAAAATGGGCGGTTGTTGTGGTCGCCTGCGACCCTGTCTCACAGAGAAAGCAGCTTCATGATCATCACCGGACTCGTCGTCGGACTGGTGCTCGGTTTCGTCTTCCAAAGGGGACGCTTCTGTGTCACCGGAGCGTTCCGCGACCTCACTCTGACGGGGAACACGCGTTGGTTCTCCGCACTCATCGTGCTCATCGCCGTCCATTCCATCGGACTGTTCCTGCTCAACACCTTCGGGGTCATCACCCTTGAGGCTGAGCCCTTCCCGTGGCTCGCCGCGATCGTCGGCGGCCTCATCTTCGGTGCCTCCATGG
Source organism: Brevibacterium sp. S22 (assembly GCF_004745485.1). Taxonomy (GTDB): domain Bacteria; phylum Actinomycetota; class Actinomycetes; order Actinomycetales; family Brevibacteriaceae; genus Brevibacterium. The sequence continues at coordinate 65,906 of NZ_RHFG01000009.1, forward strand.
TCTTCGCCGGCGGCTGCGCGACGGGCACCTATTACCGGGCCGGCGAGGGTCTCGTCGGCAGCTGGTTCGCGCTGATCTTCTACGCCCTCTTCTCCGCGGTCATGAAGCTCGGACCGGCCGCCGGATTCACTGACGGCATCCGCGCGATCACTCTGGACAACGGAAGCCTGCAGGCGAGCACGGGACTCAGCCCCTGGGTCTTCGTCGTCATCATCTCCGCCATCGCGATCTGGCTGACCGTCCATCATGCGCGCAAGCTCAAGACCCCGATGGCCACCCTGCCTCCCCGCAAGACCGGGCTTGCCCATCTGTTCACCGAGAAGCGCTGGAACCCCTTCGCCACCGCCGTGGTCATCGGCATCATCGCCACGATCGCCTGGCCGCTCTCGGCAGCGACCGGACGCAACTCCGGCCTGGGCATCACGACCCCCTCGGCGAATCTCACCGGCTACCTCGCCACCGGCGATGCCGAACTCATCGACTGGGGAGTCATGCTTGTCATCGGCATCCTCGTCGGCTCGTTCATCGCCGCCAAGGCCTCGGGCGAATTCCGCCTCCGTGTGCCGGACCAGGCCACGATCATCAAGTCGATCATCGGCGGAATCGGCATGGGCGTCGGCGCCGCCATCGCCGGGGGCTGCACAGTCGGCAATGCCATGGTCTCGACCGCACAGTTCGAATACCAGGGCTGGGTCTCCATGGTCTTCATGATCGCCGGTGCCGGAATCGCGGCCAAGGCCACCATCAAACCCAAGCAGTCGCAGGCCGCAGCGCCTGTGGCGGAAAGCAGGACCGTATGAAACAGGTACTCGAAACCGACGGTCAGGTCTGCCCCTTCCCGCTCGTCGAAGCGAAGGAGGCCATGACAGGTCTGGAGGCCGGCGATGAGCTGGTCATCAACTTCGACTGCACCCAGGCCACCGAGGCGATCCCGCAGTGGGCGGCCGAGAACGGCTACCCCGTCACCCACTTCGACCGCGTCACCGACGCCAGCTGGACCATCACCGTCCAGAAGTCCTGACCCGGCCCAGAAGTTCTGAACGGGATCTGACTCCAGCTACAGCCGGATGATCGTCTCCGCTCCATCGGGGACGGTCAGCCGCATGATCGTGTTCTGCTCGATGAGGCTCCAACCGCGATGTTCGAGCCCCGAGGAGGACACGATCATTGCGTTCTCGGGCGATCGCCGCCAGCTCATCCGGTAGTAGTGGTCGTGATGGTCCGGCGGCAGCGGTCCCTGCAGATAGGGCACCTCGGTGCCGGCGGTAGCGTGGACGACGATCATCTCCTCACGTGTGAGGAGGAGCAGATTGATGCCGGGATGGTCGAAGTCGGCCCGCAGCTTCCGCACCACTCCGGTCACCGCATCGAGCAGCCGTTCGCCGTGGCGCATCCGCCGAAGGATGAGCGCGAAGATGATCGCCGAATCCGTGGTGCCGCCGACCTCGTCGACCTCACTGACGCTGACATATTCGCGCAGCCGCTCGATCGGGTGGACCGAACCGTTGTGTGCCATCGCCACGCCCTCGGCGAGGAATGGATGCGTGTTCTCCTCGAGGTCGGCCAGCCCCGTCGTCGCCATCCGCAGATGGCAGATCCGACCCTCGCTCACGTCCGCATCCAAAGCTCGGGTCAGCCGCGGATCATCGGCACCCTCGGTGGAGGTGCGGAACCGAGCGACCGCCTCGGTGCCGGTGTCGACCCATGCCGTGCCCCAACCATCATCGTGGAGGGTGCCCATCGACTGCCATTGGCGGCACTCATCGGCACCGATGAGATCCGCGGCGGTCGTCGGGGTGGGGGAGATGAAACCGAGCAGCCTGCACATGTCCTTGAGCCTCTTTCCTCGCCGAGGTGACGCCGTCCTGCCAGCGTACGCGCACCGGTGCGAACGGTGGCGTCAAGTGTGAGTGAGTTCGACTCTTACTCACAGATACGTGGCTAAGTGTGAGTAATAGCCGAAGGGCTGCTGAGGCGGAGCAGACGTCTAGACTCGAGGCATGAAGATCACGGTTCTCGAAGGCGATATCACCGAGGTGGCCGTCGACGCGATCGTCAATGCCGCGAATTCGAGTCTGCTCGGTGGCGGCGGGGTCGACGGAGCCATCCACCGTGCGGCCGGGCCCGCACTCCTCGAGGCCTGCCGCGCGGTCAGGCAGACCACCCATGTGCGTGGCCTGCCGCCGGGGCAGGCCGTGACCACCCTCGCCGGGGATCTGCCCGCCCGCTGGGTGATCCACACGGTCGGGCCGAATCGGCACGCAGGTGAAGCCGATCCGGAGGTCCTCGAATCGTGTTTCGAGTCGAGTCTCAACCTCGCCGAGGAGGTCGGTGCGACCTCGATCGCGTTCCCCGCCATCGGCGGCGGAGTCTATGGCTGGTCGGCCCGGGACGTCGCCGAGGCAGCTCACAGCGTCATCGTCGACGGTCGGTCCCGCGGGCGCTGGGAATCGATCGAGGAAGTCCAGTTCGTCCTCTTCAATGACCAGATGACCAGCGTGTTCTGCCAGATCTTCGACCACGATCAGTGGTGATCGGGCTTCAGCGGTGATCGGGCAGGAGGGGCGCCGAAGGAGCGCGTGCGCGGAAGGCCTCCGGCTACTCTGGTTTCATGAGCGCAAGCTATGAAGAGACGATGACCATCCCCGTTGCCGCTGCCGACGTATGGCAGAGGGCGATTCAGGTGCTGAATTCTCAGCAGGGCGTATCCGGTGTGATGACGCACCCGGGCGTGCTGACTGCCTCGGTCAACACGAACTGGAGAAGCTGGGGTGAGAAGCTTTCGGTGCATGTCGACGAGGCTCCGGGCTGCACTTTCGTGCGCATCCGCAGTGTCTGCGCCTTTCCGCTTCAGATCATCGACTGGGGAAAGAACAAGGACAATGTGCTGAAGGTCAGAGCCGGGCTCGACCCTTCCAGGCGGCCGTAAGTAGGTGAACTCTCAGAAGCAATGGGGTCATGCCGTGTGCCGCATCCGGTGCACGATCGCCAGCGTCAGCGCAGTGATTGCGCAGCCGGCCGAAATGAGCAGCGGGATCCCGGAGATGATGGCCTCGACGACATACTCGGGACCGGTCTGGAGGATCGGTCCGACGACTTTGACCAGCAGGAAGCCGATGACTCCGATGAAGAGGAACAGCGCCGCCCTCTTGCCGAGGACTACCGGCAGGGGCTTCGGATACTGATAGATCTGTGTTGTGCTCATGGTCGATCACCTTCGAAATCGTCCACGGTCCAAACCATTTGGGCTGTGGCTGAAACGCTACGCCTGAAAGCAGAGTGCAGGCTGGACGATCTGACCGTATTCGGTGGGAGCAGAGGGTGATCAGCGCGGAGTCTGACCGCCGGGACGCACCAGCCCAGTCTCATATGCCAGCACGATGAGTGCTGCGCGATCGCGGGCATCGAGCCTGGTGAGCAGCCGGCTGACGTAGGTGCGTGCCGTGGCCGGGCTGAGGAAGAGCTCGGCAGCGATCTCGTCATTGGTCAGCCCACGCCCGATTCCGCTGAGCACCTCGATCTCCCTCTCGGTCAGTCCCTGAAGACCACACCCCTCGGCAGCGGGGGAGCTGCCTTGCGCCACGGCCTGCATCACCGAGGCGGTGATCGAGGGAGACAGCAGTGCGTCACCGGCGGCGACGGTGCGGATCGCCGAGCGCAGATCGACCGGAGAGACGTCCTTGAGCAGGTACCCGGCGGCACCGGCCCGGATCGCGGCGAAGACGTTCTCATCCTCGTCGAAGGTGGTGAGCATGAGCACCCTCACACCGTTCAACGCATCGTCGGCGACGATCGCCTCCGTCGCTTCGATCCCGTCCATGACGGGCATGCGGATGTCCATGAGGACGACGTCGGGCCGCAGTTCGCGCACAAAGGACAGGCCCGCCCTCCCATCGGCGGCTTCGGCGACGACCGTGATATCTCCGTAGCGTTCTGCCAAGGGCCGCAGACCAGCCCGGACGAGCTCCTGATCGTCGACGAGGACGATGCGGATCGCTTCGGTCATGGGGCTTCCTCGATATCGATGGGCAAGTGCGCTGTCACTGTGAACCCCTCGGCCGTCGTCCCCGCACCGAGGCTGCCCCCGAGCAGTCCCGCCCGTTCCCTCATCCCATGGATGCCGGCGCCCGACTCCGGATCAGCGGGTCCTCCGTGACCGTCGTCGGCGATGCGGACGATGAGCTCATCGCCATCCACCTGAGCAGAGACACAGGCGGCGGCCGCTCCTGAATGGCGCAGCACGTTCGTCATCGACTCCTGAACGATCCGGAAAGCCGCCGCATCGACGGCTCGGGGCAGCGAGGCCGGGTCGACGCTGATGAGGACGTCGACATCGAGACCGGCGGCTCGGGCGGTGTCGATGACGGTCGAGACCGAGGCCAGACCCAGCGCCGAGGCGGGGCCGGGTGTGGCCTCGTCCGCGGGGTCCTCCCGGAGTACCTTGACCGTACGACGCAGTTCGCGCAGCGCCTCCGAGGTGGCGCCGCGCACCCGCTCGAGCGCGGCCGCCCGGTCGTCGGGATCTTCGGCTTCGGTCGCCACCGAGGTGTGAAGGGAGGCCACGGACAGGGTGTGGCCGATCGTGTCGTGGAGGTCGCGGGCGATCCTCACTCGTTCGGACTGCATCCGCGCCTCGGCGGCCCGGGACTGCTGCGCTGCGGTGAGTGCTGCGATGCGGGACGACTGGATGCGGGTTTCTCTGGCGAGTCTGACCACAGACCCGAGCGCTATGGCAGCGGCGGCCAGCGCGAGTTCGGTGACGAAACCGTACCCGGTCAGGTGTGCGCGCGGGTCGAGATCGTCGAACCGGTAGAACGTCGACACGGCGACGAGGACGGCGGCACCGACCACGGCCCACGAGGTGCGCCTCACCTCGGCGGTGGAGTAGAGGACACCGACTGCGGGCAAGACCATGCCGATCGGCGGCAGGTTGAGGGCGTAGTAGGCGAAGATCCCGAACACGGACACCGTTAGCACGGTCAGCGGGAACCGGCGGCGCAGGAGCAGGACGGCACCGAAGCCGAGAGCCCAAACGATACCGGGCATCGGGGAGGATTCGGCGTCGGCGGCGATGACGAGCGAGATCACCAGGGTCACCGCAACGGCCAGGGACGCGTCGGTCAGGCGGGGTTCGAGGCGCTCGCGCACTCCGCTCCGGACTCTCGACTCAGCTGCACCCATGGTTCCAGAGTACGGAGCTTTCACCGATGCCGCAGTCGTTTCGACTCGATCATGATGTCGCCTGCAGGCGACAGAATGCTCGCCTCAGGGCGGTGATCACTGACGCTTCAGCGCCGATGTGGGAAATACGGTCAGTCGGGAGAGTTGAGGGTATGAATACGACAACTCATACGAAACGTCCCCTGTCCTGGCCGCTCATCGTCGGTCTGTCCTCTCTGGCGCTGCTGTGGCCGCTGACCGGACTGTGGCCCATCCTCGGTGACGGTGCCGTCCGTGCCTTCATCCTGCTCGGGCTCACCGCGGCGGTATGGATCGGGACCGTCGGCTTCGCCCGCGTCGCCCGGCCCGTGCTCACCCTGACGATCTGCGGTGCGGCGCACGGGTGCCTCAACCTCGCACTCGGCGGTCTGCTCGCCGGCACCGGAGCGATCGGCGCGGGCCCTGCCGTGCTCATGGCGTTCATTCCCCGTCTGGCGATGGGGGCAGGAGTCGGTGCGCTGGCCGGTCTGGCCGCCGCCGGAATCCAACGGGCGCTGGGTCGGCGGGACGAGCGATGAGACTGCGCAGGCCCGCAGTGACTGCGGCAGCCTCACTCTTCGCACTGTTCGTCGCAGTCGGGGTGACCGCGTGCGGAGTGTCGACCACCTCGGTGACGGAGCAGGAGTTCGCGAACGAGCTGGCCATCCCACCGTTGGCGAAGTCGGACGTCGAGGACGGAGTGCGCACCTTCGACCTCACCGCGCGGAAGGGTTCGACGGACTTCCCCGGTCAGGACGAACCGACGGAGACTTGGGGGTTCAACGGGGCGTTCCTCGGCCCGACCCTGCGTGCCGAACGCGGTGAGAAGATCGCCGTCGACGTCGAGAACGACCTGTCCGAACCGACGAGCGTGCACTGGCATGGGATGCACCTGCCGGCTGAGATGGACGGCGGGCCGCATCAGATGATCGAACCCGGCGAAACCTGGACACCGCACTGGAGGATCGACCAGCCCGCCGCGACCCTGTGGTATCACCCTCACCCTCACGGAGAGACCGAGAGCCACGTATACAAAGGTCTGGCAGGAATGGTCATCCTCGACGACGACGCCAGCGCCGAGGCGGATCTGCCGGATGAGTACGGTGTCGACGACCTCCCGCTCATCGTCCAGGACAAGAAGCTCTCCGACGGGCAGCTCGAGCTCACTCATGACGGTGCCGAGCCGGGAATGCTCGGTGACACCGTCATGGTCAACGGCACCATCGGCGCGGTGCAGGAGGTGAGCACGGAGAAGGTGCGGCTGCGCCTGCTCAACGGCTCGACCGCCCGCACGTACGCCTTCGAGTTCCCTGATCGGTCGATGGATCTCATCGCCGGTGACGGCGGGTTCCTCGCGGAGCCGGCCAAGGTGAATCGGCTTCGGCTGGCGCCGGGGGAGCGTGCCGAGGTGGTCGTGGACTTCACCCGGGGTGAGACGGTGCGGATGCGCTCGGCCGAGGTCGACCTCGGCGGGGTGGCGGTGCCGACGACGATGGGTGGCAACGATTCCTTCGACGTCCTCGAGTTTCGTGCCGCGGACGAGCTGAAGCCGTCTCCCGGGCCGGCATGGCAGACCTCCGAACACGCCGAGGACGATGCCCTGGACGAAGCCGAGGTGGCTAAGACCCGGAAATTCGAGCTCGAAGAGCGGGAGATCAACGGTGAACGGATGGACATGGGCCGCATCGACGAGGTCGTCCAGGTCGGTGACACCGAGGTGTGGGAGGTGCGCAGCAATCAGCCGATTCCGCACAGTTTCCATATCCACGATGTGCAGTTCGAGGTGCTCGATGTCGACGGGGAGGCCCCTCCGGTGGAGATGAGCGGGCGGAAGGACACGATCTACCTCGAGCCGAATCGGGACTACCGGCTGCTCATGCGATTCGAGGACTTTACGAACCCGCACCTGCCGTATATGTATCACTGCCACATGCTGCTGCACGAGGACGAGGGGATGATGGGGCAGTTCGTCGTCATCGACCCGGACCAGGAGGACGAAGTCGGGGTGCCGCCCGCCTCAGAGGGCGGCGGACACGAGCACTGAGGGGGAGGCGATGCCCGCATCTTCGCCGTACTCAATATTCGCTGATGTTCAAAGAATGTGAACATCAGCGAATATTGAACACCGGTCCACGTCGGGATAGGGGTTTTACTATGCAGAAATATACTGAACGAGTATATTTGTGCATAGTTGGAGGTGGTGTCATGGCTGAAGCGATCAGCTTCTTGAGGGCCGTCGCGCGATCACCGATGCGGACGATGCGCTATCAGGATGCTCGCGGTCTCGGTTCCAACTCATGGCGGGTGCTCGACGAGCTGGTCGACCAGGGTGCACTCAAACGCTTAGTTCGTGGCATCTACACAGCGCCTCCCGACGGCAGAGATGCCAGGACATGGACGCCGAGTCTGGAGATCGCGGGACTCGCCGTAGCAACAGCTCGTCACGGTAGGCGCAATGCGATCCTCATGGGGCTCGGGGCCGCGAGATTCTGGGGTGCGATCCCTCGTGCTGTGGGGACCACGGTAGTGGCGGTCTCGGTCGCTGGAAGGCGCCCGTTGGAAGTCGGCACTGGCACAGTGCATTTCGCACATCGAGAGTTGGAACGAGTTGAGGCGGTGTTGGAGCGAACGGAGCTCGGTTCTGGTCTGATCGCAACGCGAGAACAGACTCTCTTCGATCTCCTTATGCGTCCGGTGCAGGGTGGCGACGCCGAGGCCGCTGCGGAAGGTGCTCGAAATCTGCTCCCGCAGATCGATGTCACCGAATTCCGGGATCTTGTCTCGACCGCTCCGCGAGTGAACGACAGGGTGCGGAGTGTCTTGAAAGCGAAACGCGGAGCGTCATGAACTCTGTGGAATACGCATCGCAGGAAGGAACTCACAGTCATGCTTGACGAGGACGAGGCAGTATTCTTCGCGAACAAGTTCGGGGTCGCAGAATCGCAAGTTCGACGCGACTACATCATCTCCCATGTGCTTGGCGCACTCGCGGAATCTCTTGCGGATGACGTTGTCTTCTTCGGAGGTACGGCGTTGACTCGGACGAATCTTCCGGACCTGAGGCTGTCCGAAGACATCGACCTGATCGCGAAGGGTGATCGCAGTGCGACAGCGGCTGCCATTCAGCGGGCCCTCGTCAAGAACCTACGTCGAACAGTGGGCATTCCCGAGTTCACCCCGGCGCTGGCGGATACACGACATCCAGAACCCGCGGTGATGGGGATCGACGAGACGCGCATCCAGTTACAGCTACTGTCACAGATCGGATACCCGGCCTGGCCAACGGAAACGCGGAGTATCGAACAGAGGTACAGCGATGCTCCTCCAGCTCAGCTCAGAGTCCTCACCCCTCCGGCTTTCGCGGCTGCGAAGCTCTCGGCCTGGAATGACCGGAGAGCCGCTCGAGATCTCTACGATATGTGGGCGATGGCGACTGACGGCCCATGTACGAGTCCTGATGCAGTTTCGTTCGATGACGTTCCCTCCGAGAAGCAATGGACAGCCGCGTTGGCTCACCAATGTCGGCCAAAAGTCAGTGCCTCAGAGGCGGCGTCAGTCGTCCAGCGTGCATGGTCGACGAACTGACGTGTGGCCATAAATCGAGACTGCCGCCCACTAGCTCGAGCCAGTGGACGGCAGCATCATGGTCGTCGGGCAGGATCAGCCTCGCCGAGGAGGGGGAGCGGCTCACACCGCGGTGTAGCCGCCGTCGATGAGGTAGTACGCGCCGGTGACGAACGAGGCATCGTCGGAGAGCAGGAAGCTCACGACCTTCGCAACCTCCTCGGCGGTGCCCAGGCGTCCGAGCGGGTGCTTGGCTTTGAGGCCCTCGAGAGCTTCGGGGTCGAGGCTGTTCTCCAACAGAGGCGTCGTGATGTATCCCGGGCCGACCGCGTTGATGCGCAGACCCTCGGCACCGTACTCGGCGGCGGCGTTCTTCGTGATGCCGACGACACCGTGCTTGGCTGCGGTGTAGGCACCGTTGTTGATCGCGGCGACCGTGCCGTGGATCGAGGCCATATTGACGATCGCGGAGTCCTTCGCACCCGCCTCGAGCATGGCCGGGATCTGGTGGCGCATTCCGTAGAGGACGCCGTTGAGGTTGACGTCGATGACCTTGTCCCACGAGTCGAGGTCGGTCTCTCCGGCGGGCGCCTGGACGCCGCCGATGCCCGCGTTGTTCACCGCATAGTTGAGGCCGCCGTAGGTGTCGACGGCGAACTTGACGACCTTCTCGGAGTCCTCGCGCACACTCGTATCCTGCTGGACCGCCGAGGCGGTCCCACCGGTTTCCGCGATCTCATCGGCGACGCGCTGAGCTGCGGCGAGGTCGATGTCGGAGATGACGACTTTCACGCCCTTGGACGCGAGATCCTTCGAGATCGCTTCTCCGAGGCCGGAGCCTCCGCCGGTGACGAGCGCAACCTTGTTCGTGAAATCTGCCATTGCCATTGCCTTCTTTCATCTGCTGTGACGGGCCGGGAATATGCGACCCGTATCCAGTGCAACCGGGAATCCGCAGGTGGCATTCCTCGCGCGTGAGTCTCGTCGCTCACCCAGGCATCGATCGAGCTCGAAGCATTGATCGAGCGGGACTGGCGTGATTGACTATCAGCAGTTGCATTCTGCAATCACTGATGTTCGAGGAGGAGCGATGGGAAAAGTGGCATGGGGTTTCACGTGCTCGATCGACGGGTTCATCGCCGGGCCCGGCCATGACATGTCGTGGCTGTCGGCGTCCCAACCGAACGCCGAGGGCACCACCGAAGACATGGCCTCGAAGGTCGCCGTCATCATCTCCGGGCGTCGCGGCTACGACGCGGCGAAGGCACAGGCCGACGAACGGGACGAGCTGACATCCGAGGCTTACGGCGGCGCGTGGTCGGGGACGGAATTCATCCTCACCCATCGCCCCGAGGAGCTCGCCGGGGACGCTTCGGTGACGGCACTCAACTGCACCATCGCCGAGGCGGTCGACCGGGCCCAGCAGATTGCCGGGGATCGCGACATCCAGATCATCAGCGCCGATATCGCCCGGCAGGCGCTCGAGGTCGACCTCATCGACGAGCTGCAGGTCTACGTCGCCCCGGTTTTCCTCGGCGACGGAACCCGGATCTTCGACGTTCCGGGCGGCAGGCGCGTCGACTGGGAGCTCGTCGAGATCGACGACGCCAACCGGCGCAGCTTCGGTCGCACCTACCGGCCGAAGCGGCGCTGAGTCCTCAGCGCTCCCGCCGGCTGAGATCCCAGAGCATCCGCAGCGCCTCCTCGTCGAACTCCTCCCCGGAATCGACATCGGGATCTCCGCTGTGGACCTCGGAGTGGAGCTGCTCCATCCTCCGATCGAGCTGATCGGAGGCATCGGCAGCCTCGGTGAGCTCGTCGATCAGGCGGTCGGGGACGTCGCCGTTGAACTTGTACTGGATCTTGTGCTCGAGGCTCGCCCAGAAATCCATCGCGATCGTACGGATCTGCACCTCGCAGGTGACCGGAATCGGGCCTCCTCTGAGGAACACGGGCACCTCGAGGATTGCGTGCAGGCTTCGGTAGCCGTTGGGCTTCGGGTGGGCGATGTAGTCCTTGATCTCCACGACGCGGATATCGTCTTGAGCAGTCAGCAGCTCGAGCACATGATAGGTGTCGGCGATGAAGGTGCATGTGATGCGGATGCCAGCGATATCCGTGATCTTCTCGCGGACAGCGTCGATGTCGAGCGGCAACCCGCGACGGTGGACCTTCTCCAAGAGGCTGCGTGGTGACTTCACTCGCGAGGAGATGTGCTCGATCGGGTTGTAGCTGTGAGCCTGCGTGGACTCCTCGCGCAGGATGGAGATCTTCGTGAGCAGTTCATCGATGACGAAGCGGTGATGCATGATCAGTCGGGAGAAGTCCTGCCGTAGAGCCCGGAGGCTATCGACCTGGCTCTGAGTCGGCAGTGGGCGCAGTGACTTCGGTGCATCGTCCGATCGGTCACCAGGGTCTCGATCGGCAGGGCCGGTCATGCTCCTCCTCAGGAATGGGTTCGGCGCCGACTCTCTCGCCGGACGCAATGCCCACACGCATACGTCCGAATCGGCGACGACCGGATGGTCGGTCGTCTGCTCGTGACTCATTCAAGCACACCAGAGCCAGAACTGCGCCGAGCAGCAGAAGCCCTGCGGCGACCGAGAAGCCGAGGTCTGCCCGTCCCACGACGGCAGAGGCAGCTGCCCCGGTGCCCAGCACCCCGACCGTCAGCGATGACAGGGCGCCGACGCCGAACGTGCCGCCGATCTGATGCACGGCATTGACCAGCCCCGAGGCTGCACCGGCCTCATCGGCGCGCGCGCCGGAGACGGCCGCCCCCGTGAGTGGGCCGAAAGCCAGCCCCTGGCCGGCACCGAGGAGCAGCATGGGACCGGCGACGGCGAGCAGATAGCTCTCGCCGACCGTCGCGAACGCCAGCCACGCCATTCCGCCGGACATGATGAGGACTCCAACGACGACCAGGGTCCGCTGTGAGACGCCGGCTCTGCCGAGGCGAGGAACGACGGATGCGAAGAGGAACTGGACCAGCGACAGCGGCAGGAACCCGAGACCCGCCTGCAGAGGAGACATCCCCATCCCGGTCTGCATGAGCTGGGTGACGAAGAAGAAGAACGACATCACCGAGGCGACCAGCAGGAACCTCGTCGCCAGCGCCCCATTGCGCTGCACGCTGGAGAACAGCGACAGAGGCAGCAGAGGCTGAACAGCCCGCCTCTCGAGCAGCAGGAAGATTGCGAAGAGCACGACTCCGGCAGCCAGGGAACCGTCAACGACGGGATTGCCCCAGCCCAGCTCGGAGGCCTCGACGATGCCGAAGAGAACGAAGGCCACCCCCAGCGTCGAGGTGATAGCGCCGGGCAGATCGAGATGTCCGGGCTGTGCCGCATCCCGACCCGGCAGGGCCCTCAGCGCAAGGATCGCCAAGTGGACGCCGACCGGCACGTTGACGAGGAATCCCACTCGCCAGGACAGCAGGTCGGCGAAGACGCCGCCGAGCACCATTCCCGCCGCAGCTCCGATTCCCGCCACAGCACCGTAGGCCGAGGTGGCGCGAATCCGCGCCGGACCCTCTGGGAAATGCTCCGTGATGAGCGCGAGCGTCGTCGGAGCGAGGATCGCCGCACCTGCGCCCTGGAGAAGTCGTCCGCCGATGAGCCAACCGGCTGAGGGGGCGAGCCCGATGAGAAGCGACGACACCGAGAACAGGGTGAGCCCTGTCAGCAGCATGCGGCGGCGACCGAAGAGATCGCCGGTGCGTGCCGCCAGGAGCAAGAGGCCGCCGAAGACAAGAGTGTAGGAATTCTGCACCCAGCTGAGGTGGAGAGCGGTGAGTCCGAGTTCCTCGCCCATCACCGGGAGCCCGGTGACGACGATGGAGGTGTCGAGGAGGATCATGAAGTATCCGAGTAGGACGATGGCGAGAATCATGACTCCAGGCTCCGCCTCGGCGGCCGACATCACCAGTGACTGCTCTGCCCGGTACTGCCGGTACCTGCCTGAGGCCTACTGCTCTGCGTCGGGCCGGCGTACCGTGAAGCCATGAGCCACAATCAGGATGTCCGCGAGTTCCTCATGACTCGGCGAGCGAAGGTGAAACCGGAAGATGTCGGCCTGCCCGCCTACGGCGGCAATCGCAGGGTTCCCGGTCTGCGCAGGGAAGAGGTGGCGATGCTCGCCGGCATGAGCGTCGACTATTACACCCGACTCGAGCGCGGCAACCTCGCAGGAGCCTCGGAACAGGTGCTCGACGCCCTGTCCGATGCCCTCAATCTCGACGAAGCCGAACGAGCCCACCTCGGTGACCTCGCGAGAGCGGCCAACAATTCCGGCAGCAGGCGACGGGCGCGTTCCCGCCGCAAGCCCGGAGAGCATGTGCGCCCCGAAGTCCAGCGCATCCTCGACGCAATCATCGACGCCCCTGCCTTCATCCGAACCGAACGACGAGACATCCTCGCCGCGAACGAACTCGGTCGGGCACTCTACTCTCCACTGTACGAATCGAGCGTCTCGCCCTCGACGATCGGAGGCCCCGGCGAAGTCAACGTCGCCCGTTTCACCTACCTCGACGCCAGTGCCAAGGAGTTCTTTCCCGAATGGGAGAAGACGGCCAAGGACCTCGTGGCGAGCCTGCGCACGGTGGCGGGACGATACCCGGATGACAGTGTGTTCCACGCACTCATCGGCGAGCTCGTCACCCACAGCGACGACTTCGCGCGGATGTGGAGCGCTCATGAGGTGCGACAGCACAGGACCGGCTCCAAAATCGTCCATCACCCTGTCGTCGGTGAGCTTGAGCTCGACTACGAGACGATGGAGCTGCCGGGCGACGGGGGACAGGCGCTCATCGTGTACTCGACAGCACCCGAGACCGCCTCGGCGGAATCACTGCGACTGCTGGCCAGCTGGAACGCCGCGGAAAGGGGTACTGATGGGGACTCCCTCACCGAGGTGGCGCTGAGTAGTCTGGAGGAATGAACTCACAGAACAAGCCTACGGTTCCGACATTGACCCTGGGCAACGATGTCACAATGCCTGCACTCGGCTACGGCGTCTTCCAGACCCCGCCCGAGGAGACCTCCGTCGCGGTGACCACGGCACTTGAGACCGGCTACCGCCACATCGACACCGCCTCGGCGTACATGAACGAACGCGGAGTCGGCGATGCCCTGTCCAAGAGCGAAGTGGCGCGCGACGAAGTGTTCATTGAGTCGAAGGTGTGGATCAGTGACTACGGCTATGACGAGACCCTCCACGCCTTCGAGAAGTCCTCGGCCAAGCTCGGACTCGACACGATCGATCTCTACATCCTCCACCAGGCGCTGCCCGGCGAGTTCGACAGGACTGCCGAAGCCTACCGTGCCCTCGAGACGCTGCTGGCAGACGGCCGCGTCCGCGCCATCGGGGTGAGCAACTTCATGAGCGAGCATCTCGACCGCCTCTCCGTGACCGCCTCGGTGACCCCTACCGTCAACCAGATCGAGGTCCACCCCTACTTCCAGCAGCGTGAGGTGCAGGCGAAGAACGCCGAGCTCGGCATCCTCTCACAGGCATGGTCACCCATCGGCGGCATCACCTTCTACCGCGACGGGCAGCACACGAGCACGCTGAAGGACCCGGTCATCACCGACATTGCGGCGGCGCACGAGAAGACGCCCGCGCAGGTGATGCTTCGGTGGCATGTGCAGGAGGGGCGCCAGGTCATCCCGAAGTCGGTGACCCCGTCACGGATCAGCGAGAACTTCGATGTCTTCGACTTCGAACTCACCCCATCCGAACTCGCCGCGATCGATGCCCTTGACACCGGAGCCCGCGGCGGCCCTGAACCCGAGGACGTCACCTTGGAGACCTTCGGACGCGAGATCCCCGAAGCATAGACGCCGGGCGAACTCAGAACCCGCTCGAGGTGAGCCATTCGCGTACTGCGGGGGCCGCCTCGGCGGATTCCTCTCCCTGAATCGCCAGGCCCTCTCCGACCGTCGTGCCGGGGAGGGCCTGCGCGTAGTCGTCATCGACACCGGAGAGGCCGCTGACCGCATAGGTGACGAAGGGGTAGAGACTGAGACCGGTCAGGTCGACGGACTCGATGAAGGTGCGCATGATCATCGGTGCCTGCGATCCCCACACCGGGCTGCCGAGGATGAGCGTGTCATAGTCGGCGAGATCGGGCAGTTCGCCGGCGATCTGCGGACGGGCGTCGGCTTCCGCTTCTCGGGAGTTGCGCGCGACCGTCGGGTCGTACTCCTCTGGATAGGGGTCGGCGGCGTGGATCCGGTGGGTCTCGCAGCTGAGTTCGTCCTCGATGAAGCCGGCGACGCGTTCGGTGTGCCCGATGTCGATCCACTCCCGGTCTCCATAGGAGTAGTTCTCTCCCGGTCGGGAGAAGTAGACGAGGAGTGTGCGCGAGCTTCTGCGACCGCCCCCGCCCGAAGCTGCGGGCTTCGAGCTCGTGGTCGCGGGAGTTGATTCGGGGGCGCAGGCACTGAGCACAGCGCCCGCACCGAGCAGTGAGCCCGCTCTGATGAGGGTCCGACGCCCCAGAGCTCCCTGCGCGCTCACAGCCGCACCAGGGCCTTGATCGCGCGACGTTCGTCCATTGCCGCACACCCTTCGCCGATCTCGTCAAGAGAGACCTCGAGGTCGAAGACCTTTCCCGGGTCGATGACATCGTTCATGATGAGGTCACCGACACTGGCGCCGGTCACCTCGGTACCGATCTCCTCGACGATGCCACGGTAGGGCCACAGGCCGGAGCCGCAGACGCAGGCGGTCGTCAGTCGGATGACGGCATCGGTGAGGTTGATGATCGTGGGTTCGGGGTGGTCCTCGACGCGGAAGTCGCCGGGTCCGTAGATCAGTGCAGCCCGCATGGGCATATCTCCTTGCCGATAGGCAGCTGTGTATTCCTCCATCACAGCGCATCTGCCGAGGGGGAGCCAGGGACGTTCGAACAGGGTGATGCCAGTACCCCTCTGGCCCGTGTCCGTGCCGGCGCGTACTGTCTGAGTATGTGCAGGAACATCAGGACACTCCATAACTTCGAACCGGCGGCTACCTCGGAGGAGGTCCAGGCTGCGGCGTTGCAGTATGTGCGCAAGATCGCCGGTACGACGAAGCCCTCCCAGGCCAATACTGAAGCCTTCGACGAGGCTGTCGAGCAGATCGCCCACATCACCCAGCATCTCCTCGATGCGCTGGTGACGAATGCGCCGCCGAAGAATCGCGAAGTCGAAGCCGAGAAGCGCCGAGCCAGATTTGAGGCCCGCGCATGACCGTCATCGGCCTCGTGCTCGCCGGCCTCGCCGCGGCCCTGCATGTCTTCATCTTCTACATGGAATCCATCGCTTGGACGAGTCCGCGCGCTCGCGCGACCTTCGGCACCACCCCCGAAGAGGCCGAGGCGACGAAATCCCTGGCCTTTAACCAAGGCTTCTACAATCTCTTCCTCGCCGTGGCAGTGATCATTGGAATCCTCTGCGTCTCCGGCGGAGCCGCCGAGATCGGCTATACCCTCGTCCTCGCCGGAGTCGGATCGATGCTCGCGGCCGCCTTCGTCCTGCTGTTCTCGAACGCCGATCTCGTCGCCTCGGCGATCAAGCAGGGCATCTTCCCCTTCCTCGCGGTCGTGATGCTCGTCCTGGGACTCACCGTGTGATCGATGGGGTGGGTGAGCGCTCAGCCCGCGGAGACCTTGTCCTTGCCCGCCAGGTCCTGCGTGATCCTCGCCGAGGCGGTCCTCAGGGCCCGCATGATCGCGGGCACCCCTTTGCGGTGCTCCGAATCGATGACGACGCCGAGCCCGGCGATCGCCGCGCCGCCTGCGTCGAAGACCGGAACCGTGATGCCGGTGGTGCCCTCGTCGATGTGACCGGAGAGCTCGGCGAAATGGTGGGACCGGATCGTCGAGAACATCTTTCTCAGCTCTGCGGAATCCGTCGTCGTCTTCTCCGTGATCGCCGCCAACGGCCCGCGCAGATACGCCTCGCGCACATGCTTCGGCGCATAGGCCAACAGCACCAGCCCGCACGAGGAAGCATGAGCCGGCAGACGCCCGGCCGTCTTCGACCGGTGGATGACAGCATTCGGTGCCGACATCCGTTCGATGATGAGCACCTCGCGTTCCCGCAGGATACCCAGCTGGGTGTTCTCGCCGACGAATTCGTGCACGGCCATCATGTGCGGGCGGGCCACCGAGGCCAGATCGACGGCATCCGAGGCGCGATTCGACAGCTCCCACATTCCGACTCCGATCCGGATGCGGCCATTGGGGTCACGCTGCAGCAGATCATGACGCATCATCTCCCCGATGAGGCGGTAGGCCGTCGACTTCGGCAGCTCTGCACGCTCGGCGATCTCTTCGGTGCTCAGGCTCTGGTGATCAGGGTCGAAGGACGCGAGCACGCGCACGAGCCGATCGATCATCGAGTCACCGGAGGGAGAGTTCGCCATGCCCCGAATTCTAGCGGCCCTCACGGTGAATTCTCAATGAATGGGATAATTATGGATTCGGGTGGTGGGGATCACTACTCTGACGAGAGGTGCACCACAGTCCTTCGTCGATTGTGCTCGCAGACCAATTCGTCTCACGGAGCTGTACGTCGTTGCCGACACGCAGGCTCCACCGAAATCGCCACAGACATGACCCGCCACGAAGAAGAAGTGAGGACAGACAATGACTGATTTCCTGGGAACCGATTGGCACGAGAAGATCTTCACCGGCACCTGGACGGAAGGCTCCGGAGAGACCTACGACGTCATCGAACCCGCGACAGGGGAGACGCTGGGCCGCCTCGGTGGCGCCAGCGCCGACGACGTGAACTCAGCAGCGACCCGTGCCGCGGCCGCACAGAAGGAATGGGCACGCACGACCCCCGCCGAGCGTGCCGCGGTGCTGCGCCGCGCCGGCGCCCTGTGGGCCGAACACGCAGACGAACTCTCCGACTGGATCGTCCGCGAGGCCGGTTCCATTCCGGCTAAGGCGGCCCTTGAGATCAGCTCCGCCGAGCAGATCTGCTATGAATCCTCCGCACTGCCCAGCCACCCGAAGGGGCAGGTGCTGACCTCGAACGAACCGCGCTGGTCCTTCGCCCGCCGAGTTCCGGCCGGAGTCGTGTCCGTCATTGCCCCGTTCAACTTCCCGCTCATCCTCGGCATCCGGTCGGTCGCCCCCGCGCTGGCGCTGGGCAACGCGGTCCTGCTCAAACCCGACCCGCGCACCGGCGTATGCGCGGGCGTATCGATTGCGAAGATCTTCGCCGAGGCAGGACTGCCCGAAGGACTGCTCCAGGTCCTGCCCGGCGGGCTCGACGCAGGTGAGGCCGTCGTCGCCGCACCCGAAGTCTCCGTCATCTCCTTCACCGGATCCACCGCGGCCGGACGCAAGGTCGGCGAAGCCGCCGGCCGCCTCCTCAAGCGCTGCCACCTCGAACTCGGTGGAAACAACGCGCTCGTCGTCCTGCCTGGCACCGAGGTCGGTCCGGCCACCTCGGCGGGGGCCTTCGGATCGTGGATGCACCAGGGCCAGATCTGCATGACCACCGGACGCCACCTCGTCCATGAATCCATCTATGACGACTACGTCGAGCAGCTGGCCGAACGAGCCCGCAATCTGCCGGTGGGCAACCCCGCCACCGAGGAGGTCGCGATCGGGCCGATCATCGACGACAAACAGCGCACCCACGTCCGCGACATCCTCGACAAAGCCACCGCCGACGGTGCGACGCTCGTCGCCGGGGGACCCGGCGAAGGCGCCTTCGTTCCACCCACGGTGCTCACGGACCTCAGCCCTTCGAACCCCGCCTGGGCGCAGGAGATCTTCGGACCCGTCGCCCCGGTAGCCCGATTCTCGACCCTCGAAGAAGCCGCCGAGATGGTCAACGCCAGCGAATACGGCCTGTCCTTGGGCATCCTCGGCGATGTGGGCATGGCCATGGACCTGGCCGACCTCGTCGACACCGGCAAGGTCCACATCAACGAACAGACCGTCTCCGATGAAGCCAACGTCCCCTTCGGCGGGATGAAGGACTCCGGCAACGGATCCCGGTTCGGCGGGGCCGAGGCGAATATCGAGGCCTTCACCGAAACCCAATGGGTGACCATGCGCTCATCCATCGCGCCCTACCCATTCTGATCCGCACCACAACACCCCGGAGACACCGATGTCCGCACCCACTCCATCCGCATCCTTGACCCGCGTCACCCCTGCCGGACGCTGGCCGGCCGTCCTGTGCTGGCTGGCGGTCGCCCTGGAAGGCTTCGACCTCGTCGTCCTCGGCGCGGTCATACCCGAGCTGCTGGCTACCGAAGCCCTCGGATTCACCCCCGAGGCGGCTACGCTGGTGGCCACACTCAGCCTCGTCGGCGTCGGCCTGGGTGCGGTGTCCGTCGGCCCCGTCGTCGACCGGATCGGGCGGCGGTGGGCGATCATCGGATGCGTCATCGGCTTCAGCGTCTTCACCCTGCTCGTCGCCTTCGCCCCGAACGTCGCACTGTTCACCACCTACCGGTTCATCGCCGGACTGTTCCTCGGCGCTGTGATGCCCAGCGCACTCGCCTACATCAGCGAATACAACAAGTCCGGCAAGACCGGAAAGGCCACGACCCTGACGATGACCGGCTACCACGCCGGCGCCGTCGCGATCTCCCTGCTCGCCGTCGCCTACTCACACAACTGGCACCTGCTCTTCCTCGCCGGCGGCCTCGCAGGGCTGGCCATGGTTCCCCTCCTGATCTGGAAGCTGCCCGAATCCGAGGTCTTCCTCATCGCTCAGGAACTCAAACGCAATCCCGGAGCCGCCTCGGCGAAGGAAGCCGGAGCAGCCGATCCGACCGGTGCCGTCGACGCACAGGCGAAGACGGGAATGGCCGGACTCTTCGCAGGCAAGCTGGCGCTGGTGACCATCGGCGTGTGGGCGGCGAGCTTCATGGGACTCCTGTTGGTGTACGGACTCAACACCTGGCTGCCGAAGATCATGGCCGACGCCGGCTATGAGGTCTCGGACTCGCTCGTCATGCTCTTCGTCATGAACATCGGCGCCGTCGTCGGACTCGTCCTGGCCGGATGGCTGGCCGATAAGCACGGGACGAAGAAGATCGTGCTCATGTGGTTCATCCTCGCCGCGATCTTCCTCGCCGCACTGTCCATTCCGATGACCAGCCAGGTGCTGCTCAACATCGCCGTGTTCATCACCGGAGTCTTCGTCTTCTCCGCCCAGGTGCTCGTCTACGCCTTCGTCTCGGCCGTCTATCCGCCGCAGGCCAGAGGAACAGCTCTGGGCATGGCCTCGGGGATCGGGCGGATAGGCGCCATCGTCGGACCCTTCATCACCGGTGCCCTGGTCACCGCCGGCATCGCCTATCCGTGGGGCTTCTACCTCTTCGCACTCGTTGCGGTCCTCGGGTTCGCCTCCATGGTCATCGTGCCGAAGTCGGTGGATGCAGTCGGGCGGTGACGTCAGTGCCGTCGGCTAGTCTGGCTCCATGACTCGCTGGATCGAGGCCGCATTCGTTCGCGGCGGCACGAGCAAGGGACTGTTCTTCCGGGAGGATGCGCTGCCCGCACTGAGGGAGGACGGCGACACTTCCGAGCGGGATGCCGTGTTCACCTCGGCGATGGGATCCCCGGACTCCTTCGGCCGGCAGCTCGACGGGATGGGCGGAGGCATCTCCTCCCTGTCGAAGGTCATGATCGTGTCCGTTTCGACGCGGGAGGGCGCCGACCTCGACTACACGTTCGGGCAGGTCGCCATCGCCGAGGCGACCGTCGACTACTCCGGCAACTGCGGAAATCTGTCGTCGGGTGTCGTGCCGTTCGCGCTGTCGGCCGGTTTGGTTACGGCCGCCGACGGGTGGCACGTGTTCCGCCTGTTCAACACGAACACGTCGAAGTTCGTCGACGTCGGTCTGAATGTGGTCGACGGGCAGGCCGCTGTCGAGGGAGAACTGGTGCTGCCCGGAGTCAGCGACACGGGAGTCCCGATCGAACTCATCTACCCCGACCCTGCCGGCAGCCGGACCGGTGCACTGCTGCCGTCCGGAGTGGCACGCGAAGAGTTCGCGGTGGGCGGTGCGAGGTTCGAGGCCACGCTCGTCGATGCGACCCTGCCGCTGGTCGTCGTATCGTCATCGCTGGTGATGCTTCACGGCACGGAAACGCCGGAGGCCATCGACGCCAGCGCTCCGACGATGCGGCTCATCGACGAGCTGCGGCGGAAGGCAGCTGTGCGCATGGGGCTGTGCGAGACCCCGGAGACGGCACCCCAGGTCGTACCCAAGGTTGCGATCGTCAGCAATCCGCAGTCGACGAGACTCCTCGACGGCACCGAGCTTCCGGCCTCCGACGTCGACATCCTCGTCCGCGTCATCTCGATGGAGCAAGCCCACAAGGCTGTGCCGGGAACCGCCGCGATGTGCCTGGCCGCGGCCGCGCTGCTGCCCGATCGCGATTCGTTCGTCCGGTGCATCATCGAACGCAGCAATCCCGACTGGACCGGCCCCGAGGTGCGACTGGGCACACCATCCGGAGTGGTGACCGCCTCGGCGGTGTGGGACGACGAAGCGAAGACGGCGACGGCGACCTCCCTGTTCCGCACCGCGCGGGTGCTCATGGTCGGGAAGGTCGCCGTCAGCGACTGAGTCGTTTTCGGTGGCTCAGCCCAGGCGGCGTCGGCGGACGAGGAAGACGACGCTCGCGCCGATCACGATGAGTCCGGCAGCGATCGCCATCATCACCGTCGGGTCGGTGCCCGTCCGGGGCAGATTGCCTCCCGCTTCGCTGTCGGAGCCGCCGTCGCTCGAGCCACCGTTGCTCGCACTGTCACTGTCAGAGCCGGCGTTCGAGCCGCCGGCATCGGAGTCGGCGGTTGCACCGGCGGCCGAGCTTCCGGCATCGGCACCGTCCGAGTCAGAGCCCCCATCGTCCGAGTCCTCGTCGAAGAGCCCGACGATCACGGGATCGTGGTCGGAGGCACGGAACTGGTCCGCTGCGAAGAGATCGGCTGCGTTGTAGTTGAAGCGGCTGTACTCGAGGGCCAGCGCCTCCACGGAGTTGATGTTCCAGACATCGGCCCCGGTGATCGCGTCGAATCCGCTGGAAGGCAGGGCCGCCTCGGTGCCGGTGCTCTGTGCGTTCGCACCCGAGGAATCGAGGGCGAGCACATGGTCGAGACTGCCGGTGCGCGAACCGTAGACGTAAGTCGACTTATCCGTCTTCTCCGCGGCGACATCCTTGAAGCCGGCTTCGTAGAAGACCTGCATCGG
The DNA here is from genome assembly GCF_004745485.1 of Brevibacterium sp. S22. Taxonomy (GTDB): domain Bacteria; phylum Actinomycetota; class Actinomycetes; order Actinomycetales; family Brevibacteriaceae; genus Brevibacterium. The sequence continues at coordinate 87,887 of NZ_RHFG01000009.1, forward strand.
ATCCTCCTGCGTGTACGAGTTGAAGTCGCCGAGGAGGTAGACGTAGTCGCCGCCCGCGGCCTTCTGCCGGTCTCCGGCGAAGTCGACGAGCGCCTTCGCCTGCTTGACGCGGTCGGCGTTCGACGCACCCTGACCGTCACCACTGTCCTCATTGCCCGGTCCTTCGCCCGAACCCTTGGACTTGAAGTGATTCGAGACCGTCACGAAGGTCTTGTCCTTCTCCACCTCGCCGGAGGAGTCCTTCGGCGCGAACGCCTGGGACAGGGGTTCGCGGGCGTTGGAGAACGCATCCTGATCCTCAAGGATCGTCGATTCGCTCTGCGGGGCCACCTCGGCGGGCTGATAGATCAGCGCGGTTCGGATGACGTCCTCATCGGCGGGGACCGCGTCAGGGGAGGGGACGAACGCCCACTTCTCGGACCCAGCCGCCTCGTTGAGGCGATCGACGAGGATCTTCAGAGCGTCGTCGCGGTCATCGCCGAACGCAGCGGAGTTCTCGATCTCCATGAGTGAGACCACCGACGCATCGAGCTTGTTGATTGCGGTGACGATCTTCGCCTCCTGTCGCTTGAGGCTCTCGGCATTCGCGGCGCCGCGGGCATCGCAGCCGCCGCGGACAGTGATGTGGTTGCCGTCGCGGTCGTCGTAGTACTCGCACCCGTCGAGCTGGTCGCCGGTCGTGGTGAAGTAGTTGAGGACGTTGAAGCTCGAGAGGCTGACCTGCCCGCCTACGGATTCAGGGGAGTCGCTGCGAGTGTTTGTGAACGTGGTCGGCTGGACCGTCACGGCATTGTCCCCGGTCAAACGGGTGGTCGGCTGGAACCGCCACTTCTCGTGATCAAAGCCGAGCACCACCGGCGAGGTGAACGAGGCCTTCGCACCGACGCGGACAGGGGCGTCCTTGTTCAGGTAGGGCAGCGACACGTTCTTGTCGGATTTGAGGAAGTCCACGGTGGCGCCGTCGTCGAGGACGACCTCACGGTCGAGATTCTCCTCCTCCAGTGCCGTTGCTTCGGGACTGCCGGGGCGGTGGACGTCGGTGGGCTGGCCGAGGGTGCCCTCGCCGATGGCCAGGACGACCTCACCGTAGGTGTTCGTGTTGTAGTTGTCCGCGACGGTCAGCGCTTCGCCGGGCTGGAGGAGCATGCCTTCGAGGGATTCGCGCTTCTCGTCGCCGGTGGGGAAGGCGCCTTCGACGGGTTTGACAGCCTCGGCGGGTTCGTCGAGTGTGGTCAGCCCGCTGTCGGACACGGAGATCTGGGTCTGTCCGTAGTGTTCGGACACTTTGCCGGTGATCTCGACGTGGTCGTCGATGTTCACGTCGGCGACGGTGTCGGGGGAGTAGACGAAGATGCCGTCGGAGGCGGCGTCCGTCGCGTGATCGGCTCCGCCGGTGCCAGGGGTCTGAATGTAGTAGCCGTTCAGTCCGCCTTCGGGGTACGCGGCGGTGACGATGCCGCGGGTGGTCACCGTCTCGCCCTGCAGCGGGCTTTCCTCGCCCGTGCCCTGGACGTCGGCGATCGGGGTGACGCCTTCGGGGCTCTCGCCGTCTCCGCCGTCGTTGTCTCCGTCGTCGCCGCCGGGGAGGGCGTTCGGGGTGGGCGCGGCGGACGTCCAGGTGTCGCCGACGAGTTGGATCGAGTCTCCGCCCGAGGCGGTCGCGCCGGTGGGTTCAGCCTCCTGGTCGGTGACGGGGGCAGGGGTGAAGGTGTTCTTGGCGCCGGTGACTCCCTTGCCGTCGACGGTGCCGCCGATCTGCTGGAAGTCGATGAGCGCGCCGGATTCGTCGACGACGAAGGCGCTCGACCCGTACTCTCCGTCGGCGGCCGACCCGGCCTTGACGGAGTTCGTGATCGGCACTTCGACGGCCAACGCCCCGGAGTCGCCGACCGTCGTGTTCTCCGGCGCGGTGACGGTGTTCTCTTGTGCTTGAACGCTGCCGCCGCGGGTGACCGAACCGAAGGTCCATCCGGAGATGTCGGCGCTGGGTTCGGCAGCGATCTCGATGAAGTCCGTGTCGATGGAGTAGGCGATTTCGGAGATGTGGGTGTCGCCGGCGGCGGCGAAGCGAGACACCGCGTCCGCCGGACCGGCGGGGAGGATGAGAGCGGCCGCGAGGCCGAGCGCTGCGCAGGACGACGCCGTCTTGGAGACGTTCATAGGGGCCTTTCATGAGGACAGATCACAGCGCACGGATCGCGGCGCAATCTCTTGCACGATATCCGGATACACGTCGACAACGGTGTCGATCATGTGAATACGATGTGAACTGACTGTACTACGGCTTCGGATTCTGTGCCGTCATCAAGCGCATCCGCTGTGTCTCTCCTACAGGGATCCGATCAGCCGCGGAAAGCGAACCGCGTCTCAACCAGCTGGTGATCGGACGGGAAGCGGTTCTGCCGTTGGTTCGGGATGAGCTCGCAGCGGCCGCCCACATCGACGAACCCGTCTTCTTCTCGGCTTTCGGCACTACAGCCGCGCACCACGCTGTCGATGATGTCGAGGCCGCGGGAGAATATGAAATCGATGCGATCACGAGGTTCGGCACCGTCGGTGCGACCCGGTTCGGGCTTCTCTTCATGGCCGGCATGGGTGAGCGGTTCGATCGGCGACCAGGTATCGGCCGGCGCGGCGACGGGGTCGGGGTGGATCGCGCGGAAGGTGTCGGTGAATCCGGCTGACAGCAGTGCGTCGGGGGAGCGCCAGGCGATATCGGGACGGTCCGTACGCGCCGCCCAATCCCCGGTGGACGGTGTGTTGAAATCACCGCAGATGACGACGGGCAGGTCGGCCTCATCGACCTCATCGCAGATGCGGGCAGTCTCGGAGAGGATGTCTTCGATCTGCTGCAGTCGCGGAGCCTCCTCTGCATCGGCAACCTCTTGGCCCTCACCCTGCAGCGCTCGGTAGACCGCATACGGGTACGGTGCGAGGTGGACGGACCAGACGAGGACCCGCGGCGAGTCCGGCAAGGGGCGCACGAGTGCGGCCTGGGCGTAGGGCTGCGTGCTGGTGTCCACTGCAGTCAGCTGTCCGGTGCTGAGCACGCCTGTGTCCCATCCGCGCTGCGCAAGGTCCGCAAGGAGCTTCGGGGCCAACTTCTCTGCGGCGCTGCCCCAGCACTCCTGCAGTGCCAGGATGTCGGCCGGGAACTGCGCAGCGATTGCGTACTGTTTCTCCTGGCCGAAGTCGACTTCTCGACCGCCGTACCAGACGTTCCATGTCTGTAGGGTGAATGTGGTCTCAGCGGGCATGGGATCTTCTCCAATGATCGGCATCGGCGGGGTGGTCAGTAGTCGGAGTCGACGAGGAGCGTGCGGGTTCGGGAGTCGAAGTGCAGCTGGGCGAAGTGCCGCAGTCGCACCTCGCCGGCCAGTTCGATGCTGGGATCGCTGTTGACTCCGATCACGGTGCATCCGGCCGTGTGAGCTGCTCGGGAACCCACCGGTGAGTCTTCGAAGGCGACCACCGCCGAGGCGGCCAAGCCAAGTCGCTGTGCGGCCAGAAGATAGGGGTCCGGCGAGGGCTTGCCCTGGATGACGTCGTCGATCGTGATGATCGTGTCGAAGAAGTCGAGCATGCCCGCGCGTTCGAGGAGGCCGCACACATCGTCGCTGCGTCCGTTGCTGGCCACAGCGATCGGGATGCTGCCGGACAGTGCCGCCACGAGTTCGGGAGCCCCGGGCATGGGAGCGGCGACGTGTTCCAGAGCAACACTGTAGGCACGGTCGACCTCCTCTGCTGTCGGGGGTCGGACATGGCTGGGGGAGCCGAGGCTCTCATACACCTGCTGCAGTCGAGCCACGGCTTCGGCTGCAGTGAGACCGCGAAGCCCCTCGGCAGCGATGCCATCTGCGGCCATCGACTCCAGGTAATCTCCCATCAGCTCGATCCAGGGGGCTTCGGAGTCGACGAGGATTCCGTCGCAGTCGAAGACGGCACCGGAGAAGCCGGTGATGGAGTCGCTCATGCGGGGAGTCCTTCGGCGTTGTTGCGGTCCAGGCGCAGCGCGGGCTCGGCGGTGACGGATGCGTCGATGCGCAGTCCCGGACACATGGCATCGGCTTCGGCAGAGGCCAGCGACGCCGACCACTGGGGACTGTGGTCCCCGGGGAGCCCGAGGTGGACCATTGTGCGCTCACCGGTGTAGGTGCTGTGCTTGACCTCGAGGAAGCCATCCGGTGCTGCGGTGATCGAGAGGTTCTCGGGCCGGACGAAGACGGTGTCATCGGGTGTGGGTTCGACTGGCAGGCGGTCCCTGATCGTCCAATCGCGGTCGACGGCGAACTCATTGATCGATCCGACGAATCGGGCGACGAAGGCGGTGGCGGGGGAGGCGTACACCTCGTGAGGGGCGGAGTACTGCTCGATCCTGCCGTCGTTCATCACGGCCACTCGGTCGGCGATCGCCAGAGCCTCTCCCTGATCGTGGGTGATGAATACCGTCGTGGTGCCCAGCGCCTGCTGCACCCGACGGATCTCATCACGCAGGGAGGAACGGACCGAGGCGTCGAGCGCCGACAGCGGTTCGTCGAGAAGCAGGACCTTCGGCTGGGTGGCCAATGCGCGGGCCAGAGCCACACGCTGCTGCTGTCCACCCGAGAGCTGGTGCGGGAAACGGGTGCCCATGCCGGACAGTCCGCAGATCTCGAGGAGCTCCTCGGTGCGTCCGCGCCGTGCTCCGGCATCGACCTTGCGGATCCGCAGACCATATTCGATGTTGTCGCTGACACTGAGGTTGGGAAACAGGCTGTAGCTCTGGAACACCATGCCCATGTCCCGGCTGTTCGGCGGCAGCTTGAGCACGGATTCGCCGCCGACGAGCACGTCGCCTCCATTGACCGGTTCGAAACCGGCGAGGATGCGCAGGGTCGTCGTCTTGCCGCAGCCCGAAGGGCCGAGGAAACTGACCATGCTGCCGGCCTCGATGTCGATGTTGAAGTCCTTGAGCACCTCGGTGCTGCCATAGGACTTGTCCACGTGCTCGAAGCGCACGGACTCGGGCTCGCTCGACTGTTCGATGCCCGAGGGCGATGGTCGAGTGCGATCAAAAGTGGTCATGAGGTCACAGCGTCCTTTCTTGAGGCGGCGGCCGGGTCGTCGGCCTCGGTCTCGTCGTCTTCGCTCACAGCGTTCGGTCGGTGCCCGAAGCGTGATGCGCTCACCGTCGCAGCGGCCAAGAGCAGCCAGGTGGTGAGGTTGAGCAGCACTGACAGCGTGATCGAACCGCGGAAGTTCGTGCTCGAGAGCGTGTTGAGGAAGACCGGCAGGGTGTTGATCGACAGGGTCGCTGCCACCGTGTATTCCGCAATAGACAGAGCGAAAGTGAAGAAAAGGGAGAACATCACCGGTCCGCGGATATTGGGGATGATGACCCGACGCAACGTGGTGCCGAGTCCGGCGCCGAGGATCGACGAGGATTCGAAGAGGGTGCGCAGCGGCAGAGTGGACAGCCCGGCATCGATCGACCGGAAGGTGAAGGGCAAGCACAGGATGACGTAGGTGCCCACGAGCACGAGCGGCAGGTCCTGGGACTGCAGCATGGTGTTCAGCTGCATGCCGAGGCTGCCGCGCCCCTGGGATGCGAGGCTGCGCAGAACCGTTGAGAGTCCGGCGACGATCGCGATCGCCGGGACGACCAGCGGAAGGGTGCACAGGATGCTGAGCACCGATCGCAGCCGAGGCGCCCAGAGATGAACCGCGACGACAGCGGGAACTAACGTGACCACGAGAATGACGGCAGCGAGCACGGACACGATGAGGCTGCGCGTCAGCGGGGCCACGATCTTTCCGGAGTCGGCCAGGCCGGTGAGCCCGGATGTGGTGAAGCTTCCGTCGGCACGGAAGAACGAGTATGCCAGCGAACTCAGCAGGGGTGTGAGGATGAAGATCGCCAGGGCCACCAGTGGCAGCCATGCCAAGAACCTCCTCATCCGCGGGGAGCTGTTCAGGTGTTGAGCCACTTGGCGCTCCTCTTCGTCAGGGCATTGAAGGCGATGAGGACGATGACGGCGATCGCTCCCGTCGTCACACCCAGGGCCATAGCCACCCCTTCTCCGCCGGTGGCGGCAGAGCCTGCGAGCTGGCCGGCGATCTCGAGTGGGATGAGAGGAAAGCCGCCTGTGCCGATGAGCACCGCCGCCGAGGCGTGAGTGCCGAAGGCAGAGCCGAACAGCAGCAGCCAGGCGCCCAACAGAGCGGGGGTGATCACCGGCAGTCCGACTCGGCGCCAGAAGGTCAGATCGGTGCCGCCCAAGGAGGTGTTGGCCTCACGCCACTGCTGTCTGAGCGCGACGAAGCTGGGCAGCGTGAGCAGGATCATCGTGGGAATGAGGAAGTATTGGTACATGAGGATCAGACCCTTGACGCTGTAGAGCGTGAACGTCGAATCGACCGCTGTGATCAGCGCGGTGAAGTATCCGGTGTTGCCGACTGCAACGATGAAGGAGAACGCCAGGGGGACGCCTCCGTCGTTGGCCAACACGCTGGAGATGACTGCGGTGATGGAGTCGACGATCGTCGACTTCACGGTCGAGATCGCCCAGGCGCAGATGCCGCCGAAGACTGCGGCCACAGTGGCCGCGGTGAATGACAGCAGCAGGCTGTTGCCCAGGGCCATCGAGCGCGAACCCGAGCCCAGTGCGGTGTAATTGTCGAGGCCGAAGGTCTTCGTGCCCGGTTCGCTGCCGGGGACGAGAAACGATGTCGCCACCATTCCGACGATCGGGATCACGAAGAACAGCACGATGATGACGGTGATCGGCGTCAACGCCGTCCACGCCGGTGAGGGAGTTCGTTTGCGCCGTGGACCGGCCGGAGAGGGATCTTCTCCGGCCGGTCCACCGGTGTGCGACAGCGGTGCTGCGGTCATCCGATGGCTTTCGCCCAATTGTCGGCCAGGACCTTCTGCAGCGAATCCTGCTGTTTCTGAGTCGGTTGCGGCGCAGGGTTTTCGACAGCGTCATCAATGAGCTTCGACAGTGAATCGTCATCGACTGTGCCGGCGTCGACCATGGCGTCGAGCCTGCCGGGCTTGACATAGCCTTTGAGCAGCAGATTCTGTCCTTCGTCGCTGAAGACGAATTCCTGCCACAGGCGTGCGACGGCAGGGTGCGGTGCATCGTCGTTGACCGATGCCGCGTAGTAGGAGGCGACAGTGCCGTCTGACGGGATGGAGATCGACATGTCGACTCCGGAGTCATCGAGGTCGTCCGCCCACTGCAGGAGCAGGTAGTCCCAATTGATGGCGATCGGCGTCTCGCCGGTCTCGAATGTTCCGGCCTCGACCTCGGTTGGAACGAGATTGCCCTTGTCCGAGAGCTCTGCGAAGTAGTCGATGCCCGGCTGTATGTCATCGAGCGAGCCGCCGTTGGCCAGCGATGCCGCGACGACGGCCATGAAACCGGCTTCTCCCGTCGTCGGATTTCCACGCATGGCAACTTTGCCCTTGTATGCCGAGTCGAGCAGCTCCTCGAAGCTCGTGGGGCACTTCTTCACCGCTTCGGCGTCGCAGCCGATGGCCATGGTCCCGCCGAGGTGGTTGAACCAAGTGCCGTCCGGTGACTTCATGTTCTCGGGGATGTCATCGGTGGTTTCGGGGTAATACTCTGCGAGCAGACCTTCTTCGGCAGCGTCGACGGCAAAGGACTCGCCGGTGTCGAGATAGTCGAGAGAGGTCTCCTGCCCCTGCCTGTTCTTGACGGCGTTGATGAGGTCCTGGCTCGCGCCGGTCGAAGTGTCGTTGTTGACCTCGATGTCGTACTTCTTCGCGAACGCGTCGAGCAGCCCACCGTAGTTGGCCCAATCGGGGTAGAGGCCCATGACGTTGAGCGATCCCTCCGCCTGAGCCGCCTCGACGAGAGCATCCATGCCCCCGCCGTCTTCGACCGACGTCGCAGATCGCCAATTGGCGGATTCCTCGGATTCTCCGCTGCCAGCGCAGCCGGACAGAGCTGCCAGAGCGCCCAGTGCGAGGGCAGCGGTGACCTTTCGTGTGTGTTTGAGCATGGTCGTACTCGCCTTTCGGACTTGTGCGCAAGCGCATGTTGTTCTCGTTCGAGGTGATTCGATCCACATCCACGATAGGGAACTGGCGGCAGATAAACAACCTAGATCACTAGTGAGGATGCAATATCGAATACATCCTCACCAGTGAGGTGTGAACAGAAGGTGACCTGATAGCACCAGGTGGGTGAACATGTATCGCTCGCCTATCCCGCGAAATCAAAACGGATGAGGTGATTGCGTTCCTGGTGCCGCCGTCGGCGCAGGGCGTGGGGTAGCGTAGATGTACAGCATCGTATGCGGTGCTGAGAACGTCGGCGGGACTGGAAGGAGACTGAGGGTGTGACCGAGTCGCAGCAGCAGCCGCTTGGAGCGAGCGGGGCGCGGTACGAACAGATCGCGGAACAGATTCGCGAATCGATTCGCAACGGGACGCGACAAGTGGGCCAGAGCGTCGAGTCCGAAGCAGCATTGGCCGCCGAGTACGAAGTCGCGCCGGGAACAGTGCGCGAAGCTCTGCGACTGCTCGTCAGCGAGGGCACAGTGGGCGGTCGCAGGGGTGCTCGCAAGACAGTGCTGCGCAGACCTCGTCCGGCGGCAGTGGCTGAGGAGTTCCGCAGCTTCGCGCAATGGGCGAGTGCACACGGTCGCACTCCCGGTGGCCACGTCATCGAACAGAGCTGGCGGATTGCGGGAGATGAAGCGGCCGCGGCACTGAATGTCGACTCGCGTGCACGTGTGCTGCGGGTGCTGCGCGTACGGTTACTCGACGGGGAGAAGGTCATGGTCGAGAGGACCAGCTACCCCGAACACCTCGGCGAGTTGGTCGAGAAGGTACCCAATGACGCGCCCTCGGTCAGCCGGAGCCTCGCCCAACAGCACGGCATAGTGTTCGCCGGCGCCGACCATGTCTTCTCGGCTGCGGTCTGCGGCCAGCAGGACGCATCCCTCCTGGGCGTCGCCCGCGGGCGCCCGCTGCTGCGTCACTTGCGCCGCAGCCGCGATAGCGCGGGCCGGCCGCTGGAGATCTCCGAAGACCGATATCTCGCCAACATTCTGTCCGTGGCCATGTCGAACGGCCGCAATGTCAATCCGATCAGCTGGCTGACCGCCGACGAACAGAACTGGTTCTGAGGTCGCCGCAGACTGTGAGAAACCCCCAGAACTACCTGACGGCGGCTCAGCAACCTCGCGCAAGGTTGCTGAGCCGCCGTCAGGTAGTAATTCAGGAGGTGAGGGCGGCGGCGAGCTCGTGGAAGTCACGGCTCGGGTTGCCGAAGCGATGCAGCGTCATCGACACCGCCTGCTCCTGCACGTAGTACCGCAGCTCCACCCGGCCCGAAGTGGTCACCGGCTCATCGATGATCGCGACCTCCGGACGTGGTGCGGTCGCTGCCAGCAGCTCGTCCTCGAACCGTCCGAGGAGGCGGATGCGCGCCCCCACGGTGTCGTCGTAGCGACCTTGTGCGACCATCTCGGCGAACTCGGCAGCCGTCTCGGTGCGAGCAGGCACACCGGCATTCGTCACCGCGATCTTCACCTCGGCGGGCACATCCTCGGCGACGGACAGCTGCACCGTCGATCCCACGGTCGACGCCGCATGCAGAGACCGTTCGAGGTCGAACAGGCTCGCCTCGGCCGTGACGCGCAGAGTCACCGGGCGGGGGCGGTAGCGGAAGATGTTCGCCTCCGCGCGCAGACCCGTGTGGTCCTTCGCCGCGCCGAATTCGCGGTCGAACCAGCGCCGGTCGTCGGCCTTCGCCGCCTCGAGGTCCTGATCGCCGGAATCGGTGAAGTGTCCGAAGAGCATGAGGTAGTTCGGGCCACCCGCCTTCGATCCCAGCCCAACCGACGACTGCTTCCAGCCGCCGAAGGACTGACGTCGGACGATCGCACCGGTGATTCCGCGGTTGACATAGGCGTTGCCGACTTCGACGCGATCGAGCCAGGTGGCGACCTCCTCGGGGTCGAGTGAGTGGATGCCGCCGGTGAGGCCGAAATCCACGGCATTCTGGAACTCGATGGCCTCATCGAGATCCTTCGCATGCATGAGTCCGAGCACCGGACCGAAGACCTCGGTGAGGTGGAAGAACGAACCGGGCTTGACCCCGTCCTTGATCCCGGGGCTCCAAAGGCGCCCCGAATCGTCGAGCTGCTTGGGTTCGAGGAGCCAGGATTCGCCGGGCTCAAGCGTCGTCAGTGCCCGACGCAGCTTGTCCGAGGGATCCTCGGTCAGCGGGCCCATGGTCGACGCGAGGTTCGAGGGCCAATCGACGACCATCGACGAGGCGGCATCGATGAGCTGACGGCGGTAGCGCTCGGAATCGTAGGTCGATCCGACCATGATTCCCAATGAGGCGGCCGAGCACTTCTGCCCGGCGTGGCCGAAAGCTGAATACACGAGGTCGGCCATGGCGAGGTCCCGGTCTGCCGCCGGAGTGATGACCAGGGCGTTCTTGCCGGAAGTCTCCGCGTTGACGTGGAGTTCGGGCCGGAAGGACTTGAACATTGCCGCGGTCTCCGAGGCACCGGTGAGGATGACTCGGTCGACGTCCGGGTGCGAGACGAGATGCTGACCGAGCTCCCGTTCGATCGGGGCGCACAGCTGCAGCACATCCTTCGGCACGCCGGCCTCCCACAGGCAGTCGATGATGAGCGCCGAGCAGTGCGGTGTGGGCTTCGAGGGCTTGTGGATGACCGCGGATCCGGCTGCCAGTGCGGCCACCGTACCGCCGGTGGGGATTGCGATGGGGAAGTTCCACGGGGGAGTGATGACGACCATCTCATCCGGGGTGAATGTCGCACCCTCAAGGTTCTCAAGCTCCAGCGAGTTCAGCGCGTAGTAGCGGATGAAGTCGATGGCCTCGGACACCTCGGGATCGGACTGGGACGGCATCTTGCCGACCTCGGCGGCCTCCACGGCGATGAACTCACCACGACGGGCAGCGAAGATGTCCGCGGCCCGGTGGAGGATCTCCGCACGTCCGGCGGCTCCGAGTCCGCGCCATTCGGCAGCGGCGGTGCGACCGCGGGCGATCATCGCATCGAGCTCGGCCGCGGATTCGACCTTGGGCGCGTTCGGACGGTCATCGAGGTAGCCGGGGGCGGTCGCCTCGGCGATGATCGTGCGCACCCATTCCTGGTTGGCAGGAAGGGCCGGATCCGTGTCGGGCTCATTGAAGAAGCGCTCGGGGACCACCGAGGCGGCCGCGGCGGCCGCGGAATCCGCCTCGGCGGCGCGATCCTGGGTCCGGTTCGGCTCCGGAGCGGTCTCACCATCGGTGGCGATGATGGATTCGAGCTGTGCGACGGACGCGGTGAACCTGTCGGCTTCACGTTTGAACACGTCGTTGCCGTTGGCCAGGTCGAAGATGCCGGACATGAAGTTCTCGCTCGCCGAGTTCTCTTCGAGGCGGCGCACGAGGTAGGAGATCGCGACGTCGAACTCCTTCGGGTGCACGGCCGGGACGTAGAGGAGGAGGTCCCCGACGTCCTCGGTCACGGCCGCGGCCTGCTCGCTGGCCATGCCCTGGAGCATCTCGAATTCGACTCGTTCGGTCACCGCACGTTCGACGGAGAGATGGTGGGCGAAGGCGATGTCGAAGAGGTTGTGGCCGGCCACGCCGATGCGCAGGCCCTTCATCCTCTCCGGGGTGAACAGCCAGTGCAGGACCCGCTTGTAGTTCGCGTCCGTGGACTGCTTCGAATCACACGTTGTCGCAGGCCAGCCCGCGATTTCGGCATGCACGGTCTCCAGCGCGAGATTCGCACCCTTGACGAGGCGGACCTTGATCCCGACCCCGCCGTTCTCGACGCGGCGGGAAGCGAATTCGCTCAGCCGCTGCACCGCACCGAGCGCGTCGGGCTGGTACGCCTGGATGACGATTCCGGCCTCGAGATCCTTGAACTCCGGTTCGGAGAGCAGCCGCGTGAACACCGCGATCGTCAGCTCGAGGTCCTGGTACTCCTCCATATCGAGATTGACGAACTTCGCACCGGTCGGGGCCTTCGCTGCTTGGCTGTAGAGCGGGCGGAGGCGGTCGACGACGTAGTCGACGGTTTCGTCGAAGGCCCACATCGAGATCTGCGACGCCACGGAGGAGACCTTCACCGACACATAGTCGACATCGTCGCGGGCGAGCAGCCGGTGGGTCTGTTCCAGGTGGTTGTCGGCTTCGCCGTCACCGAGCACGGCCTCGCCGAGGAGGTTGATATTGAGTCGGTGACCGTCGGCGGTGAGCGCGGCCACGGCCTTGCCGAACTGCTTGTCCCGGGCGTCGACGACCATATGACCGACCATCTGGCGCAGGCGGGTGCGGGCGGCGGGCACGACGACCTGCGGGGCGATCTTTGCCAGGGCGGCACCGGCCTTGATCTGTGCGCGGTCGAGGTACGACATCGTCTGGGGAGCGAGCTTGCCGACCTCGGTCAGCGCGTCGGCGGCGGCGTGGACGTCATCGGTGCGCACGACCCGATCGACGAACCCGACGGTGAAGTCGAGGCCGTTGTCGTCGGAGAGGACGGCGGAGAGGCGTTCGGCCGCGGGGTTCTTCGCCGTGGTCATCGATGTCGACACCCGCAGCCACCGGCGAACGGTGTCGATCGACTGGGCAGTGAGCGTGTCGAGGTCGGTTTCGGTGTGCAGCAACTGTGCTCCTTCGGTGCTCGGTGTTGGTGCTCTCACGCATCGGCGCTGACCGTGGAGCTCGGGTGTGAGTTCAGTATGCGCCGCGGGAATCCGGGGGTGAAGAGATGGAGTCGATCCCAGAGAATGTTTGAGTCAGAAGTACTAGAATAGAGGAATGTACTCCGTTGAGTTCCGCCGTGACGCGGTGGCGCTGCTGACGAGGTCGACCCTCGCCGAGGCGGCTGCGCGCACGGGTGCATCACCGTCGACCCTGCGTCGGTGGGCGAGCCGATCCGACCTCGAGGATCGTCCCCGCAGCGGACGTCCGCCGATCCAGGGGACGGCCGACCGGGTCGTTGAGGCCCTCGTCGCGACCGCGGGTGCCCGGATCTCCGGGCGGGACTATTCGACCCGTGCCCTGGCCGAGGCGACGGGGCTGAGCCAGAGCATCGTCGCCCGGTCCGTCCGTGCTCTCACCCTCCCCGTCGCCGAGGTGGCAGGCGGGAGGGAGCTCGTTCTCGCCGCCAGCGGATTTCCCCTTGTCATCCTCGGCATCCGCAGCGTCGTTGCTGGTGAAGCGGGAGGTGAGGCCGCCGCAGTGCCGCCACGACGGATCCAACGGCGCATCGCGGGAATCACCGCGGCCCTGCGGACCGCGGGAGTCCAGAGGTGGGCGCAGCGCTTCGACAGCGAGCATCGGCAGGTGCCCACCGCCGAACTGCTCGCACTGCTCGATGGGGACAGTGACTTCCTTGTCTTCGACCCCCTCGGCGAGGTCCCGGGCGCGTTGCCCGACGACGCGGGAGGCCGGGTGAGAGTGTGTCAGGACTTCGACGAGTTCGCAGCAGTTCTCAGGAGCCGCCTCGGCGAGTGTCAGGACATCCCCGGGTCCCTGCTCGATCTGCTCGCCGCACGTGTCCGGCACGGACTCGAAGGAGTGCTGTGGCGCGAATCTGTTCCGCTCGAGCCTCAGAGAAGTTCCATGAGTTCTGACTCAATGGAGATCTCATCGTGGCTGCCGAAAGAGACCCGATCGATCACCGAACATCTTGCGATCGCGCTGCGCGAGGAAATCATCGACTCCGGCTACGAGCCCGGTGACCGGATCAATCCCCGCCTGCTCTCTCGCCGTATGCAGGTGCCCCGAGCCTCGGTCGATGCGGCGCTGCGGCGGATGGTCGATGACAAACTGCTCGACGGATCCCGGGGAGGCGCACGGATCCCGCTGATCACGACCGTCGACGTGCTCGACCTCTATGCCGCACGCATGGCAGTCGGGGAGGTCGTGTTCAGGTCCCTGGCTCTGCGTCCGCAGCGCTACCTCGTGCCCGTGCAGCTGGCCCTGCGGCAGGTCGAGGCCTCCGCGCCCACCCGCAGCGGAATCGATGTCGAGGACGCCGACCTGCATTTCCAACAGGAGCTGGCCCGCGCTTCGGGGCTGCGGGAATCGGCTCGTGCTTTTGAAGCTCTGACTCTGCGGCTGCGGCTGTTCATCTCCATCCTCCAGCTCGACTATTCGCCAGCCAGCGATCGCATCGTCAGCGATGATCGGGCCATTTTCCGGGCACTCAGCCGGGCGGATGCGAAGACGGCGATCGAAGTCTGGCGCGGCAAGGTCGACAATGCGGTCAGGCATATGGCCGGTCTGCTGGGCAGGCGGCGCTTCGACCAGGAGCTGTGGACCCAGCTGACGCGCAGCCTCGGGTGAGTGCGTAGGCCGGGAGCCGCCTCGGCGAGGGTCGTGGTCTATATTTGTGGCGTGGAGACTTTGGTTGTGGGCGTGGCCGGCGGAACCGGCAGCGGAAAGACGACGCTGACTCAGGCGCTGTTGGATAAGTGTGAGGGCCCGCCGTCGGTGCTCTTCCACGACAACTACTACAAACGGCGCGACGAACTCACCTATGAGGAGCGCGAAAAGGTCAACTACGACGACCTCGACGCCTTCGACAACGACCTCTTCGTCGACCACCTCACCGCGCTGCGGAACTCGGAGGCGGTCGAAAGCCCGGTCTACGACTTCTCGATCCACAACCGCAGCGATGAGACCACGCTGGTCGAGCCTGCATCGGTCATCATCGTCGAGGGCATCCTCATCTTCGCCGAACCGCGCATCTGTCAGCTGCTCGACATCAAACTCTTCGTCGACACCGACGCCGATGTGCGTCTGCTGCGCCGAATCAAACGCGATGTCGTCGACCGCGGCCGGACCCTGCAGTCGGTGGAGGACCAGTACCTGGGCACGGTCAAACCGATGCACGAGCTCTACGTCGAACCCTCGAAGCGCAATGCCGACATCATCATCCCCGACGGCGGACACAACATCGTCGCCATGGACATGGTCCTCAACCGCATCCAGCGCGGCGTCGGGTGACCGGCTCGGTCGGGTGACCGGGACGGGGTGCTGACTCGGGCGACCAATCAAGGTTTCTGACCAGGAATAACGCTGGTTGATCCAGCCGTCGCGAATGTCGTGATGCTCCTATAGATGTCAAACGGTTTCGAGCAGATATTTGCGGTACTCATCAACGAACTCGTCATTACGAGCCAGCCCACGTTCGAGCCGCGAGATCGTGATTGCCCATGTGCCGAAATGCTCGGCAACGGTCTTAAGACTCATCTTCTTCGATTGCCGTAACGGCCGTAGATCGTCAATGGCAGGCACGGCTGGTGGGTTGGTGATCAGGGAATACACTTCGTCGGCGACGTAGCGTTTCAAGCACCGCATGATCTCCTTCTTCGACTTCCCCTCTGCTGTCCGACGCGCCACGTACTCCTTGGTGCGCAGATCGTAGGACATGCGAACTTTCACGATGTCATAGAGCGCACTGTTGGCTTGCCGGTCACCACCCCGGTTGAGTCTGTGGCGGTTCGTCTTCCCTGATGATGCTTGCAACGGACTGGTCCCGCACAGGGCCGCGAACGCGGCCTTCGACGTGATCCGTTCCGGGTTCTCGCCCGCCGTGACGAGCAGCTTCGCAGCCGAGATCGCGCCGATGCCCTTCGCCGCTGCCAGTGCGGGGGCGACGTCCTTGGTGAGGGCATCGAGCTGGGCATGAGCGGTGTCGATCTCGTCGGCGAGGAACTCGATCCGACGCGCCAGCCGGTGGAGGGCGATCCCGAGATGGTCACCTGCTGCCGGCCGAGTTCCGAGGAGAGCAGCGTGGAGGTCATCGCCTGTCAGTCCGGCGTATTGCTCCCGGATCGTGGCGGGTGCGGTGGTGAGGAAGTGGATGATCTGCGTGGTGGCAGCTGTGCGGGCCTTGACCGCCGTTGTCCGGGCTTTCAGCAGCATGCGGATGCCGTCGACCGTCCCGCCGAGGAGTTTCGGGACGGGGAGGTCATCGGCGTCGGCGGCGACGGTCTTCGCCGCGGAGTAGGCGTCGATGGGGTCGGACTTCCCGCCGCGTCGGGTTTGCCTGTTGGGGCGGATGACTTCCTTGACGGTGATGTTGTGGGTGCGCAGGTAGGCGGTGATTCCAGCCCCGTAGGAGGCGGTGCCTTCGATACCGATGGCGATAATGGCGCCGAATGTGAGGATGAAGTCGAGCAGTGCCCGGTAGCCGGTGCTGGTGGTGGGGAATTCTCTATCACCGAGTTTCTTGCCGACTTCGTTGATGATGCCGACGTGGTTGGTGTTCTGGTGGGTGTCGATGCCGGCGTACACATTCGTCTCTGGTGCTGTCATGATGGTGTCTGCCTCTTCCATTGGACTGGTGGGGCGAGGGCCAGTCGGTCGGGCAGACAGGACGTAGACGAGACTCCGTGGTCGCGGAGTCACGCTCCTATAAGGTCATGTCCCCACCGGCTGGTTCTCTTCGGTGGGCGACAGAATTCCCGGTGGACTGATCACGAGAAGGACGCCATTGGTGGGTCAGTCAGTGCCTGGGTCACACCGGGAACCTGTCTTTAACATTCTCTACGTCAGTGCCGCGCAGTACGGTCTTCATATGGACACCGACTTCGTCCGGGATCCGATGGAGGATTCCGCAGCACTGACCGAGATCACTCGGTTCGGTGAGTTCCTGCGCGGCCTCGACCAGGGTGACACCGAGGCGGAGACGCTGGCGCGGATCACAGCGCTCGAAGAGCTCAAGTCAGCTGTCGTCGCGGCACAGACCAAGGAGGCGGTGGCCTTCGAAGCGCTGCGCATCGAACGGGACCGGCTCAACCGGGTGCCCGTGATCGACTGCGGCAGACGCGCCGGCGACGAAGTCGGATTGGCGAAGAAGGTCTCGCCCGGATCGGGCAGGAAGTTCCTCAGCACCGCCCGCACGATCGTCGTCGGGCTGCCCAATACCTTCAAAGCCTTGGCCAAGGGGGAGATCTCCGAAGACAAGGCACGAATCATGGTCGACGAGACCGCGGTCCTCGCCGATGCCGATCGGCGCAAGGTCGATACGCGGATGAAGCGCAGTCTGGAACCGACCGGGCTGCGCAGCCTGCGTGCCGAGGTGCGTGCACTCAGTGCGGAGATGGACGCTGAGGCGGCAGCAAAGCGGGCAGCGAAGGCCGCGACCAATCGTCGCGTGAACCTCACCGTGATCGATGACGGCATGGCCAGGATCTCCGCGATCCTGCCGCTTCCACAGGCCGTCGCCGCCTATGAGAGCCTCCGGGCCGGCGCCGAGTCGATCACTGTCGCCGGTGATGCAGGTGGACGGAATCGCCAGCAGGTGCTCGCCGACACCTTTGTCGAACGACTCAGCGGCCAATCGAGCGCAACGGCGGTGCCCGCGGAGATCCACCTGCTCGTCGAGGCCGAATCCCTGCTCTCCGACGGATTGGTGCCGGCTTGGCTGCCCGGGTTCGGGCCGCTGCCGGCGAAGACGGCGCGGGAATTCATTGCCGCGAACGAGGCGGAGACGTTCATCAGCAGGATCTTCACCCGTCCCGATGACGGACAGCTGGTCGGAATGGACGCGAAGAGCCGAGAGTTCACCGGCCGACTGCGGCAGATGATCACTTACCGCGACGATGTATGCCGGACCCCGTGGTGTGATGCCCCGATCCGTCATGCCGACCACGCTCGACCGGTCGCATCAGGTGGGGCGACCACCTGGGAGAACGGTTCAGGACTGTGCGCATCCTGCAACTACGCGAAAGAACACCCCGGATGGAGGCACGAAGCCACCGCGGAGGGACTGCGGGTCACCACACCGAGTGGGCGATCCTACGACGTGGCCACACCTGCGGTGGTCCGCCGCATGCGGTTCCCGCGCCCCGAAGCAGTGTCCGAGCCCGGAGATTCGCCGCCACAGGCCGATTGGCGGCAAGCGTTCTCCCGATTCCTCGAACCGGAGCGAGACGAGTCGCCGACCACAACGGAGGACCCTCCGATCGAATTCCAGCCGATCGTCCCGAGTTTCGTACTGCCTGAGCAGCTGCCGCCGAGATACTGCACGCGTGCGGAGAAGATCGCTGACTGGCGCAGACGCAATTCACACCGGCGACCGACCGCGGCGGACTGCAGAACCAGCCCGGTCGAGAAGGAACTGGTGAAGGTGGTCTTCGGACCGGACTGAGCCGAGGCTGCGTGTCGGATCTGGAACAACGCGGGAACACCCGTCACACGATTACTGCAGACAATCGTGTCTATGGACAGGCCGGGTAGGAACGAAGACACACGACTGACGACCGCACGAGGGCGTAGTCTCAACCTCGCAGCACGTGTGCTCCCGTTGGGGTCGGTGGCCTGCTGGGCGATCACGATCTTCGTGCCTGTCCTCGACAGCGGCGGGACCGGATCGATGCGGATCCGTGTGACGTCTCTCGGGTTCTCCCCGATCGACATGAATGATCTCAATCCGGGTTACCTCGCGCTCTGGATCATCATCCTCACAACCGCGTTCACTGCCTGGCTGCTGTCCGCATCGAAATGGTGGTCGATTGCGGCCATCGTCCTGGGCACGGTGCTGGGTCTGCACCTGCTGCAGATGGTCGCCGATCCGCCGATCATGATGTGGGACGGACAGACCGCCGACGGCATGCCCACAGGTGGCATGGAAGTCGCCTATCCTGCGGCAGGATTCGGTTTCTGGGTGCTCGGGAGCGTCCTCTTCTTCACCTCAGGAATCTGTGGACTGGTCGCCGCGTCTCAACAGAATCGTCACCGCCGCGAACGAATCAAACGCTGCATGGCCAAACGCCCTGGTCCCACGGCGTGAGGCCAGGGGCGTGCCGGTGACAGTCCGGCCAGCCGCCCATGCTCATGTGGGATGCCGAAGATTCAGACAGCCGGAGTGTTTTCGCGGAGCCCAGAATCACCCCTCGGCGGCGCGGCAACCGAACCCGTCGCTGAGTGCCGCGTCCGCCGTGGGTGGCGGTCCTCACCGCCCGGGAATGCTGAACGGCGAACTCACTGCACGGGTTCGAAGACTCCCGCGAAGTAGTCGCCGATTTCCGAATGCGCATCCAACGGGAAGACTCCCGAGACGTACTGGTCGGGGCGGACCACGACGACGGCACCATCACGACTGATTTTGCGGACCTCGAAGATGTCCTCCTCCGGCAGAGTCGCGTAGATCTTCTCCACGTATTCGAGATCGAAGGCTCCGACGTGCGGGCGGAAGACCGTCGGCACATCGGGGAACGCGAACTCTTTGTGTTCCTGCTGGTAGATGACGCTGAGTTCGACGAGGGCGTCGAGATCCTCACCTTCCCGGCGGTAGGCGACCAGCGGAGAGGCGGGATCCGATTCGAGCCACGCAGCCAGTGCCGCCGCTTTCGACTCGCCGCGGCCGGCGGAGTCGCCAGCTGCGGAGTCGCCAATGATCGGTGCGGCACGATCGGCGAAGACGTAGACCCGCCAGCGACCATCGGCACGAGCCTCGTGCCCGAGGTGGACGAAGTTCGCATCGCAGCTGCGCTTGACACGAGCCGACTTGAACCGTTTGCCGATCGGGAAACCGGCCGCGAGCTCTTGGTGCGTCGGCGGCGTCGTGATCATCGACTCCGTGTACTCGGTCATGAACCCCGCGGGGAACTCCGCAGTCTTGACGTAGAAGTCCTCGAGGTAGGTCTTGTCCGGCAGCTCCTCCTGCGGAGTCGCCATGAGCGTCGACCATTCCTTGTCGAACTCGATGAGGTTCTTCGCCGCCACCTGACGTTCGGCCGAGTAGGTTCGCAGCAGCTCCGTCGAGGACCGACCGGAGATGACCTGACCGAGCTTCCACGCAATATTGAAGCCGTCCTGCATCGACACGTTCATTCCCTGACCGGCCTTCGCCGAGTGCGTATGGCAGGCATCGCCGGTGATGAACACGCGCGGACACGGCGAAGCCGGATCGGTCTCATCCGTGTCGTCGAAGGCATCCGTGAGCCGGTGCCCGACCTCGTAGACCGAATGCCAGGCCACGTTCTTCACATCGATGCTGTAGGGCGCGATGATCGCATTGGCACGATCGATGATCTCGTCGATGCTCGTCGACCGCACCTTCCGGGCGTCATCCTCGGGAACTTCGCCGAGGTCGACGTACATTCGGAACAGGTGCCCGCCTTCGCGGGGGATGTGGAGGATATTGCCGTGCTTCGACGAGATCGCACATTTGGTGCGGATATCGGGGAAGTCGGAGTTCGCGAGCACGTCCATCACACCCCAGGCATGATTGGCCTGATCACCGGTCATCGTCCGCCCGATCGCCGACCGCACCTTCGACCTGGCTCCGTCGCAGCCGACGACGTACCCTGCACGGATGGTCCGTTCCTCACCGGTGCGTTCGCCCGCGGTGTAACGGACCGTGACCGAGACCGGATGGTCCTTCGCCGAGGCGGCCGAGGCGTCCGCGTCGACGGCGAGGTCGACGAACTCGATCCCGTAGTCCGGGGTGATCCTCCCGGGGGACTGGACAGCGAACTGTGCGAAGTAGTCGAGTACGCGCGCCTGGTTGACGATGAGGTGCGGGAATTCGCTGATCCCGTGCTCGTCGTCCTTCGGCCGACCGGTGCGAATGATGTGCTCGGGGTTCTCCGGATCCGGATTCCAGAAGGACATCTCCGTGATGTGATAGCCCTCGCGCATGATCTCCTCGGCGAAGCCGAACGCCTGGAAGGTCTCGACAGAACGGGCCTGGATGCCGTCGGCCTGACCGATGACCAGCCGCGAATCCCGCTTCTCGATCATCCGCGTGTTTACGTGCGCGTACTGCGAGAGCTGAGCCGCTGCGATCATCCCCGCAGGACCGCTGCCGACGATGAGGACATCGACCTCATCGGGCAGATCCTCACTGCGCTCGATCCCGCAGCCGGCGGCTTCTTCGATCCGCGGGTCCGCGGACACGTAGCCGTTCTGATGGAAATGCATGTCAACCTCCGGTTCTTGACACGTCGTCGTGATATTCGAATGCTATCAGTTCATATACGATCTGGTGGTGCCGGAGTTGTCCCGGTCACCGTTCGAGCTGGTCAGATGCGCGCGCGATCCCATCCCGATGATCGGGCTCACCGCCTGCTCGTCCTCGTGGTCGGGGCCCAGCGGAATTCCGGTGCGGTCACGCAGCAGCAGCGTCGCTGCGAGTGCGAGTGCGGCGACGACGCCCAGGTACACCGCCACTGAGGTGGTCGTTCCCGTTGCTGAGACCAGGGCTTTGGCGATCGTCGGAGCGAAGGCGCCGCCGAGGATCGACCCGATCGCGTAGGAGACCGAGACTCCGGAGAAGCGGACGCTGGAAGGGAACAGCTCGGCGTACATGGCCGGCTGCTGACCGTAGGTGAAGCCCAGGCCGACTGTCAGGACGACGAGTCCGAGCAGGAGCATACCCACCGAACCGGTGTTGACCAGCGGGAACAGGCTGACGATGCCGATGAGCAGGAGCACCCAGCCGAGGATGTAGGTGGTCCGGCGCCCGATCCTGTCCGAGACGGTCCCGGCGATGATCGTGAAGATCAGCCAGGACACCGCCGAGGCGGCGACGGCCCAGAGCACGGGACCGCGCTCGAGGCCGATGGGGCCTGCCGGGTCCGTGGCGTAGTTCTGGATGTATCCGCCGGTGGTCATATAGCCGGCGGCGTTGTTGCCCATGAAGACCAGCGAGGCGAGGATGACGAGCAGCCAGTGGTTCTTGAGCAGACGGCCCAGAGGGTTCGTCACCTGCTCCTTGCGCTCTGCGATCTCGTGGAAGACGGGGGATTCCTCGACTCCGCGGCGGATCCAGTAGCCGATGAAGACGAGGACGATGGAGAGGAAGAACGGCACCCGCCAGCCCCATTCGAGGAAGGCGTCGCCCGGGGCGATCGAGGTCATCAGGGCAAGTACGCCCGAAGACAGCAGGAGTCCGATGGACACCCCGATCTGCGGGAAGGATCCGCGCAGTCCGCGCGACTTCTCATCGGCATGTTCGACGGCGAGCAGAACGGCTCCGCCCCATTCGCCGCCGGCTGAGATTCCCTGGATGATGCGCAGCGCGATGAGCAGGATCGGGGCCAGGACGCCCGCAGATTCGAAGGTCGGCAGGAAGCCGATGAGAGCCGTTGCTGCACCCATGGCGATGAGGGTGATGATGAGGACCACTCGGCGGCCGAGCTTGTCGCCGTAGTGGCCGGCGAGGAAGGCGCCCAAGGGGCGGAAAAGGAAGCTGATGCCGACCGTCGCGAACGCGACCATCGTCGACATGGTCGAACCGAGCGGGCCGAAGAAGAGCTGGTTGAAGACCAGCCCCGAGGCCGCCGCATAGAGGAAATAGTCGTACCATTCGATGCTCGTGCCCACGATCGTCGCGAACGCCACCCGGGCCTGAGTGTGCTTCTGTGTTGCCATGACTTCTGTGTCCTGTCGTGCGATTGGCGTATCCGGCACAGCCGTTTCAGCGGTGAAGCTGTGGCCTGGATTACTTGTCCCCGGGAACCGTATCATATACGATCTGAGGTGAAGCCAACCGAAATGAGGTGTGAGATCGATGTCGACTCCTCCCGCCCGTCCGGGCAAGATCATCGCCGTCCATGTGGCCTATGAGTCCCGTGCCGCGCAGCGCGGTAAGCGGCCCGCCCAACCGTCCTACTTCCTCAAAGCCGCCAGCTCCGTGGCCGCAACAGGGGAGACCATCGAACGTCCCGCCGGAACCTCGCTTCTCGCCTTCGAAGGTGAGGTCGCCATCGTCATCGGAACTCCCGCCCGCAACGTGACTGAGGCAGACGCCTGGTCGCATGTGGCAGGCGTGACCGCGTCGAATGACTTCGGTCTCTACGACATGAAGACCCCGGACAAGGGGTCGAACCTGCGTTCGAAGAGCCGTGACGGATTCACTCCGCTGGGCCCCGAACTCATCCCCGCCGCCGAGGCGGCCCCCGATTCCCTGCGCCTGCGCACCTGGGTCAACGGCGAAGTCGTCCAAGATGACGGCACGCGCGCCGAGCAGCTCATCTTCACCCTCCCGCGCATCGTCGCGGACCTCAGCCAGCATCTGACCCTCGACGCCGGGGACGTCATCCTCACCGGTACCCCGGCCGGATCCTCCGTCGTCGTCCCCGGTGACACGGTCGAGGTCGAGGTCACGGCCGCCTCAGCGAACGGGGAGGAACTGAGCTCCGGCCGGCTGACCACCACCGTCGTCGAGGGCCCCGGCGACTTCGATGAAGACCTCGGCAGCATTCCCGCGGTCGATGAAGCTCTGATCGTCGACGCGTGGGGATCGCGCGAGGCGGCCGGACTCGCGGCCAGCGATAGCGAATCGGATGGCACCAGCGCAGCGGACGGCAGCCTCGGCGAAGATCTCGTCGCTCGGCTCACCGAAGCCCCGACCGCCGGCCTGTCGGCTCAGCTGCGCTCGCGCGGACTCAACAATGTCGTCATCGAGGGTGTCGCGCCGCTGCAGCCGGGTGCGAAGATCGTCGGCACTGCAAAGACACTGCGCTTCGTGCCCAACCGCGAGGACCTCTTCAAGTCCCACGGCGGCGGCTACAACGCGCAGAAGCGAGCCTTCGACTCGATCCGCCCCGGCGAGGTCGTCGTCATCGAAGCCAGGGGCGAATCGGGCTCCGGCACACTCGGCGACATCCTCGCCCTGCGCGCGAAATCCCTCGGAGCAGCGGGAGTCGTCACCGACGGGGGAGTCCGCGACTCCGCCGAGGTGGCCGGCATCCTGCCCGTGTTCGCCACCGCACAGCACCCTGCCGTGCTCGGTCGCCGTCACGTTCCGTGGGAGTCGGACGTAGCCGTGGCCTGCGGAAACGCCACCGTCCTGCCCGGCGATGTCATCGTCGCCGATGACGACGGAGCCATCGTCATCCCCCGCGACCTCGCTGAAGAGGTCGTCGACGCGGCGCTGACCAAGGAGATCGAGGACGGATGGGTGGCCGAACAGGTCGCCGCCGGCAACCCGATCGAAGGGCTCTTCCCACCGAAGGGCGAATGGAAGGCGAAGTTCGACGAGTGGAAGGCCTCCCGGTGACTATCGCCGCCACACTGAGCAAGGCTGAAATCGCATACCGGTGGATCCGCGAACGCGTCGCCGATCAGACCTACCAGCCCGGGCACAAGCTCGTGCTCGCGCAGATCGCTCTCGAACTCGACACCTCCGTAGTGCCGGTGCGCGAGGCCATCCGCCGGCTGGAAGCCGACGGGCTCGTGACCTTCGAGCGCAATGTGGGGGCCCGCGTGGCCATGGTCGATCAGGGTTCCTACACCCAGTCGATGGAAACGGTCGCGATCCTCGAGGGAGCAGCCGTCGCCCAAGCGCAGGGCCACCTCGGTGCCGGTGATCTCGATGCGGCGGAGCAGATCAACGATCGGATGCGGGCGCTGCTGGACGATTTCGATCCCGCCGAATTCACCCGACTCAACCACGAGTTCCACGAAACGCTCTACCGGCGCTGTCCGAACGAACGGCTGTGCACCCTCGTCGAACTCGAATGGGACCGGCTCAATCACTTGCGGGATTCGACGTTCTCCTTCGTTCCCGAACGGGCCCTGGAGTCGGTGGAAGAGCACTCGCGCATCGTCGCCCTCATCCGGGCCCGCGCCTCGGCGCAGGAGATCGAACGGGCCGTGCGCGAACACCGATCGGCCACACTGCACAGCTTCCAGAACTCCCAGACGACCACCGCAGCATCAGCTGCAGATGTGACTACAGATTCGTAGAAAGGACCAGTCATGACACAGTCCACAACCCCGCCGGCAGGACTGCCGGAGAAGATCCGCCACTACATCGGCGGGCAGTTCGTCGACTCCATCGACGGGGAGGAATTCGACGTCCTCAACCCAGTGACGAATGAGTCCTACATCACCGCAGCCTCGGGCAAGAAGGCCGATATCGAAGCGGCCGTGACGGCGGCGAAGACAGCCTTCGACGAGGGCCCGTGGCCGACGATGCTGCCCCGCGAACGCGCCCGGATCCTCTACCGGATCGCCGACATCGTCGAGTCCCGCAAGGACGAACTCGCCGCGATGGAGTCCTTCGACTCCGGCCTGCCGATCACCCAGGCCAAGGGTCAGGCGGCACGTGCTGCGGAGAACTTCCGCTTCTTCGCCGACCTCATCGTCGCCCAAGTCGACGACGCCTTCAAGGTTCCCGGCCGCCAGGCGAACTACGTCAACCGCAAGCCCATCGGCGTGGCCGGGCTCATCACCCCGTGGAACACCCCATTCATGCTCGAGTCGTGGAAGCTCGGCCCGGCGATCGCCACCGGCAACACCGTCGTGCTCAAGCCTGCTGAGTTCACTCCGCTCTCGGCCTCGCTGTGGCCGGGCATCTTCGAAGAGGCCGGACTGCCCACCGGCGTGTTCAATATGGTCAACGGCTTCGGCGAAGAGGGCTACGCCGGAGACTCGCTCGTCAAGCACCCGGACGTTCCCCTCATCTCCTTCACCGGCGAATCGAGCACGGGACAGACGATCTTCGCCAACGCCGCTCCCTGGCTCAAAGGCCTGTCGATGGAGCTCGGGGGCAAGTCCCCAGCTGTGGTCTTCGCCGACGCGGACCTCGAGGCTGCCGTCAACGCGACGATCTTCGGCGTCTTCTCGCTCAACGGGGAACGCTGCACCGCCGGTTCGCGCATCCTCGTCGAGGAATCGATCTACGATGAATTCGTCGAGCGCTATGCCGCCCAGGCCAAGCGTGTGAAGGTGGGTCTGCCCTCGGATCCCGACACCGAGGTGGCCGCGCTCGTCCACCCCGAACACTTCGAGAAGGTCATGTCCTACGTCGAGATCGGCAAGACCGAGGCCCGCCTCGTCGCCGGCGGCGGACGCCCCGAAGGATTCGAGACCGGCAACTTCGTCGAACCGACCGTCTTCGCCGACGTCGCCCCCGACGCCCGGATCTTCCAGGAGGAGATCTTCGGGCCCGTCGTCGCGATCACCCCGTTCTCCTCCGACGAGGAGGCCCTGGAGCTTGCGAACAACACGAAGTACGGACTCGCCGCCTATATCTGGACCTCGGATCTCAAGCGAGCGCACAACTTCTCGCAGGCCGTGGAGTCGGGCATGGTGTGGCTGAACTCGAACAACGTCCGCGACCTGCGCACCCCCTTCGGCGGCGTCAAGGCCTCGGGGCTGGGCCACGAGGGCGGCTACCGCTCGATCGACTTCTACACGGAACAGCAGTCCGTGCACATCAACCTCGGCGAGGTCCACAACCCGGTCTTCGGGAAGCAGTGAGGCTGACATGACCAATCGCGAAGATGTGACACTGACCTCGGCCGGCTACTACGTCAGCCAGGAGGCGCCGATCGTCACGGACAATCCCATCGCCACACCTCAGGCGAGTCCGCCCGACATCCTCCGCTGCGCCTATATGGAACTCGTCGTCACCGACCTCGCCGCCTCGCGGGAGTTCTACGTCGACGTGCTCGGACTCTATGTCACCGAAGAGGACGAGAACACGCTCTACCTGCGTTCGACGGAGGAGTTCATCCACCACAATCTCGTCCTGCGAAAGGGCGAGGTCGCTGCTGTGGCCGCGTTCTCCTACCGGGTTCGCAGCCCGGAAGAGCTCGACAAGGCGGTGGCCTTCTACACCGAACTCGGCTGCGATGTCCGCCGCAGTCCCGACGGCTTCGTCAAAGGCGTGGGCGACTCCGTGCGTGTGGTTGATCCGCTCGGCTTCCCGTACGAGTTCTTCTTTCAGTCCGATCACGTCGAGCGCATGTCCTGGCGTTATGACCTGCACATCCCCGGCGAACTCGTCCGCCTCGACCACTTCAACCAGGTCACCCCGGATGTGCCGCGGGCGGTGAAGTACATGCAGGACCTCGGCTTCCGCGTCACCGAGGACATCCAGGACGAGGAGGGCACGGTCTACGCTGCGTGGATGCGTCGCAAACCGTCGGTCCATGACACGGCGATGACCGGCGGCGACGGACCGCGCATGCACCATGTCTGCTTCGCCACTCACGAGAAGCACAACATCCTCGCCATCTGCGACAAGCTCGGTGCGCTGCGCCGGTCCGATGCGATCGAACGCGGTCCCGGCCGGCACGGAGTCTCGAACGCGTTCTACCTCTACCTGCGCGACCCCGACGGCCACCGCGTCGAGGTCTACACGCAGGACTACTACACCGGCGATCCGGACAACCCGGTCGTCACCTGGGATGTCCACGACAATCAGCGCCGCGACTGGTGGGGCAACCCCGTCGTGCCCTCGTGGTACACGGACGCCTCCCTCGTCCTCGACCTCGACGGCAATCCACAGCCCGTACACGCACGCACGGATGATTCGGAGATGGCCGTGACGATCGGCGCGGACGGGTTCTCCTACACCCGCGCGGATGAGAACGAGGGCAAGCTGGGCAACCAGCTCTGAAAGGACACCACATGCTTGATGAAGCGACGATCGCGACGATCGCCGACGACCTCGCCGAGGCGGAGCGGACCCGCACGAAGATCCCGCGGCTGACCTCGCAGTTCCCGGACATGACGGTCGAGGACTCCTACGCGGTGCAGAACGAATGGCGCCGCCGCGGTGAGGCTGCCGGGCGTCGGCTGTTCGGTCACAAGATCGGCCTGACCTCGAAGCCGATGCAGCAGGCCACCGGCATCACCGAACCCGATTACGGGGCGATCTTCGCCGACCAGGTCTATGACACCGGATCCGTGATCGATCACTCGCAGTATTCGGGTGTGCGGATCGAGGTCGAACTCGCCTTCGTGCTGCGCGAGGAGTTGGCCGGACCCGACGTCAGCCTCTTCGACGTCCTCCGCGCCACCGAATACGTCGTCCCCGCTCTCGAGGTCCTGTCCTCTCGCATCGAGATGGAGGGACGCACGATCGTCGACACCATCTCAGACAATGCGGCACTGGGTGCGATGGTCATCGGGGGGCGTCCGGTCGCCGTCGACGCCGTGGACCTGCGGCGGGTGAACGCGCTGCTCTACCGCAATGAGACGATCGAGGACTCCGGTGTCGCCGCCGCCGTTCTCGACCATCCGGCCCGCGGCATCGTGTGGTTGGCGAACAAACTCGCCGAACACGGCGACGTCCTCCGCGCAGGAGAGACCGTGCTGGCTGGTTCGTTCACCCGCCCCATGTGGGTCCATCCGGGAGACACCGTCCACGCCGACTATGGAGAGTTGGGAGTCATCACATGCCGTTTCGAATAGACCTTCCGCAGACCTTTGCCGACCGGGTCGCCGGCCTCGCCGAAGGCGAGTACTTGGCCGGGATGTGGGTGTGCTCGGGTTCGCCCGTGGCCGCCGAGATCGCCGCGGCCTCCGGAATGCAGTGGGTGCTCATCGACGCCGAGCACTCGCCGATCGGCCTCGAGACCACGTTGAGCCTGCTGCGCGCCATGAACGGCTACCCGGCCACCCCGGTGGTGCGCGTGCCGGTGAACGACCGGGTGCTCATCAAGCAGTACCTCGACCTCGGCGCGCAGAATCTGCTCGTGCCGATGGTCGACACGAAGACCGACGCCGAGGCGGCCGTGGCGTCCGTCCGCTACCCGCCGAAAGGCGTGCGCGGAGTCGGTTCGGCCCTGGCCAGGGCCTCCCGGTGGAATGCCGTGGACGGCTACCTCGGTCGGGCCGAGGAGCTCGTGTCCCTGACCGTGCAGATCGAGTCGGCGACCGCAGTCGACAATGCCGCCGAGATCGCTGCGGTCGACGGCATCGACGGTGTCTTCGTCGGACCTTCGGACCTGGCCGCGTCGATGGGCCTGCTCGGTCAGCAGACGCACCCGGACGTCACCGCAGCGGTGACGCGGACGTTTGAGGCTGTGCGCGCTGCGGGCAAACCCGTCGGTGTCAACGCCTTCGACCCTGACCAGGCACGGAAGTACCTGGAGGCGGGCGCCTCGTTCGTCCTCGTCGGTGCCGATGTCGGCCTGATGATGAACGGCGCCCGCGCCTGGGCGAAGGAATGGGTGCAGGACTGAACACACGTCATCCCCGACCACAGACTTGCGGTCGGGGATGACGTGCATTCACTCTCTCCTATTCTCTGTCGCGGCGACTGCCGGAGATCAGCAGGATCGTGGATCCGAGGCCGACGAGGACGATGCCCAAGCCGATGAGCATGCCGTTGCCGGTTGTGCCTGTGCGAGGCAGCTCGGCCGGTGGGGCCGGGGCCGCGGGAGTCTCAGCGACCGGTTGGGTCTCCGGCTCCTCCGGAGCTTCGGGAGACTCAGGGGCCTCAGGCTGCTCGGGAGGAGCGCTCGGCTGCTCGGGCGGAGCCGGCGGCGAGTTCGGTTCCTCTGGCGGTGCCGGGGGAGTGTTCGGCTCCTCCTCGGGCGGGCGGTGCACGGTTTCAGCCGGCACGCCCCAGTCACTCGTCCACTTCGCATTGACGTCGCTGCCCTCGATCGTCGTCACATAGGTGACCCAGCCGACGGGCATATCGATCGGCTCAGTGCTGATCTCGACGTGGCCCTCTTCATCGGCGATGACGGTGAAGTCCTGCACGGACAGCTCCGTGCCGTCGGGCTCCTTCGACTGCGCGGGTTCGTTCTCCACATGGTAGGCGGTGATGGTGAGCACGGCTTCGGAGCCGGGGCGCAGGCCGGTCACGGCCACCTCGTCGTGGGTCGATGTTCCCTCAAGCACCGCCTCGGTGTCGGCGGTCGGGGTCCAGGGGACGAAGCCGGTCTCACGGGGTTGGCCGTGGATTCCCTTCCATTCCTGCGTCGCTTTGTCCCCGGCGATCGTCTCGGTGAAGTACAGCCAGCCGCGGAAGTCCTCGGGCACGGTGACCTCACCGGAGGTGTGAGCGCCGTTGCCGACGTCCTTCGAGGTCACGGACCCGATTTCGCGAGCGTCGTCGTTCTTCGTGCCCTGCTTCGGCTTCGTCGCCGTCTGCCACAGGGTGTGTTCGACGGTGACCGTGTGGTCGCCGATGAGGCCGGAGACGGTGAAATCGTCGGTGACCGTCTCGCCTGGTGTCGGTGTCTGGTCGGAGATCTCGGTGGTCACCTTCGGCTGGGAGCTCAGCTCCAGTGCCACCTTGTCCGTGACGGAATCGGGGGTGTCCGGGGTGATGACACGCTGTACCCGCGTCCCGGACGTCGGTTCGAAGACGCGCACGGACTGCGGAGCGACCTTCGCCGAGGCGGTCACGGACAGATTGCCGGGCGCGCTCGCCTGCAGCGTCGTGGTCACGGGCTCCTTCTCCGTGGTCAGGGTCGTCGGGGCATCCGTTGCCCCGGTGGCTTCGAGCTTGATCGCGATACCGGGAACCTGTGCCCCGGAGGCGCTGGTCAGCGAGATCGCCAGCGTCGCCTCATCCGTAGGGGTGCCGAGGCTTTTCGGACCTGATGCCCAGGAGTCAGGAGAAGCGGCGGACTCCGGGGCGGCGTGGGGGTCGAGCACAGGCATCCTCAGCACCGGTTCGAGGCTGATGTCGAGGGTGTAGGGACCCGCATACTTCTTCGCCTCCGCGAGGATCTTCGCATGCTGCTTCGCGGCACCGGAGAACTTCTTGCCCAGGTCAGCCGGTTTCTGCGGCGGCACCTTGTGGTCGTGGGGCAGTGCTTTGTCGAGGCGGGCCACGGCACTCAGCGCCGCCTGCACATCCTTCGACTTCGATCCCGAGTATTCGTGCAGCGCCCACGCGGTGCGGGACGAGGTGACCTTCTCGGCCGACGAGCCCTTGAAATACTTCGGCAGCGGAGACTTCTTTCCCGCATCGATGCAGTAGGCGGAAGTGTCTGGGAATGTGCGGTAGGAGCCGTACCAGGTCTTGCCCTGTTCTGCGTGGTGCCAGATCCCCGGCCCATAGGCACCGGGAGCGCTGTGCACCGGAGCCTCGCCGAGGCTGACCGGCGGTCCCGCGGCCATGGCTGGTCCCAGCCCGATGAGAGAAGCGACTGTGATGACGATGAGGAGCAGCGCGGTGCGCAGCGATGTGAGTCTGAGAGTAGTCATGGACCGATTCGACACGGGATCTGTCTGTCGGGCCAGGGTCGTTCGGTGGCCTGTGGACAGCGCTTCGCGCATCCACAGGAACTGACGTCTGAGTCGACGACGTGCTGCTCGACGCCGAGTGGGGGAGTGCGGCCGGGGATGAACGGCAGTATCGAGGCGATCGGGGCAGCAGTGGGATGTACTGAGGCGGCATCTCGGCCATCTGGCCGCGCAGCCGACTGTGCGCCTTCGTCCACAGCAGAAAATGTTCGAGTGGGCCTTGGCGAGTCGTCCGAAGAAGGTGGCAGTCGGCTGAAGTGTTGCTGGACGGATACACCATGAGGCCGTTGCCGGAAGGCATGGACTCTAGACTGAGGTGAGCGGAATTTCCCCCCATTGCAGAAGGACGAGCTATGTCGGCACAGAACGGTCCCGGTTCGCAGCGACCGCAGCCGCCCCAGGCGCAGGGCCAGCAGCAGAATCATGATCGGTTCCGCCCGCGGCCAGACCCCGTGCCACCCCAGGGCCAGCCGGTGCAGGGCCAGCCGGTGCAGGGCCAGCCGATGCCGCCGCACATGCAGCCGATGGTGCAGGGGCAGCCGATGCCCGGCCAGCCGGTGATGTACGTCCAGCCGCCGGTGCAGGCTCGCGTCTATGCGCAGCCGCGGTTCGCACCGACGGTGACTCAGGAGATGCGGATCCGCGCGGGCATGCAGGCACCCCAACAGGTCGTCACCGACACTCCCTGGACCGGTGCGGTGCGCCAGTCCCAGCCGGAGGCCGCACCTGATTCGACAGGGAACATCGTCCGCCTCGTCGCCGCCATCCTCGTCCTCGTTGTGCTCGTCATCGGCCTGGCGGGCCTCGCCCTGCTGGGTGGACTCAGCTTCGGAGTGCGGCTGTTCGCACTCATCGGACTCTCGGCCGTCCCGCTCCTGGGCATCATCGCGTATGTGCTCTGGCTTGATCGCTGGAAACCGCAGCCGAAGCTCCTTCTGGGCATCTGTCTTCTCTGGGGAGCCGTCGCCTCGGTCATCCTCACCCTCGGCTTCTCACTCGTCGGTGAGGTCGCGCTCTATATCGTCGGCATCAACGGGGTGCCCGACATCATCGGTGCAGTCATTCAGGCTCCGATCCTCGAGGAGTCGACGAAGACCGTCCTCCTCGTCGTCATCGTCCTCGCCGCCCGTCGCCACTTCGAAGGCCCCCTCGACGGACTCGTCTACGGTTCACTCATCGGAGCAGGCTTCGCCTTCACCGAGAACATCCTCTACCTCGGCCAGTCGTGGAACGACGGCGAACTTCCGGGGCTGGCAGTGACATTCGCCATGCGCTGCCTCGGCTCACCGCTGCTTCATACGGCGTTTTCTACCTGCGCCGGTGTGTCCATCGGCTTCGCCGCACGCAAATGGCCGTGGTGGTCACTCATCCTCATGTGGCTTCCCGGTCTCCTGCTCGGCATGGTCCTGCACGGCTTCTGGAATGCTTCGATCACGTTCCTCGGCGTGCTCGGCCAACTGACCCGTGATGTCATGGGCGGAATGCTCCCGCAGATCATCGGCCTCATCGTCCTCAGCGCCGTCCTCTCCGGGGCCTGGGTCACCCTCGGACTCATCCTGCGCCGCAGCGAACGACTGCACACTCAGAACATGCTCGGCGACTATGCGAACTCCGGATGGCTCACCCATGCGGAGGTCGACATGCTCGGAACGTGGAAGGGCCGGAAGAACGGTCGCAGCTGGGCGAAGTCGTTCCCGGGCGGCAAGGAGGAGATGAAGACCATGATCCGCACCTCAGGCAAGCTGTCGACGACACGGATGCGTGTGCTCGCAGGAATCGGCGGTGAGCAGGAACGCAAGATCGAACGTGCCGAACTCAAGCAGTTCGCCGATGCCCGTGAACGTCTGCTCACGGCCTCCAAACAGACACTGCGGTAAGTTCCAGCGGTGACTGTACTCGACATCCTCCTCATCGTCCTCGGCATCAGCGCGCTCTTCGCCGGGTTCCGCCAGGGCATCATCACCGGAATCGGAACAGCGGCCGGCTTCATCGTCGGCTGGATCCTCGGGCGCCTGCTCTCTCCGCTCGTCGAATCGCTGAGCACCGGCACCGAGGTCATGGACAACCCCGGCGTGCTCATGCTGCTGGCCTCCATGCCGCTGGTCCTCAGCGTCCTGTTCGCCTTTGCCGGCAGCGGAATCGGCGCGTGGATCAAACGCTCCATGGACTCCGACCTCGGCCAGGGCATCGACGCCGTCGGCGGCACCGTCACCGCCGGAATCGTCTACGTCCTCGTCGTCTGGCTCGCCGCCGGCTTCATTCGCACGACCCCGCTCGTCGAACCCAACCGCTGGGTCGCCGATTCCACCGTCATCGCCGCCATCGACCGCACCATTCCCTATTCCTCCCAGAACGCCCTCGGCGGTCTGGCGAAGGGACTGAGCGCGTCGGGGTTCCCGCAGGTGTTCTCCGGCCAGCCCGAACAGATCCGCGGAGTCGGGGAACCTGACGAAGGCATGGTCGACGTCGGTCGCAGCGTCGAAGATTCGGTCGTCAAGATCACGACCACAGCCACCAGCTGCGCCACCGGTTCGGAAGGCTCCGGCTTCGTCTACGAGGACGGACTCGTCGCCACCAACGCCCACGTCGTGGCCGGATCCTCGGAACTCGCCGTACAGATCGGCGGCAAGGGCAGGCCCTACCGCGCCGAGGTGGTCGAATTCGATGCCGAAGCAGACGTGGCCGTGCTCCGAGTCCCAGGACTCGACGCTCCCGCACTCGACTTCGGCGATGGACTCGGACCGGGCGACGACTCCGTCGTCGTCGGATTCCCCGCCAATGGTCCCTATACGATCTCCCCGACGCGGGTGAGGGAGAAGATCAACGCCCGCGGCCTCGACATCTACGACGAGAACTCGGTCGTCCGCGAGGTGTATTCGGTGCGCGGCATCATCCGCGAAGGCAACTCCGGCGGCCCCCTCATCGACGCCGACGGAAATGTCGCCGGCATGGTCTTCGCCCGTTCGGCCACCGATGAGGAAACCGGGTATGCACTCTCCCGCGCCGAGATCGCCGACGAACTCGAAGCCGGTGCTGCCGACCGCACACCGCAGCCGACGGGTCAGTGCACGCACTGACCCAGTGTCCGAGGACTGCGACTACTTGAGGTCGAGTCCGGCGAAGACGGCCCGATGGTCACTCGATCCGCGTTCGAGCACCTCGTCGGAGGTGGCATCGAAACCGCGGTAGAGGACATGATCGAGCCGGGTGACAGGGAACCGGGCGGGCCAGGTGAAGCCGAAGCCGCCTCGGGCCTCTTCCCGGGAATCCTGCAGCGGCGGAACCAGGGTCTCCATATTGTTGTCCGTCGCTGCCGTGTTGAAGTCGCCGGCGATGACCACATGTGCGGCGCCGTCGGTCTCCACGGTCGTGGCCAACCGGCGCAGGGCGGCGTTGCGCATCGATTCGTGCCCCGGACGCACCGAAGGCATATGCACAGCATAGAAGCGGATGTCACCGTGATCGGTCGAGATCGTGGTTGCGAACGCGCGCGGCCACTGCAGACCGAGATCAACCTCCTCGGGTTCCGACATCGGCCATTTCGACCATACGCCGATGGTGTCGACGACCTGCGAATGGTCGAACGAGGAGTCGAGCTCCTTGTGGATGATCTTGCCCGACAGGGACTCGAGCTCCTGGATCGTGACGATGTCCGGATCACGGTCGACGATATTCTGTGCGGCGGCCGTCGGCTGCGGCATCCTCGCCCCCACATTGTGGGTGGCCACCGTCAGATCCGGATCACCGGAATCCTGATTCGGCAACAGGGCAGGTCCGAACATCCCGGTCCACACCAGAGCGGGCACGAGGAACCCGATGACCGAGAGCCACGAAAAGCGGATGAGGACCATGAGCAGCACCAGCGCGAGGACGATCCCCGTCCACGGGAGCACCGATTCGAGGATGAGCGCGATGCCCATCCGCGTGGGCAGCAGACTGTGGAGGAGCAGGAACGCCGCATAGAGGATCCCGAAGATCAATGCGGTGATGCCCTTCGCGGGGCTGTGCCTTCTGCGCGGTGAAGAATATGCCTGGTTCATCGATCAACGATCTTAACCGGGAATTCTGGCCCCACGCTGGAAGCCAGTTGCGACACGGCTCACAGCCGCGCCGCGTCAGCGACGCGCCGTCGCGCTCCACACATTCACATCGGGGTGGGTGTCGTACCGGTAACCGGAACCCCTCATCGTGCGCACCACGGACGCGTATTCGCCGAGGCGGCGCCGCAGTCGACGGATGTGCACGTCCACGGTGCGTTCGTCGGGAACCTCACCACCGGACCACACTGCGGTGATGAGATCCTCACGGGGGAGAGTCTCATCGGCGTGTGAGACGAGAGTGGCGAGCAGGTCGAATTCCTTCGTCGTGACATCGACGAGCTCACCATCGATGCGGACCTCGCGACGCGGGATGTCGATGCGCAGGCGTTCGCCCGTCGCCTGGGTGTAGATGTCGCCTGCCCGTCCACCGAAACCGCGGGGCGCGGGAGCCGCCGGAGCGGAGTCCTCGCGCAGAGCCGGCGGGTGGATGCGGTTGGGAATGCGCGAACGCACAGGTCCGTGAGTCGCGGCCGGAGCACCGGTCGCGGCGGGAGAGCCGGTGGCGACGGCCCGCACAGCGTCGATATCGCTGCCGCGGCCCTCCGGCGCCAGTGCGATGACCGCCTGCGTCTCGGCCTGGGTGGCCAGTTCCTTGGCGTAGGCCTGCAGCTCAGCGGCGATCGCTGAGAGGTTCGTGCCGTCAGCTGCGGCCTTGGACTCATCGAGTCCGATGTAGACGATGATTCCGCGAGCGGCCTTCGGCGAGGGGACGACGCCGGCGGGTCCGAAGGTATGCGGTGCGTTCTGCGGGTCGACTGCGCTCAACCTGGCTCCTGCACGTCGAGTGGCCACGGCGCTGCGCGGGTGGACGTAGGCGGGTTCTGGATTCGGCATAGCTGTCCTTTGCTCAGACCAAGAGGTCGATATGACTGGAAGAGTCCGCTGCTTGAGTGAACTCGTTCGAGGCCGGACAGCGGGAGTACGATCACCGACCACGAACGCAGGGCATACACATGTCTGCCGCAGGCATTCGCATCTGGTGGATCACTGAAGTCATGGCTTCATTATTTGTCATAAAACAAAGACACTGCAATGGAACGGGCGAAAATGAGACGACTGTGACGAATTATGACAAAGAAGTCAGTCGACGATTCCGTACATCCGGTCCCCGGCATCGCCGAGTCCGGGCACGATGTAGCCCTTGTCATTGAGCTTCTCGTCCAGCGCCGCCGTGTACACCTTCACCTCGGCGGAATCGCTGTAGTCGCGTTCGATGCGCTCGACGCCTTCGGGGGCGGAGACGAGGCACACGGCGGTGACATCACGAGCGCCGCGAGCGAGGAGGAAGTCGATGGCCATGGCCAGGGTGCCTCCGGTGGCGAGCATCGGATCGACGACGAAGATCTGCCGACCGGTGAGGTCATCGGGCAGACGGTCGGCATAGGCGCTGGGCTCGAATGTCGTCTCGTCACGGACCATTCCGAGGAAGCCCACCTCGGCGGTGGGAAGGATGCGCAGCATTCCGTCGAGCATGCCGAGCCCGGCACGCAGGATCGGAACCACGACGGGGCGGGGTTCGGCGATGCGGGTGCCGGTGGTCGTCGTCACCGGGGTCGAGATCTCCTTGTCCTCGACGGACACCGACCGGGTCGCCTCGTAGGCCAGCAGCATGACGAGCTCTTCGGTGAGCTGTCGGAAACGAGCGGAATCCGTGTTCACATCGCGCAGGGCGGTGAGTTTGTGGGCGATGAGCGGGTGATCGGCTACGTGAAGATGCATACCCAAATGGTACGGGAGAACTCGATGTCTCCGGCAGTGGTCAACATGGAGCGAAGCGTTCACAATGGAGGCATGTCGTACTTCACTGAGATCCTGGCCGATACCGGCGATGGCTTCCGCGCCCTCGATGTCGACGTCCGAGACGCGAACGACCTCGACGACCTCGTCGATACGATGCGTGGAGCCGCGGGCGAGGACGGAGAGGCCGTGGCCGTGATCGAACACGAAGACGAATGGTTCGGCCTCGTGCGCCTGTGCGCGAACAATGAGGTCAAGGTCTTCCTCTCCGATCTCGCCGCGGCCGAGGCGAGCCCATTCGCGGAGATCTTCGCGGACTTCCTCGACTCCCGTCCCGACGCCTACGACGCCGAACCCGAAGAGGACTTCGGGGCCGAGGAGGACGAAGTCGAAGTCGACGAGGATGAGGACGATGACGAGGTCGAGATGCTCGAATTCGACGCCGACGCCGAATGGGGCGGAGACGCCGAAATCTACGCCGATCGCGGAGTCCCCGCCGCCACCCTGATCGACCAGGTCGAAAGCTATCGGTCCGACCCCGCCCGAGTCGTCGCCCACGTCGGCGAGACCGTCGGCTTCGCCGATCAGCTCGAGGCCGCACGCTGAACGCTGAGTTCGCCGAATGGATGGGGTATGCCCTCGCCGAGGCGGCGCTGGCGCCCGCTCATGACGACGTTCCCGTCGGGGCCGTGGTCATCGACGAGACCGGTGGGGTCATCGGGCGCGGTCACAATCGGCGCGAGGTCGATGCCGATCCGCTCGGCCACGCAGAGCTCATGGCGATCTCGCAGGCCGCCTCGGCGAGGGAGGGGTGGCGTTTGGACGGCTGCACCCTCGTCGTCACCCTGGAGCCGTGCACGATGTGCGCCGGCGCCCTCGTCGGCTCCCGGATCGACCGCGTCGTCTTCGGCGCCTTCGATGACAAGGCAGGGGCCGTCGGGTCGCTGTGGGATCTGCTGCGCGACCGTGCCGCACTCCACCATCCGGAGGTGACCTCGGGCATCCGGGCTGAGGAGGGCCGGGCCCTGCTGAGAGAGTTCTTCGCGGCCAGACGCTGACGTGTCCCACCTCACGGTGAACCGATTTGGACGCAGAAAGTCCGCCGCTGTACAGTTGTCGGCGGTGGCGTGTCCGAGCGGCCGAAGGTGCAACACTCGAAATGTTGTGTAGGGCAACCCCCTACCGTGGGTTCAAATCCCACCGCCACCGCCAAGGGAAACCCCTGATCAGACGCTTCTGGTCAGGGGTTTCGTCTGTCCCGTCGAGGGACGGCATCGGCGTCGGCAGAGGTGTGATGATTGACACACCAGGGTCGAGCGGCGAGACTTGCTCGGTGAAACAGAAATAGTTTTCCAGGATGCGAAAGTTCTGGTTCGGTCGTGGACCGATGACTTGCCTGTCTCACGCGCACGTTCAAGGCGCAGGGCCGACGACGATGATGTCGGCGGCTGACCAAATCGAACAACCTGAGGTGGTCCATGAAAATGGCTGACAACGACCAAGCGGTGCAGACCGCATCCTCGAGACCGGGGCTTCTCGACAGATTCTTCGAAATCACCCAGCGCGGGTCGTCGATCCGACAGGAGATCCGGGGAGGCATCGTCGCCTTCGTCGCGATGGCCTATATCGTCGTCCTCAACCCGCTCATCCTCGGCGGCTCCCAGGACGTCGCCGGCGACAGCCTCGACTTCGCTCAGCTGACCGCGGTCACCGGGCTCGTCGCCGGCGTCATCACGATCCTCTTCGGCGTCGTCGCCCGACTGCCCTTCGGACTCGCCGCCGGACTGGGGATGAACAGCTTCCTCGCCGTCTCCGTCGTCCAGGACGTCACCTGGGCTGATGCTATGGGACTGGTGATCATCAACGGCGTCATCATCGTCGTCCTCGGTGCCACGGGCATCCGCACCGCGATCTTCAACGCCGTCCCGCATGCATTGAAGATCGCGATCACGGTGGGCATCGGACTCTTCATCGCCTTCATCGGCTTCGTCAACTCCGGGTTCGTCACCCGCACCCCGGAGGGACCGCCCGTCCAGCTGGGACAGGACGGGTCGATCGGCTCGCTGCCGACGCTCGTGTTCGTCTTCGCGCTCGTGCTCATCGGCATCCTCGTGGCCAGGCAGATCCCCGGCGGCATCCTCATCGGCATCATCGTCGCCACGATCGCCGCGATCATCATCCAGGCGTTCGCGCACCTGGGCACCGTCGGCGACCCGGAGAACCCGGACCCGCTGGGCTGGAACCTCTCGGCCCCGGAGATCCCGAAGCAGATCGTCTCCGCACCGGACTTCGGACTCATCGGAGCCTTCGACCTGTTCGGAAGCTTCCAGAGCATCGGCGTGCTCGCGGCCACGATGCTCGTCTTCACCCTCGTGTTCACGAACTTCTTCGACGCCATGGGGTCGATGACGGGTCTGGCCCGCCAGGCCGGAGTCCAGACTCCCGACGGCATGTTCCCGCGCATCCGCGGAGCCTTCGTCGTCGAGGGACTCGGCGCCGTCTTCGGAGGAGCCGCCTCGGGGTCGTCGAACACGGTCTTCGTCGATTCCGCCGCCGGCATCGCCGAAGGCGCACGGACCGGACTGGCCGCATGCATCACCGGCGTGCTGTTCCTGCTGTCGATGTTCTTCTCCCCGCTCATCGCCGTCATCCCGATGGAAGCAGGAGCCGCCGCGCTCGTCGTCGTCGGCGCCATGATGGTCACGCAGATCCGCGAGATCGACATGAGCGACTTCCGCACCTCGCTGCCGGTGTTCCTGACCATGGTGACGATGCCGCTGACCTATTCGATCGCCAACGGCATCGGCGTCGGATTCATCTCCTGGGCATTCATCCACGCTGCGAGCGGACGGGCCCGCCAGGTCCACTGGCTGCTGTGGGTCGTCTCCGCCGGATTCGTCCTGTACTTCGTTCGCGGACCGATATCGGCTATCTTGGGGGCATGAGAAAAATGGTTGGACACTCAGCTTGGGGAAGAGGTCAGATCGCCCACGGGGCCTGACCTGCGGGGACGCATAGTCCCCGATTCCGCGTTCTTCTGCGCTGTTCGCATGGATAACCAGAGGCTCGAAGAACGAAGCACATTGTTCCAACCATGCACTGTGCGTCTCAGTGGAGAGGCGCGGGAGGTGTGAAGTGCGATGTCCGCTGCGACAACGGATCAGTCAACTGCCGAAGTGAACGTCAACGGGACCGTCCGCGAATTCGACGGCCCACCCCATACGAATGCGCTGGACTTCCTGCGCGGTCAAGGTCTGACCGGAGCGAAGGAAGGCTGCGCCGAAGGCGAATGCGGGGCCTGCGCGATCATGGTCGCCCGCCCCGACGAATCCGGCGGAACCCGCTGGACCTCGGTCAACTCGTGCCTGCTGCCGGCGGCAGCGCTCGACGGGGGAGAGGTCGTGACCGCCGAAGGCCTGGCCGACGGCGAATCCATCCACCCCGTCCAAGAAGAGATGGCCGTGCGCGGCGGATCCCAGTGCGGGTACTGCACCCCCGGCTTCATCTCCTCGATGGCCGCCGAATACTACCGCCCCGATCGCTGCGACGACGGCTTCGACCTCCATTCCCTGTCCGGCAACCTGTGCCGCTGCACCGGATACCGCCCCATCCGCGATGCTGCGAACGCCCTCGGACAGCCGGCCGCCGATGATGCCCTCGCCGCCCGCCGTGACCACCCGGCCCCGGCCGCCGTGGCCACCGATTACCAGCGGGCCGATACCGCGACCGGGACCATCGGACGCTACCGGCGTCCCGCCACGCTGACCGAGGCGGTCGAAATCCTCGCCGCCGACCCCGAAGTCACCGTCGTGGCCGGAGCCACCGACTGGGGCGTCGAGGTCAACATCAAGGGAGCCCGCGCCAAGAACATCCTCGCCGTCGATCGGCTCGAGGAGATGCGCGGAATCCGCCGCACCGCAGACGCTGTCGAACTCGGTGCCTCTCAGACCCTGTCCGAACTCGAACGCGAACTCGCCGGCGAGATCCCCCTGCTGGGCAGGCTGTTCCCGCAGTTCGCCTCCCGCCTCATCCGCAACGGGGCCACGATCGGGGGCAACCTCGGCACCGGTTCGCCCATCGGCGATACTCCTCCGGCCCTGCTCGCACTCGAGGCAGAACTCGTGCTCACCTCGGTGCGCGGGTCACGGACCGTTCCGCTGGCCGACTACTTCACCGGATACCGGCAGACGGTCCGCGCAGCCGATGAGCTCATCACCGCCATCCGCATCCCGGTGCCGCTCTCGCCGCTGACATCGTTCCAGAAGATCGCCAAACGCCGCTTCGACGACATCTCCTCGGTGGCGATCGGCTACGCCGTCGACATCCGTGACGGGGTGATCGTCAAGGCTCGGATCGGACTCGGCGGAGTCGCCGCCACCCCGCTGCGCGCCACCGCCACCGAAGCCCTGATCGAAGGGCAGCCGTGGAGCCTGGAGACCGTGCACGCCGCAGCCGAGACCCTCGCTGCCGAAGGCACCCCGATGGACGACCACCGGGCGAGTGCGAAATACCGGACCGCGATGCTGCGGTCCTCCCTCGAACGCTTCTATGCCGAGCAGCTCGGCCACCCGGCCGTGACCAGCAAGGAGGTCAAGTGATGAGCCAGCTCTCCCAGCGCCCCGCCGACCCGGTCGTCGGCGAACGCCACCACCACGAAAGCGCCTTCGGCCATGTCACCGGAACCGCGCTCTACACCGATGACCTCGTCGGACGTCTCACCGGAGTCCTCCACGCCTTCCCCGTGCAGGCGACGACGGCGCATGGCCGCCTCGGCGCGATCGACATCGCACCCGCCTATGCGGTGCCCGGCGTCGTCAAGGTCATCACCGCCGCCGACATCCCCGGCGTCAACGACCAGGGCGTCAAGCACGATGAGCCGATGCTGCCGGTCGATGAGATCATGTTCTTCGGCCAGCCCCTGGCCTGGGTCCTCGCCGAGGATCTCGAGGCCGCGAAGGAAGGTGCGGCAGCCGTGAACGCCGAGGTCGACGAGCTGCCGTCGCTGGTGACCGTGCGCGATGCGATCGCCGCCGACAGCTACCACGGCAAGCCCCTGTCGATCGACAAGGGCGAGGTCGACTCCGCCTTCGCCGATGCCGCTCATGTCTTCGAGGGCGAGTTCGAATTCGCCGGCCAGGAGCACTTCTATCTCGAGACGCAGGCCTGCCTGGCCCATGTGGATGAGAACGAACAGGTCTTCATCCAGTCCTCGACCCAGCACCCCACCGAGACTCAGGACATCGTCTCCCATGTCCTCGGAGTCCCCGCCCACGAGGTGACTGTGCAGTGCCTGCGCATGGGCGGAGGCTTCGGCGGCAAGGAGATGCAGCCGCACGGCTACGCCGCCCTGGCCGCGCTCGGTGCGAAGCTGACGGGCAGACCGGTGAGGCTGCGCCTCGACCGCACTCGCGATATCACGATGACCGGCAAACGCCACGGCTTCCACTCCTCATGGAAGGTCGGATTCACCGAGGATGGGAAGATCCTCGCCCTTGATTCCACTCTGACCGCCGACGGCGGGTGGAGCCTCGA
This sequence comes from Brevibacterium sp. S22, assembly GCF_004745485.1. Lineage (GTDB taxonomy): Bacteria > Actinomycetota > Actinomycetes > Actinomycetales > Brevibacteriaceae > Brevibacterium. Next base: position 130,215 of record NZ_RHFG01000009.1, read on the forward strand.
CCTGTCCGAACCGGTGCTCACCCGCGCGATGTGCCATATCGACAATGCCTACTGGGTGCCGAATATCCGCGTCACCGGGCGCATCGCCAAATGCAACAAGACCTCGCAGACGGCCTTCCGCGGGTTCGGCGGCCCGCAGGGCATGCTGGTGATGGAGGACATCATCGGTCGAGTCGCCCCCAAGCTGGGACTGTCCGCCCGTGAGCTGCGGCGTCGGAACTTCTACTCGGCAGGTCAGGACACTCCCTACTACCAACCGGTGCGCCACCCGGAGCGGATCGGAGCCTGCTGGGATCAGCTCATCTCCCAATCCGACCTCGAGGCCCGCGAACTCGAGACCGAAGAGTTCAATTCGGGCCATGAGCACATCAAACGCGGACTGGCGATCACCCCGGTGAAGTTCGGCATCTCGTTCAACCTCACCGCCTTCAACCAGGGCGGGGCGCTCGTGCTCGTGTACAAGGACGGGTCCGTCCTCGTCACCCACGGCGGCACCGAGATGGGGCAGGGCCTGCACCAGAAGATGCTGCAGGTCGCGGCCACCACCCTCGGCGTGCCGCTGTCGACGGTGCGTCTCGCCCCGACCCGCACGGACAAGGTGCCGAACACCTCCGCGACGGCAGCGAGCTCCGGCTCCGACCTCAACGGCGGAGCGGTGAAGAACGCCTGCGACCAGATCCTCGACCGGCTGCGCCAGGTCGCCGCAGGCATCCTCGGGGCACCCGCTCATGAGGTCAGCATCTCCCGCGGAATCGTCTCCGCACTGTCTTCGGCGAAGACGGTGACCTGGGAAGAGCTGATCAACACCGCCTACTTCCAGCGCATCCAGCTCTCGGCCTCCGGTTTCTACCGCACCGAGGGACTGCACTGGAATCTGTCGCAGATGCGGGGCGAGCCATTCAAGTACTTCGCCTACGGGGCGGCCGTGTCCGAGGTCGAAGTCAACCGCTTCGACGGCTCCTATACCCTGCGCCGCGTCGACATCGTCCACGATGTCGGAGACTCCCTGTCACCGCTGCTCGACCTCGGACAGATCGAAGGCGGATTCATCCAGGGCGCCGGCTGGCTGACCCTCGAAGACCTGCGCTGGGACGAATCCGACAAGCCGAGCCGGGGACGACTGGCCACTCAGGCGGCGAGCACGTACAAGATCCCGAGCTTCTCCGAAGTCCCCGAGATCTTCAACGTCACCTTCCTCGACAGAGCCCATGAAGATGGAGCCGTGTACGGGTCGAAGGCCGTGGGCGAACCCCCGCTCATGCTCGCCTTCTCCGTCCGCGAAGCCCTCCGCGAAGCCGTGGGCGCCTTCGCAGGCCCCGGCCACAGCGTCGACCTGCCATCACCGGCGACACCCGAAGCGGTGTTCTGGGCGATCGAAGAAGCCCGCGGGCAGGACTCGGGGGCGGCCGCCTCGGCGAGGGAAGGACAACGAGTTCCGTCATGACCTGGATGGACACCGCGGCCGAGCTTCGCACAGCTCGGGTGCCGGCTGTCCTCATCACTCTCGCCGCGGTGCGTGGGCATGCCCCACGCGAGGCGGGAGCGAAGATGATCGCCACCGCCGATGACCTGTTCGGGACCATCGGCGGGGGCAATCTCGAGATGACGGCCCTCACCCGTGCCCGGGAACTCCTCGCAGAGGACGCCCGTGCCCCTGAGATGCTCACCCTGCGGCTCAACGACAAGGCGCCGGCCAAGTACGGTCGCCAATGCTGCGGCGGAGAGGTCACGATGCTGTTCGAACCCCTGCCTGTTCCGGCCGCAGCGGCGATCTTCGGCATCGGCAATATCGGACTCGAGCTGACTCGGATCCTCGCCCGGCACGATATCGACCTCACGGTCAGCGATTCGCGGCCCGAGCAGCTCGAGGCGATCGATGCACTGGAGACCCCGGTCGCACGCATCAGCTCCGAATTCGCCGTCGTCGGGGAAGAGGTGCTCACCGCACTGCCGGCCGGTGCGCATGTGGTCATCATGACCCACGACCACGCCGAGGACCTGCACCTGTGCTCCGCGGCGCTGACCCGCGGCGACCTCGGTTCGATCGGGCTCATCGGATCGAATGCGAAATGGCAGCGGTTCCGCAAGAACCTCGCCGCAGAAGGCTTCGACCCCGAGATCATCGACACCATCCGATGCCCGATCGGACTGCCCGATCTGCCGGGCAAAGCGCCCGCAGCGATCGCCGTGAGCGTCGCCGCGGACTTGCTCGCCCGCATGGCCTGAACACAGGCCGCCACTGACTGGCACCACCACTGACTCAAGGAGAACCACTGTGGTCATCTACCGCGTTCGCGTCTTCGATACGCCGGACAACCCATTCACCGGAGGCAGGCTGCGCTCGGCCTCCGACATCGCCCTCGTCGTCGATGACGGACTCATCACCTCTCGCACCGACTTCGACACCGCCCGGTCCACGCACCCCGACGCCGAGGTCGTCGACCTCCGCGACGGCGTGCTCATCCCCGGTCTTGTCGACACCCACGTCCACCTGCCGCAGGTGCGGGCCATCGGCCACCTCGGACGGCCGCTGCTCGACTGGCTCGACCAGTGCGCCCTGCCCGAAGAGGCGAAACTCGGTGAGCCCGCCTATGCGGAGGCGGTGGCCGGCGAGTTCCTCACGGGGCTGATCTCGGCGGGGACCACCTCGGCGATGGTCTTCGGTTCGCATTTCGCGACCGCCATGGACATCTTCTTCGCCGCCGCCGAGCAGTCGGGGCTGCGAATCACATCCGGCCTGGTCACAAGCGATAGGAACCTGCCAGATGCCCTGCTCACCGACGTCGAGCGGTCGCTCGAGGAGAGCCAGGGGCTCATCGACCGGTGGCACGGGAAGGGGCGACTGCGCTATGCGGTGACGCCCCGGTTCTCGTTCTCGGCGGGACCGGAGATGCTGGCCGCGGGCGGTCGCCTCGTGGCGCAGAATCCGGGGATCTGGGTGACCTCGCATCTGAACGAGAACCGCGATGAGATCTCCGGGGTCGCACAGATCCACCCCGAGGCCATCGACTACCTCGACACCTACGACCGGGCAGGTCTCGTGGGGCGGCGGACGGTGCTTGCGCACAATGTCCACCCGCAGGATCGGGAGCTGGCGCGGATGGCCGAAGCGGGGGCCGTGGCTGCGCACTGCCCGACCTCGAACTCGGCTCTGGCCAGCGGCTTCTTCCCGCTGCGCAGGCATGTGGAGGCAGGCGTCCGGGTGGCCCTGGGCTCGGACGTCGGAGCGGGGACCGGATTCAACCTGTTCAAGGAGGGCGTGCAGTCGTACTTCATGCAGCAGCTCGATCCGGCCGGGGGAGTGGCGCTGACGTCGGCCCATCTGCTGCACCTGGCGACCGCGGCAGGCGCCGAAGCGCTCGAACTCGATGAGGTCGGCGTACTGAGTGAGGGCAAGCGCTTCGACGCCGTGCTTATCCGCCCGGCAGAGGGCCAGCCGCTTGACGTCGGCATCCGCCACGCTGCCGACGACGCCGACGCTTTGGCGACGATCTTCGCCATGGGCACGCCCGCCGACATCGCTGAAGTCTGGATCGACGGCTGCCCCACCCACCCCTGATTGCTACCTGACGGCGGCTCAGCAACCTCGATCCTTCTATGTCTTGTCAAGCAGGTTGAGGAACGGTATCTAGCGCGTTGAGGATCTTGTAGACCCGACGCGCTAGATACCATTTGAGCTTGCGTCGGATTTCCTTCTTCGACTTCTTCGTCGGGTCTTCACCGTAGTGCTTGGCAACGTACTTTCGGGTCCGCTCGTCATGGACCATCCGGTTCATGATCACTGTGTGTAAGGCTCGGTTCAATTGCCGGTCACCACCCCGATTCAACCGGTGACGATGCGTGTTGCCCGACGAGGCAGGAATCGGATTCACCCCCGCCAGGGCAGCGAACGCAGCTTCGTTGCGAACCCGTCCGGGATGAGACCAGGCGGTGAAGCACACCGCGGCGCTGAAGGGCCCGACCCCGGGCTCTTCCAGCAAGGCCGCAGCCGGGCTGGCCTTGATGAGTTCAGTGAGTTTGTCGAGGTTGCCTGCCAACTCCTCATCGAGGTCGAGAACGCGTTTGGCCCGACGCACCGCCTCAGCTCTGGCAGTGGCCAGCCCGATATCTTCCTTCCTGGCCCGCCATTTCGAGATCTCAGCGAACTGATCGGCCG